>JAGPCY010000048.1 GCA_018057825.1 Kofleriaceae bacterium | reverse complement strand
TCTCGGTCTCGGTCTCGGTCTCGGTCTCGGTCTCGGTCTCGGTCTCGGTCTCGGTCTCGGTCTCGGTCTCGGTCTCGGTCTCGGTCTCGGTCTCGGTCTCGGTCTCGGTCTCGGTCTCGGTCTCGGCGGAAGGTGGGTGGGGATCTGGTGATGACTCCGGAGGTGGTGTGGTGCGCGGCCGCCGACGAGGGCCTGCCCGCTCGGTCACCCCCGACGCGCCGACGCCTCCCCGCTCGCTCGCGTTGGGGCGCGGCCTCGGTGTTTCGGCGGGGGGCGCGGATTGGACAACCCGGGCTGCCCAGGCGAGGGAGCTCGCGAGGTCGGCGCCAGCGCGGGGGGCTCCCTCGCGGGCGGCCGGCCCTCGTCGGCTCCGTGCGAACTCTGCCCTACCGTGGCGAGCGAGGCGACCGTGGTGACGGCAGAGACCTCTCCTCCGCGCGCGGGGGAAGTGGGACGGGTCGGGCGCCGTGGTGCGCGCGACGGGGTCGGGCGCCGTGGTGCGCGCGAAGGGGTCGGGCGCCGTGGTGCGCGCGACGGGGTCGGGCGCCGTGGTGCGCGCGACGGGGTCGGGCGCCGTGGTGCGCGCGAAGGGGGCGGGCGCGGTGGTGCGCGCGAAGGGGGCGGGCGCCGTGGTGCGCGCGACGGGGTCGGGCGCGGTGGTGCGCGCGACGGGGTCGGGCGCCGTGGTGCGCGCGACGGGGTCGGGCGCGGTGGGGCGCGCGACGGGGTCGGGCGCTTGGGTGCGCGCGACGGGGTCGGGCGCTTGGGTGCGCGCGACGGGGTCGGGCGCGGTGGTGCGCGCGACGGGGTCGGGCGCTTGGGTGCGCGCGATGGGGTCGGGCGCGGTGGTGCGCGCGACGGGGTCGGGCGCGGTGGTGCGCGCGAAGGGGTCGGGCGCTTGGGTGCGCGCGACGGGGTCGGGCGCGGTGGTGCGCGCGATGGGGTCGGGCGCGGTGGTGCGCGCGACGGGGTCGGGCGCGGTGGTGCGCGCGACGGGGTCGGGCGCGGTGGTGCGCGCGAAGGGGTCGGGCGCCGCGGTGCGCGCGACGGGGTCGGGTGTTACGGGGGCGGGGGTTACGGCACCGTCGGGGGTGCGACGGTGCGGCCCTTCTGGACGATGAGGCGGAAGCGCTTGAAGCCGGCTTCCTTCTGCTTGGCCGAGTACATGACGTTGACCAGCAGGTTGTACTGCACGGTGCGGTCGGCGAAGATCATCAGCTCGGGCACGGCGGGGACGGGGCGGCCCTCGTCGCGGAGGGCAGCCTCCTGGAGGCCGCGCAGCTTGCCGAGGAAGGTGGTGAGCTTGGGGATCTTGCGACCGTCGGCGCCGCCCTCTTTCTGGTTGGCGTCGACGTCGCCGGTGGTCGGGCTGATCGAGACGATGGGCTCGCCCTCGATGACGATGGCGTTCTTCGTGATGATCAGCATGGTCGAGGTCTCGGGCATCGCCTGCTCGCCGAAGGTCGCCGGCAAGACGACGGTGTTGGCGAGGGCGGCGTTGGACGCGACCGCGATCTGCGAGATGAAGGCGACCAGGAGGATCGTCATCATGTCCATCATGGGCATGATGTTGAGGTGGCGGATCTCTTCGCCCTCGGGCACGCGCTTGACCGCCTTGCGCACCATGGCCCGGGCCTGGGCTGGCGTGAACATCAGCGCAACCCCGTCGAGAAGACCACGTCCGAGAACAGGGCGTGGGTGGCCGTGTTGTAGTCGACGCGGTCCGGATCGTAGAGCCGGGTCTTCATGTCGACCGGATCCGGCTCCTTCTTCAGGTTGGGATCGCCGGTCGGCGACAGGCAGGTCTCGCGCGAGGTGCCGAACGGCGGCATCTTGCAGCGCATCGCGCTGATGACCGAGACCAGGGTGCCGTAGGGGATCGACGGGTCGGCCATGAGCACCGCCTGGTAGGTCTCGAGCTTGCGCTTGGGCTTACCCGGGCCCTCCCACCGCCGGGCCGCGATCTCGGCCAGGGCGTCGTTGAGGGCGCGGTAGTCGAAGACCGGCGTCACGTCCGGGATCGGCTTGCCGGTCACCGGGTCCTTGCCGGTCTGGGGGGCGCAGCGGTTGTTCCTGCCGCACACGTTGGACTCGCACTGGTAGTCGCCGTCGCACTGGTCGTTGAGCGCGCCGGCCCGCTTGATGAGCGCCTTGGGCGCGGCCAGGGTGCCCTCCAGGCCCGACAGCGAGAACACCTTGATCTCGGTGCGGGTGACCGCGACGGTCACACCCAGGGGCTGCTCGTCGGGCGGCTTGGCCGGGTCGTTCTGCTGCGCCGCCGGCGGCGCGCCCTGGTCGGGCAGGGTGGTGTTGATCTGCCCGAAGATGATGTTGGCCGCCACCGACGCCAGGAGGAACAGCATCAGGTTGGTGACGATGTCGAGGTACGGGATGAGGTTGATCTCGCCCGACTCGAGCTCTTCGTCTTCGATCTGGGCCTCGCGCTTCGCGACCGCGGCGCGCTGCTTGGATCGGACCCGTTGGGCGGTCAGCACCTCGTGGCTCCTAGGCCTGCTCGTCGAGGCCAGGCGCGGCGCCGGCGGTCCGGCCGGCCGGGGCGGCACCGCCACCCTCGGCCAGCAGGTTCTCGAACCGGAGCGAGAAGGCCTCGAGGTCGGCGACCACCTTCTTCATGGCCGACGACAAGAGCAGGTGCGCGATCATGCACAGGAGCGCGATCGACAACCCGTAGGCGGTGTTGTACATGGCCTCGGCGATACCGGCCGACAGCTTCTCATCCTTGGTCGACGGGTCGGAGTTCTTGAGGGCCGAGAAGGTGTTGATGAGGCCGGTGATGGTGCCGAGCAGACCCGTGAGGGTCACGATGTTGGCCATCGACCACAGCGCGCCGATCCGGGTCTTCACCTCGGGCAGGGCGTCGGTCATGGTCTCTTCCATCGCCTGGGCCACCGCGGCCTCGCCCCGGTGCAGGCGGTTCAGGCCTGCCTTCGCGACGCGGGCCACCGGCGCCGACGTCGCCTCGCACAGCTTCTTGGCGCGGTCGACGTTGTTGGCCGCGAGCAGACGCTTGATCTGCTCGAGGAACGCCTTGGCGTTCAGGTGGCCGCGGCCCAGGAAGTACATCGCCCGCTCGATGATCAGGGCGATGCAGATCGCCAGGAAGAACGTGTTGACGATGAAGAAAGGCCCGCCCTTCTGGAAAACGTCGCTTAGCCAATCCATGGGTTCTTCCTTGAGGTTCCGGACCTGGCGCGTCCTGGGGATCGGTTGTACCGAGGCGGGTCGCGGCGCGTCAAGCCAACCGTCCGCCGATCCCGCTGGCAAATGGACGACTTATGGCGCGTCATGGGGCATCGGTAGGGTTCGCGTCGGGTACGCCGGCATCGGCGCCGCCCTCGGCCGGAGCCCCGGCCATGATCCACCGCTCGATGGCGTCGCGCTTGGGCTGGCACAGGAGCGGGCTGTTGTACGGCATGGGCCCGCTGTCGGGATCGATGAACTGCATGAGGTCGGGGTAGTGACCCAGGATGATGAGGAGGTAGCTCTCGCGCGGGCGCCCCGGGGCGACCAGCTTGAACTGCGGGAACAAGGTCGAGTCGGCGTCGACCAGGTTGGCCCGGCTCTGGCCCTCCTCCAGGTTGAGCCCGGCGGCGTCGGTGGCTCGGCCCTGGTGGCAGTCCGAGAAGTTGGCGCAGCTCGGCTGGAAGATCTTCTCCTGGATGAAGGCCAGGTCGCTCCGGGTCAGGGCCTCCTGGCACGATGGCGACAAGCCCGCGTCGATGCTGCTGCCGCCGTCGTCGCCGCTGCACCCGGTGATCGCGACCCCACCGACGAGCGCGCCGGCGAGGAGGGAGGAGAAGCGGACGCGACGCGACATCGAAGCCCAAACGCTACCACGGCCGACGGCGAGCGCGGACCTCGGTGCGTCGGGTCACGGTGGCGGCAAGGCCGGCACCCGCGCCGCGAAGGGCTTGCCGCCGCCGCCCGGCGCGAAGGCCGATGGCATCGTCCCGCGGGCGAACGGGACCCAGACCGCGTCGGGGGAGCTGCCCGCCGGTGTGCCGCCCCAGGGCTCGGCCCGGGCGAAGGTGATCCCCGGCGGGACCGGGAAGTCGCGGACCGGCGTCGGCGGATGCGCGGCGAGCATGAAGTCGGTCCAGATCGGCACCGCGGCGCCGCCGCCGGTGATCTTGTCGCCGATCGGCGTCGAGTCGTCGCGGCCGATCCACACGCCGCACACCAGGTCAGGCGTGAAGCCGATGAACCACACGTCCTTGAAGTTGGCGCTGGTGCCGGTCTTGCCGGCGGCCGGTCGGCCGAGCTCGAGGGCGCGCTTGGCGGTGCCGCGCGCGACCACGCCGCGCATGAGATCGATGAGCGTGTAGTTGACCTCGGCGGGCCAGACGATCGGGCCGGGCGGATCGGCCCGGTGATCGAGGAGCGGCTCGCCGGCGCCGTCGGTGACGACGTCCCACAGGCGGGGCGTGACCCGGCGGCCGCCGGCGGCGATGCCGGCGTAGGCCCCGGTCATCTCGACCAGGGTGAGGTCGGGCGTGCCCAGGGCGATCGAGATGTGCCGCGGGATCGGGCTGGCGATCCCGAACCCGCGCAGGATGGCGATCACGCGATCGACGCCGACCTCGAGCATGAGCCGGACCGAGATCGTGTTCAGGCTCTTGGCCAGGGCGGTCCGCAGCGTGACCCAGCCGGCGTAGCGGTTGTCGTAGTTCGACGGCATCCACACCCCGCTGGCGGTCGGCACCGCGACCGGCCCGTCGAGCACGCGGTCGACCACGGTCCGTCCGCCGGCCAGCGCGGCGCCGTAGATGAACGGCTTGATCGAGGAGCCGACCTGGCGCCGTCCGGCGCTCGCGCGATCGAACTGGTTGTCGGGGCGCCACTGGTAGCCGCCGACCAGGGCGCGGACGCGGCCGGTCGCGGGCTCGATCGCCACCACCGCGCCCTCGACCGCCGGCGGTTGATCGAGGACCACGCCGGCGCCATCGTCGGTCAGGGCCACCGGCAGGACGTCGCCGACCGCCAGGCCGGTGCGATCGGGGCCGCGCCAGCGCCTCAGCTCGAGGGCGTCCTTGGCCGCCAAAGGCAAGGTCCGAGGCCCGAGGTCGACGATGAGATCGCCGCGCCGCGGCAGACTGACGATCATCGCGCCGTAGCGCGTGCGCGGCGCCAGGGCGCCCGGGGTCGGGGTCAAGGTCGTGCCGTGCAGGCGCTGCGGCGGTCCGTCGGCGTAGGCGGCCCGCTCGCTGGGCGCGATCCGGCGCAGCGGCCCGCGGAAGCCGAGTCGGCGATCGAGGGCGTCGAGGCCGCGCCGTAGCGCCGCCTCGGCCGCCGCCTGCATGTGCGGGTCGAGGGTGCTGTAGACCTGCAGGCCGCCGCCGATCACCGCGGCGTTGCCGAGCTCGGCGACCAGGCGCTGGCGGACCTGCTCGACGAAGTACGGGGCGATCAAGCTGGGGTTGGCGTCGGGGGCCTCGGCGCCGCCGTCACCGACGATCGCGATCGGCTCGTCCTGGGCGGCGGCCAGCTCGCTGTCGGAGATGAAGCCGACCTCGCGCATCCGCCGCAGCACGTAGACCTGGCGGGTCCGGGCCTTGCTGAAGTGGCGGTGGGGCGCGTACTCCGACGGCGCCGCGACCAGCCCGGCCAGGAGCGCGGCCTCGGCCAGGGTCACGTTCTCGACCGCCTTGCCGAAGTAGGTGGCGGCGGCGGCGGCTACGCCGTAGGACTGTTTTCCCAAAAAGACCTGGTTTAGATAGATCGTCAGGATCTCCTGCTTCGACAGCTCGCGCTCGATCCGGACCGCCAGGATCACCTCCTTGGCCTTGCGGATGTAGGTCCGCTCGTTGTCGAGGAGGAGCATCTTCGTGACCTGCTGGGTGATCGTCGACGCGCCCTGCTTGACCCCGCCGGCGGTGAAGTTCTTCCACGCCGCGCGGCCGATGCCGATCAGATCGAAGCCGGGGTGATCCCAGAAGCCATCGTCCTCGGCGGCGAGGAACGCGGCGACCACGTGGGGCGGGATGCGATCGAGGCGGACGACCTGCCGGTTCTCGATGTAGAAGCTGCCGATCTCGAGCCCGTCTTGCGCCAGGACCAGGCTCTTGCGGGTCGGCTGGTAGTTGTTCATCGCGCTCAGATCGGCCGGCAGGTCGCGGTTGATCGTGGCGATGGCGAAGTAGGCGAAGGCGGCCCCGGCGGCGGTCAGGTACAGCGTCACCAACCCGAACATCCGCACCACCGAGAAGGCGCGGATCCGGCGGCGGCGGGGCAGGGCAGGCACGCGCGACACGCGCCGTGAGCGTATCGCGGAAGGCCCCGGCGCGCCGGCGGTGGCGATGCGCTACGCTGTCGACATGCGGTTGCCGCGCCTGGTCGGTTCGCTCGCGCTCGCGCTGGCGATCGCCGGGCTGGCGCGGGCCCAGCCGACCGCCGCTCCCCCCGCGGCGTCCCCCGCGGCGTCCCCCGCGGCGTCCCCCGCCGCGGCACCGGGGACGGCGCGGTCGGATGGCGCGCTGCCGCCGATCCCGGCGGTCGCGCCCGATCGGTTCGCGGTGATGGCCTTCGAGAACCGCTCGGGAGTCCGGGTCCTCGACTGGGCGATCGCCGGCCTGCCGCTGGCCTTGGCCGAGAAGCTCGAGCGGGTGAGCGGCCTGGCGCCGGCCTACGACGCCTGGGTGGTCCCGACCGGACCGCCGGTGCCGGCCGCGCCGTCGGCGGTCGCGGCCTTCGCGGTCGCCCGCGATGCGCGCTGGGTGGTGACCGGCTGGGTCCGCCGCCCCGACTGGCAGCTCGAGGTCGCGGTCGCGGTGTGGCGGATCGAGGGTGGCGTCGCGACCCAGGTCGCCGAGCGGACCGCGCGCGGCCCCCTCGAGGATCCCCACGCCGTCCTGGGCGCGGCGGCGGCGGGGGCGTTGACCGACGCGACCTGGCGGTTGCCGGCCGACGCGGGGACCGCCCTGGCGGCGCGGCCGACCGACGATCCGTACGCCTTCACCCTGCTCGGGCGCGGACTCGGGCGGGCCCGCGGGGCCTGGGGGCCACCCGATCGCGCCGCCGCCGCCGCCGACCTGGCGCGCGCGGTCCTGGTCGATCCCGATCTGGTCGCCGGCCAGCGCTTGCTCGGCCTGGTGTGGAGCACCGATCCCGATCCGGCGATCGCCAAGAAGGCCGCCGGCAAGTTCGCCTACGCCGCCGACCTCGATCCCGGCTACCCGGCGGCGGTGCGCGCGGTGGCCGAGCGCGCGGCGGCGCTCGGGGACTGGGCCACCGCGGTCGAGCGATCGCGCCAGCTCGTGCTGGCGCGGCCGTGGGATCTCGACGCCCGGGTCGCCCTGGGCCGCGCGGCCTGGGGCCACGGCGACGCCGCGCTGGCGCTGGCCGAGCTCGGGCGGGTGGTCGCCCATCGCGCCGATGACCTGGCGGCCCATCGCGTGCTCGCGGAGATCGCCGCGGCGCGCGGTGAGCTGCCGACGCAGATCGCCGAGCTCGAGATCGTCACCCGGCTCGCCGCCGACGACCTCGCGGCCTGGGGCGAGCTGTCGGCGGCCTACGCCCTGGCCGGCCGCGTCGTCGAGGCGACCGCCGCCGCCGAGCGGGTCGCCGCCGCTCGGCCGACCGACGCCGGCGCCGCCAAGCGAGTCGGCGATCTGTATCGGCAGCGCGGCGAGGTCGAGCCGGCGGTGCGGTGGTACGACGCCGCGGCTCGCCTGGCGCCCGACGACGCCCGCCCGCTGCTCCTGGCCGGGGCCACGCTCCTCGACGCCGGCCGCTATCCGGCGGCCCGGGCGCTGCTCCTCCGCGCGCAGCGCTCGGCCGCGCTCCAGGTCGCGGCCGCCACCGCCCTGGGCGCGGTCGCGTACCTCGAGGGCAAGCCCGGCGAGGCCACCCTGCACTGGCGGCGCGCGGCGACCGCTCGGCCGCGCTCGGTCGCGCTCCGCTACGATCTGGCGCTGGCCGCGGCGGCGGCCGGCGATCGCGCGCGCGCCGAGCGTCAGCTCGCCGTCGTCGAGCGCCTGGCCCCGGGCGACGCCGATGGCCCCAACCTGCGCGGCGTGGTCGCCTGGAAGGCCGGCGATCGCGACGGCGCCCGCGCGCACTTCCTCGCCGCCCTGGTCCGCAACCCGCTCCACGTCGACGCGCGCGCCAACCTCGCGGCCCTGGCGGCCGGCGGCGCGCCGCGCCTCGCCCTGCGGCCGCGGGTCGAGCTGCCGTTCGGCGATCGCGCGGCGCTGGCGACCGCCCTCGATCGCTTCGAGGCGCGCGCCGCGACCATGGCCGGCGTGCGCGCCGAGGTCGCCGCCGGCCTGGGCGCGCTCCTGGCCGCGCTCGGCGAGGGGCCGAGCAAGGATCCGGCGCGGGCGCGCGAGCTGGCGCGGCGGCCGTGTCCGCTGACCGCGGTCGCGACGCGCTGGGCCGGGGTCAAGGCCGGCCGCGAGCGGTTCGTCGCGCTCGGCCTCGAGCTCGAGGACGCCTACGCGGTCATCGCCGATCACGATCGCTTCGGCGAGCTGGCGGGCGGCGCGGCGCGCGATCGGGCCCGGGTCGCCGAGGCCCACGCGACCTACCGCGCGGCGCGCAAGGACGTCGTCGAGCTCGACGCGGCGATCGATCGCCAGGTCGGCCGCGAGCTGACCCGGCGCAACTGCGGCGCCGATCTGCTGGCGGCGGCGGCGGCCGATCCGGCGGCCTACCGGATCCCCGACGAGCGGACCTGGACCCCGTCGGTGCCGCCGCGCACCGAGCTGCCGCCGACCCCGGCGACTTTCGTCGTCGACAACCGCGAGTGCGCCGAGCCGATCGCCGTCTACGTCGACGGCGACTACCTGGCCGAGGTCGCGGCCGGCGAGCAGGCCGCGGTGGCCGGGGCCGCCGGGCGGCGGACCGTGTGCCTGATCCCGCAGCCGGCGACCGCGGCCTGCGGCGACCGCGGCACGGTGCGCGAGGTCGATCTGGCCGACGGCTGGGCGGTGCGGATGCGCTGCCCGCGCGATCGCTGACCCGGCGCGCGGTCGCCGGGCCGGCCCCGACGGCGGCGGCGAGGCGGTCCGCGACGCTGTGGTAGGGTGCCGCGATGCTCCCGCACCTCCACTTCACGGCGCCGCGGCTCCTGCCGCGCCCGGCGGCCCTGCCCGGCCGGGTGGTGGTGACCGACGTCGCCTTCGCCGCCACGGTCGGCACGTCGGTGTCCTTCGCCAAGATCACCAAGCCGCTGATCGACGGCCTGGGCGATCGGCTGGCGGCCTGGGTCGATCATCACGATCACGAACGCCACGCCGACTACGCCGGCGACCCGCGGTTCGTCCTCACGACCAAGGCCGCTCACGGCGGCTGCCCGGAGCTCATCACGCCGGCCCTGGTCCGTCAGGTCGGGCCGATCGACACGATCTTGACCCACGTCGATCTCGACGGCCTGTACAGCGCCGCCAAGTGGATCCTCGGCGGCCACGAGCCGTACCCGGGCGCCGACGATGACGCCCGCGCGGTCGACACTCGGGTCGGCGCCCCGGGGCCGACGGCGACCCGGATCGATCAGGCGCTGCGGGCCCGCTTCCGCGACGACGCGCTCAAGCGGGCGGTGGTCGGCTACTTGGTCGGTGGTCAGGGGCCGGGCGCGCAGGCCGACGCGATCGCCGAGGCCGCCCACGAGTTCGAGCAGCGCGCCGCCGGCACCGCGGCGCTGGCCGCGCGCTTCGCGATCCGAGGTCGGGTGGCGTGGGTCGACACCGCCGGTGGTCCGCCGTTCGACAAGACCGATCTGCTCCTGGCCGGCCAGGCCCGGGCCCCGGTGTCGATGGTCAAGGACTCCGGCATGCTCACGATCGCCGCGGCCTTCGACTCGGGCTGGGACTTCGTACAGCTCCTGGCCCTGGGCGGCGGCATGCCGACGCGGGTCACCGTGCCCGAGACCCGCTTCGTCGAGGCGCTGCGCACGATCAACGAGGCGCCGACGCCGACCCCGACCGGCGCCGTCGAGCCGCCGTGAGTCGTGCCGGCGCGGGCGATCCGGGCTAGAACCGCGCCATGGCCGCCGATGTCGACGCTCTCGCCGATCGCCTGATCGCTAGCTACGCCGATCCCGGCGACGCGATGCACCTGACCGGCGTCGAGCTGCCGTCGCCGGCCGAGGTCGCGCGCGCGGTCGATCAATGCCGCGCCCTGCTCCTGCCCGGGTTCGCCGGCGGCGCGACCCGCCTGCCGCCCAACGAGCTGCGCGAGCTGGTGCGCGAGCGCCTGGCCGAGCTGGCCGGGACCTTGCGGCGCCAGGTCTATCGCGCGCTCAGCCACCGCGCGGTCCAGGCCGCGGGGGCGTCGGCCCTCGACTGCGCCGACTGCGCCGGCCGGGCCCAGGCCATCGTCGCCGATTTCCTCGAGGCGCTCCCGGGGCTGCGCGCGACCCTGGCCACCGACGTGCGGGCGGCCTTCGAGGGCGATCCCGCGGCCACCGGTCAGGACGAGATCGTCGCCTGCTATCCGGGCTTCTACGCGATCACCGTGTACCGCATCGCCCACGCGCTCCTCGCCGCCGGCGCGGTGATCGTCCCCCGCATGATGACCGAGCTGGCCCACGAGCGGACCGGGATCGACATTCACCCCGGGGCGACGATCGGGCCCTCGTTCTTCATCGACCACGGCACCGGCGTCGTGATCGGCGAGACCTCGCTCATCGGCGCGCGGGTCCGGATCTACCAGGGCGTGACCCTGGGCGCGCTGTCGGTGCCGCGCACCGAGGAGCGGCCGGCGGCCGGGGCTCGGCGTCACCCGACGATCGAGGACGACGCCGTGATCTACGCTGGCGCGACCATCCTCGGCGGCCAGACCGTGATCGGCGCCGGCGCGGTGATCGGCGGCAACGCCTGGGTCACCGCCAGCGTGCCACCCGGCGCTCGGGTCGCCGGCGCGCACACCCGCGCGACGGCCGATCGCCCCGCGTGATAGGCTGTCGCGGCCGTGAAAGACGAACCTGCGCCTCGCCATCGCACGGTGTCGCGCCATCGGTTCGTGGCCCCGCCCGGCCTCGAGGTCGACGGCGGCGAGGCGCTAAAGACGATCGGCCGCTATGAGATCGTGAAGGTCCTCGGCAAGGGCGCGATGGGCGTGGTCTACAAGGCGCGCGATCCGCTCCTCGACCGCACGGTCGCGGTGAAGACGATCGTCTCGCCCCAGGGCTCGGGCAAGCGCATCCGCTCGGCCTACCTCGAGCGCTTCCAGCGCGAGGCCCGGGCCGCGGCCAAGATGCAGCACCCGGCGATCGTCACGATCTTCGACGTCGGCGTCGACGAGGGCTCGGGCGCGCCGTTCATGGTCCTCGAGTACCTGCCTGGCGAGTCGCTGGCCGATCGCCTCGATCGCGTGCGCATGCCGCTGGGGCGCGGGGTCAACATCGCGCTCGATCTGGCCAGCGCGCTGTCGTTCGCCCACCGCCAGCGCATCGTCCACCGCGACGTCAAGCCGGCCAACGTGCTCCACGCCGGCGAGCAGCGCTGGAAGCTGGCCGACTTCGGCATCGCTCGTATGCCCGACAGCGATCTGACCCAGGTCGGCATCTTCATGGGCACGCCGGGCTACGCGCCGCCCGAGGCGATCCGCGAGGGCCGCTACACCGCGCAGGCCGACGTGTTCGCCTGGGGCGCGCTGCTCTACGAGCTCCTGTGCGGGCGGATCCCGTACGAAGGCCCCGACACCAAGACCACCAACGGCTACGTGTGCAAGGGCGACGCGCCGCCGCCGACCCACCACGACGCCTCGGTGCCGGGGCCGCTGGCCGAGGTCTGCATGGCCGCGCTCGATCCGTCGCCGCAGCGGCGCTGGAAGGACGCCGGCGAGGCCGAGGCGGCGCTGCGCGCGAGCTGGGAGCGCTGCCTGCGCGAGGGTCTGGTCACGCCGATGGCGCTGGCCGGCGACGAGGTGGCCCACGAGCGGGTCGCCGGCGGGATGCACGCCAGCGTCACGGCCCGCCCGGTCAAGTCGACCGCCCCGGCGCCGATGCTGCCGACCTCGGACCTGTCGACCTCGGAGCTCGAGGAGCCCTCCGACGACGAGGCGACGATGGTGGCCGGTGGTTCCGACGACAGCGACCCCGGGCTGGCGACCGCGCGCCGGCCGCCGCCGGCCGCGGGCCGTGAGGTGTCCTTGCGCGGGCTCAAGGCCTCGCGCCCGCCGCCGGTGATCGAGCCGCGCGGCGGCAACCGGGCCAGCGACGACGAGCCGACCAAGCTCCTCGACGTCCGCCGCGAGCGGCGCGGCGAGGATCGCCGCGAGGGCGACCGGCGGATCGGCGATCGCCGCGGCACCGCGACGATCCGCGGGCCCGGCCGCGGCAAGGCGCACCGGCCCGACGATCCCGGCCCCAACCGCGCGCCGTGGATCTTCGCGATCGTCCTGGCGCTGTCGATCTCCTCGGTGGTCGCCGCCTACCTCGCGACGCGGTAGCGCGGCGGCCCGGCCTGACCGATCGCGCGACATCGGCGTCGCGGTTTCACCAGGCCCGCGCCGGTGGCGACCGTGCGATCGCGGGCTTGAGCGCGCCGGCCGCCTGGTCCGCCGGTTGCTGTAAGGCCCGACCATGCGCCTGTCCCACCGCCTGCCTCACCTCGCCCTCCTGTCGGCCCTCGTCCTGCCCGCCTGCGCCGAACCGACCCCCGAGACACCGGACCTCGCCACCGAGATGCTCGGCTCGTGGCGCGAGACGCCCCACGCGTCCGACGACCCGGTGGCCGTGGGGGATCGCGACCTCCTGACCTTCACCGACGACGGCCAGCTCACCCAGGTCGTCGACGGCGAGACCCAGGTCGGGCCCTGGGCCCTGGTCGGTGACCGCCTCACCATGCAGCTCGAGGAGCCGAGCGAGACCTTGACCCTCGAACACACGGTGGCCGTCATCGACGGGCACCTGCTGATGGCCGTGGCGCTGCCCCAGGGCGCGGTCGACGGCCCGGTCGGGACCTGGCGGACCGAGATGCGCGTCAACGCCCGGATGCTCGACCGCACGATCGTCTTGGGCGGCGATGGCGCGGCCACCTTGCGCGAGCAGATCGACGACGATGCTCCCTTCGAGGCCGCCGGCATCTGGACCGAGTTCGCGCCCGGCCAGATCGAGATCCAGCTCCGGATCGGGGACAACACCACGCTGTCGCTCGACACCTTCTTGCGCGGCGACCGCCTCGGCCTGATCGAGTACGAGCGGATCTGATCGCGCGCGCCCTGGTCAGCCGCCGACTGCGGCCTTGGCTCGCAGGGCCCGGACCAGGGCGGCCTGGCCATCGGCGTGGTAGCTCGACCGCACGAGCGGCCCGCTCTCGACGTGGGCGATGCCGAAGCCGCGCGCGGCGTCGGCCAGCTCGGCGAACTCGGCCGGCGGCAGGTAGCGCACCACCGGCAGGTGCGAGCGCGACGGCGCCAGGTACTGACCGAGCGTGACGATGTCGACGCCGAGGTCGGCGACCTCGCGCAGGACCGCTAGCACCTCGTCGGTGGTCTCGCCCAGCCCGAGCATGAGCCCGGTCTTCACCACCGCGCCGCGCCGGCGGGCGTGGGCCAGGATCTGGTAGCTGCGCGGGTAGCTGGCCTGGACCCGGACCTCGCGCGACAGCCGCGGCACGGTCTCGAGGTTGTGGGCGAACACGTCGGGGCCGGCGTCGAGCACCAGGTCGGCATGCTCGGGGCGACCCTTGAAGTCGCCGACCAGGACCTCGAGCGTCATGTCGGGGCACGCGGCCTTGACCGCGGCGATGGTCGCGGCCCAGTGCGCCCCGCCGAAGTCCGGCAGGTCGTCGCGATCGACGCAGGTGATCACGGTGTGCTCGAGGTCGAGCTCGGCCAGCATGGTCGCGACCCGGGCCGGCTCATCGGGATCGAGCGGGAGCGGCCGGCCGGTGGTGACGTCGCAGAAGCGGCACGACCGGGTGCAGATGTCGCCCATGATCATGATCGTCAGGGCCCGCCGGCTCCAGCACTCGCCGATGTTGGGGCAGCTCGCGCTCTCGCACACGGTGTTGAGCTTGAGCTCGCCGACCCGCTGCTTGACCTCGAAGAAGGTCGGCTTGGTCGGGAGCTGGACGCGGATCCACTCGGGGTGGCGGCGGCGCGGCGGCGCGGCGTCGCCGGTCACGACGGGCAGGTGGACGCGGTCGGCCATGGCCGGCTTGTAGCGCGGTCGGCCGCGGCTGGGAAGTCAGCGCGGCGCGCCGACGCGGAACGACGCGCGGTCGGCCTCGAGCAGCTTGATCGCGCAGGTGGCGCGGACCGCGGTGCCGTCGGGGAGGAACATCGTGTACTTGGTCGCGACCGACTCGACGACGCCGATGAACCGCGGCAGGCGGTGGCCGCCGGCCGGCCCGCCCGGGCCCGCGCCGCCCCAGATCACCGCGACCCGCGGGGGCCGCTTGTCGGCCTCATCGCTGCGCCCGGTGGCCGGGTTGGGCGGCATGACCAGCGCCAGCTCCTGGAGCGGCCCGACGTAGCGCTCGTGGACGTCCTCGCCGGTCTCGTAGGTGTCGAAGAACAGCTCGAGCTGCAGGGTCCGCGGGTTCGAGCCCTGGAACGTCAGCTCGGGCTGATCGCCGCGGCTCGCGGTCGGCGACCACGACGCCGCCTTGTCGAGCTGGAACTCCTTCGGGTTGTACTGCGCCACCACCTGGCCCGAACGATCGAGGTTGACCAGCGTGAGCTTCTCCAGGGGACCATGACCTTTGACCGACATGCCGCGGATATCGGCGCCGCCCTGGCCGGGTTGCGTGGCGGGGCAAAAAAAGTTGGGCGGGCCGGTGGGCGGGCCTACCGTCGGGGCATGCGCGCCCTGGCTGCGGCGGTCGCCGCCTTCGCCCTCGGCTGTGGGGTCCGCCAGGTCCCCGGCGGCGGACCCGCGGCGCCCGCGCCCGCACCCGGCCCGAGGCCCAGCACCCTCGGCGCGGTCGCCGCCGATCCCGGGCCGGCCTCGACGGCGGTGATCGCCCCCGACTACCCGCGGGCCCCCGACGGCGGCATCGTGTGGTCGCGGCTGCCGGCGCCCCACCGCGACGGCCCCGAGCCGCTGCCGGCGATCGCGTCGGTCGAGGACGCCCGGCGGCTGGTCGGCCGGCGCGCCCGTCACGCGCCCCTGGCCCTCGCCCTGGCGTGGTCGTCGTCGTTGACCGGCCGCGCCGCGCCCGCGGTCGCCACCGAGGCCGCGCTGATCGCCTGGGCCCAGGCCGGCGACGCCTGGCGCTCGCTGGCCATCGTGGCGCCCGGCGATCTGATCGTCTTCGATCGCGCGGTCGGCGGGGCCCGGGCCTCGCTGGTCGCCGTCGCGCTCGGCCGCGATCCCCGCGGCGTGGTCGAGGTGCTGTACCTCGGCGGCGGCGTGGTCCGCCGCGGCTTCTTCGATCCGACCCGGCCGCGGGTGACCCGCGATCGCGCGCGGCGGGTGGTCAACACCGCGCTCCGCCACAACCGCGATCAGCCGCCGCGTGGCACCCGGTTCCTGGCCGGGGAGCTGTTCGCCGGCGTCATCTCGACGGCGCCGCGCTGACGCTACCGCGCTTGCCGTCGGCGCTCGGGTCTGGCACAGCTTCGCCCATGTCGTCCGTCTCGCCCCCGGCTGCGCCCGCCGCGCCGCGCACCGTCGTGGTCGCGCTGTCGGGCGGCGTCGACTCGGCGACCGCGGCCGCGCTCTTGGTCGCCGCCGGTCACCGCGTGATCGGCATGACCATGCGGCTCTACGACGCGCGGGCCACCGGCACCGCGCGCGGTCGCTGCTGCGGGCCGCGCGACGTCGAGGACGCCCGCCGGGTCGCCGACCACCTCGGCATCCCCCACTACGTGATCGACCTCGAGGCCGAGTTCACCGACGCGGTGGTCGAGGACTTCGTCGCCACCTACCTGGCCGGGCAGACCCCCAACCCGTGCGTGAAGTGCAACCAGCACATCAAGTTCACGCCGCTTCTGGCCCAGGCCCGCGCGATCGGCGCCGAGGTCCTGGCCACCGGCCACTACGGTCGGATCGCGCCGGGCCCCGACGGTGCGCCGGCCCTGTGGCGGGCCGTCGATCCCGACAAGGACCAGTCGTACTTCCTGTTCTCGATGCCGCCGGCGGCGCTGGGCGCGGTGTGGTTTCCCCTCGGCGAGCTGGCCAAGCCCGAGGTCCGGGCCCTGGCGGCCTCCCTCGGCTTGCCCAACGCGAGCAAGCCCGAGTCCCATGAGATCTGCTTCATCCCCGACGGCGATCACGCCGGCTTCGTGGCGGCGGCGGCGGTGCGGCGCGGTCGCGTCCTGCCGACCCGGGGCCCGATCGTCGACGAGCGCGGCGTCGTGCTCGGCCACCACGACGGCGTCCACCGCTTCACCGTCGGGCAGCACCGCGGCCTCGGCAACCTGCGCGGGGTCGGCCCCGACGATCGCCGGTTCGTGACCGCGATCGATCCGGCCACCGCGACCGTCACCGTCGGTGGGCGCGACGACGCCGCGGTCGCGGCCTTCAAGCTGGCCGACGTCCGCTGGCTCGGGCCGCGCGGCGATGGGCTGACCGTGCAGGTCCGTCACCGCGGCGCCCGCATCCCGGCGGTCGTGCGCGACGGCGCGCCGCCGGTGGTCGAGCTGGCCGAGCCGACGGTGGCCGCGCCCGGCCAGGCCGCCGTCCTCTACGATGGCGATCGCGTGGTCGGCGGCGGCTGGGTGTCGAGGCTCTGATCGATCGTCGCGTCGCCCGGCAGCGGTTCGACGCCGGTGTCGAGGTCGCCCGCGTCGAGATCGCCCGGCTCGAGTTCGCCCACGTCGAGATCGCACGTGCCGAGCCGATCGGCGGCGTCGACGCTGGTCTCGGGATCGTCGAGCCAGGCGAAGCCGAGATCGGCGCGGGTCGGATCGGCGGCTGGATCCGCGGGCTCGTCGAGAGGCGCGGCCTGGGGGGCCCGCGGCCCGCGCAGCGGCGTGGTCGGCAGCGCCGGGAGCGCGGTCGGGATCGCCGACGGGATCGCCGACGGCAGCTCGCGCGGGATCGCGATCCGCTCGACGGTGTCACCGGTGGCGGCGGCGAAGGTCGGCACCGCCAGCGCGGGGCTCGACCCGGCCAGGAGCTCGTCGAGCCAGGCCGCCAGGCCGCGCGCGCTGGCGCCGCCGGAGGCGCGGGCCGCGGCCGCGGCCAGCTCAGCCGCGCTGCCGCGCCGACCCGGGGTCCGGTCGAGGGCGCGGTCGAGCGCGCGGGCCAGCTCGACCGGGAGCTCGCGCCGTCCGGCCAGCCGCGGGATCGGCTGTGAGCGCACCGCGACCAGGGTGGTCGCGACGTCGGGGTGATCGAACAGCGGCCGGCCGAACAGGAGCTCCCACGCGACCACCGCCAGGGCGAAGACGTCGGTCGCTGGGGTCGGGCGCTCGGCGCGAGTCTGCTCGGGGGCCATGTAGCGCGGCTTGCCTCGCAGCCGGCGCTGCTCGATGGCGTGGGTGAAGCTGGCGCGGGCCACGCCGAAGTCGAGGATCTTGACGTGACCCTCGGCGGTGACCATGACGTTGGCCGGCGACACGTCGCAGTGGACGATCGCCAGCGGCGCGCCGTCGGCGTCGGCCTTGCGGTGGGCGTAGTCGAGGCCGGTCGCGATCTCGGCGATCACATGGGCGGCCAGGGCCACCGGCATGCGCTGGCGCCGACTGGCCAGGCGCTCGAGGGCCAGGCGCAGGTCGCAGCCGTCGACCAGCTCCATCGTCAGGTACAGCTCGCCATCGACCTCGCCGAAGTCGACCACCTGGACCAGGTTCTTGTGCGACAGCCCGGCGGCGATGCGGGCCTCGTCGATGAACGACTGGATGAAGCGCGGCTCGCGGGCCTGGGCCGGGGCGATGCGCTTGAGCGCGAGGTGCTTCTCGAAGCCGGCCAGACCGACGCTCTTGACCCGCAAGACCTCGGCCATCCCGCCGCGGGCGATCGGCCCGAGGACGTGGTAGCGACCGATGCGCGCGGGCGGCTCCACGACCGGCAGTGTACCGGAAGCCGCGCGGGGCGCGCGATTTGCTATCGTGCCGCGGTGCCCGACGCGCCGGACCTGGCCGCCCTCGAAGCCGTGCTCGGCTACGTCTTCCGCGATCGCGATCACCTCGAGGTCGCGCTCCGCCATGCGTCGTGGTGGAACGAGCATCCGGGTACGGCCGGCGGCGACAACGAGCGCCTGGAGTTCTTGGGGGATGCCGTGCTCGATCTCGCGGTCGGCCATCGCCTGATGGTCCGGTTCCCGCACCTGCGCGAGGGCGAGCTGTCGGTGACCCGGGCCCAGGTCGTGAGCGAGGCCGGGCTGGCCGAGGTCGCGGCCGGCCTCGGGCTGGGCGCTTGGCTCCGCCTCGGCAAGGGCGAGGAGCGGAGCGGCGGGCGGACCAAGCGATCGATCTTGGCCGACGCCTTCGAGGCGGTCGTGGCGGCGGTCTATCTCGACGGCGGCTATCCGGTCGCGGCGGCGATGGTCGATCGCCTGCTGGCCCACCGCATCGAGACCGCTGAGCACGACGGCTTCTACGACTTCAAGACCCGGTTGCAGGAGGTCGCGCTGGCGCGGCTCAAGCTGATGCCGGTGTACCGCACCGTCGGCGAGATGGGGCCCGACCACGCCAAGCGCTTCGTGGTCGAGGTGTGGATCGGGGACACGATGTTCGCGCGCAGCGACGGCTCGTCGAAGAAGGCGGCGGAGCAGAACGCGGCGGCGGCGGCGGCGTTTCGGCTCGATGGCCTGACGCTGCCGAGCCCGGGGGACTGAGCGAAGGCGCGGTGGGGAAGGGGGGCGGGGGCGGAGGCGGAGGCGGAGGCGGAGGCCGAGGCGGAGGCCGAGACTGAGACCGAGACCGAGACCGAGACCGAGGCCGAGTCCGAGGCCGGAACCGGAACCGGAACCGGAACCCGAACCCGAGCCCGAGCCCGAACCCGAGACCGAGTCCGAGTCCGAGTCCGAGTTCGACCCCGACCCCGACCCCGAGTCCAATGGCTACGCGCGCGCGACTGTTGTGACCAGGAGACCGTCGACGAACCGCGGATCGAGGCGCGTCAGATCGAGGTGGGTCAGGGTCTCGGTCACGTCGTCGAGCCAGCCGCCGACCACCGCCGCCAGCCGGGCCGGCAAGCCACCGTCGGCGCCCAGGAGCTCGCGCACGGCGGTGAGGGCGGCGGGGCGATCGAGGCCGGGCACGGCCGCCGCGGCCGCCGCGAGCTCCCCGGGCGACAGCGCGCCGCCGGTCAGCTCCCCCGAGGCCAGCCAGCGGACCAGCGCGGTGCGGCCGTGGTCGTCGACGGCCGGACGGGGCTCGGGCACGTCCTTCATCGCGGTCAGGACCACGCCGAGGCGCTCGGCCACCGCGATCCGGATCGCCAGCTCGGCCAGGACCTCGGCGGCCCGCCGCAGGTCCGCGGTGGTCTCGAAGGGCCGGACTCCGGTCGTCGGCGGATCGTCGATGACGCGGGCCAGCCACGGCCGCGGCGCGCACAGCGCGGTCACCACCGCGGCGCTGCGGTCGTCGGCGGTGGTGGCGCGTGGCGCCAGGCTGGCCGCGACCTTGGCCAGCCGCACCGTGACGGTGTAGCCGACCCGGTGCAGGTGCTGGAGCGAGGCGCCGGCCAGGATGCGCGCCGCCGCGACCACGTCGCCGCGAGCCACGGTCTCGAGGCCGAGGGCCACGGTCGCGGTGGCGTAGGTGGCGGCCGCAGCGATCGCGTCGCCATCGCCGGGGCGGACCCGGGCCGCCGCCAGCACCTGGTTGACCAGGCTCGGCAGCGCGAGCTCGAGGCGGTCGGCGGCCGCCGGATCGTCGGCGCCGACCCGATCCCAGGCCCGGGCCAGGAAGCTCGTGGCGAGCACGCGCTCGGCCATCGCCCGCGGCAGCGGCGGGCCGGGCTCGTCGACGATCGTCGAGCCGACCGGGGTCGCGACGAACTGCTCCGGCGTCATCGGCGCGAACAGCGCCAGGGCCTCGTAGAAGTCGACATAGCCGTCGTCGGCCAGCCGGCCCGAGCGCCATCGGTAGCTGGTCTCCTCAAGTTCGGCGGTCGGCTCGGAGCGCGCAGCCAGGATCGTGTGTCGGGCCAGGGCCATGTCGGCCCGGTACAGCGACTCGACCAGCTCCATCGTCAGGCGCGCCTGGTCCTCGCCGCCCAGCAAGCGCAGCGCGAAGTCGCGATCGGGCGTGAACCACACCGGCGGCGGATCGGGATCGTCGAGATACGCGGCGTCGTGGTCGGGGTCTTCGCCACCCGACAGGTCGTAGATCGTCGCGTGGGCCGCGAGGTAGAGCGCCCGCCACTCGGGGTCGAGCCCGGCCCACACCGCGCCGACCTTCTCGAAGCCGACCTCGAGGAGCGCCGCGATCCACGGCCGGGCCGCGGCGACGTCGACGCGATCGCGATCCCAGACCTCGAGGTCGAGGCAGCCCTGGACCTGGGCCGGCGTGGCCAGGGCCAAGAGCTCGCCGGCCTCGTCGAGGCCGACGTCCTGGATGAGGCCGTGGAAGGTCGCCGCCGGCAGCGCCGGCACGAGGGTCGCGGCGTCGGGATCGGCGAGCAGCGCCTCGACCCGCGCGCGGCCGCGCGGGCCCGCGAGCTGGGCGCGCAGGCGAGTGAGCGGAGCGTCGGGTTCGGTCACGTCGGGCCACGGTAGTGACGTCTCTCCCGCGGCGCAACCGCTGTGGGGGCCGGACCGGCGCGGCGCGGTCTACACTGGGCCGGTGTCGTCCGTCGCCGCGATCCGGGCCGCCGTCGCCGCCGCCCTGGCGCGCCATGGTCGGCGCCGCGTCGACATCGCGTTCTCCGGCGGGCCCGACTCGTCGGTGCTGGCCGACGCTGCGGCCGCCGCGCTCGGTCCCGCCGCGGTGCGCTTGCTGCACGTCGATCACGGCGCGCCGGCCAGCGCCGCCGCGGTCGTCCACGCCCGGGCCTGGGCCGCGGCCCGCGGCCTGGCGATCGCCGTCGCCGCGGTCGAGGTCCCCGCCGGTCCGTCGTGGGAGGCCCAAGCGCGTCGGGTCCGCCACCGCGCCCTCGTCGAGCTGGCCGCCGGCGAGCTGATCTTCACCGGCCACACCGCGACCGATCAGGCCGAGACCGTGCTCCTCCGGCTCTTGCGCGGCACTGGCCCCGACGGCCTGGCGGCGATCGCGCCGCGCCGCGGGCCCTTCGTGCGGCCGCTCCTGGCTCACGGTCGCGCCGCCGTCCTGGCCTACTGCGAGGCCGAGCAGCTCGCGCCGTGGCGCGACCCGATGAACGCCGACCCGCGCTACGCCCGCGCGTGGTTGCGGCAGACGATCGTGCCGGCGCTCGCGGCCCGCCACCCGCAGCTCGAGGGCGCGCTGGTCGCCCTGGCTGCCGACGCCGCCGACGATCGCGCGCTCTTCGCGCCCCAGGTCGCGACCGCCCGGGCCGCGGTCGCGCGAGGGGACGACCTCGACGCCGCGGCGCTCGCCGCGTTGCCGCCGGCTCTGGCCCGCCGCGTGGTGGCCGCGTGGTTGACCACCCGTGGCCGCGGCGCCACCCGCGCCCACGTCGGCGCGGTCCTCGACCTCGCGGCCCGCCCCACCGCCGGCAGCCGCGGGCTCGATCTCCCCGGCGGCCGGGTCGAGCGGATCTACGATCGACTGATCGCGCCGGCGCGCGCCGAGGGCGCCGCGCCGCCCCCGCCGCTCCTCGCCCTCGGCCCCGATGGGCCGTACCGCATCCGCGCCTGGCAGCCCGGCGATCGGATGCGTCCGGCCCGCCTCCGTGGGCGATCGCGCAAGCTGTCCGATCTGTACGCCGACGCCAAGGTGCCGCGGGCGGCGCGGGCCGGGGCTCGGGTGGTGCTCGCCGTCGACGGCACGATCGTGTGGGCCGAGCACCTGGGCGCGGCGTGGCAGGTCGAGATCGCGGTGCGCTGAGCCGTCTTGACGCCGCCTTTGGGCGCCTGGCGCCGAAAGCCGCCCGGCCGGTGGTCGCGCCGGCGGTGCCGGGTATACTGCCCGGAAGCGTCTCTCGACGCCGAGGCGGTTCGACCCGTGCGCCAGTCCACCAAGACCATACTCATCTGGCTCATCCTGATCCTTCTGTTCGTGAGCGTGTACTCGTTCTTCAACGACTCGTCGTCGAGCAAGGAGAAGACCCTGGACGCCAAGGCGTTCAACTCGCTCCTGGCCGACGAGGCCAAGGCCCGGGCCGACCGCAAGGCCGCGGGCCAGCCTGAGCTCGAGTCTCCGGTCGAGCTGATCCGCGTGTACCCGGGCGATCGTCAGGACGCCAAGTTCGTCATCACCTACCGGACCCAGTCGACCAAGGCGGTGGTCCAGGGCACCTGGGGCGACGCCGACATGGAGGCCCTGCGGGCCTCGGGCATCCCCTACAAGATCGAGAAGCGCTCCGAGGGCTCGGTGTGGCCCCAGCTCCTGGTGTCGTGGCTGCCGATGCTGCTCCTCATCGCGGTGTTCTTCTTCTTCATGCGCCAGCTCCAGTCCGGTGGCGGCAAGGCCATGAGCTTCGGCAAGTCCAAGGCGCGGCTCCTGACCGACAGCCAGAACCGCATCACGTTCAAGGACGTGGCCGGCGTCGAGGAGGCCAAGGAGGAGGTCGAGGAGATCATCGCCTTCCTCAAGGACCCCAAGAAGTTCACCAAGCTGGGCGGTCGCATCCCCAAGGGCGTGCTGATGATGGGCTCGCCGGGCACCGGCAAGACCCTCCTGGCCCGCGCCATCGCCGGCGAGGCCGGCGTGCCGTTCTTCTCGATCTCGGGCTCGGACTTCGTCGAGATGTTCGTCGGCGTCGGCGCCAGCCGGGTCCGCGACCTGTTCGAGCAGGGCAAGAAGAACGCGCCGTGCATCATCTTCATCGACGAGATCGACGCGGTCGGTCGCCACCGCGGCGCCGGCCTGGGCGGCGGTCACGACGAGCGCGAGCAGACGCTCAACCAGCTCCTGGTCGAGATGGACGGCTTCGAGTCCAACGACGGCGTCATCATCATCGCCGCGACCAACCGCCCCGACGTCCTCGACCCGGCGCTCCTGCGCCCGGGCCGCTTCGACCGCCGCATCGTCGTGCCGCGCCCAGATCTGCGCGGCCGGATCGGCATCCTGAACGTCCACGTCCGCCGGGTGCCGCTGTCGGCCGCGGTCGACCTCGAGGTCATCGCCCGCGGCACGCCGGGCTTCTCGGGCGCCGATCTCGAGAGCCTGGTCAACGAGGCCGCGCTGATCGCGGCCCGCCGCGACAAGGACAAGGTCGACATGGTCGACTTCGAGGAGGCCAAGGACAAGGTGCTGATGGGCGCCGAGCGGCGATCGATGATCATCTCCGAGAAGGAGAAGAAGAACACCGCGGTCCACGAGGCCGGCCACGCCCTGGTCGCGCGGTTCGTCGGCGCCGAGGCCGATCCGGTCCACAAGGTCACGATCATCCCGCGCGGCCGCGCGCTCGGCCTGACCCAGCAGCTCCCGACCGAGGACCGGCTCAGCATGACCCGGGAGTTTGCGCAGAACACGATCTGCATCCTCATGGGCGGCCGGGTCGCCGAGGAGATCATCTTCGGTCAGAAGACCACCGGCGCCGGCAATGACATCGAGCGGGCCACCGAGCTGGCGCGGTCGATGGTCACCGAGTGGGGCATGTCCGATGAGTTCGGCCCGCTCAACTTCGCCGGCGGCAAGCAGGAGGTCTTCCTCGGCCGCGACTTCACCTCGGGCGATCGCCACAGCGAGGACACGTCGCAGCGGATCGACGCCGAGATCCGGCGCATCGTGCTGCACCAGTACGAGCGGGCCACCGAGATCCTGCGGGCCCACCGCGCCGAGCTCGAGCGGGTCGCCGACGCGCTGCTCGACTACGAGACGATCGACGGCGACGACATCGATCAGCTCCTGGCCGGCCAGAAGCTGGCCCGGCCGCTGCCGACCGCGCGTCGGCCGCGGATGCCGGAGCCGCCGGCCGACGACAAGCGCCCGGTGGCGATGCCGCCGGTGGCGCCGTCGCCCACGCCCGAGCCGGTTTGAGCGGAGCGGACGCGCGCGGGGCGAGGGGGGGCGGGCGATCGTGGGCCGGGCCGCCCTTCGCGATCCGCGCCCGCGGCAATCCGTGTGGGGTCCGGCTGGTCCCCCTCGCTCGACCGCTGATCATGGGCGTCGTCAACGTCACGCCCGACTCGTTCTCCGACGGTGGTCGCCTGGCTGACGCCGCCGCGGCGATCGCCCACGGTCAGGCCCTGTGGGCCGCTGGCGCCGACCTCCTCGACGTCGGCGGCGAGGCCACCAATCCGCGGGCTGCGCCGGTGTCGGCCGAGACCGAGTGGGCGCGGATCGAGGCGGTCGTCACCGGCCTGGCGGCCACCACCGACGCGCTCATCTCGGTTGACACCACCAAGGCCGCGGTGGCCCGCGCCGCGATCGTCGCTGGCGCCGACGTGATCAACGACGTGTCGGGTGGGCGCTTCGATCCGGCGATCGTCGACGTCGCCGCCGAGGCCGGGGTCGGCTACGTCCTGGGGCACCTGCGCGGCGCGAGCCTGGCCGAGGTGTTCGCGGCCGAGGCGCCGATCGGCTTCGACGACGTGCGCGCCGAGCTGGCGGCCGCGGTGGCGGCGTTGCCGTCAGCCCTGGTGGCGCGGACCTTCATCGATCCCGGCCTGGGCTTCGGCAAGGGCGCCGATCCGGCGACCAACCTGGCCCTGGTGGCGCGCGCCGGCGAGCTGGCCGCCGCCATCGGTCGCCCGGTCGTGATCGGCGCCTCACGCAAGCGCTTCCTCGCGGCGACCCTGACCGCGGCCGGGGTCGCGGTCGACCCGGCCGCCCTCGACCGCGCGACCGTCGGTGTCAGCCTGGCGGCGATCGCCGCCGGCGCCCACGTCGTGCGGGTCCACGACGTCGTCGGCCTGCGCGCCGCCCTGGTCGGGTACGCCGCGGCGGCGTCGGTCGCCCCCGGCGATTGATCGGCCCTCGACCAGCCGCGGCTCCGCCGGCGACCGCGCCGCGCGGTGCCCGGCGTCGAGTTTGTTTGCCACCCCGCGCGCGGCCGTGTAAGCGAGAAGAGCGGCGCCGCCGCCTCACGCCATGCCGGGACCGCTGGCCTCGCTCCTCGATCGCTTCGGCTCGCGCCCGGGCTGGGTGATCGCGATCGATCTGCTCCTGGTCTACTACCTCATCTACCGCGTGCTCCGGGCCATCCGCGGCACCCGCGCGGCCCAGATGGCGGTCGGCATCGCGCTGCTCGCGGCCGGCTTCTACGCCGCGCGCCGCCTCGAGCTGGTCTCGGTGTCGTGGCTGCTCGACAACGTGCTCAGCTACCTGATCCTGATCGTGATCGTGGTGTTCCAGGCCGACATCCGGCGGGCCCTGGGCCGCATCGGCCAGGGCGTGATGCCCAGCGGTCGCGCCGACGACGTCGGCCAGGTGGTCGACGAGGTCGCCGCCGCGGTGGCCCAGCTCGCTCGGGCTCGGCGCGGGGCCATCATCGTCCTCGAGCGCGAGGCCGATCTGACCGGGTTCGTCGAGGACGCGACCCGACTCGACGCCGCGCTGTCGCGCCAGCTCCTGGTCACGCTGTTCGTGGCCACCGCCGACAACGAGCTGCACGACGGCGCGGTGGTGATCGGGCGCAACCGGCGCATCGCCGTGGCGCGGGCGCTCCTGCCGCTGTCGCGGGCCGCCGGCCTCGGTCCCGAGCTCGGCACGCGGCACCGGGCCGCCCTGGGGATCACCGAGGACACCGACGCGATCGCGGTGGTGGTGTCCGAGGAGCGCGGCCAGGTGTCGGTGTGCTTCCACGGGCGGGTCGCCCGCGATCTCGACGGCCAGACCCTGCGCCGGGCGCTCCTCGAGCTGTACGGCGGCGGCGGGGCGGCGGCGTTGGCGGCCGCCGAGGTCGGCGCCGCGGTCGCGTCGCTCGGCCGCGAGCGCGCCCTGGAGGGCTCGTGACCGCGCGCCGCGGCGTCGTCGGCTGGCTGCGCGGGGCGGTGGTCGAGCACCTCGGCCTCAAGCTCCTGGCCCTGGTGCTGACCGGGTTCGTGTTCCTCCTGGTCGGCTCCGACGAGCCGCGCGAGATCACGGTCCGGGTCGGCGTGGCCTACGTCTTGCCGACCGGGCGGGTGCTGGTGTCCGAGCGCGTCGACGAGGTCAAGGTGACGATCAAAGGGCCGTGGCGGCGCATCAAGCGCTTCGACGAGCGCGAGCTCGATCGCGTGACCCTCGATCTGACCGAGCGCCGCGGCGGCGAGGTCGCCCTCGAGCCCGCGATGTTCGATCTGCCCGACGGCCTGGTCGTGACCTCGGTCGAGCCGCGCGCGATCGTGGTGGCCTTCGAGGATCGGGTCGAGCGCGAGGTCGAGGTCGTGCCGGCGGTGGTCGGTCGGCCGGCCCCGGGCTACGCGGTGGTGGCAGCCGAGGTCGCGGTCGAGCCGCGCCGGGTCAAGGTCCGCGGCCCGCACAGCGTCGTCGCGGCCATGACCCAGGTCCGGACCCAGGACGTGGCGGTCGACGGCCAGACCCGGCGCTTCCGCGCCGACGCCGCGCTCCTGGCGCCGCCGCCCCTGGTCGAGCTGGGGTGGAAGGACACCGTGCGGGTCGACGTGCCGATCACCGGGCAGTGGCGCGGCCCGGTCCGGGTGGTCGCGGCCGGCGACGGCGTCGAGCCGGCCCGGGTCTTCCTGTCGCCGGTCACCGTCGAGGTGGTCCTGACCGGGCCGCGCGAGGCCATCGACCGGGCCCTGGCCGGCGGCGTCCACCCGATCGCGCGGTTCGCGGCCCGGCCGCGGGTCGGCGCGGTGGCCGAGGTCGCGGTCGACGGCGTGTCGTCGGGCGTCGCGGTCGCGGTCCACCCCGCCGAGGTGAGGGTCGAGCGCGTGCGCTGACCCGGCGCGCGGCGCTCCGGGGGCGCCGGCGGTTTCCCGGGCCCGGTCGGTCGTGTTACCTGAGGGAATGGCTGAGCGCAGGCTGTTTGGCACCGATGGCGTCCGCGGAGTCGCCAACGTCGAACCGATGACCGGCACCACCGTGATGCGGCTGGGCATGGCGGTGGCCGCCCGGCTACGCCAGGCCGGCCGTCACACCCGGATCGTGATCGGCAAGGACACCCGGCTGTCGGGCTACATGTTCGAGACCGCCCTGGCCTCGGGCATCGTCTCGATGGGCGCCGACGTCTGGCTGACCGGGCCGCTGCCGACGCCCGGCATCGCCTTCATCACCTCGTCGATGCGCTGCGACGCTGGCGTCGTGATCAGCGCGTCGCACAACCCGTTCGAGGACAACGGCATCAAGCTGTTCGCCCGCGACGGCTTCAAGCTGCCCGATCACGTCGAGGCCGAGATCGAGGCGCTGATGGAGTCGCCCGAGCTCGACGGCCAGCGGGCCGGCTCCGGCGACGTCGGCTACAGCCGCAAGATCGAGGACTCGCGCGGTCGCTACGTGGTGTTCTGCAAGAACACCTTCCCGGCCGATCTCACCCTCGACGGCCTGACCGTGGTCGTCGACGGCGCCCACGGCGCTGGCTACCGGGTCGGCCCGGCGGTGTTCGAAGAGCTGGGCGCCAAGGTCATCGCGATCAACTGCGCGCCCAACGGCAAGAACATCAACGACAAGGCCGGGGCCCTGGCGCCCGAGGCGATGTGCAAGGCGGTGCGCGACCACGGCGCCCATGTCGGTATCGCCCTCGACGGTGACGCCGATCGCCTGGTCCTGTGCGACGAGCGCGGCGAGGTCGTCGACGGGGACGCGGTCATGGCGCTGTGCGCGACCCGGATGCTCGGCGAGGGCCGGCTGGCCAAGGGCACGCTGGTCACGACCGTGATGTCGAACCTCGGGCTCGAGCGCGCGGTGCGCGCCGCCGGCGGCACCGTCGTGCGGACCGCGGTCGGCGACCGCTACGTCGTCGAGGAGATGCGCCGCCACGGCTACAACCTGGGCGGCGAGCAGTCGGGCCACCTGGTCTTCCTCGATCACGCCACGACCGGCGACGGCATCGTCGCCGCGCTGCGGGTCCTGGCGGTGATGGTGCGCGAGGGCCGGCCGCTGTCGGAGCTGGCCAAGGTCATGGAGCGGACGCCGCAGGTGCTGGTCAACGTCCGCGTCGATCGCAAGCGGCCCCTCGACGAGCTGGCCGCGGTCGGCGACCTGATCCGCGCGGTCGAGCGCGACCTCGGCGACGACGGTCGGGTCCTGGTGCGCTACAGCGGCACCGAGGCCAAGGCCCGGGTCATGATCGAGGGCCCCGACGAGGTGGCGATCCGCGAGCGAGCTCAGGCCATCGCCGACGCCCTGGTCGCGGCCTGTCGGAGCTGACGTGCAGCCGGTGATCACCGCAGCCGAGGCCCGGGCGCTCGACGCCGCGGCGATGACCGAGCTGGGCCTGCCGGGCGCAGTCTTGATGGAGACCGCGGGGCGCGGCGTCGCGGCCGTGGTCGTCGATGAGCTGGCCGGTCGGCGCGGCCCGGTGGTCGTGGTGTGCGGCGGCGGTGGCAACGGCGGCGACGGCTACGTCGTGGCCCGCGCGCTGGCCGGCGCCGGTGTCGAGGTCGCGGTGGTCGCGGTGGTGGCCGGGGACGCGCTGACCGGCGACGCGCGGCTGCACCGCGACGCGTATCTGGCGGCCGGCGGCGCGGTCCACGAGGCGACCGACGGCGCGGGCGTCTCGGCGCTGCGGGCGCTCCTGACCCGCGCAGCGATCGTGGTCGACGCGATCTTCGGCGTCGGCCTGACCCGCCCCGTCGCCGGCCACCTGGCCGACGTGATCGCCGCGATCAACGCCGCGCCCGGGCGGCGGATCGCGATCGACCTGCCGAGCGGCCTCCACGCCGACACCGGCGCGACCCTGGGCTGCGCGGTCGCCGCCGATCGCACCGTGACGATGGCGCTGCCCAAGCTCGGGCTGGTCGGCGCGCCCGGCTGCGCCACCGCGGGCCGGGTCACCGCGGTCGATATCGGCATCGCGCCGCGGTTGATCGCGGCGGTCGCGCCGCGGGCCGCGATCGTCGAGGCGACCGACGTCGTCGCGGCGCTGCCGCGCCACGGCGCGCTGGTCCACAAGCACCGCCGCGGCCACGTCCTGGTGGTCGCGGGCTCGCCGGGCAAGCGCGGCGCCGGGCGGCTGGCGGCGATCGCCGCGCTGCGCGCTGGTGCCGGCCTGGTCACTCTGGCCGGTCCGGCCGAGGCCAGCGGCGAGCTGGCCGCGCCCGATCCGATCATGACCGCCGCGGTCACCGACGGCGGCGAGCTGGCGGCGCTGGTCCGCGACAAGGCGGCGATCGCGATCGGCCCCGGCCTGCCCGAGGACGACGCCGGCGCGCGCTGGGTCGCCGCGGCGATCGCCGCCGGTCGGCCGTGCGTGGTCGACGCCACCGGCCTGGCCCACGCCGCCGCTCATCCCCACCTCCTCGACGGCGCCACCGCGCCGGTCGTGATCACCCCGCACCCCGGCGAGGCCGCGCGCCTGCTCGGCCTCACCACCGCCGCGGTCGAGGCCGATCGACCGGCCGCGGTCCGGGCGCTGGCGCAGCGGCGCCGGGTGGTGGCGGTGCTCAAGGGCGCGCGCACGCTGGTGTGCGACGGCCGCGATCCGCGCGCCATGATCTACGTCGTGCCGACCGGCGGCCCGGCCCTGGCCACCGCTGGCACCGGCGACGTCCTGGCCGGCGCGATCGCGGCGCTCCTGGCCCAGGGGCTCGACGCCGCCACCGCGGCGTGGGCCGCGGCCTACCTGCACGGCGCCGCTGGCGACGCGCTGGCCGCGCGCTACGGCCTGGGCGTGATCGCCTCGGACCTGCCGGTCGCGCTGGCCGAGGTCGCGGCTGCCCTCGTCACGCCGGCCGCGTGACGTCGCCTACGGCGTGACGACGGTGCACGCCATGCGGAAGCTGCCGCCGCTGGCGCCCGCGCTCTGCTCGCCGTTCGGGCCCGGCGGCGGTGCCGGCTTGCCGGCGTCGTAGGTCAGCTCGCCCTCGACGATCACCGGGCGGTTGCGCTCGTCCCAGCCCTCGGGCCGGTCGGTGCAGAACACCACCAGATCGCCGACCAGCACGATCGCTCCGAGCTTGGCGTTGTCGGCCGTGCCCTCGATCCGCACCCGCTTGCCGAGAGCGGCCTGGGCGGAGGCGACGTCGGTGATCTTGATCGCGCCGGTCGCCGAGCCCGCGCCAACCGCCGAGCCCGCGCCAACCGCCGAGCCCGCGCCAACCGCCGAGCCCGCGCCAACCGCCGAGCCCGCGCCGGTCGCGCCGGTCCCCGGGTTCGGCGTCTTGCCGGCGTCGTCCTGCTTCTTGACGCAGCCGACCAGGCCGAGCGCTAGCGCGGCGGTCGCGAGCCCGCTCAGGAGACGACGGTCCACTGCGCTTCCTCGAGGACGTAGGTCGCCGACACCAGGCCGTGGACCTGGGGCGCACCGAGCGGCACCTTGGGCGCCCGGGCCGCGCGCGCCCGCAGGCGCCCGGTGACCTCGATCGGCTTGCCCTGGATGGTCTCGTCCCACTCGGTCAGCCCGGCGATGTAGATCGGCGTGCGGTCCTCGAGCTCGACGATGGCGCCGGCGCGGGCGTCGTAGGCGACGCCGCGCACGGTGACGACCTGATCGGTATGGCTGGCAGGTTCGAACGACATCAGTGGCCTCCGCGGCGGCCCGACGCGATCGCCGCCAGCCCCGGATTGTAGTTGTTCGCCAGGGCGATCGCGTAGACCGTGCGATCGAAGTCGCGGTAGCCGGCGGCGAACTTCTCCTTGGTCGACTGCAGGACGATCATCGGGTCGGCCGGGTCGCCGTAGTCCATGTGGTTGGCGTGCCAGAAGCTCTGCGACGCCTCGTCCCAGAACGCGTAGTCGAAGTTCACCATGCCCGGCTGCTCCCGGTACTCGTAGCCGGTCATGTCGACCTCGCCGGTCTTGGGATCGGGGAGGAAGGCCTTGGGGTCGGGGTTCTTGCGCTTCTTCTCGTCGGGATCCTGGTTTGACCAGAACATCTTGGCGAAGACCACGTAGCGGGCCTTGCCGGCCATGCGCTCGCCGAACCACGGGATGCGGGCCATCCAGTTGAGCGTGTTGTTCTTCTCTTCCATCGCCGCGTGGGCCTGCTCGAAGGTGCCGAAGATCTTCTCGGCCGAGTCGAGGGGATTGCCGCCGCCGTTCAGGTTGGTGGCGGTGATGCCGATGCAGCCGCGATCGATCGTCTCGCGCTCCTCGGGAGTCATCTTGCGACCCTGCTCCTCCTCCCACATCTCGATGTACTGGTCGGGCGACCAGCGGCGCTGCTTGCCGGCGGTCTCGCCGTGGGCCGGGGTCGGATCGGTGGCGTCGAGGGGCTGATCGAGGGGCTTGCCGATGCGCTGCACCGCCTTGGACTGCACGCCGGCCTCGCCGCCAGGCCCGGCCATCTGCGACAAGAGGCCCTCGGCCGACTCGCCGGCCACGACCTTGTCGGCCACGGCGTCGGCGTGGACCTCGTAGGGATCGCCGACCTCGCCGACGCCGCCCTTCAGGTGGACGCCGGCGCGCTGCTGGACGACGTGGGCGGCCTCGTGGGCCGCGGTGTGCAGATCGGGCGTGCCGCCGAAGGCGACGTCCTCGCCGGTCGCGAAGGCGGTCGCGCCCAGGTCGGCCGAGGCCTGAACCGCGGCGCCGTCGGTGTGGGCCCGGACGTCGGACACGTCGTGGCTGCCGAAGGACGCTTGGATCGTGTCGGCGAAGGGCAGCGGCCCCCCGGTGCCGGCGGTGCCGCGATCGGCGATCTCGTGGGCCGCGCCGGCGTCATCGGCGGCGCCGCCGCGCTTCATCTGCAGGCCGCCGTAGCGCTTGCTGGTGAGGGACGCGTGACCGACCGACCGCTGGACGGCGGGGCTGGTGGACTCGGCGGCGCGGCCGCGGGCTTCGAGGTCGAGGTCGGACATGGGGGCTCCCGGGGCGCGGGGGGATAGCGCCTGCGCCATTGTACGTGGCAAGGCCCGGCAACCTTCCCAGATCCACACCGCGATCGCGGGCGCGTCCCCACGGAGACGCGAGATCGTGTCTGGCCGGCGCCTGCCGGGTGTGTCGCCAGCGATCTCAGTAGGTTGGCGGTGGCATCGGGGCTGCAATATCGACCGCCATGCCCCGCACCAACGCCTCGCCTGCCTCGCCTGTTCCCGCGGACGCCGAGCCGCCGGCCCGCTCCGAGCTCCGCCGCAAGGCCGTCCGCGCCCCGCGGGCGCTGCGCCGCGACGATCGCGGCGCCTACGAGGCCGCGTGCCTACCGCTGTCGGGTGAGCTCTACGCCACCGCGTTGCGCCTGACCCGCAACCCCGACGACGCTCGCGATCTGGTCCAGGAGACCCTGCTCCGCGCCATGGTGGCCTGGGGCTCCTTCGAGGAGGGCACCAACGTCCGGGCCTGGCTCTACCGCATCCTCACCAACAGCTTCATCAACATCTACCGCAAGCGCCGCCGGCACCAGCGGTTCGCCACCGAGCGCCCCGGCGACACTCGCATGGCGGTGTTCGGCACCCCCGACGACTGCCACCCGGCGCCGACCGAGGCCCTGACCGAGAAGATGCTGTCCGACGAGGTCGCGGCCGCCCTCGCCAAGCTCGGCCCCGACTACCGCGCCGTCGTCGAGCGCGCCGACCTCTCGGGTGAGCGCTACAAGGACATCGCCGACGCCCTCGACGTCCCGATCGGCACCGTCATGTCGCGGCTGTTCCGCGCCCGCCGGCAGCTCGAGACCGACCTCACCGACTTCGCGGCGCGCGACTGGGGCCTGCGCAAGGCGGCGTGAGCGCGGCGGGCGGGCGGGGCGCCGCCGCTCACTCGTAGCGGTTGGTCTCGGACCAGGCCTCGACCAGGCGGCCGTCGACCAGGGTGAGGCGGACCTCGACGGTGGCGACCACGCTGTCGCAGTCGAGGTCACCGATCGCGCGCAGCACCAGCGCGTCGCCGTCCTTGGCCACCTCGTAGGAGTAGCGGTGGGGGCCGTCGATCGAGAAGCCGAGCGCGCGCCAGGTCGGATCGAGCCAGCGATCGCGATCGACGGCGCAGGTCGAGCCGGTGGCGCAGCAGGTACCGATCGGCGGGGTCGGGCCGGCGGCGATCGCGGGCAGGGCGCCGTGGTCCTTGACGTAGCCGCGGACCTGGGCGAGCAGGTAGCGGAGCAGCGCCGGCGCCTCGGCCACGGTGTCCTCGACGCGGCACCGCTCGAGGGCGGCCGGGCAGGTCGCCAGGGTGCAGAGCGCGACGAAGCCGACGACCCAGCGGGTTCGTCGCCACACCGTCGACGGACGCACCGTCATCGGGCCACCATCATCGGGACCATCACGACGTCACGGCCGCCAGGTGAGCGGCCAGGAGCGCCGCGACCTGGCGCGGGGCCTCGAGCTGCGGGACGTGGCCGACGCCGTCGAGGATCCGCAGCGCGCTGCGCGGGACCGCGGCCGCGACCTTGCGCGCGGTGTCGACGTGGATGATGCGATCGCAGCGGCCGTGGACGATCAGCGTCGGCTGGGCGATGGCCTCGAGGTCGCGCGGCAGCCCGTGATCCGGGTGGGCCTCGACCCAGCCGCGGAACATCTCCTCGAGGACCGGCCGGGCCGCGGCTCGGCGGGCGGCGACGTAGCGCTTGACCGCGCGCGGCACCCGCGGCGGCCGCTCGGTCACCAGCTTGACGAAGCGATCGGCGTCCTCGGTGCCGGGGATGAGCAGGTTCTCGCCGCGGGCCAGGGCCCGGGTCAGCTCGCTCTCGGCCAGCTCGGGCGCGACCGAGGCCACCAGGGTCAGCGACGCGACCCGCGCGGGATGGTGGCGCGCGATCCACAGCGCGATGCCGCCGCCCATCGAGTTGCCGCACAGGTGGACGGTCGCCAGGCCCAGGGCGTCGAGGGCCCCGACGATCGCGCGGCCCATGGCCGCCGGGGTGGCCCGGGCCCGCGGCACCACCGTCGACGCGCCGTGGCCGGGCAGGTCGAGGACGTAGAGCGGCCGGCGGCGCAGCCACGGCGCCAGGAGGAGCCAGGTCTCCTTGTCGCCGCCGAAGCCGTGGATCATCACCACCGGCACGCCGGCGCCGGGGCGGACCAGCGCGGCCAAGGTCAGATCGTCGACGGTGACCGACCGGCGATGCAGCCCGGCGGCGGCCCGCAGGCCGCGCTCGATCGTGGCCATCTGGGCCTGGCCCAGGCGCAGCTCGAGGCGCTGGGCCCACGGCGAGGTCACGGCAGATCCGTCGGCAAGGTCGGGCGCGCCGGCGGCGGCGCGGCCGCGGTCAGGGCTCGGACGAAGGCCAGGAGCTGCCCGCGCTCCTCGGGCAGGAGCGCCACCGGCGGCAGGCCGGGGTCGATCACGCTGGGATCGGCGCCGTGGCCGCGCCCGCCGGCCAGGTGCCAGTCGACCGCCGCCTCGAGGCTGGTCGCGCTGCCGTCGTGGAAGAACAGCGCGCGTCGGGTCGCGCCGCGCAGGCCCGGGGTCTTGAACGCGCCGCGGGCGGCCGCGTCGACCCGACCGCGCCCCTCGTCGGGGGACTTGATCAGGCCGAGGCGGTGGTAGCTGTTGTCGGTGTACAGCGGCGGCGGGTGGCAGCTCGCGCACAGCGCCTTGCCGGTGAACAGCTTGTAGCCGGCCACCAGCTCGGGCGGCGCGGTGTCGAGGTTGGCCTCGACGCCATCCCACGGGCTGGCGCCGACGAACCGGGTGAGGACGTAGGCCGACAGCGCGGCCAAGACGGTGTCGGCGTGGCTGCGGCCGTCGGCGGCCCGCACCAGGTGCGCGGCGTAGGTCGGGCTGACCGCCAGCTTGACCGCGGTGTCGGCGAAGGACTGGTTCTGCTGCCCGCGGGCGTGGTTGGGCAGCCAGCTCGGCAGGTCACCGCCGCGGCCGTCCCAGCCGAACTCGACCGCCCAGGCCAGGTTCGACAGCGAGGCGGCGCGGCGCAGGCTCGGGCGCCCGGCCGCGGTCTGCGGGTGGGGCTCGGTGCCGCTCCAGTCCTGGCTCGGATCGTGGCAGCTCGCGCACGCGGTCGTGCCGTCGGCGCCCAGGCGCGGCTCGTGGAACAACAGCTCGCCGAGGGCGACCTCGGCCGCGGTGATCGTGAGGTCGGCCGGCAGCGCCGGCAGCCCGGCCGGGGGCCGCGGCACGGGCGGCGCGGGCGGCAGCGCGATCGGTCCACCGCCGGGGCGGGCATCGATCGTCCGCGGCGGCGCGCCGCCGTCGGTGGTTGCGGCCATCGCGCCAGTGCCTGCGCCGGCGCGGTCGCCGCCAGACTTCGCCGGGCAGGCCGCCAGCGCCAGGGCGGCTCCAATCGTCAAGACGTTACGCATGATCGCGCTCCGCCAGGTAGCAGGTCGGCGGCACGTCGGCCAGGACGCGCTGGGCGTTGCCGCCGAGGATCTTGGCCAGGACCTCGGGGCCGACCCCGCGCCGCGACAGCGCCGCGGTGAGGTTGGGCAAGCAGGCGACGTCCTCGAGGCCGGCCGGCGGGACGACGAAGCCGTCGAAGTCCGAGCCCAGGGCCGGCACGTCGGGGCCGGCGACGTCGACGATGTGCAGCAGGTGATCGACCACCGCCTCGAGATCGGCGCCGCCCAGGAACCGGCGCGCGAAGATGATGCCGACGCAGCCGCCGCGATCGGCGACCGCCCGGAGCTGGGCGTCGTCGATGTTGCGCCAGTGCGGGTGGACCCCGGCGACCCCGGTGTGGGTCACCATCGGCGGCGCGGTCGTGAGCTCGAGGGCCTCGTAGAAGCCCTTCTGGTTGATGTGGGCCAGGTCGACGATCACGCCGCACCGGTTCATCTCGCGGATCACGTCGCGGCCGATCGCCGACAGGCCGCGCGACGGATCGGCGCCCTTGCCCTTGGCCGGCGCGCCCAGGGCGTTGGCCGAGAAGTGCAAGAGGCCGATGGCCCGGACCCCGCGGCGCGCGAAGTAGGCGACGTTGGCTGGATCGCCCTCGAGGGCCTGACCACCCTCGATGCCGCCCATCGCGGCGAGCTGTCCGCGGGCCTTGCACGCCGCGACCTCGTCGGCGGTGAGCGCCCACGCGACCTGCTCGGGGTGGGCGGCGATCGCGCGGTCGAGGGCGTCGAGCTGGGTGTCGACCGCGCGCTTGCAGCCGCGCTCCGGGTAGGGGACCGTCCACAGCCCGAACACCTGGGCCGCGACCCCGCCGTCGCGCAGCCGCGGCAGATCGACGTGGCCGACGTAGTTCCATCGACCCGGCATCGGCCGCTCGTGGCGCTCGGCCAGATCGAACTCGAGCTTGTCCATCAGCTTGGCGGTGTCGGCGTGCAGATCGGTGACCGTGGCCTCGGCGTGGAAGGCCCGGGCCTCGATCGGCGTCATCGCGTCGCGCACCACCGCGGTCACGGCGCCACCGCCGGCTGCCAGCGATCGCGCGCGACCTCGAGCACCGCGATCGCGCTCTCGACGCGGTTGAACGGCGGCATGATGTACGCGCCGGCGACGCGATGCTTGACCGCGGCCAGGGCCTCCTGGGCGATGCGCAGGCCCTCGGCCCGGCCCTCGGCGCCGGCGCCGGCCTTGGCCATGCGGGCGCGGATCTCGGCCGGGATCGCCATGCCCGGGACCTCGTTGTGCAGGAACTCGGCGTTCTTGGCCGACGCCAGGGGCAGGATGCCGACCATGATCGGCAGGCCCAGGCCGGCGGTGTCGTCGAGGAACCGCTCGAGGGTTCGCGGGTCGTAGACCGGCTGGGTCATCACCAGCTCGGCGCCGGCCGCCTTCTTCTCCTCGAGGCGGCGCAGCTCGCGATCGTAGTCCGACGCGCCTGGCTCGGCGCCGGTGGCCAGCACGAACGAGGTCGGCGCGGTCGGCTTGCCGGCTGGATCGAAGCCGGCGTTCAGGCCGGCCGCCATCCGCAGGAGGCCGATCGAGTCGACGTCGTAGACCGGCGTCGCGAACGGGTAGTCGCCCATCTTGGGCGGATCGCCGGTGATGATCACCAGGTCGCGCAGGCCCAGGGCCTGGGCGCCGAGCAGGTGGGCGACCAGGCCGAGGAAGTTCCGATCGCGGGTGCAGACGTGAAGGATCGGCTCGACGGCGGTCTCGGCGGCCAGGCGGGCGCACACCGCGAGGTTGCCCATGCGGGCCGAGGCGCGTGGGCCGTCGGCGATGTTGACCACGTCGACGCCGGCGGCCAGGAGGGTCGCGACCTGCTGCTTGGTCTTGGTCAGGTCGGTCCCGGCCGGCGCGGTGATCTCGACCGACACCGCGAACTCGCCGCGCGCGATCCGCGCGCCCAGGCGGCTGCGCTCGGCCAGCGGCGTCACCGCCGGGCGTCGGGTCGGCTCGGCGCCGGTGGTGATCGACGGCGCCGTGGTCGCCGGCGTCGGCGCGGCGTCGAGGCGGGCGCCGCCGAGCATGCGGAACGCGCCCAGCATGGCCTGGATGTGGGCCGGGGTCGTGCCGCAGCAGCCGCCGATCGCGCGCACGCCGCTCTTGAGCAGGCGGCGCGCGAACACGCCGAAGTGCTCGGGGTTGGCGACGTAGATCGTGCGGCCCTCGACCGCCGACGGCATGCCGGCGTTGGGCTGGACGATCACCGGCTTGCCGCGGCCGATCATCGCCGAGGCCACGGTGTACAGCTCGGCGGGGCCGGCGCCGCAGTTGGCGCCGATCACGTCGGCGCCGGCGCCGACCAGCCGCTCGGCGACCTCGGCCGGGGTCAGGCCCCCGTCGCCACGGCCGTCGAGGCCGAACATGTGCTGGGCGACCACGGGCACCCGCGGCCCGCGCTCCTTGGCCACCGCGATCGCCAGCTCGAGCTCGAGGATCGATGGGAAGGTCTCGAGGAGGATCAGGTCGACGCCGGTCACCACCAGGGTGTCGATCTGCTCGGCCAGGGCCATGCGCGCGCGCCGTCGCTCGGCCTCGGACGCGATCGCGAACCGGACGCCGGTCGGCCCGACCGCGCCGGCGACGTAGGCCCGGCCGGCCGCGACCTCGCGGGCCAGCTTGACCGCGGCCTTGTTGAGGCCGGCCATCTGATCGGCCAGGCCGTGGCGGGCCAGGGCGATGCGGTTGGCGCCGAAGGTGTCGGTCTCGAGGACCTGGGCCCCGGCCGCCAGGTAGTCGCCGTGGACCCGGGCGATCAGCTCGGGTTGCGACAGCACCAGCTCGTCGTAGCTGCGGGTGTGCAGGACCCCGCGGTCGTACAGGAGCGAGCCCATCGCGCCGTCGAACAGGATCGGCCCCTCGGCCAGCGCCGCCAAGAACGGCTTCATCGGTCACTCCGCTTCATCTGGGATCTCTGGGGTCTCTGGGGTCTCTGGGGTCTCTGGGATCTCTGGGCTCGCGCTCGCGTCGGGGCCGCCGCGGCTCGCCGAAGCCGGCGGCCGCCAGGTGCCGGCGCACCGCGCGGAAGGCGTCGCCGCGGCCGACCTGCGCCAGGTGGCCGCCGGGGAACCAGTGCAGGGCGCAGCCGTCCCAGTGCGCGCGCAGCCGCTCGGCCTGATCGGGCGGCGTGATCCGGTCGCCGGCGCCGGCGACGATCATGCGCGCCGCCGGTGGCACCAGGCACGGCCGGGTGGTCGGGGCGTGGACCGCGAAGACCTCGGCCAGGAGCTCGGCCGACACCCCGGCGGCGGCGGCCTGGCGTCGGGTCGGGCTGGCGTCGCCGTGGCGCCACAAGAGCGCGGAGAGATCGACCGCCGGGATCATCGCCACGGCGAAGGCCAGCTCGCGGTCCAGCGACGCCCACAGCGCCGTCGTGTAGCCGCCCAGACTCATGCCCATCGCGCCGATCGCCGACGCGCCGCGGGCGCGCAGGTGGGTGGCCAGGCCGCGCAGATCCCAGATCGCCTGGCCGAAGGCCTCGTTGGTGCGCACCACGTTGGTCGACGGAAACAGCGCGCCCGAGCGCGGGCCGCGGCCGACGCCGTCAGGAGCGCGGGCGCCGTGGAACGGGAGCTGGAACAGGGCGACGTCGAACCCGCGGGCCAGCCAGTAGCCGACCACGAAGGCGCGCTCCTCGAGCCACCAGGCCCCGCCGCCCCAGCCGTGGAGGACGACCATGGTCGGCCGACCCGGCCCGACGTGATACAGCCGGGCGTGGGCGGTGTGGTTGGCGACCCAGCGGTGATGGTCGTCGCGATGCTCGGGGAGAAACGGTCGGTAGCCCGACGACCAGCGCAGGAGCGACACCCGCGCGCCCCAGGCCTCGCCATCGGGCCGCTCGTCGACCACCGGCGGCGGTGGGGCCGGAAAGAACCGGCTGGGCGCGCCCAGGGTGTCGTCGCCGTAGCGCGCCGCCAGCTCGACCAACCGCCGATGGGCGTCGGTGGGGACCGCGGCCCGTCGAGCGTTCGGGGCCATCCGTCGCTCCATCACCCGCACCGCCCCGCGATCGAGGGCGGCCGAGGCGCGGGTCACGGCGCGGACGACGTCGCGGAGCACAGCCGACCCTACAACGAACGCCGCGGCGCGGCAGCGATCGCCGTGCTATTCCCGATCCATGATCGCCCCGCTGTCGCGCTGGGCCGCCGTCGCCGTGGCGGTGGCCGCGACCACCGCCGCCGCCCGCGCCGACTCCTTCGGTGGCATCGCCGCCAACGAGAAGCGCTACCTGGTCGGCGCCGCCCGCATCTGCGAGCCGCTGACCGTCACCGCCGGCGTCGCCCGGGGGCTGCCGAGCTGCGCCGCCGCGCCCGCCGATCAGGTCGCGGCCCTCGCGACGCGCCTGCCCAGCGCCGAGCGTGGGTCGAAGGCCCGGCTGACGGCGACCGCGAAGGGCCGGGTCGTCACCGTCACCGCCCCCGGCGGCGCGGTGGTCGTCACCTGGCAGAGCCCGGATCCGGTGGCCTCCATCGTCGACCTCTGGCTGTCGCCGACCGAGCGCATCATCGCGGTCGAGTACGTCGTGCGGCGCGGCGGGCGCGAGCTGGCCGACGTGGTGGCCTTCGACCGCGGGTACCGGCGCGGCGCCTCGCCGACCGATCCGCCGCCGACCGATCCGCCGCCGACCGATCCACCGCCGGTCGATCCGCCGCCGACCGCTCCGCCGCCGACCGATCCACCGCCGACTGATCCGAACCGGGTCTCGCCGGACCTCGCGCGCGTGGTCGCCGCCGCCCGCAAGGCCAAGGGCAAGACCGCGCTCAAGGGCTGGCAGATCGTGCTGTCGATCGACGCCGATCACTCCGAGGCCCACTATCGCCTGGCCGCCCTGGCCGCCACCGGCAAGCGCGCCGCCGACGCCATCGTCGCCCTCGAGCGCCTGGCCGCGAGCAAGCGCCCCGACGCCGTCGAGTGGCTGGTCGAGGCCCGCTTCGATCGCGCCTTCGCCAAGCTCGTCAGCGATCCACGCTTTCGCGCCGCGGTCCGCCTCGATCTGCCCCCGGCCACCGTCTACGAGCGCCTGATGGGGCTCGGCGGCGCGTGGGAGCAGGGCCTCATGCCGTGCGACCGACCGGAGATCAAGCTCACCCTCAAGCGCGATCGCTCGCTAGCGCTGGTGGTGCGGACCGCGTGCCAGGGCATGCGCGACAAGGTCTCGTTCCGCGGCACCTGGGCCCCGACCGCCACCGGCCTCGAGCTGCGCCTGCCGGCCCTCGACGGCGGCCACGACGCCGCGCCGTGCCGGCTCGCGCGCGACGGCGACGAGGACGCGCTCACCTGCGCGGTCGACGCCGACCTGACCTTCACCGCGCTCCCGAGCCGGCGCTAGGTCACAGGAACTCGAGGCCCTTCACGCCGGACACCGCGCCCGGCATCGCGCTCGGCGCCGGCACGCCGTTCTTCAGATGGCAGCGCTTGCTGCGATCGCTGCGACCGTCGTAGGTCCAGGCGCTGCAGTTCGGCTCGGCCGCGCAGGCCGCCTGGCAGACGTTGGGGTCGAGGTCGGAGTTGGCGAACGAGCGGTAGTCCGAGCCGCTGCGATTGGTGTCGACCTCGAGGCCACGGCGGACGCCGGAGGTCATCGCGGTCGTGGTCGGCCGCGGCGTCGCGGCCGCGTCCTTGAGCCAGCAGTGCTTGGTGAACGCCACCCAGGTGAAGGCCTGGCAGCGCGCGTCGCGCCGACACAGGTCGCTGCACGCCGCGGCGTCGTTGGCGGTCAGGGTCAGGTAGTCGTGCCCCGGGCGATCGACCATGCTCTCCCACTGCCGGCTGATCACGCCCGACGTGCAGGTCGCGCAGGCCGTCGGCGCCGCCGGGTTGGCGCCCTTGAGCCAGCACAGCTTGGTCGCGCTGTTCCAGGTCCAGGTTCGACATCCGCCGTGGCGGCCGCAGGCGGCGGCGCAGGCGTCGGCGCGGGGCTGGGTCTGGCTCTCGAGATCGTCACCCCAGCGATCGACGCCGAGCTCGAAGCGGGCCGGCAGTCCGGCCACCGTGGTGCCCGACGGTGACGGCGCGGCCTCGGCGGCGGCGTCCTGCAGATCGCAGTAGCCGCCGCTCGGATAGAACGTGAACGCGTGGCAACGACGATCGGCCTCGCACAGGGCGCGGCACGCGGTGGCCGAGCCGGGCAGCTCGGTGCGGTAGGTCGTGCCCGCGCGCGTGAACCCGACCTCGTCGGGGCCGTCCCAGGCCAGGCGCACGCCCTCGAGCTGGCGACGATAGAACGGCAGCGAGGTGAACAGGTGCTCGGCGAAGCCGCCGTAGTTGACGTAGCGGTGGACCGTGCCCCACAGCGCGCCGCTGGCGTCGGTGGCGGGGCCGCCGCGATCGACGAAGTCCCAGGTGAAGGGCGAGACGCCGCCGGTGAAGGTGAAGTCGCGGAGCTGCTTGCCGTAGGTCTCGTAGGCGTCCCAGCCGTAGACCCGCACCGACGCGCCCAGCGCCGGCAAGGCCAGGGCCAGGGTCGCCGGGGTCGCCTGGTTGATCGGCACCGCGGTCGTCAGGTGGGCCAGCGCCACCGAGGTCCCGAACTCGTCGTCGAGGATCCGCTCGTACCAGTCGCCGTAGAACCCGCGCACGCGATCGATCGCGTAGCTGCGCAGCGTCCCGTTCTTGTCGGTGAAGACGTAGGCCGTGCCGGGCGGCGGCGTCGTCACCGTGTTGCGCCAGTAGCCGTCGGTCACGCACGACGCCGAGGTCAGGACGACCCGGGGCGCGATCAACGTGCCGAGGCAGCGCGAGCCGTCGTCGCGTTGCACGCGCCCGATCTCGGGGCGGGCGGTGGTCGGTACGCCGGCGAGTTCGGCGGCGTGCTGGTCGAGGGTCGGGTCGTCGGCGCAGCCGAAGGCGGCCGCGACCAGGGTGGAGATGACGAAGGTACGCATGCCAGCACCTTCAGCAGCCGACGTGCCAGCGCCGCGGCGGCCCGTGGTCGGCCCTGCGCGCGGCCGTCGCGGCGTCGGTCGGGCCGGCGGTGCGCAGGTTGTGCTCACTGCGCGGTGGCTGCGCTACCCGTCGACCTCGAAGACCACGCCCTGGGCCAGCGGCAGGGACCGGCCGTAGTTGATCGTGTTGGTCGCGCGCCGCATGTACTGCCGCCAGCTATCGGACCCCGACTCGCGGCCGCCGCCGGTGTCCTTCTCGCCGCCGAAGGCGCCGCCGATCTCGGCCCCCGATGGCCCGAGGTTGACGTTGGCGATGCCGCAGTCTGAGCCGTCGGCCGCGACGAAGCGCTCGGCCTCGCGCAGGTCGTTGGTGAAGATCGACGACGACAGCCCGTGGGCGGTGGCGTTGTGCGCCGCGATCGCCTCCTCGAGGTCGCGGTACGGCGTGACGTAGAGGATCGGCGCGAAGGTCTCCTCGAGCATCGGCCCGCGCTGGGTCGGCAGCTCGACCAAGGCCGGGCGACGGTAGGCCCCCCCGCCGCGGTCGACCGGCTCACCGCCGACGATCGCCCCGCCGTCGGCGCGGGCCCGGGCCAGGGCGCGATCCATCGCCGCCGCGGCGCCGTCATCGATCAGCGGGCCGACCAGGGTGCCGGCGTCGCGCGGATCGCCGACCGCGACCGAGGCCCAGACCTTGCGCAGCCGCGCCACCAGGGCGTCGTAGATCTCGGCGTGGACGAACAGCCGGCGCAGCGTCGTGCAGCGCTGGCCGGCGGTGCCCATCGCGGCGAAGGCGATGGCCCGCACCGCCAGCTCGAGGTCGGCGGTCGGCGCGACGATCGCGCCGTTGTTTCCGCCCAGCTCGAGGAGGGCGCGAGCGAAGCGCGCGGCCAGGCGCGGCGCCACCGCGCGGCCCATCGCGGTCGAGCCGGTCGCCGACACCAGCGCGACCCGCCGGTCGTCGACCAGCGCCGCGCCCAGCGCCGGACCGCCGAGCAGCACCGACGACAGCGCGGCCGGCGCGTCGGCGCAGCCGGCGGCGGCGCGCGCGAACAGCGCCTGGGTCGCCAGCGCGGTGAGCGGCGTCTTCTCCGACGGCTTCCACACACACGGGTCGCCGCACACCAGGGCCAGGGCCGCGTTCCACGACCACACCGCGACCGGGAAGTTGAAGGCCGAGATGATGCCGACCACGCCCAGCGGATGCCAGGTCTCCATCATCCGATGGTCGCGGCGCTCGGTCGCGATCGTGAGGCCGGTGAGCTGACGCGACAGGCCGACCGCGAAGTCGCAGACGTCGATCATCTCCTGGACCTCGCCGGCGCCCTCCGACGCGATCTTGCCGGCCTCGATCGTCACCAGCCGGGCCAGGGCCGGCTTGGCCGCGCGCAGGGCCTCGCCGAAGCGCCGCACGACCTCGCCGCGCACCGGCGGCGGCACCCGGCGCCAGGCCGCGAAGGCGGCGTGGGCCCGGCCGATCGCGGCGTCGGCCTCGGCCGGGGTCGCAGCGGGCAGGGTGGCGATCGTCTCGCCGGTGATCGGCGTGCGGGCCACGAGGTCGTGACCGGTGGGCACGTCGACCGCGAGGTCGGCCAGGAGCGCGCGGGCGTCGGCGGCGGGGGAGGGCATGGCCTGCCGTACCCGGCCCGGCCCGGTGTTGGCAAGGCGGTGTCGGCGGGCGCCTGTCCTGGCCGTTGCGTAACCTGCTGAAACCACGACGAGTGATCCCGCCACCGTGGGCTCTGCCACGCCCGATGAACGCCGCCACCTCATCCGGACACTGATCGCGTCACACCCCGCGCAATCGGTATGCTCTCTCTCGTGGCCAAGCAACCCAGCGATCCGGCGCGCGCCGGCGATCGGCCCCTGTCGGGGCTCGACGAGCGCGAGCTGGTGCGGCGGTGCAAGGCCAACGAGCGCAGCGCCCACGACGAGCTGTATCACCGGTTCCGCCGGGTGGTCGCCGCCAACCTGTACCGGGTGCTCGGCGATCGCGGCGAGCTCGAGGACCTCGTGCAGGAGGTCTTCGTGATCGCGTTCCGCGGGCTGGCGCAGTTTCGCCATGAGGCGCAGCTCGGCACCTGGCTGTATCGGATCTGCTTGAACGTCGCCTTCGGCAAGATGCGCGCGCGGGCGCGGCGCCCGGCCGCCATCGCGGTCGCCGATCTCGAGGCCGCCCTCGAGCGCAGCGACGGTGACCGCCCCGAGTCGCCGGCCCGCGCCCTCGAGCGGCGCGAGGATCAGGCGCGGGTCTACGCCGCCCTCGAGAAGCTGGCGCCCAAGAAGCGCCTGGTGCTGTACCTCCACGAGATCGAGGGGCGCGACCTGAAGGACATCGCCTACCTGGTCGACTCCAACGCGGTCACCGTCCGCACCCGCCTGTTCTACGCCAAGCGCGAGTTCTACAAGCTCCTCGCCGAGGCCGCGCCGCCGGAGGTCCCGTGAGCTGCGTCGCGCCCCACCGCTTGGCCGAGTTCGCGCGCGGTGGCCTGACCGGCCGCGGCCACGCCCGGATCGCCGCCCACGTCGACGACTGCGGTCGGTGCCGCGACGCGGTCGCGCGGCTGCGCGACGCCCAGCGGGCCTTCGCCGCCATCGCCGAGCGCGAGGCCCCCGAGCTGCGCTGGGATCGCATCCGCGCGCAGACCTACTGGACCACCGGGTCGCTGACCGCGCTGCCGGTGGCGCGCCCGAGTCGAGCCCGCGCGGTCGCGGCCTGGGCGGTTGGCCCGCTGGTCCTGGCGGGCGCGGCTGCGGCCTGGTTCGCCGTCGCCGGTTCGGCGGGCGAGGCGACGCTGACCGACCGCTCGGTGCGGACCGCGATGGCGCCGCTCGACGCGGCCGCTGACCCCACGCCGGAGCCGGTGACCGAGGCGGCGCCGCTGGTCGGCGTCGTCACGCTGGTCGAGGGCCGCGGCGAGATCGTGACCGCCGGCGGCGCCACCCTGGTCGGCGGCTCGGCGGTCGGGGCCCACCGGGTCGGCGCTGGCGACCGCCTGATCGGCGACGGCCGGCTCGCGGTGCAGTTCGGCCCGAACTCGACCTTCACCGTCGGGCCGCGCTCGGCCGTGGTGGTCGCGCGCCTCGACGATCGCGCGATCGAGCTGGTCGTCGAGCCGGCCGCGCGCGTCGACGTCGAGGTCGCCGCTCGCGCGCCGGGCCAGCGCTTCGTGGTCCACGCCGGCGCCCGCGCCGTCGAGGTGCGCGGTACGGCGTTCCGGGTCGAACGCGGCGCCGACGGCGTCGCGGTCGCCTGCGAGCATGGCCGGGTCGCGGTGTCGTCGGCCGACGCGACGGTCGAGCTGGGCGCCGGCCAGAAGCTCGCGGTCGGCGATCGCGAGCCGCTCCTGGGCCGCGCCGTCGAGCCGATGGAGCTGACCGAGCTCAGCGAGCTGGCCGCCGCGCGTCCGGCCGGGTTGCCGCTGTGGACGGATCCCGAGACGATCTTTCGCACCACGGCGGCCCTGCCGCTCCTGGCGCCGACCGGCCACGCGGTCGCGATCGACGGCGTGCCGACCGGCACCGGGTCGTTGTGGCGCCGGCTTCCTCCGGGCCGCCACCTGATCGAGACCACCGATCCTCGCGGCCAGGCGCTGCCCGGGCGCTGGGTCGAGATCGGCGGCGAGCCCTCCGAGACGCCCGTCGTCCTCGCGGCCGAGCCTGAGCTCACCGCCACCGGCACCGCCGCCGCCCGTCGCGCGCGGCTGCGCGAGCTCTCCCGGGCCATCGACGCGGTCGCCCTGCGCGGCTGCGTCCGGTCCCTCAGCAAGCAGGGCCTGGCCGAGGGCACCCACGTCGAGCTCGAGGTCGGCGTGTCCACCGCCGGCGCCATCCGCTACCTGAACGTCATCGACACCGACCTCCCCGATCGGGTCACCGCCTGCGTGCGCGATGTCGTCGGCCGCGCCCGCCTCACCGCCGGCGCCCAGGTCGCCTGGCGGCATACGGTTTCATTCTGAACCCGGTGCGTGGCGCGCGGGGCGGTGGTCCCTACCGGGCGGGTATCCGGAACCCCGGGGCGTGAACCAATCCGCCCGGAGCTGAGATCACATTCTGAACCCGGTGCGTGGTGCGCGAGGGCGGTGGTCCCTACCGGGCGGGTATCCGGAACCCCGGGGCGTGAAGCGATCCGCCCGGAGCTGAGAGCGAGATCCGAGTCCGAACCCGAGTCCGAGTCCGAGTCCGAGTCCGAGTCCGAGCCCGAACCCGATCCCGAGTCCGAGTCCGAGACCGAGACCGAGTCCGAGTCCGAGTCCGAGACCGAGTCCGAGTCCGAGCCCGAACCCGAACCGAGTCCGAGACCGAGACCGAGCCCGAGTCCGAGTCCGAGTCCGAGACCGAGTCCGAGTCCGAGACCGAGTCCGAGTCCGAGTCCGAGCCCGAACCCGATCCCGATCCCGAACCCGATCCCGAACCCGATCCCGAACCCGATCCCGATCCCGATTCCGAGGAACTCTCGGCTCCGAAAACACCAACGCCCCCGTCTGCACGGGGGCGCTGCGATCTACCTCAGGGCGGCTTGGTTCACGCGCGGGGTTCCGGATACCCGCCCGGTAGGAGCCACCGGGCCCGCGCGCTACGCACCGGGTTCTGAAATATCACAGCGGCGCGCCGCACGAACCCTGGGTCGGGCCCGCGGCGGTCGCGCAGCCAAGGTAGCGCCAGGCGTCGGTGGGCGCCGAGGGCATCGTGCCCACACCGGCGACGCCGCACTCGATGTCCTCGAGGCAGGTCGGCCAGCAAACGTTGGTGGCGAACGGGGTGGTGCAGGCGAAGCCGGCGCTGCACTCGGTCGACGCGGTGCAGGTCTTGGTGCAGACGCTCTTCTCGGCGTCCGACTCGAACCGACGGTAGCTGCAGAGGCCGTTGCCGCAGTCGTTGCCCGAGTCGCAGGGCATACCCTCGGCGCGGGTGCCGGCCGGGATGAACTGGCAGGCGCCGCGCTGGGCGTCACCGGTGGTGGTGTTGCACTGGCCGCGGTAGACCTGCTTGAGCGACTCGGTGGCGCAGTCGGTCGAGCTGGTGCACTGCTGGGCGGCGGTGGTGGTCACGCCGATGGTGTACTCGGCCGAGGCCGCCTCGGGCATGTCCGAGAACAGCGTCACCGCGACGTAGTAGGTGCCGGTCGGCAGGTACGTCATGCGGACGTCCTCGCGGCGGTTGCCCCAGTAGCTCTGGCCGATGATGAAGCCCTGCGCGTCGGTGACCAGGAGGTCGAGGTCCTTGGCCATGTCGGTCCAGTTCATCGTCACAGTGGCGCCGGTGCCGGCCGCCGTGACCTCGAACTTGTACCAGTCCGTCTCGGTGTCGGGGGTCGAGCAGATGCCACCCGCGGTCGGGGTCGCGGTCAGCGGGCGAGCCGCCGCCGGGCCGTTGTCGGGCTCGCCCACGGTGGTGGTGCACTGGTTCGGGGTGTTGGTGCAGGTGCCCTCGACGCACTCGGCCGCGCCCGCGGCGGTGCAGTCGAAGGAGCTACGGCACGCGACGCACTGGTTCTCGACGCAGAACGGCGTGCCGCCGGTGCAGGCCGCGGTGTTCTCGGGGGTGCACTGGGCCGCGGCGACGTTGAGCGTGAAGGTGCCCGTGCGGTCCGCCGCGCCGGCGTCGACGATCACGTAGGCGCTCGTGCCGGTGGCGGTGAAGGTCAACGACTCGTCCTGGAACGACGAGTCGACGTGGGCGAGGCAGTTGCCCGCGGTGGGGCCGGTCGCGTCGCACATCGTGGCGACGTACATCGACAGGTCCGAGGTGGTGACCAGGTCGACGATGTACGTCGTGCCGGCCGTCAGGCCGGTCAGCGCGATCGACGTGTCGAGGCCGTCGGCGCCGTCGTAGCTGATCTCATTCGCGCAGGCGTCCATCGCGACGGTCAGGTCGCCGTTCGCGCCCACCGTGGTGCCCGAGAAGGTGCCCGGGAACGACGAGATCGTGCCGGCCGGCACGCTGCACGAGCCCGGGGTCACGTTGGGCGTGTCCACCGAGGAGGCGTCGACGGGGGTGATGTCGCCGTCGTCGCCGCCACATCCGGCGGCGACCAGGGCGGTCGCAAAAAGTGCTGCAGCAAGGTTACGCATGCGCGCGAACCTAGAGCATGCGCAGCGGACACTCAACCACGAAGTGCGAGGGCAAGCGACATTTTCACATCGCCGCGACGCGGTGTGGTCACCGCCACGTCACCTGCCGCGACGCGGCGTGGCTGCGCCAGGCCGCACCGACGGTACGCGACCTGGAGGCTCTCGCCGGCACTTCGGCTCGAGCCTGACCATCCTCGCGTGGCTCCCACCGTCCTCCACCTCGCTTCTGTTTCGTGACCCCTAAGGGACTTGAACCCTTGTTTTCGCCGTGAGAGGGCGACGTCCTAGACCGCTAGACTAAGGGGCCGTTGCTCGTTGCGCCGCTCTTGTCGCAGAACCGAGGCCCGGCGTCAAGAGCTGGTTCGGGGACTTGGATTCGAACCAAGATAGTCAGCTCCAGAGACTGACGTCCTGCCATTAGACGATCCCCGAGGATCACCCGCCGAAGCGAGCGCGAGGGATTTACTCGGTCGCCCCGGCGCCGTCAAGCCCCCCGCGCACGGATGGCACCGCTCGGGCCGGTTTCGCGTAGCATCTCCGCCATGCGAACCCTCACCCTGTCGGTGGCCCTGGCCGCCACCCTCCTCGGCGCGTGCAAGAAGAAGGACAAGGAGCCGGCTCCGGCCCCGGCCCCGACCACGGGCCCGGCTGCCGGTAGCGCGGGCTCGGCCGCGCCCACGCCGACGCCGGCCGCCGGCACCGCCGCCCCGGCCCCGACCCCGACCGCCGTCGATCCCGCCATGGCCAACAAGGCCGGCAACTGCCCGGCCGCCGTCGCCGGCGCCACCGCCGAGCTGGTGGACGATCCCGCCGCCGCCGGCGCCGTCGTCCTGGCGATCTCGGCCAAGGACCCGGCCGCCGTCGAGACCATCCGCAAGCGCGCCGCCCATCTCGCCACCATCCAGGCCGCCCCCGACGCCGACATCAAGCACGGCGGCGAGGGCACCGGCGGCGGCGCCGGCATGTGCCCGGTCGTCACCACGCGCGACGTCAAGGTCGCCGTCACCGAGACCCCCGAGGGCGTCCGCGTCGCCATGACCCCGAGCGGCGGCATGACCGCCGCCGATCTCGCCAAGGAGGTCGCCACCCGCATCGACAAGATGGAGACCTACGCCGACTTCGCCAAGGGCGGCGGCGGCGGCGCCGGCGGCGGCTCCGGCGATCACGGCGGCAACCACTCGGGCCAGGGCGACGGCAAGGGCAAGACCCGCGACGGCGCCAAGCCCGCTCTCGGCGGGACCTGAGGGGCGCGTCGGGGCCCGGCGCTCGTCGTCGGCCCCGGCGCTCGACACGCGGCCCCCGCCCACGGCGGACAGGCGCCGTCTCGTCGCCCGAGCAGCCCCGACGACTGCCGTCACGTCACCCAGGGGGGCGATCGGTCACGTTGCGCGTCGGCGACCGCACGCATCTGACGCCGCGGGCCCGCTACTCCAGTAGGTCATGCAACGACTCGAGCTCGAGAGGGCCGGCGAGGATGTCGACGCCATCCTTGCGCACGAAGCGCAGCTCGAAGTCCCCCTCCTCATCGGTCACACGGGTCATGTTGTCGAGCACGACGAAGCATCTGAAGACCGCGCTTCGGGCCGCCCACTCCATCGCGCGATGTACCATGACGCGATCCTCCGACGACAGTCCCTTGAACCACGCGCTAAGCTCGAGCAACGCGGGATCAGGGCGACGCCCGGGCGGGTCGAGGAACGCCGCGACCTCCTCGTCGGCAACGACGCGAATCGCCATCTCGGCGATAGCCTTCACGAATTCACTCTGATTCATGTTGGAAAGTCCCGGGGTACATGGCCCTGTTCAAGCGGATCAACTCCAGAGTCGCGCTCTTCGGCGCCCTCGTGTGCATGCGCAGGTTGATGATGTCACGATCGAGAACCTGCCGGGGGGTGAGATTGACGGGGCCTCGCAGGTCGCGAATGGCGCGCTCGGTGGCGTTGTTGTCGCCTCGGCTCGACGCAGCTCGGCGAGGGAGGTCGTCGTCGACGCGGCGATCGAGTTCGCAAGCGCGCCGATCCGCTGGAGTGCCGGGCGCCCTCGGGATGATCGGTCCAACTCGCTCTGGCATCTAACTGTTCGAGCTTCTAGGAACCGGACTTGTCGTCGGTGCTCGAAGGCCCCTCGGTGGCGCGGCGCAGGGTGTACAGCCAGGTCGGGTACACGCGGTGCTCGGCGAAGAAGGTCAGGAGCCGCAGCTTCTCCAGCGCGGTGGGGCGGTGCGCGCCGAAGCCTGCCAGAGCATGACGGGCCGTGAGGACGTCCAGGAAGTGGCCAAAGCCGGCGTCGATCAACCTGGACAGATACTCAGATTGAATGCCGCCGGTCACCAGGAGGCACGCCGTGTCGGGGGTCCGCGACTCCAGGGCGTAGATCGTGATGCGCGGGTCGAACTCGTCGATCTGTTCGACCACCTCGCCCAGGGTGGTCGGCTTCGCGGGCGTGTGGGGCCAGATGTCCAGGTGCACACGGTGAGCCTTCATCCGCAGCTCGTGCGCCCAGTCCGGCCACGCGTCGCACTCGGCGTAATCGATGACGACTCGGCGGATCTCGTCCGGAGTCGGCTCATGATCGCCGAAGACGCCAAGCACCTCGTCGACCAAGGAGGCCTCCAGGAAGTAGGCGAAGCCAGCCGCTTGCGCCGCCTCCTGCGCACGGCGCGAGAGGCGAGAGTGGGTCACCCAGGTACACTCCGACGCCGCGGTCCACGGCTTGCGCGCGTAGACCGTCAAGTCCATTGTGGCCTCGTCGTCATCTAGCTTGCTGAGCGCGGCCATCCGATCGATCGCAGGACCCAAGGTCTGGGGCAGGTCGTTGAACAGATCCGAGCGCGGCTTGGCGGTCTCTGGCCCGGCTTCGCGGAGTGCTGCCTCGGTGTTCTTGCGCAGGGCCCAACTGGGATATCTCTTGAACTTGGCGACGTAGATCAGAAGCCGCGCTCGCTCACGTGCCGTCGCGGCATGCGCGCCGAAGATCTCGAACGCCTCACGCGCAGCCCCCACCTTGAGCAGTCGCTGGAAGCCGGCGCCCCGGAGCTTGGTCGACAAGCGACGCCCTGTAGGCAATGTCGTCGCCTCGGACTCAACGCGCCATGGGGCAGAGGCGTAGATCGTCTCCGCGGCGTCAGTTGAGTCAAGGTCATTCACAATGCTGAGGAGCGTCATCCTTGGAGGAGGCTAGTACAAGTTTCCCCAAAATAGAAAAACGCCCCTGTTGCCCAGGTGCAATACACCGGAAATAGCGACTTCTGTGGTCGTCCATCTTGAGCAGTTGCATGAGGCCGGGCGTGTGGGGGCTTCTGCAGGATGTGCCCGGCGGGGCCCTTAGGTACCACAACGCCCGCCCGATCCATCCTGCGCGCAACGCGCGGTCGCTGGCGATCTTGCGGTCGAGCGCCATGTTCGCTCGCAGGCGGGGCGAGTCAGAGAAGCGTAGGGAGAAGAGGAGTGGCGGGCGGGCGTAAGGCCGCTGCTGGGTGAGGGGACGAACACGTTGGGTGCGCAGATCGACCGCGCGATCGGCGCGGCGGAGGTAGGCGCCGCGGCGAAGTGGGGATGAGATCGAGCGGTGGGGTGTGGCACGGCGGGTGCTCTCTGTCGCGAGCGTGGCTCGTCTTCGTTCCATCGCACCCAGGGCTCGGCGCCCGCCGCCGCGCGCGGTCGCACCGGGCCATACCCGGTTCGTCATGGTCGGCGCGTTCCTCGGCGCGATCGATGGTGAGACGCGGTGTCGGTTCTGGGCCGATGACCCGACGGCGCATGGCTTCTCGGCATCTCGACTGATCGCGGTCGATCTGGCGCGGACGCCCGCCGCCGCGGCGGCGCGACGGGTGCCGTGGTCCGCGGTCGAGGTCGACGACGCCTGGGCTAGTGGCGGCGCGCTGGCCGGGACCTCCCTGGGCCCGGCCTGGCCCGAGTTGTCCCTGTCGGGCGTGGTGTACCTGGCCCACGCGCGGTGGGCGGCGCTGCCCCGCAGCCGACGTCCGCGCTGTCCGCCCCCGGGCGCCCAGGGCCGCGCCTACGAGTATCAGTCCGTCGTGCACTGGACCGGCACGCGCGATCCCCGCGCGGGTCGACGCTACCTCGGGCATCACGCCGAGGTCCTCGACGCCGTCGGGCACCTCGCCCACGTCGCGATCTACCCAGCCGGGCGATCGCGCGCGGCCGGGGTCGAGCCCGTCCACCGCTGGCTCGATCTCGACGATCCGGCGACCTGCGATGTGGGCCCCGGCGCCCTGACCACCCTCTCGTCCTCCGCAGCCGCTCCCTCCTCGTCGGCCGGCGCGCTCTTCCTGTGCGTCGGCCACCTCTGACCCGCCACGAAAGGACCTCGTCATGAAGCGCAGCTCTTCGAACCCTCGCGACCTCGACCGCAACCTGGCTCGCGACCGCGACCGCGCCGCGGTCCGCCGGAAATCCCGCCGCCGGGTGGCGCGCCTGCTGTCGGCCGCGACCGCCCTCGCCGTCACCGGCCTCGCCGCCCTGGCGGTGTCGGCGCCGTTCAAGTGGCCCGATTCGGGCGGCGAGTGATCGCCGCCGATCCCCGTCTACACCCGCCGAAAGGAACCTCGCCATGACCCGCACCGCTCCGAACCTCGCTCTCCGCACGCCGCGCCGCCGGCTCACCCGCCTGCTGGCGGCGGCGACCACCGCAGCCGCTGCCGCGGTCGTCACCCTCGCGGTGACGACGCCGATCAAGTGGCCCGAGGCGCTCGGCGAATGACGCCGACGGTGGTCGTCCTGGTGTCGAGCCGAGCCGACCACCTGGCGCGCTACGTTGTCGACGCGCCGCGGATCGACGAGCTCGCCGAGGTGCCACGGCTCCTGGCCGCGCGGCCGCGCGCCCGCGGCGCCGCGGTGATCCTCGAGCTGGTCGGCCACTCGTCGCAGGCCGGCCGGCTGCTCCGGCTCGGGCGTCACCTCATCGATCCGCTGACGCCGGCGACCGCCACGGCCCTGACGGCGTGGCGCGCGCCGTTGGCCGCCGCCGGCGTGGTCGAGGTGCGACTCCTCGGATGCTCGACCGCCGTCGGCGCCTTCGCGCAGCGGGCCCTCGCGCTCCTCGCCGCTCGCTGGCGCGTGCCGGTGGCCGGCACCCGGCGCGACCTGTTGTCGATCGATCTCGCGCCGCGCGGTCTGCGACCCGCCCTCGCATCGCGGCTGCTCGTGGTGGCGTCGCCACCCGGGTCGCGCCCGCGCCCGCCCATCGCCGCCCTGGCCGCTGCCCCGCGGTGAGTCGCGCTGCGGTCAGGCGCGGTCGGGACGGAGGCTCTCGCGCTGACGTCAGTCGGGAGGATGGAACCCCGGCGGGGGTGGGCCGCCGGCGATCCAGCGCTCGCCGTCGTAGAGCCGGTAGGGTGGGCGGGCGTCGCCGATGATCGAGAGGTGGCTGACCAGGTCGCCGCGGTCGCCGTCGGGGAGCCAGAGGTGGAGCGCGCACGCGGGCGGCTCCATGACGAGCGCCAGCGAGCGATCGGGCGGCAAGGTGAGCGCGAGCTGGTGGGCCGTGGCGGGCGCGACCATGGCGATCGTGCCGCCGAAGCGGCTGGTGATGGGTCGGTGCTGGTGGCCGCAGGCGATGCGCTCGACCTGCGGATGGCGCGCCAGGAGCGCCGCGAGGTCGGCGGCGCCGGCCAGGCCCATCTCGTCCATGGCGGTGAGGCCGGTGCGAAACGGCGGGTGATGCATGAAGATCAACGTCGGTCGGGTCGGCTGCTCGGTCAGGCGGGCGTCGAGCCAGGCGAGGCGCTCGGGGCACAGCGCGCCGCTCGGCCGACCGGGGACCAGGGTGTCGAGGCCGATCAGTCGAACCGGGCCGGCGTGATCGATCGCGTAGTGGACGAACCCGCCGTCGCGCGGGAGGTAGGCGTGGTCGGCGAAGGCCGCGGTCAAGGCGGCGCGGTCGTCGTGGTTGCCTGGCACGACGAACACGGGCATGGGCAGCGGGGCCAAGAGCTCGCGCAGCCGCGCGTACTCGTCGGCGCGGCCGTGCTCGACGAGATCACCCGTGAGGAGCACGCAATCCGGCCGGAGCGCCGGGCCACACAGGTGAGCGACGGCGCGCGCCAGATGATGGCTCGTGCGCAGGACGGTCTCGTTGACGCTCGCGAGGTCGCTGATGTGGAGATCGGTTAGCTGGGCGATGCGCATCGGCGGGGGGGCCTCGCGGTTGGGGTGCGGCGAACGATACCCGGTCTCGGCCTCGGCCTCGGCCTCGGTCGCGGTCTCGGCCTCGGCCTCGGTCTCGGTCTCGGTCTCGGCCTCGGTCTCGGCCTCGGTCTCGGTCTCGGCCTCGGTCTCGGCCTCGGTCTCGGTCTCGGCCTCGGTCTCGGTCTCGGCCTCGGTCTCGGTCTCGGCCTCGGTCTCGGTCTCGGCCCCGCGACCTCCCGTCCTCACACCTCGAACGCGCCGCGTCCGACCTCGATCACCGCGCCGGTCACGAAGATCGCCCCTCCCGCGTCGACCTCGAGGTGCAAGCGCGACGGCCGATCCGCCTGCGCGCCCTGATCGAGCGTGGCGGTCAGCGGCAGCGCGCCGCCGGTCGCGAGCCACCATCCTCCGAGGTTGGCGCAGGCCGAGCCGGTGGCGGGATCCTCGAGCACCGCGCCGGCGCTGGTGAAGAAGAAGCGGACGGTCCAGCGCGGCTGCCCCGGCGCCCACAGGTACGCCATCGCCTCGTCGCGCGCGGCCGAAAAGCCCCAGCGCTCGAGGAGCGCCGGCACCGGCCGCGCCGCCCGCACGTGGTCGGGCGTCGCGATCGGGAGGACGAGCTGCTCGACGCCCGTCGACACCCAGCGCGGCTCGGCGGCGATCGCCTCGGCCGGGAGCCCGACCATCGCCGCCAGGTCGGCGCGGCTGGCGTCGACCGGGCGGGTCACCGGCGCCTGGGCTGCGCGCAGCGTCCACGCGCCGTCGGCGCGGCGATGGACCGCCACCAGGCCGGCCTTCATCTCGAGGGTCAGCCGGTCGCGGCCGGCGGCGACGACGCTGGCGGTGCCCAAGGTCGGGTGCCCGGCGAACGGCATCTCGAAGCCGGGCGTGAAGATCCGCACCCGCGCGTCGGCGCGCTCGCTGGGTACGACGAAGGTGGTCTCCGACAGGTTGAGCTGCCGGGCCAGCGCCTGCATCGTCCGGTCGTCGAGGCCGCGGGCGTCCTCGAAGACCGCCAGCGGGTTGCCCGACAGCCGGTCGCCGTCGACCGTGAAGACGTTGACGATGCGGAACGCGTAGGCCATGGCGCACTGTACGGCGCCCGCCGGCCGCCGTTCGATACAGCCGCTCGGGCCGCGGCCGGTACAGCCCGGCTGTGGGCGTCCCTCGACCCGCGGCCCGCTCCGTCAGGCGTGGATGATCGACCCGACGTCTTCGCCGCGCAGCGCGGCCAGGACCTGACCGGGCTTGGTGCCGTTCACGATCTGCAGCTCCTTGCACGCCCGGGCCCGCGGCAGGTACTCGAGGACGACGCGCTCGACGACCAGATCGGGCAGGTCGCGGGCGCGCAGCTCGGCGACCGAGATCCGCGGGATGTGGGTGGCGTCCGGGTTCTTCTTGGGATCGTCGGTGTACAGGCCGTCTTCGTCCTTGATGAAGATGGCGCGGCGGGAGCCCAGGAACTCGGCCGACAAGAACACGCCGGCGTCGGTGCGGTGGGGCGGGATGCGGCTGCCCTCCTCGCGCTTCTCCCAGTAGCCGAACGGCGGCATGCCGCTCATGATCGGGATGCAGCCGAGCTGGAGGTACAGCGGCAGCTTCTCGAAGTCGTCGGGCATGATGTACAGGCCGCCGTGCTTGGCCAGGAGCATCTGCACCATGCGGGCGTTCTGGAACGGGATGTACTTGCCGAGGGTGGCCATCACCCCGACCGGCATCTCCAGCTCGCTGGCGATCGAGTAGATGTGGCGGGCGCGGGTGCCGCCGCCGACCAGGACCACGACCGCGATGCCCTCGCGGCGCGCGGCGACGATCTCGTCGAGGATCGGGAACAGCGCGGCGCGGCCGCGGTCCATGACGCTCTGACCGCCGAGCTTGACCACCCGGACGTCGGGCATGACCGCGATCGGCTGGTAGTCGACGGCGCCGGGGGCCGACAGGTTGGCGCGGGCCAGGGTCGATTCGATGACCTTGCGATCAGCCACGGGGGGCCTCCTTGACGATCACGGTGCCGACGTCCTCGCCGCGCACCGCCGCCGCCAGCATGCCGGGCTTCCGTCCATTGACGATCTGGATCCGGGTCAGGTTCTTGGCCGAGGCCCAGGCGCGGAACAGCTCCTCGTCGAGGATGTTGGTCGGGGGCGGGTTGGCCAAGAGCTCGGCCAGGGTGATGCGCGGGATGAGCTTGGCGTCGGGGTGGAGCGCCGGGTCCCGATCGTAGAGGCCGTCTTGGTCCTTGACGAAGATGAGCTGCCCCATCGACAGCACCTCGGCGAGCTGGAACAGCCCGAAGTCCGAGCCGTGCTGCGGCAGCACGCCCTCGTCGGGGGGCGGCTCCCAGAAGTGGTAGGGCGGGATCGAGATCGCGATCGGCAAGATGCCCGACGCGAAGTACAGCGGCAGATCCCAGAAGTGATCGCGCTGCATCGGCATCGAGCCGTGCTTGGCCAACAGGGCGTTCAGGAGGATCGCGTTTAGCTCCTCCATCGCGCCGATGAGCTGGGCGATGCCGCCGACCGGCAGCCCCAGGTCGAGGCCGATCGACAGCGTATGGCGGACCCGGGTGCCGCCGCCGACCGCGAGCACCATGTGCTTGCCGGTGGCCTTGATCGCGGCGATCTCCTCGACCAGCGGCAGGATCGCGGCCTTGCCGCGGTCGAAGATGCTCTGGCCGCCGATGCCGATCAGCGCGGCGTCGGGGAAGATGTGGACGTCGCGGTCGCTGTCGGTGCCGGCGGTGACCCGGCGATCCTGGAGGGACTCGCGCATGAGGCGCGAGTCGATGTGGGTGCGGCCGTCGCCGCTGACGAGCTTGGTCATGACTGCTCCGGAGGCGTGCGTGAGGTCTCGAGCGCGATCAACAGCGGCGCGGTGACCAGGCCCGAGAGGACGCCGAAGATACCGTGGACCACCAGACCCGGAAGTAACACGGCGTAAACAACTGCCGGCGGTTGCACCGCCAGGGCCAGGAGCGTGATCGTGGCGAACCGGCCCAGGGCCGCGACCAGCCCGAGCGTCGCGTAGGCGATCGCGCGGCGGACCCGGTGGCGACCGGCCAGGCGACGGGTCAACCCGCCGAGCAGATCGACGACGACCCCGGGCGCGACGTGCTTGGCGATCTCGAACACGCCGTAGCGACCGTCGCCGAGGAGAAACGCGACCGTGCCCATGGTCAGGCCGGTCAGGGTGGCGCCGGCCCGGCTGCGGGTGACCTGGGCGGCGACGAAGTAGAGCGGGATGAGGACGACGCCCTTGTAGCCGGGGAGAAACGGGATGCCGGGGAGGATCTTCAGCGCCTTGACCCCGAGCATGGTCAACGCGACCGCGGCGATCGCGGCGGCGTCCTTGGCCGTGTGGTCGGGGAGGTCGGGGTCGAGATCGTAGAGCGCGGCCTCGACCCGGCCGAGGTGACGATGGAAGCTGCCGGTCAGGCCGCCGACGTCGCCGCGGGCCAGGCGCTTGAGCCCGGTCCAGAAGCTCTCACCGCCCGGCTCGCCACCGCCGCCGCCGCCGCCGCCGCCACCGCCGCCACCGCCACCGCCACCGCCACCTCGTCCACGTCCACCGCCACGGCCACGCCCTCCGCCCCGACCTCCGACCAGGAGGAGCGTGGCGTCGATCGCCACCGCCGCCAGGCGCGGCGTGCCCAGGCCGCGGAGCCCGGCCGCGATCGCCCGCGGATCGCCGACGCGAGCGACGTGGGACGCGACGACCACCGTCAGGATCCGCAGCGCCATCGTGACGCCCAGCTCGGCGCCCCAGGCGTTCAGGTCGATCGCGAACCAGCGGAGGTCGAGGGTCCACCAGCGATCGCGCGCCGGATCGTCGGAGAAGAGCGCGTAGCCGACGATGAACAGGAGCGAGATCGGGACGAGCTTGCGCACCTGGCGCACGAGCGCCTCGCGCCCCAACCCGAGGCGCAGCCACGCCGCCGCCATCGCGGCCAGCGCGATGAGCACGCCCCACCACACCGGCACGAAGAACACGCCGACCGCGACCGCCGCCAGGAACGCCACCCGCAGGCGGGGGCCGCCGGGGAAGCTGGGGGCAGGCGAGGGTGGGGCGGTCAACCCGGCGAGGATGCCATCGCGCGACCGACCGACGCCACCGCCGCGGCCGCCGCGATCACGAGGCGGCGAGGGCGGCCGTGACGAGCTGGTTGACCGTGGCCGGGTTGGCCTTGCCCCCCGAGGCCTTCATGACCTGACCGACGAAGAAGCCGAGGAGGCCGGCGCGGCCGCCGCGGTACTCGGCGACCTTGGCCGGGTTGGCGGCCAGGACCGACGCGATGATCGGCGCGAGGTCGCCCTCGCCAGCGACCTGGCGCAGCCCCCGGGCCTCGACCAGCGCCGCGGGATCGCCGCCGCGCTCGGTCAGCTCGGCGAGGAGCTCCTTGCCGACCGCCGCGGTGATCGCGCCGGTCTCGACCAGCTCGACCAGGCCGACCAGGGCCGCCGGCGTGAGCGCGGTGTCCGGCAGCTCGGCGTCGCCGACCGCCCGCGGCACCTCGTTGACCAGCCAGCGCGCGATGGCCTTGGCGCGCGCCGGCGCCAGCGCCAGGGCCGCGGTCGCGAAGTCCGAGGTCGCGCGATCGCCGTGGAGCAGGTCGGCGTCGGCGGCGCCGACCGCGTCGACCGCCGCGGTGTAGCGGGCCGCCAGCTCGGCGTCGCGCTCGCGGGCGATCGCGCGCTGCTCGGCGCCCGACTTCTTGGCCGGCCGGGTGGCGGCGCGCGAGGCCTTGGTCTTGAACGTGCCCTCGGCGGTCGCGGTCGGCGCCTCGACCGCCTCGGCCTTGGCCCAGGTGTCGCGCAGCGTGATCACGCGGTTCAAGACCAGGGCGTCGGGCCGCGAGTCGACCCGATCGGCGACGAAGTAGCCGACCCGCTCGAGCTGGATCGGCGAGCCCGCCGCCGCCACCACCGCCGGCTCGACGACCGCGCCGGCCACGACCTCGAGGGACCGCGGATTCAAGACCGTCGTGACGTCCTCGGCGGCGTCGGGCCTGGCGACCGCGAACAGCCGATCGTAGAGCCGGACCTCGCAGGTCACGCCGCGGCTCGCCGACACCCAGTGGATCACGCCCGCGACCTTGTCGGTCACCGGCTCGGCCAGGAGCGTGCCGCGCAGGCCGATCACCTCGCCGGCGGCGTCGGTCACGACCTCGTCGCAGCGCACGCACCCGGCGTGGCGCAGCCGCACCACTCGGCCCGGGGCCAGGCGCTTCCACCCGGCGGGCGGATCGATCGCGAAGTCGTCGCGCTCGATCACCAGCTCGCGATCGAGGGGCACAACGCGGGTGCCGCGGGTCCCGTCAGGATCGAGCTCCTCGGGGTAGAGCGGCGCGGTCACGAGCGACGCGGCGTCGACGTTGGTCAGGGTCAGGGGCAGCGGCCGCAGGACGCCGAGGAGCCGCGGCGCTCGACCGTTCAGGTCGTCGCGCACCGCGTACTCGAGCTTGCCGACGTCGACCATCGAGTTGTTCTTGGCCACGCCGACCAGGTCGCAGAAGTTGCGGATGGCCTCGGGCGTGAAGCCGCGGCGCCGCATCCCGGCCAGGGTCGGCATGCGCGGATCGTCCCAGCCGGTGACCACGCCGTCCTCGACCAGCTTGAGCAGCTTGCGCTTGCTCATCATCGTGTACTCGAGGACCAGGCGCGCGAACTCGTACTGCCGCGGCGGGGTCGGCGCCGGCGGCCGGTCGCCCAGGAGATCGGCCCGCGGCACCACGCCCGTCTTCGCGATCACCCAGTCGTAGAGCTCGCGGTTGTTCTCGAACTCGAGCGTGCAGATCGAGTGGGTGATGCCCTCGAGGGCGTCGGACAGCGGATGCGCGTAGTCGTACATCGGGTAGATGCACCAGGCGTCGCCGGTCCGGTGGTGGTGGGCGTGGCGGATCCGGTACAGCAGCGGATCGCGCATCTTCATGTTCGACGCCGCGAGATCGATCTTGGCGCGCAGCACGCACGCGCCGTCGGGCAGCGCGCCGGCTCGCATCTCGCGCAGCCGCGCCAGGTGGTGCGCGGGCGGCAGGTCGCGCCACGCGCTCGGGCGGCCCGGCTCGGTCAGCGAGCCGCGCAGCGCCTTGATCTCCTCGTCGGTCGACTCGTCGACGTAGGCCAGGCCGCGCTCGACCAGGCCCTCGGCCAGCCGGTACATCTCCTCGAAGTAGTCGGAGGCGTAGAGCACGCGGTCGGGCGCGAAGCCCAGCCACCGCACGTCGCGCTCGATCGACTCGACGTACTCGACGTCTTCCTTGGTCGGGTTGGTGTCGTCGTAGCGGAGGTTGCAGGTGCCGCCGTAGTCGCGGGCGATGCCGAAGTCGACGCAGATCGCCTTGGCGTGACCGATGTGCAGATACCCGTTAGGCTCGGGCGGGAACCGGGTCGCGATCTGCTGGTGCCGTCCGGTGGCGCGATCGTCCTCGACGATCGCGCGCAGGAAGTCCTTGGCGCGGGGGGGCTCGCGGGGGGGCTCGGTCGCCGACATCGTCGGCGAGGCTTACCACGGCGGCGCGCGGAGGTGCGCCACCCGCGCTCAGGGCGCGTCGGCGGCGGCGCGGTTGCGGACGTACAGATCGTGCAGCGACAGGTACGCCTCGTTGTCCTGGCGCAGGTCGGGCAGGCCCTTGGCCGGCGATCGCATCGCCTTGACCGAGGCGACGATGCACGCCTCGACCGACGGGTCGGGCAGGTTCGACTCGAGGACCCGGACGTTCTCCAGCGTCAGGATCTCGCCGCGCACGACCATCGTGTAGGCCAGGCGGATGTCCTCGGATTGATCCCCACCCTCGTGGCACTCGGCGGCGGCGTCGGCGAGCTTGAAGCGCAGGCGGTAGCGCTTGTACTCGAGCTCCTCGGCCTTGATCTGCTCCGGGTCGTACTTGTACTCGGTCATCGGCGCGAACATCACCGCGGTGCCGGGCTTGGCCGTCAGCGGGGGGGCGTTGGACGGCTGATAGATGATCGGGTCGTGGTTGGCCGGCAGGGTGTTCGGCGGCGGCGGCGGTGGCCGGAGGTCGCGGCGCGGGGCCTTGCTCGTGGCCTTCGCGGTCGATGGGGTCGCGGCGGCCTTGCCGTCGTCTCGCCGCCACCACCACAGCGCGACGGCCACGAGGATGATCGCGGCCGGCAGGGCGATCCACTTGGCGCGCATGCTCTCGTGATACGCGCCCGATCGAACGGCGACAAGTGGGGATGTGGTCGCCGGCCCCATGGAGACTCTCCCCTCCGGGGGCGCCGCGGACCGTGTTACAGTGGGGCAACAGTCTCCACGCGGGGGGCGGGCCCCTGGGGACTCCGCCGCCCGCCGATCGCAACCTGCCGAGATCGCTAACCTCCTCGGCCGATCTCCCTTGGCACACCGCCTGCTTTTACCTGGTCCGCGACCGATCGCGCTCCCCGCGCCCTCGAACGCTTCGACTCCCTCGGAGGCCCTCCCCATGGCTCGTCACCTCCTCGCTCTCCTGTTCACGACCGCGCTCGTCGGCTGCGTCGGCGACGTCTCGACCCTGCCCCCGCCCGACGACGAGCCCGAGACCGCGCCGACCGCGCGCGAGCGCTTCGACCGCGACGTCAACCAGGTCGTCGAGACGGCCTGCGCCTCCTGCCACAACAACCCGGGCACCGCGTCGGCGACGCCGAAGTTCACCGGCGCCGCGGGCCTGACCGACAACTACACCTCGCTTGAGGCCAACGGTTCCCTGACCGGCGGCTGGAAGGCCGCCAACGCTCGCCTGATCACCAAGGGCGTCCACGCCGACGGCGGCGCCCGCGCCTTCACCGCCGCCGAGATCGGCAAGATCACCGCCTGGCTCGACGCCGAGGACGCCGAGCGCCCCGACGGGCCGCCGGACCCGAGCGCCGCCACCACCCCGCGCGGCGCCCTGGAGAAGTTCGCCGCCTGCGCGACCGAGGCGGACTTCAACGCCGCCAACGTCGTCCTGTGGGGCAACAAGGGCACCATCGCGGGCAGCTGCTACTCGTGTCACTGGTCCGCCCCCGAGGGCCTGTTCGCCAGCACCGTCTCGAGCGACATGTTCAACGTGTTGCGGCACGAGGCGTTCATGCCGGACTACTTCACCACCGAGACCGTCAACGGCTCGCAGTTCCGCGTCCGCGCCAACATCGACAAGCTCTGCTCGCGGCGCAACACCAACGGTCACCCGGGCTACGCCTGCGGCACCAACGACGACGCCGCCAAGGCCCTCATCCAGTTCGTCCAGCTCACCAACGACAAGCTGGTCAACTGCACCGCGACGCCCGGCTTCGCGACCGGCCCGCTGCCGTTCTGAATTTTCTGGGGAGGTCTGTCACCAGACCTCCCCTCGTCGGGCGTTCGCCCGACGAGCCTCCCCTCCGAGACGCCTCCCTCCGGTCGGCCGGCGCCCCTGCGGGGGCGCCGAGTGGTTCAGCGCGGGTTGGTGGTGACCACGTGGCGATACGCCGCGTGAATGGCTCGCCTTTGGAAGTCTAGGGTGGTGAGGGCACGGAGGGGGCGGCGGCGTCGAGGTCGACCGACGCGGGCAGGCCCGCGCCGACGGCGTCATGGCCCACGAACGCCGGAGTCATCACCAGATCGCGGTCACGCGACGGGCCCGGGTGACCCACGAACGCCCGACTCATCACCAGATCTCCGCTGCGCGATGGGGCCCCCACGCGAGGGCGGGGGGCAGGTGGCTGCGGCAGGAAGCCGCGGTTTGTCATGGATGGGTCAAGGCGGCGCCGGGGTCGACGGTTTCGTGAGCGAACGGTGGCCGAACGGCGGGGGCGGCGCGGCGCTGGAGAGCGCACCGTGGACGCCATGAGCAGCACCCCCGCCGACACGCGCGATCGTCTGCGCTGGATCGATAACCTGCCGTTCTGGGGCGTCCACGTGGTGGCCGTCGTCGGCCTGGCGTGGATGGGGTGGTCGTGGACGGGCTTCTGGATCGCCCTGGCGGCCTACGGGATCCGGTTGTTCGCGATCACCGCCGGCTACCACCGCTACTTCTCGCACCGCGCCTACAAGACCAGCCGGTGGTTCCAGTTCGTGCTGGCCCTGGTCGGCCTGACCGCGACCCAGAAGGGCCCGCTGTGGTGGGCCGCGCACCACCGCGTCCACCACAAGTACTCCGACCAGCCCGGCGACCTCCACTCGGTGCGCCAGCGCGGCTTCTGGTGGGCGCACATGTTCTGGATCCTCGTCGAGCGCAACGCCCAGGCCGACCACGATCGCGTGAAGGATCTGACCAAGTACCCCGAGCTCCGCTTCGTCGATCGCCACGCGATCTGGTTCACCGTCGCCTACGCGACGATCCTGTACCTGGCCGGCGGCTGGACCGCGCTCCTGTGGGGCTACTTCGTGTCGACCGTGGTCTTGTGGCACGGCACCTTCACGATCAACTCGCTGTCCCACGTCTGGGGCTGGCGCCGCTACCGGACCACCGACGACAGCGTCAACAACCCGCTCCTGGCGATCCTCACCCTGGGCGAGGGCTGGCACAACAACCACCACTACTACCAGCGGTCGGCGCGCCAGGGCTTCTACTGGTGGGAGATCGATCTCAGCTTCTACGTCCTCAAGCTCCTCGAGGCGGTTCACGTGGTGTGGGACGTCCAGGGCGTGCCCCGCCACGTCCGCGATCATCGCCCCGCGGCGCCGGTCGACGCCGACGGCAACCAGGTCGCCGCCGCCGCGCGGTCGATCCGCTAGTCGGGTTCGGGGTCGGTCTCGGTCTCGGTCTCGGACTCGGCCTCGGCCTCGGCCTCGGCCTCGGCCTCGGTCTCGGTCTCGGTCTCTGCCTCGGTCTCGGTCTCGGCCTCGGCCTCGGTCTCGGTCTCGGTCTCGGTCTCGGTCTCGGTCTCGGTCTCGGTCTCGGTCTCGGTCTCGGTCTCGGCCTCGGCCTCGGTCTCGGCCTCGGTCTCGGTCTCGGTCTCGGTCTCGGTCTCGGCCTCGGTCTCGGTCTCGGTCTCGGTCTCGGCCTCGGTCTCGGTCTCGGTCTCGGTCTCGGTC
>JAGPCY010000047.1 GCA_018057825.1 Kofleriaceae bacterium | reverse complement strand
ACCGGCAAGTCCTCTGGTGGACCGCCGGGCGTGCGCATCATCAGTCGCGCCCTGATCAAGGTGGAGGCCGTCGCACTCGCCCTACGGTCTCAACGCGAACGCCGGACTTCCGGCCAATGATCAGGTCGCCAAACCTCCCTCGGCGGGGTCACGCCCCCGCCGAGCCTCCCTCCAAGACGCGCGCCTCGGTTTTCTTGGGAGGTTTGTCGCCAAACCTCCCTCGGCGGGGTCACGCCCCCGCCGAGCCTCCCTCCAAGACGCGCGCCTCTGGCGCGTTGGAGAACCAGCGCGGGCGGGTGGTGACCACGGGCGACGTGTTCTTGGGAGGTTGTCGCCAAACCTCCCTCGGCGGGGTCATGCCCCCGCCGAGCCTCCCTCCAAGACGCGCGCCTCTGGCGCGTTGGAGAACCAGCGCGGGCGGGTGGTGAACACGGGCGACGTGTTCTTGGGAGGTTTGTCGCCAAACCTCCCTCGGTGGCTTCATCAACTGAGACGGCCCAGGTCGCGGCAGGCGGCTAGACTCCAAACAGCCGTCGGAACCAGGCTACGAAGGGGCGCAGCTGCTCACGAGTGGCGTCGAGTGCGTGTGTCTTGACGGCGAGGTGGAGTTGTTGCCCGGGGGGATCCTGCCAGGCAAGCCAGGTGTGAACGTGGGCCTTGTCTTGATGGGACGCCTTGTACGGCGCCCCTTTGCTCTTGGCCTCGTTGACGCTGGCCGCCGCAAGCGCGTGAAGTGCCGGGTCACCGCTACGAATCGATAGTAGCAACGTCTCGAGCATCCCCTGGGAGACGTTGTCGGGCATCACCCAGCAGCCGAGCCGCGGCCGGCCCGCTGCCTCCAGGATGAGCCCCTCTGGGCACAGCTCTTCGGGCACGTCGCTCGCGAGGGGGAGCAATCGGCTCCGAACCTTCTGCCAGCGTGCATCTCGGTCGTTGTCGGCGTCAACGATGATGCCGAGAGCTTCCAGGCCAGATGCTTTCCACTCGGCTTCGATGAGACCTGGTGTCAGGAGTTGGTCGACTCCGTCTGCTTGCTCCAGCCAGACCGGCGGCACCTTGGAGGGCCATGTCAGACCGTTTGCTTCGAGCACCTCGGAGAGCGTGAACTGCTCATCCTTTCCTTCGACCAGCGCGACCCGAGGGCAGGGATTCGGGCGCCTCATCTCACTTCGATGCCTCGTTCGGCGGCCCGCATCAGTTCGGATTCTGTGAAGGCTACGGCTTGCTCGCGCTCGCGCTCGACCCGCTGGAGGGAGATATCATGGCCGCCATCTCGAGAGACCTGTGCCAGGGACTCGACGCAGTCTCGACTGTGAGTCGTCGCGAAGACCTGAATGTCCAAGCGCGCGGAGGTCTCCAGGACAAGGCGCCACATCTTCGCGAGCACCGAGTAGTGGAGCCCCGTGTCGATCTCGTCAACAAGCAGCACTCCACCACGCGAGCGGACAAGAGCAAGCGCCACGCCAAGCAGACGCCAGATGCCGTCGCCCATGGTTCCGATCGGCAGACGCTGGCCACCGATGCGCATGTCGATCCCTCCGCGGCGCATGACGCGCGGCGGTCGCGAACCGACCGAGGCCAGGCGCTCGATGTTGGGCTCGATCGTCTGCAGAGCAGTGAGGACCACCGGCTCGTCTTCGGTCAGGACGACCTTCTCGAAAAGCGCCACCACCTCGTCACGCGTGAGGCCGTCCGTCGAAATGAATTGAACGACGGTACCGGCGCTGTCATCCGCATCGAGTCTGGACCGAAAACGCCGTTCGATTCCGCCACGGAGCGTGATGGGGGTACGAACTGTCGTTGGAAACGTCCCTTGACTCCACGTGAGCTGGAAGTCCAGCGGGGACAACTCGTCGCCCTCATTGGGAAAGCGGAGTTGCTCTGGTGCGGGTAGAGGCGGGGCATCAGGCGGTCGGAGCACGAACTCGCCGCGAGCTAGGATCTGCGTGGTGTCGTTCGTTCCGCGCACCTCGAAGGAGGTGCCTTGCGTGAACTTGTGGCCATGGATGATGTGTCCGACCTCAACGAACGTTGGGTTGTCATCGGCAAACTCACCTCGGCGCACCATGGCCTGCAGAAACGCGCGATAGTCCCCCGGCCGGGCGAGGACGTGGATCGCTTCGAGGATCGACGTCTTTCCACAGTTGTTCGTGCCGACGAGGAGGTTCACGCGGCCGAGACCGGTCATGCGAAACCTTCGCAGCGAGCGAAAGTTCTCGATGGTCAGGGCACGGATCATGCTTTCGGTTACCACAAGTTCGCGCCGGGCGCGCCATTTCGGTCAGGCCGGGACTCGGCCCGGAGGGGCTCGCGGGCGGTCCGGGAGCGAGCTAGCTGCGTGAGGCGATCGAGAGGCCGCGGGCGACGGCGGGGCGGGCCAGGAAGGTGGGCAGGGCGCGGTTGACGTGGGTGAACCCGGCCAGCCCGAGGAGCTCGTCGGCCTGGCAGTGGAACGACAGCGAGCGGACCCGCGGCAGGAGGTCGGAGTCGTCTTCGATCCACCGCCCGCGGAGGATGACGTCGACGGGTAGCGGTGAGATCGCGCCCGCCGCGCGTCCATCGCGCCCACTGGGGCCGCCGCGGCTCCGACCTGGCGACTTTCGCGCGTCTGGACGCGCTGATAGCGTACGTCCCATGTCGATGAACGGGCAGCTGTGGCACATCCCCGCCGAGCACATGGACGCGCTCGACGATGAGGCGGTCGTCGAGTCGATCATGGAGGCGGATGGCCTCCACCTCGGCAAGGAATGGAATGGCGTGCACTACCTCCTGTGTGGTGAGGGCGCGACCGGCGAGAGCGCGGTGCTCGGCGGAACGCTGCTCGATGGACCTGACGCTGGCTACGGGCCGCCGCAGTTCCTGACGCCGGCGGAGGTCGCGGCCTACGCCAAGCAGCTGGCCGAGACGACCGACGACGAGCTGCGCGCGGCCTACGACCCCGACGGCATGCGGGATGAGGAGGTCCACGGCGGCGACTGGGACGACCCCGATGAAGTGGAGCGGCTGATCGCGGCTGCGCGCCGGTTGCGTGCGTTTTACCAAGACGCGGCGGCCAAGGGCTGCGGGATGCTCCAGCAGCTGGTCTGACCGTCGCCCGGTCGTGGTGCGTCACTGCCCGCGTAGGCACGCTCGGATGATGGCGTCGCCCTCCAGGTGTCGAAGGTAGACCTCCTCGTCGATCTCCCACAGCTCGTCGGCGACGATCTGCGCGCGGACACAGTCACCGGCCTCGGCGTGGACGCGCAGCTGTTCAACCAGGGCGGTGACGGCGCGATCGATGGGCGGCGCCGGCGCCACCGACGCGACCGGCGGTGTTGCCTCCGGCGGTGGCAGGGCCGCCGGGGGTGGCAGGGCCGGCTTGGACCTCGGCGCGTGATGATCGTACAGGTTGCGTATCAGGCCCATGACTCCCACCGCGACCAAGACGACCCCGGCTCCCATCATGGGCACCAAGACGATGCCCCCGCTCTGCGCGTTGCAGCCCGGGCCGTCGTTGCAGCCCGTGTCCTGGCTCAGGCCCCCGGCCATTTGACTGACACCGGCGACCGTCGCCGCACCGACCGAGAGGGACACCAGGTTCAAGGCCGGCCGCGCGCACCCAGCTCCGGCTACGATGCTGACAGCGACACCGAGCGCGATGGGGGCGACAGCACGCGGCAGGAACAACGACATGGAGCGCGGTGGTGCAATTGCCGGACCTGTCGGACAGCCATGGCAATTCGAGGATCTACGCGAGTCGAAGAGAGCAGTCTTCGACGAAATCGCCGAGTCGAGGCCGGGGGTGTCCAGTCTCCACCGCTGCCACCGTGCCCCTCCAGCTCGCGTGCGGCCGAGCGCGCGTCGGCCGAGTGCCGCTTGGTGCTCGAGGACAACGTGGTCAATGAGCGTCTCCTCGCCGCCCTCCGCTCGACGCTCGGGCTCGAGGGTTCGGACCGCGAGCTGGTTGAGGCGTTCCGGACCGCGCTGCCTGAGTACGCGCCGTCTCTCGACGTGTTGCTCGAGACCTGGGACGATCGCTACGTGCCAGCCGGCTACCCGCGCGGTCAGGTCTGACGGGTCAGGCGCCGCCGACGAGGTGGCGCTGGTAGGTGTTCTGCAGATCGTCCTGGACGACCGTGGCGGCGCCCTCGGACCGCACCTCGAGGGGGGCGGCCAACGTCCGGGCCTGGTAGCGCCAGCCCGCGGGTAGGGTCAGCCGCGCACCGAGTCCGGGCAGGGCCGCCTCCGACAGGTCGGGGTCCGCGATCTGCGCGTAGGACTGCATGACGTAGGTGGCGCCGTCGGGCGCGATCAGCTCGTAGATCTCGGAGCCGGCGAAGAACGCGAACGTGGTGTCGCGGGCCACGGTGCGCGGGACGTAGGCCGCGGTGCCGAGCTGGCTGATCGGGAACCGCAGCGTCGCCAGGAGCCGCATCTCGAGTGTGCCGAACCGTCGGCGCTCAGCGGTCGGCAGCGCGAACGCGACTACGTTGTCGAGGACCCAGCGGCGCGGTCCGTTCATCACGACCCGGAAGGCGCCGAGCTCACGCTGGAGCGCGGCCGGATCGAGGCTCGTCCAGTCCGCGGCCGGGCAGTCGTTCAGGCCTTGCGTGCCCCAGACCTGGATCTGCACATCTTCGCCGTCGAGGAAGACCGGCAAGACCTCGCAGTAGCGCGCGCCGCGGAGGCTGATGGACGCGTCGACGCTCGGCGCGCCGTCGATGGTCGGCGCCGCATCGGCGCCGCCGGGGCCGGCGTCATCACACGCGACCACCAGACCGAGCGAGAGCCACAGCGCGCCGCGCATCATCGCGCCAGGGTACCGGAGTTTTCGCCGGCGCGGTCTCGAGCGCCGAACGGTCTGAGCTGCCTGCCGCGACGCGGCCGTGCGGGCACTTCCGGTGCGTACGTCCGATGCTCGCTCGTCGTGTAGTTGACTACGCTCGAGGCCGAGACCGAGACCGAGACCGAGACCGAGGCCGAGGCCGAGGCCGAGACGGAGACCGAGACCGAGGCGGAGACCGAGGCCGAGGCCGACTAGGTGCGCGAGGGGATCGTGAGGCCGCGGGCGACGGCGGGGCGGGCCAGGAAGGTGGCCAGGGCGCGGTTGACGTGGGTGAAGCCGGCGAGGCCGAGGAGCTCGTCGGCCTGGTAGTGGAACGACAGCGAGCGGACCCACGGCAGGATCGCGATGTCGGCGATGGAGTAGGTGTCGCCGAGCATCCAGGTCCGCTCGGACAGGTGGCGATCGAGGACGCCGAGGAGCCGGCGGGCCTCGGCGACGTAGCGGTCGCGCGGCCGCTTGTCCTCGAAGTCCTTGCCGCCGAACTTGGTGAAGAACCCGACCTGGCCGAACATCGGACCGACCCCGCCCATCTGGAACATCAGCCACTGCAGGGCGTGCCAGCGCGCAGCGCCGCTCGTCGGGAGGAGCTGGCCGGTCTTGTCGGCGAGGTACACGAGGATCGCGCCCGACTCGAACAGCGCCAGGGGGGCGCCGTCGGGGCCGTGGGGGTCGAGGATCGCCGGGATCTTGTTGTTGGGGTTGAGGGACAGGAACTCGGGCGTGAGCTGGTCCTCGGTGGCGAAGTCGACCAGGTGGGCCTCGTAGGGCAGGCCGATCTCCTCGAGCATGATCGACACCTTCAGGCCGTTGGGCGTCGGCAACGAGTAGAGCTGGAGACGGTCGGGGTGGGCCGGGGGCCAGCGGCCGGTGATCGGAAAGGCGGCGAGCGTCGACATCGCGCGAATGTGGCACGCCGCGGTGCCGGTGGCGCGCGTGCTACCGTCGCGCCGATGACGATCCCGAGCGTCGACGCCTGGCGCGCCGCCGGGCGGATGATCCGCTGGCGTGACCACCAGATCTTCGTCCGCCACGGCGGGGCGCACGACGGGCCGCCGGTGGTGCTGATCCACGGCTTCCCGACCGCGTCGTGGGATTGGCACGCGATCTGGGACCGCCTGGCTGCGCGCTACCGGCTGATCGCGTGCGATCTGCTCGGCCTCGGACTGTCCGACAAGCCGCGCCAGCGCTACACGATCGCCGATCAGGCGTCGCTCGTCGAGGCGGTGGCCGCCGAGGCCGGGGTCACCGAGGCGGCGGTGGTCGCCCACGACTACGGCCTGACCGTGGCCCAGGAGCTCCTGGCGCGGATGCCGGGCGGGGCGTTGACGCTGACCCGGGTCGTGCTGCTCAACGGCGGGGCCTTCCCTGAGACCCACCGCGCGCGTCCGATCCAGCGCCTCCTGGCGTCGCCCCTCGGCCCGATCCTGGCGCGCCTCGCCTCGCGCCGCACCTTCGTCCGCAACCTGACCGCGATCGCCGGCGCGCGGCCACCGTCGACCGCCGAGCTCGACGCGATGTGGGCGCTGGCGTCGCGGGCCGACGGCCGCGCGATCATGCCAGCGCTGCTCGCGTACATCGCCGAGCGGCGTCGCCACCGCGCCCGGTGGGTCGGCGCCCTGGTCGCGAGTCCGGTCCCGGTGCGGCTGATCGATGGCCTGGCCGATCCGGTGTCCGGAGCCCACATGGTCGCGCGCTACCGCGCGCTGGTGCCGCGCGCCGACGTCGTCGAGCTGCCCGACGTCGGACACTACCCGCAGCTCGAGGCCCCCGGGCCGGTGGCCGACGCGATCGTCGACTTCCTCGGCTGAGCGCCGACGCGATCGCCGCCGCCCGACCGGTGCGCTACAACCAGGCGATGTCCACGATCGATCGTCTGCGCGCCGCCGGATGGCGCGCGATCGCCGAGCGCAGCGGTGCGGTAGGGGAGTCGGCCCGTCGGGTCAACCAGCGCCTGGGGCGCCCCCTGGCGCCGGCCGAGGAGCTGGCCGACCGCCGCGACTTCGCCGCCGGGTATACCCGGGCCGCCGCGCCGGCACCGACGCCCCCCGCGCCGCCGGCGACGGCCACCGAGCCGGCGCCGGTCGTGATCTACTTCCTCGACAAGCAGCGGCGCGACGTGCCGCGCCTGACCGAGATCCTCGAGGCCCACGGCGTCTCGTACCGCCTGGCGAGCCTCGAGGACGATCCCGCGGCCCAGGCCGCGATCCGGCGCGACAGCGGCGGCACCCGCCTGCCGGTGGTGTTCATCGCCGGCGACTGCGTCGGCGGCCGGGTCGAGCTGGTCAACCTGGCGGCCTCGGGCGAGCTGAAGCGCCGGGTCTTCGGCGCCTAGCCAGGAGCCAGCGCGCGGCGATCGCGATCGCCGCCCCACCGGCGGTGGCGCCGAGGAACAGCCAGACGCGCGCCGCGCGCGCGCCTCCACCGCCCTCGCGGCAGCGGCCGTCGCGCGGCCGGGCCGCGTCGGAGCCGGCCTGGTAGGTCAGGTCGAGGCCGGTCGCCAGCGGGCCGCCGCGGCCGGTCCAGGTGGTGACGTCCTCGGTGAGCGGCGCGCCGCCCAGCGACCGCGCCACGACCTCGACGCCGGCGGCGCTCTCGAGCGTCAGCTCGGTCGAGCCCAGGTCGGGCAGGCTCAGGTCGTCGCGCAGCCGCAGCCGATGTCGTCCGGGGCCGACGCACAGGTACGCGATCAGGTCGACCGACAGCGCGCCGGCGTCGACCGCCGGGGTGCCCAGACCGACCTCGACGCGGGCCCAGGTCACCGGGGTGGTCCGGTCGTCGACCGCGAGGGACAGCGCGGTCGCCACCTGGCGGGCCAGGTCCTCCCCCAGGGGCCGGGCCTCGGCGTCGGTCACCGTGCGATCGCGATCGCGATCGAGGCGCGGCCGGACCCGCCGGCCGGGCTCCTGGCCAAACACGATGGTGTAGGCCAGGCGGATCCGATCGCCCATCGGCGTGACCTTGAGGTAGCGGTCGACGGTCGCCTCGCTCGGCGGCGCGTGGGCCGCGACCGGCCCCGGCCGCGCGACGGCCAGCGCGACGACGGCCAGGGCCAGGGCGCGGCGCACGGCGCATCATCGACAATCGCCGGCCGGCAGGGAAGGGCGGTCGGTCACAGTCGGTCACGGCGCGGTTGACCGTGCCGAGCGGCGGTGCCTATCCTGCGCCGAGGAGGAACCATGCGTACTCGTATCCTAGCTTCGTGCTTGGCGGCGGCGGCCTTCGCCTGCGGCGGCGATGACGGCCCGCCCGATCTGTTCGAGCCCAAGCCGGAGTGCGCGGGCGAGATGATCACGCCGTTCGCTGGCGCTCACCCCCAGGTGATCTCGAAGCTCGAGATCGGGGCGGCGCAAGACGGCTTCGACCTCGACGGTGATGGGCTGCCCGACAACAAGCTGCAGGGCGTGCGCGGCCTGGCCAACCCGGGGATCGCCGGGGCCCTGTCCGACTACTCCTTGCTCATCCCCATCGAGATGTTCGACTTCGCGACCGCGGCGGCCGACGCCTGCGTGAAGTTCGCGCTCTACCTCGGGATCTACACCAAGGACGGCGACGGCGACGGCGAGGACACCTCGGTCGCCGAGGGTGACTGCAACGATCTCGACATGGCGATCCGCCCGGGCGCGACCGAGGTCGCAGGCAACGGCAAGGACGACAACTGTAACGGCATGGCCGACGAGGGCGACACCGACGCCCGCCACAGCCAGGACCAGGACGGCGACGGCGCGTCGCCGGCGACCGGCGACTGCGACGACACCAACGCCATGGTGGGCGGGCTCACCGGCGGCAACCGCCAGGCCGAGATCTGCGGCGACCGGCTCGACAACGACTGCTCGGGCGTCGCCGACCGCGGCCCCGGCGATCCGCCGACGACCTGCAACCCCTTCGACTCGACGCCCGACGCCATCACGATCGATCCGCTGTCGTTCGCGGGCGGCGCGCCGGTCATCAAGTTCGACTCCGGCGAGGTGGTGTCCGAGGCCGGCAAGTTGATGCTCAAGGCCGGCCCGTCGCTGTTCGCGGTCTCGGTCCCGATCACCGGCGACCTGGTCTTGACCCTGAAGATCACCGGCACCCAGATCGAGGCCGAGGTGGTCGAGGTCGACGGTCACCTGGTGCTGCGCAACGGCCGGCTCGGCGGCGTCATCGACGCGGTCACCGCCGACACCCTGCGCGGCCTGGAGTTCGAGGACATCGGCCTGCGCCCGGAGGACTCGCTGCTCGACGCGATCTTCGCCAACAGCCTGGGCGTGTTCCTGGCGTTGCCGGCCCAGCCCGACACCTCGATGTTCGCCGGGTGCCGGACCCCGGACATCGACGTCGACCGCGACGGCTATGAGATCTTCTGCGACACCAACAGCGACAACAACATGGAGACCAAGGTCGTCGACCTGTGCGTCGACGGCGACGGCACGGTGATCCGCGACGAGGTGGTCGGCGCGGTGACCAAGCACTGCACCGAGGCCGTCGATGGCGACGGCAAGCCGCGGTTCGTCGACGGCATCTCGGTCGAGCTGAACTTCGAGACCGCCCCTGCGACCTTGCTCGAGCAGTAGCGGGCGAAACTGCGGTAGCCTACGGCCATGACGATCTGGGCCAGCACGATCGGGACCGCGACCCGCCGGACGGCGGTGGCCCTCGCCTTGGCCGCCGCGGCCTGTGGGGACCCCACGGGCGGCAAGGCCGCCGGCGAACCGTGCGTCAGCTCGTCGGAGTGTGGCCCCGGCCTGCTGTGCGATCTGGCGGCGCCGACCCCGGTGTGCGCGATGAACGCGACCGTGCTGGTCGACGCCGCGGTGGTCGATGCCGGGGACCTCGACGCGGCGGAGCCCGACGCGGCGGGGCGTGACGCCGCGGTGGTCGACGCCCGGGCCATCGACGCCGCGATGATCGACGCGACGCCCCTCGACGCCGCGTCGCCCGACGCCGCCCCGCCGGTCGACGCGCCCGCGCCGATCGACGCGCCCGAGCCGATCGACGCCGCGCCGGACGCCTGATGCGCGAGCGCGGCCTCGAGTTCAAGGTCGGCCTGATGTTGATCGCCGCCGCGGCGGTCTTCGTCGGCTTCGTCTTCGTGCTCGGCAACTGGTCGTTGTCGTCGGGCTACACGGTCTACGTCGACTACGACTACAGCGGGAACCTCCAGCCGGGGGCGCCGGTCAAGGTCGCCGGCATGAAGGTCGGCAAGATCGAGGACGTGTCGTTCCTCGGCGGCAAGCTCGACCCCGCCACCGGCCGGCGGGTCTACGTCCGGGTCGAGGCGTGGATCGAGGATCGCGCGCGCGACAGCATCCGCAGCGACGCCGAGTTCTTCATCAACACCGCCGGGGTCCTGGGCGAGCAGTACCTCGAGATCGTGCCAGGGCGCGACTGGGACCGACCGCCGGTGGCGCCGGGCGCCACGCTGGTCGGCCGCAACCCGCCGCGCACCGACCTGGTGCTGGCGCGTCTGTACGACGTCCTCGACTCGCTGTCGCAGGTGTTGACCGAGGACAAGGACGTCATCAAGAACCTCCTGCGCAACAGCGCCGACGCCGTGGCCACCGCCGACGCCCTGCTCAAGGACAACCGGGAGCAGCTCGGCAAGCTGATCGCGTCGTCGTCGAGCCTGGCCGATCAGGCCACGGTCACCTTGACCAAGCTCAACCGCTCCCTCGACGAGCGGGCCCTGGCGCGGACCCTGGCCGACGCCGACGCCCTCCTGGTCAGCGGTAAGGGCGCGATCGAGCGGGTCACGCCGGAGGCGGTCGCGCTCCTGACCGACGCCCGCCGGGTCACCGGCATCATCACCGTCGAGCGCGTCGATCGCGCGATCGGCGTCGCCGACAAGGCGGCCGATGCCGTCGGCAAGGCCGGGGGCCTGATCGACAACGTCGATGGGTTGGTGACCGATCTGCGCGCCGGCAAGGGGACCGCCGGTGCGCTCCTGGTCAAGGACGACGTCTACGTCGACGTCCGCGAGCTGTTGCGCGACCTGAAGCGCAATCCGTGGAAGTTCTTCTGGAAGGAGTGACGGTGGCGATGAGGGTGCGGCCGTGACTCCCGGCGGCGAGCCGCGGGCCCAGCTCGCGGTCGGCACCGTCGTCCTCGCGGTCCTGGCGGTGGCGGTCGTGGTGGTGGTCGCGATCCTGCCGCGGGTGTCGTGGTCGCGCGGGCCGCGGGTCGAGGTCGCCTTCGCCCACGTCGGCGCGCTGCGGGAGGGTGCGCCGGTGATCGTCGCCGGGCGGACGATCGGCCGGGTCGACAGCATCCGGCTGGCCGTCCCCGAGCGGCTGCCGGCCGGACATCCGCTGGCGGCCACCGGCGGCGCGATCGTCGCCGTCGAGCTCGAGGCGGGCGAGCGCCACCGCTGGGCCGGCAACGCCGAGGTCTTCGTGTCGAGCAAGGGCTTCCTGTCGAACCGGTATCTCGAGCTCGGGCCACCGCCCGGCGGCGTCGCGCCAGCGTCGCCGATCGAGCCCGGCGCCCTGGTGCGAGGCGTCGATCCGCCGATCCTCGATCGGGCGCTGCAGCGGACCTGGGACAACCTGGTGGTCTCGCGTCGGTTTCTCGACGAGGTTGGCCCCGACGCCCGGGCTGTGCTCGATCGCCTCGACGCGCTGGCGGTCACCCTCGAGGGCGCCGAGCCGACCCCCGGCGCCTTCGGCGGCCTGGCCTCGCGGGTGCGGGCGGCGGTGGCCGAGGCCCGGGCCCTCGGCGCGACCCTGTCGGCGGCCGGCGCCGACCCCGCGGCCCTCGCGGCCCTGGCCGCTCGCGCCGAGGCGACCCTCGCCCAGGTCCGACGGCGCGTCGCCGAGCTGGGGACCGCCACCGAGCTGCTGCGCGCCGAGCTGCGCCGGGCCGGCGACACCCTGGCCGCCGCCGCCCCGGTCCTCGATCGCCTGCGCGCCCTCCTCGACGACGGCGAGCGCCAGCTCGCCCGCGCCCAGGCCCTCGTCGCCAACGCGCGCGGCCTCCTCGCCGACCTGGCCCGCGGCGAGGGCTCGATCTCACGCCTCGCCAACGATCCTGAGTTCCCCGAGGACGCCAAGGAGCTCGGCCGCATCCTCAAGCGCCAACCCTGGCGCATCCTCGGCCGCACCGGCCGCCCCGACACCCACCCCGATCCCTGACCGCACCCTCAACCTCCCTCTCGGCCTCCGCCTCGGTCTCGGTCTCGGTCTCGGTCTCGGTCTCGGCCTCGGTCTCGGTCTCCGCCTCGGTCTCGGTCTCGGTCTCGGTCTCGGCCTCGGTCTCGGTCTCGGTCTCGGTCTCGGTCTCGGTCTCGGTCTCGCACGACCGCGCTGCAGCAGACAGCGGCTGAACGCCGACACTCACGCACCACGCCCACCGGCGAGATCACCAACGGCGCTCCCGCGATCCGGACGTTTGGGGAGGGTCTCGCCGGTGGTCACGCACGACCGCGCTGCAGCAGACAGCGGCTGAACGCCGGCGCTCACGCACCACGTCCACCGGCGAGATCACCAACGGCGCCCCCGCGATCCGGACGTTATGGGAGGGGGGCCGTAGAGCAGCGAACGGCTTGAATGCCTGCTGCGACGCGGCCGTGTGGGCACCTCCGGCCGTACGTCCGATGCTCGCTCGTCGTGTAGCTGACTACACTCCTCCCTGCGCTTCGGGCGTGCGCCCGGATCTGCCTCACACGTCCGCGTCTCGCGACGGCATTCAAACCGTTCACTGCTCTTGCGAATGCTGGGGGGAGGGCTTTTGCGAAAAGCCCTCAAGCAGTCTCGCCGGTGGTCACGCACGACCGCGCTGCAGCAGACAGCGGCTGAACGCCGGCGCCCACGCGCCAGCACCGTCGGTGACACGGACGGCGGCGTTCCCGCGATCCGGACGTTATGGGAGGGGGGCCCCAGCGAATGCTGGGGGGAGGGTTTTTTCGAGAAAACCTCAAGCAGTTTCGCCGGTGGTCACGCATGACCGCGCTGCAGCAGACAGCGGCTGAACGCCGGCGCTCACGCGCCAGCACCGTCGGTGACACGGACGGCGATGCCCCCGCGATCCGGACGTTATGGGAGGGGGGCCCCAGCGAATGCTGGGGGGAGGGCTTTTTCGAAAAGCCCTCAAGAGAAGAACTAGCGCTGCCGGTAGACGATGAACCCGCGCGTTGGATCGTACGGCGACACGGCGACGGTGACGCGGTCGCCGAGGACGACGCGGATGCGGTGGCGGCGGACCTTGCCGGCCAGCTTGGCCAGCACCTCGTGACCCGTGTCGAGCTTGACCCGGAAGTTGCCGCCCTTGGCGATCAGGATGACCTCGCCCTCGAGATGGACTAGTTCTTCTTTGCTCACGCGTTCCTCTGCAATCGTGCCGAGCGTCCGGCGGGGCAGGGGATAACACCGATCGCCCGGGAAGGAAAGCCGGCCGGTCCCGCGATATACCTCGCGGGTGGATCGCCAGCCGCCGCGGACGACGTCGAACGAGATCGACCTCTACATCCGCACCTATTACAGCCTGCTCAAGTCGAGCGGCGACGTCCGGGTCCGGGCCTTCGAGGAGGCCCACCTGTTCTCGAACTCCAGCCTACACGCTGGCGCCCTGGCCCCCGAGCCCGACGCCGCCGCCTTCGCCTACAGCGCCGCCCGCCTGCCGCCCAACATGCCCCAGGTCGAGCGCCTGGTCCTCGGGCAGAGCCTCGAGCAGTTCAGCCGCGCCGGCCTGCCGGTCGCGTCGTGGCAGATCGTGCGGACCCGCGGGCGCCGTCGGCCGCTGCGCTACGACGGCGCCGGCACCCTGGCGGTCTTCGTGGCCTCGGCCTCGGACATCGACGACCTGGTGCCGATCGTCACCGCCTACCAGATCGAGTGGAACAAGGTCCACGAGCGCCTGGCGCGCGCCGGCGCGGTCCCTGACGGCGCCGATCCGGTCGCGGTGGCCGCGGCCCTCGGGATCACGGTCGACGACGCCCGGTCCCTGGCGGCCGGGCTCGGCGACGCCACCGCCGGGCTGGCGACGATCGCGGCCCGCCGCTGCGATCTGACGATCCGCCTCCTCGACGGTTCGTTTCGCGAGTACCAGCGCTCGGCGGCGCGCTGGTGGCGCGCGATCGAGGGCGCGTCGCCGTCGGTCGGCAAGCGCCCGGTGTACTTCGTGTCGTCGAACAGCCACTCGCTGGCCAACCTGCTAGGCGGCTACGCCTTTGCCCACGCCGACGAGCTGGCCGCCTTCACCCGGGCCGAGAACCCCGAGGGGCTGGCCGCCGCCCTCGACGGGACCCTGACCGGCGGCGACGACGGCGCCCGCGCCAATCTCCTCTACTACCTGCTGCGCGCCTACCTCCACGACCCCGCGACCTCGGCCAACCGGGTCGCCCAGGTCCAGGCCCATGACGCCGCGTGTGGCATCCGCACGATCGCCAGCCCCGGGCGCATCGACGTCACCGCCCAGATCATCGAGCTGTCGAAGCTGCGCCTGGCCGACATGGATCCGCGCGCCCGGGTCCCCGGCCTCGAGCGCCTGGCCACCTCCGACGCGGTGATCGTCAACATCGACTACCCGCTGGGGATGGCGGCGTACCACCACCTGGCGGCGCTGGCCGAGGGCGTCGGCGAGATCCGCGGCGTCTACATCATGGGCAAGGCCGCGACGCTCAACGGCCGGGTCGGCGACGTCATGATCTCGAAGGTCGTCCACGACGAGCACTCGGGCAACACCTACCTCATCCGCAACGCCCTGTCGGCCGCCGACGTCCAGCCCTTCATGCGCCACGGCACCGTCCTCGACAACCAGAAGGCCCTGACCGTGCGCTCGGCGTTCCTGCAGAACCGGTCGTACATGGACGTGTTCTATCGGGAGGGCTACACGGTGATGGAGATGGAGGCCGGGCCGTACCTGTCGGCGGCCTACGAGTCGACCGCGCCGCAGCGCCACCCCAAGGGCGAGATCGTCAACCTGACCGATCTGGTCAACGGCGAGCTCGGCCTCATCCACTACGCCTCGGACACCCCGTACTCGCGGCGCCAGAGCCTCCTGTCGAAGAGCATGTCGTTCTTCGGCATGGAGTCGACCTACGGCTGCGCCCTGGCGATCGCGCGCCGCATCCTGTCGCGCGAGCTGGCGAGCTGAGCGGGCGCGCGGCGCGGGCTCGGTTCCGACGCGCCGCGTCGCTGTCACGCGTTCGTGCGATCTACGCTACACGGGGTTCGCCGCCCTGGTGTTAGTGTGCGCGCCTATGCGCGGTCGTATCGCTCTCGTCTTCCTCGCCTGGGCCGCCCTCGCGGCCTGCGGTGACAACCAGCACCCAAGCGGCGACGTCGACGCCGATCCCGGCGATCCCGACGGCCGGGTGCCCGACGCGATGACCGACGGCATGACCGACGCGATGACCGACGCGATGACCGACGCGATGCCGGCGACCGCGGTGTGTACGGTGACCGCGGGCGGCACCGCGCGCTTGCTCACCGGCACGGTGCTGACCCCGACCGGCCCGTTGGCCAACGGTCAGGTCCGGATCGACGCCACCGGCGGCATCACCTGCGTCGGCATGAGCTGCGCCATGGGCGGCGAGACCCGGATCGACTGCCCTGGCGGCGTCATCTCGCCCGGCCTCATCAACACCCACGATCACATCACGTTCACCCAGAACCCGCCGTACACCGACACCGGCGAGCGCTACGAGCACCGCCACGACTGGCGCCGCGGCCGGCGCGGCCACACCCAGATCAACACGCCGGGCAACGCCTCGGCGGCCCAGATCCAGTGGGGCGAGCTGCGGATGTTGATGGGCGGCGCGACGTCGATCGTCGGCTCGGGCGGCCAGGCCGGCCTCCTGCGCAACCTCGACTCGTCGACCAACCAGGAGGGCCTGGGCCAGGCCACGGTGCGCTTCGAGACCTTCCCCCTCGACGACAGCGGCGGCACGCAGCTCGCGGCGACCTGCAACTACGGCGGCACCGCCGACACCGCCGCGACCATCGCGTCCCTGGCGTCCTACGAGCCGCACATCGCCGAGGGCATCGATCTCGAGTCGCGCAACGAGTTCCTGTGCACCAGCTCGACGACCTACGACGTCACCTCGCCGGGCCTGTCGAACGACGTCATCGCCAACCAGACCGCGGTGATCCACGGCGTCGGCCTGCGGCCCTTCGACTACGGCGTCATGGCCAACGACGGCGCGTCGCTCATCTGGTCGCCGCGCTCCAACGTGACCCTGTACGGCGACACCGCGTGGGCGCCGATCGCCGATCGCATGGGCGTGCAGATCGCGCTCGGCACCGACTGGAGCGCGACCGGCTCGATCAACCTCCTGCGCGAGCTGGCGTGCGCCGACGACTTCAACCGCACCTACTGGGGCGGCTACTTCAGCGACCGCGACCTGTGGGAGATGGTGACCTCGAACGCCGCCTCGGCGACCGCGACCGACGACGTGATCGGCTCGCTGGTGGTCGGTCGGGTCGCCGACCTGGCGATCTTCGACGGCCGGGTCAACACCGGATACCGCGCGATCCTCGAGGCCGAGCCCAAGGACGTGGTCCTGGTGATGCGCGGCGGCAAGCCGCTGTACGGCGAGGCCTCGACGATCGCCGCCCTGGCGACCACCTGCGACGAGGTCGACGTCTGCGGCAACGCCAAGCGGGTGTGCCTGATGGGCGAGATCAACACCACCTACGCCGCGCTCCGGGCCGCGGCCGGCAACAGCTACCCGGCCTCGCTGTGTGGGGTGCCGGCCAACGAGCCGACCTGCGTGCCGAAGCGCCCGACCTCGGTGGTCGGCTCGTCGATCTACACCGGCGTCGGCACCGCCGGTGATCCCGACGGCGACGGCGTCGCCGACACCGGCGACAACTGCCCCGGCGTGTTCAACCCGATCCGTCCCCTCGACGGCGGCCGCCAGGCCGACAACGACAGCGACGGCGTCGGCGACGCCTGCGACGTGTGCCCGACCACGCCGAGCTCGACCACCTGCACGCCGGTCGATCCCAACGATCGCGACAGCGACGGCGTGGTCAACGCGATCGACAACTGCCCCGACGTCGCCAACGCCGACCAGGCCGACGGCGACGGCGACGGTAAGGGCAACGTGTGCGACCTGTGCCCGACGATCGCCAACCCCGGCGTCGCCGGCTGCCCGGTGACGATCTACCAGATCAAGAACCGCGCGGCGGTCGACGTCGTGCCGATCGGCGCCTCGGTCCGGGTCGCCAACGCCCTGGTCACCGGCAAGGGCGCCAACGGCTTCTTCGTCCAGGTCAAGGACGGTGACGCCGGGTTCGCTGGCGCCGACTTCTCGGGCCTGTTCGTGTTCACCGGCTCGACCTCGCCGTTCCTGCCGATGGTGGCGCCCGGCCACCGGGTCACGATCGACGGCACGGTCGCGCTGTTCAACGGCCAGTACGAGCTCGACAGCGTGGTCGACGTGACGTCCAACGGCACCGTCGAGGCCGCCCCGGTCCCGGTCAACGCGACCGCGGCCGAGATCACCACGGGCGGCCCGCGGGCCGCGGCCCTCGAGGGCGTGCTGGTCCGCATCGGCGCCGGCGGGGTCAGCGCGGTCGACGCCGGCTTCAACGAGTTCACCGTCGCCCAGCCGGGCGGGGGCTCGGTGGTGGTGGATGACTTCCTGTTCCTGGTGAGCCCGCTGCCGACCGTCGGCACCCAGTACGGCTCGGTGACCGGCGTCCTGGCCTTCCGCAACCTGGCGTCGAAACTCCTCATCCGCTCGGCCGCCGACCTCGGGCCGGCGGCGCTCGGCCTGGCGAGCTTCGGGCCGACGACCAGCTTCGTCGCCGAGGGCGCGACCGACGTCGTGCCGGGGCCCACGCCCTTGACCGTGACGCTCAACCAGGCGGCGCCGAGCGACACCTTCGTCGCGATCACCTCAGGGACGCCGGCGGCGCTGACCGTCACCGGCGGGGGCGTCACCGTGATGGCCGGGCAGACCACCGCCCAGGTCCGGGTGAGCGGGCTGACCCAGGCGGCGGCGGTGACCCTCACCGCGACCCTCGGGACCAGCCTGACCGCGACGGTGCGGGTGGTCGGCGCCGCCGAGCAGCCGACCCTCACCAGCCTGACCCCGGCGACCGCGACCGTGGCGCCCAACGGCACGGTGGCGATGGCGGTGGGGCTCGATCTGCCGGCGCCGGCCGGCGGCACCACGATCGCGTTGACCGCCTCGGCCGGCTCGACGCCGCCGATGGTCACCGTGCCGGCTGGGCAGGTGAGCGCGCCGTTCACCTACACCGCGGCGGCGACGACTGGGACCGCCACCGTGACCGCGACCCTGGGGGCGACGACCTTGACCTCGACGATCACGATCGCCGCCGCGCCGACCGGCGGCCTGATCATCAACGAGATCGACTACGACATGCCGGGCGCGGGCGACGCGGTCGAGTTCGTCGAGCTGCTCAACACCTCGACCGCGGCGATCGACCTGACCGGCAAGGCCCTGATCTTCGTCAACGGCAGCGGCACCCCGGCCGAGTATCGCCGCATCGATCTCGGGCCGGCCGGCTCGATCCCGGCGGGGGGCTATCTGGTGATCGGCGCGGCCGCGGTGACTTCGCCGCCGGGCACCAAGTACACCCCGCCGGTCGGCAGCGGCGCCACGCAGTGGCCGGCGACCGACGCGATCCAGAACGGCAGCGCCGGCGTCTCGGCGCCGGGCGATGGCCTCCTGGTGGTCGACACGACGACGATGACGGTGCTCGACCGGCTGTCCTACGAGTCGGCGGTCACGGTCAACCTCACCGGCTTCGGCTCGGTCGACCTGTTCGAGATGGCGGCGCCGACCGCGGGCGACGATCCGACCGCGCCGGCGTCGATGGTGCGCATCCCCAACGGCACCGATACCAACAACTCGGCCAACGACTGGCGGATGACCTCCACGGTGACGCCGGGCCTCGCCAACGTCCCGTGAGGCCGGCCGCCGGCGGCGCGGCCGGCGGGTTGTGAGTCGCGCCCTGGCGCGGCTGACGGGGCGGGGCGATACTGCCGGGCGATGGAGCATGTCGACTTCCTGGTGATCGGCGCGGGCATGTCCGGGTTGGGCTTCGCCAACTCGATCCGCGCCGAGGCCGCGGCGCGCGGGCGCCCGGCGCCGACGGTGCGGGTGTGCGAGGCCGCCGACGAGCCCGGCGGCTATTGCCGCACGGTGGTGCGAGACGGCTTCGTCTGGGACTACTCGGGCCACTTCTTCCACTTCAAGCGGCCGGCGATCGAGGCCTGGCTGCGCGCGCGCATGGACGGCGAGGTGCGCACGGTGCAGAAGCTAAGCTCGATCCGCGTCGCCGGCGTCGACGTCGACTTCCCGTTCCAGAAGAACATCCACCAGCTCCCCAAGGACCGGTTCATCGACTGTCTGGTCGATCTGTACTTCCGCGACGACGCCAAGGTCGAGGCCGCGCCCGGATCGTTTCTCGAGATGCTGTATCGCCGCTTCGGCAAGGGCATCGCCGAGACCTTCCTCATCCCGTACAACACCAAGCTCTACGCGACCGACCTCGATCGCCTCGATCGCGACGCGATGGGGCGGTTCTTTCCCCACGCCGATATCGCCGACATCGTCCGCAACATGCGGGCGGCCGACAACGCCAGCTACAACGCGACCTTCACCTATCCGGCCCGCGGCGCGATGGAGTACGTGCGCGCGCTCCTGCGCGAGCTGCCGGCCGAGACCGTGGCGCTGGCGACGCCGGTGACCGCGATCGACCTGCGGGCCCGCGTGGCGACGACGCCGCGCGGCCCGATCGGCTATCGCCACCTGGTGTCGTCGGCGCCGCTGCCGGCGTTGCTCGGGTTGTGCGGCCTGCCGGTCGAGCCCGGGTTGTTCACCGGCAACCGGGTGGTGGTGTGGAACCTCGGCTTCGATCGCAAGGGGCGACGCGACGTCCACTGGATGTACTTCCCCGATCCCGCGCGGGTCTTCTATCGGGTCGGCTGGTACGACAACATCCTCGACGGCGATCGCATGAGCCTGTACGTCGAGATCGGGCTGCCCGACGACGGCGCCGCGATCGACGCCGAGGCGCTGCGCGACCGCGTGCTCGCGGACCTCCGCGCCGAGGGCCTGGTCACCGATCACCGCCTGGTCGCCAGCCACACCGTGACCATGAGCCCGGCCTACGCCCACATCACCGCGCGGTCGCAGGCCGCGGTGGCGGCGGCGCGCCAGACCCTGGGCGCGGCCGGGGTCTACTCGGTCGGCCGCTACGGCGGCTGGACCTACTGCTCGATCGAGGACAACCTGATCGAGACCCAGGAGCTGGCCGCCGCGCTGGGGCCGCTGCTATGAGCGCCGTGGTCGACGCGATGATCGGCGGCGCCCGGGTCGGGGCCGCGACGCGGTTCGCGGTGCGCGATCCGGCGACCGAGCTGGTCCTGGCCGAGGTGGCCGATCTCCCCGACGACGCGGTCGATGCGGCGGTCGCGGCCGCGGCCGCTGCCCAGCCGAGCTGGGGCCGCCAGCCAGCGGGCGTGCGCGGGGAGCTGTGCGCGGCGATCGCCCGGGCCATGCTGGCCGACCGCGATCGCCTGGCCGCGGTGATCACGGCCGAGAGCGGCAAGCCCCTGGCCGAAGCGGCGTCCGAGGTGGCCTACGCGGCGAGCTTCTTCTCGTGGTTCGCGGGCGAGGCGCCGCGGATCTACGGCGAGGTGGTGCCGGCGGCGCGGGCCGATCAGCGGATCGTCGTCGAGCGGATCCCGATCGGGGTGTGCGCGCTGGTGACGCCGTGGAACTTCCCCGCGGCGATGGTGGCGCGCAAGCTGGCGGCGGCGCTGGCCGCCGGCAACACCGCGGTCATCAAGCCGTCGGAGCTGACCCCGCTCACCACCCTGGCGATCGCCGAGCTGGCCGAGACCGTGGGGGTGCCGGCCGGCGTGATCAACGTGGCGACCGGGGCCGGGCCGCGGGTGGCGCAGCGGCTGATCGCCGATCCGCGGGTGCGCAAGGTGTCGTTCACCGGCTCGACCGCGGTCGGTCGCGCGGTCTTGACCGCGTGCGCGGCGCGCGGCGCGCGGGCCACGGTCGAGCTGGGCGGCAACGCGCCCTTCGTGGTCCTGGCCGACGCCGACCTCGACCGCGCGGTGGCCGCGGCCCGGGTCGCCAAGTTTCGCAACGCCGGGCAGACCTGCGTCGCGGCCAACCGCTTCATCGTCGATCGCGCGATCGCGCCGGCCTTCACGGCGGCGATGGCGCGGGTGGCGGCCGGGCTGCGGGTCGGTCCCGGCACCGAGCCCGGGGTCGAGATCGGTCCGCTGATCGACGAGCGCGCGGTCGCCAAGGTGCGCCGCCTGGTCGACGACGCCCTCGATCGGGGCGCGGCGCTCTTGGCCGGTGCGTCGCCCGGGCCGGGGCGCTGGGCGGCGCCGATCGTGCTCGCCGGGATCACGCCGGACATGGCGGTCTGGCGCGAGGAGATCTTCGGTCCGGTGGTGGCGATCCGCGAGGTCGACGGCGAGGCGGCGGCGATCGCGGCCGCCAACGACACCGACGCCGGGCTGTGCGGCTACGTCATGGCCCGCGACCTGGCGGCGGCGGCGCGGGTGGCGACGGCGCTCGAGGTCGGGATGATCGGCGTCAACGAGGGGCTGATCTCGACCGCGGTGGCGCCGTTCGGCGGGATCAAGGCGTCGGGCCACGGCCGCGAGGGCAGCCGCCATGGCCTCGACGACTACCTCGAGTACAAGTACGTGATGACCACCGCGCTGGAGACGCCATGAGCGACACCGCCCGCACGCCCGCGCCGGCCGCCGATCCGGCGCGCCCGCTCCACGGCGCCGAGATCGTGGTCGGCGTCGGCGGTGGGATCGCCGCGTACAAGGCCGCCGAGCTGGTCCGGCTCCTCACCAAGGCCGGGGCCCTGGTCACGGTGACGATGACCCGTCGGGCCCAGAAGTTCATCGGCGCGTTGACCTTCCAGGCGTTGACCGGCCGCCCGGTCTTCACCGATCTGTTCGATCACGCCCAAGAGCATGAGATCGGCCACATCAAGATCGCCGATCGCGCCGACCTGATGATCGTCGCGCCGGCCACCGCCAACCTGATCGCCCGGCTCGCGGCCGGGATGGCCGACGACGCGCTGACCTCGGTCGCGCTGGCGACCCGCGCGCCGCTGCTCCTCGCGCCGTCGATGAACGTCAACATGTGGCAGCACCCGCTGACCGCCGCCAACGTCCGGCGCCTGGTCGAGGTCGCCGGCGCCAAGACGGTGGGGCCGGGCGATGGCTTCCTGGCGTGTCGATGGGTCGGCCCGGGCCGGCTCGCCGAGCCCGCCGACATCGTCACCGCCGCGGCGCGGTTGCGCACCGCGCAGGATCTGGCCGGGCGACGGGTGGTGATCACCGCCGGCCCGACCCACGAGCCGATCGACCCGGTCCGCTACCTGGGCAACCGGTCGAGCGGCAAGATGGGCTACGCCCTGGCGGCGGCGGCGGCGCAGCGCGGCGCCGCGGTGACGCTCCTGGCCGGGCCGACCGCGCTGCCGGATCCCGTCGGGTTGACCACCGTCCACGTCGAGGACGCCCGGGCCATGGAGCGGGCCTTGGCCGCGCACGCCTGGTCGGCCGACGCGGTGGTGATGGCGGCGGCGATCGCCGACTTTCGCCCGATGGCCGCCGCCGACAAGAAGCTCAAGCGCACCGAGATCGGGCTGGCGCCGACGATCGCCCTCGACGCCAACCCCGACCTCCTGGCCGGGCTGGGGGCCGAGCGGCGCCGGCGGGGAAGCGGGCCGCTCCTGGTCGGCTTCGCCGCCGAGACTCACGACGTGATCAACTACGCGCGCGCCAAGCTGGCGGCCAAGGGCTGCGATCTGGTGATCGCCAACGACGTCAGCGCGCCTGACGCCGGGTTCGCGGTCGACACCAACCGGGTGATCGTGGTCGATCGCGAGGCCACGATCGAGGTGCCGCTGGCCGACAAGGCCACGGTCGCGCACCGCGTCCTCGACGCGATCGCTCCCCGCCTCGCGAGCCGCGCGCCTACTTGACCCGCCCGAGGGCGGCGTGGAGCGTGGCGTAGTCGCGCTTGCCCACGAAGGCCTCGCGCGCCGTACCGTCGCCGCGCAGGGTCAGGGTCCACGGCACCGCGCGGATCTTCAGGTCGGCGCGCAGGCGACCGTCGTCGACGAGGGCCAGGCCATTCCAGCCGAGGCGGGTCAGCGCCGCCTGGCCGGCCTCGGGGCGGCCCGATACCTGGACCGCGATCGCGGTGACGCCGCGGGCCTGGGCCGCGCGTTGCGCCTCGGGCAGCTCGGCCAGGCAGTGGGGGCAACCGGGGCGCCAGAAGACGACCAGGGCCGGCTTGCCGCGCAGCGTCGCCGGATCGAAGGCCGCGCCGGTCATGGTCGGCACGGTCAGGCGCCCGGCGATGTCTCCGGCCGGCACTGGATCGCCGCGCCGACATCCGGTCAGCACCAGCGCGAGCGCGATCAGGACGGGGGCGATCCGTGGCATAGCTATCAGGTGGGTAGCACGAACCAGCCGCCGCCACCCGACGGCCCCGCCGGCGATCTGCGGGCCGAGCTGCGCGCCGAGCTCGCCGCGCTGACCCGCGGCTTCGCGGCCCAGGTGGCGTGGCGGCGACGGGGCGGGAGCTACGCGGCGGCCGGGGCCCCGAGCCCGCGGCTGGCGGGGCCGGAGCCGGTCGCGCCGACGCCGGTCGCGGCGGGGAGCGCGCCGACGAGTGGGCCGACCAGCGCGCCGGAGCTCGCCGAACCCGCGCCGGAGCTCGACGACGCGGCGGCGGCGTCGCCGCGCACCTTGCCGATGATCCGCGCCGACCTCGGCGACTGCCAGCGCTGCAAGCTGTGCAAGACCCGCGATCAGATCGTGTTCGGCGTCGGCCCGGCCCTGGCGCCGATCATGTTCATCGGCGAGGCCCCGGGCGCCGAGGAGGATCGGCGGGGCGTGCCCTTCGTCGGTCCGGCCGGTGAGCTGCTCGACAAGATGATCGAGGCGATGGGGTGGGGGCGCGACGACGTCTACATCGCCAACGTCGTCAAGTGTCGGCCGCCCGGGAACCGCAACCCCGAGCCCGACGAGGTCGCGGCGTGTCGGCCGTTCCTCGACGCCCAGCTCCAGGCGGTGCGCCCGCGGGTGATCGTCACGCTCGGCAAGCCGGCGGCGCAGGTCGTGCTCGCGACGAACGCGCCGATCAGCGCGCTGCGCGGTCGCTGGCACGAGCACCGCGGCGTCAAGGTCATGCCGACCTTCCATCCGGCGTTCCTCCTGCGCCAACCCGATCGCAAGCGCGACACCTGGAGCGATCTCAAGCAGGTCATCGCCGAGCTGGCCCGGGTCGGGGTCGCCCCGCCGCGTCCGGCGCGGGGATGAGCGCGGCCTTCGCCCGCGAGCTGGCCATCGAGCGCGCGGAGGCGACGATCGCCGCCGCCCTCGACGATCATGGCGCGGCGACGGTGGCCGCGCTGCGCGCCGGGACCCGACCGCCGCCGTGGCCCCGGGTGGTGGCCGCCGTCGACGCGGCGGGCCTGGCGACCGACCACGATCCCGGGTGGGCGGCCCGGGCCGCGACCCTGTCGCGCTGGGCGCTGGCGGCGCGCCTCGACGGTGACCCGGGGCTCGCGGCGGCGCGGCGCGGTCCCGCGACCGCGGCCGGACTCGCCGCGCGCTATCGCGCCCTGGGCGCCGCCGCGCTCCGCCTCGGGTACGGCGACGTCGGCGCCCTGATCGGCGCGCTGTTCGGCGCCCGGCCGCGGCTCGGGGCGGCGGGGCCTGCCGAGTCTGCGGCCGAGGTGTCGGCGCCGCCCGGCGTCGCGCTGCCGCCCTGGTCGACGGTCGCGGCGGCGCTGGCCGACCGCGCCGGCGTCGACCTCGGTCGGGTCACGGTGTGCGACGACGGCGCGGCCGCCGCCACCGTGGTGACCACGACCGCCGTGGTGTGCGTGTTCCCGCCGGTGCGCGACCTCGGCAGCCTCACCGTGGCGGCCCACGAGCTCGGCCACGGTCTGTACGCCGCGGCGATGCGCGGCTTGCCGCTCGGCCTGGCCGCGCCGCCGAGCCGCGCGGTCGACGAGGCGATCGCGGCCTGGGCGGTGCGTGCCGTCGAGGAGCTGGCGCCACCCTGGGCGGCGGTGGCGGCGGCGCGGCGCCGGCGCGCCGAGGCGGTGCGCCGAGCCCTGGCGACGATCGAGGCCCACGGGCTCGGCGGCGGCGACGTCGCCGCGATCTGGGGCGAGCTCCTCGGGGCGTGGCGACCGGGGCTGGCGGCGGCGGTCCTGGCCGAGCCCGGGGTGGCCGCGGCCTACGCCGACGCCGACCGAGTCGCCCTGACCCCGGCGCCGGGAGCGATCGCGGCGTGGGGCGCTGCCGGCGCCGCCCTCGATCCGCGCGCGCTTGGCCTCGCGCCGGCCGCGGGTGCGGCATGATGCGGGCCGTGCGCCGCGCGCTGGTCGCTGTCCTCGCCTGCGCGGCGTGCCGCACCGCGGTCGACGCCGACGCGCTGGTCCGGACCCGCGGCGTCGACGGCGCGGCCGTCGCGCTCGCCGACCGGGTGGCGCGCGATCCGCGCGACGCCGCGGCGTGGATCGCCCTGGCCGAGGTCGAGACCACCCGCGGTCGCCCGGGCGCGGCGCTGGTCGCGCTGACCCGCGCCGAGGCCCTCGGCGCGCCCTTTGCGCGCGGGCTGCCGGCCGGTCCCCGGCGCGCCCTGGCCGGACTCTACGTCGAGCGGGCGCGGGCCCGCGTCCTGCGCGCCAGCCCCGGCGCCGACGCCGACGTACGCCGCGCGCGCGCGCTAGGCGCCGCGCTCGACGACGACCTCGCGCGCGCGGCCGAGCGCCTGGCGCTGGCGGCGGACCTGGCCCACGTCGATCCGGCGCGCCGCGCCCGCGCTGCGGCCCGCCTCGCCGCCGTGGCTCCGGACCTGGCGCGGGGCCTGGCAACCGCCGCCACCGACGACGAGGTCGCGACCACCGCGGCCTGGCTCGACCGCCATCGCGCCGCGCGGCGCGCCTTCGAGATCCTCGACCGCCGGGTCGAAGAGCGCCTGGCCGAGGGCGGGCGGCCGCGGTGGCCGACGGCGACCGCCGCGCGCTGGCTCGAGCTGCGCCGCTGGTGGTCGGGCACGCTCGATCCGATCGACCGCCCGACGGTCGACGCGATCGCCGCGGCCGCCGGCGGGACCTGCGCGTATCCCAGCGGCCCGGTGGACCCGGCCTGCGATCCGATCGTGGCCGCGGGCGCGACCGAGCCCGACGGGCCGGCCTGGGAGCCGGCCCTGGTGGTGGCCTGGGATCGCGCGGGCTGGCGGGCCCCCGACGGCGATCGCGCGGCGGCGTGGATGATCGTCGCGGCGCGCGCGGTGGCGCGCGGGCAGCGGGCCTCGTGGGAGCGCGCGGTCCTCGATCACGTCGAGGTGACCGCGGTGGCCGCCGATCCGCAGGCCCCGCGCTGGGCCAGCGCCGTCGCCGCCGCGCTGGCGGCCGACCGCGCTGTCGCGCCCGATCCCGAGCTGCCGGCGCCGATCGCCGGGCTCCTGGCGGCGCGTGTGGCCGCGGCGCCCCTCCGCGATCGCGCGGCCGGCGCGGCGGCGATCAGCCGCGCTGCCCCCGACGACCGCGCGGCCGTGATCGCCGTGGCCCGGGCCTACGGCCGCGATCCCGCGCTCGCCGATCGCCGCGCCGAGGAGCTCGCCGGTCGGGCCCTCGATCGCGCCGCGATCGCGCCGGTGCTGGCGCGGCTGTTCGCGGCGCTCGGCGATCCGGCCCGGGCGCGGGTGTGGTGGCAGGCCGCCGTCGACGCCAGCCCCGACGAGCCCGACCTCCTCGAGGGCCTGGCCCTGGCGATGGTCGACGCCGGCGACGTGCCCGCGGGGGAGCAGCTCCTCCTCGCCGCGGCCGCCGCCTCGGGCGACGCCGGACGCACCTACCTGCGCGCGGCCCGGAGCTTCGCCGCGATCGACGCCCACCTGGCGGCGGTCGCCGCGGCGCGCTGGGCGATCGAGCTGGCCGCCCCGGGCGACGAGGCCGCGCCCGCGGCGATCGCCGCCGCCGCGCTCGCGGCGCTGGGCCGCCCGTCGAGCGAGGTCGCGGCCCTGGCGGCGGCGCCCGCCGCCCTCGACCTGACCGACGCCCGCGCGGCGGTGGCGCGGGTCGTCGCCGACCCCGATCGCGATCGCGCGGCGGCCGCGCTGGCGACCCTGGCGGCCGCCGACGATCCGGGCCTGGCGCGCCTGGCCCTCGCGGCGTGGCACGCCCTCATCGCCGACCGACGTGCGTCGCGGTCGCCGGGGGAGTAGGCTGCCCCCGTGGGCTACGCCTTCGACCTGGCCGACGACGAGCGCCGCGAGCTGTTGCGGATCGCCCGCGCGACCTTGCGCGAGTGGGTCGACTCCGGGCGCATCCCGCCGGGCAAGCCCCACCGCGCCGCCCTGGTCGCGCCCGCCACGGTCACCGTCACGGTCGACGGCATCGCCGCGGCCAGCGCCGAGCCGCGGCCGCTGTACCGCGCGATCCAGGAGGCGGTGGTCCACGCCGCCGGTCAGCGCCAGCCGCCCCTCGACTACGACGAGGCCGAGACCATCGCGATCGCGATCGAGGTCGACGGCGACGCCGGCCCTCAGGTCTTCGCCGACCGTCCCCGCGCGACGTAGACGCCGCTGGCGATGACCAGCGCCGCGCCGATCGCGGCGAACCGGCCCAGGGGCTCGCGCCACACCAGCGCGCCGACCGCGACCGCGACCAGCGGCTCGAAGTAGGTGAGCACCGCGGCCCGGGCGCTGCCGATCACGCCCAGGCCCCACACGAACGCGGCGCCGGCCAGGGCGCCGGTGAGGATCGCGCCCAGCGTCAGCCACGCCACCCCGCCCACCGTCGGCGCGCCGCCGGCGACCAGCGCGAACGGCGCCATCAGCAGCGCCGCCAGGAACGCGTGGTAGCTGATCGCGCGGGCCGCGCCGATGCGCACGCTCAGGCGGCGCACGACGAAGACGTTGCCAGCGTAGGCGAAGGCGCTGGCCAGCCCGAGCAGCGCGCCGAGCGGCGCGGCCGCGCGGGCCCACGGCTCGAGGACCAAGGTCAGGCCGACCACCGCCACCGCCGAGGCCGCGATCGCGCCGGGCACCCGCTGGCGATCGATCCACGGCGCGGCCAGCGCCACCAGCACCGGCGCCAGGTAGTGGGTCAGCACCGCGACCGCGACGGTGGTGGTCTGCATCGCGGCGAAGAAGGTGAGGACGTTGGCGGCGTCGAGGGCGGCGTTGGCCAGGAGCAGGCCGACCGTGGCGCGGTCCCAGGTGAGCGGTCGCGCGCGCAGCGCCGCCGGCAGCATCGCCACGCCCATCACCACCAACACGAGCGCGCCGGCGGTCGCGGCCGGCAGCTCCGCCGGACGCAGGAACACGCTCCACGTGCCCCACGAGGCCGCGGCCAGCGCGACGGTCAGCGCGGCGCGCGTGGACGGAGCGGTGGCGGCCATGGGCGGCGCTTCATACGCCGTCGCCGCTCCGCCGCCAAGCGCGGTTGACCGCGACCGCCGGCCAGCCGATCGTCGGCCGTGGTCCGCGTCGACGAGACCTTCCTGCGCTGGTTCCACGATCGGCACCCGGGCGTCACCGCCGCGACCCTCGCTCGCGGGGTCATCGTCGGCGATGGCCGCTCGACCTACCAGCGGTTGGCCGACGCGATCCCACCCGGTGGGCGCGTCCTCGATCTCGGCTGCGGCGACGGCTACCTGATGGCCCGGCTCCGCGACCGCGGCCAGCCCGCGGCCGACGTCGTCGGCGTCGACCTGAGCGCCGGCGAGCTGGCCGCGGCTCGGGCCCGGCTGCCCGACCTGCCGCTCCTGTGCGCCCGGGCCCAGGCGCTGCCGATCGCGACCGGCGCGCTGACCGCGGTGGTCTCGCATCTGGCCTGGACCTTGATGTCCGACCTGGACGCGGTCGCCGACGAGCTGGCCCGGGTCCTCACCCCGGGCGGCGTGTTCGCCACGATCGTCGGCGGCGGGCCGCGCGGCGACGACGCCGCCGCCGGCTTGCTCGCGCTCGCCGCGCCCTTCGCCGCGGCGGCGCCGACGACCCCACGCCTCGGCGAGCTGCGCGGCCGCACGGACGCGGGCCTGGCCGCGCTCCTGTCACCGGCGCGCGGCTTCGCGCCGCCCGCGGTCGTCGACCTCGAGGTCGATCTGTCGGGCAGCGCCGACCAGGTGTGGGACGCCCTCGCGCCGGCCTACCACCTCGCGCACCTGACCGCCGCGGCCCGCGCCGCCCTGCGGGCCGAGTTCGCCGCCGCCGCCGCGCGCTGGCGCCGCCCCGACGGCCAGATCGCCGCCACGCTCTACGCCCGCCTGGTCACCGCGGTCCGGCGCTGAGCCGTGATTCCCGATTGACTCGATCTTCCCGGATCACACGTTGAACAGGAAGTGCATGATATCGCCGTCCTGCACGACGTAGGTCTTGCCCTCCTGGCGCAGCTTGCCGGCGGCCTTGAGCCCGGCCTCGCTGCCGTGCTGCTCGAGGTCGGCCAGGGTGTAGACCTGGGCGCGGATGAAGCCCTTCTCGAAGTCGGAGTGGATGACCCCGGCGGCCTCCGGCGCCAGCGCCCCCTGGCGCACGGTCCAGGCTCGGATCTCCTTCTCGCCGGCGGTGAAGTACGACTGCAGCCCGAGGAGCCGGTAGCACTCCCGGGCCAGGCTGGCCAGCGCCGGCTCGGTGAGGCCATACGACGCCAGGAGCTCGGTCTTCTCCTCGTCGGTCATGCCGGCCAGCTCGGCCTCGATCTTTCCGCACAGGATGACCACGCCGGCGCCCTCGGTGGCGGCCCGGGCCTTGACCAGATCGCTCCACGGGTTTCCGGCCGGCAGGTCGCCCTCGCCGACGTTGCAGCAGTACAGGACCGGCTTGGCGGTCATGAGGCCCCAGGTGGCGACCAGCTTGCGATCGTCGTCGGACAGCTCGATCGAGCGGGCCGGGGCGCCGGTCGCCAGGTGAGCCGCGACCTTCTCGGCCAGGGCCAGCTCGGCCTTGGCCTCCTTGGAGCCGGACTTGGACTGGTTGGCCGCCTTCTTGACCCGCTTCTCGACGGTGTCGGCGTCGGCCAGCACCAGCTCGAGCTCGATGATGTCGATGTCGCGCATCGGGTCGACCGAGCCCGAGACGTGGACCACGTTGGGATCGTCGAAGCACCGCACCATCATGAGGACCGCGCTGGTCTCGCGGATGTTGGCGAGGAACTTGTTGCCCAGGCCCTCGCCCTGGGACGCGCCCTTGACCAGGCCGGCGATGTCGACGATCTCGACCACCGCCGGCAGCACCTTCTGGGTCGGGATGTGCTTCTGGATCCGCACCAGCCGACCGTCGGGCACCGGGACGATGCCGACGTTGGGATCGATCGTGCAGAAGGGATAGTTGGCGGCCTCGGCCTTGCCGGCGGTGAGGGCGTTGAAGACGGTGCTCTTGCCGACGTTGGGCAGGCCGACGATGCCGACGGACAGGGCCATAGGCCGGTCTCGTACCGGGAATCGCCGGTCGGTGCAAGGCGTGCGCGACCGCACGTCCGGGCGGCGGCCGCGGCGAGGCGGCCGAGGGTTCGTGCGATGCTCGCTCCATGATCGCCCGCGCCTGTGCGCTCGCGCTGGCCGTCGTCGTCGCGGCCACCGCCTGCAGCGACGACGACCCGCGGCCCGACGTCGACATCGCCGTGGCCCTCGCCGCGCAGCCCGAGATCGCCCGGGTGGTCGAGCGCCCGACCGATTGGCCCGGTTACCGCTACTTCGAGCTGTGGTTCATCCAGCCGGTCGATCACGACGCGCCGGCCGGCGCCCAGTTCGAGCAGTACGCCACGTTGATCCACCGCGATCCCGACGCGCCGCTGGTCCTGCTCCACACCGGCTACGGCAACTGGTACTACGACTACCCGGGCGAGGTGACCCGGCTCCTCGCCGGCAACCAGCTCGTCATCGAGCATCGGTTCTTCCGCACCTCGCGGCCCGCCGGCGCCGCGGCCTGGAGCCACCTGACGATCGAGCAGGCGGCGGCCGATCACCACCGCATCACCACGGTGATGCGCCGGCTCTACGGCGGCGCGGTGGTCGAGACCGGGGCGTCGAAGGGCGGCATGACCTCGGTCTACCACCGCCGGTTCTGGCCCGATGACGTCGACGCCACCGTGGCCTACGTCGCGCCGATCTCGTTCGCGGCGCCCGACTATCGCTACGAGCCGCACCTCGAGGCGATCGGTCCCCCGGCGTGCCGGACCGCGCTGCGCCAGTTCCAGGCCGAGCTCCTGCGCAACCGCCGCGCCGCCCTCGAGGCCCGCGCGGCCGCGGAGGCCGCCGCCCGCGATCGCAGCTACACCCGGGTGGCGCTGCCGGCCGCCGTCGAGTCGGCGGTGGTCGGGCTCGAGTGGGCGTTCTGGCAGTTCGCGGGCGCCGCGAGCTGCGCCGACATCCCGCCGGTGACCGCGTCCGACGAGCAGGCCTTCTCGTTCTTGCAGGCGATCAACGAGGTCGGCTCGTCCGACGACGACAACCTCGCCGAGTTCGAGGCCTACTACTACCAGGCCGAGGTCGAGCTCGGGTATCCCGGCACGATGGACGACCACCTGGCCGGTCTCACCACCTTCGAGGCCAGCGCCTACGACGGCGCCTACCCGCGCGACGTCGTGCGCCCGCCCTACAGCCGCGCGCCGATGGACGACATCGACGCCTGGGTCCGCGCGTCGGGCGAGCGGATCATCTTCCTGTACGGCGAGTGGGATCCGTGGACCGGCGGGATGTTCGATCCGGGCGGGCGCGCCGAGGTGGTGCGGGTCGTGGCGCCGGGCGCGCCCCACGGCGCTGGCATCGTCGATCTGGCCGCCGCCGATCGCGCGCTGGTCCTCGCCAAGCTCGCGGCGTGGACCGGCGTCGAGCCCGACCTCGAGGCGGTGGCGCGCCGGCGTGCGCCCGGCCCGCCGCCGCTGCGTCCGCGGCCGCTGGCGCGACGCTGATCGACGGCGGCGGCTGATCGGGCCGGGCCGGCGGTGGTACAACCGTCGCCATGACGGCACCGCGCACCGCGCTCGTCACCGGATCGACCGATGGGATCGGCAAGGCCACCGCGCTGGCCCTGGCCAAGGCCGGGCTGCGGGTGGTGGTCCACGGTCGCAACAAGCCCAAGGTCGAGCACGCCATCGCCGAGCTGCGCGCGGCGGCCCCCGACGCCGAGCTGCTCGGGGTGTCCTTCGATCTCGGCTCGTTCGCCACCGTGCGCCGCGGCGCCGCCGAGCTGCGCGAGCAGCTCGATCGCCTCGACGTCCTGGTCAACAACGCCGGCATCTACGCCAACGAGCGGGTGCTGGTGGCCGACGGCCTCGAGGCGACCCTCGCGGTCAACCACGTCGGCCATTACCTCCTGACCGAGCTGCTCACGCCGCTCCTGGTGGCGGCGGCGCCGGCGCGGGTGGTGATCGTGTCGTCGGTGGCCCACACCCGCGGCCGGATCCACGTCGGCGATCTGTCGCTGGCGGCCTCGTACACCGGGTACGCGGCCTACGCCCAGTCGAAGCTGGCCAACGTCATGCACGCCCTCGAGCTGGCCGAGACCCACGCGCCGACCACCGTGGCCGCGTACACGCTCCACCCCGGCGTGATCTCGACCAAGCTCTTGCGCGACGGCTTCGCCGGGATGCGCGGCGGCTCGGTCGGGCACGGCGCCGCGACCTCGATCAAGCTGGCGACCGCGCCGACGATCGCCGAGCCGAGCGGCACGTACTACAACGAGGGCGTGCCGACGCCGCCCGCGGTCGCGGCCCGCGACGCCGCGGTGCGCGCCGAGCTGCGACGGTTGACCCGCGGCTTCGCCGGGCTCGACGACTGATGGCGGTCGACCCGGCGGTGGCCCGGGGCGAGGCCGAGGCCGCGCTGGTCGCCGGCGCGCCGGAGCGAGCGGTGGCGATCCTGGCTGCGGCGCTGGGCTACCCGGCGATCCTCGATCCCGCGGCCCTGGCCGCCAGCCTGGGCGTCCTCGCGCGGGCCATGGTCGCCTTGGGCCACACCGCGATCGCCGAGCACGCCGCCCAGGCGTCGCTCGCGCCGGGCGATGCCGACGCCTACTACCAGCTCGGCTACGAGCTCATCGAGGTCGAGCTGACCGGGCTGGCGGCCACCGTCCTCACCCGCGGCCTGGTGCTGGCGCCCGGCGAGCCGGCCATGGTCACCGAGCTGGTGAGCGCCCTCGAGCGCGAGCTGGCGTACGCCGACGCCCGCGCGGTCCTCGAGGCCCACCCGGAGCTGATCGAGCGCGACTGCTTGTGCGGCTACCTCACGGCGTGGACCGCGATCATGAGCGGCGACGTGGCGGCGGCCGAGGCGCGCGTGCCGCGCCTGATCCCGACGGAGCCGGCCCATCACGTCATGATCGCGCGCCTGCGCGGCATGCTGGCGCGGGCTGCGGTGGTGCGGTCAGGCGGAGGCCTGGGCCCGCGCGATCTGCGCGGCTGGCACTACGTGACCACCGGTGGGCTCTTGCTCGAGCGATCACCCTACGGGCTCGACCAGCCGATGCACGGCCGCTACGCCTACCTGAACGACGCCCCCGCGCTGGTCGCTCGCGGCCTCGACGGCCTGGTCGGTGTGCTGGCGCGCTGGGGCCTGGCCCCACCGTGCGTGTTCGCCGCGCCCGGTCCCGGCCACGCCGCGATCGCCGCCGCCGCCGCCGCGCGCCTCGGGGTCGCGGTCGCGCCGTGGCCGATGGTCGGAGCGCCGGCGCCCGGGCTGGTCGTCGCCGGCGATCTGGCCGCGGTCGCGCCCGAGGCCTGGGCGGTGCTTGCGCCGCGCCGCGCCGGACAGTGTTTCTACGCGCACCGCGGCCCGTGGACCCAGGACGGTCCGGTCGCCCCCGACGTGGTCGGCCTCCTGTGTCAGCTCGCGACCCCGCTCGCCGCCGACGCCGTCGTGCCGCCGACCGCCGCGCTCGACGACTTCGCCCGCGGCGAGCACTCCGACGCCGCGACCCTGGCGGCCGCGATCGGGCCACCGGATCTCGGCACCCGCGAGCGGTGGTGGGCCGGTGGGCCGGTGCCGTCGGCGCGCTTTCGCTGAGCCTGGCGCGATCAGCCGCCGAACCACGCCGCCAGCGCGCAGGCCGCGGGCTTGCCGCGCGGCGTGTAGCCGCCGTCGGTCGGCCCGCCCGCGCCGCTCCACTCCCAGGCGAACAGCCCGGCCAGCTCGGGCACCCCCGACCACGCCTCGATCAACGCGGCGTAGGCGCGGCGCTGCTCCTCGAGATCGATCCGGGTCTTGCGCAGGTAGTCCCACGGGGCGCGGGTCGCGCCGTCGCGCGAGACGTAGCCGACCTCGGTCAGCCACAGCGGCTTGCCCAGCGTGCGCGCGGTCGCCACCAGCGGGTCGCGGGCGGCGCGCCACGCTGCCGCCAGGGTCGCGACCGAGGCGTCGTCGTCGGTGGTTAGCTCGAAGTAGCCGGTGACGCCGATGCCGTCGAGGCGGGCCCAGAAGCTGACCTGTCGGTAGTGATCCCAGTTGGCGCTGTAGAGCAGGCGTCCGCGGAAGAGGCGCCGGGCTCGCCCGATCAGGTGGAACCAGCGATCGCGCCAGCCCTCGGTCGAGCCGAGCTCGGAGCCGACCAGGAGCGCGGCGGCGCCGTGGCGGTGGGCCAGCGCGGCGTAGTGGAGGATGAAGCGCTCGTAGCTGGTCCAGAACGCGTCGACGTCGGTCGGCGCGAGGGTGCCGCGCCACTGCCCGGGGGCGACCTTGTCGAGCATGAGGATCGGAAACACGGTCACCGCCAGGCCGCGGGCGCGCGCGGCCTCGATCGCCGCGCCGACCGCGTCATCGCTCGGCGTCACCGGGCCGGGCGCGATCTCGATCGCGTGCACGTCGGCGGCGCGCCACGGCACGACCAGGGCGACGTCGGTGGCGCCGAGCGCGGCCAGCTCGGCCACGGCGGTGGGGACCACATCCTCGGCGAGCGGCGCCCATAGGCCGAGGGCGACGCCGCGGTGGACCGGGGCGCCGGCTGTGGTGACCATCCCGGGGCAGGCGGGCGCGGCCGGGTCGGCGCCGGCGCCCGTCAGCGTTTTTTTGGCGGCTTGGGCGGGGGCAGCGACAGCTTGGTGAGCGAGGCGGCCATCGCGTCCGCGACCGCGCCCTCGACCGCGGCCTTGATCGCGAAGCTGCGGTCGGCCGGCCGGAGCTTCTTGCCGACGTCGACCTTGATCGTCGCCGAGCCCTCGGCGGCGAAGGCCATGACGCGATCGGGGATGGTCTCGCCGAAGGTGCGCAGGCCGAGCCGGACCACCAGGCGCTTCTCCTGGTTCAACGAGCTGTCCTTGTCCTCGAGGATCTCCTCGTAGGAGGTGATCTCGACGTTCATCCGGTAGGCCCCGGCGATCTTCTTCTTGGTCAGCCACTTCTTGAACGGCTTGGCCGCGACCTTGGGGTCGGGGGCGCCGTCGAGCGTGGCGGCCTGCGGGTGGCTGGCCAGGACCTTGGTCCACTCCGCGGTCACCGCGGGCAGGACGTCGGCGGTCTCGGCCGGCAGGCCGGCGGCGGCGGTCACCTCGATGAGCGCGATGTGGTAGCGCTTGGGCTTGGCGGCGGTCGCCGGGCCCAGCCCGATGACCAGGGCGGCGACCAGCGCGATCGCACCGACGGCGCGGAGCAGGGTGGGGCGCACCCCTCCATCATGCCCTGGCCGAGGCCCGTGGTACACTGCCGATCTCGCGATGACCCGACCGCGCTGGCCTGACGTCGTGATCGTCCTCGCGATCGCCGCCCTCGGCGCCGGCGGCGTGTGGGCGCTGTGGGGCGATCGCCTGCGCGATCGCGACCCGGCGCCGACGCCGCGCGAGGTGCCGGCGTCGACCGCGCCGATGACCTGATCCGGGTTCCCGGGTCCCGAACTTGACGGATCAGCGCGAAACTCTGTAGGCTTTTCGGCGTGGGGTGCACCGCTCACGTCGTGTGATCGCTGCCTCACGGAGTGCCCATGTTCGCGATCGTCCTGACCGAGAAAGGCGGGGAGCAACGCCGCCTCGTCTTCAACAAGCCGGAGATCACGATCGGTCGTGTCCAAGGCAACGACATCGTCTTGCCCAAGGGCAACGTGTCGAAGCGTCACGCCCGGGTGCTGCTCAAGGACGGCAAGTTCATCATCGTCGACCTGAAGAGCACCAACGGCACCTACGTCAACGGTCGCAAGATCACGACGCCGCTGGTGGTGAAGGAGGCCGACAAGATCTACATCGGCGACTTCATCATGGGGGTCGAGGAGACCAACGGCGAGGCTGGCGAATCGGCCGGTGAGCCGGCCGCGCCGACCCCGCCGCCGCCGGCGCCGCCGCCGCGCGAGCCGCCGGGTGGTGGCGCCTCGAATGAACTCCTGCGCGCCGCGCTGCAGCGGCAGGATCCGCCGGCCCGCGCGCCCGAGCGCCCGGCCGGTCCCCTCAGTGGCCCGGGTGGACCGCTCGGCGGACCGGGTGGACCGCTCGGCGGCCCGGGCGGGCCCCTCGGCGGACCGGGTGGTCCCCTCGGCGGCCCCCTCGAGCGCCCGGCGCCGGCGCGGGAGCCCGGCCCTCTGGCCGCGCCGCCCGGCGAGCCGCGCACGCGCCCGCCGCGTCCGGCCCCCGGTGGGACCCTGCCGCCGCCGGTCGGCGGTCCGGTCGGCGCGCCGCCGCCTGCGCAGACCCTGGCCCCGCCGCCGATGGTCGCGCCCCCGGCGTCGGGACCGCCGCCGATGATGGTCGCGCCTCCGTCCTCGGGGCCGCCGCCGATGGGCCCTGGCCCGGCCGTGGCGCCGCCGCCGATGGCGCCCGCGCCGATGGCCCCAGCTCCCGCGGTGATGGCGCCCCCCGCCGCCGCGACGCCGGTCGGCGCCAGCCCGATGATGGCGCCGCCGCCGGCCGCCCCCGCGCCGCCCACCGAGCAGCGTCCCGCCGTGCCGATGCCGGCCCCCGCGCCGCAGGCCTCGCGCCCGCGGCTGGTCGGCGCCGGCGCGCGCAAGGTCGCGTCGCGCTCGGTCGCGCCGCCGTCGCGCCGCGGCGTCGTCCTCGAGCCCCTCGATCCGAAGGTGATCAAGGCGCTCGATCTTCAGGCCCAGATCCTCGAGCGGCTGCGGGCCAAGGTCGATCTCGACAACATCCCGATCGAGCGCCTCGGCGACGAGGACGTCTGGCAGAAGTCCGAGCGCGCGATCGTCGATCTGGTCAACGGGCTCGAGCAGTCCGGCGAGCTGCCCAAGTACGTCGACCGCGATGGCCTGATCAAGGACACCCTCAACGAGGCGCTGGGCCTGGGGCCCCTCGAGGACCTGCTGGCCGACGACAAGCTCGACGAGATCCGCGTCGACCGTCGCGATCGCGTGATCGTCGGCAAGGACGAGGCGATGCGCGGCTCGGGGCGGGCGTTCTCGTCCGACGACGTCCTGCGCCGCGTGGTCGAGCGACTGGTCGCGCCGCTCGGCCTGACCGTCGACGACGATCACCCGGTGGTCGACGTGCGCCTGCGCGATGGCTCGCGGCTGACCGCGGCGGTCGCGCCGGCCTCGGTCCACGGGCCGTGCCTGGTCCTGCGCAAGCCGGTCCGGATCAAGCGCACGTTGGCCGATCTGGTCGGCGCCGGTGGGCTATCGCCGGCGATGAGCTCGTTCCTGTCGACCTGCGTCGCCGCCCGCCGCAACCTCGCGGTGTGCGGCCCGGCGGGCGCCGGCAAGGCCGGCATCGTCGCGGCCCTGGTCGGCGCGGTCCCCGACGGCGAGCGGGTGGTCACGGTCGAGGACGTCGCCGAGCTGTCCCTCGATCGCGAGGACTGGATCGCCCTCGAGACCCGGCCGACCGTCGGGCTGGGAGCGCTGGTCGCGAGCGCGCTGCGCCTGCGGCCCGATCGCCTGGTGGTCGGCGATCTGCGCGGCGGCGAGGCCTTCGACGTCGCCAGCGCCTTCGGCGCCGCGGTCGACGGCGCGATCGTCGCCCTGACCGGCGACGGCGCCCAGGCCGCGCTGGCGCGCTGGGTCAGCCTGGCCCAGCTCGGCGCGCCGACCGCGACCGAGCCGGTCGTGCGCGAGCTGATCGCCGGCGCCTGCGACGTCGTCGTCCACGTCGCGCGCGGCGCCGACGGCGCGATCCGGATCGTCGCGATCGACGAGGTGCTCGGGGTCCGCGAGGTCGGGTTCGACACGGTGACCCTGTTCGCACACCGCGGCGACGAGGGCTACGCGGCGACCGGCGCGATCCCTCGGTTCTGGACCGACCTCGAGGCCCGCGGCGTCGCCGCCGACCCGACGATCTTCCGTCCCAGCGGCGCCTGAGGCTTCTGGGCCGGCGGCGCCTGCCGCGGCCAGCGGTCGCGAGGCGCCTGCGTTCCGCCGGCGCTAGAGCGGTGCTCTACAGGCCGATGCCGTTCGGGTTATCGGTGCACTCGAACAGGTTCGAGCCGGTCGCCGGGTAGCGGTACAGGCCGGTGAAGCACATCTCGGTGTCCGAGCTGTCGCCGAACCCGATCGTGCGATCGGTGTTGTTCACGTAGGTGCACTCGACCTGGATGCGATCGCCGCCGACCAGGGGCTCGAGAGGCGTGATCTCGGAGAAGAGCTGATCGCCGAAGTCGAAGGGCGCGTCGTGCAGCACCGTCGTGCCCGACGGCCGAATGAGCGACACCTTCTGGTGGGTCGCGATCTGGTGCATGTGCGGCCAGACCGCGAAGAGCTGGTAGTTGCGTCCGGCGGCGATCGTGCAGCCGCCGGTGACCACCCGGGTCGAGTTGGCTGGGATGTTGAACAGGAACCGCCCGGCGAAGACGAACTCGGCCAAGGTCGCGGGCTCGGCCGGCACGGTCTTGATCAGGATCGCGGAGTCGCCGGTGAGCGGTTCGTCGCTGGCGTTGTAGAGGTGCAGGTTCAGGTGGACCTGCTCGCCAGCCGAGACCTTGATGCCGACGCCGTCGGGGAAGTTGTACTCGGCGGTGCCGACGCCCGAGGCGTAGAGCATCTTCAGGCCGAGGGTGCCGACCGCGCAGTCGTACTCGCCGTCGGGGCCCATCGTGCTGCTGGTGTTGGCGATCGACAGGACGGTGTGGTGGGTGCCCTGGGGCGCCTGGGCCCGAAAGCCGGTGATGTACACGTCCTGGGTCATGGTCATGCGGACGCACTTGTAGGTGTCCGACTGGCCGGCCGCCAGCGACCAGGTCCGGCCGAGCAGGCGGGTGTACCCGGCGGGCACCTCGGCGTCGATCGGCGGCCCGGCGGCGTCGGGATCGCCGGGGTTCGAGGGGCCATCGCCACCACAGCCCGCCGCCGCCGCGATCGAGAACAGGGTCGCCAGCGCGATCGACTTCATTGTCGTCCATCCTACGCCATTTCGGCGTTGCGCGTATGATCGTTAGTCGCCGTGGCCGCCGACCTCCGGAACGTGATCGTCTTCGCCATCGGCGGCGAGCGCCTGGCCGCCGAGCTGCGCTGGGTCCGCGAGGTCATCTCGCTGGGCTTCGTGACCGCGGTGCCGACCGCGCCGCCGGGGATCTCCGGGGCCTTCAACCTGCGCGGGCACCTGGTCCCGGTCCTCGACGTCGGCGCGCTGGCCCGCGGCGCCGCCGGACCGCAGCCGCGCCAGGGCGACGCCGCGCTCCTGGTCGAGGTCGACGGGGTGACGGCGGCGCTGCGGGTCGACAAGGTCGAGGAGGTCGCGACCCTGGCGGCGGACGGTCCCGGCGCGGTCGTCGACGGCCGCGGCCACCGCGTGTCGCTGGTCGATCCCGGCGTGGTCGTGCGCCGCGCGATCGCCCACGCCAACGCGGTCCGCGGCGACGCCAGCCGGGCCGAGGGCCTCGAGCTCGACAGCGGCAGCCCGCGCGACCCGACCACCGGGGCCCGGACGCTCGCCCCTCTCGACGGGGATCTCACGCTTGGCTGAGCCCGACCTCGACGCCGACTTCGCGCCGGAGGAGCTGGCCATGCTGCGCCAGCTCTTCCGCGACGAGGCCCAGGTGGCCCTCGAGGAGTTGACCGCGCGGGCCGGGAGCGCCAGCGCCGGCGCGGCCGACGGCGTGCTCGAGATGATGCGCGTCACCCACACGCTCAAGGGCGCCGCCGGCACGGTCGGGCTGTCCGAGGTCGTCGACCTGACCCACCGCCTCGAGGGCGCGCTGGCGATCGTGCGCAACGGCCAGCGCCCGTGGACCCCGGCGTTCGCCGACGCGGTGGTCGAGATCGCCGACGGCTTGCGCGCCCACGTCGACGCCTGGGCCGAGCCGGCGGTCGCCGTCGAGCTGGCCAAGCGGGTCCGCGAGCTGATCGCGCCGTGGGAGGGCGCGCCCCGGACCTGGCGCGCCGGCCGCGATGACGCCGACGCGACGCGGGTCGGCGACACCCAGGGCATCCCGACCGAGGAGTCGGACACCGGGACCTCGAGCGTCGCCGTCGACGTCTCGGGCGCTCACGACGCGCGCACCCTGCTGCGGGTCGAGCCCGAGCGGATCGACGAGCTGATGGCGGCGGCCGGCGAGCTCCTGTTCGATCGCAACCGCATCGAGCGCCGGGTCCAGCTCTTGCGGACCCTGACCCGCGAGCTCGGCCGGGCTCGCCAGGCCCTGCGCGACGCGGTCGGCGGCGAGCTGGCCGCGCACCATCCGCTGGCCAGCATCGAGGGCCAGGTCGCGACCTTGTCGACCCAGCTCGCCCAGACCTCGGCCGCGCTCCTCGACGAGACCGAGGCCATGCGCCGGACCTTGGGCGACCTGCAGCGCGGCCTCACCCGGGTCCGCATGCAGACCGCGCGCGCGCTGTTCGCCCAGCTCGCCCGGGCCCTGCGCGCCGCGGCACGGGCCGCTGGCGTCAAGGTCGAGCTGCGCACCCGCGGCGAGGACACCGAGTTCGACAAGGCGGTGGCCGAGAAGATCACCGACCCGCTGATCCAGCTCCTGCGCAACGCCGTCGCCCACGGCATCGAGCCGGCGACCGAGCGGGTCCTCGGTGGCAAGGCCGCGGTCGGCGCGATCGCGATCGCGGCCCGGGCCGAGGGCAACCTGGTCGTGATCGAGGTCGCCGACGACGGCCGCGGCGTCGACGCCGGCCGGCTGCGGACCCGGCTGGTCGAGGCCGGCCGGTGGAGCGCGGCCCGGGCCGCGCTGGCGTCCGACGACGAGGTGGTCGCGGCGCTGTTCGACCCGGGGGTGTCGAGCAAGGACGAGGCCGACGAGCTGGCCGGGCGCGGGGTCGGCCTCGATCTGGTGCGCGAGGCGATCGCGCGCCTCGGCGGCGAGATCCGCATGGCCTCGGCGCCGGGCCGCGGCACGACCTTCACCTTGCGGCTGCCGGTGTCGACCGCGGTCACCCACGCGATGCTGTTCAAGGTCCACGGCCAGGTCTACGCGCTGCCCAACGCCCAGGTGATCGACACGCTGGTGGTCGAGGCCGACGCCGCGACCCACCCGGTCGGCGGCGAGCCGGTGGCGGTGCTCGACCTCGGTCAGCTCCTGGCCACGCCGGGCCACCACCCCGAGGCCAGCGGGCGACGCCCGGCGGTCGTGGTGGCCTACGCCGACAAGCGCGTCGTGTGCACCGTCGACAAGATCGTCGGCCCGCGCGAGATCGTCGTGAAGCAGCTCGGCCCGCTCCTGTCGCCGCTGCCGCTGTACGCCGGCGCGACCATCAGCGGCTCGGGCAAGGTCCAGCTCATCCTCGATCCGGCCGCACTCATCCGCACCGCGTACCCCGGCCACACCCTGGCCGATTCGGCGGCCACCGCGCCGATCCGCACCACCCTGGCGGGGCGCGCCCTGGTGGTCGACGACTCGCGGGCGATCCGCGAGGCCCTGATGTCGATGCTGGCGCGCGAGGGCTGGATCGTCGATACCGCCGAGGACGGCGCCCGGGCCTGGGCCCTGGCCGCGGAGGTGCACTACGATCTGGTGGTGACCGATCTCGAGATGCCGCGCATGGGCGGGCTCGAGCTGATCGGGCGGTTGCGCGGCGAGCGGCGGACCGCGCAGATCCCGATCGTCGTGGTGTCGTCGCGGGTCAACCCCGAGCACCGTCGCCGGGCCCGCGAGCTCGGCGTGCGCGGGATCGTCGCGAAGCCGATCACCCGCCGCAAGCTCCTCGAGGTCCTGGCCGCCGACGGTCGCGGCGGCGCCTGAGGTCCAAGCGGCGTACCCGATCCCTACCTCGGGTCTCCCCGTGACGCGCCCCCCGCGCCCGGTGGTTTCGGCGTAGCTTGCGCGGCGTACGGCCCCCCGAGGGCAAGGAGTCCGCCATGAAGCTCACCGCCACCTCCGCCGCGTTGTTCATCGTCGCCTCGGCCGCCGCCGCCACCGCGCAACCGGCCCCCAAGTTCGAGTTCGGCAAGGCCGACGAGGTCAAGGACGTCGAGAAGGTCGAGTGGGCCGCGACCGCCGAGGCCGGCCTGGTCTTCACCACCGGCAACGGTCGCACCACCACCATCACCGGTGGCCTCAAGGCCTCGCGCAAGGAGAAGGCCAACAAGTTCTCGATCGACGCCGCCGGGACCTTCGCGCGGTCGTCGGTGCTGAAGGTGACGTCGACGGACGACATCGTGTCCGCCGACGAGGTCGAGCGCGAGTCGACCACCGCGGCCCAGAACTACCTGGTCAAGCTCCGCTACGATCGCTTCCTCACCGAGTTCAACTCGCTGTTCGTGGCGGCGCTCGGCGGCGCCGACGTGGTCGCCGGCAAGGACTTCGCCGGTGGCGGTCAGCTCGGCTACGCGCGCCTGCTCTACAAGACCGAGAAGCACGAGGTCACCGGCGAGTTCGGCTACGACTTCAGCTACGAGGACTACGCCGCCGAGGGCACCGACTCGCTGGCGATCCACTCGGCCCGGGCCTTCGTGGGCTACAAGGGCAAGCTGTCGGAGGCCACCAGCGTCGACGGGGCGGTCGAGACCCTGGCCAACGTCAACGAGCAGAGCGACGACGTCGGCCCGTTCAAGGACCTGCGCGCCACCGTCGCCCTCGGCCTGTCGACCAAGCTGACCAAGTCGATCTCGTTCTCGTTCGGCCTGACCGCCAAGTTCGACAACGTCCCGGCGCCGCTGTCCTTCGCCGGCAAGATGCTCGACGCCAACGATCCGCCCGAGACGCTCAAGCTCGACACGACCACGAAGGCGTCGCTGATCGTCACGCTGTTCTGAGTTTCAGGGGGCTCGTCACCGAGCCCCCCTCGGCGGGGCCAGGTCCCCGCCGAGCCTCCCCCCGGGACGCGCCCCGCCGGGGCGCTGGGAGGTGCAGCGCGGGTTGGTGGTGGGATCGCTGAGTTTCAGGGGGCTCGTCACCGAGCCCCCCTCGGCGGGGCCAGGTCCCCGCCGAGCCTCCCCCCCGGGACGCGCCCCGCCGGGGCGCCGGGAGGTGCAGCGCGGGTTGGTGGTGGGATCGCTGTGTTTCAGGGGGCTCGTCACCGAGCCCCCCTCGGCGGGGCCAGGTCCCCGCCGAGCCTCCCCCCGGGACGCGCCCCGCCGGGGCGCTGGGAGGTGCAGCGCGGGTTGGTGGTGGGATCGCTGTGTTTCAGGGGGCTCGTCACCGAGCCCCCCTCGGCGGGGCCAGGTCCCCGCCGAGCCTCGCGGTGTTTCAGGGGGCTCGTCACCGAGCCCCCCTCGGCGGGGCCAGGTCCCCGCCGAGCCTCCCCCCGGGACGCGCCCCGCCGGGGCGCTGGGAGGTGCAGCGCGGGTTGGTGTTGGAATCCCGCGGGGAGGAGACCGAGGCCGAGACCGAGACCGAGACCGAGGCCGAGACCGAGGCCGAGACCGAGACCGAGGCCGAGAGGGAGGCTGGGAGCGGGGCAGGGGCTGAAGGCTGAGAGGGAGGCTGAGAGGGAGACTGAGAGGGAGACGGGGGCGTCGATGGGAAGGGGGCTGAGGTTGGTGTGAGGAGGGATGGAGCGGGGAAGGGATTGCGGTTGGGGTGAGGGCGAGGGACAACCCGACGATGCATCCACTGGTTCGTTCGTCCACGCTCGTCGGCGTGGCTGTGTTGTCGCTCGCGGGTTGTGGCAAGAAGAAGGACAAGGAGCCGGAGGCGGCGCGGCCGACCGAGCCGGTGGCGGCCAAGCCGGCGCCCGTCGAGCCCACCGCGCCCCCGACGCCCCCGGCTGAGCCGGCCAAGGCGCAGCCGCCGGCGATCGGCGCGCCCAAGGGCCTCTTCGACTGCAACAAGGGCGATCGACCGTCGCTGACCGGGGCTGCGACCAAGGCCCTGCCGTACCCGCTGTCGTCGTGCCCGAACATGCCGAGCGTGGTCGGCAACCTGGCCTGGGGCATGGACGTCCCCACCGCGCTCAAGGCCAGCAAGGCCAAGCAGGTCGAGGGCTACCAGGGCGCGATCGACGGCGAGATCAAGATCGGCAAGACGCGCTTCAAGATCAGCTTCAACGACGTCGGCCAGGCCAACCAGATCTTCTTCTCGACCAGCCAGGCTGCGGTCGACGCGATGACGGCGGCCTGGGGCCCACCGCTCGAGATCGAGGACCTGGGGACCAAGCTGATGCTCTGGTTCAACGCCGGCGCCCGCACGCGCGTCGAGGTCAAGGCGGACGACAGCGAGGCCGGGCGCTACTACGTCCGGTACTACGCGTACCTGCCGATCGCCGCGCTGTTCGCCGCCGACGGCATCCTCAGCAAGCCGATCATCGGTGAGACCACGGCCAAGGTCGGCGAGCTGGTGCCCGACCTCCTGAAGATCGAGTCCAAGGAGGAGGCGGCGGCCAACCTGGCGGCCTTGAAGCTCGACGAGAAGTCGGCTGCGATCGCCAAGTGGGCCGGCTCGGATCAGGCCAGCGCCGATCTGGTCATGTGGGGCATCGCCACCGAGAGCTACTTGAACCTGTCTCTGCGCTTCGACGGCGGCAAGCTCAAGGAGTACGGCACCCTCATCGACGTCATGAACAACCCGGCCCTGCGCGAGGAGTACGCCGCCGAGTTCGCCGCCGCCCTCGGCGCGCCCACCGCCGAGAGCTCCTTCGAGTTCGACGAGCCGAAGTACGTCTTCGCCGCGCCCAACGGCCACAAGGTCATCCTGCGCGGCAAGGACGACTGGTTCTTCGACGTCACCAAGTAGTTCACCCGACCTCTCCCCGCCGACCTGAGGGAGGCGTCTCGGACGGGAGGTCGCACGAGGTCACCACCTACCTACGCTGCAGCACCCGGCGCCCCGGAGGGGCGCGTCTCGGGTGGGGGCCCCGACGGGGGCATGACCCCGACGGGGGAGGGTTTGGTGACAAACCTCCCAGAAGGCACCGGAGGCTCGCTGGGGCTACGCCCCAGCGAGGGGAGGTTTGGTGACAAACCCGTCCGAGGTCACCACCCACCCGCGCTGCACCACCTGGCGCGCCCGAGGCGCGCCAGCCGACCAGAGGGAGGCGTCTCGGAGGGGAGGCTCGCTGGGGCTACGCCCCAGCGAGGGGAGGTTTGGTGACAAAGCCGTTCGAGGTCACCACCCACCTACGCTGAAGCACCCGGCGCCCCGGAGGGGCGCGTCTCGGGTGGGGGCCCCGACGGGGGCATGACCCCGTCGGGGGAGGGTTTGGTGACAAACCCTCAAGAATGGCTAATTGGTACCGACCGAGCCCGAGGCGCTCGCCGAGACCGAGACCGAGACCGAGATCGAGGCCTCGATCTTGGTGATCGCCGAGACCGCCGCCGAGATCTGGCCGCTGATGCACAGCGCCTGGTCCTTGAACGACTGGGCGAGGTCACCCGAGGCGGCGCCGAGCTCGCGGGCGCTCTGGGCCCACGCCTTGGTGGCGGCCTCGAGGGGGCGCAGGCGCGCCTTGACCGAGAGCATCTTCGGCATGCCGGTGCGGATCGCGTTCAGCGTGGCCTCGGCGCGGGCGGTGTCGACCATGACGCTGGCGTCGGCGGCGACGGTCAGCTCCGGCTCGGTGCACTGGACGTCGACCGAGGCCTTGACCTCCGCCTCGGCCTTGCACTGCGCCGACGCGTTGACGTCGGCCGAGCCGTCGCAGCCGCCCGAGCAACGCCCCTCGCACACGCCGTTGCAGTTGCCGCTCGAGCCGCCGGTGCCGGCGGTGCCCTTGCAGGTGCCGTCGCAGGTGCCGTTGCAGGTGCCGTTGCAGGTGACCGAGACGTCGGCCTCGGCCTTGGCCTCGCACTGCGCGGCGGCGCGGGCGGCGACGTCGGCGTTGACGGTGCAGACGGCGGGCGTGTACTTGATGTCGAGCTTGGCGTCGGCCTTGAAGTTGGCCTGGAGCGAGCCCTTCAGGTAGTCGATCACCTTGGTGCAGACCGCGTCGGTCGAGCCCTGGAGATCGCCGGCCGGCATCTGCAGCTCGCGCCCCATGATCGAGCAGCTCTCCTTGACCACGGCCTCGACCCGGGCGGCCTCGGTCTCGAGGGTCACGGTGGCCTCGAGGAAGCCCTTGAGCTTGCGGCCGGCGTCGGACACGGCGTAGTTGCCGCAGCTATTGGGGTCGACCTTGCTCCGACCGCCGATGCCCGGCACGTTCTTGCAAGCGGCGACGGAGGAGGCCAGCGCAGCGGCGGCCAGCAGGGTCACGAACGTAGACGAAGCACGCATTCCAAGCTCCTCTGAAGGTTCCGCCGAGCGCGGCTCGGCCCAGACAAACGCGCGGAGCCGCCGCGACTTACGGCGTCCCTCGATGCGCGCTCGTAACACGGCCCCGCCCGCGAAGAAAGTCATCGCCCGGGGCCAATTACCCCGCACCTACCATCGCTCCGCGGCCCGAGCGTGATGCAGCGTACCTCTCCTCGACCTCCGTCTCACCCTCCGCCTCGGTCTCGGTCTCCGCCTCCGCCTCGGCCTCGGTCTCCGCCTCGGTCTCGGACTCGGTCTCGGTCTCGGCCTCCGTCTCGGTCTCGGTCTCCGCCTCGGTCTCGGCCTCGGCCTCGGCCTCGGCCTCGGCCTCCGTCGCGGTCTCGGTCTCGGCCTCCGTCTCGGTCTCGGCCTCGGTCTCCGTCTCGGCCTCGGTCTCGGTCTCGGCCTCCGTCGCGGTCTCGGTCTCCGCCTCCGTCTCCTCACCGGCGCCCTCGCCCACGCTCAATCGACGTCGCCTCTCCACGGGCTCCAGCCCTCGGGATGTAGCGGCACCCGGGCCAGGCCGGCAGCGGGGAACGCGAGGCACTGGTTGTCTACGTCGAGGATGGTGCCGGTGGCGGTCCAAGCCACGCCGGTCGGCACGGTCACCGAGGCCACGCCATCGACGCCGCGGACGATCGCCACCTTCGCCGTCTCGCCGCCGGCGCCGCGCAGGCCGACCGCGAAGTTGCAGCCGTGCAGCACGCCGCCGGGGGTGGTCTCGACCACCGTCACGGTCTGATCCGGCGCCGCCCCGCTCAGGCTGACCCGGAAGGTCGGCCACACCGGGGCGCCCGACCCGCGGATCCACACGTCGACGTAGCGATCGAGGTCGAGGCCGGTCGAGGTCTCGAGCGCGGCCACCAGCTCGTCGACCGACAACGCGCGGGGCGAACCCAGCACCTGCTGCAGCGCCGCGATCACCTGGGCCCGCGACGACAGCGCCTCGAGCTGGCGGAACAGGATCATCGGCCCCGGGCCGTAGACCTCGCCGTAGTACGCCAGCAGGCTCGGCCGCGGGTCCTCCTCGGGCACCGGGTGGAAGCGCGCGCCTTGCGCGAAGCGCTTCCACGCCGCCGCGGTGGCCTGGCCGACCGCCGGCTCGGTCTCGTCCTCGTAGACGAAGCTCAGGTACTCGGCCATCGCCTCCTTCCAGACGAAGTCGTAGGTATCGGCCAGGGTGGTCTCGTCGCCGGCCCACTGGTGCGCGAGCTCGTGGTTGACGACGTGGGCGACCGGGCGGGTGTAGAGCGAGGTGCCGGTGGCCAGGCCGTCGTCGAGCATGATGTTGCCGGGGTGCTCGAAGCCGCTCCAGTAGGTCGGGCCGGTCGCGAGGCGCAGCTCGTCGCCGTAGGGATACGGCCCGAACCACGCGGTCATCCGCGCCAGGAAGCCGCGGTGATACGCGGGGTCGATGCGCGCCCCCATGCCGCTGCCGGGACGATCGTAGAGGGTGGCGCGGACGCCGTCCCAGTCGCCCAGGTCGGTGGTCTGCCAGGCGGTCGAGGTGACGATGCCGAAGGTCGAGTACGTCGGTCCGCCGGGATGGGTGAACGTGCAGGTCGTCGCCGTCGGGCCCTGGCTCCGCTCGCCGGGGCACAGCGCGGTCGCGCCGGCGGCGTGGTGGACGGTGAAGCGGTAGGTGGCGAAGGTGCCGGGCGACGGATCGCACGGGCCGTGGCGATCGCACTGCTCGACCCACGACAGGAGGTAGTGCTGCTGCCCGCCGCCGCCGTCGTCGCGGATCGTGTAGCCGACCTGGCTCTGGCCCCAGGTGACCGTCGCCAGAGTGACGTCGGTGGCCAGCGCCAGCTCGGTGCCGGCCTCCCAGCCGGTGCCACACGCGGTGAGCTGGGTGTCGGTCGTGGTCGCGGTCGCCGGCTCGCCGCCCAAGGTCACGGTCGCGAGATCGATCATGGCTCGCGACGCCAGGGTCACGCAGTTGCCGGGATCGAGCAGGCGCACCGTGACGACGCTCTTCGCCGTGCCGGCGACCAGATCGACGTCGTAGTCGTAGCCGACGACCTCGACCCGAGCGTCGCCGGTCGGGGGCGGCGGATCCTCACCGCAGGCGGTGGCGAGCAGGGCGAGGGCGGCGAGGCGCGGGGCGCGGCGCATATCGCCTCATAGCAGAACCCCGCGGTCGTCGGGGGCCGGATCGACCGGCGCGATCGGGCGACCGGTCAGCCACCACAGCCGGCCGACCAGGGCGATCGCGGTGCCGGTCAGGCCGGCGGTCAGACCCCACCACAACCCGGGCGCGCCGCGGTCGAACGCGAACCCGAGGACCAAGGCGATCGGCAGGCCGACGCCGTAGTGGCCGGCCAGGTTGGCGACGAAGGACGCCTTGGTGTCGCCGGCGCCGCGCAGCGCGCCCGAGGCGATCGCCTGAGCGCCGTCGGAGAGCTGGAACACCGCAGCGATCTGGATCAAGGTCGCGGCGGTGGCGATCACGTCGGCGCGATCGGTGAAGGCGGCGGCCAGGGCGGTCGAGGCGAGGACGAACGCGGTCGCCGAGGTCGCCATGACCGCGCCGCCGAGCCCGAGGGCGACCAGCGCCGCGCGCCGCGCGCCGGCTTGATCGCCGGCGCCGACCGCCAGCCCGACCCGGGTCGCGGCCGCGCCGCCGATGCCGATGGCCAAGGAGAACGACACCGACGCGAGCTGGAGCGCGATCTGATGGGCCGCCGCTGGCACCTCGCCGAGCCGCCCGGCCAGGACCGCGGCCAGCGCGAAGGCGGCGACCTCGGCGAACAGGGTCAGGCCGATCGGCAGGCCGACCCGGACGATCGCCCGGGTGTCGCGGGCGCGATCGACCGGGGTCGGAGGCAGCCGGCGCGCGATCGGGCGGGCGCTGGCGACGAAGATCACCAAGGTCGCGATCGTCACCGCGCTGGTCGCCACCGCCGCGCCCAGGGTCCCGAGCGGTGGCAGCCCGATGGCCGGCAGCCCGAGATCGGTCAGGCCTTGGTCCCCGAAGATCAAGATCCAGTCGAGAATCGCGTTGATCACGTTTCCAATGATCGCGGCCCAGACCAGCGGCGCGGTGCGCCCGTGGACCTGGAGGAAGGCGCGCACCGCGACCTGGGCGAGGAGCGGCACCACCGACAGCGAGCGCGCCCACAGGTAGACCTCGGCCTCGGCGGCGACCGCCGGGGCGACCCCGAGCGGCCGGAGCGCCAGCGGCACCAGGGCCAGCACCACGGTGAAGACCAGCCCGAGCTTGACCGCCAGCGCGACCCCGGCGCCGAGCTGACCGCGGGTCCGCCCGGGCTGCCCGGCGCCCACCGACTGCGCGAGCACCGGATCGAGGCCGAGGACCAGGCCGATGCCCAGGCACGACAGCGCGAACAGGAGCGCGTTGCCCAGCCCGGCCCCCGCCATCGCCGCCGGCTCGAACCGGCCGAGGAGCGCGGTGTCGACCAGCCCCATCGTCACCTGGCCCACCTGCTGCGCCGCCAACGGCGCCGCCAGGACAACCTGGGCCCGCAGCTCCCCGCGGGCGCTCATGTGGCGATCACTTGCGCGGCCAGCCGTCGGCGTCGAGGCGGACGATGGGCAGACCGAGGGACTCGAGGTCCTTGCCGATCGCGGCCCAATCGCCGACCACGACGATCGACAGGTCGCGCCAGGACTCGGCGGCGGCCGCCGCGCCTTCGGCGGTGACGGCGGCGAGCTGGCCGGGCAGGTCGCGGTAGTAGGTGAGGGGGCGCCGCTCCATCGCCACGGTGAGGTAAGCGCCGGCGATGCCGGCGTTGGTCTCGAAGTCCTGGGGCAGGCTGCGGATCGCCAGGGCCTTGGCCTTGGCCAGCTCGGCGGCCGGCATCGGCGTGCGAGCGCCGTCGAGGATGGTCAGGATGTCGCGCAGCGCCGGGCCAGTCGCGTCGGTGCGGATCGACGAGCCGACCCGCCAGGTCCCGGCCCACTCGGCGCGGACGAAGCTCGACGAGATGCCGTAGGTGTAGCCCTTCTTCTCGCGCAGCTCGCTGTTGAGGCGCGACGCGAAGCTGCCGCCGATCGCGAGGTTCACCAGCTCGTTGGCCGGCTGGTTCGGGTCGGCGACGCTCGGGCCGAGGCGGCCGAGCACGACCACGCTCTGGGGCGCGCCCGGGCGATCGACGATGCCGAGGGTCGGCTTGCCGGCGACCGGCGCGGCCGGCGGCTTGACCACCGCGACCTTGTTCGACCATCCGCCGAGGTGCTGTTCGAGCAGCCGACGGACCGCGGCGACCTCGACGTCGCCGACCACCACGACGGTGGCGGCGGCCGGCCCGTAGGTGGCGCGGAAGAACCGCTCGACGTCGGCCTTGCCGAGCTTGCTGACGGTGGCGACGTCGCCGGTGGTCGGGGTGGCGTAGGGGTGACGTCCGAACACGAGGCGGCCGAAGGCGGCGCTGGCGATCGCCCGCGGCTGATCGGGGCGGAGCGCCAGGTCGGCGAGCCGCTCGGCCTTGACCCGGGCGACGTCGTCGGCGGTCAGGCGCGGCTTGGTCAAGACGGCGGCGGCGACCGCCAAGGACGGCGCCAGAGTCTCGGCCAGCGAGTCGAGGGTGAGCTGGGCGTAGTCCTGGCCGGCGGCCACGGTGAGGCTGGCGCCCAGGCGCTCGAGCTCCTCGGGCAGGGTCTCGGAGGTCCACGGCCCGGCGCCCTCGTCGAGGAGATCGGCGGTCATGGCCGCCAGCCCGGCGGCCGCGCCGTCGGCGCGTGAGCCGGCGTGGCGGATCGCGACGCGCACGCTGACCAGGGGCAGCCGGCGGTTCTCGACCACCAGGACCCGGATGCCGTTGGCCATCGTGAACTCGGTCGGGATCGGCGGCGTGAAGCCGGGGTCGGGCAGCGCCGGCGGCGGCTGACTCCAGTCGATGCCGGCGGCCTGCCACGGCACGCCGTCGTCGCCCGGGGTCGGATCGGGCGTCGGATCCGGGGTCGGATCCGGCGTCGGATCGGCCACCGGGGTCGGCGCGGTCTCGCGCGGGATGGTCGGACAGCAGGCGCCGCCAGCGGCGGCCAGGGCGAGCGCGAGCGCGACGGGGCGGTTCACTTGCCACCTCCGGCCGGCGCGGCCACAGGCTCGGGGTTGATGGTCATGATCACGGCGGCGTCCTTGCGCAGCCAGGTCTTGGCGGCGGCGTGGATCGCGGCCGCGTCGACCGCGGCGATCGCCGCCAGCTCCTCGGCCAGGTGATCGGGGTCGCCGGTGTAGGCCGCCCACGAGGCCAGCGCGTTGATCCGGCTGGCCAGGTTCTCCATCGTATTGAGCAGCCCGACCGACGCCACCCGGCGCGCGCGCTCGACCTCGGCCACGGTGGGCGGCGCGGCGGTGAAGGCCGCGAGCTCCTCTTCGATCGCGGTGCGCAGCGCCGCCGCCGACACCCCGGGCCGGGCGATGGCCGCGATCTCGAACTCGCTGCCGAGGAAGTGGGTCCCCAGGTAGGCGTAGACCTCGGTCGCGAGGCGATCCTTGCGCACCAGGCGCTTGTGCAGGCGGCTGGTCTTGCCGCCGCCCAGGATCTGGGCCGCCAGCTCGAGCTCGGTCGCGCCCGGACCGTAGGCCTGGGGCGCGCGCATCGTCACCGTGACCTTGGGCGCGCCGACCTTGTCGGTCGTCGATAGCTCGACCGGACCGGCCAGCGGGGTCACCGGCGCGTCGAGGGTGCGGGTGACCGGCCGCGGCTTCTTCGGCATCCAGCCGAACAGCTTCTCGATGAGCGCCTTGGTCGGCGCGAGCTCGAAGCGCCCGGCCACCAGGAGGGTCGCGTTGGCCGGCACGTAGTAGGTGCGCCAGAACGCCTCGACGTCGGCCAGGCTGGCGGCGTCGAGGTCGGCCATGGTGCCGATCGTCAGGTTCCAGTTGCCGTGGCCCTTGGGCCACAGGGTCTGCTGGACGATCAGATCGGCCTGCGCGTAGGGGCGGTTCTCGTAGCTCTGGCGGCGCTCGTTCTTGACCACGTCGCGCTGGTTGTCGAGGACGCTCTGGTTCATCGCGTCCCACAGGCCGGCCATGCGATCGGCCTCGAGCCACAAGGCCAGCGGGAGTTGATCGCCGGGCACTTGCTCGAAGTAGTTGGTGCGATCGTTGTCGGTGGTGCCGTTGTTCCAGCCGCCGGCGCTCTCGAGCATGACGTCGAACTGGCCCTCGCCGACGTGCTTCGAGCCCTCGAACATGAGGTGCTCGAACAGGTGGGCGAAGCCGGACTTGCCGATCGTCTCGTCCTTGCTGCCGACGTGGTACCAGACCTCGACCATCGCCGAGGTGACCGACGGGTCGGGGGCGAGGATCACCTCGAGGCCGTTGTCCAGGCGGTAGTGGGTGACGTCGAGCGTGGGCGGCCCGTCGGCCAGCGCCAGGGCGGGCGCGAGCAAGACGGCGGCGACGAGGGCGGTGGTGCGCATCGGAGCTCCTGGAGGGGGAAGCGGCGGCCGGATCAGGGGGCGCGCGGAGTCATCGGCGCGGTCGCGGGGCTGAGCTTGGCCGCGGCCAGGCGCGCCAGGGTCAGCCGGCGCGCCGGATCAGGGCCAGCCACGCGGCCGTAACAGGGGGCGTCGTCGTCGACGAAGACGATGGCCTGGCCGCTGTCGAGCGCGCGCTTGCCGACCTCGACCTGGGCGGCCGCCGACGGCGCGTGGACCACGCCGGCGTCGTCGGTCAGCTCCTCGACCGAGGCGTCGGCGACCGCCGCCAGGAGCTGCGCGTTTTGCGCCGCGTACTGCTGGATCATCGTGTCGGCGGTGGCGATCGCGTTGGTGCGGCAGTCGAAGTCGACGGTCCAGGTCTCGACGGCGGTCGGCAGGTTGAGGACGTAGTTGCACGGCTTGGCGACGCCGACCGGGACGCCCAGGGTGCTGTCGACCTGGCGGACCGGGCCGCCCAGGACCTCGCCGACCTGGGCCTGGGTCAGGACCAGCTCGCAGCCCCAGCGCTCGGGATCGACGCCGATCAGCCGGCCGGTGGGCTCGGTGGCCTCGTCGGCCTTGGCCTTGGGCTTGGCCTCGCCGCAGGCGGCGAGCAGGAGGGCGGCGACGGCGAGGGCGCGCGACATCGGCGGCAGGCTACACCGGCGACCGCCCGGTCGTCACGACGCCTGGGTCGCGTCGTAGATCAGGCGCAGCTCGGTGACCTCGGCGATCGCGCGCACGAGCTGGTAGAGGCGGGCGGCGCGGTCGGCGGTGTCGATCACGATCGGCGGGCCGTTGCGGCGCTCGATCGCGGCGACGAAGCCGCGGCCGCTGCGCTGGACCACGACCGCGCGCAGGTGAAACAGCGGGATCACCGAGCGCGCACCGACGCCGGCGATCCGGCGCTCGATCCGCAAGACGCCGTCGTGGCGGTCGAACACCAACCGATGGTGGGCGGTCGCGATCAACCCGGCGACCACGGCGACGCCGACCGCGATCACCGCCAGCCACCCGGCCACCGGCGCCAGCGCGATCGCCGCGGCCAGGGCGCCCACAGCGACGGCCGCGCCCAGCACCCGGGCCCACCGATCGAGGCCGAGCTCGATCCGTCCCAAGGTCCGGCGCCGGATCGTCATGCGACCGAGCTCGGCGAGCATGCTCGCAGTCTACACCGGGCCGGGCCGGCGCGAAGGACCTACCAGGCGGTGCGCAACCCGAGCTGGACCTCGAAGGCGTCCAGCAGTTGGTCCGAGGTGAGGAACTGGGTGGCGCGGCCGGCCAGGTTGGCGGCCTCGTCGTCGGCGGGCAGCTCGTCGAGCAGGAACACGTCGGTCTTGAGGTTCCAGTCGACGCGGTCGAACAGGCCCCAGACCTTGCGGTCGTCCTCGGCCACGCTCATGAGCGTGAGCTTGCCGCCGATCACCGCGTTGCGGACCGGGGCCAGCTCGCGGTCGCCGGTGAAGTAGGCGCCGGCGGTCGACTCGGTCTCGTAGAAGAACGCGTCCTTGAAGAAGGTCGCGGCGGTCTGCTGGTGGGCGCGGCCGCGGACCCGCAACAAGAGCGAGCTGCCGAAGTACTGCGAGTACGCCAGCTCGACGGTGGCGGCGTTGACACCCCAGGTGTCGCTGTAGGCCCGGGCCGACACGTGGACCGCCGAGCGCAGCTTGGGCAGGTAGCGGTTGAGCCGGACCGCGGCCGCGGCGCGGGCCCGGGTGTCGGGGATCGACTCCTGCGGCTCGTTGGGGCCGACGCGAACTCGGCGGTAGGGATTGGACTGGAACCCCTCGAGGACCTGGCCGTACAGGCTGAGCTGCAGGACCATGGTGGGCGACAGGTTCTGGGTCACGGTCGCCTGGGCGGTGTCGATCGACAGCTCGCGCCAGGTGGTGAGCACGGTCATCGTGACGTCGACGGAGTCCTTGCCGAGGACGCCGTACTCGGTCCCGCACGGATCGGCGCCGGTCAGCGCCCGGCGCTCGAGGGGCTGGAGGTCGGCGTTCGACTTGTCGCACACCGCGTCCTGGGCGTGGCTGTAGGACAGCGCCAGGTTGGTGTTCTTGCCCGGCAGGTCGATCGCCGCCGACGCCGAGCCCGACAGCGACAGGTAGTCGCGCTCGACCCCGACCGCGCCGCTGACGCTCAGCTTGGCGCGGCGTCCGGCGAAGGTCAGGCCGAGGGAGCCCTCGTGACGGAGGTCGGAGAACTCGGTGGCGGTCGAGACCGCGTCGACGGTGTAGACCGAGGCGGTCGCCCCCGACACCGCGTCGGCGGCGTAGCCGACCGCCAGCGTGGTGTGCTCGCCGACGTCGACCGCGCCGTCGACCTGGGGGTGGATCACGGTCAAGCCGCCCAGGCCGCCCTGGCGCTGCTCCTGGTACCAGGTGACGTTGGCGTCGACGCCGTCGTCGGCCGCGGCGGCCCCCGGGGCCGACAGCGCCGCGGCGACGATCGCGGTCGCGAGGCCCGGCGCCCTCAGTTGCATCCGCACCCTCCACCGCCGGTGCCGGTGCCGCCGGCCGCGCCCTCGCGGTTGGTGAGGACGTGATCGTCGGCGGCCGACTCCTGCGGATCCTGATCGAAGGTCATGATCGGATCGGCCAGGTGCTCCTTCTCGTTGGGCCGCACCGCGAAGCGGCCACAGCCGGTCGCGAGGACGACGGCGAGGACGAAGGACAGGGTGCGCAGCATGAGGGCCTCGCTAGAAGAAGATCGCCAGGCCGCCGGAGAACTCGGTGCCCGACTCGGAGCGGTTCTCGTTCCACAGCACCCACCGGCGGACGTCGGTGCGCACGGTGATCTGCTTCTTGAACGTGATCTCGAAGCCGCCGCCAGCGTCGAGGACGGCCAGGGTCTCCGGCTGATCGGTGAAGTTGTCGGCCTTGGGCCGCAGGCGGGCCGCGCCGACCGAGGCGTGGACGAAGGGACCGATCGCGGCGCCCGGCACCAGGCGCAAGGTCCAGCCGGCGCCGGCCAGAAAGACGTCGGTCTGGCCGCGCGGCGACAGCCCGGCGAAGCCCTCGATCGCGAAGTGCGGATCGAGCAGGTAGGCCGGGCGCAAGAGGAACAGCCCCTCGCGATCGAGGATCCCGGCCGAGAACGAGACCTCGACGTCGGTGTACGGCACCGGCGAGGGCCCGAGCATCGCGCGGCGGATCGCCCGGCCCATCCGGGTCAAGGCGCCGGCCTCATCGGCCGGGCCGACCTCGAACGGGAACACCAGCTCGCCGAAGATCCAGCCGGTGGTGCCGTCCTCGAGGACGACCCGGTACCAGAAGCCGCGGGTGCCGCGCTCGATGACCTCGAAGACCTCGCCGCGGCGCGCGTCGTAGATCGTGCGGTACGAACCGCCCGGGCCGGTGTAGACCGGGGCGTCCTGAGCGATGACCCGAACGTAGGCGTCGGCGGCGGCCGGCGCGGCGGCGGCGGCGAGGGCCAGCGCGGCCACGGGGATCGCGGTGGTGAGCGTCAGCGCGCGGGCGGCGATGGTCATAGCGCGAACCACGCCGTGAAGATCGCGACCGACGGATCGCTGGCGCCGAACAGGTCGCCACCGCCGTGGGGGTCTTCGCCCGAGACCGGCTTGGTCAGAAGCGAGCTGGCGCCCGGGGTGCCGCAGTTGAGGAAGCGGGTGGTGACCTGGTAGTTGCGGGCGTAGTCGATCGGCTCGATGGCGTCGAGCCGCAAGGCCGAGCGGCCGTCGGCCTCGCCGTGGCATCCGCTGCGGCCGACGCAGGTCTTGTCGGGCTCGCTGCGGGCCAGGAACTTGGGCCAGATCTCGGCCTCGAAGTAGGCGGGATCGGGGCGACAGACGCCGGGGTCCACCGGATCGTCGCCGAGGTCCACGGTCGGGCAGCCGAAGGAGACGGCCGCGATCGAGGCCACGAGCAAGGGCACCCGCATCGAAGACGGAGCCTAACAAGACGAGCGCGTGCTTGTCATGGCGCTCGCCGGGATTTCGATCGGTCGCTGTCCCTTGCGGTCGGCGCCGCCACCCAGGTACGCTCGCGACGAGTGGCAGAAAAGCCGGCTGGATCCGGTGAGGGCACGCCGCCGTCACCGCCCGCGACGCCGCGGCCGATCGCCTCGGCCGACGAGCGCTCGCGGCCCCACGCGCTGCCGCCGCTGCCATCTGCCGGGGCGTCGCCGCTGGCCCCGACCCGTGATCGGGCGCGCTCGGGCTCGGCGCCGCCGCCGACGCCGATCCGAGACGAGCGCTCGCGGCCCCACGCGATCCCGCCGGTGGCGCCGCCGCTGCCGCCGGCGCCGCGGGCCTCGACCCGCGCCGACACCGAGCCGCGCGCCGGGGTCGCCGAGCATCGCGCGGTGCGCTCGCCGCTGGTCGGCCGCGACGACCAGCTCGCGGTCCTGCGCGACGTGGTCGGCCGCGCGGTCGACTTCCAGGCCCCGCAGCTCGTGACGCTGGTCGGCAACCAGGGCACCGGCAAGACCCGCCTGGTCGGCGAGCTCGAGCGCCAGCTCCGGCCGCCGGTCCGGGTGCTCCACGGTCGCGCCACCGCCGGCGTGCCGGGCTCGGCGCTGTCGAGCCTGTTGCGCGATCGGTTCGCGGTCGCCGGGGCGGTCGCCGGGCCGATCCAGATCGCCGAGCAGGTCGCCGACATCTTCGGCGCCGCCAGCACCCCCGACGTCCTGCACTGCCTGGGGGGCTTCCTCGGCGTCGAGTTCCCGGCCTCGGCGTTCATGCAGGTGGTGGCCGACAACCCGCGCCACAAGGACGACGTCGCCCGCACGATCTTGCGGCGCTGGCTCGAGCTCGACGCCGGCCGGGCGCCGCTGGTCCTCATCCTCGACGATCTTCAGGCCGCCGACGATCGCACGCTCAGCATCCTCACCGAGCTGGCGGCCAACCTGGGCGGGTCGCCGGTGGTCATCATCGCGGTGGCCCGCCCCGAGATGCTGGTCCGGACCCCGGGCTGGGGGGAGGGCGCGGTCGATCACGAGCGGATCGATCTGCGCAACCTCGAGCCCGACGACGCCGAGACCATGTTCGGCAACCTGCTGGCGCAGTGCGGCCGGATCCCCGAGGAGCTGGTCACGACGGCGATCGAGCTTACCGGCGGCAACCCGCTGTTCCTCGAGCAGCTCGTGCGGCTGTACCTGGCGCGCGGTGCGATCGACGCCACCAGCGGGCCGCTGTGGCGCCTCGACGTCGACGCCGCCCTCGCGATCGAGCTGCCGATCAGCGTCGAGGAGGCCATCGAGGCGCGGATCGCCGCCCTCGAGCCTGACGAACGCGATCTGCTGGAGAAGGCCGCGGTGTTCGGCAACGTGTTCTGGGTCTCGGCCGCGGTCGCCCTGACCCGCCTCGACGGTGCGGCCGGCCCGCCCAGCGATCCCCTCGACCTCGAGTGGGGCGAGGGCGAGGTGGTCCGACGCCGGGTGAGCGATCTGATCTACGGCCTGGCCGAGCGCGACTACCTGCTGGTCCTCGACGCCGCCGACTCGACGGTGCCCGGCGACGTCGAGGTGGTGTTCAAGCACAACCTCGAGCGCGAGCTGGTGGTGCGGGCGACCGCGGCCGGACGGTCGGCGCGCTACCACCTGGGCGCGGCGCAGTGGCTCGAGGCCCGCTTGAACGACAAGAGCGAGGAGCAGCTCGAGTTCTTGACCGGGCTCTACGAGCGCGGCGGCGATCGCGCCAAGGCCGCGCGATGCTACCTGCTGGGCGCTGACCGCGCGCGGGCCCGCTACGCCGGCGACGAGGCGCGCGGGCTGTACGAGCGCGGCCTGGCCCTGCTCGGCGAACACGACGCCCCGGCCAAGATGGACGCCCTGCACAACCTGGGCGACGTCCTCGATCTGGTCGGCGAGTCGACCGCCGCCCTCGAGCGCTTCGCCGAGATGCTGGCGCTGGCCTGGCAGTACGACAACCAGGGCAAGGCCGGGGCCGCCCACATCCGGATCGCGCGCGTGCTGCGCCGCCAAGGCCAGTACGACCCGTCGATGGAGCACCTGCGCCGCGCCAGCGAGCTGTTCACCCGCGCCGAGGACGAGCGCGGCACCGCGTCGACGCTCGACGACATGGGCCGGGTCCACTGGCTGCGCGGCGCCTACGGTCAGGCCCTCGACTTCCATCGCCAGGCCCTGGCCAAGCGCAAGGCGATCGGCGACCGGCGATCGATCGCGCTGTCGCTGGCCAACATCGGGCGGGTCCACCTCGACTCGGGCAACTTCAAGGCGGCGATGGCGCAGTTCCGCGAGGCCCTCGATCTGCGCCGCGACATCGACGATCGCTCGGGGGTCGTGCAGTCGCTCAGCGATCTGGCTGGGGTCCACGGCGCCGACGGCAACCACGCTATGGCCCTGGGCCTCCTCGACGAGGCCCGCGCGATCGCCACCGAGATCGGCGACAAGCTGGCGCTGGCCGAGGTGCTGTCGCGGGCCGGCGAGCACGCCGCCGCGGTCGGCGAGTCGAGCCGGGCCCTGGCCGATCTGGCCCGCGCCAAGGAGCTGGCCCGGACGCTGGGTGATCGCGTGGTCCTGGCCGACAGCCACCGCCGCGCCGCCCTGGCCGAGCTGGCCCGCGGTGATCTGGCCGCGGCTGAGCGCGAGGTGCGGTGGGCGCTGCAGATCGGCGAGAGCGTCGGCGCCCGGGTGCCGATCGGCGCGGCGCTGCGGACCGCGGCCGCGGTCAGCGCCGCCAAGGGCGACGCCGCGCTGGCCGACGAGCAGTTCCGCAAGTCGGTCGACGTCCTGGCGACGATGCACAACGAGATCGAGCTGGCCCGGTCGTACCGAGCGTTCGCCGAGTTCCGGGCCGCGCGCGGCGAGGCCACCGAGGCGGCGGCGCTGGCTGCCCGGGCGGCCGAGGTCTTCGAGCGGCTGCGCGCCGCGGCGACCACCGACTAGCCATGACCACCGTCGAGGATCCTGGCCTGGCGCGGCTGGCGGCGATGGTGCCGGCCGCGGTCCACGAGGTGTGCGCGGCGCTGGTGGCGGCCGGGCACGAGGCGGTCGCGGTCGGCGGCGCGGTCCGCGACGCGCTCCTCGATCGTCCGGTCGGCGACTGGGACGTCGCGACCAGCGCCCGGCCCGAGCAGGTGGTGGCGCTGTTCCCGCGCACGATCCCGACCGGGCTGGCTCACGGCACGGTCACGGTCCTGGCCGGGCGTGGCGCCGACCGCCAGCCGATCGAGGTCACGACCTACCGCGGCGATGGCGTCTACCTCGACGGTCGCCGCCCGACCTCGGTCGTGTTCGGCGTGCCGCTCGACGAGGATCTGGCGCGCCGCGATCTGGTGGTGAACGCGATCGCCTACGATCCGGTGCGGCGCGAGCTGCGCGATCCGTTCGGCGGGCAGGCCGATCTGGCGGCCCGCTTGTTGCGCGCGGTCGGCGATCCGATCGCCCGGTTCACCGAGGACGGCCTGCGGGTCATGCGGGCGGTGCGGTTCGCCGCCACCCTCGACTTCGCCGTCGACGCCGCCACCGAGGCGGCGATCGCGCCGGCCCTGCCGTCTCTGGCCAAGGTCTCGCGCGAGCGGGTCAAGGTCGAGCTCGACAAGCTCCTGGCGGCGCCGCGGCCGTCGGTCGGGCTGGTCCTGGCCCGGCGCACCGGGATCCTGGCCCAGGTCCTGCCCGAGGCCACCGTCGACGACGCCGCCTGGCCGGGCCGGTGCGCGTGGATCGACGCCGCGCCGGTCGCGGTGCGCTGGGCCGCGCTCCTGGCCGACGCCGCGCCGGCCGCGGTGGACGCCGCCCTGCGTCGGCTCAAGGGCGCCAACGACGAGCGCGACCGGGTCGTCAAGCTGGTGCGGCTGGCCGGCCTGACCGAGCCGACGCCGGCGGTGGTCCGCCGCGCCCTGGCCGCCGCGGGCCGCGCGATCGCGCCGATGGCGGTGCCGCTGTGGGCGTGTCGCGGCGACGCCGCGGGCGCCGCGGTGGCCGACGTCGCCGCCGCGATCCTCGAGCGCGGCGATCCGCTGGCGATCGGCGAGCTGGCGGTGACCGGCGCCTCGCTCATGGCCGACCTCGGCCTGGCGCCGGGGCCGGCGATCGGGCGGGCCCTGGCGGCCGGCCTCGACGCCGTCCTCGACGATCCGACTCGCAACACCCCGGCCGAGCTGGCTGCGATCGCGCGCGCCGCGATCGCCGGCTGAGGCCGCGCGCGTCGGGCGCTACGGGCGGAGCGCGATCTCGGCGTCGACGACCACCGCGCCGTCGCCCTTGCCCGCGACCACGACCTCGCCGAGCGAGATCTCGGCCAGGCGATCGGCGTGATCGACCGCGAGGTGCGAGGCCCGGCGCAGGAGATTGGCCAGGCCGACCCGGTCGGGTTCGTCGTCGCCGGCGCGGGTCGCGACCACGGTCAGGGCCAAGGCGTTGGCGTCGGCGAGCCGGAGCGGCGCCGGCGCGGCCTCGGGCGGCTGGCCGGTGACCTCGACGATCACGGTGGGGCCGAGGTCGGGCAGGGTGGCGATCTTGACCCGCAGCGCGCGCCCGGGGCGTGGGCTGGCCCGCACGATCACCGCGCCGCCGTCGAGCGGCTGACCGGCCTGGGCCAGGACCGCGGTGAAGGCTCGGCGCACGTCGGCGGCGCTGGCCAGGCCGCGCTCGATCGGGCACCCGGCGCGCTCGCTCGGGACGTCGGGGCCCCACGGCTTGAGGTCGACCGGGAAGCCGGCCTTGGCGGCGAGGCGCTGGGCCGCCGACGGCGAGGTCGCGACCGCCTGCCGCGTGATCGGCACGCCGTACGCGGCGAGCAAGACCTTGGCCTCGTGATCGCCGAGTCGACGATCGCCGGCGGCGATCTTGCCGAGCTGGCGGGCCAGGCGCTCCTCGTCGATCTCGAGCTCGCCGCGGCTGGCGCGGGCCGCCGGGCCGAGGCCGATCCGCGCGCGCTCGACGGCCCGGCCGACCGCGGCGATCGCCGCCAGCGCCGGGCGCAGCCCGACCAGCGCGCCGACCGGGGCGTCGGCCAGGCTCTCGCCGCGCTCACACAGCGGCACCCGCAGCGCGACCAGCTCGCCGGGGGGCGCGGCCCAGGCGCCGCGTCCGAGGAGGACGACGTCGGTCGGGCCGAGCTGATCGGCGGCCGCCGACCACGCGGTGCGCCGGCCGTCGTCCTGGGCCGAGGCCGCGAGGTAGCTGTCGGGCGGGGCGACCACCGCGGTCCGGGCGCCGGCCGGCGTGCCGTGGGCGGCCAAGAGCGCCAGGGCCTCGACCCAGGCGTCGGGCTCGGCGCACACCGCGGCGCCGGCCGCGCGCAGATACGCGACCGCGGCGATCTCTTCGACCCGGGTGCCGGGCCGCGCCCACACCACCAGGGGCCGCCCGGCGGCGGCGGCGGTGCGCGCGATCGGCGCCAGGGCGGCCGCCGCGCTCGGCGTCGGCGCGAGCCAGGCGCCGGCCACCACGTCGTCGGCGGCGTCGAGGCTCACGACCGCGGTCGCCACCGGCGCCGGCAGGCGGCGGGCCGCGAAGCTGTCGGCGACCAAGGTCGCGATGTCGGCGGGGACGTCGGCCAGGACCACCGGGCGACCGACCGCGACCGCCAGGGGCGCGCGCCGGGTCACGGCGTCACCTCGAGCGGCGGCAAGACTCGCTCGCCGCGCAGCCGATCGATCAGCGCCGCCGCGTCGGGCAAGATCGTGGCTTGGCGCGCGCCGCGCAAGGGCCGCAGCCGGCCGATCAGCGCGCGCCGCGGCGCGAGCCGGCGCCCGTCGAGCCCGAGCTCGGCCAGGTCCTTGGCGGCGATGGCCTGGGCGCCGGGCGGTGGCCGCGGCGCCGGGGCGGCGGGGTCGCGCACCGGCGGGGCCGCGGTCGCGAGGACCAGGGGCGGGGCCACGCGCAGCCGGACCGCGCCGGCCTGGGCTTGATGCTCGATCTCGACCAGCTCGCCGCCGACCCGGGCCGCGATCACGCCGCTGACGTGGGCCACGCCGAGGACCTCGGCCACCGCTGGGCCGAGGGCGCCGACCCGCTCGTCGACCGAGCGGTCGCCGCACACCACGATCGTCGCGCCGACGTCCTTGGCCGCCGCGGCCAGCACCTCGGCCAGGCCCAGATAGTCGAGGTCCTCGAGGCCGTCGTCCCACACCCGCAGGGCCCGCGCGCAGCCGGCGCGCAGCGCCATCGCCAGCACCCGATCCTCGCGCCGGGCCGGGCCGACCGCGATCGCGATCGCGTCGGCGCCCCGCGCCTCGGCCAGGGTCAGGCCGAGCCCGAGGGCGCCGCGTTCACACGGCCCGAGGATCTGCTCCTCGTCGTGCTGGCCGGGGCGGGCCAGGGCGCGCCGCACGAGGATCGCGACCGTCACGGCGCGACCTCGAGGGCGGCCAGGAGCGCCGGCACCTGGTCTTCGATCGCGCCGACCAGTCCCCAGCGCGCGGCCCGCCAGATCGGCGCCCGCGGATCGCGATCGATCGCGACGATCTCGGCGTCGGGCGACACCGCGCCCAGGTGGGCCATCGAGCCCGAGGCGCCACACACGACGTAGAGCGCCGGGTGGACGGTGCGGGCGCCGACGCCGATCATGCGATCGGCGGCGACCTGTCCGCGCTCGCACACCGCGCGGGTGCCCGCGACCTCGCCGCCCAGGCGCTCGGCCAGCGCTACGACCAGGGGCATGGCCGACGGCGCGACCCCGGCGCCGGCGACCACGATGACCCGGGCCGCGACCAGCGGATCGGGCGCGGCCGGCTCGACCGACAGCTCGACGCCGGTCGCCACCGGAGGTGGGACGACCGCGAGGCGGACCAGCTCGGCGTCGTCGGTGCCGCGGGCCGCCGGGCGGTCGGCCGACAGCGTCACCACCGCCGGCTGCTCGAGCTCGTCGAGCTGGAGCCGGCGCCACAGCTCGCCGTCGTAGACCGGGCGCGCGAACACGATCTCGCCGCGCGGCCCGGCCTCGACGATCGGCTCGGCGATGAAGGCGGCGCCCAGGCGCGCGGCCAGCCGCGGTCCGATGTCGCGCCCCGCGGGATCGGCCGCCAGGAGGACCAGGCTGGGGCGGAGCAGCTCGCAGGCCCGGGCCAGGGCCGGACCGCGGGTCAGCCACAGCGCCGCGGGCGCGGCGCCGGCGATGACGACCGAGCGGTCGGCGCCGCCCTGGCCCAGGGCGGCGTTGAGGGCGGCCTCGACGGCCGGGTCGTCCTCGGGGGTGAAGGCCACCGCGTACAGGCTGGCGCCCAGGGCCGAGGCGATGCGCCGACCCTCACCGAGGATCGCCAGGGCGGCCGGCGTCGGGTGCCCGTCGACCACATCGGTATGGACGAGGACGCACGCCACCGGGGGACGCTACCGGCCGGCCCGGCCTCGGTCAAGAAACCACCCGGCGTCAGACCCGGTCGCTAGCCTCGGCACATGATCGCGACCTCGGCCCTGATCGCCGACCTGTGCGGCGACGATCGGCCGGTCCGGCCGTCGGTGGGCGACGCCCTGGCCGGGGCGGCGCCCGGATCCGTGACCGCCGCCAGCGACGGAGGGCGCGCGGTCGCCCTGGTGGTCCTCGCCGATCGCCGGGCCTACGTCGTCGACGATCGCTGTCCGCACGACGGCGGCCCGCTGTCCGACGGCTTCCTCGACGGCGACCGCCTGGTGTGCGCCCGCCACGGCTGGGAGGTCGATCCGTGCACCGGGGCGTGCGGCCGGCGCCGGGTGGCGACCCGTCCAGCCTGAGGCCAGCGCGCGCGGGCCTGCGCCGCGGTCGGCGTCAGCCGCACTGGCCGCGGTGGCGCAGGTAGTGGTCGGCCACGGTCAGGAGCGCCATCGCCTCGACGATCGGCACCGCCCGCGGCAGGACGCACGGATCGTGGCGGCCGCGGGGCGCCAGCACCGTGTCGACGCCGTCGCGATCGACCGTGGCCTGGGCCCGCATGATCGTCGCGGTCGGCTTGAACCCGATGCGCATCGCGATGGTCTCGCCGTTCGAGATGCCGCCGACCACGCCGCCGGCGCGATTGGTGCGAGTGCGGATCCGCCCGTCCTCGGCGCGGTACAGCTCGTCGTTGTGGGTCGAGCCGCGCAGCCGCGTGGCGGCGAAGCCGGCGCCGAGCTCGAAGGCCTTGACCGCCGGGATCGAGACCATGGCCTTGGCCAGGTCGGCGTCGAGCTTGTCGAACACCGGCGCGCCCCAGCCGGCCGGCACGCCGCGGATCGCGCACCGGATGACGCCGCCGAGGGAGTCGCCGTCGGCGCGTGCGGCCTCGATCGCCGTCGCCATCGCCGCCGCGGCGGCGGGATCGGGGCAGCGCACCGGGTGGCGATCGACCTCGTCGCGCGTGACGGTCTCGCCATCGACCGCCGCGGCGATCTCGCCGACCTCGTCGACCCAGGCCACGCAGGTGATCCCGAGCGGTGACACGATCGCCTCGGCCACCGCGCCGGCCGCGACCCGCCCGACGGTCTCGCGGGCGCTGGCGCGGCCGCCACCGGCGATCGCGCGGATGCCGAACTTGGCATCGTAGGTGTAGTCGGCGTGGGACGGCCGGTAGGCGGTCTCGAGGGCCGCGTAGTCCTTGCCGCGGGCGTCGACGGTGCGCACCAGCAGACTGATCGGGGTGCCGAGCGTCAGGCCGTCGGGCGACAACCCCGACAGGAGCTCGACCTGATCCGGCTCGCGGCGCGGCGACACCAGCGTGCTCTGGCCCGGGCGACGGCGATCGAGGGCGGCCTGGATCGCGGTCACCGGCAGCGGCAGGCGCGGTGGGCAGCCGTCGATGACCACCCCGACGCCGGGACCGTGGGACTCGCCGAACGTGGTGATCGTCAGCGCGGTGCCGAAGCGGTTGCCCATCGCGCGCAGGCTAGCAGGACGCCGCCGATCGCGTCCCGCGGCGCGTCGCATCGCGTACAGTCCGGGCCAATGTCGACGACGCCTGCCTCCACCGCCATCTCCCGCTCGGCCCTCGTCACCCTCGCGCTGACCCTCGCCGCGTGCCCGCCATCGGGCGCGCCGGTCGTGACCCCGCCGCCGATGCCGCCGCCGACCGGCTACCAGCCGGGCGCCGCGGTCGGGGCGCCGTGCGAGGTCGCGTCGCAGTGCGCGTCGGGGGTGTGCGAAGGGCAGGGCTGCGGCGCCGACGCGCCCGGCGTGTGCGTCGACGCCTCGCGGGCCTGCACGATGGACCTCGCGCCGTTCTGTGGCTGTGACGGCCAGACCTTCACCGGGTCGGGGAGCTGCCCGGGCCGCCGCTTCGCCGCCAAGGGCGAGTGCGCGCCGGCCGCCGCCGCCAAGCCCGACGGCGCGGCCTGCCTGGCCGCCACCGAGTGCGCGTCCGGGGTGTGCGAGGGGCAGGGCTGCGGGCCCGAGGCCCCGGGCGTCTGCGCGCCGGCCCAGCGCGGCTGCACCCGCGATCTGCGCGCCTACTGCGGCTGCGACGGCCAGACCTTCCGCGCATCGGGGAGCTGCCCGGGCCAGCGCTTCGCCGCGGCCGAGGCCTGCCCGACCTGATCGCGCTGATCGGCCTAGTCCTTCGGTCTCCGTCTCGGTCTCGGCCTCGGTCTCGGTCTCGGTCTCGGTCTCGGTCTCGGCCTCGGTCTCGGTCTCGGCCTCGGTCTCGGTCTCGGTCTCGGTCTCGGTCTCGGTCCCGGTCTCGGTCGCGGTCTCGGTCTGCGTCTCGGCCGCGGGCCCGCCCTCGCGCTCTGCC
>JAGPCY010000046.1 GCA_018057825.1 Kofleriaceae bacterium | reverse complement strand
AGGTCTCGGTCTCGGTCTCGGGTTCGGACTCGGGTTCGGGGTCGGGGTCGGGGTCCGGGTCGGGGGTCGGGGTCGGGGTGGCGGCGGGCGATCGACCGGTTTCGCAGGATGCGCTATAGGGCGGCATGACGACGCAGCCGACGACGACCCTCGAGACCTTTCCGAACCCGCGGCCGGGGCGCGACTACGTGATCGCCTTCGACTGCCCCGAGTTCACCTGCCTGTGTCCGATGACAGGCCAGCCAGACTTCGCGACGATCCAGATCGAGTACACGCCCGACGCGCTGTGCGTCGAGCTCAAGTCGCTCAAGCTCTACCTGTGGAGCTTCCGCGACCGCGGCGCTTTCCACGAAGCGGTGACCAACCAGATCTGCGACGACGTGGTCGCGGCCATCGCGCCACGCCGCATCAAGGTCACGGGCAAGTTCTGGGTCCGCGGCGGGATCTCGACCAACGTCATCGTCACCGCCCCGTGAGCTGACGCGGCGAGCACCGTTCGGGGGGCGTTTGGGGCCGCCCGGGCCGTTGCACCGGCTACCCGTTCCCTGCCCGTCCCAGGTTGGAACACCGGGCGGTCGGGGATGCGCTGTCGCGGGGTTCACCGCCGGCATGCCGGCTGCATCACCGTTCGGCATGCGCACGGAGCAGTTCGTCGCACCCACGCTGGCCGCGCTGATCCCGCAGCTCACGCCGGGGCCTCGCTCGGCCGAGCTGGTGCTGGTCTTCGCCGACAACGAGCTGCTCGCCGATCCGGCGCTGCCGGCGCTCCTCGCCGAGGTCTATCCCGGCGCGGCGGTCGTCGGCTGCACCGGCTCGGGGCAGATCCACGACGACGGCGCTCGCCTCGACGGCGTGGTGGTCACCGCGGTCGGGTTCGACCGGACCCGGGTCGCGGTCGTGACGACCACCATCGCCGACGCCGCGGACTCGGCGGCCGCGGGTCGGAGGTTGGCCCAGGGCCTGGCGCCCGACGGCTTGGCGGCGGTCGTGGTCCTGGTGCCCGGCCTCGACCTGAACGGCAGCGAGGTGGTCGCCGGGATGCGGGCCGAGCTACCGTCAGAGGTGACGGTGAGCGGTGGGCTGGCTGGCGATCGCGGCGAGTTCCGCGAGACCATGACCCTCGCCGGGACCTCGGTCGGACCGCGTCAGCTCGTGGGCATCGGCCTCTACGGCGCCGCGCTGATCACCCGGGTCGGCTCGCGCCACGGCTGGCGACCCCTGGGTGCGCTGCGCCGGGTCACCCGCTGCGATCGCAACGTGCTCCACGAGCTCGACGGCGAGCCGGCCCTCGACCTGTACCGCCGCTACCTGGGCGACTACGCCGACGGCCTGCCGGCGACCGCGCTCCTGTTTCCGTTCGAGATCGTGTCGGCAGATTGTCGTCAGGTCGGGCCGATCCGCACCGTGCTCGACGTCGATCGGACCACCGGCACCGTGACCCTGGCCGGCGACGTCGACCCCGACGGCTACCTGCGCATGATGCACGCCACCAACGACTCGCTGATCGTCGGCGCCGAGGCCGCGGCCGCCGAGGTGTTGGCCGGCGCCGACCACGGCCTGGCGCTCCTGGTGAGCTGCATCGGCCGCCGGCTGGTGATGGGCGATGACGCCGAGAGCGAGATCGAGGCGGTGCGGGCGACCCTCGGCCCGCGCACGCGGGTCGCCGGGTTCTACTCGTTCGGCGAGATCGCGCCGTCGCCGCTGGGGGCCTCCCACCTGCACAACCAGACGCTCACGATCACGTACCTGACCGAGGGCGCCGAGGAGGCCCCGTGAAGCCGGTCCACCCGACGCTGGTGCGCCAGCTCCGCCGCGCCTTCGGCCTGCGGGCCAACGAGGTCGACGGCTTCCTCGCCGACCTGGCCGCCGCGCCCGACCAGCCCCTGGCCGCCGGCCTCACGCGGCTGATCGACACCCTCGGCGACGCCTACGCCCAGCACGATCGCGATCAGGTCTTGCGCCAGCGCGCCCTCGAGCTGTCGAGCGCGGAGCTGACCACCGCCAACCAGCGCCTCCTGGCCGATCGGGCCAGCGTCGCCGAGGCCATCCACAACCTGCGCGACAGCGCGCGCGCGTTGACCGGCCGCGACGCCGACCTGGCGGCGGCGCCGGGCGACGACCTGGTGGCGCTATCGGAGTCGTTGCGCGATCTGGCGCGCCGCAACCACGAGATGCAGGCCCAGCTCGCGTCGAGCGAGGTGAAGATCCGCTCGCTCATCGCCAACGTCCCGGGCTGCGTGTTCCGGCTGCGCCTGCGCCCGACGGTCGAGGTCGACTTCGTGTCCGACGGGATCGCCGAGCTGTCGGGGTACCCGATCGCGGCCTGGCGCCAGGCGCCCCAGGAGCTCGGGCGGGCGATCGGTGGGCCTCATCTGTTTCTGCGCGCCGAGGAGCTAGCCGCCACCGGCGGCGAGGCCTACGAGGTCGAGTACCCGCTGACCATGGCCGACGGCCGACGCCGGTGGGTGATCGAGCGCGGCCGGGTGTGCTGCGAGCTCGACGGGCAGCTCTGGTGGACCGCGCTGGTGATCGACAACGACGTCGCCCGGCGCGCTCGCGACGAGCTGGCCCGGGCGCGTCAGGGGTTGGTCTTGGCCAAAGATGAGGCCGAGCGCGCCAACCGCGCCAAGACCGAGTTCTTGGCCAACATCAGCCACGAGATCCGGACCCCGCTGAACGGCATCCTCGGCATGCTCGACCTGGCGCTGGGCGACGACGACTCGGTCGAGCATCGCGAGCACCTCGGGCTGGCGCGGTCGTCGGCCGGGGTCCTGCTCGAGCTGATCAACGACGTGCTCGATCTCTCCAAGATCGAGGCCGGAAAGCTCGAGCTCGACGAGGTTCCGTTCGCACCGCGCAGCTTGATCCGCGAGACCTTGCGGCCGCTGGCGCTGCGGGCCGCCGAGCGCGGTCTCGAGTTCACGGTCGAGTTCGCGCCCGGGGTCGGCGACGGGCTGGTCGGCGACGCCTCCAAGTTGCGCCAGGTGCTCACCAACCTGGCCTCGAACGCGATCAAGTTCACCGCCCAGGGCTCGGTCGCGGTGCGGGTGGCGCCGGCCGTGGTCGGCGTCGACGAGCCCGGGCTCAAGATCGAGGTCCGCGACACCGGGATCGGCATCGCGCCGTCGCGCCACGCCGCGATCTTCGAGCCGTTCGCCCAGGCCAGCTCCTCGACCCCGCGACAGTACGGCGGCACCGGGCTCGGCCTGACGATCGTGCGGCGCCTGGTCCAGCTCCTCGGCGGCACGATCACCCTGGTCAGCGAGCCCGGGCGAGGCAGCACGTTCGCCTTCACGGTCGCGGCGCGGCCGGTCGAGGCCGCGCCGGCCAGCGAGCACGCCGGGGTCGCGATCGGGCGCCGCCTGATGATCCTCGACGACGATCCGGCCTCGGTCGGCTGGCTGGCGGCCGCCCTGCGCCGGCGCGGCGCCGACGTCGCGACCTCGCTGGCCGAGCTCGGCGAGGCGGCCCGCGGTGGCCCGATGGTCGACGCGGTCCTGGTCCGCGGCGACAGCCCGCGCGCCCTCGAGGTCGCCGCCGAGGTCGCCCGTCGGCAGCCGGCGGCCAAGCTGGTGCTGTTGTCGGCGCTCGATCGCCGGATCGATCGGGCCCGGGCCCGCGCGGTCCGGCCTCGGGCCTGCCTGGTCAAGCCGTTCGACGAGGCCGAGGCCCTCGAGGCGATCGCCGAGGCGCTGCAGCCGAGCCGCCCGACCCCGGTCTCGGACGCGGCGACGCCGAGCCGGGGCCTACGGGTGCTGGTGGCCGAGGACAACGTGGTCAATCAGAAGCTGATCGCGCGCTTCCTCGAGCGCGATCAGCACGCCTACCACCTGGTCGGTGACGGCGCCGCCGCGGTCGACGCCTTCAAGACCGAGCGCTACGACGTCGTCTTGCTCGACCTGCAGATGCCGGTGCTCGACGGCGTCGAGGCGGCGCGGGCGATGCGCGCCCATGAGCGCTTCGGTCAGCTCGTCCCGACCCCGATCATCGCGCTCACCGGCAACGCGCTCAGCGAGGCCCGCGACGCCTGCCTGGCGGCCGGCATCGATGCCTTCATGACCAAGCCGATCGCCCTCGATCGCCTGCGCCGCGAGCTGGTGCGCTACGCCGCGCGCGGTGCCGAGCGGTCGCCGATGCACGCGCCTCGCCCGTAGCCGCACGCCCGCGCGCGGTCGCGGTCCGCGACCGCCGTCGCGGCTCGTCGCAGCTCGTCGGGTCTCGTCACGGCTCAGCGGCGGCGATCGCGCCGCGCCCGAGGTAGGCGCGCAGCGCGGCGAGCGCGAGGGGCAGCGCCAGCCCCAAGGCCTCGGTCCCGGCCGCCAGCGCGGTCGCGTCGGCGGCGCCGGCGGCGCGCTCGCAGCGCTCGGCCAGGCTCGCGAGGTGGCTGGCGCCGACGTTGCTGGCCGCCCCGCGCAGGGCGTGGGCGGCGCGGCGGGCGTCGTCAGTGGCGCCGCGCGCGGTCGCCGCCGCGAGGCGGGCGCTCAGGCGGACCGCGTCCTCGAGGAACAGCTCGGCGATCTCGTTGGCGACGTCATCGCCGGCGTCGCGGGCGATCTCGTCGAGCCGACGGGAGATCGTGGCCGGCGGCGCGCTCGGCGTCTGCGGCGCGGTCGAGGTGCGCCGCGGCCGCGTCGGCTCGCCGCGGGGCCGGCCGGCGGCCAGGCGAACCACATGCTCGAGCTGGGCCGGATCGATCGGCTTGCCGATGAACCCCGCCATGCCGACCGCGGCCACCGCGTCGCGATCGGCCTGCGTCGCGTTGGCGGTCATCGCGCACAGGAGCGGCAGCTCGACGCCGCGCAGCTCGCCGATGGCGCGGGCCGCGGCCAGGCCGTCCATCTCCGGCATCTGCAGATCGAGGAACACCAGATCGTAGGGCTGGCGACGGACCGCGTCGAGGGCCTCGAGGCCGTTGGCCACGACGTCGGCGCGACAGCCCAGGCGCTGCAAGAGCGCCACCGCGACCCGCTGGTTGACCAGGTTGTCCTCGGCGATCAAGATCCGCACCGCGGCCAGGGTCGGATCGAGCTCGACCGCGGCCGGGCGCCGCGGCGGGGTCCACGTCGGGCTGGGCGAGGCGCCGATCATCGCGCCGAGCTGCGCCGCCAGCCGGCCCCAGCGCAGCGGCGTGGCGGCGGTGAGGCAGCGCTGGCCGCGGGCCAGGGCGGCGGCGACCTGGGGCTCCCAGTGGACCCGGCGCGCCGACGACGCCACCACCAGCACCGCCGCCGGCCCGGCCTCGAGAAGCGCCGCCTCGAGCGCGTCGTCCTCGGCGTCGGTCACCACCAGGGACCGCGGCCTGGCGGGCGCGTCGTCGGTGGCGAGCACCTCCGCGCCCCAGCCCTGCAAGAGCTCGGCGACGATCCGGCCCTGCGGCGGCGCCATCCGGCACGCCACGAGCTGATCGCTCAAGGTCGTCTGCGGCCGGCGCCAGTCGGGCGGCGCCGACGGCTGGCGCAGGTTGACCATCGCGGTGAAGCGCGAGCCGCGCCCCGGCGCGCTGGTGCACGCGACCCCGCCGCCCATCAGCTCGGTCAGGCGCTTGGTGATGGCGAGCCCGAGGCCGGTGCCGCCGTAGGCCCGGGTGGTCGAGGCGTCGAGCTGGGTGAAGGAGTGGAACAGCCGATCGAGGCGATCGGGGCGGATGCCGATGCCGGTGTCGGTGACCGCGAACTCGAGGGTGACCTCGTCAGGGCTCGCGACCAACACGGCGACGTCGAGCTGGACGTGGCCCTCGTGGGTGAACTTGACCGCGTTGCTCAGCAGGTTGACCAGGACCTGGCGCAGCCGGGTGGCGTCGCCCTCGACGGTCGCCGGGACGTCGGGGCCGAGGGCGTACGCGAAGCCCAGGCCCTTGCGCGCCGCCGCCAGCGCCGACAGGTCCATCGCCGACTCGATCACCTCGATCAGATCGAAGCGCGTCTCCTCGAGGGTCATGTGACCGGCCTCGATCTTCGAGAAGTCGAGGATCTCGTTGATCAGCGCCAGCATGGCCTCGCCGCCGGCGCGGATCGTGTCGACGTACTCGCGCTGGCCGTCGTCGAGCGGGGTGTCGAGCAACAGGCTGGTCATGCCGATGACGGCGTTCATCGGCGTGCGGATCTCGTGGCTCATGTGGGCCAGGAAGTCGGACTTGGCGCGGGCCGCGCGCTGGGCGGCGTCGCGCGCGGCGACCAGCGCGGTGTCGGCCTCGACCTTGGCGGTGACGTCGTTGGCGATCCCGGTGACGCCACCGTCGGGCCCGACCGTCCGCAGCACCAGCTCGATCTGGCGCGGCGGCTGGTTGGGCAGGGCCAGGGCGGCCCGGACCCGGGTCACCTCGCTCAGCGCGGCGCGGCGGGCAGCGCGCACCGCCGCGCGATCGGCGGGCGCGATCAGCTCCGCGGCGTCGCGGCCGAGGACGCTGGCGACCGGGAAGCCGGTCCAGGTCTCGAAGGCGCGGTTGACGAAGCGCAGGCGACCGCGGGCGTCGACCTCGAACACCACCTCGGGCAGCGACTCGACCAGGACCTGGTAGCGCTGCTCCCCGACGCGACGGGCGGCCTCGGCGCGATCGCGCTCGGTGCGATCGCGGATGAAGAGTGTGTGGTAGCGCCGGCCATCGTCGCTGGACTCGCCGATCGTCACCTCGCATGGGAACCGGCGGGTGCGTCCGACCCCGTGGCTGGGCGCGTCTGGAAACCCCGGGATGAACTCGGTGATCGGGCGGCCGCGCAGCTCGCCCTCGGGGTGACCGAACAGATGCTCGGCCGCCGGGTTCGCCGACACGATCCGATCGCCGTCGTCGCAGCACATGATCGCGTCGGGCGCGCTGGCCAGCACCAGGCGGTGGCGGGCCTCGGCGGCGCGCAGCCGGGCCAGCTCGGCCCGCTCGTCTACCCACGGCGCGCCGAGGAACGCCAGCCCGCCGTCGACATCGATCAGCTCGCCCGAGAGCGCCACGCGGCCCGCGAAGTCGAGGAGCGGGCGGCGATCGCGCGCGGCCTCGAGGGTGGCGAAGGTCACCGGGGTGTCGTCGGGGCGGCTGCGAAACCAGGCGTCGACCCGGGCGCCGAGGAGGTCGGGCACCAGCTCGGTCAACGCGGGTCCGGCGCCGCGCACACAGTCGTCGGGGCCGACCACGACGTGGAACGGGAACACCCGATCGAGCTCGACGCGCTCGAGGCGATAGCTCACCGCGGCGGCTCCGGCGTCGGGGGCCACGGCCGCGCGGCGTCGGCGTCGATCTCCTCGATCAGCCGGGCGGCGGCGATCGGATCGGCGGCGGTGGCGGCGCGCTCGAGGGCGCGGCCGCGGGCGACCAGGGTCGGGAAGCCGTAGATCGCCGCCGAGCCCGCCAGCCGGTGGCCGACCCGCGCCACCTCGCTCCAGCCACCCCGCGCCAGCTCGACCCGGGCGGTCGCGGCCAGGGCTGTCACCCCGCCCAGGAACTCGGGGACCAGATCGGCCAGGTAGCTCGGGACCTGGATCGCGGGCGCGGCCAGGCCGAGGGCGAGGTCGAGCTGCGCGCGGGTCAGCGGCTTGGCCAGGTGGCCGTCGAACCCCGCGGCCCGGGTCCGGGCCACGTCCTCGCGATCGTCGCACGCCGAGACCGCCAGCATGCGCGCGGCCGGGCCGCCCGGCAGGCCGCGCAGATCGGTCAGCACGTCGAAGCCCGACTCACCGTCGAGGACCAGATCGATCAACACCACCGCGGCCGGGCCGGCGGCGAAGGCCTGCCGGGCCGCGGCGCGATCCCGACACACCCGCAGCGCCGCGCGGCCGGCCAGCGTGGCGCGGGCCAGGACCTCGATCTCACGGGCGTCGTCGACCAGGAGGACGTCGATCATCGAGACTCCACGGCGGCGGTCATCACCGCGACGGCATTGCATGTGGCGGGCCGATCGCGCGTGCGCCGCGACGCGGCAGACGACGGGCGGCGATGTTTCACAATGGCACAGTGTATCGGTCGTGGGACGAGACGATGCGCTATGGGGTCGCACCCGCGGCGGAACGTCCGCGGCTCACCCCAGATCGTAGCGCTTGAGCTTGCGGTACAGGGTGGTCCGGCCGATGCCGAGCTCCCGCGCGACCTGCGTCAGGTTGTGCTGGTGGCGGGCCAGGGCGGCGGCGATCGTCGCGCGCTCGGCCTGCTCGAGGGCGCCCGCTGCCGGGCCGCCACCGTCGGGGCTGGGACCCGGCGCCGGCGCGGTCGGCACGGTCGGCGCGACCCGCCGCGGCAGGTGACCCGGGGCGATCACGCCGTCGGTGGTCGCCACCGCGGCGCGGTGGATCGCGTTCTGCAACTCGCGGACGTTTCCTGGCCAGTGGTAGGCCTGGAGGCAGGCCAGGGCCTCGGGCGCCAGGCGCAGCGGGCGGCCGAGCTCGTCGGCGAACCGGGCCACGAAGGCCTCGGCCAGGATCGGTACGTCATCGGCGCGGGCCCGCAGCGGCGGCAGCTCGAGCTCGAACACCGCCAGGCGATAGAACAGATCTTCGCGGAAGCGCTCGGCCCGCACCGCGGCGTCGAGATCGCGGTGGGTGGCGGCGATCACCCGGATGTCGACCTCGAGCTCGCTGGCGCCGCCGATGCGGTGGAACCGGCGCTCCTGCAACACCCGCAGGAGCTTGCTCTGGAGCGCCGGCGACAGCTCGGCCACCTCGTCGAGGAACAGGGTCCCGGTGTGGGCCTGCTCGAACCGCCCCGGGGCGCGCGCGCTGGCGCCGGTGAACGCGCCGCGCTCGTGACCGAACAGCTCGGCCTCGTGCAGCGACTCCGGGATCGCGGCGCAGTTGACGGCGACGAAGGGCCGATCGCGGCGGGCGCTGCGATCGTGGATCGCGCGGGCGACCAGCTCCTTGCCCGTCCCGCTCTCGCCGAGGATGAGCAGCGTGATATCGGTCGGCGCCACCTGCTCGAGCTCGCGGATGAGGGCGCGCATCGGCGCCGAGGTCCCGATCAGGCCGTGGTACCCCGGCGGGGCCGTCGGGGCGGCGCCGCGCGTCGGTCCCGCGCGCCGGGCCGCGGCGTCGGCGACCGTGCGGATGAGCGTGTCGCGCTCGATCGGCTTGACCAGGTAGTCGTAGGCGCCGGCCCGCATCGCCGCCACCACCGTGTCGATCTGATCGTCGGCGGTGAGCACGACGATCGGCAGGTCGCGGTGGCGCTGGTGCAGCTCGCCGATCAGCTCGCGGCCGTCGACGTCGGGCAGGCCCAGGTCGAGGCACAACACGTCGGGCTCGGCCGCTGCCAGGGCCCGCCGGGCGCTCGCGCCGTCGCCGCAAACCCGCACCGCATACCCGGCGCCCTCGAGGATCGCCGCGACCAGGGTCGCCACCCCGCGGTCGTCCTCGACCAGGACGACCGCGCCGCGGGGGGCGTCGACGCCAGTCGGGGGTGCCACCCGTCGAGCTTATGCCCGCGGCCCGGGCCAGGCCACTGGGCGCGCGCCGATCCCACCGTCCCGCGACCGCCGTCGCCGCCGGCTGGGTGACCCCAGGTGGGTGACCCGGCTGGGTGACCTCCCTGTCGGCCCCGGGGCGCGGCGACGACCTGCGCCCGCTCGAAGCGCCCTAGACCCCGGCCGACCCGTGCTCTTCGCCCGAGGGCCTGCTGATGATGGCCGCGGTGACAGACGCGAAGGGGCGAGCGGTCTGGGTGCCCCTCGCTGCAGCGGAGCCGCTGCGCGCGCGGCGCTGTTCGCGGGCGGCGGTGACGAGGCGCGCCGCGTGGTCTACCGCGCCGGGCCCTCGCCGAAGAACAGAAAGCCTCGCGCCGGATGTTCGCGCAGGACCTCGGCCCTCAGGTATTCGATCGCCTCGTCTGGCGTAGCGCGCCGGATCACCTGCATGTCTTCCCATTCCTCGAGGTAGACCAGCGCCCACGGGCCGTCCACGAGCAGCGCCTTGAGCTCGCCCAGGAGGTCGGGTAGCTCCTCCGCGTCGTCATCGGGGGTGAAGCCGCGAGCGAGCAGGCGCGCCTGAGAGTGGAGGGCGTCCATCGTCGTGTCAGAGACCCGAAGGACGACGCTGGTGGAAGGGGAGAGCCCCGCCGGGAGGTGTCGCCACTCGGTCGTCAGCTCCGACACCACGAGGGCGAGGTGTCCCCGCGTGACCGTCGCCCGCCGCTCGTCGGCGGGAAACTGTTGCGGCTCGACGTTCAGGAAGCCCGCGCCTCCCGGGGCACGTCGCGAGATCACGACGAAGACGCCAGCGTCCATGGATACCCATCCTCCGGTCATTGCTAGGGCGTGCGGCGCCGAAACCTCTCAAGATCCTTCCGATGCTCCGCGAGGGTCGACAGGTAGCCCACGCGCGTGACCTCCCATCGACCATCGCGGAACGCAGCTCGCCATCGACTCTCGCGCCACGAGGCGAAGATCGGGCGCTCCCAGATGACATAGATGTCCTCGAACTCCATCTCGAGCTGCCCCGACGCGATGCGCAGCTCACGGACCTGCACCGGCGGCCAATCGGCGTGTCGACTGCGCAACACAGACCGCAGCGTTCGTCTCATCGGCAAAGAGGCCCACTGCCTTCGGTCCTCGCTGACCTCCACCTGCACGACGGCGCCGTGCAGGTTCGCCCTGTACCAGCGCCGACCGTCGAAGCACTCGAGGCACCTGTCCGTCATTCGCAGCCCCCCACGATGGCGTAGGAGTCGCCTCCCCGAGGCCACAGCTTCCGCAGGGCACGTGCTCGAAGCTCTCGAATCTACGATAGACATGCGGGAAGCTGCGAGATCGACAAGGCGATAGAGTACACGAGCGCGCCTCGGAAGCACAGGAGGCGCCGGCGCGGCGCCGGATGCAGCAAGAGTACGACTGGCAGCAGGCCGGTGAGCGCCGCTTGAGTATTGTACGCCACATGGCGCGTCTGCGAAGCGTAGATCTAGCGGCTCTCGCTGCCCCAGAGGGGTTCATACTCGGCCTCACGGGTCGAGGCGTTGACGACCTCTATCAGGCTGACCACGCCCAGGAGGACGCCGACAGCGTAGACGATCGCAAGGGGCGACGGCTCATTGCTTGCGCTTTGTGCTGACATGTTTTGGCCGATATCGAGACCGCACAGTGCCTGACCATCCTCGATATGAGCGACCTCGGCGGAGGTGCTAGTCCAAGTTCAAGTGAGCGCGTGCAACAACATGACCAAGCAGAAGGCGTCAGAAAACCGCCCGTCGGGACCATTCCGGCCAGCCATGCGCACGTAGACAGACCCCTCTACGGTGCGGATCTTCACCCCCTCGGCGTTCCGCTTCTCGGCGGGGACGTCGTAGCCGATGATGTTACGCCATGGCACCGTCGTGGTGCCCGCTGGGCCGCACAGATGCATCGCTTGCTCCGTGAAGACAAGCACGTCGAGAGCTGCGCCTGGATTTGTGTACCACCCGACAACGTCTTCCTCAATGAAGTCCGCCACACAAGCAGGAACCTGCGGCGCCAGCTTGTCGGTGCTGCGAAGGAAGCGCGCACACGGGCGCAGGTGACGCACGATCAGGGATGCCATCGGAATCGTCATGTGGGCACGCCATGTTGAAGAGGGAGCGGATCGCGACCGCCCGGTAGTGGAGCAAGCCCCTCCGAGTCCCTCCACCTGTCGAGTCGGGAAGACCTGAAGGCGTTGGTTCGCAAAGGCGCAAGGGATCTGAAGTTCACCTCGATGGCCTCCGCGGTTCTTCGGTCGTCACCGTTGGGCCTAGTACGGCACATGATCCCATGCTGGCTTCTTGAGTAGGCCCCATCGAATGAGAAGGCGCGAAAACGGCGTGTTGCGGTACATCAGGGGGATCGTGCGCAACGGTAGCGTGGCTCCCGTTCGCCGATCACGTGCCGCTATTGGGCGCACTCTCCACCGAGGGCCAGGTCCATGCGCGATCCAATGTGAAAGGGTCACCTCTGTGTCGCCCCAGTTGTGTGCGATCGTGACAAGGATATCATCGTCGTTCATGTTGTAGGTGTTGGCCCTGGTGGGATTGCTGCGAACGCCGAGCTCGCGCGCCGTGCCCGAAGCGCTCGCCGCGTTGCCTCAGGCCCTCGGGGCCCCTTCGATCTCGGCCCGCGCCCGGGGCGACGCCCTACTCAACGATCGCACTCTCTGCTCCGTTGCCCCAGGTGCCGTTGACGGTCACCTTGATGTCGGGGCGCCGGGTCAGGAGGTCTGCCGCGAGAAGATCGGCGCAGCTTCCGCAGCGCAGGTGTCTGAAATGTACGACCTCGAGGCTGGCGACCGCGGCAAGGTCTGTAACGGACGGTGCGGTCGTAAGCCAGAACGTAGCCGTCCGAAGAGCCGGAAGCTCCGACAGTGTGAAGTCGGCGGGCACCTCGTGCACAGAGAACCTGCGAAGGTTCGGAAAGGTCGCGGCGAGAGCGTCGCCGTGCAGCGTGCGAGCCGCGAACCCGCCGACGTTCAGCTCCGTGACGCTGGGCAGGCTAGTCCCGTCGAGGGTCAAGACGGTATTGGTGAGCCTGACGTGGCGCAGTTGCCCGAATCGTCCTAGCTCCGCGGCAGAGAGCCATCCGGGCGAACAAGCGAAGCTCACATGGTCATAGGACCAACGCCGCCCACAGACGACGCCGCTGGGCCCGCCGCGGAACTCGCAGGCGTCGCCGGCGGTGCAACGCTCATCTGTGAGGGAGCCGCAGCTCGCCAGCGCGCACGCACACATTGCGGTCAGGAGGGGAGCGGTGTTCATTGCATTCTTCCGTTCCGCGTCTTCTCCTTCGACATGACCTGCAGGCTCGTAGCCGTGTGGGTAACACGGCAGCTTGCCCGTCTCATTCCGACCGAGGCAGGACAACCTTCGGTCGCGAGCCCCGCGTCGACCTCGGCGATGTCGGTGATCACCTGGACCTGCCACGGTGCGACCACAGGACAATCGTAGACGCGATTGTGCCGACGACCGCTGCCGGAACCAACAGCAGCCGGCCCGAGACGAAGGTCGCCAAGAGCGCCACCATCGTCGCTGAGCAAAGCAACGATCGAGACCAGTGAGCTGAACGGAGGAGCCGCGCGCCCGCCGCGCACAGCACGACGACGAGGCCGTAGAAGAGGAGTCGCGCACCGACGTGGGCCACCAGCCCCTCGTGCCACGAGGCGGGCGTAACGTGGGGAGTGCTATCGGGGCCGAACGCGATTCGCTCAGCGGTCGGAAGGTAGGGGCCTGGGAAGCCATGGATGTGGCACGCGCCACCTTGGCAGTTCACGACGACATCGTAGTAGGTCGTGGTCAGCTCGGTCACCATCCCATCGCAGCTTCGCTCGTGCGACACCCGCTGGGTGCACCCAGCGTCTGCCTGGCAAAACTCGTCTTTCGCGTAGACAGCCACGCGGTCGACCCCAAGGACGCCGTCGATGTGACACTTGTAGATCTGCCGCCGCCCGGTCGGGGTTCGCTCGACACCGGCGAGCTCCGCTCGCATCGGAGTCGCATGTGCCACACCCCCACAAACGACGAGCATGGCCACCGCAGAAAGCGATAGAAGAGGATGGCAGCGCCCGGCCCGCCAGACTCGCCACGCTCTACTCACCGATCGCACTCTCTGCTCCGTTGACCCAGGTGCCGTTGACGGTCACCTTGATGTCGGGGCGCCGGGCCAGGAGGTCTGCCGCGAGAAGACCGGCGCAGCTTCCGCAGCGCAGGTGATTGAAGTGTACGACCTCGAGGGCGGCGACCGCGGCAAGCTCACGCACCGGGGGCGCCGTAGTGCGCATGAACGCCACGTCCCGGAGAGCGCCGAGCTTCGACAGCGTAAAGTCGGCTGGCCCGTCGCGCACAGTGAAGTGGGAGACATTGGGAAAGGTCGCGGCGAGAGCGTCGCCGCGCAGCGTGCGAGCCGTGAACCCGCCGATGTTCAGCTCCGTGACGCTGGGCAGGGTAGTCCCGTCATGGCATTCTTCCGTTCCACGTCCTCTCGTCCGGCGCCGGGTCGAGCGGCGGAGGAGCGTCGACGAGGTGGCCGTCCGGGCCTGAAGGAATGCGAGCCGCGGTGCTGCCTGTCGGGGAGGCCCAGTGGTCGGACGCGACTGCGCTGCCGACATCTCGCTGGACCTCAAGACATCTCATCTGGTCTTTTCCATCGGAACGCTCCGCAGCCGAGGAATATTGCGCGGAAGTGGCCTGCTCGCACGAGCGCCGGCCTCGCCTGCTTGTTCGTGTCCGCGTATCGGGCGGGGGCCCCTGCCGGTTGCGTGTGGCCGGGATCTTTTTCGCGTTTCTTGCTCCCGGGTCGGCGCGTGGAGCTGCCCCGCCCAGAAGACGTCACGACCCGACGATTCCGAACAGCCAATTCACCGCGCCTGCCTGGCGGCGGGTCGGCCGGCCCGGGCGCGAGCGCGCTACGGGACGAGCTGCTCGAGGAGCGCGATGCCGTCGGCGTCGGCCTCGATGAGCCCGAGCGTGAGTCGGGCGGTGCGGCGCACCATGGGGCGGCCGCGCTCGGCCAGCTTGCCGAGGGCCTGCTTGGCGGCGGTCTCGCCGGCGTCGGTGCGGGCGAGCATGACGAAGGCGGCCGCGACCACCAGCCGGCGCATCGCGTTGCCTTCGGCGCGCCCGAGGAGCTGCGCGAGCTGCTCGGGGGAGTTGACCGCGGCGTAGCCGGCGCCGAGGGAGGCCAGGAGCGCGACCCGGACGTCGTGGGCGGGGTCGTCGAGGAGCGGGGTCAAGAGCTTGACCGCGAGCGGGGCGTCGCGCTCGACGAGGCCGATCGCCGCCGCCGCCGCCTGGGCCCGGGTGCGCTCGGCCCGCGAGGTCATGGCGGTGCCGAGGCGGGCGGTCACGGCGTCCTTGGGCCCGACCCGCGCCAGGGTGGTGAGCGCGATCTGCCTGAGGCCGGGATCGGGATCGCGGACCGCCAGCGCGAGGGCGCGCTCGAGGGCGGCGGCGTCGAGTTGATCCTGGGCCTGGCCCAGGCGATCGAGCACGGCGCGTCGGACCTGGGGATCGCCGTCGGCCAGGGCCGCGGCCACGGTCGGCGCGACCCGCGCGCTGGTCGCCAGGGCGGCGTCGACCGCCTCGATCCGGACCAGCGGCGACGGGTCGGCGATCGCGGCCTCGATCAGCTCGGCGGCGGCGATCGTGCGGCCGGTGCGCAGGAGGGTCAGGCGCTCGGCCTCGTCGGCGGTGGCGAAGGCCTTGATCAGCGCGGCGGCCGCGCCCTTGGGCGGATCGGCCAGGCCGCCGACCGCGCGGATCGCGATCGCGCGGACCTCGCGGCTGGCGTCGCCGAGGAGCGCGACCAGGCCGTCGGTGATCGTCGCGCTGGCCTTGGTCCGGGTCGCGGCCTGGGCCAGGACCCGAGCGGCCTCGATGCGGATCGACGCCTCGGGATCGCGCACCAGGCGTAGCGCGGCCGCGACCCCGCTGGCGCCCTGACCGCCATCGCTGGCGCAGGCGATCACCATGCGGCGGACCTCGGGCGAGGGATCGTCGGCGACCTTGATGAGCTGGCGGCGGGCCTCGGCGTTGCCAGCGGCAGCGGCGGCGCACAGCCCGGCGGTGCCGATCGGGTGCAGGCTGGGGTCGTCGGGCGTGCGGGCCGAGGCCACCAGGTAGTTCATGATCGGGCCGGGGCTGCGGCGGGCCATGTCGGCGAACACCCGGGCGGCGACGCGCCGGGCCGCGCCCTTGCGCTTCCACAGCTGGGCGATGCCGTTGATCGCGACGTTGACCGAGGCCCCGACGGCGGCGCTGTTGGCCAGGCCGCGACACGCGCCGGCGGCCACCTCGAGGCGCTCGATCTTGACCAGGCGGACCAGGGCCTCCTGGGCCGGTCGGCCGAGGAACCCCGAGGCCTCGGCGGCGGCGGCGCGGACCTCGAAGGCGTCGTCGCGCAGCAGCTTCTCGAGGGCGGGCCCGGCGGCGTCGACGTGGGCGCGGGCCAGCTCGCCCCAGGCCAGCGTGACCGCGACCCGCATCGCCCGGCTCAGCCGATCCGACGACAGCCGCGCGATCTCGGGCGTGGCCTCGGCCGGCGCGACCCGCGCGTACAGCGGCACGATCGCCGCGCGCACCGGCTCGTGCTTGGAGCTAAGGGCCTGCTTGGCCGGGCGGGCCAGGGTCGGCGCGCCGCCGGTGCCGACGTCGAACTCGTCCCTGACCAGCGCGATCGCCCACAGCCGCGCGTCGACCGGCGCGCGCTCGTCGGTCCACACCGCGGCGATCGCCAGCGCGGCCTCGGCGGCCTGGGTCCGCTCGCCGCGCATCGACCGCACGAACTGGGCCTGGGCGCGTTCGCGCAGGCCGGCGCCGACGTCGGGATCGGCGAGGATCGCGGCGGCGTCGGCCAGCGAGGGCTCGACGTCGTCGGCCGGGGCGCCGGCGATCTCGGCCAGGAGCTCGCGGCGGATCGCCGGCTCCGGATCGCCGGCCAGGGCGGCGCTGTACAGCGGCCGCGCGCGCTCGGGCGGCAGCGCGCGCAGCGCCGCGATCGCGATCCGCCGCTGCTCGGGATCGCTCGCGGTCAAGGCCCGGATCAGGGTGTCGCGATAGGCCCCGTCGACCCGGCGGGCGGCCGCGCCGGCGACGGTGAGCGCGGCCTGGCGCACCGCCGGCGTGGTCCGGGTCAGGGCGGCGTCGACCACCTCGACCTCGGCCGGCGCGCCGCGGGCGATCGGCGCCACCGCGGTCAGGAGCGCGGCCAGATCGTCGTCCGCGGTGGTGGCCTTGGCCACCGCGGCGAACCGGCTGGGCTCGCCGGTCGAGGCGTAGGTCACCAGGGCTGCCAGGCGCGGGGTCAGGAGATCGTCGAGGAGGCGATCCCAGCCGTCGAGGCCGGCGGTGAGGTCGCGGGCGCGCAGCTTGCCCCAGGCCGCCGGCGCGACCATGGCGCGCGACAAACCGGGATCAGCGATGGAGTCGCCAAAGCCGGGAGAGCTGGGCAGCCAGTCGAAGGCGCTCAGGCTCGGACGTCCGGCGCGAACCACGACCCGGTCGCCGCCCGGGCCCGATGCGACGTCGAGGTAGGCGCGACCGCGCTGGGCCCACCACAGCCCGGCCAGGAGCACGACCGGCGCGGCCGCGGCGGCGATCGCGAGACGGCGGAAGTGGCCGCGCGAGCGCGCCAGCACCGCGCGCTCGCCGGCGGTGGTCGCGGCGATGCCCTCGCGCTCGATCGCCCACCACTCGCGCAGCGTCAGCCGACCGCCGGCCTCGGCGCGCTTGCCCAGGAGCTCGTGCGACCGCCGCGCGACGGCGCGCTCGAGGGCCGTCAGATCGCGCACCGGCTCGGCGAGCACCGGGTGGGCCAGGCGCCACCGGCCGTCGGTGGCGACGATCGCGCCGCGCTCGGCCAGCGGCGTCAGCGCGCGGGTCACGGCCGACGCCGTCGCGGCCAGGCCGGCGGCCAGCTCGTCGACCGTCGCGCCGTCGCCGACCAGCTCGCCCAGGGCGCGCAGCCCGAGGCGCTCGTCGCCGCCGGCCCGGGCCCCGGCCGCCAACCACTGCCGGGCCAGCTCGGCCCGCCCGCCCAGCCGGCGCCAGTCGGCCAGGGTCGCGATCCGCTGATCGCGCAGCGCGCAGGCGGCGAGCTGCAGCTCGGCCGGCAAGACACCGCGGTCGTCGGCCAGCGCCGCCGCCACCGCCGCGGTCAGGCCGGGCTCGGCGGCGACCCCGGCGTCGGTCAGTACCCGGGCCAGCACCTCGGTGGCGGTGGCCGCCGTCCATCGGATCAGCTCGAAGCGCGCCGCCGGCGGGAACAGCGAGCCGGTGCGCCGCTCGAGGGCGCCCAGCCGATGCACCTGATCGCTGGCGCACGCGAACAGGAACCGGGCCCGGCCGGACGAGCGCCCGACCACGCGGGCGTAGATCTCGTTCAGCTCGGCGACCGCTGGATCGCCGCCGATCGCGATCGTGCGATCGATGTCGTCGAGGACGAACAGCGCGAGCTGACCGGGGCCCAGGCCGGCCGCGAACCGCGCGAGGTAGGCCGAGGCGGCCTCGCCCGGGGTCAGGCGCGGCCCGGTCGCGGCCACCGCCCGGGCCAGGGCCTCGCCGGGCGCCAGCGGATCGTCGGCGACCACCACTGCCACCCCGGCGTCGCGCAGCGCCGGCTCGACCGCGGCGGTCAGGAGCGAGGTCTTGCCGACCCCGGGCTCGCCGTACAAGAGGCCGGCGCGGAACCCGTCGCTGGTGATGGCGCGGACCAGCTCGTCGATCTCGGCGTCGCGGCCGGTCAGCGCTGCGCGCTCGCCGTCGCGATACGGCGCGAGGCCGCGCAGGGGCGCTGACGAACCGGGCACGGCGGCACTATACACGCGCGCCCTGGCGCGGTCGCGGACCGGTCGGCGCTGCTACACTCGGCGCGATGACGATCCGGTCCACGGCGCGCGGCGGCGCCTTGCTCCTCGCCGGCGCGGTCGCGGCCTTCGCGGTCGCGAGCCACGCCCAGCCGAGCGAGCGCCCGCCGACCACCATCGCGATCAGGGCCCTCGATCCCACGTACGGCGGTGAGGACTACGGCGGTGGCGGCGGCGGTTACGTCACCGAGCGCCGCGACCTCGAGGTCGGCGCCGACGGCGTGGTCCGCCTGGTCGGGGTCGCGGCCGGCCTCGATCCCGCGACGGTCGAGTTCCGCAGCCTGACCGGCGGCGACGCGGTCCGCGTGGTCGAGCAACGGGTCACCGGCAACCCGCTCGAGCCGAGCGCGCTGCTCGCGGCCTCGGTCGGCAAGCCGGTCGCGATCACCACCGCCGCCGGCGAGCTGGCCGGGACCCTGCGCGCGGTCAGCGACGACGCCCTGGTCGTCGAGGGCAGCGATCGCGCGCTGCGGATCGTGCCGCGCGGCCCGCAGCTCCTGGCGGTCAAGCTCCCCGCCGGTAACGGCGACCATGCGCCGGCCCTCGAGTGGCGCCTGACCGGGGCCCGCCCCGGGCGCCACGCGGTCGAGGTCAGCTACCGCGCCGAGCAGGTCTCGTGGCGTCCCGCGTACACCGCGGTCCTGGCCGACGACGGCTCGATCGAGCTGTCGTCGTGGGCCACGATCATCAATCGCACTGGGGCCGACTTCGTCGACGCCCGCGTGGCCCTGACCGCCGGCGGCGGCGACGGCGTCTTCGCGACCCTGGGCATGGTGCCGGGGCGGCCGGCCACCACCAAGCCGCGGACCTGGCAGGTCGCGACGCCGGTCACGCTGCGCCACGATCAGCCGGTCCAGGTCGAGCTGGCGCCCAAGAAGCTGGTGGCCAAGCCGCGCACCGCGATCGTCTTCGAGGCCCTCGACCCGGCGGCCGGCGTCGGCAACACCAGCCCGTCGGGGTGTGGCGACTACGCGCCCGAGAACCCGCGCATCGGCAAGTACACCGAGCTCGAGGTCGGCGCGGCGTTGCCCGACGGCCAGGTCCGGATCATGCGCCGGACCGCGACCGGTCTGGCCATGGTCGGTGAGGATCGACTGCGCGCGTCGCCCGCCACCGGGCTGGTGCGGATCCCGATCGAGGCCGGCGGGGACCTCGAGGTCAGCGGCGTCCGCGCGGTCGTCGATTGCGTGCCGGGCAACAGCGGTCGGTCGCTGCGCGAGGACCTGTCGATCGAGGTGTCCAACGACAGCGCGACCGCGGTCGACGTGGTGATCCGCGAGTACCTGTTCCGGTGGCACACCTCGAAGATCCTGCGCGAGAGCGAGAAGGGCACGAAGGTCGACGACCGGACCCGCGAGTACCGGGTCCGCGTCCCCGCGCGCGGCAGCAAGGCGATCACGCTGTCGGTCCAGTACGACTGGTGAGCTCGATGCGCGGCGCCTGCCTCGTCGCTCTGGTCATGACCGCGTGTGCGGCCCGCGCCCGTCCGGCTACGTCGACGGTCGACGCGTCGATCGCGCTGTACCGCGGCGCCGCCCTGGTCGAGGAGCGGCTCGCGGTGGCGATCGACGACGCCGGGGTCGGCGTGGTGCCGCTGGCGGGCGAGCTGGCCACCGCCACCATCGAGGTCGACGGCGAGCTCGGCGCGATCGCGAGCTGGACCCGGACCGCGGCGCGCCCCGGCGATCCGATCGAGGCCCAGGTCGGCGGCGAGGTCGTGGTCGGGCGGCTCGGCGGGGTCGGCGCCGACGGCGTCCACATCCTCACCGCGACCGGGTCGGTGATCGTGCGGCCCGAGGTCCTGACCTCCCCGAGCGCGACCCTGCGCATCACCAGCCCGCGCCGCGGTCAGACCGTGACGGTGGTCGTCCGCTACCAGACCGTCTCGCTGACCTGGGACGCCAGCTACAGCCTGGTCGAGCGCGATGGCCGGGCCGCGCTGCGCGGCGCGATCGCCCTCGACAACCGCACCGGCCGGGCCTGGCGCCAGGCGCAGGTCACGGTGGTCGATGCCGACCTGACGACGCCGACGCCGGCCGAGGCCTGGGCTCGCCTCCACCCGCTGTCGCTGGGGCCACCGCGCCGCGTCGGCCTCGGCACGCAGCGGCTCGAGGTCGCGCTGCCGACCGCCGCGGTGCCAGTGGCCGCGGTGCTCACCTACGCGCCACGCTCGCCGGACAACAACCGCGACGATCTGTCGACCGAGCCGCGCGTGATCCGCGAGCCGGCGTCGCCGCGGGTCGACACCGCGCTGGCGTTCACCCTGCCGCCGGCCGCGGTCTTGCCCCTGCCGTCGGGGCCGGTGCGGGTGGTGTCCCTCGACGACGACGGCGCGCCGACCTGGCGCGGCCAGGTCGACCTGACCCCGGCGGCGCCCGACGCCGAGCGCACCGTCGCGATCCCGGTGGGAGTCAACCCCGACGTCACCGGCACCTGGCGCCAGACGATGTTCGACCTCGACTATCAGCGCGAGCGGATGGTCGAGGAGATCACGATCCGGCTGACCAACCGCGGCCGTCGCGCGGCGCGGGTGGTGGCGCGCGAGCAGCTCTACCGCGGGCTGTGCTGGACCCTGGCCTACTACTCGACGCCCGAGGTCGCCAAGGAGGGCCCGCAGCAGATCCGCCTGGTCACCGAGGTCCCGGCCGGCGCCACCCAGGCCGTCGTCTATCGGGTCGTGTACAAGAGGGGCGCATGTCCGCCCTGAGCGTGTCGCGTCTGACGGTTCACTACGGTCGCCGGGTCGCGGTCGACGCGCTGTCCCTCGAGGTCGCGGCCGGCTCGACGGTGGCCTTGCTCGGCCCCAACGGCGCCGGCAAGAGCACCGCGCTCCTGGCGATCGCCGGCGGCCTGCGCCCGAGCGCCGGGACGATCGCGATCGCCGGCATCGACCTGGCCGCCGATCCGCTGGCGGCCAAGCGCCAGGTCGGCCTGGCCGATCAGCCGCCGTCGCTCTACGAGTACTTCACGGTGGCCGAACACCTGGCGATGATCGGCGCGGTCCGCGGTGGCCACGACGCCGCCGCCGAGCGCGCCCTCCTCGACGAGCTCGGCTTGGGCGCGGTCGCCGAGCGACCGTGCCGCGAGCTGTCGTTCGGGATGCGCCAGCGGGTCGGGCTGGCGGCCGCGCTGGTCGGCCGGCCGGCGGTGGTGCTGCTCGACGAGACCCTGAACGGGCTCGATCCCCACGCTGCCCGGCGGGCGCGCGCGGTGCTGGCCGCGGCCGCCGGCGCCGGCGCCGCGATCGTGATGTCGACCCACCTGCTCGACGTCACCGCGCGCATCGCGACCCGGGTCGCGATCATGGATCAAGGCAAGCTGGTGGTCGACCTCGACGGCGCCGCCCTGCAGGCGCGCCTGGCCACCGGACCCGACGCCCTCGAGCAGCTCTACCTCGAGGCGGTCGCCGACCGGGGCGTGGCGTGACCTCGCCAGCGGGCGTCGATGGCGGCACCGTCTTGGCGTGGAGCGATCGCGACGACGCCCGCCGCCGCGGCGGTCGACCGTCGCCGCGGTGGTGGCTGGCGCTCGCTGTCGGGCTGGGCGCGGCCGGGCTGGCCGCCTATCGCGGCGGTTGGCGGACCGGCGTCGCCGCGCCACCGTCGCCGGCCTTCGCGCTCATGATCGCCGTCGTCGGCTTCGTCCCGGCGATGCTGGCGATCCCGCATCAGCTGTTCTGGCGGGCCGACGCGGCGATGCTGGCCCGGCTGCCGATCCCCGGGCCGGCGCTGTGGCGCGCCGCGCTGGTGCGGGCCGCGCGGACCGCGGCCGCGGCGGCGCTGGTGGTGGCGCCGACCGTGACGCTGGCCGCCGTCGCCGAGCCGGCCTACGGCGGCCGGCTCGCCGCGCTGGTGGTCGCGCTGGCGGTGGCGACCGCGGCGCTGGTGCCGGCGGTGTGCGTCGGCGCCGCCCACGTCGTGGCCTCGGGGCAGGCCGCGGCCGCCAGCGCCGCGCTCGGCGGCGGCGCCGCGGTGCCGACCACGTCGCTCCTCGGGGCGCTGCCGGGCGCGACGATCGCCGCGGTGGTGGTCGCGGCCCTCGCGCTCCACCCGTGGCTGGCCGACGGCCTGGGCCCGCGCGGCCCGGCGATCTTGATCGGCGTGGTCGCGGTCGCGGCGCTGGCCGCGGCGCTGGCCGGCGCGACCGCGGCGCGGGTCCTGCCGCGGGCGATGCGCGAGGTCGCGGCCCTCGATCGCCAGATCCTCGCCCACCTCGAGATCCAGCCGATCACCGGCCTCGAGCGCGTGGTCCGCGATCGGCTCGCGGCCGACGCCGCGATCGCCTTCGATCGCATGGCTCGCTTGATCCGGCGCCGCTACCCGCTGTTCGCGCTGGCGGGCGCCGCCGGCGCGGTCGCGCTCCTCGGACTTGGGCTCGGCCGTCCGAGCGGAGTCGAGCCGTGGCTGGCGGTGGTCGCGGGCGCGCTGGCGGCGGTCGCGGCGACCCTGGCTCACGCCACCGGCCGACCGCCGATCGAGCTGCCGCGGGCGACCGCGCTCCTGCCGATCGCGCCGACCGCGATCGCGACCGCGCGGCGCGCGCTGGTCGGGCTGTGGCTGGCGGTCTGGTTGGCGCCGGCGGTGGTCGTCGCGATCGCGGCCAGCCCGACGCCGGGCTCGAGCGCTGGTCACCTCGGCCTCGGGCTGGCGGTCGGCGCGCTCGTCGGCGGCCTGCGCCGCCCTGCGGCGTGAGCGCGGCGCGCGCGGCGCCTCACCGCGCGAAGACGTGGAGCGAGCGCGCGCAGGCGTCGCCGTCGCGACCGGCCTGCCGGAGATCGAACAGGCCGATCACCTCGGTGCGGTGACCGAGATCGACGTTGGCGATGAACCGAGTGACCGACGACACGATGAAATACAGCCCCAGGCCGGCGCCGGCGGACTCCGCGGGCGTGCGCGGCCGACCGCGCTCGGCCCGGGCGCGCTGCAGGTGCTCGACGATCGCGCCCTTGGCCAGGGCACCGAAACGATCCTCGACCGACACCGCGAAGTGGCGGCCGTCGGAGGCCCAGCGCAGGAGCGCCGGCGCCGCGACCCGCTCGAGGACGTCGGTCGGGAGCCGCGGCGCGTCGCCGCGGGCCGCCGCCGGCGCGTCGTACATCGCGTTCATGAGCAGCTCGTCGACCACGCTCTCGATCCGCGCCACCGTCGAGCGGCGGCCCCCGGCGTCGCGCGCCGACTGGGTCACCGCGCCCAGGGCGGCGCGCTTCTCTTCGTAGTTGCCGACCTCGCGGGCGTGGACCCGCACGCCCCACGCCAGGTACTTCTCGAGGCCGAAGAAGTCACCCGAGGCCAGCTTGCCCGAGGTCACGACCAGCTCGGCGTCGTCGTGCTCGTCGCTGGTCGTGATCACGTGGTTGCAGCCGTCGGCGCGCAGGCCGTCGACGGTGCCGTCGTCGGCCAGGGACGCGCCCAGCACCAAGAGCGCGCGGCCCGCGGCGACCGCGGCGCGAGCGTCCGCGGTCAGGGCGTCGTGCGTCGGCCGATCGATCACCACCAGCGCGGCCTCGCGGTCGACGGCGTCGATGGTGTCGACGAACTCGACCTCGGAGCCGGCCGCGTGCAGGCTGCGGCGCAGCGTGCGCCGGAGGACCGCGTCGCGCGTGACGCACACAGCGCGCATCGGGCCGGACATCACGACGAGAGTATCCAAGCCGGGGCGTCGCGGTCAAACCCGACGTGGTGGGGGCCGTCGATCTACCGCGGACGGGTGAGGTCGACGGCGCGAACCCGGCTCGGCCCGCGCAACCGCGCCCGGGCCCTGTTACGATATCCGCGAGATGGCAGAGCCTCCGCCGGATCGACCGCAGCGCCCGCCGCCGCTGCCGGCGTTACCTAGCCTGCCGACCCTGCCTCGCCGCGAGCCCGCCCCGCCGGTGCTCCCGGCGCCCGCTGCCGCGCCCGCGCCTTCACCTGCGCTATCGCCGCCGCCGCCCCTCGCCCTGCCGCACGCCGCGCCACCGACGCCGCCGAGCGCCGCGGCGCGGCTCCTGGCCAGCGACGACGAGGCCACTGGCGATCACACCCGGCGCATCGACGGCGCCGGCTCGGCCGGGATGATCGACGCGGTGCTCGAGCTCCTGGCCAGCGAGAGCGAGGCGCTCCTCACCGAGCGCGGCGGCGCCGACGATCAACGCCTGGCCGAGCTCAACGTGCGCCTGGCCCTGGCCGCGACCGACGTCCTCGACGACGCCGACGCCGGCATCCGCTACCTCGAGCTGGCCGATCGCCACCCGCTGACCGCGCGCCTGCGCCTCGGCCACGGCGCCGCCGCCGGCGATCGCGCGCTCCTCGACGCCGCCGGGGCCGCCCTCGAGCGTGGCGCCGACCCGGTGGCGCGGGCCCGCGGTCGCCGCGACCTCGCCGAGGTCTGGCTGTACGGGCAGGGCGCGGCCGATCGCGCGCTCGCGGTCTTGGCCGCGACCGAGACCGGCGACGCCGAGCTCGCGGGCGAGCTGCGCGAGCTGACCGCGCTGGCGCGGGCCGCGGCCGGCGCCTGGCGCGACGCCGCCGACGCCGCCTTCGCCGAGGCCACCGCCGCCGACGCCACGGCCGAGCTCCTGGCCCAGGCCCAGGCCCTCGCGCTCGATCGCCTCGGCCAGCCGGCGCGCGCCGCCGAGCTGACCGCCGCCGTGCTCGCCGGCGACCACGCCCGCGGTCCGGCCCTGCACTGGCTGCGCGCGCTCGACCTCGCCCTCGAGGCCAACGCCCGGGCTCCCGGCGCGCGGCCGGGCGAGCGGGTCGCGCTCCTCGAGCGGCGGGTCGCGCTCCTGGTCGCCGATGGCGCGGCGCCGCGCGCCGTGGCCGCGGCCCGCTATCAGCTCGCCGACGCTCACCGCGCGGCCGGCGATCTCGGCGCCGCCCTCGCCGGGTACCGGTCGATCGCCGTCGAGGCCGACTTCGGCGCGATCCTCGCCCACGCCGCCGCCGCCAGCGTCGCGATCCTGGCCGGCCGCTGGGCCGACGCGGTGGCCGCGCTCCACACCCTGGCGACCGCGTCGGGCCTCGGGGTCGCCGCCGGCGCGTACGCCTGGCGCGCCTTCGAGCTGGCCGGGGCTCACGGCCTGCCCGCCCTCGAGCTCGGCGAGGCCGCGCTGGCTCACCTGCGCGGCCCGGGCGCGGTCCGCCAGCTCGAGGCCGCGCTCCTCGGTGGCCCGGCCGAGCGCTTGGTCGCCACGCTCACCGCCGGGCAAGAGCTCCGGCGCGCCGCCCTGGTGGTCGAGCTGCGGGTCGGCGATCTGACGCGGGCCACCGAGCTGGCGCGGGTCGCGGCCGCCGCGCGCCCGCCGGCCGAGCGCGCCAGCGAGCTCGACCTGCAACTCCGCCTGGCCCGCCGCCGTCACGAGCGCGGCGAGCTGGCCGAGCTGCACCGCGCCGCGGCCGCCACCGCGAGCGAGGCCCAGGTCGGCGCCGCCCACCTCACCACCGCCGGCCTCCTCGAGCTGGCGCGCGGCCGGTTCCTCGAGGCCGAGGAGGCCTTCCTCGCCGCCGGTCGGCGGGCCACCTACGATCCGGCGGCCAAGGTCGCGCTGGCCGCGATCTACCGCAAGGCCGAGCGCTGGACCGAACTGTCGACGACGCTCACCGAGCTGGCGGCGCTCCTGGTGAGCCCAACTGGCAAGGCCGCGGTGTTGCGCGAGCACGGCGCGCTCTTGGCCGGCGAGCTCGGCGATCTGCGCCAGGCCCGAGCGGTCCTCGAGCAGGCCCAGGCCCTGGCCCCCGACGATCTCGACACCGCCTACGAGCTGGCCCGGCTCTACGAGCACGGGCGGCAGTGGGACCAGGCGATCGCGATGCGGCTGCGCATCGCCGAGCGGACCAGCGATCGCCGGCGCGCCGCCGAGCTCCACCTCGAGATCGGCCAGCTCGAGGAGACCCAGCGCAGCGACGACGTCGCCGCCCTGGCCGCCTACGAGACCGCGGCTCGCCTCGACGAGCGGGGCCCCGAGCCGCTGCGGGCCCAGGCGGCGCTGCATCGCAAGCACGGCCGGACCGAGCGCCTGATCGCGGTCCTGGTCGGCGAGCTCGAGCGCGGCGTCGAGCCGTCGCGCCGGGTCGCGGTCCAGCTCGAGCTCGGTCGGCTGCACGCCGCCGCCGGCGATCCCGCGGCCGCGGTCGCGTCGTTCACCGACGCTCTCAGCATCGAGCCCGAGCACGAGGCCGCGCTCACCGGCCTGGCCGACGCCGGCCGCGCCGCCCAGGACTGGCGCGCGATCGCCGACGGCTTCCGCCGCGCGCCCCGGACCTTGGCCCACCTCCACGTCCTGGCCGAGGCCCTCGAGCGCCTCGAGGAGTGGACCGAGCTGTCGGCGGTGCGCCAGGCCGAGCTCGCCGAGGCCCCGGTCGCCGAGCGGCCGCGCCTGGCCGCGGCCCTGGCCCGCATGGCCGAGGACAAGCTCGGCGACGTCGACACCGCGATCCGCTTCCACGCCCTGGCCGCGCAGGCGGCGCCGACCGTCGAGACCCAGCGCGACCTGAGCCGGCTCCTCGAGCGCGCCGGCCGGTGGCCCGAGCTGGCGGCCGCCCTCGAGCGCGAGCTGGCCGCCACGCCATCGGTCGACACCGACGCTCAGATCGCGGTGCTCCTGCGGCTGGGCGAGCTGCGCGATCAGCGCCTGGGCAAACCCCTCGAGGCGGCCCAGGCCTACGAGGCGGTCCTCGAGCGCAGCCCACACCACGGCCCGTCCCTCGAGGCCCTCGAGCGGCTCTACGAGCAGGCCGGCCGCGACAAGGATCTGCTGCGGGTCCTCGAGCTGCGCGCCGACGCCTGCGCCGACAAGGTCGAGCGGGCGCAGCTCCAGCTCCGCATCGCCGCGGTCCGCCAGGCCCGCGGCGACATCGACGGCGCGATCGCGGCCTCGACCGCGGCCTTCGTCGCCGACCCCGGCAACCGCGAGGTCTTCACCGCGCTCGAGAAGCTCTGCTACAAGCACGAGCGCTGGCCGGCGGCGATGCACCTGTACCAGACCGCGATCGATCTGATCGAGGGCGGGCAGTCGCGGGCCTACCGGCTGTCGGATCTGTACGCCCGCCGGGGCCAGGTCCAGCTCCAGTACCTGGGCGAGGCCGACGCCGCGGCCGCGTCCTACGCCCGGGTCATCGAGATCGATCCCGACAACGACACCTCGGTGAAATTCCTCGAGTCGATCTACGCGCAGAAGAACGACTGGTCGGGGCTGCTCACGATCTACGAGAAGCGGGCCTCGCTCATCCGCGACGACGAGCGTCGCCTCGAGGCGCTGCGCCGGGCGGCCCGCGTCGCCGCCGCCAAGATGCGCGACTTCGCCGAGGCGGCGCGGCTCTACCAGCAGGTGCTCGACGCCGAGCCGGGCGACCCCGAGGCCCTCGACGCGCTCGAGCGCTGGTACGAGCGCAACCAGGAGTGGGGCAAGCTGGTCGAGGTGCTGCGCAAGCGGCTGGCGACCGCGCCGGTCGGCGACGCCGCCACCGCGATCCTGCGCCGCATCGCCCAGATCTCCGAGGACGGCCTGCGCGACGAGGGCAAGGCCACCGAGCACTACCAGCGCATCCTCGAGATCGCGCCGACCAACAAGGACGCCCTCGAGGCTCTGGGGCGGATCTACGAGTCGACCGAGCAGTGGGCCGAGTTCGTCGACGTCACCCGCCGGCAGATCCGGGTCACCACCGATCGCAACCTGAAGGCCCTCTTGTACTTCAAGTGCGGCTCGGTGATGGAGGCCAAGTTCGGCAAGGAGGAGGACGCGATCCGGTACTACGACGCGGCGATCAAGACCTCGCCGTCGTGTCTGCCCGCGGTCCATGGCCTGCGCGATCTGTACCGCCGCCGCGAGGACTGGCCGCGGGTCATCCAGACCCTCGAGCTCGAGGTCAAGCTGTGGCAGGACGACAAGGAGCGGGCCGGGGTGTTCGCCCAGATCGGCCGCATCTACGAGCAGCGCCTGGCCGACCCGTCGCGGGCGATGCACTACTACGAGAGCGCGCTGGCGGTCGATCCCGAGTGTCTGCCGGCCAACCAGGCCCTGTTCGAGCACTTCTACGACGCGCGGCAGTGGGCCAAGGCCCTGCCGCTGGCCCAGGCGCTGGCGGTCAAGGCCATGCGCGATGGCGATCCCAACACCCGCAGCGAGTTCTATCGCCGGCGCGGCGTGGTCCAGCGCGAGACCGGCGATCTGCGCGGCGCCGCCGAGAGCCTGATCGTCGCCCTCGAGATCAAGCCGACCAACCTCGAGGCCCTCGATCACCTGCTCGAGCTGCAGCGGGCCCGGGCGGACGCCTGGGACTTCGAGTCGGTGTTTCGCGAGCTCGACAAGCTCTACAAGAAGCGCGACGACGCCGGGCCGCTCCTGGCCCGGGTCAAGGTCGCCCAGGCCGCCGCGGTCGAGCGCGACGGCGATCTCGACACCGCGCAGGCGATCTACGCCGAGGCGGTGGCCCTGGCACCCGACGACTTCGCAGTGCTGTCGGCGCGGATCACGCTCGACGTCAACCTGCGGCGGTGGAACGAGGCCACCCTCGCGATCACCCGGTTCGTCGGCACCACGCCGCCGCCGCCGCTGCCCGTGCACCTGGCGGCGCTCATGCGCCAGGCCGAGATCCACGCCGACGGCGAGATGGACGCCAAGGCCGCGATCGCGGTCTTGCGCGAGGTGATCCGCCTCGACCCCAGCCACGAGCACGCCTACTACCTCCTGGCGCAGGAGCACTTCGCCCTCGGCCGCTACGCCGAGGCCAAGGCGGCGATCGATCGGGTGATCGAGCTGGCCGCCGCGCCGGGCTCGGCGATCGCCCCCGAGAGCCTGTCGCGCTACTACTACTACCGCGGCCGGATCACCGAGGTCGGCGGCGACGCCCGCGGCGCGACCTCGCAGTACCGACGCGCGTGCGAGTACGACCCCGGCTACGCCCCGCCGGCCCTGGCCCTGGCCCGCCGCGCCGCCGACGCCGGCGATCGCGCCGCCGCCGAGACGCTCTTGATCGACGCCGCCCACGCCGCGATGGAGAAGGGCGGTCCGATCGCCGCGGTGCCGCTGCAGCGCGGCCTGGCCCGCATCCTCCTGTCGGCCGGCGAGCGGGCCGCCGCCATCGAGGCCTACCGCGGCATCCTCGGCGTCGACGACAGCCCGGCCGATCGCGTGGCGCTGGCCGAGATCTACGCCATCGACGATCCGGCCAAGGCGGTCAGCGAGCTGCGCAAGGTCCTCGAGCGCACGATCCACCACGCCCCGGTGTACCGGCTCCTGGCCGCGTACTACCTGCGGCTGGGCGAGATCAGCCGCGCGGTCCGCTCCCACGCGGTCATGAGCCAGCTCGGCTTCGCCGAGGACGCCGATCGAGCCGAGGCGGCGCACCTGCGGCCGCAGGTGCCGTTCGCGCCGGTGGTGCGGTCCCTCGACGACGACCTGCGCCAGCGGGTGCTGGTGACCGCCGCCGCCCGCGAGGTCTTCGGCGAGATCCTGGCGGCCGCCCCCGACGAGCTGGCCGCGCTCTACCCGACCCCGTTCCTCGGCGAGAACCTGCTGCCGGTGCAGCGGGTCGACGACCCGGCGCTGCGCGCGGCGATCGCCGACGTCAGCCGCCTGACCGGGGTCGAGGCCGAGGTCTTCCTGGGCGAGCGGGTCCCCGGGCTGGTGGCGATGGTCGCGACCCCGCGCAAGCTGGTGGTGATCGACCGGACCTTGATCGGCGAGGCCGACGGTCCGCGCCGCTACCTCCTGGGCTGGGCCTTCGAGGCGCTGCGCGGCGGCTACGCCTTCCTCCACCACCTGGGCAAGAAGCAGCGCAGCGAGCTCGGCGGCTTCGTCAAGTCGCTCTTGCTCCCCGAGAGCGAGCGGCCGGGCCCGACCAACGAGTTCGTCCGCGGCCTGCCCAAGCGGGCCCAGCGGGTGATCGAGCGCCACACCGGCGGCGGCCGCGAGCTCGACGGCGAGGCCTGGATCGACGGCATGCTCGCGATCGCCAAGCGCGGCGGCCTGGTCGCGTGCGACGACTTCTTCGACGCCACCTGGATGATCGCGCGGATCTCCGGCGAGATGCTCCTGTCTCACGACGCCACGGTCGCCCTGGGCGCGGTCCTGGGCGGCGCCGATCTCATCCGCTTCTACCTGTCCGACGACTACCAGCGGATCCGCGAGACCTTGACCGCGCCGCCGTGAGGCCGCCGCTGTGGGGGCGCCGCGGGCTGAGATCCCGGCCGGTCGATCGCCTCGCCACGCTCTGCCGGGTCGGCGGCTGGATCCCCGGCCGCCGATCGCGATATGGTTCGACACGACCGCGGCCGATGGTGTATCTTCTGTAAGGCGGACCACGGACATTACGTTCGTGGGCTTCTGCCGCCGCCGGTGCTGCCGGATATGACGGAGACGCAATGAGCCAGAAGTTCCAGGCGTCGGTTCACCACCGCGACGACGTCAGCTACGTGAAGTTGTCCGGCGTGATCGACGAGGACAACGAGCTGACCTCGTTGACCGACAAGATCCCGGCCGGGACGGCGGTCATCGACCTCGGCGAGATCGAGCGCATCAACTCGTGCGGCGTCCGCGATTGGGTCAACTGGCTGACCAAGCTCGAGGGCCAGACCACCAAGGCGGTCCTGGTCGAGTGCTCGCCGGCGATCGTCGCGCAGATCAACCTGGTGAACAACTTCACCGGGTCGGGCGTGGTCAAGAGCTTCTACGTCCCGTACTTCTGCCCCGACTGCGACGAGGAGAAGGTGCTCTTGGTCGACGCCGCCGACATGGGGCCGCCGCCCCACGAGCCGCCGACCTGCCGCTGCGACGAGTGCGATCTGGTCATGGACTTCGACGACATGGCCGACTCCTACTTCGCGTTCTTGTCGAACCAGAAGAAGATCGCCGAGGCCGACAAGATCAACGGCGTGATCAAGGAGTTCGCCCAGGTCGAGGCCAGCGACAAGGCCAAGGTCCGGTCGCGGGCCTCGAGCACCAGCCTGTCGGGCGCCGCGATCGCGTCGATGCCGTCGGTGCCGTCGTTGCCGTCGATCTCGCGGCCGTCGGCCACCGGCAGCCAGCCCAAGCTGGCGCCCAAGTCCCAGAGCCGGCCGTCGATCGCGCCGCTCACCGCGCCGGCCACCCAGCCGGGCATGCGGCCGGTCGGTTCCTTCCAGGGCACCGCGTCGACCGCCAGCCGTCCGAGCTTCGCGGCGCCGGGCACCAACCCCGGCGTCCCGGCCTTCGGCGCCGGCGTCGTCGGCGATCGGCCCATGGATCAGCCGCGCTCGAGCGCGATCATCTACGTCCTGGTCGGCGTGCTGATCATCGCGATCGCCGTCCTCGCGATCCTGCTCCTGTCGTCGTAGCTGAAAGGATCGGCACCATGGAGCCTCACCCGGCGCTGGCCCAGTTCCTGACCGAGTTCAAGCGGGTCGCGAGCGCCATCGTCGACAGCTACTTCGTGGTCGACACCGAGCGCCGGATCGTCGACTTCAACCGCGCGTTCTTCGCCATGCTGCCGCGCCAGGTCGCGCGCGGCCTGAAGGGCAAGCGCTGCTACGAGGTGCTCGAGCTCAACATCTGCAAGAGCGAGTGCATCGCCGTGCAGTGCTGGGCCGACAACCGCCACGTTCGCCTCGACGAGATCAGCGGCAAGGTCGCTGGCGATCCCGAGGCCAAGGACCTGCGCTTCATCCTTTCGGCGGTGCCGATCACCGACGAGGCCGGCGCCGCGGTCGGGGCGCTGGAGATCCAGCGCAACGTCACCGACGAGGCGGTGGTGCAGGTGAAGTACCAGGAGATGCTCGAGACCGAGGCCCGCGAGCGCGAGCGCCTGGCCAACCAGATCCGCGCCCGGACCAAGGAGCTGCTCGAGACCAACCAGCTCCTGCTGAAGACGCAGAAGGATCTCCTGACCTACAAGAAGGGCCTGGCGGTGTAGGCGGGCGGGGGCGGGGCGGAGACGGGGGCCGAGGCGGAGACGGAGGCCGAGACCGAGTCCGAGTCGGAGGCCGAGACCGAGACCGAGACCGAGTCGGAGACGGAGACCGAGGCCGAGACGGAGACCGAGTCCGGGGCGGAGGCCGGGGCGGAGGCCGAGACCGAGTCCGAGACCGAGTCGGAGACCGAGTCCGAGACCGAGACCGAGACCGAGTCCGAGGCGGAGGCCGAGACCGAGTCCGAGACCGAGGCGGAGTCCGAGTCCGAGTCCGAGACCGAGACCGAGTCCGAGGCCGAGGCTATGGAACGAAGACCGAGTCGCCCGGCATGATCACCAGGTTCATCTCGGGGTGGCTGCCGTCGGCCAGGAAGTCGTAGGCGATCGGGATGGTCCGCATCGCGCCGGTCTTGGCGTCGCGGCGCAAGATGCGGATGCGGTTGCGCTCGGCGAAGTGGGTGAAGCCGCCGGCCAGGGCGATGGCCTCGACCACCGTCACGTAGTAGCCGAGCTGCTGCACGCCCGGGTTCTGGACCTCGCCGACGATCGAGAAGCGGTAGCTGTTGGCGCCGCGGACCGCGACGGTGATCTCGGTGCCGGCGCTGACCTTCACGTAGTCGGCCAGGCGGCCCTTGATCATGGCCTTGAGCGAGCTCGGGGTCTCGCCGACCGCGCGCAGGTCACCGATCAGCGGCATCGTGATGCTGCCGTCCGGGCGGATCGTCGCCTCGGTGTTGAGGGCGGCGTTCTCCCAGACGTTGATCGAGATCTGGTCGCCGACCCCGAGGATCCACTCGCTGGTGCGGGGATCGGGCTCGCCCGCGTAGTTGTACTTGGGCAGGGTGGGCTTGCAGGCGGAGGCGGCGACCGCCAGCCCGCAGACCAGGATGAGGAGGAGGCGCCGCGCGACCATCGCCGTGAGTTTCCGGGATCCCCCCGGTCGGCGCAACGTCACCACGTCCGGAACGTGATCGGCGTGCCACCCAGGGGCAGGATCACGCACCGGGCCCGCCGGGTGTCCTTGGCGTTGCGGAAGTAGATCATCCCGCCGGTGCACCGGCCGTCAGGCTCGCAGTAGAGGTCGCGGTTGCCGCCGCTGACCAGCGAGTTGGCCGGCCCCGCCGTCGCCGACAGGGTCGGGGTCTCGGTCCAGCCCGCCATGACGATCGCCTTGGGCAGGCGCATGCGCCGGACCTCGACCCACGACGCCGAGGTCGAGGTCGGGGCTGGGTTCTCCTCGAGCCGCTCGAGCGACAAGACGCCCGGGCTGCCACCCTCGAAGATCACCCGGGTCCGGGCGGTCACGCCCAGGGCCTGGGCGACGTTGGCCCGGACCGCGCCGCCGGTCACCGCGCGCTGCGACGCGTCCGACAGGAACAGCGCACAGCTCTCGGCGCCGTCGATCGGCTGCGGATCCTCGCGGGTGTAGACGTAGGCGGCGCCGACCAGGGTGCTGACGATCGCGACCACGATCATCAACTCGACCAGGGTGAAGCCGGCCCGCGCCGACCGGGTCCGCGTCATCGCCGTCATCGCGCCACCGCCAGGTTGCGCAGGTCGCTGCCGACCGTGGCGTAGCGGTAGATCGCGTCGCCGCGCAGCTCGGTCGGGCGCGCGGCGTCGGCCACGCCGGCCAGCGGTACCGCGGCGCGGTTGCCGATCTCGTTGTTGTCGGGGCGCGCCGCCACCGTCAGCACCGGCGTCTGGGCCGAGGACGCGCCGTCGAAGCGCTCGCGGGTCCGCACGACCAAGGTCACCCGTAGCTCCATGATCAGCGGGCGCTGGCGCTGGGCCGCCCAGGTCAAGCCCGGCGCGGTCAGGGTCGTCTGGTCGGCCCCCGAGTACCAGTCGCGCTCGGCGTCGGCGTCGAGATCGTCGGTGTCGGTGGTCCGGCGCGCCGACAGATCCTCGCCCTCGTACCACCGCGACGCGACCTGGAGATCGGTGAAGCCGACCCCGAGATCTTGCCAGTCGTCGCGCAGGCCGCCGGTCTCCGAGAGCTGCAGGACCCCGAGCTCGCGGCGGGTCGGATCGATCCGGTACCCCCGGGCGGCGAACAGGTACATCATCGTGCCGGCGGCGGGCAGGGCGTGGGCGGCGCGGACCTCGCGGCAATGGCTGTTCAGGGCGTCGCCCCAGTTGCCGTTGACCCGGAAGTTGACGGTCGTCCCCGCCACCGACACGACCTGGAGCACGCAGGCCTTGGTGTGGTTGACGATCGTCGTGCCGAGCGGCGCCAGCTCGCGGTTGGTGATCACCACCAGGTCGTCGCGGCCGAAGTTGTCGGGGTCGTCGACGGTGAGCGAGGTCACCGGGTCGGTGCCGGTGCCAGCGATCGTCATCACCCGGGCCTGGGCCACCGGGTCGGCGTAGAACACCGCCAGGCGATCGGGGCCAAAGCCGTCGGCGTTGTCGGTGAGCTGGACTGGCGCCAACACCTGGGTCGAGCCGACCCGCTGGAAGCCGTCGAGGAGCTGGAATCCGGCCTGCCGGACGTCGCGCTGGATCACCGCCTGGGCCGCGGTCAGGCGGCGCTGCAGCTCGGCGATGTTCTGCTGGGCCCGGTAGCCCGACGACATCTTGGTGAAGATCTGCAGGATCATCGCGACCAGGAGCGAGCTGACCGTGAGCGCGATCATCAGCTCGATCAGCGTGAAGCCGCGCCGGTGGGACGGCGGCGCGAGCCCGCGGCGCCGCACGATCACAGCCCGTCCCCCGCGGTCCGGATAAGCTCGAGGGCGACCCGGTGATCGAAGGCGGCGGCGGCGCCGGTGCCGGTGCCCGAGCCGTTGGCGTTGTCGTCGCTCCACTCGACCTCGACCCGGATCCGCACCAGGTCGGGGCTGAATGCGGTCATCTCCTCGACCTGGATCCGCGGCCGGTACACGATGCCGGTCCGCCCGGTCACGGTGTCGAGGCTGGCGTCGATCGGCAGGCTGGCGGTGCTGAACCGGGTCAGGAGCCGCGGCACGGTGTACGCGCGCATCTCCTCGAGCTTCTCCTGCGCGATCGTCAGGGCCTGGCCGGCGTCGGCGGTCCGCTCGTTGCCGGAGACGGTGGCGAGGTGCAGCGACAGGAGGCCGGTGAGCCCGACCACGGTGATGCCCAGGGTCACCAGCAGCTCGATCAGCGTGAAGCCGCGCTGGTGGCGGCCGGCGGCACGGGGGCTCGGTGAGCGACGCCGCCCCATCAGTACACCTGACGCCAGCCCAGGAGGGTCAGCGGGTCGGTGGTGCCGACCGTGCCCGTGGTGGTCGACTCGTTGCCGGTGCCGAAGGGGTTGACCCCCGGCCCGGTCGAGTCGCCGCCGGCGTTGCCGGCCCGCGGCGAGCCGATGCGCGAGATGTCGCCGCTGAGCGTCGCGAAGTACAGCGCGCCGGCGTCGCCGTAGAGCGAGCCCATCACCGCCGAGTCGATCGTCTGCTCGAAGTCGATCGCGAACTCGTCGTTGGCGGCGGCCTCGAGGGCGGCCGCGGTCAGCTTGGTCGAGCCGTCGTCACAGGTCGCGGTGCCGACCGCCGGGTCGATCGTGCGGGTGAAGATCACCTGCTCCGGCGTCACCACCGCGCCGCCGTAGAACTTCTCGCACTGTCCGCCCGAGCAGCTCCCGGTCATCTTCGAGCGCAGCTCGCCGGTGTCGGCATAGACCGCGTAGAACTCGTTCTCCTCGGTCGCCGGGTGGCTCTCGAGCCCGCCGGTGCCGAAGAACAGGACCACCCGGGTCGACGAGTCCGAGCGGATCGCCAGGGTGCCGCCGATCGGGCTGTCCTTGCCGAGGGCGTCGGCGGTCAGGCGCGTCGAGAACAGCGCGCGCTGCGGCGTGGTGGTGACGCCCGACGGCGTGGTGGTGGTGGCGGCGGTCACCGCGATCGCGCCCAGCCCGGTGTTGTCGTTCCACGCGCCCTCGAGGTCGCGGGCCGGATCGAGCTTGTAGACGTAGCCGCAGGCGTCGGCGAACACCGCGCGGTCGACGTAGCCGTTGAAGGTCGGCGCGCCGGCCTCGAGCTCGTCATCGGTCTCGAAGGTCGCGATGTCGCTGGTGACCGCGCACTCGGCCTGGAACTTCCACAACAGCCGGCCGTTGGTCAGGTCGTAGGCCGACACCACACGGCCCTTGGTGAAGGGCGCGGTCGGGTTGTCGTGGGCCAGGCCGGTGGCGGCGATCGCGATGTACGTCTCGGCGCCGTCGATCAGCACCCGGGCCACCGCGGGCTTGACGAAGGCCTGGCCGGCGTCACCCTCGCCCGGCGTCGCGGTCCACAGCGGGGTCGGCCCGATCACCGTCCCCGAGGAGCTGACCGTGCTGGTGACGTCGAGGGCGATCAGGCTCTTGCCGCCGTTGCCGCTGGCGACCAGGGCGGCGGTGGCGTAGGAGCCGTCAGCCTTGCGGTAGTCGGCCAGGGTCGGCGAGCCGTCCGGGTACGACGCCACCTGGGTCACGCCCGCGCTCTGGCTGGTGGTGTAGTCGGCGACGATCCCGGCCGCGACCTTGGGCGGGATGAAGGCCCAGGCCTCGGTGCCGCTGGGCGCGGTGGTGATCGCCGACGGTGCGGTCTGGATCGCGTGGATCATGCCGTCCTTGGCGCCGAACAGGACCAGGTTGCGCCGACCGGCGTTGGCGGTGCGGAAGGCGTCGTGCCGGGCCTTGTCGGCCGACGAGGCGTGGACGTACCAGATCGGGAACCCGGGCTTGGTCAGGATCGCCGGCGTCGAGGTCTCGATCGCGCCCAGCCGCGATAGCTCGATGCCGGTGTTGCCGACGCCGAACCGCGCGCTGCGGACCCAGTTGATGATCGTCGCCGCCTGGGTGGCGTCGCTGACCGCCAGCGTGGTCTGGAGCGCCGTCGACGAGGCGTTGCTGGCGGTGAAGTCGAGGCGGGTGGTGCCGTTAGTGGTGGCGGTATAGACCTTGCGGTTGCTGTCGGAGGTGCTGTTGATCGCGGCCGCGGCGTCCCAGTAGGTCTGCGACAGCCCGGCGTTGATCGCGAACAGGTGGCCGCGGTCGCCGGGCTGGCGGAACCCGCCCAGGTAGGCGACGCCGTCGTGGACGATCGCGCCGGCCCGGAAGTGCTCGCGGGCCGGGGTGTAGTCGAAGCTGGCCTGGATGCTCGACAGGGTCGGGGTCTTCGAGTTGGTGCTGTTCGAGCACATCTCGACCTTCCACTTGACGATCCGCCCGACCGGCTTGGGGAAGCTGGCGCAGTAGTCGTTGGGATCGTCGGCGCACGGGGTGGCCTGGACCCAGTTCTCCGGCGACTCGTTCGACATGAAGAACTTGATCGAGGTGCCGTTCGGCACGTTCATGACCGGCTTCTCGATGCGGGCCGCGGTCACGACCATCTCGCTCGACGCCAGCGGGCCGAGGTCGACCGCGCCCGAGGCCGCGGTGCCACACGGCACGTAGCGGGCAGCGACCCGGTTGGCCTGGACGAAGAACGACCCGGTGTGGTTGCCGTCGGCGATCATCAGGTCGATCGTCCGGTCGGGGTCGTGGTCGTAGTCGAACGGGAAGCCGACGTCGTAGTCCCGCAGCGTCGCCTCGTCGTGGGTGGTGAGCTTGAGCGGGGCGTTCGAGAACGGCGTGCCGGTGCCGTTGTTGACCCAGTAGAACGACTCGCCGCCGTGGCCGGCGTTGTAGTTCCAGTTGTCGGTGCCGACGATCAGGTCGATCTTGCCGTCGCCCGAGAAGTCGCGCAGGAACACCACCGTGGCGCCGCCCTGGAAGGCGATCGACTGGTGGGTCGACGACAGCCCCCCGCCGGCCGTGCCCTTGTACAGGCGCAGGCGCAGCGACGCGTCGGCGCAGCAGGTCGGCGCGCCGACCACCAGGTCGGGCAGGCTGTCGCCGTCGACGTCGGCGTAGTCGAACACCGGGTGGCGGGCGGTGCCCGAGACGCCGTAGCCCAGGCCGGTGATGAGGATGCCGAGGTACGAGAAGGTCGGTCGGTTGAGGCAGCGCAGCGGCGCCGGCGCCGGCGGCGGCGTCGCGCTGGTGTCGATCGTGCAGGTGTTGAGGAAGACGCGGATCGTGCCGCCGCTCGAGCCGGCGCTGACCAGCACGTCGAGCTTGCGATCGCCGTTGTAGTCGTAGGTCTGGATCGTCGTGCCGCCCCACGGCTGGCTGCCGAAGTTCGACAGCGAGGTGTCGCTGGCCAGGGCCCAGTACGGCCCGTTGAAGGTCGGGTAGCCGTCGGTCGTGTTCTCACCCTTGTTGATATAGAGTTCGGTGTCCCACGGCGGGGCGTCGGTCGAGCCGGGCAGCGACAGGATGTCGGGCCAGCCGTCGCCGTCGAAGTCAGCGGCCACGGTCGGTCGGCGCTGCACGCTCCACGACGGGTCGTTGGTCTCCTCGGGCCACTTGACGTGGCAGGCGTGGTACTGGAGCACGCCGTCGGTGTCGTAGGTCGTCGGGCAGTCGAACTTGGGCGTGCGGACCTGGCTGGTGTCGGTCCAGTCGGGCTCGGGGTTCTCGTAGGTGCGGTTCTTGTAGATCCGCATGTAGTTGCCGGGCTCGTCGAGACCGACGAAGTCGTCCCAGCCGTCGCGGTCGAAGTCCGCGACCGCCGCGAACACGCTGAAGTCGGTGACGCCCAGGTTGACCGACGAGAACTCCCCGGCGGCGTCGGCGAGCTGGAGCCGCGCCGAGGTGTCCCACTCGATGCCGTCCTTGGTGGTGTCGGTGTCGAGGAAGCTCCCCGACCACGCCGCCGGCGGCGAGGTGACCGGGCAGGTGGTGGCGGCCACGGCGACTGGGCTGCTGGCGACGGCCAGGGCGGCGGCCAGCGCCAGGGCGCGGGTCGCGATGGTGAAGTTGCGGCGAGGATCGAACGCCATGGTCAGGGTCCCCCGGGCGAGTAGGTCTCGACGTCGGTGAAGTCGATGTTGGTGAGGCAGTCGTTGCGGCCGGCGCCGTCCTCGGCCATGCCCTTCTGGCCGTAGCTCGGGCACGGCCGGCCGAGGCCGGTCACGCCGTTGGCGCGGACGTAGAGCTCGACCTGGGCGTGGGAGCCGCCGGGGCCGTGGCCGGTCGCGCGGATGATGATCGTCTGGTCGGTGTCGTCGCCGGCGGCGAACCCGGGATCGTCGAGGTTGTTCAGGACCTCGACCTCGTACCAGGCGTTCATGTCGGCCGAGAACATGTTGCCGGCCTGACCGGGACGCGCCTCGTTGCCCGGGATGCCGGGCGGCTTCTGCGGCGCGACGTTATTGGGCTCGACGAACTCGCTGTAGTAGCCGGACGACCGGACGTTCTTGCGCAGGTAGTCGGCGCCGGCGGCGGCCCCCGACTCGGCGATGTAGAGCGCCACCGACTTCGATCGATCGGCGCCGACCGCGGTGATGCCGCTGCGGATCGACAGCGCGGCCATGCCGCCGATCGTCACCAGGCCGGTGAGCGCGATCATCGCGACGATCATCGCGCTGCCGCGTCGGTGGCGATCGCGGAGGGAGCGGCGGGATGGACGACGGAGGAGGGGTCGCTGGTTCATGGCAGACCGAGGGCGACGCCGAAGCTGGCTGCCCACCGCCCAGTTTCGCAGGATCCGGGCGCAGGCGAAACCTGATTCCGGGGTAGCGATCGGTAGCCGCCCCATCGAAAGGCCAATCAAAACACGCAGGTGGGAATAGACCTCACATGGGCCCCACGAGCGCCGTTCACCCCACCAGGGCGAACGGCGCCCCGGTCTCGGTCTCGGCCTCGGTCTCGGTCTCGGCCTCGGTCTCGGTCTCGGTCTCGGCCTCGGTCTCGGTCTCGGCCTCGGTCTCCGTCTCGGCCTCGGCCTCGGTCTCGGCCTCGGTCTCGGCCTCGGTCTCGGTCTCGGCCTCGGCCTCGGTCTCGGCCTCCGCTCACCGGCGGCGTCGGCGACGCACGACCCCGACCAGCGCGGCGCCCGCCGCGGCCAGCCCGCCCGTCGAGCCGCCGGTCGCGCAGCCGCCGTCGCTGCCGCCGTTGCCGTCGCCGCCGTCGCGAACCACCGGAGGCATCCCGCCGTCGGGACCCGACAGGGGCGCGTCGACCGGGGCGTCGACCGGGGCGTCGACCGCCGCGTCGACCGCCGGCGCGCAGGCCGAGCCGCGATCGTCGATCTGGCCGCGCAGCTCGCCGTCGGGGAACCCGGTCGAATGGACGTCGAGGTACAGGCGTCCGCCCTCGAGCGCGATCAGGAGCTCGGCCGTGAGGGGGACGAAGCCCTGGCTCGGCGCTCCCGGATTGAGGGTCGCGATCACCGGGCCGGCCTGGCCGCGCTCGGCCGGACCGTGGAGATGGGTCGCGACGTGGGTCCCGGTCAGGCCGTCGAAGTTGACGCTGTACTGTACTTCCTCGGCGCCGAAGAACTGCCGGACGATCACCGCGCGACCGCTGGCGGCCGATGACACCGCCGGGTTCGCCTGGCAGCCCTCGAGCACGATCGTCCAGGTGCGCGACGCCGGCGGCGACTCGGCGACGGCCGCGCCGTCCCCGACGACCAGCGAGCCCACGACCACGACCGAGGCGACGAAACGGCGCAGCATGGATGGATCGTCGACGCTTCCGCCGGTCGTCGCAAGCCGATCGCGCCCGCCGCGCCGGAGAGAGCAGTGCCGATCACACTCGGCCGCCCGGCCTGGACGCCCGCCTCGCGGTGGCACCGGCCTTGCCGTCACGGGTCCTCGCGGTCTGCGGCCGACTCTGCTATCGTTTAGTCATGTCTCGGCTGGTAACCGCCAAGGTCCAAGGTGGCGTCGTAGTTGGCGCGGATCTAACTCGCCTCCCGGATGGCACGAACGTGCAGGTGGTGGTGCCCGACGACGAGGTGATCACACCCGAGGTGGAGCAAGAACTCCTGGCGCGCGATGCCGAGGCGGACCGCGGCGATCTGGTGTCGGCCGACGAGGTGCTCCGCGGGCTGCGAGCCCGGCGTCTGTCCGCCGCGCGTTGAACGAGCCGAAGTCGTTCGCTGCGTCGGGCTGGTCATAGGCGCGGCCGGCCAGCGCGCCGCACGTGCCAGAAGCTCAGCACCTCGACCCGCGCCTCCACCACGCGGTAGTAGACCCAGTATCCGATATCGCTCAGCAGTAGACGCCGGCAGTGGTCCAGTGGAGCGCCCAGGCGCGCACCGAGATGGGGCTGGTCGCTCGCCAGCGCAACGAAGCGCTCGATCGCCTCGAGGACCGCGTCAGGTGAAGCGCGGTTCGCCCGCCACCAGTCGTCCGCCTCATCGATCTCGCGTCGAGCCACGGGAAGGAAGACCACTCTGGCCGCGCTCACTTCGTCTTCTCCTGACCGACGAGGCGCTCGACTGCGTCGACAAATCGCGTGCCCGCCTCGAGGGCCTGACGTCGATCCTCGAGCTCTTCGTTGAGTGCGCGTTCGGCCCCGAGGAGCAACTCCTCGAGGTGACCGTATCGCAACATGTCCGAGCGACTCCGCCGGTCGACATCGGACAGTGGCCGACCGCTCCATGTCTCCGGATCATCGCTGAGACCGCTCTCGAGGATGAGTCGCCATGATCCGTTAACCTTGTCAAAGGCGAGGACCTCGTCGTGGCTGTCTCCACCGCGACCCGTCGAGACACTCAGTCGCATGCCGAGCTTCAGGTCTCGCAGGGCCTTCTCGATCCGCACGATGAGCACGCCGATCTGGTTGTCGAGCTGCTCCAGCTCAGGTCTCCTCGACACTACGCGATACAAGACCTGCTCAACGGTCGCACCCGGCTCGACCTTCTTCGATGTCGCCATGAGAGTCCTTCCATGTACGTCCGCCGATCAGGCGGAGCAACGCCGGCGTCAGCCGGCCCAGTTCAGCCACCAGTCAGATGGCTTTGTTTTCAGAGCATTCAGGCGGAGGCGTGCAAGCTACCGCCCGGTCACCGCATGACGGCCATGCCCGCCGCGCCGGAGAGAGCAGCGCCGATCACACTCCAAGACCGAGAACGAGGCTGTACGAACGGGATCCTTAGTTACACTTTGGACCGGCAGCCTTGGTTACAGACTGACCGGGAGCCTCGGTTACACCAGACCGGCAGCCTTGGTTACAGACTGACCGGGAGCCTTGGTTACACCAGACCGGGAGCCTTGGTTACACGAGGCAGCGGCCAGCCGGTCAGGCTAGCCATGACGGATGAGCCCGTCCTCAGGTCGCCGTTCATCGAGAACCCCGAGGAACACGGGCCCGAAGCGCATCTCGTGCAGACCGTCGCCGAGGGGCAAGAGGCCAACCAGCTCGCTCCCCAGGGCGATGCCGATGAAGATCGCGGCGCCGCGCCACTTGAGGTGACCGGTGGGATAGACGCGGCGGACTTCGACGCCGGTCGGGTACTCGATCTCCGGCACGCGACCTGGATACGGGCGTGGGGATGGGCGGTACACCGACGCTGGCGTCTGCATGCCGAGGGCCTCGTGCGGGCGCTCCTCGTTGTACTCCCGACGGAAGCGGTCAAGGACGACCTGCTGAGCGGCCATGGTGTCGGCGGGTGGCGAGGCGGCTTCGAGCTTCAGCACGCGGTGCATTCGCTCGAGCTTTCCGTTCTGCGCAGGGCTGGCGGGGGTGGTCCGTTCGACGTGGATGCCAAGCCGAAGGAAGCGCACCCCGAGGCGACTGAGGCCAGCGATGCCCGTCGATGCAAACGGGCCGCCGTTGTCATGGCGCACCGTCGCCGGCAGGCCACGTTCACGAAACAGGCGCTCGAACACCGGCCACGCGAGCGCGTCGCGCTCGGCGGGCAGGCCGAAAGCCGCGAGCAGGAAGCGACTCACCAGGTCCTGCACGGTCAGGGGATGGCATCGCCCGCCGCGCCCCAGTGCGAAGTGGCCCTTGAAGTCCAGGCACCAGGTGTCGTTCGGTTGCAGGGCAGGCTTGAACGCGGCGCGCGGCGTCTTCGGGTATGCCGCGCGTCGCCGGGGCGTGCGGACCAGCCCACGCCGACGCAGCAGGTCGCCCATCGTGCTCGGCACCGGCCACGCGGTGCGCGGGTACTTCCGTGCCAACCACGCACGCAGCTTCTTCGGGCCCCACGTGGGGTGCTGACACCGGAGCGCGATGATCTCGGCGGCCTGCTCGGGGGAAACCGCATGAGGCGTGGTCAGAGGCGCGGACGAGCGATCCGAGAGCCCGGCGACCCCGCCTTCCTGATAGCGCCGCAGCCACGTGTGCAGCGTCTTTCGCGACACCCCGAGCTGCTCGGCGGCTGCAGTGACCGTGGTGGTGTGTTCAAGGATGGGCTGGATGGCGCGCAGGCGCTCACGCTGGGTGAAAAACTCCATCCTCCCAGCTCATCTCCCGGCTCGCTTGTAACCAAGGCTGCCGGTCCGTTTGTAACCAAGGCTGCCGGTCCACCTGTAACCAAGGCTCCCGGTTCGCTGTTACCAAGGCTCCCGGTCCACCTGTAACCAAAGCTCCCGGTTCGCTGTTACCAAGGCTCCCGGTCTGAACTGTTACCAAGGTTGCCGGTCCATACCGACCGAACCCGATCCCGAACCCGAGACCGAACCCGAGACCGAACCCGAACCCGAACCCGAACCCGATCCCGAACCCGATCCCGAACCCGATTCCGAACCCGAACCCGAACCCGAACCCGAGAACGAACCCGATCCCGAACCCGAGTCCGAGTCCGAGTCCGAGGTCGAGGCCGATCTCAGCGGACGGGCTTGCCGTCGGCGTCGAGCTCGAGGAGAGCGCCCGGGCCGAGGGCGCCGTCGGCGACCAGCTTGGCCAGCGCCTCGCGCAGGGTGAGCTGCTTGCCGTCGACCATGAGCGGCTGATCGGTCTTGCCGTCGCGGACGATCATCGGGGCGGCGCCGTCGCCGACCACCAGGTAGATCGCGCGGTCGTCGCGCAGGTGCTTGGCGGCGGCCTTGGCGACCGCGGCCTTGTCGACCTTGCCGACGGCGCCGACGTAGCCGCGCCAGTAGTCGAGGGGCAGGCCGTAGTAGACCAGGGACCGGAACATCCCGAGCGACGCGCCGGCGGTGGCGAACCGGCCGGGCAGGCCGAGGATCGCGCCGTCCTTCTCGCGGCCGAGCTCTTCGTCGGTCGGCGGCCGGGCGCCGGTGCGCAGGTCGCGCAGCTCGCGGCGCAGCTCGAGGAGCGACTGGTAGGTCGCGTCGGACCGCACCGACGAGCCGGCGGTGACGACGCCGTAGCTGCGGCTGTAGTTCACGCCGCCGCGGGCGCCGTAGGAGTAGCCCTTGTCCTCGCGCAGGTTCATGTTGAGGCGGCTGGTGAAGCCGCCGCCCAGGATCGACGCCATGATCGCGGTCGGGTGGTAGTCGGGGGCGGTGCGCGGCGGGCCCAGGTGGGCCAGGCCGATCTGCGACTGCGCCGCGCCCGGCATGTCGACGAAGACGATGCGGGCCGGGGCCGGCTTGGGCGTCGGCAGCTTGACCCGGGCCGGGGCCTTGCCCTTCCAAGCGGTCAGGCGGGCGTCGCCGAACATCGTGCGGACCTCGTCGGCGGTCAGGTCGCCGACGACGAAGAGCTGGGCGCCGCCGGGGCGGACCTGGGCGGCGTGGTAGGCCCGGCAGTCGTCGACGGTCAGCGCGGCCAGCGACTGCTCGGTGACGATCCGGCCAAACGGGTGGGCCGCGCCGTACAGGATCGGCCCGCTGACCCGGCTCGACACCGCCTCGGCGCTGCCCTTGGCCTGCTTCAGGCCGGCGATCCGCCGCTTGATCGTGCGGTCGAACTCGTCGGCGCGGAAGCCGGGCGTGAGCAGGGTGTCGATGAACAGCGCGAAGGTCTCGGCCTTCCACTTCGACAGGGTCGACATCGCGACGCCCTGGCTATCGCCGCCGGCGTACGACGAGATCGACGACGCGGTGTCGGCCAGGGCCTCCGCGAAGGCGATCTTGTCGAGGGCGGCGGTGCCGTCGCTCATGAGGCCCATGCACACCGAGGCCAGGCCCTCCTTGCCGACCGGATCGCGATCGGCGCCGCCGGGGAAGGTCAGATCGAGGCTGACGATCGGCAGGGTGTGCTGCTCGACCAGGTAGACGTCGATGCCGCTGGGCAGGCGGAAGGTCTGGACCGCCGGGAGCTGGAACGGCCGCGGTGGGCCGGCCGGCGGCTGAGTCGCGCGGAACGGCTCTTCCGGGAACTCGAGCATCTGCGGCTTCGCCGTCTGTTGCGGGAACGTCGGGGCAGGCGGCGGCGCGGGCTCGGTCGGCATGGCGGGCTCGGTCGGCATGGCGGGTTCGGTCGGCGGGGCGGTGGCGACCGGGGCCTTGGCCGGCGGTGGCGGGCAGCAGCTCGCGACGACCGCGGCGGCGAGGGTCAGGGTGGGACGCTTCACTTGCCACCTCCCGAGGTGGGGGCGGCGGCCGGGGCGGCCGGCTGGGTGACGATCACGACCTTGTGCTCGAGGGCGAGGGTGGAAGCGGCGGCGGCCCGCACGGTCTCGGGGCTGGCGCCGCGGTAGCGATCGAGGCTCCAGGTCAGCCGATCGGGATCGCCCAGGTAGTGGTTCATGCTCTGCAGCAGGTTGGCGCGGGGCATCAGGCCCTGCAGGCTCCACACCAGGCTGGCCTCGATCTCGGTGACCGCGCGCGCGAGTTCGGTGGCGGTGACCGGCTCGGTGCGGACCCGGGCCAGCTCCTCGCCGAGGATGGCCTCGACCTCGGCCAGGTCGGCGGTCGGCGACAGCGTCACCGACGCGACGAACATGCCGGAGAAGCTCGAGCCGCTCTGGTAGACCGAGACGCTCTGGGCGAGCTGGCGCTCGTGGACCAGGCGCTTGTACAGGCGGCCGGTGCCGCCGTCGCCGAGGACGGTGGCCAGGAGATCGAGCTCGGCGTCGCCGGCGGCGAAGTTGGCCGGGCTGTGGAACGCCCAGGTGACCTGGCGCAGCTTGGCGAAGCTGTCGTCGACCACGACCCGAGCGGCCTTGGGCGCCGGCGCCGGCACGACGACCGGGGTCGGCTTGGTCGAGGCCGGCAGCGAGCCGAACCACTTGGCGATCACCGGCTTGACGGTGGCGGGATCGAAGTCGCCGACCAGGGTCAGGGTCGCGTTGGCCGGCACGTACCAGGTGCGCCAGAAGGCGATCACGTCGTCGAGGGACGCCGAGGCCAGGTCCTCGTGCCGACCGATCGTCAGGTAGCGATACGGGTGGCCCTCGGGGTACAGCGCCGCGTGCAGCGCGAACCGGGCCTTGCCGTAGGCCACGTTGTCGTAGCGCTGGCGCCGCTCGTTGCGCACGACCTCGATCTGGTTGTCGAGGCTGGCCTGGGTCAGGAGCGCGAGCAGGTGGGCCATGCGATCGCTCTCGAGCCACAGCGCGGTCTCGAGCTGGTGCGACGGCACGGTCTCGAAGTAGTTGGTGCGATCGGGGTTGGTCGTGCCGTTGATCTCGCTGGCGCCGATGTCCTTCAGCACCGCGAAGTGGCGATCCGAGCCGACGTGCTTCGAGCCCTGGAACAACATGTGCTCGAACAGGTGCGCGAAGCCGGTCTTGCCGGGCACCTCGTGGCCCGAGCCGACGTGGTACCAGACGTTGACCGCCACCAGCGGCACCGTCGAGTCAGGCGCGAGGATGACCTCGAGCCCGTTGGGCAAGACGTACTTCTCGTGGCGGATGACCGGGTCGGTCGGGGCGGGGGCGCGGCGCTTGGCCAGCGCGATCGGCGCCGCGGCGGCGCCGACCAGGCCGACCACGGCCAGCGCCAGCGCAGCGCGGCGGAGGGCTCGGAGAGTCATGGCGCGACGATGGCAGGCCCGGCCGCCGCGGGCAAGCGGCGGGGGCGGAGGCGGAGGCGGAGACCGAGAGCGAGGCCGAGACCGAGGCGGAGACCGAGACCGAGACCGAAGCCGAGACCGAGACCGAGGCCGAGGCCGAGGCCGAGACCGAGACCGAGACCGAGGCCGAGACCGAGGCGGAGACCGAGACCGAGGCCGAGACCGATCCCGATCCCGATCCCGATCCCGAGATCTCAGGCGGTCGCGGGCTGCGGCACGACCAGCACCGGGCAGCCGGCGGCCTTGACGATGTGATCGGTGTGCGAGCCGAACAGCGCGTCGCCGATCGAGTCGTGGCCGCGCGACGGCATGACGATCAGGCACGGCGGCTCGTGGCGGGCGGCCTCGAGGATCGCGGCCTCGATCGCGCCGCCGACGTTGCGGACGAGGACGCCGGGCTGCGCCGCCAGCTCGAGGGGCGGCTCGCCGACGTGGAGGATCGTGCGGACCGCGTCGGTAGTGCCCGCCATGCCCAGGACCAGCTCGGCGGCGGCCAGGCCGCGGGCCGCGCTGGCGGCGTCGCCGGCCGGGATGAGCACGGTCCGCAGGTCGATCGCGCCGGTGCGCTCGTCGACGAAGCTCTTGCCGCGGTTGGGCACGATCAGGGTCGGGCTGGTGAGGTTGCGGGCCAGGGTCAGACCGACCGAGCCCTTGAGCAGCCCGGCCAGGCCGGTGCGGGCGTGGGTGCCGGCGACCACGAGCTGGGCCCCGACCTTGGCCAGGGCGTCGAGCAAGGTGTCGGCGACGTCGTCGCAGCACTCGTGGCAGCGGCGCTCGTGGACCACGGCCCGGCCCCAGCGCGCGGCCAGGGCGGCGGCGTCGGGGAGCTCGTCGGCGACGCCGGGCGGGGCGTTGCCGTGCACGGTCACCATGCGCGCGCCGCTGGTCGCGGCCAAGGCGGTGGCGTGGACGAAGGCGGCGCGATCGTCGCCGGAGCGGTCGGTGGTGTGGGCGATGGTGCGGGTCATGGGGCCTCGATGCGCCGACGGTGGCGCGCTCGGTTCGGGGGCGCGCGTCGATCAGGCGGCGGGCAGCGGCGCGCCGAACTCGTCGGCCGGGCGCAGCACGTTGAGCGGCACGACCAGGTAGCGCTTGCCGTTGCCGTGGGCGGTCGGCAGGCGGCCAGCGTCGATGTTGACCTGCACGCTGGGGAACAACAGGCGGGGCGCGGCCAGGGTGGCGTCGCGGGCCTGGCGCGCCTTGATGAAGGCCTCGCGGTTGGTGGTGGCGTCGAGCTGTGGGTTGTGGGCCTTCGAGGCGCCGATCGTGGTCTCCCAGCGCACCGCCCGGCCGCCGGGCTGGTAGTCGTGGCCGACGAAGACCCGGGTCGCGTCGGGCAGCGCGTAGAGCTTCTGGATCGAGTCGAACAGGTCGGCGGCGCTGCCGCGCGGGAAGTCGCAGCGGCCGGTGCCGTAGTCCTCGGTGAACAGCGCGTCGCCGGTGAAGATCGCGTCGCCAACCTTGAAGGTGACGCAGGCCGGGGTGTGGCCGGGCGTGGCGATCACCTCGACCGCCAGGGTGCCGGCCTTGACCACCTCGCCGTCGGCGAGCAGCTTGTCGAACTGGCTGCCGTCGGTGGCGAACCCGCTCGGCAGATCGAAGATGCCCTTGAAGGTCTCCTGGACCTCGCGGATCCGCGCGCCGATCGCGATCTTGGCGTCGAACCGCCGGCGCAGGAGCTGCGAGGCCGACAGGTGATCGGCGTGGGCGTGGGTCTCGAGGACGTAGTGGACGCGGAGCCCGTGCTCGCGCACGTACGCGCTCACCTGATCGACCGCGGCGGTCGAGGTCGTGCCGCTGGCCGGATCGTAGTCGAGCACCGGATCGATCACGACCGCGTCCTTGCTGGCGAGGTCGGCGACGACGAAGGTCAGGGTGAAGGTGGCGGGATCGTAGAACGGCTCGACGTGGAAGCTGGACATGGTCGGTTCTCCTGCAGGTTCAGGTGCGCTCGACCGGGAGCCCGGCCGCGTTGTAGGCGAGCATGCCGCCCGCCATGTTCATGACTCGGGCGAACCCGGCGGCGACCAGGGCCTCGGCGGCCCGGCCCGAGCGGGCGCCCGAGCGACAGATGAGGATGACGTCGCGCTCGCGCTCCCAAGCGCGCGAGGCGTCGAGGACGGTGGCCAGGGGCACCAGCTCGGCGCCGGCGATGTGGCCGAGCTCGCCGGTGTACTCGTGGGGCTCGCGGACGTCGATCAGGCGGACCGCGCCGCGGGCGGCCAGGGTGGCGGCCGGGCTGACGTCGCGGTAACCGCCGGCCATGGCCTGGCCCTGGTCGAAGGGGCTCGCGGTCGGGAGGGCATCGTGGGCGTGCATGGTCTTCCTCGGAGGATGGGGGACGGCGGCGATCAGCTCGCCTGGCCGCAGGCGCGGTTGGCGGGGACGGCGGTGGCCAGCTTCTTGGGCGGCGGCAGGCCGAGGCCGTTCATCAGCGCGATGAAGGCGTCGCGGGTCTTGCCGGCCAGGCGCGGGTTCCACCGCTTCTCCTCGCCGATCGACGACGCGGTCCGGCCCTGGTAGTCGTGGCCCGGATAGACCACGGTGTCGTCGGGCAGCGTGAACAGCTTGCCGGTGATGCTGTCGAAGAGCGCGCCGGGGTCGCCGTTTTGGAAGTCGGCGCGACCGCAGCCGCGGATGAGCAGGGTGTCGCCGGTGAAGGCCACGCCGGGGCCGACGAAGGTCAGGCTGTCGTCGGTGTGGCCGGGGGTGGTGCGGGCGGTCAGCGTCACGGCGCCCAGCGTGATCTCGTCGCCGTCGCGCAGGCCGACGTCGACGCACGGCGCGCCGGCGGCGCTGGCGTAGGTGCGGGCGCCGGTCCGGGCCCGCAGGAGGCCGGCGGCGGTGACGTGGTCGGCGTGGACGTGGGTGTCGAGGATGTGGGTCAGGGTCAGGCCGAGCTCGGCGATGATCGTGAGGTCGCGCTCGACCTGCTCGGCCACCGGGTCGATCAGGGCCGCGACCCCGGCCGCGCGATCGGCGACCAGGTACGTGTAGGTCGAGCTCTCGAGGTCGAAGAGCTGGCGGACGAACATGGCGGTCATGGCGAGGGAGAGTGCACGCGGGATGCCAGGGGCCGGGGCCCCTGCTGCAGCAACGCGAGGGCCGCGGAGCACGGGCTGAAACGGGGTGAAACGAGCGGCCAGCGAGCGTCGGTTGCCGATCGCTCTCGCCGCGGTCGCGGCGCCCGGGCCGGCGGGCGCGCCCCGCGGCCCCGAAAACGCCGACGGCGCCCCGAGGGCGCCGCGTGGCGGGTCCTCTGACGGACGCTACAAGAGCTCCTTGGACAGCACCACCACCGCCATGACCAGCACGAACCAGCCGAAGGCGCGGCGCAGGGTGGCGGGTGGGATCTTGCCGGCGAGCTGGCCGCCGACCAGCGAGCCGACGATCGCCATGCCGGTGACGTAGAGCGTGGTGTTCCAGTCGATCTCGACGTGCTGCAGGTGGCCGTAGAATCCGGCGAAGGACTTCATCGAGATCACGACCAGCGAGGTCGCGACCGCGCGCTCCATCGCCAGCCCGCCGAGGAGGACGAGGGCCGGGACCACCAGGAAGCCGCCGCCGGCGCCGACGATGCCGGTGACCACGCCGACGATCACGCCCTCGAGGAGGACCTTGCCGATCGGCAGCTCGCCGACGCGCGGCGGGCCGCCCGACTTGCGGCCGCGCAGCATCGCGATCGCGGTCGCGACCATCATCGCCGCGAACAGCACCATCAAGACGCCGCCGGGGATCAGCTTGGCCAGCCGACCACCCAGGTACGCGCCGGCCATACCGGCCAGGCCGAACAGGATGCCGGTGCGCCACTGCACCCGCCCGGCCCGGGCGTGGGAGATGACGCCGAACCCGCTGGTCACCGCGACGACGAACAGCGACGACGCGATCGCCGACTTGGTCTCGACCCCGGCGACGTAGGTGAGGATGGGCAAGGTCAGGATCGAGCCGCCGCCGCCGAGCAGGCCGAGGGAGATGCCGATCAGGAGCGACAGCGACAGGACGAGGACCAACATGATCGCGGGCTACTTCAAGCGCGATGCCACCGCGTGGCCGGGCCCCTGAGCCCGCCAGGACCGACCGCGCGCTGCGGTGAAACGCCGCGCAACACCACCGGAGCGCGCCGTTGTTTCACCTCGCTTCGTCGACGGTGCGACGTTTCGTCCCTGCCCCCGGCAAGGCGTCTGTGGGCTGGCATCGCCGCTGCAATCGGCTCCGGCATGCCTTCGTCATGGATGTACGCGCTTCTCGGAGGAGCGCTGATCGGCACGGCCAGCGCCCTGCTCCTCCTGGTCCACGGCCGGATCGCCGGCATCAGCGGCGTGCTCGGCTCGCTCTTGCCGCCGGTGCCCAGCGATCGCGGCTGGCGGATCGCCTTCGTCGTCGGCCTGGCCGCGGCCGGGGTGGTCGCCGCGGCGGTGGCGCCCAGCGCGGTCGGCGCCTCGGTGCGGTCGTCGACCGCGGTGGTGATCGCCGGGCTCCTGGTCGGCTTCGGCACCCGCCTCGGCTCGGGGTGCACCAGCGGTCACGGCGTGTGTGGCCTGTCGCGGCTGTCGCCGCGCTCGATGGTCGCGGTCGCCGTGTTCATGGCCACCGGCGCGCTCACCGCGGTGCTGGCGGGAGGTCGGTCGTGAGCGCGGCGGTCGCGTGTGGCGCCCGGTGTGCGCGGGTCTCGGTCGTCGCCGCGCTGGTGGTCGGCGCGATGTTCGGCGCTGGCCTGCTCCTGTCGGGGATGACCGATCCCGCCAAGGTGGTCGGCTTCCTCGACGTCACCGGCGGCTGGGATCCGAGCCTGGCCTTCGTCATGGGCGGCGCGATCGCGGTCTACGCGCCGCTGTCGCGCGTGATCCGCGGCCGCCGCGCCACGCCGTGGGTCGACACCGCGTTCCACCTGCCGACCCGGCGCGACATCGATCTCGGCCTGGTGGTGGGCGCCGCGATCTTCGGCGTCGGATGGGGGCTGGGCGGCCTGTGCCCCGGGCCGGGCCTGGTCTCGGCGGCGGCGGGAAGCGAGAGCGGCGTCTTGTTTGTCGGGGCGATGCTGGTCGGGATGTTGGCGCAGCACGGCTGGGCGAGGCGATAGGGGCGGCGGAGGCGGAGGCCGAGACCGAGACCGAGACCGAGGCGGAGGCGGAGACCGAGACCGAGGCGGAGACCGAGACCGAGACCGAGACCGAGGCGGCGACGGAGGCCGAGGTCGAGGTCGATTTAGGGCCGGGCCCGGCGGCGGCGCCGCGCGAGGAGCGCCGCGACGGACAGGGCGGCCAGGCCGCTCGTCGTGGCGCCGGTGGTGCCGGTCTGGCAGCACCCGCCGCCCTCGACGGGGAAGTCGTCCTCGCCATCGCCGCCGTCGGGGCCGCCGGTGGCGCCGGCGTCGACGCCGGTGCCGTCGCTGACGCAGGCGCCCGAGGTCACGTCACAGGCCCGGCCGCTGCCGCACACGACGCCGTTGCAGGTGTTACAGCCGGGCAGGCACACCCCGGCCAAGCAGGCCAGGCCGGCCGCGCAGGTGACGTCGCGGCACGGATCGATGCACTGGCCGCGACGGCACACCAGGCCGGCGCCGCACACCACGCCTTCGCAGTCGCCCATCAGGTTCTCGCAGCCGATCGCCTCATCGATCTGGCCGTCGCAGTCGTTGTCGGCGCCGTCGCAGGCCTCGTCGGTCGGCGCGAACACCGCGCCGCAGGTGGTGGCGCTGCCCTCGCACCGGGTGATGCCGTACTGGCACATGCCGGGCATCCCGGTGTCGCACGCCGCGCCGCCGCCGCTGCACTCGACGCCGCGGACCGCGGTGACCAGGTCGGTGAAGTCGTTGTTGGCGGCGGCGAAGGTGTCCTCCCACGCGAAGTAGAACTTCCGCTCGGTGATCTGGCTGTCGTAGATCACCAGGTGGATGATCGACTGCGCGCCGGCCGAGTCGGGGTTGAGCGCGCGCTCGGAGTAATAGGCGTAGCCGGCGGTGGCCAGGCGATCGACCCGCGCGCAGCAGTCGCCGCCTGCGCACTGGCCGCTGGCGCCGTGTTGCTCGGGGGTGGCGAGGAAGAAGCCGATCGCGCCGCCGCGCCAGCGCGGATCGGAGCGCACGTCGAGCACGATCTCGCCGCCCTCGGGCGTCGTGCAGTCGATCATCGGGTACAGCTCCTCGGGCCGCGGCCGGCTGCCGGTGGCGTTGTACCAGCCGAAGATGTTCTGGAAGCGCGCGGTGCCGCGGCTCAGGAGCTCGAAGGTGAGCGCGCAGGTCGGCACGAAGGTCTCGGGCGACAGCGCGCCGTCCTGCCACGGATCGAGCCCGGTGAGCTGCGACGGGATGCAGGTGTTGTCGTTGACCGCGTGGTAGAGCGTGGTCTCGCAGGTGCCGGTCGGCACCACGCAAGGTCCGGGCGGCGGACAGGCTGGACCGATGTTGCACCCGGCGCCGCCCTCGCAGGCGCACGCGAACTCGGCGGCCAGGCCGGTCGGCTGACCGCCGGCGCAGCCGAGCTGCGACGGGATCGCCGCGCCGTTGGGTTGGGTGAGCGGAGCCGCGGTGGCGGCGCCGGCGAGGGAGACGAGGACGACGACGGACAGGGCGCGACCGAGCGACATGATCCCTCCTGCCTCGCGCGCGGTACAAGCCGCGTGCCGAAACCTGAGGCGAAGGATCGCGCGGCGTTAGCGCCAGCGGCGAGCCCGTCGACGACCACCGACGTTGCGATCGGCAACCCCACCGCGCCAGGCGGGCGCGTGTCAGGGCGCGGGCGGGGCCGCGCCTTCGGGCGGAGCCACGGTGTAGCGGGCCGGGGCGTCGACCTTCACGTGCTCGGGGCCGATCGACTCGCGGGCGATGCGGGCGCAGGTCGCGATCTTGTCGTTGTCGGTCATGCTCGGGCCGCCGCGCACCGCGATCACGCAGCGCGTGTCGGCGTCGTAGAACTTGAACGAGTCGATGTCGAACTCGCCGGCCGGCCGGGTCTCGCGGCAGGCGAACCCACCGGTGGCGCTCTCGTCGGGGATGCGGACCTCGGTCGGGGTGCCGCGGCAGCGCTCGCGGTACTTGGCCTCGTCGTCAGCGACCCAGCAGTACAGCGTGATGTTGCACAGCTCGTCGCCCGGCAGGGTGCCCAGGCGGCCGGTCTTCTTCAGGAGCTTCTCCTGCTCCTTGGCGTTGGGCCGGACGCCGCCGCGGATGAGCGAGCACGACGCGGTCGAGTCGATCATCGCGCCCGTGGCGTCGCGCACGGTCAGCGGATCGAGCTCCTCGAGGGCCGCGGTGTAGGCGTCGGGCGCCATGAACTGCTCGCACTTCAGGTGGGTGCCCTGGGGCACGGTCACCTTGACCCGATCGACCGGCTTGATCGCGGCGATCTCCTTGGCGCGCAGGGCCTCGGCCTCGCGCTGGGCCTCGCGTTTGCCCTCCTCGGCGGCGTTGCTGCAGGCGGCGAGCAGGGCGAGGGCAGGGACGACCGAGCGGATGCGCATGGCCGGCGGAAAATACGCTGGCGGCCCGCGGCCGTCGAGTCGATCGGCCGCCGAGTCGATCGGCGGCGATCCGGCGCCCGGCCCTAGGCCCGGCCTCGCTGTGTGCGCTCCCGACGTTGTCGTCGTGGGCGACAGGTGGCGGGGAAGCGCGGGAGGTGACAGGCCCGGCGGCGCCCGCGCACACAGTCGATCCAGACGTTATCCACACGGGTGCCGGGAGTCGCGACAGCGCCGCCGACGAGCGGCCTCGGGCGATCGCGGGGTTGGCGACGCGCGCAGGCTGGCACATCGACTGCACTAAGGTCTCAGCGTTCGGCGGTCGCAACGGACCGTCGAGCATGGTGGGCCTCGTCGCCTCGCCCGGGCAACCGGGACGGCGCTCAGGCCAGAAACCTCGAACGGAAGGATGATCTAGCGATAGAGCATCGAAGCTGTCGGTCGATCGAGACGCCAGGACCAGCGCACGCCGCTCTCGTAGCAGCGGGCGACCAGGTCGAGGGTGGAGCCCCGGTTCATCGCCGAGGCAAGGTCGGCAGCGACGAGTCCGAAGGAGGACAACGCGATGGGAACACGGACGCGCGACGGGCTAACCCTTCGCCGCGCGCCCCGGAATCCCGACCTGGAACAAGGTCCTGAGGTCGACGCGGCGCGGCTTGGCGTCGTCGGGCAACCGGCGACAGAGGCGCGACGCCAACGGCGAGAGGGCATGGCCACCGACGAGGTGGCGCAGCTAGGTCGGGGCGAGAGCCCAGAGCGCAAATCCGGGACGTGGTAGCAGGATGAAACAAGCCTGCAAGCTCCAGCGAGGAGTAAACCGTCGAGAGCGTGCGAAACGCTGAGGGCGGAACGTAGGCGAGCTTGGGATGCTCGCCGGACAGTGGACTCGCTGGAGGGACGCCGCGATGCGGACGACAAACCCCAAGGAAGGCGCCCGGGAGCGGAAGCGAACGGGCCGACGTGGACACGACCAACGCTCCCAGGAGAGGACCAAGCCCACGCGAGGATGACCCGGCTTCTTTCGAAGTACGGGCCGACGGAACCGCACGAAAGACCATCTCGGTCCGCTGGAAACGGCGAGGCAAGGATGGGAGCGGCGCAACCCACAAGCGCCGATACGACGGTTCTTACAAAACTCGAGGGCAGTCTGCTCCATGAGCGGCGGCCCGCTGCGCGGTGACGCGTGACGGGCTCCGGTGACCACGCTTCGCGAACCTTCGAAGGGGACACACCATGCTCGGCGGCCGGTTGCGGCCGCCGAACCTATTTTCGGCTACGCTGGCGCGATGGGTGATGACGTCGAGACTGTCCGCGGCAGCGCGATCACGATCCACTTCGACCACGGCAAGTGCATCCACGCCCGCCAGTGCGTGCTCGGCCTGCCCCAGGTCTTCGTGCCCAACGTCCCAGGGGCGTGGATCCACCCCGACGCTGCGCCGGCCGAGGACATCGCCGCCCTGGCCCGGAGCTGCCCGTCGGGAGCGATCCGCTACCAGCGCCACGACGGCGCGGCCGATGAGGCGCCGCCGCCGGTCAACCTGGTGCGGATCCGCGAGCGCGGGCCGCTGGCGTTTCACGGCGAGCTGACGATCGGCGATCAGCCGGCGCTGCGCGCGACCTTGTGTCGGTGCGGCGCGTCGCAGCGGAAGCCCTACTGCGACGGCAGCCACGCCACCTGTGGCTTCGAGGCCAGCGGTGAGCCGGCGACCCGGACCTCCGAGCCGCTGGCCGAGCGCGCCGGGCCGGTGACGATCACCCCGGCGCCCGACGGGCCGCTCCTGGTGACCGGCAACCTCGAGGTGGTGTCGGGCACCGGCCGCACGGTCGATCGCGTCGAGAAGTGCGCGCTGTGCCGGTGCGGCCAGTCGGGCAACAAGCCCTACTGCGACGGCACCCACCGGAAGATCGGCTGGAAGGCGTAGCTCCCGACCGCCTGCGGTCAGGGGCGCGGCGCTCAGCGTCGGCCGCGCGGGCGGCCGAGGGCGGCCTCGACCACCGGGCGCAGGTCGTCGACCAGCTCGGGGGCGCAGATCAGGCGGATCGTGGCCAGCGGTTGCCCGAGGGGCATGTCCTCGAGGAGCCGGCCCAGCGTGACCGCGCCGTAGCGCGGGTGATCGACGACGTGGAGCTCCTCGTCGTCGGCGGCGGCGTAGCCGACCTGGCGGGTGGTGTCGATCGCGAGGTACGAGCTGGCGGCGCTGCCGAACCGCGCCTCCGCGACTCCGGTCGCGGCGTCGCGCACCCGCTCGACGACCCGGGGGTCGTCGCCGAGATCGAAGGTCTTGAACAAGCGGCGGTCGACCAGCCGGCCGGCCAGATCGGCCAGCACCGGATCGGCGGCGGCCGGGCCGAAGCCGCGCCCGGCCCAGGCGTCGAGGGCGGCGGTGACCGAGGTGTCGTGGAGCCGCAGGTAGTCGTCGACGGCCAGGGCGCCGCCGCGGGCGAGCTGCGCCGCCGCCGGCAGCCCCGGAGGCTCGGCGCCGCCGCGGGCGAGCTGGGCATAGCGCTCGAAGACCTTGATGAGCATCCACTCGGCGGCCCGCACGGTCTTGTGGTGATAGACCTGCGCGTACATGTACGAGCGCGCGAACAGGTACTGCTCGACCGCGTACATGCCGCGCCGGTAGTCGATCACCAGATCGCGCGGATCGTCGGCGCCGACCCGGACCTCCTCGACCGCCAGGGCGTGGAGGATCCAGTCGAGATCGTACGTCGCGTAGCCGGCGCCCGAGTAGTGGCCATCGCGCAGGAGGTAGTCGAGGCGATCGACGTCGAGCTGCGACGACACCAGCTTGCGGACGAAGGCCGGCTGGTACTGCTTGGTCCAGAACCCGGCCAGGGCGTCGGCCAGGCCCGGGGCCAGGGCCTCGAGGGCGGCGCGCAGCTCGGCGTCCTCGCCGACGATCCGCCCACCCCAGGCCTCGTGGTCGGCGCCCGGGAAGACGTGCTCCCAGGCGTGAGAGAACGGGCCGTGACCGACGTCGTGGCACAGCGCCGCGACCTTGACGTGGAGCGCGAGGTCGGGCTCGAGGCGGAGCTGGCGGCTGACCCGCTGGGCGATGTGCAGCGCGCCGAGCGCGTGGGAGAAGCGCGAGTGCTCGGCGCCCGGGTAGACCAGCCAGGCCAGCCCCATCTGCCGGATCCGGCGCAGGCGCTGCATGGCCCGGGTCTCGAGCAGCTCGGCGATCGGACGATCGTCGCCGCGCAGCTCGATGAGCCCATGGACCGGATCGCGGAACACGCGGTCGCGCACGCCCCGAACGTCGGCCGGGCTGGCGGCGAAGTCAACTTTGCTCGCGTGTCTCGGCCTCGGTATCGGTCTCGGCCTCGGTCTCGGCCTCGGTCTCTCCGCGTCCCCCTCAGGTACCGCCGGCCGCCCGCGCACCGTATATATGTCGGGTGATCCACCGCCGGGTCGAGCGCCTCGACACCGCCGCCGCGACCCGGACCGCCGCGGACGACGCCATCGCCGACGAGGCCGCCCTGGTCCTCGCCGCGCGCGGCCAGCCGATCGCGACCATCATGCGCAGCCCGGGCCACGATCTGGAGCTGGTCCGCGGGCTGCTCCTGGCCGAGGTCGGGCCGCGGTCGCTGACCTGGCCCCTGGCGGCCGTCGGCCCCGACCGGGTCGAGATCGACGCCGAGCCCGACGAGCTACCGAGCCGCGCGGTCCTGGCCTCGGCGGCCTGCGGGGTGTGCGGGCGGATCGAGCTGGCCGCCCTCGAGGGCCGGGCCCGGCCGGTCGCCGCCGACTGGCAGATCGCGGCCGCGATCGTCGCCGCGATCCCCGAGGCGGTCCGGGCCCACCAGGACGGGTTCGCCGCCACCGGTGGGGTCCACGCCGCCGCGTTGTGCGACCGCGCCGGGCAGGTGCTCGCGGTGCGCGAGGACGTCGGTCGGCACAACGCCGTCGACAAGCTGATCGGCGCCAGCGCCGCCGAGCTGCCCCTGGGCGAGCGGCTCCTGGCGCTGTCGGGGCGGGCCGGCTACGAGCTCCTCGAGAAGGCGGTCCTGGCTGGGGTCCCGATCGTGGTCGCGGTGTCGGCGCCCAGCCGGCTGGCGATCGACGTCGCCGAGCGGTTCCGGGTCACCTTGTGCGGGTTCGTGCGCGGCGGCCGGGTCAACGTCTACAGCCACGGCTGGCGGATCGCGCAATAGCCAGCGCCGATCGCGCGTTGCCGCGCGACCGGAAGTTGCCCGGCGATCGACCTCGTGCATAGGTTTCCGCGATGACCACGATGCTCCGCGCCGCCGCGTTGGCGGCGCTCCTCCCCTCCCTCGTGCTGGGCTGCAAGTCCGACAAGAAGGCGCCGGCCGGTGGCGGCAGCGCCGGCTCGGGCGCCGTGGCCCAGCCCGACCAACCCGAAACCCCCAAGCCGGGCAAGCCCCCGGCCAAGGCGCCCGACCGCGGCCCGGAACGGCTGGCCTACTCGCTGGTCGACAACCGGCTGTCGGCTCACGTCACCCGCGGCGGTGGCCTGTTCATCGTCGGCGGCTCGAACGGCTTCGCCAAGTACGCGCGGTTCGGCAACCTGCGCAAGACCAAGACCACGGCGTGGAAGCTCCGGCAGAGCCAGGGCGACGTCAAGGTCGCGGTCATGACCGGCGGCTCGGCCAAGCTCGACGTGCCGGTGACCGAGGCCCAGCTCGCCGGCGAGCCGGTGGTGCGGGTCCGCGCGTACTCCGAGACCGCCCGGCCCTTCGCGATCCGCGTCAACGGCAACCCCGACGTCACCGGCCAGCTCGAGGTCGGCTGGACCACGCTCGAGCTCAAGGCCCCGGCTGGCCAGTGGAAGGCCGGCGAGAACGAGCTTCTGTTCTTCACCCGCGGCGGCGGGGTCGCGATCGACTGGCTCCAGATCGGCGGCAGCGCTCCTGGCGACGGCGCGACCGCGTTCTACGACGGCGGCGCCCAGGCCCTGGTCCTGCCCGAGGGCGGTGGCCTGTCGTACTTCGTCCAGGTCCCGGCCTCGGGCCGCCTGACCGGCGATCTGGCCGACGGCGCGTGCGAGGTCGCGGTCAAGGCCACCGCCGCCGACGGCGCCGGCCTCGACGGCAAGCTGGCCGGCCTGGGCTCGGCGGTCGATCTGACCAGCCTGGCCGGCAAGGCGGTCCGCCTCGATCTGATCGGTCGCGGCTGCCCGAGCGCCAAGCTGACCAAGGCCGCCCTGGTGGTGCCGGGCGAGGTGCCGAAGGTCGCCCGCGGCGCGGCGCCCAAGCACGTCATCCTGTTCGTGATGGACTCGCTGCGCGCCGATCGGGTCAAGGTCTGGAACCCCAAGGCTCGCCCCGAGGTCCCCAACTTCGAGAAGCTGGCGCAGACCTCGGCGGTGTTCCTCCAGCACTACGTCCAGGGCAACGAGTCGCGGGTCTCGCACGCGTCGCTGTGGTCGTCGCTGTATCCGATCAAGCACGCGATGATCCCGGCCGACGCCAAGCTCGGCCTCAACTGGACCACGATCGACGAGGTGGCCAAGGCCGCCGGCCTGTACGTCGCGGGCGCCAGCGCCAACGGCTACGTCGAGCCCAAGCGCTGGGGCTTCGGCACCAAGTGGGACGCGTACTCCAACCACATCCACGAGGCCCTCGGGCTCAAGGCTGAGGACATCGTCGAGAAGGGCCTGAAGTTCGTCGGCGGCAAGGCCGACCCGTGGTTCCTGTACGTCGGCACCGTCGACACCCACGTGTCGTGGCGGGCCAAGGAGCCGTGGATCGAGCAGTACAACCCCGGCTACAACGGTCGCTTCGCCAAGGTGTTCTCCGGGGCCGACGCCGCGGCCGCGGCCACCGGCGCCAAGCTGACCGAGGCCGAGACCAAGCACGTCCGCGCGCTCTACGACTCGAACGTCAGCTACCAGGACAAGGTGCTCGGCGACCTGATCGCCAAGCTCGAGGCCGAGGGGCGGTGGCAGGACACGATGCTCATCATCACCGCCGACCACGGCGACGAGCAGTGGGAGGATGGCCGGGTCGGTCACGGCGCCTCGACCCGCGACATGCTGGTCCACGTGCCGCTGCTCATCCACTACCCGCCGCTCCTGCCGGCCGGCAAGTACGCCGCCGGCACCGAGCTCATCGACGTGGTCCCGACCATGGCCGATGCCCTGGGCCAGCCGATCGATCCCGAGTGGCAGGGCCAGTCGCTGATCCCGCTGGCCACCGGCGTCGACGGTCCCTACGGTCGGCTGTCGATGACCTCGCAGTACGAGGACGCCCACGCCGGCCGCCTGGGCGACTGGAAGGCCCGGACCTCGGGTGGCGGCGCGCCGCGGATCTACGACCTGGCCGCGGATCCCGACGAGCTGTCGCCAGTGACCCCGGTCGGCGGCGCCGCGATCGGCGCCCGCACCGTCCTCGATCCGCTGTGGCTCCTGCGCACCCACAACGCCGAGTGGAAGAAGTCGGCCTGGGGCAACCCGGCCAACGTCACCGCGCGGTTCGCCCAGGACCTCGGCGAGTAGTGATGGACCGCGGCGCCGACGAGCGCGCTCGCCTGCGGCCGACCACCGGCGCCCGGTTGCTCCTCGAGCTGACCGCGGCCACGCCCGACGGCGCGCGCTACGCCGGCTGGGTCTTGACCGCCGACGGCGAGCGCGGGTTCGTCGCCGAGCTGGGCGCCGACGGCGCCGCCGCGCTGACCGCGACCGGTGCGGACGCGGCGGCCGATGACGAGGCCGCGGCCGATCTCCTCATGCTGGCGCGCCTGACCGCACGCTCGGCCCCAAAGCGCGCGGCCGACGGCCTGCCGCCGTGGCCGCCTCGGGTCTTGCGCTGGCGCGGGCCCGGCCGGGGCGGTTGATAGACCGAGACCGAGGCGGAGGCCGAGACCGAGACCGAGACCGAGGCCGAGACCGAGACGGAGGCGGAGGCGGAGGCGGAGACCGAGGCGGAGGCCGAGGCGGAGGCCGAGACCGAGACCGAGGCCGAGACCGAGACCGAGACCGAGGCCGAGACCGAGACCGAGACCGAGGCCGAGACCGAGACCGAGACCGAGACCGAGGCGGAGACCGAGACCGAGACCGAGGCGGAGACCGAGGCCGAGGCGGAGACCGAGGCGAAGGTGGAGGCCTTTGTGGATCAGTCCTCGTCCTCGTCGTAGAAGACCGGTTCCCAGCGATCCTGGCTGGCCGGACACAGCGAGCGGTAGGCGCAGCGATCGCACCACGGGCCGGGGTTGGTGCGCGGGCCGTCGTCGACCGCCAGGGCCGCGGCCTCGATGTTGTCGAGGAGCGCCGGCGCCAGGCGAGCGCTGACCTCGGTCGCGGCGACCGACTCGGACCACTCGACCGCGCGCTCGGCGACCCAGTGCAGGCCGAGCCAGAAGGTCCGCGCCGCCTTCCACCACGCCGCCGACAGCACCAGATAGCCCTCGAGCTGATCGCGCATGACGCTGCCGGCGACCCGGCGCCCGGTCTTGTGATCGACCACCGCCAGGTGTTCGTCGTCGTAGAGGTAGGCGGCGTCGACCACCCCGCGGTAGAACGCGTCGCCGGCGTAGAACTGGGTCGCGGTCAGGTCGTCGCGGATCGCCAGGGCGTGCTCGACGAACTGGCGCTGGACCCGGCGCTGGCGGCGGAAGCGGTTGATGCGCTCGGTGAACGGCGCGACGCCGGCGGCCAGGGCGTCGAAGCGGAGCTGCTCGCCCTCGTCGGTCAGCTCGGCCCGGCCCTTGGCCGCGGCCTCGGGGGGCGGCGTGCCCTGCAGCGCGTGCTCGAGGGCGACGTGGATGGCCTTGCCGATCCGGGCCTCGGGCATGACCACCGGCTCGGGCAGCTTGTCGACGTAGCGGAAGTGGAACAGCCGCGGGCAACGCAGCGCGGTCGACACCTTCGAGGCGGACCAGGGAGCATGGATGAGCGCGCGCGTCGACGGCACGAGACCCCGCGATCACCCTACGGGCCCGCGCCGGGGCAAGTCAATCGATGATCGCCCGCGCCGACGGGCGCGGGGCCGATGGGCGCGCGGCCGCGCCGCCGCCGCCGCCGAAAACTTGCCCGTCGATCGGCCGCCGCGTACCACCGAGGGCACCATGTCTGCTCCGGCCCACGAGTGCGACGTCTGCCACGCCAAGGTCAGCGAGCTCCGCCGCGGTCGCTGCTGGGGCTGTTACGCCCGCTGGGTCGACGCTCGCCCGGTCGGGGCCGGCGCGCGCTGCGTGGTGTGCCTCGAGCGCCGTCGCCGCCTGTTGCGCTCGGTCGAGCTGCTCGGCGGCTGGCACTCGATGTGCTTTTCGTGCCACGGCCAGGCCCAGATCCTCGAGCCGATGCCGCCGACGGTCGCCGAGCTGCGCACCGCCTTGACCCGCGAGCGCCGGCGGATCGACCGCCGCGTCGGCAAGGCCGACACCCGGATCTTCCAGTACGAGCGCCGGGTCGGGCAGCGTCGGGTCTTGCGCGACGGCGAGTGGGTGTCGATCGATGACGAGATGATCGTCGAGATGAGCGTCGAGGGCGACGACCTCGGCCCGATCAAGCCGGTCGCCGTCGTGCCGGCGACCGACCCCGTCGCCGACTGCGACTTCGAGGATCTGACCCGAATCGTCGAGCGCATCGCGGTCTAGAACACCCTCGTCCTCGGACTCGGCCTCCGCCTCGGTCTCCGTCTCGGTCTCGGCCTCGGTCTCGGTCTCGGCCTCGGCCTCGGTCTCGGCCTCGGTCTCGGTCTCCGCCTCCGCCTCCGTCCCGCCTACCGCGTCGGCGCAGTCGGTCGCGGTCCACCGCTGGTCGGCTTGCCCGGCGGCGTCGTCCGCGGCCGCGTCGGCGGGCTCGGTCGCGTCGGCGCGACGGTCGGCTTTCCCATCGGCGGGGGCGGCGCCGCACTGCTCGCCTTGGCCTCGTCCTTGACCGCCTGCCCGACGGTCAGCGCGCCGACGGCTACGCCCACCGCGACCGCGGCCAGCGGCACGACCTCGGAGAACCGCTGGCCGGTCGCGGTCATCGTCACCCGATCGCCGGTGCGCTTGATCGCGGCGGCGAACTGGCCGTCGCCCGAGAGCTGGGCCAAGACCGCCGCCACCTTGTCGCGATCGCGGAGCAGGCCGTCGAGGATCGGGTCGGTGCCGGCGTAGCTCGGGGCCCAGGCCAGAGCCAGGTCGAGCAGCGCGCGCGGGACCAGGTGGCCGGCGCGCAGGAACGCGACCAGCGCGCTCGCGGCGTGCTGCATGCGCGTCGCCATCGCCGGCGTGCGGGCGTCGAAGCTCCACGCCAGGCCGGTCGCGCTGGCGCTCATGATCATCGCGTGGTGGCCGGTCATGACGTCGCGCACGACCGGCTCGGCGCTGGCGAAGCTCGCCGCGCCCGCGGTGGTCGGCAGGCTCGCGACCAGCGCGAAGGGACGCGCGTCGAGCGCGGTCGCGACCTGGGACCACGGCGAGGTGCGGGGCCGCGGCGGGGCCTGCCAGGCGTCGGCCAGGCGCGGCGCCACCAGCGCCCGCGTCCCGACCAGGAGCTCGCCCTTGCGGGTCGCGCCGATCATCACGCCGTCGGGCGTCACGACCGCGGTCCGCCCGTCGATCACCTCGGCGGTGGCCGGCATCTGCTGGGTCAGGCGCTGCGGCAGCTCCGCCGGGAGCGTGCCGCGCGCGACCACGAGGAAGTCGGGCGTCGTGCCGGCCGCGGGGCGCAAGGCGACGAACCCGGTGATCGAGGTCAGGTCGGTCGCCGGGTCGACCCCGAGAAGGCTCTTCACCATGGCCCGGCCGCCCTCGAGCTGGAGCATCGCGCCGTCGAGCTGGGCCCGGAGCGTCGGATCGCGCTGGAGCGCCGGGGTCGCGGCCAGCTTGGCCAGGACCGGGTAGTTGTCGATCACGGTCGGCTTCAGATCGACGTGGACCACCAGGTCGGCGGTCGGCACCGCGTAGGTCAGCGCGGCGTCGCCGCTCGGCGCGCCAGGGTTGGGCTTGATCGCGACGTTGGTGAGGGCCATGAGGATGGCCAAGATCGGTTCCCACAGGTTGGTCATGCGTGCTCCCGGGCGGTGGGCGACGAGTCTACGCGCGGCGCGCGATGGCGCGGTCGCTGATCGCATCGCGGATGAAAATGCAACGGCGCCGTTCGATCATTTCGTCCACGATGTCCGTCGAGAAAAATCGAGCATGTCAAGCTGGTACGTCGGACCCCGTTGGCTAGGATGGCCGTGCTCGTCGCGGATCGCGCGAGCGCGACGCGACGCGAACGAACTCATGGCTACGGGGACGGCCGCTGGTGCGGGGCCGTTCGCCCGGGGGGAATCCGATGAGCACGCTATCCGTGGTTGAGGAAGTCTTGCGAACCTGCGGCGCCCCGCTCTCGGTGCGCGAGATCGTCCAGCGCGCCGGGGCGCGCCTGCCCAGCAAGTCGAAGACTCCTGACACCGTGGTCGCGCGGGACCTGGCGATGGACATCAAGCGGCTGGGCGACCAGTCGCGGTTCGTGCGCACCGCGCCCGGCCGGTACGCGGTGCGCGAGCTGGCGCCTGCGGTGACGAGCAACGGCGCGCCGAGTAACGGCGCTCCGAACAGCGGCTCGACCGCGACCCCGCTCGCCGCGACGGCCCTGAAGCAAGACCGGGTCGCGGCGCTGCCGGCCAAGCGCGACGCCGTCCGCCGCGACGTCAGCCCGACCAGCTCGTCGGCGGGGTGAGGCGAGGCGGCGGTCGCCATGGTGGCGTTGCCGCGCCCCAGCTCGTCGAGGCCCGGCCTGGTCGCGCCGGCCCAGATCCGTCGCGCCCATCGCCTCGACCACGCCTGGCTCGGCGAGGTCGGGACCCGCGCGTTCGCGCACCTGGGTGACTACCATGAGGTCCTGCCGGCCTGGCTGGCGCAGGCCAACGTGGCGGCGTGGATCGACGACCCGACGCCGCGCCGCGGCTTCACGATGATCGCGTTCTACCGCGACGATCGCTCCGGCGCGCAGGTCGCCGATCTGCTCGCGATCACCGTCGAGCCGCCGTGGCGCGGCCACGGCCTGGGGCGAGCGCTCCTGCGCCACGCGATCGGGGTGGCGCGGGCGGCGGCCTCGGCCGCCCAGCTGCTCGAGCTGCGCCTGTGCGTCGCCGAGGACAACCTCGGGGCCCAGGCCATGTACCTGCGGGCCGGCTTCCAGCCGGTCGAGCAGGACGTCGGGCGCTACGCCGCCGGGCAGCGCGCGTTGCGGATGGCGCTGCCGCTGCGATGAACGGTCGGCCGATCACTCGGCCGCGACCCGGCCGCGCAGGCGGTAGCTGGCGGCGTGCTCGGCGCGGACCGCGCCGCGATCGTCGAGGAGCCAGGCCATGCACAGCCGCGCCGGCACCGGGATGACGTCGGGGCGGCGGTAGGTGCCGAAGACCAGATCCCACAGCGGGGTCGTGACCCCGTGGTTGGTCCGCGGATCGACGAAGTGGTGGTGGAAGTGGTGGCGACGCGCCCACCGGCCGTAGCGGCCGATGCCGGCGTGGGTGTGCTCGCGGCGGTGCATGACCTCGTAGCCGACGTACATGATCAAGAGCCCGGCGACGAAGGCCACGCCCGGCGCACCGGCGAGCAGCGCCGCGGGCGCGCCGAGGACGATCGCGACCAGGCCGGCTGCGGCGGCCTTCTTGCGGTTGGGCGCGAAGTAGTTGCCCTCGCTGTGATGGCGGACGTGCTCGACGCCGAACGGGTTGCCGCGCAGGCGAGGATGGTGGCCGAGCCAGCGGTGGATCACGTACTCGAGGAAGGTCCAGGCGGCGGCGCCGGCGACGGCGGCCAGGGGCAGGGTCGAGGTCATGGCAGCTCCGTGAGGCGGGGCAGGGCGGCGTCGACCGCGCGCGGACCGGCGCCCCAGCCGATCAAGAGCGCGCGGATCCCGACGGCGAGCGTGGCGTCGACGTCGAGGCGGGTCGGCGCGGCCCGGCCGAGCTTGGGGAGCTGGGCCAGGCCGTGGACCAAGGCGAACAGACACAAGGTGCGGTCGAGCGTCGGGCCGGCGGTGAGCTGGTCGGCGGCGACCGCGGCGTCGAGCGCGGTGGCCAGCGGCGTCAGCGCGGCGATCACCGCCGCGGCGGTGACGCGGGTCGCGTCGGCGTCGGCGACCAGCACCCGGGGCGCCGCCAGGGCCGCGGCCAGGAGGCCGAAGGCGTGGGGCGCGCGGCGGGCGAAGCGCGCGTAGGCCCCCACCATGGCGGCGATCCGCGCCAGCGGCGTGGCCCGCGGCGGCAGGGCCGCGAGGGCGGCGGCCAGCTCGTCGCCCACCTGGGCCAGGGTCCGGGCGACCAGCGCCGCGATCAGCGCGTCCTTTGACGCGACGTAGCGGTAGAGCGCGCCCGGGGTGTAGTCGACGGCGTCGGCCAGCCGCGCCATGTGCAGCGCGTCGAGGCCGTCGCGCGCGACCATCGCCAGCGCCGCGTCGAGGATGCGCTCGAGGTTGGCCTCGCGGCGGCGGGCCCGGGGCTGGGCGGTCGCGCTCTCGTGAATCATGCTTGAAAAGTAAACGCTGTTTACGAAAACCGCAAGCAGATACCAGCGGCCACCGCCCGACCGGTCTGATGCGCAACCGCTCAACCTCAACCTCAACCTCAACCTCAACCTCAACCTCGGACTCGGTCTCGGACTCGGCCTCGGTCTCGGACTCGGTCTCGGACTCGGCCTCGGTCTCGGACTCGGTCTCGGACTCGGTCTCGGACTCGGTCTCGGTCTCGGACTCGGCCTCGGACTCGGCCTCGGACTCGGTCTCGGTCTCCAATGCCGAGCAGTTAGGTGGCTAGGCGATCGGAATCCGCCAGGTTTCTAGGGAGGTGGACGTCGTCGTTGCAGCCGCGCGGCGGGAGGATCAGCGTGCGGGGATGACGCTCAACACCGACCTCGCGATCATGTTGG
>JAGPCY010000072.1 GCA_018057825.1 Kofleriaceae bacterium | reverse complement strand
ATTCACCCGTCCGCCGCTTTACTCAGGGCCGAAGCCCTTTTCTCGCTCGACTTGCATGTGTTAGGCCCGCCGCTAACGTTCGCTCTGAGCCAGGATCAAACTCTCCATGTAAACTTGGAGGTCCTGCTTCCGCTCGCGCGGTCGCAGGAGCCAGTTTGAACCTGATGCTCGGGGTGTTCGCCGAAGCGACACCCTAGAATCAGGATTCTCACGTATCAGCCGGTCGGTTCGCTCTTCCTCGGCCTCGACTCGCGTCGCTGCCCAGACGCTCCCCGTCCGGTTCCGCTGTCGCGCACGCCTTACCGTCGTGCGCGCAGCTAAAACTCAGCGCTCTCTTCCGCTATCCAGTTTTCAGAGACCGAATCCCTCGTCGGCGGCGTCTTGCGTCGTCGTCGTCGAGGGATGCGACTTATACAGAACCACCCGCGGGGCGTCAACATCGATCGCGTTTTTTTTCATCGCCCTGCATTTTATTCGCAAGCTGCCGTGATCGAAGGGCTTTTTTCGCCCGAGGACGGGACCCGCGCACACATCGGCGCGCACGTTCGCGCGCGCCCCCGCGCGATCGCCGGCGGCGCTCCGTGGCCGACTGGCGCCCGACGGCGGCGAGCGGCGGAGCCGCGGTGCTCAGACGGGACCACTGGGCTGCGGACGGGCCCGTGGCGGTAAGCAGTAGAAATGATTTGGCAAGTGAGGGCCGAGACCGAGACCGAGACCGAGACCGAGACCGAGACCGAGACCGAGACCGAGACCGAGACCGAGACCGAGACCGAGACCGAAACCGAGACCGAACCCGAGCCCGAGACCGAACCCGAACCCGAACCCGAACCCGAACCCGAGACCGAACCCGAACCCGAGCCCGAACCCGAACCCGAGACCGAACCCGAACCCGAGACCGAACCCGAACCCGAGACCGAACCCGAACCCGAGACCGAGGCCGAGAAAGCGGCAGGTCGTGGAGCCGCGGTTCAGCGCAGCGCCTCGCAGCGCCTCGCAGCGCCTCGCCTCGCCTCGCCTCGCAGCGCCTCGCAGCGCCTCGCCTCGCCGCGCCGCGCCGCGCCTCGCCTCGCCTCGCAGCGCCTCGCAGCGCCTCGCAGCGCCTCGCCTCGCAGCGCCTCGCCTCGCCTCGCCTCGCCTCGCCGCGCCTCGCAGCGCCTCGCCTCGCCTCGCCTCGCCTCGCCTCGCCTCGCCTCGCCGCGCCTCGCCTCGCAGCGCCTCGCAGCGCCGCGCAGCGCCTCGCCTCGCCGCGCCTCGCCTCGCCTCGCCTCGCCTCGCCTCGCAGCGCCGCGCCTCGCCTCGCAGCGCCTCGCAGCGCCTCGCCTCGCAGCGCCTCGCAGCCTCGCCTCGCAGCGCCTCGCAGCGCCTCGCCTCGCAGCGCCTCGCAGCGCCTCGCCTCGCCTCGCAGCGCCTCGCAGCGCCTCGCAGCGCAGCGCAGCGCCTCGCAGCGCCTCGCCTCGCAGCCCTCGCAGCGCCTCGCAGCGCCTCGCAGCGCAGCGCAGCGCCTCGCCTCGCCTCGCCTCGCCTCGCCTCGCCTCGCCTCGCAGCGCCTCGCAGCGCCTCGCAGCGCCTCGCCTCGCCTCGCCTCGCCTCGCCTCGCCTCGCCTCGCAGCGCCTCGCAGCGCCTCGCAGCGCCTCGCCTCGCAGCGCCTCGCCTCGCCTCGCAGCGCCTCGCAGCGCCTCGCAGCGCCTCGCCTCGCCTCGCAGCGCCTCGCAGCGCCTCGCAGCGCCTCGCCTCGCCTCGCCTCGCAGCGCCTCGCAGCGCCTCGCAGCGCCTCGCCTCGCAGCGCCTCGCAGCGCCTCGCCTCGCCTCGCAGCGCCTCGCAGCGCAGCTCGCACCACCTGCAGCACGGAACGGTTCCAGATGCCTGCTGCGAGGCGGCGATTCGGCCCGACTCGGACTCGGACTCGGACTCGGACTCGGACTCGGACTCGGACTCGGCCTCGTCTCCGGCTCTTCTCCGCCTCGTCTCCGCCTCGTCTCCGCCTCGTCTCCGCCTCCGCCCCGCCTCCGCCTCCACCCCGGCCTCCGTCTCCGCCTCCGCCTCGTTCAGACCCGCGATCGTCGCCTCCGCCGATCGCGGCCAGCCCACCTCCTCAGTGATCGCAGTCCGGTCCGTGAACGTGACCGACCTCGGCGGCGACCGGCGCCACCGGGCCCGGATCGGCCGACGCCGGCTGCGTCAACGTGTCGACCTCGGTGATCGCGGCCTTCGACACCAGGAAGTCGAGGGTCTTGTCCTGACGCAGGGACCAGCGGGCGTTGTCGAGGCGGCCGTCCTTGGCCCACTCGGCGCGGACCTTCTGCGGCGACTGGTTCTTGGCCTTGGCCGCCATCGCCACCTGCAGGTTCAGCTCCTCATCCGACACCGAGATGCCCTCCTTGTCGGCGATCGCCTCGAGGAGGAGCTGGCCACGGACCTCGTCGGCGCCGCCGGACGACATCTTGGTCATCAGGTCGGGGGTGAGCCCCTGGCCCTCGCGGTCGGGCGGCATGCCCAGCATCTGCCGCAGGCGGTTGTACTGCGCGAAGACCGCGCGCTCGACCAGGCTGGTCGCCACCGGGATCTGGTTGCGCTTGACCAGCTCGCGCAGCGCGCCCTGGCGGGTCTCGTTGGTGATGACCGAGCGCTCGCGGGCCTCGAGGTCGGCGCGGATCGCCGCGCGCAGCCCGTCGATGCTGTCGGCCTTGCCGGTGTCCTTGGCGAAGTCGTCGTCGAGGTTCGGCACGTTCTTAGCGCGGACCTCGACGATCGTGGCCCGCAGGCTGGCCTTGCGCCCCTTGAGGTTGTCATCGGCGTGGTCGGCCGGGATGTCGATCTCGAGCGGATGATCGGCGGTGGCGAACGGCAGGCCGATCAGGAGCGCGCGTAGACCAGGCAGCGGCTCGCGCTCGGCGTCGTCGAGGTCGACCCCGAAGCGCGGCTGGTTGACCGGGTGCTCGCCGATCGTCCCGGTGATGCTGGCGATCACGACGTCGCCCGCCGCGGTCACATCGCGACCCTCGATCGGCACCAGCTCGGTGTGCTCCTTCTGGAGCTGCTCGAGGGCCTTGTCGACCTCGGCCTCGGGGACGGCGAGGCGCCGGCGCTCGAGCGGCATGCCCTCGTAGTCGGCGGCGGTCACCGCGCCCTTGACCTCGACGATCGCGGCGTACGCGAACGGCTCGCCGCGCTTGATCTGGGCGCCCTCGAGATCCCGCGGCTCGGCGACCGCGCCGAGCTGGTGCTCGCGGTTGGCCGAGACGAACGACTCGCGGATGAGCTGCTCGGCGACGTCGGCGTGGATCCGCGGGGCGTAGATCTGCTCGAGGACCGAGCGCGGCGCCTTGCCCTTGCGGAAGCCGCGCAGCGCGACCCCCTTGCCGAGCTCCCGGTAGGCGACGTTGAGGCGCTCGGCCACCGTCTGCCACGGAACCTCGACGAAGAGCTTCTTCTCGACCGGGGACACGTCTTCGATACGGACCTGCATGGGGCCGCGTGGTTACCACGGCCCGCGGGCGCGCGCACCGGCTTTGTGGACGGTCCGGCCGCCCGCCGCACGTCCGCCATGCTACACGACCGCCGTGAGTCGACTCCTCGACGATTGCCTCGCGGCCAACCGGCGCTGGGCCGCCCAGGCGGTGGCCGACGACCCCGACTACTTCAAGCGCCTCGAGGCGGTGCAACGGCCGGATCTGCTGTGGATCGGGTGCGCGGATAGCCGCTTGCCGCCCAACGAGATCATCGGCCGCGTGCCGGGCGAGGTCTTCGTCCACCGCAACGTCGCCAACGTCGTCGAGCACACCGACGTGAACTGCCTGTCGGTCCTGCAGTACGCGATCGACGTCCTTCAGGTGAAGCACGTGATCGTGTGCGGCCACTACGGCTGCGGCGGGGTCCGGGCCGCGCTGTCGCCCCAGCCGCTGGGCCTCATCGACAACTGGCTGCGCCACATCCGCGACGTCCACCTGTGGCACCGCGAGGAGCTGTCGGCGATCGCCGACCTGGCCGCCCGCGCCGACCGGCTGGCCGAGCTCAACGTCGAGGCCCAGGTCGCCAACGTCTGCCACACCACGATCGTCCAGGACGCCTGGCGGCGCGGCCAGTCGGTCACCGTCCACGGATGGATCTACAAGCTGTCCGACGGCCTGTTGCGGGATCTCGGCGTGGTCGTGTCGACGCCCGAGCAGATCCCCCCCGAGTACCGCCTGTTCACCTGAGCGGGTCGCCAACGCGGCGCCCAGCGAGTTCCACGTGCGCCAGCCCGACCGCTCGGGACCGGCGCCGGCTCGTTCAGCGCAGGTTGCCCTTGCGCTTGAGCGCCTTGATCTCCGCGGCGGCGCGGTTGCGGTTGGCCTCTTCCTTCGGGTCCTTGGCCGCCATCACGAGGTAGCGCTCCAGGGCCTCGACCCCGAGCTGGTACTTCTTCTGGGCGCCGTAGGCGAACCCAAGCTGATAGAACAGCCCGGCCGCGGTCGGGTTCTTGGTGATGGCGTTGGTGAGGAAGACCTCGGCGTCGGCGTGGCGACCGGCGTCGGTCATCGCCTTGGCGATCTTCTCGGCCGCCTTGGCGAAGGGCTGCGGTACCGCCAGCGCCTTCTCGTAGGCGTTGGCCGCCTCGTCCGGCTTCTCGTTGATGCGCAGCATCTCGCCGTAGACGTACCAGTACTGACCGCTGGTCTCGGCCAGGGACGCGGCCTTCTGCGCGCTGCGCTCGGCCTCCTGGTTGTCGCCCATGTCGTTCTGGGCGAGCGCGAGGTTGTACCAGGCCTCGGCGAGGGTCGGATCGAACTTGGTGGCCTTGGTCAGCCAGCTCACGCCCTCGTCGTTGTCGTCCTGCGCCCGCCGCAGGATGCCGAGGTGCATGTTGGCCAGGGCGTTCTCGGGGACCAGCTCGATCGCCGCCCGGAGCTTCAGCGCCGCCTCGCCGACGTTGCCGATGGCCTTGAGGCCCAGGCCGTAGGCCACCAGCAGGTCGCCATCGCGCGGCGCCATCTCGGACGCCTTGCGCAGGTCCTCGAGGCCGTCCTCGGCGCGGCCGGCGCCGACCAGGGCGTTGCCGCGGGCGGCGTAGCCGTAGGGGTCGGTGGGGGCCAGCTCGATGACCTCGCCGGCGACCTCGGCGGCCTTGTCGAAGTCCTTGGCGGCGATCAGCGCGTTGGCGTAGAGGATCGAGCCGTTGGTGTCCGAGGGGTTGGCCTCGTAGTAGCCCAACATGACCTCGACCGCGGCCGGCGCCCGACCGTGGCTGAGGAGCATCTTCACGTGGGGCTTGACGATCGCGAGCTTGAGGTCGAGCTTCTCGGCCTCGCGGTACTTGGCGTCGGCGCCGTCGATATCGCCGGCCTTGGCGGCGGCCTCGGCGGCGGCTACCAGGTCGGCGGCGTCCGCCTCCGCCTTGGGCTTGGGCTGCTTGACCTTGGGCTTGGCGCCACCGTTGCAGGCGGGCGCGCCGGTCATCACCGCGGCGGCGGCGACGAGCGGGAGGGCCGGACGGGTCGCCAGGGCGGCGGCGGCGAGGAGGCGACGGAGCGTGGTCACAGGCGGAGGCTAACCGCACCCGGGCGCCAGCGCAAAGTCACGCGGAGCCGATCCGCGGACCCGCGCGCGCCCCAGGGTAGTGTAGACTCGAACAGACGATGGCCCGCATCCGGATCGTCGACGAATGGCTACGCTCGCCGGCGTCGCCGCCGACCCACTACCGTTCGATCATGGTGGTGGCCGAGCGGTGGGCGGAGCAGCGCGTGCTGATGCGCGCCTACGCCGAGGCCGCCGATCAGACGCGGCCGACCATCGTCCTCCACGGCACCGAGCTGGCGATCGGCCCGGCCGGCACCGACCCCAATGGCTCGTGGGGCATCCACGTTCAGCCGCCGATCGACGGCCGGGCCCAGGAGCTCCAGGGCCAGCTCGAGCTGGCCGCCAAGCGGATGGCCGGCGCGAAGCACAGCCCGCCACGCCTCGAGGACGAGGCCGGCGGCTTCGAGCGCAAGCGGACCAACAACTGGGCGCCTGGTAGTCCCCGCGATCTGCCGGAGGCGCCGATCGCGCGCAGCGCCTGGGATCCCGCGGTGGCGGCCTCGCAACACCTGCCGGCCTACGTCGCGGCCAGCCCGGGCGCGTCGACGATCGCGCCGATGGCCAGCGCGCACAACGCGGCGGTGATGGCGGTCGCCTCGGCGGTCTCGGTGCCGCTCCAGCCGGCCGCGTCGTACGCCGCGGTTGGGCCCGCCGCCGAGCACATCCCGCGCGGGGCCCCCGCCGAGGCCCACCCGGTCGCGGCGCCGGTCAACCCGGCCCTGCGGCGGACGCCGATCCCCAGCCGGGCCGACCCCGGCCGAGCCCGCCGGCCGTCGAGCCCACCGTCGCGCCACGCCCGGACCGCCCTGGGGTTCTCGTCGGGCGCCGGGGCCCAGAGCGCGATCATCCGCCTCGGGTTGCGGCCGGCCGCGGCCCGTCGCCTGGGGCGCCTGGCCGAGGCCACGGTGCCGCCCGACTTCCAGATCACCAGCGACGAGCGCGAGGTCCTGAACCTCCTGGCCGAGCGCGATCGCCTGACCGCGCGCGCGGTGCGCGAGCTGGTGGGCGTGGTCGACGCGGTGGCGTGGATGGAGGCGCTGATGGCCAAGCTCGAGAGCTACGGCCTCGATCTGGTCGCCCCCGGCGAGGCCCACGGCAGCGAGCCGACCTACCAGCTCCGGGCCTGACGGCGCCACCTGGTCGTCCGGCGGCCGCCGCGAACCGGCGCGGCGAGGATCGTCCCTCCCGCGCCACGAGCGCAGGTTCTCCCGTCGCCTCGGCCGTCGCGCCGACGCTCGACCTCACGCCCCGAAACCCCGCCGCCCCGAAGACCCGCCCCGAAAACGGCGAAGCGCCCGGGCGGGCGCTTCGCTGGACGAACCGGCCGCAGCCGGAGACCGGACTAGAAGCTCAGGCGAGCGCCGAACTGCACCGACAGCGGCGCGTAGCGCGCGTTGGTGTTGCCGAAGTTCGGGTTGCGGGTCACGGCGGTCGAGGTCTCGGCGCCGCTGCCGTTGTCGTTCTCCTTCGCGAACACCAGGTCCGAGTACTCGCCACCCGAGATCGGGTTGGAGTCCGAGCCGGCCGAGTAGACGTCGTCGATGCCGGCGACGCCCTGGTCGTTGAACACGTTGAAGATGTCGGTGAAGAGCTCGAGCTCCATGTTCTTCGCCAGCTTCTTGCCGTAGCCGAGGTGCAGGTCGAGGCCGGTCTCGAACTGGGTGCGGCCGATCTGACCGCGCGGCAAGAGGAAGGACTCACCCGGGCCGTACAGCCAGTGGCCGGCCAGCGCCTGGCGCGGCACGCCCGACAGCGCGCGGATGCGGGTGCCGACGGTGATCTCGCCGGCCTTCTTCAGGTCGAACTTGTAGTAGCCGTCGAGCTTGATGTAGTGCGGGCGGTCCTGGTTGAGCGGACCGTAGCGGTTGGCGAGCAGCTCGATCAGGTCGTACTGCGACGAGATGTTCGGGTCGACCTGGCCGTTGTCGTAGGAGATGAGGCCCGGGTAGTTACCCTTGGTCTTCGAGTAGGTGTAGCTGCCCTGCATGTAGAGGGCCTTCGAGAACCGGCGGGTCAGGGTGAACTGCAGGGCGTGGTAGTCGCGCACCGGCTTGTCGAACACCCGGATGCCCTTGTACATCTCGAGCAGCTTCTCGAGGCGGGCGACCTCGTCGGCGTCGCCAGCGACCACGGCCGCCTCGATCTTGTTCTCCATGGCGCGCTCTTCGGAGGTCGACCACTCGCCGGGGTTGGCGATGATGTACGTGTTGGCGCCGTCGGTCGACACGTCCTCGATGACCCGGCCCATAGCCCGGTTCTGGTAGGCGACGCCGAGCTTCAGGTCCTCCATGAGCTCGTACTCGACGCCGGCGATGAACTCGTCCATGTACTGCGGCTTGAGGCCCGGCGCGACCGTGGTGCCGTCGATGCCGATCACGGTGCCGGCGCCCATGTTGACCGGGCAGCCATTGCCCGACGGACCGCCGTAGCCGGGGACCGCGGCGCCGCAGTTCGCGGCCGAGAACTGCTGGCGGAACGACACCTCACCGGCGAACGACCGGCTGTTGATGTCCATCGGGATCGACTCGTAGAAGCGGCCCCAGTGCGAGTAGATCTTCGACCGACCCTCACGGGTCCAGTCGTAGAGCAGGCCGACGCGCGGGGCCAGCATGCCCTTCATGACGATGGCGTTGGTGCCGTAGGGCCGGTTGGTCAGCGGGTCGGTCTCGTCCCGCAGGTACTCGGCGTAGCGCAGGCGCTGCTCCTCGTACCGGAGGCCGGCGTTCAAGGTCAGGTTCGGGCGGATCTGCCACGAGTCGCGCAGGTAGGCCGACCAGTTGACGGTCTGACCCTGGATGCGCGAGCCCTCGCCGGTCTGCTCGATGAAGCGGCACGGCACGCCACCGGGGGGGCCGCCGCTGTAGTTGCACATCTCGTCGAACTTCGGGTCGGTCGAGTCGACCGGCGCGACCTGGATCCAGCGGTTGGCGAGGATGACGCCGAAGTTCTGGTAGTTCTGGAAGAACACGCCGCCGGTGTAGGCGCGCGGCTCGTCGAGGCGGTTGTCCTCGATGTCGACGCCGGCCTTGATCTCGTGGTTGCCGAACAGCTTCTGCCGGCGGGTCACGCCGAGCTTGGCCGAGTAGCGGTCCTCGGAGTCATCGAGGATGCCGCCGATGCCACCGACGCGATAGCCGATGCCGTCGTCCGGGCAGTTCACGATGAACCCGAACTTGTCGCCAGGACCATCCGAACAACCGGCCCGCGTGTCCTCGCTCTCGGCGAGCTGGCCGTCGTTGTCCATGATGTTGGCCCAGTTGCCGAGGTTGCCGAACAGCAGCACCTCGTACGGGGACGTCCGGGCCGTGACGTCGTTGGCCTCACCGAAGCCGCTGTCGCGGTGCCAGCCGAGGACGGCCTCGACCTCGGTCTTCGAGTCGTTGAACTTCGAGGTCCACTTGAAGCCGGCGTCGAGGCCCAGCGCGGTGGAGGTCGAGTCGCCGGCCGAACGCAGGCCGTAGACGCTGTAGTTCTTGCCCTGGGCCGGGCTGGCCTGGAAGGTGAACTGGCCCTGGTGCTCGGGCTTGACCGCGAAGTTGATCTTGGCCAGGGTGCTGAGCGCCATCGACGACGGCCGCAGCTTGGTCTCGTCCAGCTTCTCGTAGATGTGGAAGCCGGTGTCGGGATCGATGTCGGCGACACCGTCGGCGAAGCCGCCCATCGACTCGAGGGCCGCGTTGCACTCCGACAGCGAGCCGTTGGGCAGGCGCTGGTAGCAGTCGACCCGGCGCTTGGTCTCTCGGGTGATCGTGTTGCGGATGTAGCGCGGCGCGACGCCGACCGCGAACCACACCCGATCCTTGATGATCGGGCCGGTCAGCGTGAAGCCGAAGTTGGCGTCGATGTCGAGGTTGCCGGTCGCGTCGATCGAGGTCTGCTCGGTGGCGGCGACGTTGCGCTCCGCGGTGAGCTGGCCCGGGGTCACGTAGGCGAAGACCCGGCCCTCGAACTCGTTGCCGCCGGTCAGGGTCGCGACGTTGACGACGCCGCCGGTGGCGCGGCCGTACTCGGCGTTGTACCCGCCGGTGATGACCTCGATCTCCTCGATGAAGTCGTTGATGACCGGCGAGCCGACCGTGCCGTACTTCAGGCCGGTGGTGTTGACGCCGTCGACCACGTACTGGTTCTCGAGGGACGACGAGCCGGAGAACGCGACGCCGAGGCCGTCGCCCTGCGAGCCGGCGGCGGCGCCCAGGGTCGCCTCGAACGTCCGGCCGGGGACCGGGATGTTCTTGGTGTAGTCCTGGTCGATCGTGATGCCCTGCGTGGTCGAGGTCGGGTCGATCGCCGGCGGCCGGTCGACGACGACGATGGTCTCGCTCGCCGAGATGTTGATCTTCTGGAAGACCGGCGTGGTCTTGTTGACGCCGACCTTCACGCCGGAACGCTCGACCTTGGCGTCGCCGAAGAAGAAGGTGACCAGGTAGTCGCCGGGGGTGAGGTCGGTGATGCGGTAGCTGCCGTCGTCCTCGGTGATGGTGGTCTGCGAGGTCGCCCCGCTGACCACAACCGTGACGCCGGCCAGCGGCGAGCCGTCGGCCTTGTCGGTGACGACGCCCTGGATGGCGCCGGAGGTCGAGCTCTGGGCCCGGGCGCTCGGCGCGGTCGCGGCCGAGATGAGCGCCCCGGAGGTCCCGAGGGCGACTGCCAGTAAGATCTTGGAGGTCTTCATGGTGGTCCTCACGGAGCGGTCATGTAGGTGACGGTGATCGGGTCGATGGTCACGCCGAACCGATCCTTCAGGTTCGACAGGGTCCACCGGTACATGGTGTTGGCGACCAGCGGGTTGGTCAGGGTGACCTCGACCCGCTTGGTGTTCGACGCGTTGAGCGCGACCGACATGATGTCGGTGCGAGTGCCAGCGCCCTCCATGATCGACACCGTGGCGGTGGCCAGGCTGTCCGGATCCGGATCGGCGGTGAGGATGAAGGCGGTCGTGCGGCGCGACACCGCGACGCCGGTGGAGCCGTTGGCCGGGACCGAGCTGTCGAGGGCGATCGTCTCGGTGCTGAAGGTCAGCGCCGCGAGGTCACCCGGGGTGCAGTCGCCGATGTTGTCCGTGTCCTCCTCGCCGCCCGACGGCGTGCACGGGCGGATGAAGTCCTTGTCGACCACGTCGGGCGACAAGGTCAGGGTGCAGTCCGAGCCGCTCGGCAGGGCGCCGTCGAGGGGGACCACGATCAGCGCCGGCCCGAGGGACTTCGACGGCCGGTCGAGGACCGGGACGCCGTCGAGCACCGGGACGAGCTGGTTGCCGGCCGGCTGCCAGAACGAGGCCTCCTGGCTGATCGGCACGTCGATCGTGCCGCAGCGGAGGCCGACCACCCCGGCGATCATGCGGATGTTGTCGGCGGCGCCGTCCTCGTTCGAGTCGAGGACGCCCCGCGGCACGCCATTGCTATCGAGGCAGACCGCGTGCTCACCCTTGCAGAACTCGGGCAAGAGGTCGTTGGCGACCGAGCAGCCGGCGATGTCGTCCGGGGTCGCGCCCAGGGGGACCCGCGAGAACGACCCGAGGGGGTCGCGGCACTCGATCTCCTCGAGGTTCGAGCCGATGAGCAGCTCGTCGAAGACGACCCGGAGCTCCTGATCGGAGACCGCGGCGGAGGTCACGGGGTGGGTACGGTCGATGCCGTCCTCACCATCGCGGCCGTTGGGCACGTCGGGGTGCCAGCCGAAGGCCAGGATCGGCCGGCGGCCGGCGTCCTGCTCCTGAATGAAGAACTGCCGCACGAACGGCGGTCCCTCGGGGACGAGGTCTGAGGTGGACTCCGGCACCGAGCACGCCGACGACAGGAGCGTCGCCGTCGCGGGAACAAGAGCCCGCCAGATGAGGTTAGCCATGGTCAGAATGCTCCGTCGCTGCTCGAAGGGTCGGTGGTCACCCCACCGGTGGTTACCCCACCCTGGGGCAACCCTTTGGAAAAGCGTCTGGGTCTTAGCTGTCTGGTCTGACGGTTGTCAAGCACATCTGCCTCCTCGGACCTACAGCGGAGGGGAAGGTTCTCTGTAGGTACCACCCGAGGAACGTGGACCTCTAGCCCCTGGTCTCTGACCGCTCGTGACGTCGAGGTCAGTTGCGACCCATGCGCGGTCGACAGCCGGTGTCGCAGCCCCCGTCCAGCTCAGGGCGCGACCAGGCGTCGACGCCCATCCGGAGTCCGGGCCAGCCCCGGCTGGTCGAGGTCGATCCGGTCCCAGAGCTTGCACGTCACGGGCTCGTGCCGCTGGTCCAGGGCCTCGCAATAATTGGTGAACTCGCATCGACGCACGGCGTCGCCGCTGCCGGCCTCGAGCTTGGCGAACCAGTCGGGGTCGGCCAAGGTCTGGCGCGCCGAGGCCACCACGTCGCAGTCGCCGGCCGCGAGGGCGGCCTCGGCCTGGTCGAAGGAGGCGATCCCGCCGGCGCCTACCACCGGGGTGAGGAGGCCGTCGGCCCGGAGGCCGGCGCGGATGGCGCGGGCGAGGGCCAGGTTGCGGCCGAAGGGGCCGCGGGCGTCGCTATAGATCGTCGGCATGCACTCGTAGCCCGAGGGACCGGTGTACGGATAGGCGGCGGCCCCGACCTTGGGCTGGGCCGCGTCCTCGAACTTCCCGCCCTTGGAGACCGACACGAAGTCCAGGCCCGCGGCGGCGAAGGCGCGCGCGAAGGCCACGGCATCGTCGAGGGTGCTGCCGCCGGCGATGGCCTCGTCGCCGAGCATGCGGCAGCCGACCACCGCCGCGCCGCCGACGGCGGCCTGAACCGCGGCGATGATCTCGAGGGGCAGGCGCAGGCGACCGGCGCGATCGCCGCCGTAGCCGTCGGGGCGAGTGTTGCCGGCCGACAGGAAGGACGCGAGGGTGTAGGCGTGGGCGGCGTGGAGCTCGACGCCATCGAAGCCGGCGGCCACCGCGCGGCGGGCGGCGGCGGCGAACGCAGGCGGCAGGGTCCGGGGCAGGCTGGCGACGTGGGGCAGGTGCAGATCGGTGACCCGCTCGCGATAGCCCCGCGCCAGGTCGTCGCGCTCGCGCTCGGACAGGAGCTCCTCGGCGTCGGGCTGCGCGGCCAGCGCAGCGCGGACGGTCGGCTCGTCGGCGTCAGCGGCCGCGGCGCCGCGGGCCACCAGGGCCGCGCGGTGGGCGTCGGTCACCGCCAGGTGGCGCGCGAAGTAGACCTCGCGGGCCGGCCGCCGACGGATGGCGAGGAAGTCGATGAGCTGGATGAACAGGAGCGTGGTGCCGCCCGAGGCCTCGCGGACCGCCTCGACCAGGCGGCGCAGCCCGGGGACGAAGCGATCGTGACCGATCCGCAGGAGCGGCCCCGACGGCACGTCGCGGATGCCGGTGGCCTCGACGACCAGCACGCCCGGGCGGCCGGCGGCGAAGCGCGCGTACCACGCGATGACCGCGTCGCTGACCTCGCCGTCGGGCGTGGCGCGCCACGGCACCATCGCCGGGACCCAGGTCCGGGTCCGGGCGGTGCGCGGCCCGAGCGCGATCGGCTGGAACCACCGGGCCGCGGCGGCGGCCGCGGCGGTCGGCGCGCTGGCCACCGGCAGCCGGTGCTTCTGGCGCTCGGGGGGCTGCCACATGCCTCCGACTACACCGCATCGCCCCGTCGCATGTCGAGCCTGCGGCGATCGGGATCGGGATCGGGATCGGGATCGGGTTCGGGATCGGGATCGGGATCGGGTTCGGGATCGGGTTCGGTTTCGGGATCGGGATCGGGTTCGGGATCGGGTTCCGTCTCGGCCTCGGCCTCCGTCTCGGTCTCGGCCTCGGCCTCGGTCTCGGCCTCGTCTCGGTCTCGGCCTCGGTCTCGGTCTCGGTCTCGGTCTCGGTCTCGGTCTCGGTCTCGGTCTCGGCCTCGGTCTCGGTCTCGGTCTCGGCCTCGTCTCGGACTCGGTCTCGGTCTCGGCCTCGGTCTCGGTCTCGGTCTCGGTCTCGGTCTCGGTCTCGGACTCGGCCTCGGTCTCGGTCTCGGTCTCGGTCTCGGTCTCCGTCTCCGTCTCCGTCCCCTCTCCCTCCTCCCCCCGGGGCGCGACCCCGCGCCGCATGTCGGCTGAACCCCTTGCGCCGGGTCGCCAGCGCGGGCAAGGTCCGGCCCGATCATGAAGCTAGGCATCGTCAAGGAGATCCGCCCCGACGAGCGCCGCGTCGCTGCCGCCCCGTCGACGGTGGGCAAGTGGGTCAAGGCCGGCTGGGAGGTGGTGATCGAGGCCGGCGCCGGCGCCCGCGCCAGCTACCCCGACGCGCTCTACCTGGCCGCCGGCGCGACCGTCGCCGCCACCGCCGAGGAGGTGTGGGCGGCCGCCGACGTCCTGTGCAAGGTCCGCCCGCCGGCCGAGCTCCCCGACGGTCGCCACGAGGCCGATCGCGCGCGCGAGGGCCAGGTCGTGATCTCGTTCCTGTATCCGGCGCAGAACCGCGAGCTGGTCGATCGCCTGGCCGCGCGCAAGGCCACGGTCCTGGCGATGGACTGCATCCCGCGCATCAGCCGGGCCCAGAAGGTCGACGCGCTGTCGTCGATGGCCAACATCTCGGGCTACCGCGCGGTCGTCGAGGCCGCCCAGCGCTTCGGTTCGTTCTTCACCGGCCAGATCACCGCCGCCGGCAAGGTCGCGCCGGCCAAGGTGCTGGTGATCGGCGCCGGCGTCGCCGGCCTGGCCGCGCTCGGCGCCGCCAAGGGCCTGGGCGCGATCGTCCGCGCCTTCGACGTCCGGCCGTCGGTCGCCGATCAGGTGAAGTCGATGGGCGCCGAGTTCCTGACCGTCGAGATCGCCGAGTCGGGCGAGGGTCAGGGCGGCTACGCCAAGGAGATGAGCAAGGAGTTCATCGACGCCGAGATGGCGCTGTTTCGCAAGCAGGCGGCCGAGGTCAACATCGTCATCACGACCGCGCTCATCCCCGGCAAGCCGGCGCCCAAGCTGTGGCTGACCGACATGGTCGAGGCGATGAAGCCCGGCTCGGTGGTCGTCGATCTCGCGGCCGAGGCCGGCGGCAACTGCGAGCTGACCAAGCCCGGCGAGGCGGTCGAGCACGCCGGCGTGACGATCATCGGCTACACCGACCTGGCCAGCCGCATGGCCAACGTGTCGAGCGAGCTGTACGGCACCAACCTGTGGCACTTGCTCGACGAGATGGGCGGCGCCGCCGCGTGGCAGGTCAGCCACGACAACGACATCGTCCGCGGCGCGCTGGTCCTCGACCGCGGCCAGCTCCTGTGGCCGCCGCCCAAGCCGGCCGCGCCGCCGACGCCGGCGGTCGCGCCCGCCCCGCCGCCGCCGGTCAAGACCGAGCCGACCAAGAGCCACGGCCACGGCCACGGCGCGCCCGGCAAGCCGATGCCGGCGGCCCTCCTCCTCGGGCTCCTCGGCTTGTTCGTGGCCGGGTTCGTCGGCATGCGCTACGGCATGTCGCAGACCGACGTCTCGGCCTCGACCCGCGCCCTGGTCCAGCACCTCACGGTGTTCGTCCTGGCGGTGTTCGTCGGATGGCAGGTGGTGTGGAACGTCACCCCGGCCCTCCACACCCCGCTCATGAGCGTGACCAACGCGGTCAGCGGCATCATCGTCGTCGGCGGCCTGCTGGCCACCTACTCCGGGGAGCTCACCAAAGCCAGCGCCGTGGCGATCGCCGCGGTGCTGTTCGCCACCATCAACATCGCCGGCGGGTTCTGGGTCACCCGCCGCATGCTCGCGATGTTCCGCAAGTAGGTCGCCATGGACGAGCTGTACACCCCGCCGATCGCGCTGGCCTTCCTGGTCGCCGCGGCCCTGTTCATCCTCGCGCTGCGCGGCCTGTCGAACCAGGAGAGCGCCAAGCGCGGCAACCTCTTCGGCATCGTCGGCATGGCCATCGCGGTCGCCGCGACCCTGCTCATCCCCGGCTTCAAGATCCACTGGCTGATCGTGCTAGCGATCGTCGGCGGTGGCGCCCTGGGGGTCTTCATGGCGGTCCGGGTCGGCATGACCCAGATGCCCGAGCTGGTCGCGCTCCTGCACAGCTTCGTCGGCGTCGCCGCGGTGCTGGTCGGCTATGCGCTTCAGCTCGACGCCGCCGGTCACCTCGATCTGACCCACAAGATCGAGATCTACATCGACGTCATCATCGGCGCGATCACGGTGACCGGCTCGATCCTCGCGTTCCTCAAGCTGCGCGGCTCGGTGTCCGGCAAGCCGCTGCTCCTGCCGGCCCGCCACGTCCTCAACCTGGCGATGCTCGCGACCATCGTCGTCGCTGGCGCGCTCTACGGCGACGGCGGCCAGACCTGGGCCCTGGCGATCGGCACCGCGGTCGCGTGTCTGCTCGGCGTCCACCTGGTCGCGGCGATCGGCGGCGCCGACATGCCGGTCGTGGTGTCGATGCTCAACAGCTACTCGGGGTGGACCGCGGCCGCGGCCGGTTTCATGCTGAGCAACGACCTCTTGATCGTCACCGGCGCCCTGGTCGGCAGCTCGGGCGCGATCCTCAGCTACATCATGTGCCGGGCGATGAACCGGTCGATCTGGAACGTCATCTTCGGCGGCTTCGGGGCCGACCCACCCAAGGCCGCCGCGGGCGCCGCCGCCCAGCCGGCCGGCGAGGTCCAGGACATCGACCAGGCGGGCCTGGCCGACCGCCTGCTCGACGCCAAACAGGTGGTGATCGTCCCCGGCTACGGCATGGCGGTGGCCCGGGCCCAGCACGCGGTCCGCGAGCTGACCGAGCTGTTGCGCGGCAAGGACATCGCGGTCCGCTTCGCGATCCACCCGGTGGCCGGCCGCCTGCCCGGCCACATGAACGTGCTCCTGGCCGAGGCCTCGGTCCCCTACGACATCGTCCTCGAGATGGACGAGATCAACGGCGACCTGCCCGCCACCGACGTCGTGATCGTCATCGGCGCGAATGACATCGTGAACCCCGGCGCCGAGGACGATCCGGCCTCGCCGATCTACGGCATGCCGGTCTTGCAGGTGTGGAAGTCGAAGCTGGTCGTGGTCAACAAGCGGTCGCGGGCCGCCGGCTACGCCGGGGTCGACAACCCGCTGTTCTACAAGCCGGTGACCCGGATGCTGTTCGGCGACGCCAAGGGCGCGGTCGAGAAGCTGGTCACCGAGCTGCGCACCCGCGCCTGAGGTCGGCGACACCGCGGACGGGTCTCGGCCTCGGTCTCGGCCTCGGTCTCGGCCTCGGTCTCGGTCTCGGTCTCGGTCTCGGTCTCGGCCTCGGTCTCGGTCTCGGTCTCGGTCTCGGTCTCGGTCTCGGCCTCGGCCTCGGTCTCGGTCTCGGTCTCGGGTTCGGTCTCGGACTCGGTCTCGGCCTCCGGTCTCCGGTGCGCACGGCCGTGGGCACTGGGAGGGGTGGTGGGGAGCGCCGTCCCTGGCCACGGCGATAGCCGGCGGCTCGGTCGGCCAGCCGCCGCAGGACGCCGGGCCGCCTCGCGATCTCGACGGCTTATGACCCCTGCGGGGTGGCACGGATCGCGCTACGCCCGCACCCATGCGCCGCCTGAGCCTGTTCGCCGCGACCGCGACCTTCCTCACCGCCTGCGCCGGCGACGCCCCGTCGCCCTACGACGGCGACTACGCAGTGTCGACCCACGACCCGCTGTTCGAGGGCGCCCCCGCCAACGACACCCTGCCGGACGAGAACAAGGCCGACGCCAACTACCCGCGGCAGTTCTTCGAGCTGGTGCGCGAGCAGTCGCCGGTCAAGAGCCAGGGTCGCCGCGGCGTGTGCTCGATCTTCGCGACCACCGCGCTCATGGAGAACCTGTACATCAAGGCCGGGGTCACCGACGCCGACTTCTCCGAGCAGTACATGCAGTGGTCGGCCAAGGAGCAGGTCCGCGAGTTCCGCAACACCGACGGCTCGAACGCCTCGGCCAACCTGCGCGCCGCCAGCGACTTCGGCATCGTCGAGGAGCGGTTCTGGCCCTACGAGGCGTCGCCGTGGACCGCCGCCAACGATCCGGCCTGCACCGGCGGCGAGAACCTGCCGGTCCAGTGCTACACCAACGGCGCGCCGCCCCAGGACGCCGTCGAGGCGACCAAGCACAAGCTGCCGCGCGGCCGCTACCTCAACACCAACTCGATCAAGGCTCACCTGACCAGCAAGCGGTCTGGCGTGGTGGTCGGGATGACGTTTTTCTACCAGAGCTGGAACCACCGCGGCTCGGTGCTGCCGGTGTCGAGCGAGTACTGGCGCGAGGGCATCGTGCTCTACCCCAACGCCAAGGACCGCGAGGAGTCGCTGAAGAAGCGCGCCGGCCACGCCATCCTCATCGTCGGCTGGGACGACGACAAGGAGGTCGCGGTCGTCGACGACAAGGGCCAGGTGGTCAAGGACGACGCCGGCAACCCGGTGGTCGAGAAGGGCTTCTGGATCTTCAAGAACTCGTGGGGCAAGGGCAGCTTCGGCGTCGCCAACCCCCACGGTGACGGTTACGGCTACCTGTCGATGAAGTACGTGCGCGAGTACGGCTCGGCCTACGCCTCCGACGTGCCGCGGATCGAGGCCCCGGCCGAGGTCTGCGACAACGGCACCGACGACGACCGCGACGGCCAGATCGACTGCGACGACAGCCAGTGCGCGGCCGCGCCGGCCTGCCAGGCCAGCCCGACCGAGCGGGTCTACACCGCGACCCCGGCCGTGGCGATCCCCGACGACGACGCCGCCGGCGTCAGCTCGACGATCGCGGTCCCCGACGCCGGCACCGTCGGCTCGCTCAAGGTGACCGTGTCGATCGATCACACCTACCGCGGCGACCTGAAGGTGGTGCTCACCCACGCCGGCCGCACCGTCACGGTCCATGACCGCGCCGGCAGCTACGAGGACGACCTCGACGTGACGATCGACGCGCCGACCTTCGCCGGCGCGACCTTGGCCGGCGACTGGACCCTGACCGTCAGCGATCACGCCGGCGATGACGTGGGCACCTTGCAGAGCTGGGGCCTGACCGTGGTCACCGCGCGCTGAACCCGGGGCGGGCGGCGCGGCTCACGCCGCGGGTGGCGCGAGCTGGCGGACCACCGCCAGGGCCTCGCCGATGTGGCGGCGGGCCTGGAGCTGAGAGTCGAAGCGCAGGCGGATGACGCCGCCGCGATCGAGGACGAAGGTCACGCGGCCGGCCAGGAGCCCTAGCGTCTTCTTCACGCCGAAGGCCTTGGCGGCGGCGCCGTCGGGGTCGGTGAGGAGCGTGAACGGCAGCCGGTGGTGCTGCTTGAACGAGGCGTGGGCCCCGGCGTCGTCGCGCGACACCCCGATCACGTCGGCGCCGGCGTCGACGAAGTCCTGGTAGCGATCGCGGAACTCGCAGGCCTGGGCGGTGCAGCCCGGGGTCTCGTCCTTGGGGTAGAAGTAGAGGACGACGGCGCGGGTGCCGAGGAGATCGCGCAGGCGGACCGCCCCCGAGGGGCCGAGCAGGGTCACGTCCGGGGCCGGGGAACCGACGTCGAGCATGGCGCCTTGTAGCACCAACCGAGGCGGAGGCGGAGGCGGGGACGGAGGCGGGGACGGGGGCGGGGACCGAGACCGAAGCCGAGGCCGAGGCGGAGGCCGAGGCCGAGACCGAGACCGAGGCGGAGACCGAGGCCGAGACCGAACCCGAACCCGATCCCGAACCCGAACCCGAACCCGATCCCGATCCCGAACCCGAACCTGAGGTTGCCCCGATTTTCTGGACAGCCCAGTTACGTGCTTCTGTGGTGGACGACTTCGCGCTCGAAGTCAACGGGGCTGAGGTAGCGGTTGTGCGAATGGCGGCGGCGCGGATTGTAAA
>JAGPCY010000045.1 GCA_018057825.1 Kofleriaceae bacterium | reverse complement strand
ACCACCACCCTATCGGGAGGGACTGACAATGGCTGCTGCAGAGAAGGTTCACAAGGCTGGCATCACCCGCAACAACGACATGATGTACTACGTGAAGAACGGGGACATCTGGCAGGTGCCGCGCAAGAAGCCGGGCCAGCCGAAGGGCAAGGCCTCGGTGCTCGTCAAGGCCGGCGTCGAGATGGACTACTCGAAGTACCTGTACTTCGTCGACGGCGATGGCGACATCGCGCGCAAGGAGCGCCAGGTCGGCGGCTCGAAGCGCAAGTCGGCGGCCAAGAAGGCCCCGGCCAAGCCGGCCAAGAAGGCGGCCCCGGCCAAGAAGGCGCCGGCCAAGAAGGCGGCTCCGGCCAAGAAGGCCCCGGCCAAGAAGGCCCCGGCCAAGAAGGCCCCGGCCAAGAAGGCCAAGAAGAAGTAAGCTCCCCGCGATCTCGCGGAGACGATCGCTCGGCGCCGCCTGACCGCGGCGCCGTCGCTCGTTTCGGCGCGCGTCGGTGCGGGTCGGTGCGGGCCCCCGGCGCGTCCGGCGACAAACCCGGGGCGCCGTCTTGCGGAGCGCCCGCGTCGGGCGCTAACCTCGCGACGGAGGACGGGAAAATGCTATCTCGCACCCTACTTTTGCGCCTCGCCTTGGTCACCGTCGCTGGAACGGCGGCCGGGGTGTTCCCCATCGTCGCCGAGTTCGGCCCGCGCGCCGCGTTTGCCGACGACGACGACGAAGACGAAGACGACGACGACGGCGGCGACGACGAGGGTGGCGAGGATGGCGAGGAAGAAGAGGACGAGGAAGAGGTCGACGAGGACCAGCCGCCGGTCACCGCCGGTGGGCTCTACACGATCAAGACCTACCCGCAGGGCGAGATCCAGCGGCCGCTGACCATGACCAAGGGCATCACCGAGCTGCGGCTCGGGCTCGGGTTCGACATCAGCAACAAGACCGCCTTCGAGACCGGCGGCCTGTCGGGCGATGCCCGCTACGGCCTCCAGGACAACGTCGAGCTGCGCGCCGGCTTCGCCGGCATCAAGAACTTCGACGTCTGGAACGCCTACGCCGCGTTCGAGGGCTCGATCATCTACGACCTGGTCGACTTCCGCGCCGGGTTCAAGCTGGCCGGCGGCGTCGGCGACACCAAGGCCACCCTGCCGATCGGCTTTCCGTTCCGCTACGCGCCCAAGGAGCAGGTCGCGGTGGTCGCCCTCGAGGAGGCGTTCTCGATCGACTTCGACGGCAAGCCCGACGTCACGCCCAACGTCGGCGTGGTCATCCAGCCGGCGCCGATCGTCGCGCTCATCCTGCGCGCCAGCCTGATCATCCCCGACTTCGACTTCACCGCCGACAACGTCGTGGTCCCGGCCTCGGCCGCGGTCCAGCTCACGCCCAACAACCACCTCGACGCCGGCATGGAGTTCCGGTTCGGCAACCTGAAGCTGCCCGAGGGCCAGGACATCGACGGCGACGGCATGGCCGACAAGTTCTACGACGATCGCTTCCTCTTGTTCTTCGTCCGATACCGCCTCTGATCAGGAGCCCGCCCGCACGTGCGCGTCTGCCCGCGGTGCCATACCCGCTTCCCGACCGGCGAGCGGTTCTGCTTGCACGACTCGGCGATGCTGGTCGAGGAGCAGGACCTCGCGCGCCTGGGCAGCGCGGTCGGCAACTATCGGCTCGAGAAGATCCTCGGCCGCGGCGGCATGGGCACCGTCTACAGCGGCGAGCACGTCTACATCAAGAAGCCGGTGGCGGTGAAGATCCTCCACCCGCAGTTCGCGCGCTACCAGGACGCGGTCAATCGCTTCCTGCGCGAGGCCCGGGCGGCGTCGTCGATCAACCACCCGAACATCGTCGACGTCACCGACTTCGGCGTCCTGCCCGACGGCCTGGTGTACTTCGTCATGGAGTACCTCGAGGGCAAGAGCCTCGAGGATCTGATCGAGAAGGAGGGCGCGGTCGAGCTGCATCGCGCGCTCAACATCGTCAACCAGATGGCCTACGCGCTCGAGGCCGCGCACACGCTCGGCGTGATCCACCGCGACCTCAAGCCCGACAACGTCATGTTGCTCGAGCGGCCGGGGCGCCGCGATATCGTGCGCATGGCCACCCAGGGCGCCAACTCGGGCTACGTCACCGAGCGCGAGCGCAGCTACGACTTCGTGAAGATCCTCGACTTCGGGATCGCCAAGATCCTCGCCCCCGACGAGCTCGGGGTCGACACCGTGCAGGGCGCGGTCTTCGGGACTCCCGAGTACATGTCGCCCGAGGCGGCCCGCGGCGACGACGTCGATCTGCGAACCGACATCTACGCGGTCGGCGTGATGTTGTTCGACATGCTGTGCGGCCGTCCGCCCTACGAGGCCGAGGCCGGCAACGAGGTCCTGCAGAAGCACATCCACGCGCCGGTGCCGTCGCCGCGCGAGTTCGCGCCCCACCGCGAGATCACCGAGGGCGCCGAGCGCGTGATCATGCGCGCCATGGCCAAGGACCCGGCGCGCCGCTACCAGACCATGGCCGAGCTGCGCGCCGATCTGGCCAACGCTTACGGCACGGTGTCGTACCGCCGCAACCTGCCGGGCGAGGGCCCGCGCGGCGCCGACGCGCGCAAGAAGCGCCTGACCGAAGAGATCGACGACTGGTTGAAGAACGACAAGTCGTCGATGTCGGTCGAGGAGGCCCGGGTCATGGCGCTGGTCGATCAGGCCGACCGCGCCTTCAACCCGCCGCCGCTGTCGCCGACTGACGCTGCCCGGCTGGCCCAGGCCCTCGACGACGCCCTCGACGAGGACTGAGGCGGAGGCCGAGACCGAGGCGGAGGCCGAGACCGAGGCGGAGACTGAGGCCGAGACCGAGACCGAGGCGGAGGCGGAGACCGAGACCGAGACCGAGACCGAGACCGAGGCCGAGACCGAGGCGGAGGCGGAGGCCGAGAGGTTGGCGAGAGACCGGGGCGGCGCGGATCGCGGCGATGGTCGTGAGGTCCGATCCACTCGAGGAGGAACCTTGCGCATCGCTCTCGCTCCGTCCCGCGCCGGCATCGCCGGCGTCACCCTTACGTTGGCCCTGGCTGCCTGCGCCGTCGACGACCCGGCGCCGCCCGCGCCCCCAGCGCCGAGCTCGTCCCCGGCAGGCCTCGAGGGCGCGACCCTGCGCTACTGCCTGGCCCCTGAGCTGGGCGAGGCCACGCCGATCGTCGCCACGCTCATGGCCGCGGTGGCCGCCGCGGGCGACGGCGCCATCGAGCTGGTCCACGTGCCGGCCGCCGACGCCGCGTGTCGCTTCGATCATCCCGACGTCGATCTCGCGGTCGCGGCCTGGGGCCCCGACGGCGGCTGCACCACGACCACCGATGAGCTGGCCTGCGCGGTGCGCACGCTCCTGGTCGATCTCGAGGACCTGGGCGCGGCCACCGCCGACCAGGCCGATCTCGACGTCGCCGAGGATGTGCGCGCGCAGCTCGACTGGATGCTCGACCTCGGCCTGGGCACCGCGGGCGCGCCGCCGATCGCTGGCGGGCCCCCGGTCGAGCCGGCCGCCACCGGTTGCAGCAACCTGTCGATCGGGCCGATCACCCCGGCCAACCCGACCAGCTTCCAGTCGATCTCGCTGTCGGCCAGCTACCAGGTCGACGTCTTCAACTGCTCCCTGCCGACCTTCGCCTGGTCGTCGAGCGTGGCCGGTTACCTGGGCGGCGCGCCGACCGTCACCACCCAGCTCTCGCCGGGCGTCCATGTGCTGACGTTCTCGGTGACGGTCACCTGCATCGACCCGTCCGATCCGACCCAGACCCCGGCGCAGTACTACTGCGAGACCGAGCAGCCCCTCGAGGTCGCGCCCGGCACCCTGGCGCCCGGCGACTACTGCGATCGTTCGGCCGAGTGGTGGATGGCCGCGCACTACGCCGGCACCGCCCACATCCAGGACGAGAGCGCGACCGCGGTCGTGACCTTGTCGGGCACCAACCTGCCGGACCTCCTGATCGGCAACGGCCAGGCCAACAAGATCAATGGCCGGCGCAGCGGCGACTGCCTCATGGGCGGCGGCGAGACCGACGTGATCGAGGGCCACGCCGGGCTCGACACGCTCCTCGGCGGCGACGGTCCGGATCGCCTGCTCGGCCACGACGATCGCGATGTCATCCGCGGCGGCGCCCACGCCGATCGGGTGCGGGGCGGCAGCGGCGGCGATCTGATCTACGGCGACGACGGCGACGATCACCTCGACGGCAACTACGACAACGATACGCTGTACGGCGGGGCCGACGACGATCGCCTGCTCGGCGGCTGGCACGACGACCTGGTCTACGGCGGCGACGGCGACGACTGCGCGCGCGGCGACAGCGGCGCCGATCGCCTGTTCGGTGACGCCGGCTACGATCAGCTCCTCGGCGAGCTCGGCGCCGACGACCTCGATGGGGGCGTCGACGACGATCACCTCGACGGTGGGTGGGGCGACGATCTGGTGCGCGGCGGCGATGGCGACGACCGTCTCCTGGGCGACGCCGGCGCCGACGATCTGTACGGCGACGATGGCGACGATCGGCTGTGCGGCGGTACCGGCGTCGACGACAAGTACGGTGGACCCGAGGTCAGCGCCGACACCTGCCAGATCGGCGGCGCGAACACCGGCTGCGAACAGATCTCCGTGATCTGCCCGATCCAGACGGTGCCGCCGTGCTGACGGCGCTGGCGCTGACGGTCGGGCGCTGACGGTCGGGCGCTGACGCGATCCGGACCACCTCAGCGGAACAGCGACGCCAGGAGGCCCATGACGACGTCGGCCGAGCTCGAGCGGTGGGCGCCGCCGTTGGCCTGCGACGAGACCCGAGCGTCGACGATCGCGGCGAACTGTGCGCTCTGCAGCTCGCGCTTGGCCTGGTCGCGCAGGCGATCGATCTCTTGCCGCTCGGCTTGCTCGAGGCCGCCGCGCTGCACGAACTCGATGATCCGCGGCAGCTCGCCGGCGTCGAAGAACGTGCCGTGGGTCCGGCACACGTCGACGATCGTGCGCGCGCCGAGGGCGAACTGCTTGCGGTTCATGACCGCTTTGCAGGTCGGGCACTTCACGTACATCCGCTTGGGATCGACGGCGGCCGGCGCGTCGGGCCGGGTCAGGGCGCCGAGCAGCGCGTCGGCGCGGGCCTGGCGGCGATCGGTGACCACGCGCTCGACCGCGGTGCGATCGAGGAACACGCCGGCGCAACCGCGGCACTCGTCGATCACGATGTCGCCGACCAGCCGGGCGTGGAGCGGCTGATCGCAGCGTGGGCACGGGGCGTCGGCGCGGGCGTCGCCGTGGGCGGCGTGCTCGATCGAGGAGCCACACTCGGGGCAGTGCTTGTGGCCGTGAAAGACCCGCGACAAGCAGCGCGGACAGGCCTTGAGCAAGAGCTCGGCCCGGCAGAAGTCGCAGTGCTGGTGATGTGGCGCGACGCCGGCACCGCACCGCGGGCAGGCCAGGAGCCCGGCCTGGGCGCTAGGCGCGGCCAGCTCGGTGACCGTGCCGCAGCGGCAGCGAAAGCGCTGGCCGGTCGCGTACCCGGTGACGTCATAGCGGCTGTCGCAGCTCGGGCACGCGAGGATCATGCGCCCGCCTACGATGGGGCCGGACCGCGGTGCTCGCAACGCGAATCGGTCGCTGCGTCGCGGTCGACGCGGGTGCTACCACCGCGATGCGCAGTCCCGTCGAAAGTCTGGCAGGTGATGTAGAGATTGGTTCGCAGGTCCGGCGGATGAACAGTCGGGGGATGATGTAGGTCCAAGGCGAATAGCACTGTTAGACGATAGGTCCGGCCATTGGGTCACCGGGCATCTGGCTTGCAATTCCGACCAGCGTGCGACTCACCGCACCCCTCCTGGCTGGCCTGGTCACCGCGTCGACCGCGCACGCCGACGACGCCGCGCCGCTCCGGCGCCGCGACGCCACCGTCGCCGAGATCTTCGCCGGGCCGTTCCGCTCGCCGCGGCTGTTCGCGATGCCGGTGGCCGACGTCGTCGGCGCGTTCCAGCTCAGCCTGTCGGGCGACGGCAGTCTGTTGCAGGAGCCCGGGCTCCTGACCTCGGCCGGAGTGGCGGCGATCGGCTTCGGCGACGTCGCGCAGATCGAGTATCGCCACACCACCGCGATCGGCATCGGTCGCCTGACCGCGCCGGTGCCGGCGGTCGGCGTGCAGCTCCAGGCGCCGCTGCCGCGGACGTGGCCGGCCCTGGCGATCGCGTTTCGCCTCGGCGTCCCGCGCCGCGAGGCGATCGGCGACGCGCCGGTCGACGAGACCGTCACCGATCTCTACCTGGTCACCCGGGTCACCCTGCCGCGCCGCCTGGCTGGGATCACGCTCCACGGCGGCGCCCGGGTGTCGTCGGCGCGGATCGCGCGTCCAGACCTGGGCGAAGACGGCGCGGCCCAGCGGACGATGATCTTGCCGACCGTCGGCGTCGACGTGCCGGCCGGGACCAGCGCCCGCGCGATCGCCGAGGTCGGCCTGGCGCCGCAGTTCCGCTTCGATCCGGCGATCGAGCCGCGGCCGCGGGTCGACTACGGCCTCCTCGGGCGCGCCGGCGTGCGCTGGGCGATCACGCCCGCGGTGGTCCTCGACGCCAGCGTCGGCTATCAGCTCGAGGTCGCGCGCATGAGGCCCGCCGAGGGGCCGGGGTCGCTGGTGCAGTGGGATATCCGCCTCGGCGGCGAGGTCTTCGTGCCGTGGGGCGCGCTGGTGTGTCGCGCGACCGGAGGCTTCTGTGAGTGAGCCCAGCTCGTCTGACCGCGCCCGCGGGGCGCGACAACCTGGAGGTTCGACGTGACTGTCATCCGCATCCTCGTCCCCCTGGTCGGCGCCCTGGCGCTGACCGGCGGCCCCGCGTCGGCCCAGCCGCTGCCGGTGCCGATCCCGCTGCCCCCGCCCACGCCGCCGCCCGACGGCACGCCGCCCGACGGCACGCCGCCCGACGGCACGCCGCCCGAGGGTACGCCGCCCGACGGCACCGCGCCCGACGGTACCGGCCAGCCGCCCACGCCGCAGCCGCCGCCCCCGGGGAACCCCGAGGTCATCGCGGCGCTCCCCACCGACGAGGCGCCGCCATCGCCACCGTCGCCGCCGCTGCCGCTCCCGGAGCTCTTGCTCGCACCCACCGGGTACCTGTTGCCGGCTGGCGTCATCTACTCGCGCTCGGGGGTCGACACCTCGGGCGGGCTCTCGGGCGACCTGCGGTTCGGGCTCGGTCAGGTCGCGGAGTTCGGCGTGGCGATGACCGATCTGATCCGCGCTCGCGAGGCCTTCGGCGCGACGCCCGAGCGGCTGGCGCCGTTCTACACCGCGACCTTCCGCATGGGCCTCGCGGAGGACCGCCTGTTCGCGCACCAGCCGGCCTTGACGCTCGGCTTCCGCAAGTCCTTCGAGCATGAGGACGCCGGTCGGCGCGCTCGGATCGCCGAGCTGCACCTGGCGGCGTCGAAGCGCCTGGGGGCGCGGGCCAGCGTCCACGTGAACGGCACCTTCTGGGACGCCTCGGTCGAGGACGTCGACGGCACCGTGGTCGCGCTCCACGATCAAGGTCTGGGCAAGCAGCTCCGGGTCGGCGGCGGGGTCGCGATCCGCGCGGTCGACGACGCCGACATCGCCATCGACCTGGCCTGGGTGCCGGAGTTCTGCTTCACCTGCCTGGCGGAGAACCGGACCCGGCTGCGGCCGGTGCTGTCGTGGGGCGTGCGTTACGACCTCGCGCGCTGGGCCATGCTGCAGTCCGGCGTCCGGGTTCCGGACATCGGGGACGCCAACCTCCTCGACGCGCAGATCTTCGGGCAGCTCACCCTGGTCAACCGGACCCTCGAGCGGGTGATCGCCCGCAAGCGCTAGCCGATGGTCGCCTCGGTCCCCGCCCGCACGTCGACGCTCGGCCTGGCGCTGGTCGCGCTCGCGGTCGTCGCCGGTCCGGCCCACGCCGAGGCGCCGTGGATCGCGCCGACGGTGATCACGGTGCCGACCGCGTGGACCCAGCCGGGCACCGCGGTCTACGCCAGCCTGGGCGGCGATCATCGCTTCGGGACGAGCGCCCGCGCCACGGTCGGCTACGCCCGCTTGGTCGAGGTCGACGTCGGCGGCGACGGCCTGCTCACGAGCTGCGCGCCCTGTGACGGCCCGGCCCGCGCCGCGACGCCAGCCCAGCTCGCGACCGCGGGCTGGAAGCTGGCGGTGCGACCGACCGCGCGGCTGGCGCTGGCCGGTGGGCTGCGGGTGCCGTTGCCCGGCGGCGACGGTCGGCGCGCGGCCCAAGGCTTCGCGATCGGCTCGCTGCGCCTGGGTCCGGTGGCGCTCCACGCCGGGGCCTCGACCTGGGCCAGCCGCCACCGCGGCGACGACGGCGCCGAGATCGCGCTGGCGCCGACGACCAGCGTCCGGCCGCTGGTCGGCCTCGAGTGGACGCCGCGGATCTATCCCCGCACGACGCTGGGCGCCGATCTGCAGTGGCTGCCCGAGCTCGGCCCGACCGCCGCGACCACCGCCGCGCGCTGGTCCTTCGCGTGGGGCGTGCGCTACCGCGCGCTGCCGTACAGCGCGATCGAACTAGCGGTCCGCCATCGCGAAGGCGACGCCCTGGGGGACGCGACCGTGATGGTCCGCCTGTCGGCGGTCCTGTCGGCGCGACCGCGGTGAGGCCTCTGCCTCGGCCTCGGTCTCGGTCTCGGCCTCGGTCTCGGTCTCGGCCTCCGTCTCGGTCTCGGTCTCGGTCTCGGTCTCTGCCTCGGTTTCGGTCTCGGCCTCCGCCTCGGCCTCCGCCTCGGCCTCGGCCTCCGTCCCACACGACCGCGTTGTCTCGCTCACGGCGCGGGCGTACCGTCGGGCCATGGAGCGCTGGCAGCAGGACTTCGACTTCTACCTGGCCCAGCTCGAGGATCAGCCGGCGTCGTTCGTGTTCGACCTCAACGCCGTCGCCCACGCGCCGGTCGCCAGCCATCCGCTGGCGGTGCGCATCACCGTGCCCATGCTACGGCCGCGGCCCGACGGGCTGCGCGACGCCAGCGAGCTCGACGATCTGGCCGCCCTCGAGGATCAGTTCGTCGACGCGCTCGAGGCCAAGGTCGACGCGATCTACGTCGGCCGGGTCGTCCACGCCGGCGCGACGACGCTGTACCTGTACGTCCCCGAGAGCCATCGGGCCGCGGTCGAGGAGCTGCCGGCCCTGACCGGCGATCCGCCGGGCGACTACGCGCCGACCTGGACCCTCGACCACGATCCGACCTGGCGCCTACACGCGTTCCTCGAGCCCGATCCCTACGCGCGCCAGGGCATCTGGAACCGCCGGCTGGTCATGGTGTTCGCCGAGCACGGCGATCTCGGGATCGAGCCGCGCGAGATCGATCACCTGGCGTACTTCCCGACCGAGGCCGCGGCCGAGGCGGCCCGGGTCGCGCTGACCGCGCTCGGCTTCCGCTGCGACGATCTCACGGGCGATGACACCGACGACGGTGGCCTGTGGACGGTCGAGTTCCACCGCGAGGACGTCCTGTCCGGCGACCGCCCTGACGCCTTCGTGTCGCAGATCCTCGACGTGATCTTGCCGCTCGACGGCACCTACGATGGCTGGGGCGCCGAGCAGCGGCCGACGGCGGGGATCGGCTGATGCCGCCGCCGTCGGGCTTCCGCTGGCAGCGCCGCGGCGACGAGGTGGTGATCTTTCACCGCGGGCGCCCGGTCACGACCCTGCGCGGCGAGGCCGTCGCGGCGTTCCTGGCCGAGGTCGAGGGCGCCACCGACGACGACGCCCAGGAGCGGATGGCCCGGGTCACCGGCAACTACCGGCGCGGCAACGAGCGCACCGCCAAGCGCCACCCGCGCAACGCCGACTGACTGCCCCCGGCGCTGCTGGCTCCGGCGCCGCTGGCTCAGCCCGGCGGCGGCAGCAGGCGGAACAGGAGCGCGTCGTTGTGCTCGAGGGCGACGCCGACGCACTGCTTGAGTTCGGCCAGGGCCCGGACTGCGGTCTCGGCCAGCATCCGGCCGTCGTCGCGGCGGCGCGGCGCGTCGGGCTGGCTGCCGACGTACTTGACGAAGTCGTCGTACTTGTCGAGGAGCGCCGCCGGGTCGAAGTCCTTGAGCATCGGCGCCAGGTAGGTCGGGTTGATCACGACCCAATCGCCCTTGCCGATCTCGAGCGTCGCGCGGTCGGCGTAGGGCGTCGATAGGTGCTCGTGGGGGATCGAGCCGAGGAAGCCCTCGTCATCGGCCTGGTGCTGGTGCGGCACGACCTCGCAGAAGAAGACGAACAGCTCGATGCCCTTGCGCAGGTTGCCGAGGTCGTCCTCGTCGAGGGGCGGGAAGCCCTGGGGCAGGCCGACGTGCATCGCCGGCACCACCACGCGCTCGAGGATGTCGATGGCGATCGGCGCGGTGGCGCGGCGCAAGCCGAGGATCTGGGCGATCGCCTCGAACAGGCCGCGGTCGTTGGTCTGCTCGTTGACCGGCCGCTCGGGGTTGCCGCGGCCCAGCGCCTCGACGATCCGCTCGATCACCGGCGCGTTCTGCGGGCCCAGGCGCGGCCCGGCCTCGCGCAGCGCCGCGATCAGCTCCTTGATCGGCGCCTCGTTCCACAGCTTGGCCACGGTCGCGAAGTCCATCGCCATCCACTGGCCGAGCGGCACGGTGTGCAGGCGCAGGTAGTGCTGCGGCAGGAAGCGATCGAGGGCGCCCTGCTTGTCCTTGGCCGCCTCGTCGTGCTGCTCGCGGATCTTCTCGATCTCGGTGACCATCTTGCGGATCGCCCCCGAGCCCATGCGCAGGAGCTGCTCGGCGAAGACGAACGGCGCGATCTCGAGGAAGATCTTGGAGAAGCCGATCCGCCAGGTCTTGGGGTCGTCGCCGAACAGGATCCAGTGGCCGCCGTGGCGCCGGCGCAAGGTCTCGCCGATCCAGGCGCCGAACGAGAACCAGATCTCCCAGTGCGACTCGTCCTTGAGATCGAGCTCTTCCTTGTCGCCGATCTGGCCGAACAGCCAGGTGTCGAAGGTCAGGAGTTCGACCGGCACCGCCAGGGCGATCGCGCCGGCGTCGCCCTCGACGTCGGCGATGTTGGCGACCACCTCGCCCTCAGGATCGATCAGCTCCTCGAGATCGATCTCGGTCTCCCCGCGGATCTTCGACGAGAACGCGTGGGCGCCCTCGCGCAGCTCGGCCATCGCTTTCTCGAACCGGGCCTGGGCCGCCTGCTCGGCGGCGGCGAGTTGCTGGGCGCTCTCGGAGGGCTTCTTCGACGCTGGCTTGTCCGGTTCCGACACGGCTGCCGAGAGTATCCAAGCGCGCGCCGCTGGCAACCGGGTTGACCGGCAATCGCCCGCCGGTGCCGACGGGGTCACTCGTCGTGGCCGCGGCGGACACCCAGGGCGACCAGGAGCCACACGAAGCCCAGGATCGTGGCCCCCATGCCGATCGGCGTGATCGCCTCGCCCAGCCCCCACAGCAGGTGGTCGACGTTGAGCGGCTCTTCGGGCCCGCGCCGCCGCACGACGTTGTAGAAGACCGAGGTCAGGTTGGTCGCCGTCCCGCCCACCGCGAACAGCACGTAGCCCAGGCTCATCGCGCGGATGAACGCCAGGCGCTTGGGCGTGGCCTGGCGGACGAACCGGGCCGCGGCGACGATCATGATCACGCCGAGGACCAGTAGGATCCACGTGGTGTAGCCGCCGGCGCGCAGGTAGTGGGGCATGGGTGGCTCCTGGTTGCGAAGGTACAACGCCCGGGCCGTGCGATCGTGACGGACGATCGCTTGTCACGCCGACCGGCCTGGGGCGTTATGACGGGGTGGACGCGGCGCTCGAGCGCGATCTGGTCGTCCGGCTGCGACGCGGCGAGCCGGGCGCGTTCGACGCAGTCTACGAGCACATGCGGGCTCGCCTGTGGAGCTTCCTGGCGCGCATGACCGGCCGACGCGATCAGGCCGACGATCTCTCGCAGGAGGTGTGGCTGCGCCTCGCGCGGACCGCGCCCCGCCTCGCCGACGACACCCGCCTAGCGGCCTGGCTGTTCACGGTCGCCCGCAACCTGTACGTGTCGCAGTGGCGCAGCGCCCGGGTCGCCCAGCAGCTCGTCGGCGAGCTGTTGCCGCCGGATCCGATCGCCGCCGGCCCCTTCGAGGCCGCCGCCTCCACCCAGACCGCCGCACGGGTCGAGCGCGCCGTCGCCGCGCTGCCGCCGACCTACCGCGAGGTCCTGCTCCTGTGCGGCGTCGAGGGCCTGGCGCCGCGCGAGGCCGCCGTCATCCTCGGCACCAGCCCTGAGGCCACGCGCCAGCGGCTGTCGCGCGCCCGGGCGCTGATCGAGCAAGCCTTGGCCGAGCCCCTCGGGTATCCTGACGGAGAGTCGCCATGACCGACGACCATCACCCGATCGACGAGCTGCTGCGCGCCCAGGTGCGCGCCTACGAGCCGGCGCCTGCGGTGGCCGCTGCCACCCGGGACCTGGCCCTGCGCGAGCTGCACCACGCCCGTCGCCGCAGCGGCTGGCGCTACCGGCTCGAGGCTGGCGCGATGCTCGCGGCCGCGGCCGGCCAGCTCATCTGGGTCTTCGGCACGCTGTTCGGCAACCGCTGACAGCCAGCGGACGGGCGGATCCGATCAGGCGCCCAGGCGCGGGCCATGTGTCTTGCCGGCGGCGACCGGCCGGCGCGGTGACGAGGCCGGCCTCGCTTCGTCGCCCGTCGCAGCCCCGGTGTCGTTTGTGCCCGCTGGCCGCTGCCGCCCGGCGCCCAAGGGGGCGTGACGGTCGCGACGGCCGCCGTCGACCGGCACGCACCGCAAGACAGGAAGTGCACAGTCCAATGTAAGGGCATCGCTTGCGGTCCGGTATTTGGCAGGTTGTCCCGTCTTGAAAGCTTGACAGGCTTGACCTGCCACGGCCTGCCAAGCATTGGCGCCGGGGGCGTTGTCGACGAAAGCACTGCGGAGGTAGCGGAACTCTAGTAGCGGACGAACGCGCAAACGCCCAGTAGTTCACATTTCGAGCAGTCTGTGAAGTTCCCGCCGCCAACACAAATGTCGTCGCCGCCCGTGTCGCCCACGCAGCGGATGGTCGTGATACCGCTGTTCAAGGACGGGGTGACGAAGTCCCACACTCCGCCTGTGCTGGGGTCGTTGTCGGTGTAGGAATGGACCGTGTTTCTCGTTGTGATCGCGGCAATCGCACCCGGTGCGACGGCCGAGCACATGCTTGCCGTCTGGTGCCCGACAGTGGTGCCGCCGCTGGTCTCGCGCATTGTGACCGTGACCTGGGCGCAGACTCGTCCGCTGGAGACTGAGTATGTCGTCTCGATGTCGACGAGCGGCCCGTGCCCGGCGAACTCTCGATCCCCGGCGTCCAACAAGAGATCATGGACGAGAATGTCTCCAATGTTGAGGCATGCTGTGCATGCGGCGCTCTCGTCAACTGCCCCATTGCAGTTGTCATCGAGCCCATTGCACTCCTCGGCGGGCTCGCGTGCGCCGACGCAGGGGCCCCAGACTCCGCTGGCACACGTTTGGGTTCCTGTGCCACAGGTGCCACATGCCCGGGTTGTACTGCTGATGCAGATGCACGGAGATTCGTCAACGTTGCCGTCGCAGTCCTCGTCGAGCACCCCGTCGCAGGTCTCCGCGGTCGGCATGGTGGCGCCAATGCATTCGCCCCACTGTCCATTGATGCACGACTGCGAGCCATCCTGTGGGCACATGCCGATTCCGCATAGTCTCATCTCGCTGCTCGTGCACTCGCATGTCGGGCTTTCGTCGACCACTCCGTCGCAGTCTTCATCGCTCACGCCGTCGCAGATCTCAGATGATGGCATCGTAGCGCCGATGCACGCTGTCCAAATCCCGTCGGCGCAGATCTGCGTCCCGTCAGCTAAGCAGCCACCAACGCCGCAAGGCTGGACCGCGCCGTCCGCGCACGTCTCAGCCCGTGCGCAGACGCGGTCGACGCAGCGCTGATCGGGTGGGCAGTCAGTGAACGCATCGCACGGAAGACCTTGCGGGTAGGACGGATCGAAACAGGCCCCGGTCAATCCAGGCATTGAGAATAAAAGCATTGCAAAGACAATGGCTTTCATCGGAAGCTCCAGCTCGCGGCGACGCTATTCGAGGTCACCGTAAGGTCCATCCGATCGAGGGCCTCCCAGTGCTCGGCATCGCGCCATGCGAGCCAATACAGGAGGCCGGCAGCCGCGACCGAAGCGCCGCCAATCGTAGTGAACAAGATCATGCGCGACTCTGCGCGCTGACCGTCGGCGACCATGGCGTCAGCTTCGGGCGTCCAGTCTCGGACATGCGATAGCTCGTCTGCTACGGACTGAGCCTGGCGACCGTAATAGGCAGCCACGCCGAAGGCGGTGACGGAGAACGCGCCTGCTGCGAGGCCGCCGGCGCGCATGCGCCAGCGACGGCTCGCGGCGCGTTGGCGCGCCGCGGCGATTTTCTGCTCGCGTCGCTGCGCGTACTCGATCTCCCTTGCCATGTGGTCGCGCTCTTTGGTAACGAGCAGGGACTGTTCGAGAATGTCAGCGTCGAGGCGGGCGATGTAGGCGCGTGCCTCGGCCGCTGCCCCCAATGGCCCGCCGGCGAGGAACTCGCGAAGCAGCGCCACGGCGCGCCGACGATCTTCAATTGCTAGCATCCGGAGTCGCACCGACTCTGCCGGATCGGCCGCGTCGATCGGACGTTCGGCACGGTTCTTGTGGGCGAGCGCAAGGTTAAAGCTGAGCGCGACCCTGAGCCACCGCCTGCCACCGCAGTCTTGTAGGAGATTATCGTAGGCGGCGATGGCATCGTCGTTGGCCCCGGCGCGAAGAAGTTCGTCAGCTTGAGCTCGCCGCTGCTTGACGTCCTGGCACCGTGAGGGCGGTGTCACGGCGGGAGCGCGGCCGGGCCGTCGGGGCGCCTGTTGAGGATCGGCGCTGGCTTCAGTGAGCTGTAATGCAACGAAGGCGAGCGTAGTCAATATCATTCGCATTGGGGACTCCCGCACACGTCTTCTGGTGACAGCGGCTCGCCACGATTGCGCTGAGCACGTTTGACCTTCGCTTCTTCGGCCGCAGGAGCCGGCTGCGGCACGACTCCTGACGTCTCTTGTGTCGTCCGTTGCGGCATGTCCGCCGGCGTCGGTGCGGTCTCTTGTGCAACGGGGCGGGCCTCGTCGGCCGACCGCCGCGTGGCCCTGGCTTTGACAATGTGAGGCGCGCGCGTGCGTGCAGGCTTGGGAGACGAGGACGCAGGAGGCGACGCCTGATCGACGAGTGCGGGCGCAGGTGTCGGTGTCGGTGTCGGTGTCGAGCGAACGGTCGCCCCGGTTGGGCCAGAGGTTGGAGGTGTGGCGGCGGGGACTACCGGGGGCGGCCCATCATCGCGGTAGTGGAGCCACATCGAGACCGCTGCGGCTATGACGACGGCACTAGCGGCGGCGGCGACTGCCGAACGAGATCGGCGCGACATCGTATGCGGCACCCTTAGCGCGTTTTCGCGCAGCGTGGTGACTTGGCGTTCGCGCTGCGTGCACTCGCTCGCAGGAAGCGTGACCCGTGCGTGGGCGTTGCGAGAGTCGGCCTGCGTGCGCATCGCGCGCGTGCGGTCCACGATCATCGCCGCCTCGATGGGGTGGCGAGCGTATGGCGCGAGCGCGGCCGCTAGTGACGCCATGTCCGGGAAGCGACCGAGAGGGTTCTTCTCGAGGCAGCGAAAGACGATGTCTCGGAGACCGCGAGCGACATCGATCGGGAGTGGCGCTGGCTCGTTGGTGGTGACCTGCAGGCAGAGTGCAGGGAAAGTCTCGGCATCGAAAGGTCGGTAGCCGGCCAAGCACTCGAAAAGGACGACACCCGCAGCCCAGATGTCCGCGCGAGGGTCGACGTCGCGTGCCGAGCGCATCTGCTCCGGAGCCATGTACGCGGGCGTGCCCATGGTGGCACGCGAGCGCGTGACGACATCCTCGATGTGTGATGCGACCTTTGAGATCCCGAAGTCGACGATTTTGACCGCATGCACGCCGTGCGGGCGGCGAGCAAGGAAAATATTGGCCGGTTTGATGTCGCGATGGACAATGCCGTGAACATGTGCCTCGGCGAGTGCGTCGCAGACCTGGAGCAGATAGTCGACGGCATCGCCTGGCGGCAGCGAGGCGCGCTCTTCAAGTAGACGGCCGAGGTCGTGGCCGTCGAGAAACTCCATGACAATGAACGGAGATCCATCGGGCTGTTGTTCGACGTCGAGGACGCGCGCGATGTGTTCGCCTTTCAGACGCGCAGCAGCGCGGGCCTCGCGCAGGAAGCGCTGCACAACGTCGCGGTGACGGAGAGCCTCGGGCAACAGGAACTTGATCGCGACAGGCTCGCCAAGCTGCAAGTGAGTCGCGGCAACCACGACGCCCATACCCCCTTCACCCAGTATCCTGTTTACTTGGTACTTCCCCAGTAGCACTTCCCCGGGTGCAATCGTAGACGCCACACATCTAGGTATAGTTCGGGCCGCAACATCTCCTCAAGGACATTCGTTGTGGGCAGCTGGGTTGGGGGCGGTCGTCGAAGTATGCCCCCCTGAAGTCGACCAGTCGCCTGGGTGGCCTGGGTGACGACCGCTATTGCCTCGAAGAGTAGCGACCGGCCGCACACCCCCTTTGGGTGAAGTGGGCGGGGCCGCGCCGCAGAAACGAATCTCGATTCACCGAAGGAACCGATAGACCGACCGCTAGAGGGTGAGGCGCCGAGGTGATTGGATGGCGTGGCGCGTTGGCGCAAAGGGCGCGGTCGGCCCGAATCGAATCAGGTCCGGGGCCAGAATTTTCGCGTCGGAACCCGGAGGGTCCCACGTTTAGTACGGTGCAGGTGTTCGTGCCGTAGGGCGCGGGGGAGGGCATCTGGCCCGAGTCGAACCCAAGGCGGGGCGCGGCGGGTGCCATCCCCCCAACGCCTCGTGATCATGGCAGATTGTCCCCCCGGGGCCGTAGTTCCGATCACTGTCACAATCCTGCCCCGGCGAACCTCACCGAGGTGTGGCTCCACCCGGGGACGGCCGGTCGTTGGCGCTTCTGGCCGGGCCAATGTCGTCGTCACGCAGCCTAGACGGTCGATGGATTCGACTCTGTCACGCGATGCAGCGGGCTTCGCCGGAGGTTCGATCGCGATGAGGCCGCCCCGTTCCCCGACCGCGACCACCCCGCCACCGCGCCGCTTCCGCCCAGCACCTCCAGCCCCATCACCGCAGTGAGCGCCCGTCGACCACGACCTGTCGCCGGCGCGGCCTGAGCGACCGGCCGCCGGCGCGTCGTAGGCCGCGGAGCACGACACCTCGCGACGGTTTCGCGTGCTGCGCCGGGCCCACGCGTTAGCGCCAGCGCCCCGGCGGCATCGCGGGGCGCTAGCTCCTCGACCGGCGCGCGACCGTCAGGTGCTCGCCGGCTGCCACAGCGGCTCGGGCCGCTGGTCCTTGGCCGCGGCCCAGCGGCCGAAGACGAAGAGGGCGTCGGACAGGCGGTTCAGGTAGGTCACCGGCAGCTCGCCGAGGTCGACCTGCTCGCCCAGGTGGACGAGCAGGCGCTCGGCGCGACGACACACCGTGCGCGCGAGGTGGAAGTGCGCGCTGGCCGGGCCGCCACCCGGCAAGATGAAGCTGGTCAGCGGCGGCAGGCTGTCGTTCAGCGCGTCGATGTCGCGCTCGAGGGCGTCGACGTGGCGCTGCTCGACGCGCGGCATGCGCGCCCGCCGCTCGCGATCGGGGGTGGCGAGCTCGGCGCCGAGGTTGAACAGCTCGTTCTGCACGCGATGGATGATCGGGATCAGGTGATCGCCGGCGGCGGACGACTCGAGGGAGGTCCGCACTAGGCCGAGGCAAGCGTTCAGCTCGTCGACCGTGCCGTAGGCCTCGATCCGGGGCGCCGCCTTGCTGACGCGATCGCCGCCGATGAGCGAGGTGTGACCGTGATCGCCGCCGCGAGTGTAGACCTTGTCGATACGCACCCGCGGAGGCTAGCGCGGATCGCCGCGGTCGCCCACGTCACCGCGCCGGGTGGAACTCGAGGCCGCGGGCGGTCGCGACCGCGGCGACCGAGGCCTCGGCCGCACACGCCAGGGCGCGATCGAGGGCGGCGCTGGTGACGTCGGCGATCGCGGCCCCGGTGGCGTCGGGCCCGACGCAGGCGTCGGCGACCAGCGCGATCAGCGCCTCGGGCACCGCGACGCCGAAGTGGCGCGCCGCCGCGAGGGGGCCGCCGTGGGCGGCGCCGGCCTCGCACAGATCCGAGAACGACAGGTGGTCGGCGCCCGGGACCACGACCAGCTCGGCGTTGGTCAAGGTGCCGTGGGTGGCGCGCAGGCGCGCGACCGAGGTGATCGCGTCGCGATCGCCGGCCACGATCAGCCGCGGCTCGCCGTCGGGGGCGATCAGCCCCGGGGCCAGGCCGATCACGAGGTCGACCTCGGGGCGCTCGGCGAGGCTATTGGCCAGCATCGCCCCCAGCGAGTGGCCGATCACCGCGGCGCGGCGGCCGAGCTGCGGGCGGATGAACCCGAGCGGATCGTCGGCGCTCGCGGTCAGGGCCAGGTCGAGGGCGGCGGCCGGGGTCGTGAAGGGCAGGCCGCCGCCTTCGCCCAGCGCCGCGCGCAGGCCGGCGCCCGGGAGATCGGGCGCGATCACGACGAAGCCATGGGCGGCCCAGCGCGCCGCCAGCCGAGCGCTCTGGGCGCGAAACGACGCCGCGCCGTGCAGGAACACCACGATCGGATACGGCCCGGCGTCGACGTCGACCGCGGCGTCGCGGGTGCACGGGCAGGTCAGCCACGGCTCGGCGGCGTCGGGGATCGCGGCGGCCACCGCGGTCGGCATCGCGGCGCGCAGGTCGTAGCGGGTCGGGGCCGGCGCGGTCGGCCGGGCCGGGTACCACACCTCGACGGTCAGCTCGCCGGCGGTCACGGTGCGGACCCCGACCCGGGTCGCCAGGTCGTCGGACGGCGCGGGCGGTAGCGGCAGGCGAGCGCCGTCGCAGCCGGCCCGCGTGGCGGGTGCGGCGGGCGCGGCGTCAGGCGTCGTCGGCGCGGGGGTGGGCGGGGCTGGCGCGGGTGCGGCCGAGCCACAGCCGGCGAGCGCTGCGACGACGACGAGCTCGAGCGCGCGCACGGCGCCTGGGCGACGGCGGAGCACGCGGGTTGCCGTCACGCGAGGGGCAACCGACGGGGCTCGGGCTTGCGCGGGGCCAAGACGCCGGCGACCGCCGCCGGATCGGGCATGACCTCGCGGCCGTCCTCGAGCTCGAGGGTGAAGCCGGCGTCGAGGATCATCTGGTGATCGGCGGCCGGGCTGGCGCCGGAGGTCGTGAGGTAGCCCTGGGTGAACAGCGAGTTGGCCGGGTAGAGCGCCATCACCTGGAGCTGGCGCAGCGTGACCTCACGGCCGCCGGCGATCCGCAGATCGGTGCGCGGGTGGACGAAGCGGAACATGCACAGCGCGCGCAGCGCGTACATCGGCTCGACCGGCGGCCGGCCGGCCAGCGGCGTGCCCGGGCGGGCGTCGAGGAAGTTGACCGGCACCGAGTCGACGTCGAGGTCGCGCAGGGCGAAGGCCAGGTCGAGGAGATCGTCGTCGTCCTCGCCCAGCCCGACGATGCCGCCGACGCAGGTCGACATGCCGGCGTCGCGCGCCAGCCGCACGGTCTCGACCCGATCGGCCCAGGTGTGGGTCGACACGATCTGATCGTAGTAGCGCTCGCTGGTCTCGAGGTTGTGGTTGAAGCGATCGACGCCGGCGGCCCGCAAGCGCGCGGCCTTGGCCTGGGTCAGGAGGCCGAGCGACGCGCACAGCTCGATCGGCGCCTCGGCCTTGATCCGCTCGGCCGCTTCGCAGATCACGTCGAGGTCGCGCTGCGACGGGCCGCGGGTCGCGGTGACCATGCAGTAGCGGCGGGCCTGGGCCGCGACCGCGCGCCGCGCGCCTTCGACCAGCTCGTCGACCGACTTCATCGGCGCCTCGCCGCCGGGCGAGCCGTGGCGCGACGACTGCGAGCAGAACCCGCAGTCCTCGGGACAGGCGCCGGCCTTGGCGTTGTCGAGGACGTGGAGCAAGACCCGCTGGCCCCAGTGGTGGCGCCGGACCTGGTAGGCGGCGTCGAGCAGCGTCAGGAGGTCGGCGGCCGGCGCGCGCAGCACCGCGGCGGCGTCGGCGCGATCGATCGGCGCGCCGGTCAGGGCGCGGTCGGCGAGGGCGTGCCAGCGAGAGCGGGACTCGATCATCGGCGCGGACACTACACCAGCCGCGCCGGCCGTGGGCCTACCGCACCTTACCGCTGCGCGCGGCCGGTCAGCGCGCGGCGACCCGGGCCTGGACCGCGAAGCTGCGCTCGAGCTGGTCCTGGGTCGCGTACAGCCGGCCGGCGAGCAGGAGCTCCTCGCCGCGCGGCAGGATCTCGTCGATCGGCAGCGGCACCTCGACCACCACCGCGGCGCCGGCCTCGACGGTGCGGCGCAGGGTGACCTCGCCGCGCACCGGCGCCAGGTCGACCCGGTGCGACGACGGCGCGAAGGAGTACTGCAGGCGGTGGAGCTCGAGGGGCCGGGCCGCCGGGTTGGTGACCTCGACGAACAGGACCATGTCGGTCGAGGGCTGGCGGGCGGTCTGCTCGACCGAGAGGACCTTGAGCTGGGGGCGTTGCGTCCCGCCGCAACCGAGGGCGCCGGCGCCCAGGGCGAGGGCGGCCCCAAGCGCGAGGGCGGCCATGCGGGGGTGGAAGATCAGGCGGGCGGGGAACATGGCGGGCGTGGCTGGTCTATGCGGGATCTGTGCCGGTCGCGCAACAAAAGCAAACCACTATTGTGTCGGCACCTTGCGTCGCGATTCGACGCAGCCCGTCAACCGGCATTCACGATCGAGCGCGGCGCGGGTGTCGCGTTGTCGGCCGGGCGCGACCCGCCGCCGGCGCGCTCGTGTACAGTGGGGGCGTGAAGATCAGCGCCGGCGTACGAGTGCGCCTGAAGATCCACCTGGCCGTGGTTGGCGGCGAGACCCTCGAGAAGAGCGTGGTCGAGTTCATCCACGGCGGCGGCACGATGCTGCCCGGGGTCGAGCGCTTGCTCGACGGGCTCGAGAGGGGCGCCACCAAGAAGGGCGTGCTCAAGGCCAAGGACGCCTTCGGCGATCCCAAGCTCGCCCCGATCAAGAAGATGAAGCGGACCGACTTCCCGGCCGACGCCAAGCTGAAGGCCGGGGATCGCTTCACCGCCAAGGGCGCGGCCGGTGGCACCGACGTCGTCCTGGCGATCGAGAAGATCGCCGGCGACGATCTCGAGGTCCGCCTGGTCCACCCGCTGGCCGACAAGGACCTGAGCTACGAGCTCGAGGTCGTCGGCGTGAGCGATCCCAAGCCGCCGCCGCTGCCGGTCAAGGCCCTCGGGCTCAAGGAAGAGTAAGGGCCCTAAGGGCGGTCGCCTGGCGGGCGACTGCGCGCGGCGACCGTGTCGCCTGGCAGGCGACGCCACCGCGTCGCACGGCCCGCGCGGCCGGCTCGTCGGTGGTCTCGCCGTTGCAGTGTCCGTCGGGCATGTCCTTCGCCCTGCGCTCCGACCTCATCCCTGGGACCGAGGAACTCATCGCCGGCACCGCGGCCCGCGCCTCGACCGCGCGGCTCGCCCCGACGTCGCGGCCGGCCGCCGCCCTCCTCGGACTCCACGCGCGCGACGCCGCGGTCGCTCCGCCGGGGGCGCGCGAGCGCAGCGACGATCCCTTCGGCCTGCACCTCTTGTCCGGCGACGAGGTCGGCGACGGCGAGGTCGAGGGCGAGGCCGAGGCCGAGGAGCCCGGAGCGCAGGCGCTCGACGCAGGGGAGGACCAGGCCGGGGACGACGAGGTCGGCGACGGCGAGGTCGAGGCCGAGGATGGCGGTGAGGCTCCCGAGGCTGCCGAGGAGGAGGAGGTCGGCGACGGCGAGGTCGAGGCGCCCCAGGAGGAGGACGACGACGAGGTCGGCGACGGCACCGAGGGCGGCGGCACGGTCGCCGCGAGCCCCGTGGCGTCGGGCGATGGGCTCAGCGGCTCGGTCGGCCGCGGTGGCGCCAACGCGCCCGCCGACGTCGAGCGGGTCCAAGCGCGCCTGGCCGACCTCGGTCTCGATCCGGGCCCGATCGATCGCCGGGTTGGGCCTCGAACCCTGGCCGCGATCGCGCAGGCCCAGCGCGCGATCGGCTTCGCCCGCCCCGATGAGCTGATCGAGCCGGGGAAGCGTACCGCGCGGGCGCTGTTTGACCTCGACGGGCTGAAGGGCGTCGTCACGGTGCGCGGCAGCGACGAGCCGTCCACGCCGACCTCGACCACGCCGACCTCGACCACGCCGACCTCGACCACGCCGACCTCGACCACGCCGACCTCGACCGGCGCGGGTGGCTACCGCGATCTCGCGGTCGACGACTTCCTCGACGAGCGCAAGGGCGATCAGTCCCTCGCGGCGATCATCATCGGCAACGCCGAGGGCAACCGCACGACCAGCGGCGGCTTCCGCGGCTCCTACCGCGGGCACTACGACCCGGGCAACGGCAAGTGGAACGTCGGCTCGTTCTCGTACCAGACCAAGCAAGGCCTGACGCCCGCGGCCGCCGATCGCGCGCAGATCAAGGCCCTGCGCGGGCAAGTCCCGGCCTACGTCGCCGCGTGCAAGCGGGCCAAGCTCAACCCGGACAATGCGCTGATCCTCACCAACTACTTCGACCTCTACAACCAGTCGCCCAAGGGGGCCGGCCGCTACCTCGCGCAGCTCGACTACTTGACCGGCGCCGGTGTCAGCGTGGCGTCGATCATCGAGCTGCGGGTCCGGTGCTACTTCGACATGGCGACCGGGACGCGCTGGCCGGGGGCCGCCACCGGCTTCGTCACCATGGCGAAGAAGAAGCATGGGCGGGCGCCGACGAACGCCGAGGTGATCGCGGTCGCGCGCGCCGACCAGCGGCGGCGGGTCGAGGCGATGCTGGGGGCGATGAACGCCCAGGGGCTGCGCGGCGCCGGCACCACGCCCGGCGCGACGGTCCCGACCAAGGGGCCGTCGCCGACCACCACGCCGACCACCAAGTCGACGCCGACGCCGACGCCGACGCCGACGCGGCGCGAGGCTGCGACCACCCAGCGGCCCGACGCCAAGGGCATGTATCAGGTCGGGGGCTATCCCAGCTCGCGGCCGGCCGGCACCCGCCGGGCCCAGTACACCGGCGCGCTCACCTCGGCCTCGATCCCGGGGCTGCCGATCGAGCGCGGGGTCAAGCTGGCGCCGACGATGATCCCGGCCCTCGAGGCGATCGGTCGGCACGGCGGGCAGCGCGGCATGTACGTGACCTCGGGCGTGCGCACCGACGCCGAGCAAGCGGCGATCATCGTGCGCAAGGCCGGTGGCCTGGTCGGCGGCGATCTGTGGAAGGCCTACGAGCGCTGCCGCGCCAAGGGCCAGATCGTCGCGTGGGTCGGCAACAGCCCGCACCGTCCCGGCAAGGCCTTCGATATCGGCGGCGCGCGCGGCGGGGTGACGGTGGCGGCCCGCCAGGCCGCGGTCGAGCGCGCCAAGCGCGCCGCGCCGGGCGCCGGCATCGGCTCGCTGATCCCCGAGTCCGCCAACAACTGCCTGCACGTGAACGTCGATGCGTGAGCCCAACCAGGCCGCGCGGGTCGAGGTCCCCGCCGCGATCGTCGTCGTGCCGGCCGATCGCGCCGGCCGCTTTCCTCGCCACGAGGCCTACGCGGCGCCCGGCTGGCTGGAGCGCGAGCCGCGCGAGGATGACGCCGTGCTCGACGGCGACGCGCCGACCTTGGCCCAGCTCCTGGCCGCCCTCGAGCTCGGCCTCATCGATCAGCCGCGCACCGCCGAGCGGGTCGCCGGCTTCGTCACGCCCCTCGACGCCGCCGCGTTGGCCGCCACGACCGGGGTCGGCTCGTGGGAGATCCTGGTGACCCCGGGCGGACCGCTGACCGCCTCGCCCTACGCCTACCCGGCGGTGATCCGGCGCGCGGGAGGGGCGGCGCCGGTGCCGCGCCTGGTGCTCCGGGCGTCGGTGGTGCCGCGGACCGGTCGCGGTCCGACGTGGCCCGCGGCGCGCCTGGTCCGCGGCGGCGTCACCACCGCGCTCGCCTGGGTCCTCGACGTCGGGCAGGTGGTCCGATGTCACGGCGAGGACGGCGGCTGGGCCTGGGTCGCCACCGACGACGGCGATCATCCGTGCGGCTGGGTGCCGGCCGATCTCCTGGCGCCGTTGGAGCAAGCCCGTGACGCCTGACCTCCCGTCGTCGCCCGAGGTCGCGCCCCTCGTCGTGCCGGCGTCGCTGGCCGAGGCGCTGGTCGAGCTCGGGCGGGCGGCCGCCGCCAAGCTCGTGGTCCGCGACGACGCCGAGGGGTTCGCGCGGGTGCCGGCCGAGCAGCGCGCCACCCTGACGGCGCGAGCCGACGGGCTGGCCGATCACCTGGCCGCGGTGTGCGAGGCGTGGCCGGCGCTGGCCGCCGACGATCCGCGGCTCGGCGAGCTCCGCGGCCAGGAGCTGCTGCTCCTCGGGCTGGCCCTCGGGCCGGAGCTGGATCGTGCGGTGGCGCGGACGGTGCGGCGCGCGCTGGGCGACGAGCCGCTGACCGTCGCTGGGCTGGTCGATCTCGCCGGCGAGGACCTGGCGTCGCGGCTCGCCCTGGCCGAGCTGCTGACCGCAGAGGCGCCGCTGGTAGCGCGCGGGCTCGTCGAGCTCGACGACCCTCGGGCCTCGGCCCGGGTCGCGGTCGCGCCCTGGCTGGTGGTCCAGGTCCGGCGGGCCGTCGTCGAACCGGCACGCGCCATGGCAGACTGAGCGCCCGGCCGCGCGCCGCTCGCGATGTCCGACCCTGACGATCCCACCGACGCTCGATGCTCGCCGGTGCCGCGCCTGGTCGAGGCGACCCGCGACCTGGGGCCGATCGGTGCGCACGCGGCGCCGGCCGCTAGCTCCCGCGACGGGCGCTACCGCCTCGACGACGAGCTGGCCCGCGGCGGCATGGGGCGGGTGTCGCGCGGCCGCGATCTCGAGCTCGGGCGGGCGGTCGCGATCAAGGAGAGCCTCGCGCGCGATCCGTCCGCAGTGACCCGGCTCTTGCGCGAGGCCGCGATCACCGGCCGGCTCCAGCACCCGTCGATCGTCCCGGTCTACGACGTGTCGCGCGATCCGGCGGGCGCGCCGCTCCTGGTGATGCGCCTGATCGACGGTCGCTCCCTCGATCGCGTGATCGACGCCACCGCCACCCTCGACCAGCGCCTCGCGCTCGTGCCGGTGGTGATGCCCGCGATCGAGGCGGTGGCGTTCGCCCATCGCGCCGGGGTCGTGCACCGCGATCTCAAGCCCGGCAACATCCTGGTCGGCGATGGCGGCGACACGGTCGTGATCGACTGGGGGCTGGCCCGCGAGGTCGCGGGACCCGACGGCGCGGCCCCGCGCGACGGCGATCGCGGGGGGCCGGGCGGCGAGGACAGCTTGGTGGGGGCGGTGGTCGGGACCCCGGGGTTCATGGCGCCCGAGCAGGCTCGCGGCGAGCCGGCCGACGCGCGCGCCGATGTGTTCGCCCTCGGCGCGACGCTGTTCTACACCTTGACCGGCCAGCGGCCGTTCGTCGGTGAGTCGGCGACCCGGCTGATCGAGGCCGCGCGGCAGGGCGGTGCGTCGCCGATCGTCGCGGTCGAGCCCGGCGTCCCGCGCGAGCTGGCCACGATCGTCGACAAGGCCCTGGCCTACGCCCCTGCCGACCGCTATCCCAGCGCCGACCCGCTGGCCGCCGACCTGCGGGCCTTCCTGGCTGGACGCCTGGTCTCGGCGCACCACTACTCGGCCTGGCAGCGAGTGCGCCGGTGGGGCGCGCGCCATCGCGGGCCGCTGGGGATCGGCCTCGCCGCGCTGGTGGCGATCGCGGTGGTCGCGGTCACCGCGGTCCGTGGCGTGGTCGCGGCGCGCGATCGCGCGCGCGCGGCTCAGCTCCGCGAGGCGGCGCGCGCCGATGACCTGATCGAGCTGCAGGCGCGCGCGGTCTTGGCCGACGATCCGACGCGCGCGATCGCGCTCATGCGCCTGCGCGGCCAGCGCGGCGACGCCGCCGAGCGCGCGGTGGTGGTCGAGGCGGTGGCCCGCGGCGTCGCGCCGCAGTGGCGGGCCCACGATCGGCCGGTGGTGCGCGCGGTCTGGCTCGGCGGTGGGACCGCGGCGTTGACCGCCGACACCGGCGGCGAGCTGCGCTGGCACGATCTGCGCGGCGGCCAGCGTCGGCTCGACGGTGGGGCGGGGCGCTTGCTCGGCCCGGTCGCGCTGGCTGGCGGCGAGGCCGCGATCGTCCGCGATGGCGCGCTGGTGCGGCTCGGCGTCGATGGCGAGCCGCGCGGGCGATGGACCGGCCTCGAGGCCGCGACCGCGCTGGTCGCCGATGGCGACTGGGTCGGCTGGCTCGGGCCCGACGGCGCGACCGTGCTCGCGCTGGCGACCGGCGACCGGCGCACGCTCCCCGCCACCGGTCTCGCCGGGCTGTCGGCCGCGGCCGGCCGGGCGCTGATCGAGCGCGACCACGTCGCGTTCGCGATCGACCTGGCGACCGGCGCCGAACGATCGCTCGGCCCCAGCCTGGCGAGCGAGCTGTCGGCCGACGGCCGCGCGGCCTTGCTGCGCGACGACCGCGGCCTGCGCTGGGTCGACCTGACCGGGGCTCGGCCGCCGCTCGAGGTGCCCCCCGACGGTCCGACCTGGGCCTGGGCCGGCCTGGTCGCCGGTCGACCGGCGCAGGTGCGCGGCGAGGTGGTCGAGCTCGTCGACGACGGCACCCGCCTGGGACCGCTGCCCGATCGGCGCACCGGGATGTTCCCGCTGGTCCACGGCCTGGCGGTCGCCGACGGCGAGCGCCTCGAGCTGTTCACCGTCGACGGTCGGCGCCGGCTCCGGCTGTCGGCGCCGGTGACCGCGGTGGCCACGTCGCCCGACGGCGCTCGGATCCTGTGCGGCGCCGCCGACGGCCGGGTGTCGGTCTGGTCCGTCGACCCGACGCGCCGGCGGACCCTCGACGGCCGCGCCGTCGGCCTCCTCGGGGGCGGCGGCCAGCGCTACGTCGTCGCCCTCGACACCGGCGCCGCGGCCGTGGTGTCGCCCGACGACCTGACCTACAGCCAGCGCTGGTCGGGGCTGGGCGCGGTGGCGCTGCCGGCGCCCGACGGCGAGGCGGTGATCCACTTCGAACCGGCCCGCGGCGCGGTCGACGTCGTCGCCGAGGGCGCGGCGCACCGCCTGCCGATCGAGGTCGGTGGGCTGGCCCTGACCGACGACGCGCTGTGGGTCGGCGACGCGACCGGTGCGATCAGTCGCCACGGCTTGCGCGCCGCGGCGGCGCCGGCCAGCGTGGTCGACCAGCTCGACGAGCCGGTGATCGCGGGCGCCGGCCACGCCGACGGTGGCGTGGTCCTGGTCGGCGCCGCCGGGGCGGTGTGGCGACGCCTGCCTACCGGCACCACCGGGTCGGCGCGGCTGCCCGAGCTCCCCGACGCGATCGCGGTCCAGGCCGATGGCGGCGTCGCCGCGGCGATCGGCGACCGGCTGTGGCTGTGGCCGGTCGACGGCGCCCCGCGGCCGGGGCCGGCGCTGCCCGGCCCGATCGCGTTGCTGCTCGATCGCGGTGGGCTGATCGCGGTCACCGCGGACCGACGGGTATGGCGCGCGACCGCCGCGGGCTGGGCGGCGGTGGTGGCCAGCGATCTCCAGGTCATGGCCCAGCCCTACGTCGGGCGACGCCGGGTGGTCGCGGTCGAGGGCGATCAGATCGTGCTGGTCGACCTGGCCACCGGCCAGCGCTCGGTCGTCCCGCCCCTGGGCGGCGGCCGCGCCCACCTGGCCATCCTCGACGACGATCGGACCGTGATCGCGATCCGCGACGGCGTCATCCGCGAGTGGCGCGATCCGGTACCGACGGTGCCAGCCTTGCTCGCGGCCTACGCCGATCGCCTCACCAACGGTCGCCTCGACGACGTGCGCGCGCCGCTGCGCTGGCCGTAGCCCGAGCGCGACGATACACTCGCGCGTCATGACGGCGTCCTCCTCGACCGTCACCGTGCAGCGTCCGCCGGTGGTCGACGGTCCGCGCGGGCTCGTGGTCGAGGTGCTCGATCGCGCCGCGCCGACGACCTGGTCGGGACCGCGGCGCTGCACGATCGGCTCGCACCCGTCCAACGAGCTGGTCCTCGACGATCCCACGGTGTCGCGGTTTCACTGCGAGCTGGTCGTGGTCGGCGATCGCATCCGGGTCGTCGACCTCGAGAGCCGCAACCGCACGCGGATCGGTGAGGTCGAGGTCGAGCGGGCGTTGATCGCGCCCGGCACGCGGCTGCGCCTCGGCCAATCGACGGTGCGGGTCTCGCTCGGCGCGCCCGAGCTGGCGCCGGCGAGCGAGCCGACCCTGCGCCTGCACTCGCTGGTCGGCCAGGCCCCCGCGACCCTGGCGCTGTTCGACGCGCTCCGCCGGGTCGCGCCCACCGAGGCCACCGTGCTCCTCGAGGGCGAGACCGGCACCGGCAAGGAGGGCGCCGCCGAGGCCATCCACCTCGAGAGCGCCCGCCGGCACGGCCCGTTCGTGGTCGTCGATTGCAGCGCCATCCCGGCCGGCCTGATCGAGGCCCACCTGTTCGGCCACGAGGTCGGCGCCTTCACCGGCGCGGGGCCGGCGCGCCCCGGCGCCTTCGAGGAGGCCGACGGCGGAAGCCTGTTCCTCGACGAGCTGGGCGAGCTGTCCTTGGAGCTACAGCCCAAGCTCTTGCGCGCCCTCGAGAGTCGCGAGGTGCGCCGCGTCGGTGGACGGGCCAGCCGGCGCGTCGACGTGCGGGTGATCGCGGCGACCAACCGCAACCTGCGCACCGAGGTCAACGCCGGCCGGTTCCGCGCCGACCTGTTCTTCCGCCTCGCGGTGGTGCCGATCCCGCTGCCGCCGCTGCGCGAGCGCCGGGACGATCTGCCGCTCCTGGTCGAGCACTTCCTCGATCGCCTGGGCGCCGCGCCGGCGGTGCGCGCGACCCTGACCGCGCCCGACTTCCTGGCGGCCCTGGCCGCCGCGCCCTGGCCCGGCAACGTGCGCGAGCTGCGCAACCACCTCGAGCGCTGTCTGGTGTTCCAAGAGGCCCGCGACCCCGGCGCGCTCGCGCCGCTGGCCTCGCCGACGACCGACGCCGCGGCGCCACCGCGCCAGGGCCCGCCGCCCTACGACGAGGCGCGGCGCCACGCGATCGCCGCCTTCGAGCAGCGCTACGTCACCGAGCTCCTGGCCGCGTACCCGGGGCAGGTCGCGCAGGCCGCCCGTCACGCCGGGCTCAACCGGGCCTACCTCTACCGACTGCTCGAGCGCCACGGCGGCAAGCGCTGACGCCACCGTCGGCGGCCCCGCTTCGAGGGGGTGCGAAGATCTACCGCAGGGCGCATGGTCGCAGGCCCGGGAGTCGCGGTTGCCCGAGGGGGCCCGCGGTGTACAACGCGGCGTGCCCCGCCAGCTCCTCCGCCGCCTGCTGCGGCCGGTGATCGCGCTCGTCGCGATCCTGGCCCTGGGCGCGGTGCAGCTCCCGGCGGTGTTCGCCGCCGCGGTGCGGTGCTGCTGCGGCGAGCACGCGGCCGAGCATGACTGCGGGTGCGCCGACTGCCCGGGCGGCGATCACGCCCGCCGCGGCCCCGACGGTGAACCCGACGGTGCGCCATCGGTCCGGCCGTGCAGCGCGCCGTCCGTCGACGTGATCGCGGCCAACCTCCACCTGGCGGTCGCGCCGCCACCCGTGGTGGGGCGCGAGCAGATCTTCCTGGCAGACCCGCGGCCGCCGCGCTTGCGCGCCGGACGCTTCGCCGAGCCGCCGCCGGCGCCACCGCCGCGCGCGGTCGGCCCGCGCGCGTGATCGAGTCGCGGTGACGCCGCGCGATCGCACAGGCGATCGCCGCGGTCGTCGCGTGATCGCGCCGTGCGGGTTGCGGGCCGTGGCCGAGAGGCCGCGAGCCCGTCGGTGAACCTGGCCGTCGTCCGCGCCCCAGGGCGCGTGGCGATCGCCCCTCGTCCGTCCGATCTGGCCGCGCGTCCGCGCGGTCGTCCGAGGAGTCCACGTCTCATGTCCATCCGCGCTCTGCGTTCATCCCGCACCATCTCTTCGCTGTCGTTCGCCGCCGCCGCGGCCCTCACCGTCGGCGCCTGCGGCGACGATGGCTCGACCCCGGCCCAGCCCGACGCCGCGAGCGTCGACGCCGCGCCGCCGATCGACGCGCCCACCACGACCGCGGTGTCGATCCGCTTCGCCGCCAAGGTCGGCGGCGCCGCCTTCTCGTGTGGCGGCGGCTACGCCGCGCTCGGCACCACCAGCGCGACCTACGTCGGCGCCGACTTCCGCTTCTTCATCTCCAACCTCGCGCTGGTGCCGACCGGCGGCGGCGCCGCGGTCCCGGTCGCCCTCACCGCCAACGCCAACCAGACCGCCGACGGCGTCGCGCTCCTCGACTTCGAGGACGCGACGGCGAACTGCCAGACCGGCAACGCCGCGACCTACACGACGGTCGTCGGCACCGTGCCGACCGGCAGCTACGGCGGCGTGCAGTTCGACCTCGGCATCCCGGCTGATCGCAACCACCTCGATCCGTCGCTGGCGACCGCGCCGTACAACGCGCCCGGCATGCTGTGGGCGTGGCAGTCGGGGCACAAGTTCGCCAAGATCGACGGCGTCGTCGGCACCGCCGGCTTCAACCTTCACCTCGGCTCGACCGGCTGCCCCGGCACGAGCCCGATGCAGCCGCCGACCGGCGCGTGCGCCAATCCCAACCGGCCGGCCATCGCGCTGACCGGCTTCGATCCCGCCACCGACACGATCGTCGCCGATGTCGCGCCGGTCCTGGCCGGCGAGGACCTCACCACCAACACGCCGGCGACCGCGCCGGGCTGCATGTCGTTCCCCGGCGATCCCGAGTGCGACACGATCTTGCCGCGCCTCGGCGTGCCGTACGGAAGCGCGCCGGCCGAGGCCCAGCGGCTGTTCGCGGTGGAGTGACCATGCGCGCCGCCTTGGCCCTGACCCTGATCGCCGTCGTCGCGTGCGGCGACGGGGGCGACGGTGCGCCCGACGCGGTCGACGCCGACGCCGCGGTCGATGCCGCGGTCGATGCCGCGCCGCCGAGCTGGCCGTTCGCGTTGCCGGTCGGGTTCCCGGTGCCGCGCTTGCCGCCGGGCGAGCGGCTGTCGGCCGACCTCGCCGAGCTCGGTCGCTACCTGTTCTACGACGTCCGGCTGTCGGGCAACGGCACCCAGGCCTGCGCCGGCTGTCACCTCCAGGCCCGGGCCTTCACCGATGGCCGCGTGACCTCGGTCGGGTCGACCGGCGAGGTCCTGCGCCGCAACGCGATGTCGCTCACCAACGTCGCCTACAACCCGGCCTACACCTGGGCCAGCCCGGTGACCCGGACCCTCGAGGCCCAGGCGCTCATCCCGATGTTCGGCAAGCACCCGGTCGAGCTCGGCGCCACCGGCCACGAGCCCGCGATCCTGGCGCGGCTGGCCGGCGATCCGAGCTACCCGGCGCGGTTCGCGGCCGCGTTCCCCAACGACCCAGCGCCGATCGCGATGGGCAACGTGGTCGCGGCCCTGGCGGCGTTCCAGCGGCGCCTGATCTCGGGCGACTCTCGCGTCGATCAGTACCGTCGCGGCGAGCTCGCCGCCCTGACCGAGTCGGAGCGGCGCGGCCAGGAGCTGTTCTTCAGCGAGACCCTCGAGTGCCACCATTGCCACGGCGGCTTCAACTTTACGATCGCCGTCGATGACGCCAGCCGCCCGACCCAGGACGTGCAGTTCTTCAACACCGGCCTGTACCAGCGCTACCCCGACGTCGATCCCGGGTTGTGGGAGTTCACGTTCGCCGAGGCCGATCGCGGCCGGTTCCGCCCGCCCAGCCTGCGCAACGTCGCGGTCACCGCGCCGTACATGCACGACGGCAGCGTCGCGACGCTCGAGGAGGTGGTCGCGATCTACGAGCGCGGCGGGCGCGCGATCGCGACCGGCCCCAACGCCGGCGATGGCCGCGACAACCCCAACAAGAGCCCGCTGGTCGCCGGCTTCCCGCTGTCGGACCAGGAGCGCGCCGATCTGCTGGCGTTTCTCCGCGCGCTCACCGACGACCACTTCCTCACCGATCCGACGCTGGCCGACCCGTTCGCGCCGGCGCCCCAGGAGTCGCCATGATCCCGTCTGTCCGCGGCGCCGCGTCGGCGCTCGCCTTGGCCGTCCTCGCCGTGACCGCGGCGCCGGCCCGCGCTCAGCACTGTCACATCGACACCGCCGCGCCGGCGCCTCACGGCGCGGAGCCGAGTGAGGTCCACGTCGAGGTCACGACCCGCTTCACCGCCGGGGCCGCCGAGGTCGACGACCTGGCGAACGCGATGGTCACCACCCGCTCCTACCAGGGCGCCGATCTCGCGGTCGGCGTCGGCTGGCGCCGCTTCGATGCGTCGATCGGTCTCGGCGCTTACGCGGTCGAGGATCAGGGCGTCGGCATCGACGATCTGCGCCTGGCCGCGATGGCCCGCTTGACCCCGACCACCGCGCCGATCGCGGTGCGCGCCGTGGCCAGCGTGTCGGTGCCGACCGGCGACGCCGACGCCGGCCGGGGCATGGGCCACGTCATGGGCGCCGCCGGCCTGGGCGCGCGTTGGCTCCACCCGCGGGTTCGTCTCGACGGCGCGGTCCTGTACGCCCACGCCTTCGGCGACGGCGCCGAGCACTCGAGCCACACCCACGGCGCCGGTCTGTGGCCGCTGATCGATCCGATGAACGCGCGCGAGGTGGTCGTCACCGCGACCGCGGCGGCGCGTCTGCCGGTGGCGGCCTTGGCGGCGCGGGTCGGCGCCGATCTCGGCGCGCCGGTCGGCCACGGCGAGCAGCGGGTCTACGGCCACATCGGCCTCGAGTACGCGCGCGCCCGCTACCACGCGGTGGTGGCGGCGAGCACCCCGCTGGTCGGCGACGCCTTCGTCGCGCGCGGCCAGCTCACCCTCGGCTATCGCTACTGATGGAGTCCACCGTGTCGCCCATCGTGTCGTCTTCTCGTCTCGCGCGCGCCGCCGCGCTGTCATTGGCCTTGCTCGTCACCGGCTGTGGTGGCGACGACGCCGTCTCCTCGATCGACGCTGGCACGGGCGTCGACGCCGGGCCGCGCCAGGTCGTCAGCGATACCCGCACCCTCGGGGTCGGCGAGATCGCCGAGGCCGTGCTGGTCGGCGGTCCGCCCGATCGCGCTCGCATCCGCCTGACCGCGCCGGTCGCCGAGCTCGACTGGAACCTCCACGGCCACGCCGGCAGCGGCACCCAGACCGTGGCCGAGGGCTTCGATCAGACCGCGGTCGACTACGACTTCGCGCCGACCGACGCCGCCGACTGGTTCCTCCTGGTCCGCAACAGCGGGACGGCGCCGCTGACCGTCACCGTCGAGATCTCGCTGTGGGGCGCGATCACCTGGAGCGGCTGGCAATGACCGCGCGGGCGCTGGTGCTGGCGCTCGCCCTGACCGGCTGCGGCGAGTCGGCGCTGTTCGGTCCGCCGACCGAGAGCGTGTGTCCGACGAGCGACCCGCCGACCTGGGACACCTTCGGTCAGGACTTCATGACCCGCTACTGCACGCGCTGCCACGCCAGCACCGTGCGCGGCGACGATCGCCAGGGCGCGCCGAGCTTCCACGACTTCGACACCGTCTTCGGGGTCCGCGCAGTGCGGGTCCACATCGATCAGACCACCGCGATCGGCCCGGCCGCCCGTAACGCGTCGATGCCTCCCGATGGCGACGCCCCGACGGTCGCCGAGCGCGAGCGCCTGGGCCAGTGGTTGGCCTGCGGCGCGCCGTAGCGCCGCGCCGGCAGGGGGATGACATCTACCTCGGCTGCACCTGGGACATGACCGTCACCGGCACGCGCGTGTGCTGACGGCTCTCGTCGTCGCCTTCTCGGGCCCCGTCAGCAGCTCGAGCCAGCGGCCGGCAAGGGCACCCACACGCGCCGGCCTTGGTTGCCTTGCCGGACACATGCCACGGCCTGGTCGGCGGTGTGATGGTGGATGTCGCTGCGAGAGGCGACCGCGCCGTCGGCGACGCACACCGGCTGGCGGGGCGGCGCGACGCCGAGGCCCTCGTAGACGTGGAGCACGCCAGCGAGGCCGGCGTTGACGGCGCACAGGCGCGCGGCCTCGATCGAGTTGGCGCGGGCGTAGTACACGTGGCCGACGGCACAAGCGTCGAGCGTCGTGAACGGCCGATAGATCGTGTAGTCGTTGGCGCCAGCGCAGGACAGGGTGGTGCCGGGCGGCGGCGGCACGACGCCCCCGGGAGGTGGTGGCGCGCCCGTGCCGGCCCCGAACCCGAAGGGGTTGCGATCGCAGGCGGCGGCCAGGGTGGACAGGAGGGCGAGGGCGAAGAGGGTGGGCTTCATGGTGGGCTCACTGGGCGAGAGACAGGGTGAACAGCGCCGCGGTCTGGCCGCGGACGCCGGCGAACAGGACGTCGCCGCTATCGGTGATCGACAGCGCGTCGCGAACGGTCACGCCGCTGGTCGACTTGACCAGCGACGACAGCTCCGCGAGGCCGGCGCCGGGGCGGTACACGAACGCTCGGCCGCCGCTGGTCCCAACCACCCAGCCGGCGGCGTTGACCGCGTGGGGGGTCGAGTCGGTGGCGCCGGACAGCACGCCCAGCGACGTGCGCACCCCGAGGGCAGCGTCGTACAGAAAGCCGCGCGGCTTGCCGCCGACCAGCGCGGTGCCGATCAGCCAGCGGTCGCCGGCGCTGCCGGTCACCGCCACCTTCTCCGCCGCGGTGCCGAGGGGCTTGGTGGTCTCGGCCAGCGCGTCGACCAGGACGTCCGAGCCGGCGACGTCGATGGCGAAGGCCGAGCCGGCGGCGCCGACGATGCGGCCGCCCGCGGCGCTCAGCGCCGGCGATGCCAGGACGGTGCCGAAGCGAGCGGTCCACGCCGCGGAGCCGCTGGTCGCGCCGCCCGCGATCAGGGCGCCCGCGCTGACCCGCGGGGCGAAGTCGCCGAGGGCGCGGACCGCGAGCCCGGTCGATGCGAGCTCGGCGAGCGCGGCCCGCGGCTTGCCGTTGGCGTCGAGCCCGCCGATCACGACGTGGCCGAGCTCGTCGACGTCGAGATGGTCGACCGCGAGCTCGGTCGGTAGCGCCACCTGCTTCCACGCGCCGATCGCCGGATCGTAGATGCGCACGCCCGAGGCCGACAGGATCGCGGCCTGACCGGCGGCGTTTCGATCCGCCAGGGCACAGGCCAGGCAGCCCGGCCGCGGCACGATCGTCAGGTCGGGCGCGGCCAGGAGCTCCTCGGGCCACTGCGGCGTCGTCGCCGGCGCGCAGGTCGCGATCTCGACCGCGAGCTGGCGCCAGCTCCCGTCGTTGGCCGACAGGGTGGTCGCGCCGGTGTAGCCGGCCGGGATCGTCAGGCGGAAGGTCCCGGCGCTCGCCGCCGGCGCCACGGTGGCGGCCGACACCGCCACCGCCGCGGTCGACGACACCATCGGCACCGACACGCCGAACTCGCGTCCGGGACTGTCGACGTCGACCACGCCGCTCACGGTGCGCGCGCGATCCGACGCGCACACCCGCACGCCGCTGGCGGTCGGGCGGGCGCCAGCGAGGCTGATCCGGGTGGCTAGCGGGTGGCGCAGGCCGGTGGTGTTGTCGAGGGCGATCACGGTGGCGTTGACCGTGCGTCGGACCTCGGTCGCCCCGATCCCGGGCACCACCTCGTAGCCGATGGCCGCCACGACGCGCGCCGTCGGCTGCGCGACCAGTCGTACGTTGGTGCAGCCGGTCCAGCGACAGTCGCCCTGGCGCGCGGGATCGATCCACTCGCCGCGGAGCGCGAGGTCGACGTCGAGGCGATAGACCGCGGTCTGGCCGTCGTAGTAGAGGACGCTCTGACCGGGCGGCGGCGACACCGTGCCGGTCAGGCGCAGGAGATCGCCACCTTCGTGGCGGCCGGTCAGCGTCACCGGCGCGACGCCGGTGATGCCGAGGACCGCAGGGTCGAGGATGGCGTCGAGGGAGTACGGCGCCTTGGTCAGGCGGAAGCTGCCGACGCGGTGGTACGGCGCGCCATCGACGGCGATCACCAGCCGCGACACGGTGATGCCATCGGACAGCTCGTAGTCGGCGAGCGGGCCGGGGGCGCCGATGAGCGCCGAGGTGGAGGTCTCCAGGTCGTCGGCGAGCGGATCGTCGACGCAAGCGGAGGTCGGGGCGCCGAGCGCGAGCGCGGCGAGGGCAGTGAGCCAGGGGGGACGCATTTGAGGACTCCTTGGTGGGACCTCCCTATGGCGGCCATGGCGCGCGAAGTTCCGCGGCGAAACCTGGCAAACAACAGCAGCGGCAGCGGCGGCGCTCAAGCTCGACGCGCAGCTAGCGGCGGGCGCGGACGACCTTCCCGCGATCGTCGGTGCGCGATCGCGGCGGACGGCGCTCCGCGGTCACCGCGCGGCGCGGCGATCGTCGAGGACCGGGACCTCGCCGGCGCCGGGCTGGTGGCGCGCGGTGAGCAGCGTCGCGCCGGTGGCGATCGCGACGTGGGCGTCGGAGCGGGCTGACACCGCGACCCGCGGGAACAGCGTCTGGACGTGGTCCTGGAAGCGCGGCACCAGCGAGGTGCCACCGACCAGCGCGACCGCGTCGACGTCGCTGGCCGCCCACCCGGCCTCGGCCAGGACCCGGCGGACCTCGTCGGTCGCCCGGGTGAACAGTGGGTCCCACAGCGGCTCGACCCAGGTCCGCTCGATCACCAGCTCGAGATCGCGCGGGGCGCCGCTCTCGAGGTACGCCTCGCGCATCGCCAGCCGCGCCTCGGACGCGGTCGACAGCGCCCGCTTGACCGACTCGCACCGCAAGGCCAACGTCGCGCGCCGGACCACGTCGCGCGTCAGATCGAAGCGCGCGCGCCGGAAGATCAACCCCGCCAGCGCGCCGACCATCGCCTGGTCGAGATCGTCGCCGCCGAGAAATGGATCGCCGCCGGTCGCGATGATGTAGAAGCGGCGCCCGCGCTGCTCGACCAGGGTGACGTCGAAGGTGCCACCCCCGAAGTCGAGCACCGCGAGGCGGCGATCGATCGGCTGACCGTGCAACCCGACCGCGAGCGCGCCGGCTATCGGCTCGGCGATCACCTCGACCACCTCGAGGTGGGCCAGCCGCGCGGCCCGACGCAGCGCCGCCTGGTAGGTCGCGTTGGCGACCGCGGAGATCGTGGCGACCACCCGCGACACCTCGGCGCCGAACCGCTGCTCGGCCAGCGCCCGGGCCCGCGCCAGCACGTAGCTGGCGATCTGCTCGGGCGCCCAGTCCTGGTTGCGCGCCTTGACCACGAGCTGGCCGTCGGCGGTGTAGCCGAGGTGATAGGGCACGGTCGGGCCGAGCCGACGCACGGCCAGGTCGTCGCGGCGGGCGCCGAGCAGGCGCTTGATCGACGTGATGGTGGTGGTCGGCGCCGCCAGCAGGTGGGGCACCGCGCGGGTGCCGACCTCGGGTTCGCCGCGCGCCGGGAGGTGGACGACCGACGGGATCATCGGGTCGCCGCTGTCGACCACCAGGTGGACCCGACCGTCGACCAGGGCGCCGGCCGAGGTGTAGCTGGTGCCGAAATCGAGGCCCAGCACGATCTCGCGGCGCACCCTCTGTGTATCGACCGGATGGCCGGCGCGTCGAGGCCCGGCGAGGATCCGGTCGGCGCTGGTGTCAACGGGGCGCGAACTCCGCTGGCGGTCGCGCAAACCGTCAGTCATCGCCACGGGTTGCGCGCGGCCGTGGAGCGTGACTCCCCGTCCGCGCGGCGTCGGCGTCGGCCGTCGGCGCCATGGTACCGGAGGTCATGGCCTCGCTCCGCCTGTCCCTCGTCTTCGCGTCCGTGTGCGCCGCCGGCGTCGCCGCGGCGCAGCCCGTCGAGTCGATCGACGCCGTGCCCCCGGCGATCGTGCCGATGCCGGCCCGGCCGTTCGTCGGCGCCGCGCAGCACCGGATCCCGCTCACGGTCCCGCCGTTCCGCGGCCTCGAGCCCGCGCTGGCGATCTCCTATGGCTCGAGCGCCGGCAACGGCTGGCTCGGCGTCGGCATGACCCTCGAGGGCCTGTCGACCATCGAGCGCGTGTCGGACACCTTGGGCGCGCCGCGCGGCGACGCCACCGACCTGTTCTTGCTCGACGGTGAGCGCCTCTTGCCGTGCGCGGTCGGCAGCGCCGCGCCGAGCTGCACCAGCGGCGGCACCCACACGACGCGGCGCGAGACCTTCGTCCGCATCGCGCTGGCCGGCACGACCTGGACGGTGACCTCGCCGCTGGGCGTCGTGTCGACCTACCAGACCCTGGCGCCGCCGGTCGCGGTCGTGACCTCGCGGCGCGATCCGTCGGGCAACACCGTCACGTACACCTACGCGGTCGCCGGCGGCGTCGCGTACCCGGCGACGATCGCCTACAACGGCACGGTCATCACCTTCACCCGCGCGGCCCGCACCGACGTCGTGACCACCGGTATCGGGACCAGCGTGCGGCGGATGGACCAGCGCTTGGTCGCGATCGCGGTACGGACCGGCGGCGTCCTCGACCGCGCCTACGGCCTCGGCTACGGCGCCACCGGCGGCGCTGGGCTGTCGCTCCTGACCGCGGTCCGCGAGCACGGCGGCGACGCCACGGTCACCGCGGCCGGCGTCTCCGGCGGCACCGCGCTGCCGCCGACCCAGCTCGCGTACAACGCCGATCCGCCGGCCTTCACGTCGGCCTGGTACAGCGGCCAGATCGCCGTGCCCATCGGCGTGCGCATCCTCTACGACGACGTCTTCATCGCCGACGTCGACGGCGATGGCCGCGGCGACGCCATCGCGGTCAGCGCCGAGTCGACCGGCGGCACCTCGGTGAATGGCCAGCTCGATGTCCTGGTGCGGCGCGGCCGCGCCGACGGGACCTTCGAGGCCAGCTCGGTGCGGACCACCTCGACCGCCAACCGCTACGTCGGCTGGCACGACTACGTCCGGGTCGGCGATGTCAACGGCGACAACCGCGCCGATCTGGTCCTGGTCCGGGCCGAGACCACCTACGGCAGCTCGCCGACCGGCCTGGTCGAGGTCCAGCTCGCGCTCGGCACCGCGACCGGGCAGTTCGCGGTGCAGAGCCCGGTGCGCCTGAGCAGCGAGACCTACAGCGGCGAGTATCACGACGTGATGCTGGCCGACGTCGACGGCGACGGCCGCCGCGATCTGGTCCTGGTCCGCCTCGATCACCGCGGCAACGGCGCCTACGGCAGCCCGACCGCGCTGGTCGCGCTGTCGACCGGGGCCAGCTTCGGCGCGATGACCAAGCGCACGCTGGTCAGCCTCGCCGACGGCACCACCTGGGGCTCGATGCGGGTCCACGCCGGCGACGTCGATGGCGACGGCAAGGACGATCTGGTGATCGTGCAGCGCGGCGCGGCGCTGTGCTCGACCGGCGGCTCGCCGGACCGGGCCTGGGCCCGGACCATGCGCTCGACCGGCGGCGGGGCCTTCGCGGCCGCGATCACCACGACCCTCACTACGAGCTGCGCCGACTCGTACACCGGCGACGCCCTGGTCGACCTGAACGCCGATGGCCGCGCTGATCTGGTCGGCGACTACGCAGCCACCGTCCTCGGCGGCTGTAGCGACTGCGACAGCGATCTCAAGCTGGTCGCCAACCTCGGGCGCGGCGACGGCCGGTTCGAGACCGCGGTCGAGACCACCGCGTGGACCGGCAGCGGCGTGTCGATCGGTCGCTTCACTGGCGTGTTCGCCGACGTCAACGGCGACGGCCTGGGCGATCGGGTCGGGCTGCGTACGAACAGCGGCGATCTCTACGTCCACGTCACCTACGGCCGCGGCGATGGTCGGTTCCTGACCGGCTCCCCGGTCCTGGCCGGCACGACCGCGCCGACGTGGTGGAGCAGCACCGGCCAGATGATGGTCGGCGACGTCGACGGCGACGGCCGGTTCACGCCGGTCGCCAGCTTCTCGGACAACGACGAGTGGCACCTGATCACGTCGCTGCCGTCGACCCGGTTCGGCGCTAAGCTGGCCAGCGCGACCTACCCGACCGGCGGTCGGGTCGAGCTGACCTACGCCCCCTCGACCGCCTATCCTAACGGCTACCTGCCCTTCGCGTTCCCGGTCCTGGCCTCGAGCCGCGTCCTCGACGGGCGCGGCGCGGTTGCGACCACCGGCTACAGCTACACCGGCGGGCTGTACTCCCACGCCGAGCGTCGGTTCTTCGGCTTCGCCACCGCCCGCATCACCGATCCGACCGGCGCCCTCCGCGATCTCGCCTACACCCAGCACGTCGCCGATCCCGACGGCGCGCTCGCCAGCGAGCATGAACGCCGGAGCGACGGCGCGCTCCTGCGGTACACGACCACCAGCTACGCCCGCAGCGGCAACGGCACCACGGCGCCGCTGGGGTCGCTCCCGGCGCGGCGCTACCAGTACGAGTGCAACGGCGACCTGGTCTGCAAGTCGCGCAGCGTCGGGTGGGCCTACAGCGCGTACGGCGCGGTCACTCGCGAGATCGACCACGGCGATGACGCGTCTACCAACGACGATCGGACCACCGTCCATACGCAGGTCGTCAATCCGACCGCGTTCATCACGCACCTCGACAGCACCGTGGACGTCGTGTTCGGTGCCTGGCCGACCGGCGACGTCCTGGGGGCGCCGATCACCCGCACTCAGCTCGCCTACGACGGCGCCGCCACCCACACGGTCGCGCCGACCCGCGGCCACCTCACCTCGCTCGGACGCTGGACCTCGGGGTCGTCCTTCCTGGTGCAGCGCTGGACCTACGACGCGATGGGCAACCCGCTGACCGCGACCACCCCGGCCGGACGCACCATGGCCATGACCTACGACGCCCGCGGCCAGCTCCTGACCCGGACCAACGCCCTCGGCCACGTCGAGACCCGCCGCTACGATGCGCTGGGCCGGACCACCGAGCTGGTCGATCCCAACGGCGGCACCACCCGCCTGACCTACGACCCGCTCGGTCGCCTGGTGCAGCGCGCGACCCCCGACGGCGGCGTCGCGTCGGCGAGCTTCACGAGCTGGGGCGCGCCGACCGCGCAGTACGTCACCACCACGATCGCCGACGGCACCGCCGATGGGCTGTGGACCCGGACCTACGTCGACGGCCTGGGCCGCACCGTGCGGGTGCTGGCCGAGGGCGGCATCACCACCGACACCAGCTACGACGGCCTCGGCCGGGTCGTGCAGCAGAGCGCGCCGTACCTGACCGGCGCCGCCCCGGCGTGGACCACCACCAGCTACGACGCGATCGGTCGAGTGGTGCGGGTCCAGCGCCCCGACGGCGCCGCCGAGACCACCAGCTACGGCGACTGGACCCAGACCGTGACCGATCCTCGCGGTCAGGTGACGATCACGACCTACGACGGCTATCAGCAGGAGGTGCAGGTGATCGAGCGCGGCGCCACCGACCAGGTCACGACCATCGCGCGCGATCTGCTGGGCCAGGTCTACAAGGTGATCGACGCGGCCGGGAACTACTACGGCACCAGCTACGACGCCGTCGGGCGGCGCGTCGCGAGCAACGATCCCAACCTCGGCGGGCGGACCTACGTCTACGACGGCGATGGCCGGCTCCTGCGCCAGACCGATGCCCGCGGCGTGACAATCGCCGTCGAGTACGACGCGATCGGCCGACCGACGGCGCGCCGCCTCGGCGTCACCACCACGCTGGCGACCTTCACCTACGATCAGCCGACCGCGGGCTACGCCAACCGCGGCCGCTTGACCTCGTTCACCGATGCCACCGGCTCGACCCGCCGCGACTACGACGCGGTGGGACGGCTGCGCTCCGAGGACAAGACCATCGCCGGCGTGACCTACCAGCTCGACTGGACCTACGATCAGGCCGGGCGGGTCGCGGCGATCGACTACCCGGCGGTCGGTGGCGTGCGCGAGCGGGTCGGGTTCACCTACGACGCCGCAGGTCGGCCCGTCACCGTCGGTGGCTACGTCACCGCCGCCAGCTACGACGCCCGCGGCAGCCTGACCGGCGCCGTGTTCGGCAACACCGCGACGCTGGCGCGCAGCTACTCGCCGAGCCGAGGCTGGGTCCTCGGGCAGTCGGTGACCCACGCCGGCGTCGTCGTCGACCACTGGACCGTGACCCGCGATCAGGTCGGCAACGTGACCGCCCGGACCAGCGCGGTCGATCCGCTCGACGCCTGGCAGTACGGCTACGACGCGCTCGGCCGCCTGACCTCCGCCGACAACACCGCCGACAACACCCTCGACCAGGTCTTCACCTACGGGCTCATGGGCAACCGCACCAGCGCGCGGCGCGGCGCCGTCACGACCAGCTACCAGTATCCCGCGGCGCGCGCGGCGCGACCCTACGCGCCGTCCGCGATCGACGGGGTCGCGGTGCGCTACGACGCCAACGGCAATCGCCTGGGCATCGGGGCCGCTCCCGACGCGGTGTACGACAGCGAGAACCGCCTGGTGTCCGACGGCACCACCACCTACGCCTACGACGCCGAGGGCACGCGGGTGCGCGCCGGCTCGACGATCTTCGTGCGCGACCTGCTCGAGGTGACCGGGGCGACGTCGTGGCGCTACTACCACCTCGGACGCGAGCGGGTGGCGCGGCGCGACCAGGCCGGCACGGTGTCGTACTACCACGGCGATCAGGTCGGCACGGTGCGGCGCCTCATCAACAACGCCGGCGCGGTGGTCGCGACCCGGCGGTTTGGACCGTTCGGAGAGCTCCTGGCGTCGACCGGGCAGGCCGATCCGTTCGGGCTCGCCGGCGAGCGCCGCGATCCGTCGGGCCTCTACCGGATGGGCGCGCGCAGCATGGATCCGGTCCACGGCCTGTTCACCTCGCCCGACCCGTCGGACGATCCCGATCCGCGGCGGCCGCAGACGCTCAATCGCTACGCCTACGCCTACAACAATCCGGCGCGGGTGATCGATCCGACCGGCTTCCAGGGCGAGGGCGTCGATCCCGCCGAGCCGGAGGCGCCCGCGCCGGAGGAGGACGATCCGTACCGACCGCGGATCTTGCGGAGCACGCCCGAGGGGCTGCGCTGGAGCTGGGGCGACTCGGTCGGCGGTCGCCTGCTCGTCTACGACGCGCCGCGCCTGTACTCGCGCTCGTTCTACGATCAGGTCGAGCGCGACGGCGCGATCAACTCGCGCTGGGCCTTCGAGAGCCAGACGGGACTTCTGTTCGCGTCGGACGACAGGTTCACCCAATCCCGCGCCTTCGAGACCCTCGATGATGCCCGGGCGTACATCGACAGTCAGCGGGCGGCCGCCGGCGATCCCACGAGCCCGGTGACCAACCGCGCGTATCGGCCGCGGGTCGACGAGCGCCTCGATCTGTCGGGTCCGCAGTACCTCGAGAGCAGCGACGGCCAGCTCTACCGCTATCTCGACGGGGGCCCCGGGCGGGCCGGCACCCTCGAGGTCATCGATCCCAGCGAGGTGCCGCGGTCGGTCGGCATCGATCAGATGCTGTTCATCTTCCGGCAGGAGCTCTTGTCGTGATCCGCGCGGCGTTCGTCGCGCTCGGCGTGGCGGTCGCGCTCGGCGGCCTATGGCTGTGGCGCGAGCTGCGTACGCGCCCGACGGAGACGGTGCGCCCGACGGTCGGCGCGAGCGCGAGCGATGGGGTGGCCCGGACGCGTCCGACGCCGCTCGACGGCGTCACCCCGGGCGCGGCCGACGACTCGAGCGCGGCCGGGCCGCGTCGGCCCGACGAGCTTCCGCCGCCGCTCGGCGGTGAGCGCGGCTGGACGACGGCGCCTGCGCCGCCCGGTGGGCCGGATCCCTTCGCGCCGGTGACGACGATCCGCACCGAGGCCGACACCCGGGTCGGGCTCGATCCGTGATCACCGGCTCCAGGTCACCGCGCTCGGCAGCTCGACCTGGAACGCGCCCATGACCTCCCAGCCGGTCTCGGCGACGTAGCGCACGCGGACGCCGTAGGGCTTCCACGCCGCCGTGACCTGCGCGCCGGCGCCGCCGTCCTGCGGATAGACCGCGAGGCCGGCGCCGATCGAGCCGAGGAACCACTGGCGCTCGACCTCGAAGAACAGCGGTCCGAACGAGGCGTCGTCGGTGTACTGCAGCGGCGACCAGCCGACGTTGAGCGCCCAGCCCGGGGCCGGCCAGGGCACGTCGTCCTTGCGGTGGCTGGAGGCGACCTCCTTGTAGGCCAGGCGGAGGTAGAAGCCGAGCTCGACCCCGGCGTCGCCATCGGTGCGCGGGTAGCGGCCGGTGGCCGGGCCGACCACCACGCCAGGGCCGAGGTAGACCTCGTGCTCGCCGGGATCGGTGGGCTCGACGTAGAGTTCGGGCTTGCCGTTCTCGTAGGCCGGGGGCGCCAGGACGACCTTGCCCGGCGCGTTGACCGTCGAGTGCAGCCGGGTGCCGGTGCAGCCGCCGGCCGCCAGCGTCCCCGCCAACGCCACGATGCGCGCCGCGCTCACCGCCACCTCGTGGGCGCCGGCTGGAAGCGGCCATCGACGAAGCGATGCTCGGCGGCGATGACCCAGGTCCGCGGCGCGGCGTCGCCGATCGCGACGTCGACCTCGAAGCGGCCGCGGCGATCGCCGCGGTTCCAGGCCGCGTTGTTGTCGAACGCGAACGGCAGCCAGGTGTAGACCAGCGAGCGCCCGGGCAGCGTCTCGGGCGGCGGCAGCTCCGCGGCGGCGCGACCGTCGTCGAGGATCAGCTCGGCGCGGGTGATGCGCACCGCGCAGGTCGAGCGCGAGCGCAGCGCGACCGTGACGCCGACCCCGGTCTTGCCCGAGGTCCGCACGAAGGCCTCGGCCTCGAGGCAATCGGCGGCGAAGCGGTTGCCGTCGCCGAGGATCCACCGCGGGTAGGCGCGGACCGGCCCACCGCAGGCGGCGAGCGCGAGGAGCGAAGCGACGACGACACGCATGTGCCAGCCCAACGCGGGCCGGAGGTCGAGCTTACGCGATCGCGCGACGCGCGATCAGGCGCGCGCGTCGCGGAGCTGGGTCGGCGACAGGTAGCTCAGGCGGCGGAACGCGGCGTCCTGCAGTCGGGTCGGGGTGACGGCGAGCACGGCGAGGAGCAGCCGGCCGTACCACGGCGCGACGTAGCGCGCGGCCGGGCGGCGGCGGGAGATCGCCTTGTGGATCGCGCGCGCCACGACCTCGGGGCCGACCGCGGTCGACTCCATCCGCGCCCGCAGGCGCTCGGCTCGGGCCAGCGCCGCGGCGTAGGGGCTGGCGGCGAACTGCCCGATCGGCGCGATCGCGGTGTCGCCGAAGTTGGTGTGGATCGCGCCCGGCTCGATCAACACGACGTCGACCCCGAAGGCCGCGAGCTCGAGGCGGAGCGCGTCGGACAAGGACTCGAGCGCGTACTTGGTCGAGTTGTAGGCGCCCATGAACGGGATCGTGAGCTTGCCGCCCATGCTCGAGACGTTGACGATGCGGCCGCGGCCGCGGGCGCGCATCGCCGGCACGAAGGCGCGGGTCACCGCCATCAGGCCGAACACGTTGGTGTCGTACTGGCGGCGCAGCTCGGCGTCGGAGATCTCGGTCAGCGGACCGAGCAGGCCGAAGCCGGCGTTGTTGACCAGCACGTCGACGCCGTGGCCGACGGTGAGGCGATCGACCTCGGCGACCGCGGCGGCGATCGAGTCGGCCGAGGTGACGTCGAGGGTGGTCGTCATGATCGCCGGGGCCTCGGCGCGCAGCGCCTCGAGCTCGGCGACCCGGCGCCCGGTGGCGATCACCCGGTAGCCGGCGCGCGCGAGGTGGAGCGCGGTCGTGCGGCCGATGCCGGCGGTGGCGCCGGTGATGAGGACGACCTGGCCAGTGGCGGTGGTCGGCGCGGGGAGCTGGGACGCCGGGCGCGCGGTCGAGGCCGCGCCGTCGATGGCGCCGTTGGCCGGGCCGGCGGAGGGGATGGAGGCGACGGGGGTCGGGGTGGGCGAGAGGGTCATGGGATTCTCCAGGGCGCGTGGAACGGCGTGGTCGGGCGGGTTCAGGGGTGGAAGGGAATGAACATTCATTCCCTCTGTTGGCGCAATGTCAGTCGTGGTCTCGGGGGTCGGCCTCGGTCTCGGTCTCGGCCTCGGCCTCGGTCTCGGTCTCGGTCTCGGCCTCGGTCTCTGCCTCGGTCTCGGTCTCGGCCTCGTCTCGGCCTCGGCCTCGGTCTCGGTCTCGGTCTCGGCCTCGGCCTCGGTCTCGGTCTCGGTCTCGGCCTCGGCCTCGGTCTCGGTCTCGGTCTCGGTCTCAGCCTCGGTCTCGGTCTCGGACTCGGCCTCGGTCTCGGCCTCGGTATCGGCCTCGGTCTCGGCCTCGGTCTCGGTCTCGGTCTCGGCCTCGGTCTCGGCCTCAGCCTCGGTCTCGGTCTCGCGACCCTACGATCGGATCGCCTCCCACACGCACTGCTCGGCGGTGACCCAGCCGGCGGCGTCGAGGGGGCGTCCGCACTCGTCGCCGTGGCGGACCAGACCGATGAAGGCCCCCATCACGATGCCGATGAGGACCATCGGGTCGACCGGGCGGACCTCGCCGCGGCGCTGGGCAGCGGTGAGGAAGGCCAGGCCGAAGTCGCGGATCCGGGCCTCGATGGCCCGGCTGTCGTCGTCGAGGTAGGACCGGTGGTTGTGGAACTCGAGGAAGGCGAAGCCCAGGGGCTCAGCGACGGCGTACTCGACCATGCGGTGCCACAGCGTGCGGAACTGCTCGCGGGCGACCGCGTCGACGGGGAAGCGCTCGAGGACCCGGCCGGTCAGCCGGTGCTTCTCGCGGCGGTACAGCTCGTTGACGATCGCCTCCTTCGACGGGAAGTAGCGGTAGATCGTGCCGGCGCCGACGCCGGCGGCCGCGGCCAGCTCGGGCACCGCGGTGCCGTGGAAGCCGCGCTCGACAAACAGGGCCAGGCCGGCGTCGAGGATGGCCTCGCGCTTGTCGGCGGGGGCCTTCTTGGCGGTCGCGGCGCTCATCGGTGAGGGAATGAATATTCATTCCGCATCGCAAACGCAAGGGGAAAAGCGCCGCAGCGGCCACGCCCCACCTCCAAGCGACCCCACGCTCACCCCCTGGGGGTGAGCATAACACATCGTGATGTATGCCTTTTCCGGTGCCCCCCCAGGTCGGTCTTGGCTAGATCTCGCGGGCGCGGTTCGCTACCGTCCTCCCGTCGTGATCGGGACCTTGTTCGGGAGCTACCGCGTCGTCGGGATCATCGGCGGCGGGGGCATGGGCACGATCTACCGCGCCGAGCACACGCTGATCGGCCGGCCCGCCGCCGTGAAGGTGCTGAACCCGACCTACGCCCGCGAGCGCACCGTCGTCAATCGGTTCTTCAACGAGGCCCGGGCCGCGACCGCGATCCAGCATCCCGGCATCGTCGAGGTCTTCGACTTCGGCTACCAGCCCGATGGCACCGCGTTCATCGTGATGGAGTTCCTGGCCGGCGAGAGCCTGGCCAGCCGCATCACCTCGCGCGGCACGCTCCTCGAGACCGAGGCCTTCGCGATCGCCCGCGGCATCGCGTCGGCGCTGGGGGCGGCCCACGCCCGCGGCATCGTCCATCGCGACATCAAGCCCGACAACATCTTCCTCGTGCCCGACTCCGAGGTCGCGAGCGGCGAGCGGGTGAAGCTCCTCGATTTCGGCATCGCCAAGCTGAGCGACGTCGCGAGCGAGAGCTGGTCGCAGACCCGGACCGGCGCGGTCCTGGGCACGCCGTCGTACATGGCGCCCGAGCAGTGCGCCGGGGCCGGCAAGGTCGATCACCGCGCGGACCTGTACTCCCTCGGCTGCGTGCTGTTCGAGATGATGACCGGGCGGCCGCCCTTCGTCGGGGCCGGCGCCGGGGAGGTGCTCGGCGCGCATCAATACGTCGCGGCGCCGAGCCTGCGGCAGTTCGCGCCCCACGCGTCCTTGGCCGCCGAGGAGCTGGTCGCGCGGCTCCTGGCCAAGGCTCCTGACCAGCGGCCCCACACCGCGGCCGACGTGGTGCGGATGCTGGGCGCCCGCGGCGGGGTGCACTCGACCGGGAGCCACCACCACATCGCGGTCGGGACCACCGGCGAGATCCACTCGACGACGACCTTGGGTGGCGCCGCGACGATCGCGCCCCGGGCGACCGGCGATCGGCGGCGTGGGCTGTGGATCGGCGGCGCGGCGGTCGCGGTGATCGGCCTCGGCGCGCTGGTGCTCGCGCTGTCCGGCGGAGGCTCGGGCGGCGATGGCGGGGCGGCGACAAGGGCGGAGCCGGTCGAGGCCGCGGCGACGCCAACCCCCGCAACGCCGGCCCCCGACGCGCCGCCCGCGGGCGCGGTCGCGCCGAGCCCGCCCGCCCTCGACGCCGGCGTGGATGGTCCCGCGTCAGCTCCGGTGGTCGACGCGGCGGTGCCGATCGATGCGCCCGCCGCGCGACCACGGCCGCGGCCGCGGCCGACGAAGGGCTCCAACAACGATGGATTGATCGAACGCCTATGAATCGGCTCGCGCTCTCCTTGGTCGCGCTCGCAGGTCTTCGCCTGGCGCACGCTCAACCGACGACGTCACCTCCCCCCGTCGACAAGGCGGCCAAGCTGCGGGCCAACGCCTTTCTCGCCGAGGGCAAGCGCCAGTCCGATGCCGGCGACAAGGTCGCGGCCCTCGGGTTGTTCGAGGCCGCCTATCGCGAGCTTCCCGACAGCCGGATCCTGGTCAACATCGCGATCACCCAGCGTGCGCTGGGCCGGTTGCTCGAGGCGGCCGCGACCTGCGAGCGCTTCCTCGCCGATCCCAATCGCGCCGCGAATCAGGTCGCGAAGGTCACGAACGAGCTGGCCGCGATCGACGCGAAGCTCGCGCGCCTCGAGATCGTGGTGGTCGCGCCAACGGGCGCCGCCATCGAGGTGCAGCTCGACGATGGGCCGTGGCAGTCCTCGCCGAGCCAGCCGGTCCGCGTGCTGCCCGGCGCCCATCAGGTCCGCGCCCGCGGCGGCGCCGGCACCGTTCCGGTCGAGGTGACCATCGACGCGGCGGCGGGCGCGCTGGTCCCAGTCCGCCTCGATCTGACGCCACCGCCGCCAGCGCCCCCGGTGATCGAAGCGCCGCCAGCGGTGATCGAGGCGCCGCCGGCGGTGATCGAAACGCCGCCCGCGGTCGTCGAGGCGCCGCCCACCGCCGAGGTGCCGGAGGCGCCGGGCGCGCAGGCGCCGGTCGTCCCGCGCGCGGGTAGGCTCGGCGCGACCCTCGCCGCAGCGATCGATCCACAATCCGGCGGCGGCGCGGGCAAGGTCACCCTCGACTACGCGGCGACCTCGCGCTTGACCGTCCATCTCGGGGGGATGCTCGGCGGGAACGAGGCGCTCCACGCCGCGGCGACCGTCGCGATCACGACCGGGCGGCTCCGCCCGGTGCTCACCGTCGGCGGAACGATGGCCTTCTACCGATGGTCGGGAGAGATGGTCGGGTTGATCGGCTCGTCGTCGCGAACCCTCCTGGGGCTCCACGGCGCGGTCGGTGCCGAGTATTGGCTGACCGCGCGGCTCGGCGCGGTCGCCGCCGCGGCGGTCGAGTACTACCCGAGCGGCGAGCCCGACATCCACCCGCTCGTGATCATCCCGACCGTCGGTGTCCGCGGCCGGCTGTAGCGCACCGAGGCGGAGACCGAGACCGAGGCGGAGCCCGAGACCGAGACCGAGGCGGAGCCCGAGACCGAGACCGAGGCGGAGACCGAGGCCGAGGCGGAGACCGAGACCGAGGCGGAGACCGAGACCGAGGCGGAGACCGAGACCGAGGCCGAGGCGGAGGCCGAGACCGAGGCCGCTATTGCCGTCGAGTGCGCCGGCGGAGCGCGACGGCGAAGACCAAGGCCAAGAGCGCGAGGCCGCCGCGCGCGCCGCGCCCGGCGGCGCAGCCGTAGAGGTGTTCGGGCTCGCGGTCGATGGCGTCGACGGTGATCGGGATGGTGGCGTGAGGGTGCGGGTCGCCGTCGAGGTGGACCGCGACGTTCACGGTCACGGGCCCGGGCTGGGTGGCGGTGATCGTCAGGTCGTAGACCTCCGTCTCACCGGCGGTCAGCTCGCGGTCGTTGTCGCCGACGACGGAGTAGCCGGTGCCGTCGGCGATCGAGATCGCGAAGCTCTCCGACGACGTCGACACGTTCGCGGCGGTCAGGCCCGGCAGGTCGGCCAGGATCTCCGACAGCCGGGCCGGCACACCGACGGCGATCTGGACTCCGGCGGGGGCGACCAGGGCGCTCGGTACGGTCACCGGCCGGGCGATCGACCGCCCGGTCAACATGACGTCGACCAAGGCCCGACCGTCGTCGTCGTTCATGACCTGGGCGGTGTCGCTGTACGGCTGGTAGGTGGCGTCGCTCGGGCGGAACTCGACGGTGACGTCCTGGCACACCGCGGCGGCGCCGGGCGGAGGCGCGGTGCCCGCGAGGGTCAGATCATCGCCGCCGGTGATCGAGAAGGGCGCGTCGGCCCCACCGGTCATCGTCACCCGCAGCGGCGCCTCGCCGGTGTTGCAGACCTGGATGGTCTTCCGCGCCCGCGGGTCATCGGCGCGGGGGCTGCGGTAGACGTCGCCGAAGGCCACCATCGGCTGACCTCCGTCGCCGCGGACCTCGATGTGCTGGTCGATGCCGTAGCCGGTCATCATGATCATCACCGCGGTCGGCTGGGCCACGCCGCCCAGGAAGTACCGGCCGGTGTTGATCGTGAAGGTCGACGACTCGGTGGTCGCGCTCGAGCGCTCGACGTTGGGGTCGTAGCTGACCATGATGGTCTCGGTGGCGCCGACCGCGATCGTGGTCGGCGGGGTGCCGACGATCGAGAAGCGACCGGTCGGCCCCGGCGCGATGTTGGTGATCGGCAGCGGCGCGGTGCCGGTGTTCTGGAGCGTCAGCGGCAACAGCATGGGGCCGGCGTCGACGTCGACGCCGCCGAAGGCCAGGGCCATCGCCGGGCCGACCGTGAGCCCGGGGCCGCTCGAGGTGTAGGTCACCGTCAGGTCCCGGACCGCGTCGGCGCCGGGCAAGGTCGTGGTGATCCGCAGGGTCGCGGTGAAGGTGCCGAGCATCGTGTCGTTGGGCACCGCGGTGATCGTGAAGACCCGGGACTGGTCGCGGACGAGGGTCGGGAACGGCGCGACCAGCGGGATGCCCGAGACCGTGAAGTTCGGGCCGCCCGGGCTGGTGTCGATGAGCTGGACCCCGGTGATCTGGGCCGGCGCCTCGCCGAGGTTCTTGAAGCAGAACTGCTGGCTGGCGGTGGCGTCGAAGGCCACCGGCGCGGCGAACGAGAACGTCGAGATGCCGTTCAGACACGGCGGGTCGAGGGCGAAGATCGTCCCGTTGTCCTGGCCGTCGCCGGTGACCTCGAAGGCCAGGGTGTTCCAGTCGCTGGCGATCGTCACGGTCGCGGTGCCTTGGGTGACCAAGGTCGGTAGGAAGGTCACCACCAGCGTGATGCTGCCGCCGGCCGGCACGGTCATCGATGACGGCGCGCCGAGGGTGAAGCCCTGGCTGGCGGTGACGGTCGGCGCGACGATCGTGACCGGTCGGTTGCCGTCGTTTCCGATCGTCACCGTGGTCATCTTGGTCTGGTTCAAGAACGTCGCGCCGAAGTCGATGCGGTTGCCGACCGTGTTGTAGGCGAAGGGCGTCGACGAGGTCACCGTGAGGCTGCCGCGGATCGCCGAGCAGGTGAGCGACACCGGCAGCGAGGTCTGATTGGCGCTGTTGTTGGCGATCGTGATCGTGCCGTTGCGGGTGCCCTGGGTGTTGGGCTCGCACTGCACCATCCACGACAGGGTCATGCCGGCGCCGACGGTGCTGACCCCGGTCGGCCCGGTGAGGATGAAGTCGGCGGCGTTTCCGTTGGTCACCGAGTTGATGGTCAGGTCCATCGAGCCGGTGTTGGTGATCGTGATCGTCTGGGCCGCCGACGCGGTGTTGACCCGGGTGTCCGCGAAGCTGAGCGAGCCGCCGGCCGGCGTGGTCAGCGAGATCGTCGGCTCGACGCCGGTGCCCGAGACCGGTACGTCGGTGGTGCCGTCGAGCAGGTCGTTGGTGCGCACCGCGATGATGCCGGTGCGAGACCCCGTGGCGGTCGGCTGGAAGAGGACGTTGACCGTGACCAGCGTGCCGGGTGAGACCGTGCGGGCGCACGGCGCCGGCGTACACGTCACGAGGAAGTCGGCCGAGCTGCTGGTGATCGAGGTGATCACCAGGGGCGCCGTGGTGGCCCCGGCGTTATTGCGGATGCGGAAGGTCTGCGGCGCGCTCGGCGTGCCGATCCGGGTGTTGGGGAACACCGCCACCGGCAGGTCGAGGTTCTCCTGCTCCGGCGTCGTGCCGTTGCAGGTGAGCGTGACGGTCTTGGGCGTGAGCGGATCGTCGCTGGGGATCGTCAGTGTCGCGGTCTTGCTGCCGATCGACGACGGGTCGCAGCGGAGCGTCAGGTCGGTGAAGCCACCCGACGCGATCGCCGGCACGCCGGCGCACGTGGTGGTCCCGGCGCACCCGGTTTGGTTGAAGTTGAAGCTGATCGTATCGCCGGTGATCGCGAGGGTGCCGAGGTTGAGCGACACCGTGCCGGAGTTGGTCAGGCGGTAGGTCAGGCTCGAGCCCCCGACGGTGCTGATGTTGACGTCGCCGAAGGCCAAGGTCGCGGCCCCGGCCGCGGTCGACACGCCGCCGGTGCCCGACACCGGCACCACCTTCATGGCGTCGGCTGCCGGGGTGGTGTCGTTGGTCGCGATCGTGACGGAGCCCGAGCGGCCCCCGGTGGCCGACGGGACGAAGCCGACCTGGATCGTCGCCGCGCCGTTGGCGGCGAGGGTGCCGGACAAACACGCGGTGCCACCGCCGGCGCACGACAGCGGGAACTCGGTCGCCGACGAGGTCGTGGCGCTGTAGGTCAGGTCCGCGGCCCCGGGGGCGTTGTTGATCACCACCTCGCGTGGCGAGGCTGGCGTTCCGACCCTCTGGACCCCGGGGAACGTCAACGTGGCCGGCGACACCGACACCGCCGGCTGCGCCGTCGCACGTCCGGCCAGGGCCAACCAGATCGTCAGCGCGCCGAGGGCGCAGGGCAGGGCGCGAGCGCGCGGGCGCGAGAGCATGCCGCGAGTTTAGGACGCGCGGCGGCGGCGCGATTCACCCGGGTGGGGTGAGGGCCGGGGCGCGGCAGGTGGCGAGGCCGTCGAGGATGCGAACGCGCAGGGCCTCCCACGCGACGTCGGTGCGCGGCCAGCGCGGCGCGCCGGTGGCGGGCACGACCGCGGCGACGATGGCGTCGGCGGCGGCCCGGCCGGCGCACGCGGTCAGGGCCTCGAGGAGCGCGCGATCGAGCAGGCCGCGGCGCAGCTCGGCCAGGCGGATCGACGGACGAGGGCCGGGATAGACCAGCACGCCGTCGAGGGCGCCGCGATCTTCGCCGTCGTCGAAGGTGATGGGATCGCGCAGGAGGTCGAGGGGCGGGGCGTCGTCGCCGCGGCGGTAGCGATCGCGCCAGTACAGCGCGTCCCACACGTACCAGAGCGGCACGTCGTAGGCGAAGGCCAGCCAGCCCCAGGTGCGCGGGCCGCCGCCGGCGTCGTCGACGACCATGGCTCCGGCCCACCCCGGCGAGCCGTTGTAGGTCCAGGCGCGGTCGCGGGCCAAGGTGCGATCGCGGGCGGCGCCGGGCGCGATGTAGACGTCGATCGCGTCGCCCAGGCGTGGATCGGGCGCGTGGGTCACGGCGTAGAGGAACCGCCCGGCCCCGGCGCCGGCGGCGCGCGCCGCGGCCGACAGCGCGCGGACCTTGGCGCGCTTCTCGTCGGTGCGCGGCTCGTCGACCGGGATCGCGAAGGGCACCACGCCGGTGCCGGCGGTGCGCGCGATCCACGCCGCGACCTCGGCGCCGACCTCGGTCGGCTCGCGCGACAGCCACACCGGCACGTAGCGCGCGCCGGCGACCCAGCGCTGGCGCGCGGTCCAGTTGTCCTGGGTCAGCTCGGGCGTCGCCATCACGCCGTAGCCGCGCATCAGCTCGGCATAGCGCCACTCGGTGTCGAGGTCGACGTTCGCGCCGAGCTCGGCCGGCTCGTAGTAGGCCCAGACCCGCGGCGCCGCGGCGACGTCGAGGCGCGCGGTCGGCTCGATCGTCAACTCGACCGGGAACCGCGCGTCGCCGACCGCGAGCTGGCCGGCGTACCGGCCCGGCGTGGTCAGCGCGACGTCGAACCAGGCCAGGCGCTCGCTGGCGATCGCGCCGGTGGTCGCGGTCAGGCGGTCGGGGTAGCGGCCGCGGCCGCGGCTCTTGCCGTACATCGAGGTCGACGGCCGGTTGACCGCGACGTGATCGACGGTGAAGCCGGCGACCGCGACGCCATCGATCGCGAGCGCGACCGCGCGCGACGCACCGCCGGCGTGGGCGACCGCGACCGCCAGGGTCTCGCCCGGCACGCCGCGCAGGCGCACGGTCGTGCCGTCGAAGATCGCCGAGGTCGCGGGCAAGCGATCGCCGGCGCGCGGCAGCGGGCCGCCACCGAGGATCTGTAGGTCGGGGCCCGGGGCCGGGGCTGCGCAGCCGACGGCGGCGAGCAGCGCCAGCACCAGCGCTGGCGCGAGCGGGGCGCGGCGGCTCACGCGATCACGAGTAGCGATCGTTGCGCCACGGGTAGGCGGTGTTGGAATAGCCACGCTCCTCCCAGAAGCCCGGGCGATCGTCCTCGAGCAGCTCGAGGCGGTTGACCCACTTGGCGCCCTTCCAGGCGTAGAGCTGCGGCGTGATCACCCGGCACGGGCCGCCGTGCTCGATCGGCAGAGGCTCACCCTCGACGGTGTGGACCAGGAGCACGTCGGGCTTGAGGGCCTCGGCCAGCGGCAGGTTGGTCGTGTAGCGATCGTAGGCGTGGCACATGAGGAACCGCGCGGACGGGCGCGGCTCGACCGCGGCCAGCACGTCGGCCAGGCGGACGCCGCGCCAGCGCATGTCGAACTTCGACCACTTGGTCACGCAGTGGAAGTCCGACACATCCTCGACCTGCTCGAAGGCCTCGAGGTCGGCCCAGGTCAAGGTCCGCGGTGCGCCGACCGCGCCGTCGATCGTGAGCCGCCACGCGGCCCGCGACACGCTCGGCTTGAGCCCCAGATCGAGCACCGGCCACTTCTTGGTCTCGTATTGATCGGGCGGGAGCTGCGGCATGCCGTGGCGGTTGGTCGGCCCGCTGCCCTGGGGCTGATCGTCGGCGAGCGACGGCGTCGCCGCCATCTCGCGCTGGAAGCGCTCGCGCAGCTTCATGCGCGCTTCGATCACGCGCGCCAGCTTGTCATCGTCGGCCATGGCGCGACCTTGCCACGAGTCGCGCCATCCGCCTAAGGGATCGGGGACGGGGTCGGGACCGGGATCGGGAACGGGGACGGGTTCGGGATCGGGATCGGGATCGGGGGGCGGGATCGGGATCGGGGTCGGTCTCGGTCTCGGCCTCGGCCTCGGACTCGGACTCGGACTCGGACTCGACTCGGACTCGGCCTCCGCCTCGGTCTCGGCCTCGGTCTCGGTCTCGGTCTCGGCCTCGGTCTCGGTCTCGGTCTCGGCCTCGGTCTCCGCCTCCGCCTCCGCCCTACCGGCTCGTCCCTGCTCCGCGCTCGCGTTTCACTCGGGCCGCCGACATCGCCCACGCGCAGATCGGGCAGGCCGCGACCTCATGTCCGCGAGCCGGGCAGTAGCGACGGCCGAAGTAGATGATCTGGAGGTGGGCCAGGTTCCAGCGCGCCTCGGGAAACAGCCGCTTGAGATCGCGCTCGGTGGTGGCGACGTCGGCGCCGCTCGACAGCCCCCAACGCGCGGCCAGCCGGTGGATGTGGGTGTCGACGGGAAACGCCGGGACCCCGAAGGCCTGGGCCATCACCACCGACGCGGTCTTGTGACCGACCCCCGGCAGCGCCTCGAGCGCGGCGAAGTCGCGCGGCACCGCGCCGCCGTGGTCGCGGACCAGGGCCTCGGCCAGGGCGCGCAGGTTCTTGGCCTTGGTCGGCGCCAGGCCGCAGGTGCGGATGTGCCCGAGGATCTCGGCGACCGGCAGCGTGGCCATGGCCGCGGCGTCGGGCGCGGCCGCGAACAAGGCCGGCGTCACCAGGTTGACCCGGGCATCCGTGGTCTGGGCCGACAGCGCCACCGCGACCAGGAGCTGGAACGGGTCGCCGTGGTCGAGCGGGATGCCGGGCGCCGGGAAGTGCTCGTCGAGGATGGCCGCGATCCGCGCGGCCTTGTCGGCCCGCGTCGTCACGGCGCGCCGACGGCGCCCAGGCGGGCGGTGAGGGCCGGGTGACCGGGCAGGTGGGCCAGGCCGCGCTCGAGGGCGGCCCGGGCGGCGGCGCGATCGCCGCGCGCGAGCTGGCTGTCGGCCTCGCCCAGGTAGCTGCGCTCGCGGGTCGGCGCGCTCCGCTGGGCGGCCGCGAAGTGCGCGATCGCGGCGTCGAAGCGACCGGCCTGGTGGTCGAGCATGCCGAGGTAGTAGTGGGCGTAGTCCGACGACGGCTCGACGGCGAGCAGGCCCTCATACGCGGCGCGCTCGGTCGGCAGCTTCAGGCGGCGCGAGGCCCCGGCCCAGGTGCGGAAGTGGTCCTGGGCGACGTCGGTCGAGGCCAGGACCAGCGGGATCACGGCGGCGGCCGCGGCCCCCGCGGCGAGGCGACCGGCGATCGCGCGGACGCCGCCGGTCCGGCCGGCGATCGCGGCGGCGATGATGATGATCGCGGCGCCGACCGCGGCGACCCCGCCGAGGGGCAGCGGGTGCCGCGCGACCAGGAGCAGGCCGAGGGTCGCGATCACCGCACCGCCGACGGCGACCGCCAGGATCGGCAGACGCGCGAGCGGCGCGGTCGCGCGGGCGGCGGCGTCGGCGAGGGGCGCCAGCGCGCGCTCGGGGGCGACCAGGAGGTAGCTGGCGATCATGAAGTACGAGAACAGCCCGATGTCGAGATCGACCAGCTCGATCCCGGCGTGGAGGCCGACGCCGAGCGGCAGCGCGACGTACCACCAGCGGCGCTGCCAGATCGCGATCGCCAGCACCAGCTCGACCGCCAGGATCGCATGGGCGAGGAACCCGAAGCCCAGCGTGGTCGCTGCCCACCGCACCAGCGCCGAGCCGGCGCGCGACGGCGTGGCCGGATCGAGATCGCCTTCGATCTGCCAGCGCAGGAGCGTGCCGTCGAGCCACGGCGGATCGATCTTGGCCACCGCGGCCCACAGGTAGAGGATCCCGAGCTGGACCAGGAACAAGCGCAGCGCCCAGGAGCGCAGGCGCGGCGGGCGCCCCGGCGGGCGTTCGGTCGGCGCGCTCGGCACGAAGGCCAGCACCACCAGCACCAGGAACATCAGGTAGTGGTGCTGATAGGAGTCGAGCTGGCTGACGAAGTAGGCGTAGCCGTACAGCGCGGCCGCCAGCGGCACCAGGACGCGGAGCGCGACCCCGGCGGCGCACAGCGCGAAGACGATCGCGAGCAGGCCGTAGACGAAGGTCAGGCCGGCGCGGGTCGGCGCCGGGACGAGCTCGAACGGGAGCTGACTGACGTTGAAGCCACCGGCGCCGTAGCGCGGGGCGTGGGCGAGCTGGAGGACCGCGTCGACGCTGTGCAGCGCGAAGAAGACGACGCGGAACAGGACCCAGGTCGACCACGGCAGGTCGAGGTCGAAGCTGCGCGGCAGGCCCCAGCCCGCGGCGGCGACGGGCGGTCGGGGCGGTGGCGGGGTCGGGGGCGGGGCCGGCGCGGCCGGGTCCGCCGCGGCGGTGACGGACGGCGCGGCGGGGGCAGGGCGGCGAGACGAGCGGGTGCGCTTGGCCATGGGTCGCTCGCTACAGGCGGGGGATCGAGCACAGGTCGAAGCCGCCGACCGGGTACGGCTCGCCGCGCACCGGCGTGCAGCGCAGGCGCGCGATCACCGCGCTGCCGGGATGCGCGCGGCACAGCTTGGCGCCCATGGCCTCGATCACCACGCGCCGGCCGCGGCTGGCCAGCGCGATCCAGGCGTCGTGGAAGGTGGCGGCGAGCTCGACCGGACGATCGTCGATCCGGAACTCGACCGCGCAGCGCAACATGCGAGTCGACGAGAACATCCGCCACGCGAAGCGCTCGTCGTGGCGATCGCGCCGCACCAGGTAGTAGTGCAGCGGCAGCACGAGCTGGAGCGCGATGAAGCCGACCACGAACACCAGCGCGAACCGGCGGGACGGCGGCGGAGCGGAGCCTGGCGGGGCGGAGGCGGGCGGGGTCACAGGGGCAGCGCGGCTTGCGCCGGCGGCGCCGATCGCCGCGGCGGCGCATGATACGTCAGATCGTCGTCGATGCGCGCGCCCGGCTCGAGGGTGGTCCGGACCACCACCGCGCCGGCCTCGAGGGACGCCACCGCCACGCCGTCGCGGTACAGGACCGCGTTGCCGATCACCGCCGGGACCCGCGGCCCGGGGCTGACGATGCCGACCAGGTTGAGGGGATCGGTGGCGGCCACCCGACACAGCTCCGGCGCCGCCGGCGGCTGGCGCACCGCGCGCAGCTCGTCGAGGGCCTCGGGCAACGCGAACTGCTCGCCGACGAACCCGGTCACGAACCGGCCGCCGCGGATCTCGCCGCGGGCCTCGAGGCGACGCAACGCCATCGCCAGGTCGCGCCACGGCGGCAACGCGGTCTCGCGCACCAGCAGATCGCGGAACACCACGCCGTAGCGGGCCAGGAGCTGGCGCGCGCTGGCGTCGGCGTCGACGGCGTCGGCCCGCGGCGGCGCGAGCAGCGACCACCGCCCGGCCGCGGTCGGCAGCGAGCGCAGGGCCTGCTGGGGTCGGGCCCGCTCCTTCTCTCGCGCGCGCTTGACCGCCTCGCGCCAGGCGTGAGTCGCCGAGGCCGCGCCCCGGGCTGGTTGATCGAAGCGGCTGCGCAGCGGCTCGCCGCGCCGGCGCTCGATCAGGACCCGCAGGCTGGCGAAGCCGTCGGCCGACGCCATCCCGGCGGCGACCAGCTCCCACAGCGCGTCCTCGACGGCGTCGGGGGCCAGGCCGGCGTCGGCCACCAGATCGGGGAGGAACGCGGCGCCGCCGGCGCGCAGCCGCGCGGCGATCGCGTCGGCGGCTGGCGACAACGCGATCGCGTCGGTCCGCTCGGCCAGCGGCGCGCGCAGCCAGGCGGCGTCGCCGCGTCGAAACAGCGCGAGCGGCGCGGCTCGCGACGGGGTCGCGCGGGCGCCGTCGCCGTCGCTGGCGCGGGCCGACAGCCGGCACCACGCGATCGCGCCACCCAGGCAGAGCTGATCGAGCCAGGTGGCGTCGTAGCCGTGCAGGCGCGCCGGCAGGACCTCGCGCTCCCAGGCGCCGGCCGCGGTCTCGAAGCCCGAGAGCTGGTCGAGGACCCGGGCCAGGCCGTCGGCGCCGATCACCTGCGCGCCGCGGGCGACGCGTTGCCATCGCAACAGGAACCGCGTCAGGGCGGCCGCGTCGACCGGCTCGATCTCGCGGCGCAGGCGCGCCAGGGTCAGGCGGTGGATGCGGGCCAGGATGCGGCGGTTGCACCACTCGAGGCCGAGCAGATCGTCGTCGGCGGCGGCGATGGCGTCGGCGACCGCGCGCGGCGTCACCGTGCGGCCGCTGGTGAACCGGCCGCGCAAGATGTCGCCGTCGGCCTCGAGGGCGAGCAGGGCGTCGAGGATCGCCGCCGGCGCCAGGCCGAGGTGCGCGGCCAGCGCGCGCGCGGTCCGCGGACCGCTGCCGTCGAGGTGCGCGGCGACGATCCGGCACAGCGCCGCCTCGGGCTCGAGGACCTGGCCCCAGGCCGGGGTCGGGAGCGGCGGCGTGGCGAGCGCGTCGGGCACCACCGCGCGCACCGCGGCCAGGCGCTCGGTCGCGACCCAGGCCGCGCCGGCCGGGCGGGCGCCGTCGGCCGGCCAGTCGAGGCGGGTGGCGCGGCCGGCCGCGGCCAGGGCCTCGAGCCAGGTCGCGGTCGGCGCCAGGGTCGCGGCTCGCGCCGGCGGCACGAGCCACGCGGTCACCAACGCGTCGTGCAGCTCGTCCGGATCCCGGACGACCGGCGCGACCTCGTCCTCGGCGGCGGCGATGGCCTCGGGCGCCAGCGCCCCGGTGGTCTCAGCCAGCTCGGGCGGCAGGCCGCGCCGCAGGTTGACCGCGCGGGTCCGGCGCTCCTCGAGGGGCGCGTCGTCGAGGAACGCGTAGGGGTTGGCGTTCAGGAGCTCGTGGGACAGCGGCGACGGCTCGACCGCGTCGCACGCCAGGACCTGGATCTCGCCCTGCTCGATGCGGCGACACAACGCCGTCAGCCCCTCGCCGTCGAGGGCCTCGGTCAAGCAGTCGCGCAAGGTGTCCGCCACCAGCGGGTGGTCCGGGATCTCGCGATCGCCGACCACGGTCTCGAGGCAGGCCTGGGCCTGGGGAAAGACCACGCTCAGCAGATCGGCGGCGCGCATGCGCACCAGGTTGGGCGCGACCTTCTTGCCGCCGTGGCGGCGCGCCACCACCAGGGCGCGGGTGACGTTCCACCGCCACCGCACCTCGAACATCGGCTGATCGAGCAGCGCCTGCACCAGGACGTCGTGGGCCAGGTTCGACGGCACATAGCCGAACACCGAGGCCAGCGGGAAGCTGTGGGGCTGGCCCAGCGAGATCACGATGCCGTCGTCGGTCGCCGCCGCCTGCAGCTCGAAGTTGAAGCCGCGGCAGAACCGCTTGCGCAGGGCCAGCCCCCAGGCGCGGTTGAGGCGACCGCCCAGGGGCGCGTGGATCACGAGCTGCATGCCGCCACCCTCGTCGAAGAACCGCTCGGCGATCAGCAGATCCTGGCGCGGCAGCGCGCCCAGCGCGGCGCGCCCGGCGGCCAGGTAGGCCACGAGCTGCTCGGCCGCCAGCCGGGTCATCGACGCCTGCTCCACCAGCCAGGTCGCGATCGCGCCCCAGGCCTCGCCGTCGGTCAGCCGGCGGTCGACCTCGCCGCGCAGGTCGCTGACCTCGTCGGACAGCTCGCGGGTCCGGGCCGGGGCCTCACCGAACCAGAACGGGATGGTCGGCGCCTGACCGTGGGCGTCGAGGACGAAGACCTTGCCGGTCTCGACCCGGTGGATCTTCCACGCAGTGTTGCCGAGCAGGAAGACGTCGCCGGCCGACGAGTCGATCGCGAAGTCCTCGTCGACCTCGCCGACCCGGGTGCCGCTCGGGTGCTCGATCACCGCGTAGTTGGCGTTGTCGGGGATCGCGCCGCCCGAGGTGATGGCCAGGAGCCGCCCGCCGCGCCGGGCCTTGAGTCGCCCACCGACCCGGTCGCGGTGCAGGAGCTGCCCGACCCGGCGGCGCTCCGACAGCCCGTCGGAGAGCATCGCGACGATCTCATCGAAGCGCGCCCGGGGCAGGCTGGCGTAGGGCGCGGCGCCGGTGATCAGCGCGAACAGCTCGTCCTCGCCCAGCTCCTCGGCGCTGCACGCCGCGACCACCTGCTGGCACAGGATGTCGATCGGGGCGTCGCGCACGGTGACCTCGTCGAGGTTGCCGCGCCGCACGCCGCGGATGAGCGCCGCGCACTCGACGAGCTGATCGCGGGTCATCGCGAACAACCGGCCCTTGGGCGTGGCGCCCAGCGAGTGGCCCGAGCGCCCGACCCGCTGCAGGAAGGTCGCCAGCGAGCGCGGCGAGCCGAGCTGGACCACCAGCTCGACCGCACCGACGTCGATGCCGAGCTCGAGCGACGCGGTCGCGACCGCACATCGCACCGTGCCGGCCTTGAGCCGGGCCTCGGCGGCCAGCCGGCGTTCGCGCGACATCGAGCCGTGGTGGGCGACGACCTCGGCCTCGCCCAGGCGCTCTTCGAGGGCGTGGGCGACCCGCTCGACCATGCGCCGGGTGTTGACGAACACCAGCGTCGTGCGGTGCTGGCCGATCAGCTCGGTGATGCGATCGTAGACCCGCCCCATCTGCTCGTGGGACGCCACCGCGCCGAGCTCATCGTCGGTGATCTCGATCGCCAGGTCGACGTCGCGGCGGTGACCCGCGTCGACGATGACCGGGGTTGGCCGCCGGCCGCCGAGCAGCGCCGCGATGCGTTCGATCGGCCGCTGGGTCGCCGACAGCCCGACCCGCACCGGGGCCTGGCCGGTGGTCTGGGTGACCAGGCGGTCGAGGCGCTCGAGCGACAGCGCCAGGTGGGCGCCGCGCTTGTCGCCGGCGATCGCGTGGATCTCGTCGATGATGACGGTGCGCACCTGGCCGAGCGCGGCCCGACCGCGCGCGGTCGTGAGCAGGATGTAGACCGACTCCGGCGTGGTGACCAGGATGTGCGGCGGGCGCTTTGCCATGCGCTCGCGCTCGGCCATCGGGGTGTCGCCGGTGCGGACCCCGACCTCGATCGCCGGCAGCGCCACGCCATCGCGGGCGGCCCGGGCCTGGAGCTCGGCCAGCGGCACGCTGAGGTTGCGGTGGACGTCGTTGGACAGCGCCTTGAGCGGCGAGATGTAGAGGAGGTGCACGCGATCGGGCAGCGGCGCGCGCAGGCCGTCGACCACCAGCGCGTCGAGGCAGGCCAAGAACGCCGCCAGGGTCTTGCCCGACCCGGTCGGGGCCGCGATCAGCGTGTCGCGCCCGGCCGCGATCGCCGGCCACCCGGCGCGCTGCGGCGCGGTCGGCTCGCCGAAGCGCTCGCGGAACCAGCCGGCGACCAGCGGATGGAAGCTGGCCAGGGCGTCGGGGGACTGCACGGATATACAGTATCCGGGCCGGCGCGCCGCGACAACCAGCGGGCGCTACAGGCAGCCGGTCGCCGCCGCGGCGGCGATCTCGCCGTCGGGGACGCGGCGGTTCCACAGCCGCACGTCGTCGATCAGCCCGTCGACGAAGCCGCCCGCCTGATCGATGCCGTCGCGGCCGACCTGGACGCCATTGGTCGTGACGTTGAGCAGCGGCTCGTTGGCCGTGTTGGTGTCATCGACCTTCACGCCGTCGATGAACAGCCGCAGGTGATCGGCGTCGAAGGAGCAGGCCACGTGGTGCCAGCTCGTGGCGTTGACCAAGGTCGCGGTCGCGGTGTCGACGTCGTCGTTTTCCAGCACCACCAGGCACTGCACCGAGACGCTCCCGCCGGCCTGCGGGGTGTACGACAGGCCCCACTCGTCCTGGGCGTCGAACCAGAACCGACGCTCGCTGCCGACTGGCGGCAGCGGGCCGTCGAGCTTGACCCAGGCCGACACCGTGAACTCGCCGGTGTAGTTCGCCGGCTCGGCGGTGCGCACGAAGACCCCGGCGCCGAGGTCGAGGGCAGTGCCGCGGTTGGCGCAGCCGGGGAGGTAGTTGGCGCCGTCGGCCCGGACGCTGCCCAGGGGTGGGCTGTGGCCGTCGACCGGCGCGCCGCTGCCGTGGTTCATGCGGAAGCAGGCCTGGAGGCCCGTGTCGGTGCAGAACGGATCCGGCGCCGGGGCGTCGATCGGCGTCGCGGCATCGATCGGCATCGCGGCGTCGATCGGCGTCGGCGCGGCATCGATGGTCGGGGGCGCGCCGTCCAGTGCGGCAGCGTCCTCGCTCGCCCCGTCCTCGGCGCCGCCGTCGTCACCAGTCCCCTGACCGCTCGGGTTGAAGCCGCAGGCGGCGACGAACAGCAAGGACCCCACGAGCGCGCGCATTGCCACGACGGTACGACAGCCGCGAGGGCGATCGCCAGCGCACCGAACGGCTTGAACGCCGTCTAGGTGGGGCGGAGGCGCGTGCGGTCGCCGGTGTAGTGATACGTGAGCTGATCGTCGCCGTAGCGATGGCCGCGGCCGACCGGGCAGGCGTCGCGCACCGCCAACCACAGGCGCCAGCGATCGCGCAGCTCGCGGCCGTCGCGCGGCGGCCCCGCGGCCATCGCGCGCGCCATCGCCGGGCCACAACCGATCGCGCAGTCGCAGGCCGGCCGCGGCGCGGGCGTCGCCGGCTCGCCATCGACGTCGAGGACGATCGCGGCGCGCAGGCCGAACCACGAGCCGTACACCGGGTGGATCGCCAGGTGGCTCGGCGCGATCGCGGCCAGCCCGGTGGCCTCGGCCAGGCGCTGCAGCGCCACCCGCCGGGGCGGCGGCTCGGGGGCGAAGCGCAGCTCGCGGCGCAGGTCGCCGGCGGCGGCGTCGACCGCGGCGGTGATGGTGGCGGCGGCGTAGCTGTCGAGGGGGTGGGCGGCGGCCGCCAACCGCGGGTCGGTCAGCGCGGCCTGGAACCGTGGCCACAGCGCCGCGGTGTTGCCGACCAGCACGACCAGCGCCTGCGGACGCCCGAAGTCGGGCAGGCGCAGGTTGTCCGGAACCCGGACGTTATAGTCGGCGACCACGCCGGACGCGCACAGATCGAAGCCGGCGGCGGCGCAGCCGTGGGCGAGGGCGTCGACCAGCGCCGCGGTCACCGGTGCGCCGCGTTCCAGATCTCGACCGGCGTCCGGCCGGTGCGCCAGATCCGAACCTCGTCGAGCCCGCCCATCAACGGGTCGCTCAGCACCGTCGGGTTGGCGTCGCCGTCCTGGGCCAGGACCAGGCCGTTGGTGCCGGTCGTGCCGGGCGGCGAGGCGGTGCGCGACTCGCCGAGGAAGCCGTTGGTGTAGATCATGAGCATGCCCGCGGTCCGGACGCAGGCGACGTGGTTCCAGGTGTCGCGGACGATCGGCGCGCCCCACACCGTGCCGCCGGCGTTGCAGTACGGCGTGACCAGGTCGGGCCCGGCGGCGCCCACCTGGTGCCAGCCCAGGAACATCGAGTACTGGTTGTTGTTGTCGATCAGGCCGAGCCGGCGGTCGTCGGGGTTACCGCTGGTGGGCGGATCCTGGCTGTAGTAGACGAACATCTCGATCGCGAAGTCGCCGGTGAAGTCGAAGTCGCCGGCCTCGTCGAACCACAGGACATCGTCGATGGCGTCGAAGCCGGCGGACTGCCCGACCCGGCCGACCCGCGGCGAGATCATGGCGCTCGCCGGCTGGGGACGGCCACTCGCCTGGTTGGCCGCGGTGCCGTCGTCGAAGGTCAGACACACCACCAGGTTGGCGCTGTCGTCCTGGCAGAACGTCGACGGGGTCGGAGCGTCGGGGCCGGCGTCGGGCGCGGTCGGCGGACCGTCGGGCCCGCCGTCGTCGCCGGCCGGTCCGTCGCGGTCGGGGGCGTCGTCGTCGCTGCCGCCGTCCCCACCGGTCCCGCTCGGGGAGAACCCACAGCCGGCTACCGCGAGCGAGCCCAGGACCACCGCGGCTTTGACGGCGTGGCCGAGACCTGCTCGAATGCGAAGGGTGCGCGTCATCGTCCTGCTTCTGGTCGCGGCGCTGGCTGGCTGCAGCGCCCCTGACAAGCGAGTCTCCGACGATCCCCGCGGCGAGGTCAACGGCCGATCCTTCGAGTTCGTGAGCACCAAGCCCGACGGGACCGAGTGGACCTTCCGCACCCGCGGCAACTCGCTGTGGGTCGCGGTCGTCGAGGGCAGCGAGCCCGACGATCTCGGGACGATCGAGCTGTCGTCGAAAGAGCGGCGGACCTTGTGGAAGCTGATCGATCTGGTCGACGTCGGCGGCCGCAAGAAGGGCAAGCCCGATCCGGACAACGGCACCGTGATCCTGCGCCTGCGCGAGGCTGGCGAGGGCGGCCACGATCTGATCTCGGTGCAGGTGTCGCGGCGGACCAAGGATCAGGACGTCCTCGACCTCGCGAACTACCTCATCGATCTGGTCGCCAAGCACAAGGGCGTCGAGGCGGCGTTCTAGTGGCCGCGCTGCACCACGAGCGGGTCGGGCCAGCCGACGCCACCCGGCTGGTCGCGTTCACCCACGGCATCTACGGCAGCGGCGGTAACTGGCGGGCGATCGCGCGCCAGGTCGTCGAGGCCTGCCCCGGCTGGGGCGCGGTCCTGGTCGACCTGCGCCTGCACGGGCGATCGAGCGTCGGGGCTCCGCCGCACACCGTCCTCGCGTGCGCCGACGATCTGCGCGCGCTGTTCGCGACCCTGGCGGCCGGTGGGGCGCCAGTGGTCGCCGCCGCCGGTCACTCGTTCGGCGGCAAGGTCGTCCTGGCCCAGACCGAGCTGGCCCACCGGATCATCCTCGACTCGACCCCGAGCGCGCGCCCGGCGGCGTGGGATGCGCCGGGCAACGGCGTGCGCGCGGTGTGGGACTCCCTGGTCGCCCTCGATCATCGCCATGGTCGCCGCGAGGACTTCGTGGCCGCGATGATCGCGCGGGGCCACACCCGACCGCTGGCGCAGTGGCTGGCCATGAACCTCCGCCCCGACGGTGACGCCCTCGTGCTCGGCCTCGACCTGGCGGCGGTGCGGGCGCTGCTCCTCGACTACTACGCCGCCGATCTGTGGCCGCTCGTCCTGGCGCCCACCGGGCCGATCACGATGGTCGTGGCCGAGCGCGGAGAAACCGTCAGCGCCGCCGACCTCGCGCGCCTGGCCCAGGCCCCGGCCGCGGTCACGACCCAGGTGATCGCCGGCGCCGGCCACTGGCTGCACCTCGACGCGCCGGCCGCGGTCGTCGAGTACGTGGCGGCCGCCCTGACCGCGGTGACCGGTTTGAGACCGGTTTGAGACCGGTTTGAGGATCTGAGGGCGGCTTGCCGTGGGTCGACGTGGGGTCGATGCTCGCCCTGATGATGCTCCATCACCTGTCGATCGGCGTGACCGACCTCGAGCGCTCGGCGCGGTTCTACGACGCGGTGCTCGCGCCGCTCGGCTACGTCGCGCGGTCGCGCAACGAGCGCCACGTCGCCTACGGACCGCCGGGCTTCGCCGGCGAGCCGCCCTTCGCGATCTTGCCTGTGCGCGATGGCGGGCCGCCGGTCCTGCCCCGTTTTCACCTGGCCTTCCGCGCCACCGAGCCCGCGCAGGTGCACGCCTTCCACGCCGCCGCGCTCGCCCACGGCGCGATCGACGACGGGCCGCCGGGCACCCGCCCGACGTACGACCCGTCGTACTACACCGCGTTCGTGATCGATCCGGATGGCTATCGACTCGAGGCCGTGGTCTACGAGCGCCCGACGGGGAAGGAGTAGGCGGAGGCGGAGGCGGAGGCGGAGGCGGAGACCGAGGCCGAGTCCGATCCGATCCCCGATCCCGATTCCCGACCCCGATCCTGAGCCTGCCCCGATTTTCTGGACACCCGCCATCCGACCACCGTCAAGATGAGCGAGGCATCCATGAGCACTTCGTCTCCTTCCAAGCTGCCGCGTCGGCGGCGAACCTTCAAGCCAGAGTTCAA
>JAGPCY010000016.1 GCA_018057825.1 Kofleriaceae bacterium | reverse complement strand
GCGCGTCGCCCAACTCTGCCTGCCCGACTTCTTCGTGTGCCCAGCTCGCGATGTCTTCCATGCGAGTTAAATCAGGGGCTTCGGTCCGAAATTCCCGAGGCGAGCAGAAATGTGATCAATCGTCAGTTGGCGACAAACCTCCCAAGAAAACCGAGGCGCGCGTCTTGGAGGGAGGCTCGGCGGGGGCGTGACCCCGCCGAGGGAGGTTTGGCGACAAACCTCCCAAGAACACGTCGCCCGTGGTCACCACCCGCCCGCGCTGTACCTCCAACGCGCCAGAGGCGCGCGTCTTGGAGGGAGGCTCGGCGGGGGCATGACCCCGCCGAGGGAGGTTTGGCGACAAACCTCCCAAGAAAACCGAGGCGCGCGTCTTGGGTGGGGGCCCACCGGGGGCGTGACCCCGGTGGGGAGGGTTTGGCGACAAACCCTCAGTTGATCACGTTCAGCGACTTCCGGCCGGCCGGGATGGCCGGGCGGGCGTCGACCACGCCGTCGTCGACCTCGGGGGCGACCTTGACGATCGACTTCTTCTTGGTGGTCTTCTCGGCGGCCTTCCTGGCGACCGAGAGGACGTGCTCGTGGGCCTCGTGCTGGAGCTTGGCCTGCTTGCGGGTCACGGTCTCGAGGACGCGGTTCTTCCAGTACGACAGCTTGTTCCGGCGCGCGCCCACCTCGTAGATCAGGTCGGCGGCGGTCGAGCCGGCCTTGTGCGGGCTCTTGTGGAACGGGTGGGCCAGGTCGGGGTGCTTGGCCAGGTAGGCGCGCACCTCGTCCATGGTCATCCCGACGTCGGCCAGGGCCTTGTCGACCTCGCGCTGCGCCACCTGCTTGGCCTTGAAGAGCTGCATCTGCACGCGCGAGTAGACGTTGACCGCGCCGTCGCCGTTGGTCTCGATCGGCAGGAAGATCGCCTGCGGGTACAGCTCGGTGATGAACGACTGCACGCCGTCGGACACCGACGAGCTCGGCATGCAGCCGAACGGCTTCACCGACAGGGTCATGTTGACCTTCGAGTACGCCACGTTCTGGATCAGCTTGCCGACCTCCATGTGGCCCTCGCCGCCACGGAGGTTGTTGTCGTAGAAGGCGTGGCTGATCTGCGCGATCATGTCCTGGTCGGACAGGTGGAAGTCGTTCAGGCCGAGCGCCTTGGCGATCGTGCCGAAGAAGCCGCGCAGGATCTTCTCGCCGGCCCACAGCGACACCATCCGCTTGCGGACGTCGACGCCCTCGAGGGAGAACTTCGAGCCGCCGGTGGCGTCCTTCTTCTTGTCGGTGCCGCGCAGCGTGCTGCGCTCCTTGGTGTCGTGGCGGCCCTGCCAGATCATGTAGAGGATCCAGGCCGCGACGAGCTGGATGTCGACCTCGGCGCCCTCGCCCTCGAGGAAGCGCTGCAGGCCGTAGTTGCCATCGCCCTCGGTGGTCATGGCCCAGAACTCGCCGATGATGCCGACCTTGGGCTTGACCTTCAGCTTGTCGACCTTGACCGCGCCCAAGAGCTTGCGCGCCTGGAACAGCGCCTTCACGACCGAGGTGCCCTCGGCGAACGCCTGGGCGATGTGGCCCTTGGCCTGCTCGAGCGCGCGATCGGTCGAGCCCGGCACCACCTCGTAGGGCCGGATCCGGTAGCCGAGGGCGTTCAGCGCGTCGCCGATGAAGATCGCGCGCGAGATGGCCCAGAAGAAGGTCGGGTCCATCTTCAGGCCGACCTCGTCACCGGTGGCCTGCTTGAGGCCGCCGGTCTGCTGGAACAGGAGCACGCGGAAGCCGTCGAAGCCGGAGTCGCGCAGCGCCTTGCGGTACTCGGTGACGTAGGTGCCGAAGCGGCACGGGCCGCAGGCGCCGGCGGTCAGGAACACGTGGTTCTTGACGATGTCCTCGGTCTTCATGCCCTGCTCGCGCAGGCCGTCGAGGTACTTCACCAGATTGCCGACCGTGAAGTAGGTCGGGTTGCACTGGCCGCGGTTGCCGTACTCGCGCCCGTACTGCAGGGCGTCGTTGTCCGGCACGTCGAGGGCGCGGACCTGGTAGCCGATGCCGCGGAGCGCCGCCTGGATGAACAGGTCGTGGGCCATCGTCAGGCCCGACACCAGGAGCGTGGTGTGCGCGCGCTGCTTGGCGGTGAAGGTGTTGGGCACCTCATCGAGCCATTGCTTGGCCGCGTTGGTCGGCAGGCCCAGGCGGGCGCGCTCTTCGGCCTCGAACTTCGCGAGCTCGGCCTCGATGCTCTCCATCGACAGCGCGTCGTGGTGGTCCTTGTCGGTCGGGATGGCGGTCATGGTGTTCCTCGGGGTTCGAGAGCGCGTCCAGGGGACGTATGAAACTGGCGAGTTGGAGGGCCCTTCGCAGAACGCTCTGGGCCGTTTCGGGTGGGGGCCCCAGCGAATGCTGGGGGAGGGTTTTTTCGAAAAACCCTCTCAGGTCTCAGCGCACGACCGGCAGGGCCACGGCCTTCTTGCCGGCGGCCTTGACGTTGGCGCCGACCAGGTCGCGGAGCGACGCCACCTGGGCGTCGACCTTGTCGTCGGTGCGGCCGATGTTGGCGAGCTGGTGCTGCAGCCGCTCGAGCAGCTCGAGCCGCTTCTTCGCCACCGCGACCTCGAGCTCCTTGGCCTTCTCGCCCTGATCCTCGAGCTTCTCGCGGAGCAGCATGAGCGTGTGGGCGTAGGTCTTCACGCGGATCTTGATCGAGCCCGACGGCTTGTTGGCGTCGATGTCGTGGAGCGCCGAGTAGGCCTTGCCGGCCGCGGCGATCACCGAGTCGATCAGGCCGTAGGTCGGCGCGTCGTGACCGCACTTGAAGCTCGACAGGTCGAGCACGGCGACGTTGGGGTGGCGGGCCGCGAACTTGGCGGCCCACACCTTCTGCACCGAGTTGACCGAGTAGTTCTCGGGCCACACGTCGGACACGTCGCGCGGGTCGCTGATGTGCCCGAGCTTCAGGTCCTCGGCGAAGATCGGATCGAGGTACTCGCGGTTCTTGGGGATCGAGCGCATCGACAGGATCGGGTAGCCGAGCGCCTGGAACTCCTCGAGGACGGCGTGGTTCATGCCTGGGTCGTTGTGGTACGGGCGACCGATCATCATGAGCGCCACCCGGTTCTCGCGGGTGACCTCGTCGAGCATCTCCTTGCCCTTCTGCTCCATGTGCCGATCGAACTCGTCGAGGGCGGCGAACGCCTGATCGACGGCCCAGTCGTTCTCATCCTCGGTCAGACCGAGCAGCGCCCCCCACTCCTGGAAGAGCTGCTGCTTGCACATCAGCGGCTCGTTCAGGGTGACGGCGGTGTCGAGGTAGCTGATGCCGCGCTCGGCGAAGAAGTCGGTCTCCTTCGTGAAGGCGGCGCGGATGACCTTGGGCGTGCCCGACACCACCGGACACGACGCGGTGTCCATGGTGTTGACGTTGTAGGTCGGGACGTGGGTCATCGCCGGGAAGAAGATGTAGTCGAGCGGCTTCTTCTCGTGGTGCTTGAACAGGAGGTTGTGGATGTGGGCCTGGCACACCTTCGACGGGTAGCAGGGGTCGACCGAGCCGTACTTGCACCCGGCCTGCCACAGCTCCTCGCTGGTCTCGTCGGAGAAGACGATGTTGCGCGAGTCGAGGCCCAGGGTCTCGAAGTAGGCGCGCCAGAACGGGCCAGTCGACCACAGGTTCAGCACGCGCGGGATGCCGACCCGCACCTCGCGGCGCTTGGCCATCACGTCGGCGGTGGCGCGCTCGAACGGGCGCTCGATGTCCTTGCGCAGGATGCGGCCGGTGAGCGTGCGCTTGACCGCGACGTCCTTGCGCATCGTGCCGGCGGCCGGCAGCGGCCGCGGCTCGTAGAAGCTCTTGAACGCCAGCTTGGCCTCGTAGTCGACCAGGTTGGGGTACTTCTTCATCCGGCCCTGGCGCTCCTTGTTGAGCTTCTTCAGGGCGTCGAGGTTCTCGACCGTGCCCTTCTCGCACGAGAAGCCCGAGATGTAGCGGGCGGTCTTGCCGTCGAGGGTCGCGGTGTCGATGAACGTGCGCGAACAGTTGTTCGGGCAGAAGTTGCAGCGGGTGTTCTCGTCGTTGGTCGACGTGTAGTTGATGTTGATCGCCTGATCGAAGCCGACGAAGGTGGTCTTGCCGCGGCGCTTGGTGACGCGCAGCGCCTCGAAGGCGGCGCCGATCGCCCCGGCCTCGCCGCAGTGCGGGTGGAGGTAGACCTCGGCGTTGGGGACGCGCTTCTCGATGTAGTCGACCTGGGCCTTGAGCGCGGCCAGGTTCTTCTGGGTCCCGCCCTGGAGGACGAACACCCGACCGAGCTCGCTCATGCGCGGGATCTGGACGACGTACTGCCAGACGTTCTTGGGCAGGACCAGGGCCAGGCCGGCGAGCAGCTCCTCGCGCGAGTAGCCCTCCTTCTGGAAGTTGACCCGGTCGGAGTCGAGGAAGACCGCGCAGCCGTAGCTGAACTTGGGCGCCAGCCGGGCCTGGAACGCGACCTCGGCGTACTGCTTCACCGGCAGGCCGAACTGATCGGCCATGGCCTGGAGCAGCATGCCGTTGCCGGCCGAGCAGCTATTGCTCAGGCGGAAGTTCTTGACGTCGCCGTTCTGCATGAACAGGACCTTGATGTCCTGTCCGCCGATGTCGCAGATGACGTCGACGTTGGGGAACCAACGCTTGGCGCTCATCATGTGGGCGACGGTCTCGACGATGTTGGCGTCGGCGCCGAGCGACTTCTCGAGCACGTCGCCGGCGTAGCCGGTGACGCCGAAGCCGGTCACCTCGATCGTCGCGCCCTGGGCCGCGGCCCAGTCGCGCATCTCGGTGAACATCTCCTTCATGTCCTGGATCGGGTTGCCCTTCGACAGGACGTAGACCTTCTTCAGGATCGTCTCGTGCTCGTCGATGAGGACGCACTTCGACGAGGTCGAGCCGCCGTCGAGGCCGATCACGCCGCGGTAGACCTTGCCGGCCTCGAGCTTGGCGTCCTCGTACGGCGGGGTCTGGTACTTCTCGACGAAGGTCGTGCGCTGGGCGTCCTCGTCGACCAGGCCGGGGCCGGCCGACTCGCCGAGTTTGGCCTTACGACCGTGGTTGATGAACTCCTTCAGCGGATCGATGCCGCGGAAGGTCCCGACGTTGGCCGGCTCGTGGATGCCGAACAGGACGGCGCCGTAGGCGGCGTAGTACTCGCTGTTCTTCGGGACGAAGATCAGCTCCTCGATCGGCACGGTCTTGTCGTACTCGTAGCCGCGCTCGTCCCACGACTCGGGGATCCGCAGGCGCCAGCACTGCTGCAAGAACGGCAGGTAGGTGTTGGGCCCGCCGAGCAGGAGGACCTTGGCCTTGAGGGTGTTGCCGCGGGTGAGCACGGCCAGGTTCTGGCTGACGATCGCGTCGGCCAGCGAGTTCATGATCTCGCCGCGCGGGATGCCGCTCTTCACCAGGTTGACGATGTCGGTCTCGGCGAACACGCCGCACTTGGCGGCGACGTGGTGCAGCTTGCTCGGGTCGAACACCAACCCGGGCACCTCCTCGCGGGGCATCGCCACCTTGAGGACGCACTTGTCGATCGTGGCGCCGGTGCCCGAGGCGCACTTGTCGTTCATCGAGGTCTGGGCGGTCTGATCGCCGGTCTCCTCGTTCTTCTTGAACATGATGATCTTGGCGTCCTGCCCGCCGAGCTCGATCACCGAGCCGACGTCGGGATGGAGCTTCTCGACCGCCATGGTCACCGCGTTGACCTCCTGCACGAACTTGGCGCCGACGTGGGGCGCGATCGGGCCGCCGCCCGAGCCGGTGATGAACAACCGGAAGTCGGAGTCCTTCACCTGCGGGAAGGCCTCCTTGATGAGCGTCAGCATCTCGAGGGTCTTCTCGGGCTGACGGGTCTCGTGGCGCTCGTACTTGCTCCAGAGGATCTCGAGGGTCTCCGGGTGAACCACGCACAGCTTGACGGTGGTGGAGCCGACGTCGACGCCGATGATGAGCTTCTGGGGAGTGGTCATGCGGGATGGCCTCGGGGGCCCCGGGGGCGGGGCGGCAGCAGGAGGACTGAACTGACGCGTCAGTCTAGTCGCTGGTGACATGGGAGTCTAGTCGTGGACTGACACGTCAGTCTAGTGAAAAGAAGGGTGAGATCACCAGGTTAAAGGTCGGACCAGATGTCGCACCCCCGCGGGAGGCCCGAGTCGGCGCGGCCCGATGAGCGACATTCGCAGCCGCAGCCGTTTGACCAGGCCTACGAATCCGCCCTACCCTGACCGCTCATCCCACCGGGGGGACTCCTTGCGGTTGATCGCGCCTTTGCTCTCCGCCACCGTCGCCTTGGGCGCCTGCGGCCGTTCCGACTCGCCCCGCCCGGGCCCGGCGCCCGGCCCGCGCGACGGCGACCGCGACGGCGGCACCGCGCCCCGCGATGGCCGTCTCCCGTCGGCCGGCACCGGCGCGCCGACCCTGGCCGAGGTCGCGGCGGTCGCCACCGTCCCGGCCACCCTGGCCGCCGACCCGAGCCCCGACGCGGCGTGGCTGGTGTTTCTGTACCTGAACTGGCCGGCCACCGCCGGGCGCCGCGGGGTGCCGGATCCGAGCCGCCCGCTCGGCGCGACCCCGACCGTGTGGCAGACCTGGAAGGAGGTCCACGAGACCTACCTGGCCGGCGGCGTCGCGCCCGGGCCGTGGGACGACGGCGGACCGCCCGGGCCGCCGCTTCTGTCCTTGGGCGAGATCGACGGCCGGACCCTGGCCGACCGCCAGGGCGCGCCGATCACGTACACGGTCGCGGTCAACCAGGCGACCTTCGGCTACGTCGTCGACCGCGGGCTCTACGGCTGGGCCGGCCAGGCCGCGCTGCGCAACCCGGGCGCCGCCCCGGTGACCTTCCCGCCCGAGGCCATGGAGATCAAGGCGTCGTGGCGGCTCGCCACCCCGGCCGACGACGTCACCCGGTACCTGGTCGCCCAGGCCCGCATGCCGAGCGACGGCGGCGGCGCCCCGCTGCCGGTGACCGTGCTCTTGACCGGGCTCCACGTGACGTCGAAGGCCCGGCCCGACTGGATCTGGATGACCTTCGAGCAGGTCGACAACCCGACCACGACCGGGGTCACGCCTCGCCTGCCGCTCGCGCCGGCGGTGGCGGAGGCCAACGCCCGCTTCCAGGCCCGGCTGGCCGGCACGCCGTGGGCGTCCTACCAGCTCATGGGGATCCAGACCACCTTCACCACCGACGACGGTCAGCCCACGCTCCTGGCCAACACCCAGATCGAGACCTACTTCCAGGCCACCTCGTCGTGCATCTCGTGCCACGCCCTGGCCTCGGTCTCGACCGGCGCCAAGCCGCGCCTCGACTTCTTCACGCTCAGCGGCGGCAACCTGGTCGGGCCCACCGGCGCGCCGCCGACGGCGCCGTTTGGCCCCGGCCCGGATCAGTTCACCGCCCTCGACTTCGTGTGGTCGCTGCGCGAGGCCAAGCGATGAGCGCCCTCGATCGTCCCCGCCTGCACTTCCGCGGCACGATGGCGGTGTCGACGCCGACCGCCAACAACAATAACTACGATCTGGTGGTCGAGCCGCAACAGGCCACGCTCTACCCGCGCTTCCTGGCGATGTCCGACGCGCAGTTCCGCCAGGCGATGAAGTCGCTGGTGCTGAAGAACCTGTCGATCGTGAACATGGGAATCGCCCAGGTCCTCGAGAGCAACTGGAACTACTACGGCGACAACTCGGTGGTGTGGAAGGACACCGCGATCACCGCCTACGACCCGCCGACCGGCGGCCGGATCACCGCGGGCGATCCGATCCTCGGCCAGCCGGTGGCGCTCCTCGGCAACACCTGGGGCGATCAGCCGACGCCGGCGATCATCGTCGACATCGATCCGACCTCGGACTTCTCGTCGCAGATCTTCGCCGCCCAGCTCGCGGTCGGCGGCGGCGGGCCCGGCTTGACCGCGACCACCAGCGCCACCGCGGCGCTGCCCCGGGCCCACTCGCGCTGGCTCGACCTGACGCGCAACCCGGCGGTGTTCCCCGACGCCACCTTCGCCGCGACCTGGCAGCTCGCGTTGCCCAACGCGACCCTGGCGTTCACCGCGACCGGCTCGCCGGCGATCGCGGCCCTGGCCGAGGCGGCGGCGGCCGGGCTCGGCCTGGTGGTGCGGTTCGCGACCTACTACTTCAATCGCACCTTCACCGATCCCGAGCTGGCCCAGCGCTTCGCCTTGGGCGAGACCGTCCTCAACCAATCGATCGGGGTCGTGCTGGGGACGATCGCGCCGTGGCTGCCCGGCGAGTGGGGCTCGGTGCCCGACGGCCGCCGGCTCAACCCGGGGGCGGTCTTGACCAACCCGGTGCCCGACGTCTTCGTGTCGACGTTCCAGCTCGCGCCGGCCACCGCCAAGGTGATCGGCGACACCGTGGCCCTCGATCTGATCGCGGCGTTTCGCGATCAGCTCGTGCCGCCGCCGCCGCTGGACGCGCCGATGCCACCGGCGTCGGCGCTGACCAAGCTCGACCTGGGCGCGGCCGCGCTCGAGGTGGTCGACGCCGCGGGCCTGGCCCACCCGATCGGCCCGGTGCCCTACGACGCCGCGACCTACCTGGCTGGGGCCGGCGTGGTCGAGCTGCCGATCCCCGACGGCCTAGGGCCGACGATCGCCAGCGGGACCCTGCGGCTGGTGGCGGCCGGGACCCCGACGGTGCCCGTGCCCGGGCCGCTCCTGGTCGAGACCCCGCTGGTGGCCGAGAGCGACGACCGCGCGACCTACCTCACCGCCGGCGCCTCGCAGTCGATCGCGGTCCAGGTCCGCGCCCGCGGCGTGGTCCCGTCGGGTCCGGTGCCGGTGATGATCCAGCAGTATCGCTCGCTGGAGATCCTGCCGGCGTCGCCCGACGGCACCCAGGCGGTGCCGGCCAAGCTGACCGTGCCGGTGACCCGGCCGTGGTCCGATCGCAAGCCGGCCGGCGCCGGCGATGATCCGGCCAACCCCTACGCGGTGGTCACGGTCGATCCGCAGGGCGGGATGACCGACGCCGATGGCACGCTGCGCTTGACCCTCACCGGGGTCGATCCCGGCATGTGCATCCTGGTGTTCGCCCCTGACGGCGCCAATCCGCCGCCGCCGGATCTGAACGGCTTCGCCACCGCGTGGGCCGACCTGTACTTCGTCCACGTCCGCGTGCTGCCGTCCGACGCCCACCTCGACGCCATCCCCGACGACGAGGTCACCTGGGATCGGGTCTACGCCGAGGTCCTGCGGTACTTCTACAAGCTGTACCCGGTGATGGACGCCCACCTGCCGCTCAACGACCAGGCGGCGTGCGAGCGCGCCGCGACGATGCTGGCGATGTTGACCGACGCCAGCGCGTGGGGCTCGACCCTGTACATGCCGATCACGCGCGAGCTGTCCGACGGCAAGCGCCGCCTGCTGCAGCGCTGGATCGCTCGGGTCCAGCGCGGCGAGACCACGTGAGCCTCGGTGCGCTTGCGCTGCCATGAATCCAACCAGCGAGGAGACGTCGTGAACAAGCCGCCCCCCACCTCCGCCCCGCCTGCCAGCGCGTTGACCGCGCAGGATCTCGACGACCTCCTGAACGGCGCGGCCGTGCTCGGCGCCGGCGGCGGCGGCCCGCGATCGATCGGTCAACAGATCATCGATCGCCTGGTCGCCGCGGGCACGTTGCCGCAGCTCATCGATCCGGCCGACCTGCCCGACGACGCCCTGGGCGCGGTGTCGGCCTTCGCCGGCGCCCCGGACGCGGTCACCGGCGACTTCGACTACACGCCGGCGCTCACCGCCTTCACCGCCTTGTCGGCCAAGGCCGCGGCGCCCCTGGCCTTCGTCCTGCCGGGCGAGGTCGGCGCCGGCAACACCTTCATCCCGATGGCGGTGGCGGCCGGGCTGTCGCCGGCTCTGCCGGTGGTCGACTGCGCCGGCGCGCGCCGCGCCATCCCAGCGCTGGGCGAGGACACCTACGCCGCCGCCGGGGTGCCGATCGCGCCGATGATCATCGCCAGCCCGACCCAGACGCTGGGGCTCGACGTCCCCGACGCGATCACCGCCGACGCGGTCTTGCGCGGCGTGATCGACGGCCTCGGCGACAACGCAGGGATCGCGATGTGGACGATGACCGGCGCCACCGTGCGGACCGCGGCGGTCCTCGGCACCACCCGCTACGCGCTCGAGCTCGGACGGACCATCCGCCAGGCGCCGGCCGGGGGCAAGGTCGCGGCCGCGGTGGCCTTCCTCGGCGGCACTGTCCTCGGGCGCGGTCCGATCAAGAGCCACGGCGAGACCACCAGCGGCGGGTTCGACCTGGGGACCACGGTGGTCACGTGCGACGACGGCTCGGTGCTGACGATCTACAACCAGAACGAGAATTTGATCGCGTGGTCGTCGAAGAGCGCGGCGCCGCTGGCCATGGCGCCCGATCTGATCTGCTTTCTCACCGACGACGGCGTCGGGTTCTCCAACGCCGATCCCCAGGCCGCCCCAGGCACGGTGGTGACGGTGGTGGCGCAGCCGTCGGTACCGGCGATGCGGGTGCCGTTCATCGTCGATCAGTTCCGGGCCCAGCTCGCCGCCATCGGCTACGCCGGACCCTACGTGCCGTTCGGCGGCTGACCGCTCGGCCGATCGGTCACCGCGCGCCCAGGCGCACCAGCAGGCGACCAGCCTCGCGTTGATCGACGGTGTCGGCGCCGTCGCCCATGCGCTCGAGCGCGGGCGCGACCAGGGCGCGGGCCTCGACCGCGTCACCGCGATCGTGCTCGAGCCGGGCCCACGCCACCGCCGCGCGCAGCGCCAAGGACATCGCCCCCTGGGTCTCGGCCAGGGCGATCGCGTCGGCGAAGGCCTGGCGCGCCGGCCGCGGGCGATCGAGCGCGGCGTGGGCCTCGCCCTCGAGGCGCAGCAGATCGGCCAGGAGCACGCGCTCGCCGGTGGCGTCGCCTCGGCGGCGGGCCTCGGCGGCGACCTCGAGGGCGATCGCCGGCTGCGCGAAGCGGAGGTAAGCGTCGGCCATGAGCCCGGCGTAGAAGGTGTCGGCCAGGCCGGCGCCCATCTCCTGCCACGACCGCCACTGTCCGGCCATGTCCTCGAGGTACTGCGGGTCGTGTTCGCGATTGCTCTGGGCCCACGCCAGCAAGAGCCGAGCGGTGACGCGATACGACGGATACGGCGCGCCGAAGCGGAGCAGCTCCTCGGCGCACGCCAGGGTCGCGGTGACGTCGCGGCGCAGGGCCCGGGTGACCGCCACGATCTGCACCGCGATCGCCTCGGAGAACCCGTGGCCGCACGCGCGCGCGATCGCCAGCGCCTCCTCGGCGCGGGCCAGCGCAGCGTCGGGGCGCCCGGCCGCCCACAGGCCCCACGCGCCGGCGGTCTGGCAGGTCACGCGCGGCACCTGACCGAAGCGCTCGGCGTGGAGCGCGGCGCGGCCTGGCGACCACATCGCCACCACCCGCACGACGTTGCGCTCGGCGGCTGACAGCGCGCCCAGCCAGAACTCGGCGTTGGCCAGCGAGAACCGGCCCTCGATCTCGAGATCGACGTCGCCGACGTCCTGCGCCAGCCGCAGCGCTCGCTCGGACAGGCCGTGGGCCACGGTGATCTGGCCGCGGAACAGATGAACCGCCGACTGACCGAACAGCGCCGCGAAGGCCGGCCCACCGCCAGCGCCGCCGATGGCCTCGACCAGGGCCTGGGCGCGATCGTAGGCCGCGGCCATCGCCGGCGACGCCAGGCCGTCGAGGATGAGGGCGCAGGTGCCGAGGCCGAGCTGGAGCTCGAGCTCGGCGTGATCGCGCGCGGCGCCGGTCAGGCCGCGCGCGTCGAGGAGCGCCAGCGCACGCTGGAAGCTGGCCAGGGCCCGCGGGTACGAGGCCCGCGACAACAGCACCTGGGCGGCGGCGGCGATCCAGCGCGCCTCGGCGTCGGTCAGCTCGGCCTGCCCGAAGTGGAACGCCAGCGCCACCGGATCGGGCGGCCCGCTCGACAGCACCGCGGCGACCGCCGCGTGGGCGGCGCGGCGGTCCTCGGCGGACATCGCGCCGAGGACCGCGGCCCGGGCCTGGCCGTGGAGGAACCGCCAGCCGCCGACGCCGACCTCGATCAAGCCAGCCCGCTCGGCCTCGTCGAGGGCGACCGCGAGGTCGACGGTCGGCACGACCGCGGTCAGGAGCCCCAGCTCGAGCTCCGGCCCGATCACCGCGGCGTGGCGCAGCAAGGTCTGGATCGCGGGGTCGAGCTCGGCGAAGCGGGCGGCCAGCGCGGCCTCGACGCCGGCCAGCACCAGCTCGCGAGGCACCGGGCCGGCGACGATCTGCTCGAGGCCACCGGCGTTGCGGGCCAGCGTGCGGATCGACTCGACCAGGAGCCGCGGCTGACCGCCGGAGGCCGCGACCAGGAGGTCGACCAGTTCGGCGCGATCACCCAGCGGGCCGAGCACCGCGACCGCGAAGGCGGCGACGTCGGCGCGGCCCAGCGGCGGCAGCTCGCGGACGGTCAGGCCGAGGCGGCACAGGTCGACGTCGGCCTCGGCGGCGGCGGTCGCGATCACGACCACCGGGGCCTGGCTGGCCAGGCGCGCGACCACCGCGACCAAGGCCGCGCTCTCGGGCCCGGCGCGGTCGAGATCGTCGAGGAGGATCACGGTGGGCGCCGGCTGCGCGCGCACCAGGGCCTCGACCGCGCCGTGGAGCGCCGCCTGCAGGGTCTGCGGATCGAGCGGCGGCACCGCCAGCGGACCGACGCCGAGCAGCTCGCCGACGTCGGGGACGACCTGGGCCAAGAACGGCCAGGGCACCGGCGCCGCGACGCCGACCCGCGCGATCAGGCGCCGCAAGACCGCGCGCCAGACCTGATACGGGCCGTCGGCGTCGTCGGGCGCCTCGCCGAGCGCGACCGCGCAGCCGCGGACCAGGGCGTAGGTCGCGACGTCGTCGAGGAGGCGAGACTTGCCGCTGCCGGCGCGCCCGACGACGGCCAGGGCGGCGCCCCGACCGGCGCCCAGCTCGTCGACGGCGGCGGCCAGGGTCGCGCGATCGGCGACCCGGCCGACCAGCGGGGCCCGGCCCAGGGCCGCGCTCACGGTCTCGTGCTCGTCGACCGCGCTGCCGATGCCGAGCCGCGCCAGGATGCGCAGGGCCTGGGCCGCGCTCGACGGTCGGTCGCCGGGATCGACCGCGAGCAGGCGATCGACCAGCTCGGTCACCGCGCTCGTGGCGTCGACGCCGAGCTCGCCGGGCGGCAAGGTCAGGCGCGGCGGTCGCAGCTCGACGCGGCCGCGCTCGTCGGCGCGCGGCAAGGGGTGCCGCTCGGCCAACAGCTCGAAGGCGATGATCCCGGCGCTCCAGAGGTCGGCGGCCGCGGTCGCCGGCGCGCCGCGCAGGACCTCGGGCGCGATGTAGCCCAGGGTGCCGGCCGGGCGGTGATCGTCGCCGCGCTCGAGCGCCAGGCCGAAGTCGAGGACCCGGACTCGCCCGTCGGCGACCAGGACGTTGGACGGCTTGAGATCGCGGTGGCAGATGCCGCGGCGATGCAGGTAGTGCAAGGCGCGCAGAAGCTGAGCTAGGAGCTCGAGCTTGGCGGTGACCGCGCGGCCGCGCGCGGCGCCGGTGATCGTGGCTGCACCTTCGATCACCTCGAGCACCAGGTACGGTTCGTCGCGATCGAAGCCGTAGTCGAGCACCGAGATGATGTTGGGATGGCGCAGCGAGGCCAGGATGCGGAACTCGTTGGCGATGGCGAGGCGGCCGAGGCTGTCGAGAGGCCCGGCCGCGCCGGCGGCGCGCGTCCGCCCCGGCCCGCTCTCGGTCGGCCGCCGGACGTTGCGGGTCCGGTCGTCGCTGGCCAGAGGGCGCAGGTCGCCGACGGTGGTGCCGGCGAACTCGACCCGGGCCTGGGTGTCGGCCATCCCCGCGGCGATCGCCAGGCGTTTGACCGCGACCGACTGGCCGGTCAGGCGATCGCGGGCCCGGTAGACCGCGCCCATCCCGCCCTCGCCGAGCTTGTCCGCGAGCGCGTAGCGCCCGGCGATCACCGACGTGATGGGGTGGTCCATGGACGCCAGCCACCAGGCTAGCGACAACCGCGCCGAAACACCACCGCCGACGCGGCCGAGCCCACGCGCCCCACGATCATCGCCGCGCGGTCAGCGCCGCAGCACGCCGCGCAGGGCGACGTCGACCAGCTCGCGGGTGACCTCGCCGATCCGGCCGGCGCCGTCGCGCTCGTGATGCGTGCAGTACTCGACGATGCCGCGGACCAGCCCGAGCAGCGCCGCCGCGGTGCGCTCGGGGTGACACGGGCGCAGGATGCCGATCGCGGCGCCGCGCTCGAGCGACAGCGCGATCAACGAGCGGACCTCGTCGTAGAACGCGGCCAGCCGGGCCGCGGCCTCGGCGTCCGGGGTGGCGCTCGACGACAGGAGCACCAGGGCCAGCGGCCGATCGGCGACGATGTACTCGAGCACGCGGGCCACGCCGTCGAGGAGCTGGACCTCGGGCGGCGGCGCGCCGGCGCCGGTGTCGACCCGCACGATCCGGGTCCGCAGCTCGGCCAGGGCCTCGTCGAGGATCGCGCCGAACACCGCCTCCTTGGACTCGAAGTACAGGTAGAAGGTGCCGCGGGCGATCGCGGCGTCGCTGATGATCGCGCCGATCGACGCCCCGTGGTAGCCGGCGTCGGCGAACACTCGCTTGGCGGCGTCGAGGATCTGGCGCCGGCGCTCGGCCCGGGCGGCCGCCGCGCGATCGTCCTCGGCCGGCCGCGCCATCACCCACCTCGCCGCGACTGGAAGGCCACCACCGCGCGCTCGATCGACGTCCGCACCGGCCGCAGCCGCAGCTTGCCGTCGATGACCTCGCCCTCGTCGGCGTGGGCGGCGATCTCGGCCTCGAGCGCCCGCGCGAACGGGGCGTGGTCGGCGTACAGGTTGATCTCGTCGTAGACCCCGTGGGACAGCCGCGTGAAGTTGGCCGAGCCGACGTCGACCCAGCGGTGATCGATGACCACCGCCTTGGAGTGGACCATGCGCGGCAGGACCACGATGCGCAGCGCGGCGTCGGCGCCGGCGGCGCGGCGCAGGGCCTCGCACGTGGCGCGGTTGGAGTTGCCGAGGACGTCGGCCTGGGCCGCGGTCACCAGGGTCAACGCGACCCCGCGGCCCAGGGCCCGGACCAGGGCCTTGGTGAAGCGGACGTCGCCCAGGTACGCCATCTCGATCGTGAGGCTCTGCTTGGCGCTGTCGATGAGCGCCACCCGGTGGGTCAACATCGGGCAGGTCTTGGGTCGGTGGGCCGAGCGGCTGTGGACCAGGAAGTCCAGGCCGCGCGACGGATCGAACTCGTCCTCGCCGGCCATGCGCTGGCGCAGCCGGGCTACGTGCTCGGCGCCGTCGAGCTCGACCATCAGGTCGACCCAGTCGGTGCGGTGGTTGTCGCCGATCCCCATCGAGCCCAGGCACATCCACTCGTCGTCGACGACGTAGACCTTCGAGTGATCGAAGCGCTTGCGCTGGTGATCGACCGCGATGTTGGGGTGGCCGACGATCGCCTGGGCCAGGGCGTTGGGCTTCTGCTTGAAGGAACCCTTGGCGCGAAACACCGCGCCGAGGAACCAGGCCTGGACGCCGCGGATGGGATCGACGCGCTTGTGGAAGAAGCTCTGCTTGTTGCCGCCGGCGTACTCGTAGACCGCGGCGATCCGATCCTTGTGGATCGTCACCTTGGCGCCGCGCTCGGCGGCGGTCAGGACCGCCTCGCCCAGGAGGTTGCCGGCGTCATCGTCGCGCCACAGGAACGCGCGGATGTCGACCGAGCGGGTCGCGCCGCGGATGCGCTCGAGGATGCGCTGGAAGGCGACCTCGCCGGTGCCGACCACCCGCGGACCGGCGTCGTCGGGCATCGGCCGCGAGTGGGCCAGCAGATCGTCGGCCGCCGGCAGGAGCCCGCGGCGGACGCGACGGCGGGGCCACAGCCGCGGCGGCGGGCGCACGGCGGCGATCGGCTTGGTACGGCGCGCCATGGGGGGCTGGTACGGGTACCGCGGCGGCGGCAGCGGCGCAAGCGCGGCGATCGGGCGGGAGCCGGGGGCCGAGGCCGGGGCCGAGACCGAGGCCGAGACCGAGGCCGAGACCGAGGCCGGGGCCGGGGCCGAGACCGAGACCGAGACCGAGACCGAGACCGAGACCGAGGCCGAGACGGAGGCCGAGACCGAGGCCGAGGCCGAGGCCGAGACGGAGGCCGGGGCCGAAACCGAGGTTCTAGGGGCGGATCGACAGGGCGACGAACGGGAAGGCGCCGCCGTCCTCGCCGTCGCCGCCATCGAGCATGACGAAGGCGAGGCCGCCGTCGACGGCGACAGTCTCCTTGCCCACACGACCACCCAGGTAGCCGAACACGAAGGTATCGCCGTCGTCGTCGCGGGTCTGGTGGAGCTCGGCGATGAACTGCGCGCGGCGGCCCCAGGCCAGGCCGACCCCGCCCAGGACCGGCACCTCGTCGACGCCCTCCTCGGCGACCGCGTTCACCATGATGCTCAAGGCGCCGTGGCAGCGGGTCCCCAGGCACATCGTGCCGGTCAGGTAGGGCTGGTACAGGTCGTCGTCGCCGTCGGTGTACGCGGCCAGGCCGACGGCGACGGCCATCCGGCGGTTGCTCCACAGGCGGGCCTTGGCCGACAGGCCGACGACCGCCTCGTCGTTCTCCTCGAAGATCGAGAGCCCGGTGACCCCGACCTCGACGCGATCGGTCAGGCCGTAGCGCAGGGTCGCGGCGCCGGCCGGCGCGGTCGGCATCCGCAGGTCGAGGACCGCCCGACCGCGCGGCTGGGTCAGCGCCGACTCGCCGAAGTAGTGCCGGCTGCTGGCGGCGTCGCCCTCGACGCGGGCCTCCAGGGTCGCGGCCGGCTCGGGCGCATCCGCGGCGGGCGCGCCGACCGGGTCGCCCGGCGTCGCGATCGCCGGCACCGCGGCGACCGCGATCGGACCGGCCGGCTCGACGGCCGCCACCCGCGGGCCCGCGGCCTCGGCCGGGGTCTCAGGCGAGGCGAACGCGGGCGCAGCGGCGGCGAGGACGGCGACGGTGGCGAGGGTGCGGACCATGGCGCACTGGTAAAGCAAGCCGAGTGCCGGCCGTGTGAGCCGCGATCGACCGCGACAACCTGTCGAGATCAGGAGGCGACGCCCCCGACGCGCGACGGAAAACTGTCGCGCGATCCGGCGCCGGCGTCGGGCCCTGGGCACTGCTCCCGCCGCCCTGGGTCATCGGGTCCCCGTCCGGCCTCCGGGCCCGCACCCGGCAGGACGCGCCGCGGCGCGCCCGCTCACCTCACCTCCATCGGGCCTCGGGTTCGGGTTCCGGTTCCGGTTCCGGCCTCGGTCTCGGCCTCGGTCTCGGCCTCGGTCTCGGTCTCGGCCTCGGTCTCGGTCTCGGTCTCCGCCTCGGTCTCGGTCTCCGCCTCCGCCTCGGCCCCGCTCTCGGCCCCGGCCGCCGCCTCGGCCTCCGCCTCGGCCTCCGCCTCCGCCTCGGTCTCCGCCTCGGTCTCGGCCTCGGTCTCCGCCTCAGTCTCGGTCTCCGCCTCAGTCTCGGTCTCCGCCTCGGTCTCGGTCTCGGGTTCGGCCCCGCTCTCGCCCCCGGCCGCCGCCTCCGCCTCGGCCTCCTCCGCCGGCGCCGGCAACGTCGCCGCGTTGCTTCTGGCAACGGCTGGCCCCACCGCGGGCCGCAACCAGGCTAGATCCACGGGGTCGCGGCCTGGCCGCGCGGTTGCTAACAGGACGAGCCCATGAGCGAAATCCGGCTGGCTGGCATCAGCAAGCGCTACGACGGCCCCAAGGCCGGGCGCGCCGCGATCGAGCGGCTCGATCTGACCTTCCCGTCGCGCGAGCTGGTGGTGCTCATCGGGCCCTCCGGGTGCGGCAAGTCGACCACCCTGCGGATCGTCGCCGGGCTCGAGGAGCCGACCGCCGGCACGGTGACGATCGACGGCAAGGACGTGACCGCGCTGCCGCCGGCCCAGCGCGATCTCGCGATGGTGTTCCAGAGCTACGCGCTGTACCCGCACATGACGGTGTTCGAGAACCTGGCCTTCGCGCTGCGCATCCGCCGGGTGCCCGAGGCCGAGATCACCGCCCAGGTCACCGCGGTCGCCGAGACGCTCGGGCTCTCCGCGCTCCTCGACCGCCGGCCCAAGGCGCTGTCGGGCGGCCAGCGCCAGCGGGTGGCGATCGGTCGCGCGGTGGTGCGCCGACCCAAGGTCTTCCTGTTCGACGAGCCGCTGTCGAACCTCGACGCCAAGCTGCGCGGCGAGATGCGGCGCGAGATCGCCCGCATCCACGCCGACGCCGGCACGACCTCACTCTACGTCACCCACGATCAGGTCGAGGCCATGACCCTGGCCGATCGGATCGTCGTCCTCCACGACGGCGTGGTCCAGCAGATCGGCGCGCCGCTCGAGATCTACCGCCAGCCGGCCAACCGCTTCGTGGCCGGCTTCTTCGGCACCCCGACCATGAACTTCCTCGAGGCCGCGGTCGACGATCGCGACGGCCACCGGGCCCGCGGCCTGGGCTTCGCGGTGCCGGCCCCGCCCCAGGTCGGCGGCGCGGTGGTGCTGGGCATCCGCCCCGAGGATCTCGCCCTCGAGCCCGGCGGCGATCGCGTCGCCCTGCCCGGCGCGGTCGCGGTCCGCGAGGTCCTGGGCGCCGAGGTCGTCTTGCACGTCACCTCACCAGCCGGCGACGTCACGGTCCGGGCGCCGGCCCAGACCCCGGCCCGCCCCGGTGACGCGATCACCGTCTACGTCGATCCCCACGCCGTCCACTGGTTCGACGGCGCCAGCAACCAGCGCGTGGCGGCATGACCCGGCGGGTGGCGGCCGTGGTGGTGGCGGCCCTGGCGGTGGCCGGATGTCGCGAGCGCGACGCCGCGGTCACGATGTGGCACGCCTACACCAAGGACGAGCGCGCCGCCCTCGAGACCTGGGCCGCCGACTGGAACCGGCGCGAGCCCGGCCGCCGCCTCGAGCTGGTGGCGATGCCCTACGACGGCTTCGCCGACAAGCTCGGCAGCGCGATCCCCAACGGCAACGGCCCCGACCTGTTCATCTACGCCCAGGATCGCCTGGGCGACTGGAGCGCGGCCGGCGTCGTCGAGCCGATCGAGTTCTGGATCGACGACGCCACCGCGGGACGGTTCTCGCGCGAGGCCCTGGCGTCCTTGGCCTACCGCGACTCGCTGTGGGGTCTGCCGATCGCGGTCAAGTCGCTGGCGCTGTACGTGCGCACCGAGCTGGTGCCGACGCCGCCAACCACGACCGACGAGCTGATCGCGCTGGCGCCCGGGCTGCGGGCCCGCGGCATCTACCCGCTGGCCTACCCGGTGGCCGACCTCTACGCCCACGCGCCGTGGCTGCACGGCTTCGGCGGCCGCGCCATGGACGGCGAGGCCCCGACGATCGCGACCGCGCCGGCGGTCGCCGCCGCCGCCTTCGCCCGCGAGCTGGTGGTCCGCGAGGTCATCCCGCCCGACGCCAACACCACCGGCGTCGCGACCCTGTTCGCCGACGGCAAGGCGGCGATGGCGGTGTCGGGGCCGTGGTTCTTGGCCGACATCCCGCCCGGGGTCGCTTACCAGGTCGCGCCGCTGCCGGTGGTGTCGGCCACCGGCGCGCCGGCCGCGCCGTATCTCGGCACCGACGGCGTGCTCATGAGCGCCCGGGCCACCGACAAGGACGCCGCGATCGCGGTCATGCTCGACCTGACCAGCGATGATGCCGCCGCCGCGCGCGCGAGCACGGCGCGGCAGATCGTGCCCAACCCCGGCGCCTACCGCGGCGCGCTGGGTCGCGATCCGGTGCTGGCCGGGTTTCGCCGCCAGCTCGATCACGTCGTCGCGATGCCGGTCGCGCCGGCGATGCGCTCGGTGTGGACGCCCTACGCCAACGCGCTGGCGGAGATCGCCGGTGGCGCGGCGCCGGCCGCCGCCCTCGAGCGCGCCGCCGGCGAGATCGATCGCTACACCCGACGCGGGAGCGGGCGATGACCGATCGCGGGCGCGCGCTGCGCGACGTCGCCGTCCTCGGCGCCCTGGCGTGGCTGTTCGCCCTGGGCGCGCTGGTCCGCGATCGCAACCATGCGGCCGAGGCCCGGACCCGGGCCCAGGCCAGCGCCGCCGCCAGCGCGGTGGCCGCCGGCGAACGGCCGCTGGCCCCGGTGGCCGCCGCCGGCGTCGTCGGTCCGGCCAGCCAGCGCCCCGATCGCCCGTTCTTGCGCCGCCGCACCGTCGTCGACGCCGACGGCCGTCGACCGCTCGGCGGGCCGACCGCGCCGGCGGTCGACAAGCTCCTGTACGACGCCGCGGCGCGCTTCGATCGCGACGGCGCCTTCGTCGCGCTCTTGCCCGACGGCAGCGGCCGCGCGGTGGCCGCGGTCGCCACTCCCCACGGCCCGGCCATCGCGATCACCGCCGGCGCCGCGCCGCGCAGCTCGGTGCCGTGGCTCGCGCTCCTCGGGATCGCCGGCCTGGTGTTCGGCGCGGTCGCGGTGGCCGCCACCGTCGGCGGCCGCCGGGTCCGCATCGTCTGTGTCGGCGTCGCGGTCGGCCTGGCGGCGCTGCCGGTGGCGCGCTGGGGTGGACCGATCGCCGCGGCGGTGGTCGCCGTCCTCGGCGCGCTGGCCGGCTGGGCCCACGCGCGCGGCGCCCTCGATCGCGCGATCGCGGGGCTCCGCGCCCACCGGATCGCGCTGGGCTTCCTGGCCCCGGCCGCGGTGGCGATGGTGGTGCTGGTGGTCATCCCCTTCGTCGTCGGGCTGGCGCTGGGCTTCTACGATCACCACCACGGCCGCTGGACCTTCGTCGGCCTGTCCAACTTCCGCCGCATCTTGACCGGCGACGGCCACAGCCTGTCGGACCCGCTCAACTTCTGGTTCATCCTCGGGGTCACGCTCCTGTGGACCTTCGCCAACGTGCTCCTCCACGTCGGCGTCGGCACCGCCTTCGCGCTGGTCCTGCGCCAGCCGTGGATCAAGGCCCGCGGCGTGTGGCGCGCGCTCCTGATCGTGCCGTGGGCGGTGCCCAACTACATCACCGCGCTGATCTGGAAGAGCATGTTCGACGTCGAGTACGGCGCCTTCAACCATCTGCTGGCCGGCCTCGGGCTCGATCGCGTGTCGTGGTTCTCGGAGTGGTCGACGTCGTTCGCCGCCAACGTCGCGACCAACACCTGGCTCGGCTTCCCGTTCATGATGGTGGTGGCCCTGGGCGCCCTCGAGTCGATCCCCAAGGAGCTCGAGGAGGCCGCCGACGTCGATGGCGCCAGCGCCTGGCAACGCTTCCGCGAGATCACCCTGCCCCACCTGAAGCCGGCGCTCGGTCCGGCGGTCATCCTCGGCTCGATCTGGACCTTCAACATGTTCAACGTCATCGCCCTGGTGTCGGCCGGCCGGCCGCGCGGCTCGACCGACATCCTGGTGACCGACGCCTACCGCTGGGCCTTCGAGCGCGGCGAGCAATACGGCATGGCGGCGGCGCTCGGCACGATCATCTTCCTCCTGCTCCTGGCGTGGTCGATCCTCGGCCGGTCGCTCACCAAGGGCGACGAGGAGGCCCGGCCATGAGCGCCCGTCGTCCCCACGGCGCGATCATGATCGCGGTCCACGTCGGGCTGGCGATCGCCACCACCCTGGTCCTGTACCCGGTCGTGATGGTGCTGAAGAAGGCCTTCGAGCCGGGCCGGACCTTGTCGGCGTCGGCCTCGCCCTTGCCGCGCGACCTCACGCTCGATCACTTCCGCGAGCTGTTCGCGGCCCGCGGCAGCCACGGCGAGCTGGCCTTTCTCCACCACGCCGGCGCGTCGCTGGTGGTGGCGATCGCGACCACCCTGGTCGGCATCGTGCTGGCGTGCACCGCGGCCTACGCGCTGTCGCGGTTCCGCTTCCCCGGCCGCCGCGGCGCCCTGACTGGGTTCCTGGTGGTGCAGATGTTCCCGGCGTCCTTGCTCATGATCCCGCTCTACGTGCTCCTGCACGAGCTCGGCCTGCTCAACTCGCTGGTCGGCCTCATCCTGGTGTACTCGACCACCGCGATCCCGTTTTGCGTGTGGACGCTCAAGGGCTACTTCGACAGCCTGCCCCGCGAGCTGTTCGAAGCCGCGCGCGTCGACGGCGCCGGCCCGGTGCGGATCTTCTGGTCGATCGTCGTACCGCTGGCGCGGCCCGGCATCGCCGTGACCGCGCTGTTCTCGTTCATGACCGCGTGGAACGAGTACATCCTGGCCTCGACCTTCCTCACCGACGAGAGCAAGTACACGCTGCCGGTCATGCTCAAGGCCTCGGTCGGCGAGTTCTCCGCCGACTATGGCCGCTTCGCCGCCGGCGCGATCGTCACCAGCGTGCCGGTGATGGCGCTGTTCTACGTCCTCCAGAAGTACCTCGTCGGCGGCCTCACCGCCGGCGCCGTCAAGGGCTGACCCCGCCGTCGGAATCGACGGCCCCGCCTACGAGACGACGCTCACCTCGCGGACCTCGAGCTCGACCCGCACCTTGCCCTGCCAACTCGACGCGGTCGGACGGTACGCGACGTCGACCCGGGTCCCGACCTCGGGCGTGCGGTCACCGAGGCCGAAGCCGATGGCGCCGCGGATGGTCGAGGTCCGCGGGCAGCGCAGCTCGAGCTTGCCGTGGCTGCCGTCGCCGACCCGCCGGCTGGCCACGACCTCGAGGCCGCGGCTGACGAAGCGCGGCTCCGGGTTGCCCTGACCGAAGGGGCCCAGACCGTCGAGCTCGGCGACCAGCGCCGCGTCGACCTCGGCCAGCGACAGCTCGCCATCGGCGAGGGGCCCAGGGGCCGCCGGGCCCGAGCCGGCCGCCAGGACCGCGGCGCCCAGCGCGTCGCGCAGCGCGTCGACCGCGTCGGCTCGCACGGTCAGACCGGCGGCGGCGGCGTGACCGCCGAAGCGCTCGAGGAGCGGCGCGCAGGCGGCCAAGGTCCGGTACAGATCGACCCCGGCCACCGACCGCGCGGAGCCGCGGCCCAGCCCCGTCGCGGCGTCGATCGCGATCACGAAGGCCGGGCGCGCGAACCGATCGACCAGCTTGGCGGCGACGATGCCGACGACCCCAGGCAGCCAGCGCTCGCTCGCGACCACGATCGCCGGCGCGCTCGCTTCGCCGACCGCGGCCAGGGCCTCGGCGACCGCCACGTCCTGGGCGGCGCGGCGCGCCAGGTTGGCCGATTCGAGGGCGTCGGCGCACGCCGCGGCTCCGCGATCGTCGGCGAGGAGAAGATCGAGGGCCGGCGCGGCGTCGCCCAGCCGTCCCGGCGCGTTCAGGCGCGGCGCCAGCTTCCACGACAGCACGTGCTCGTCGACCGGTCGCTCGGGGCCCACGCCGGCGGCGGCCAGGAGCGCCGCGACGCCCGGACGCCGACGCTCGCTGGCCAGCTTGAGCCCGGCGCTGGCGAGGATGCGGTTCTCGCCGACGAGCGGCACCAGATCGGCGATCGTCCCCAGGGCCACCAGATCCAGGAGCTCGCGCGGATCCGGGGCCGGGCGGCTGGTGAAGTGGCCCTGCCCGGCCAGGCGGGTGCGGACCGCGGCGGCCAGGTAGAACGCGATCCCGACCGAGGCCATGGCGCGAAACGGGAACGCCGAGTCGGCGCGGTGCGGGTTGACCAAGGCGACCGCCGGGTGAGCGCCGCGGTCCGGGACGGTGTGGTGATCGACGACGACCACGTCGACAGCGGCGGCGCGCGCGGCGTCGATCGCCGCCAGGTCGCTCGTGCCACAATCGCCGGTGATGATGAGGCCGGGGCCGTGGCCCAGGAGCTCGGCGGCGACGGTCGGGGTGAAGCCGTAGCCCTCATCGCGGCGCGCGACCCGGGCGACCACGTCGGCGCCGCAGCCGCGGAGGAAGCTGGTGAGGAGCGCGGCCGTGGTCACGCCATCGACGTCGTAGTCGCCGAACACCGCGATGCGCTCGCGGCGCAGGACCGCGCGGGTGACGCGATCGGCGGCGGTGGCGAACCCAGCCATGGCCAGGTCGCCCTCGGGCTTGCGGAGCTGGGCCAGCCGGGGCGCCAGGAAGTCGGTGGCGGCGTCGCCATCGACCCCGCGGGCCAGGAGACAGCGCGCCGTCGCCGCGCGCACCCGCAGCCGCGCAGCCAGGCGCGCAGCGGCGGTGTCATCGATCGGGCGCACCTCCACGCGGCGCACCCTACGCGCCCGGTCTGACAGCGCCCCCCGGCCCGGGATCGCGCTCAGACGTACTGCTGACAGCGGCTGCAATACGCGCGTTGGTACTGCGCGATCCACTGGGTCGGCGCCTGACACCGCGGACACGCGCCGGGCGTCGCGCCGGCTCCCTGGGTCGCACCGTAGCCCGCCGGTGGGCCGTACCCCTGTGGTGCCCCGTAGCCATACCCCGGCCCCCCGGCCCACGCCGCCGGCGGGCCGCGACGCACCCGCAGCCCGAGGCCGGCGAGGAGCGGCGCCCCGACCAGGGCCAGGAAGGCCACGATGAACGAGATCCCAGGCCCGAAGTCGGGTCCTCGCGTCTCGGACATCACCCGCACTACGTAGTACAGGCCGAACACCAGCGTGAGCGGCGCCAGGACGTACAGCGCGATCGGGCTCATGCGCTTACCGCCCAGGGCCAGCCCGCCGACCAGCGCGATCAGCACCACCGTCGCCAGCCCGAGGCCAAACGTCGCGAACCGCGCGGCGTGGATATCGCCATCGCCCCGGGTCTTCGTGTCGAACCACTTGCCGTCGCACTGATCCTCCGCGCAGAACTTGTAGCCGAGCAAGCCCACCGACGCCTCCATCACCCCCCGCGACGCGCTCACCCACCCTCGCGTCAAGAGCCCGCCCAAGAGCAGCGCCGCGCACACGAGCAGCGCCGCCGCCACCCCCACATTCGGACGCCCCGACCTGGGCATCGGCACCGCAGACGAAGTCATGGGCTCCATGGCCCGACCCTATCACCACCGCCACAGGAACCACCGCCCGAACGCCCGTCACCTCAGCCTCACGCCCAACGCACCCGCCACGCACCGGGTTCTGAGAACTACGCCCGGTAGGAACCCTCGCGCACCACGCGCACCGGGTTCTGAGAACTACGCCCCCCGCTCCCGCCACCTCTGGGCCGCTTGGTTCACGCCCCCGGGGTTCCGGAAACCCGCCCGGTAGGAACCACCGCCCTCGCGCACCACGCACCGGGTTCTGATCAAACAGCCCGCGCGGGCCGGGTCCCGCCGTAGAACCGCTTCGAGATCCACAGGAAGATCGGCGGCGCGAGGAAGATTGACGAGTACGCGCCGGTGATGATGCCGGCGTTCATGGCGAAGGCGAAGTTGCGGACCAGGCCGGTGCCGAAGACGTTCATGATGAACGTCACCGAGAACACCGTCAGCGAGGTCAGGATCGACCGCACCACGACCTCGTTGAGCGAGATGTCGACGATGCGATCGAGCTTCTTGTCCTTGAGCTTCTCCTGGTTCTCACGGATACGGTCGAAGATGACCACGGTGTCGTTCACCGAGAAGCCGACCACGGTCAGGAGCGCGGCCACCGAGGTCAGGGAGACGTCGGTCCAGGTCACCGAGAACACGCCGATGACCATGATCGCGTCGTGGAAGGTGGCGACGATCGCTCCCGGCGCGTAGCGGATGTCGAAGCGCACCGCCAGGTACAGCGTGATGAGGAGCATCGCGTAGAACAGCGCCTTGATGCCGCCGTTGCGGAGCTCGGCGCCGGCCTTGGCGCTGACGTTCGAGCTCTGGATCGTGACCACGTCGATGTCCGGCAGGGCCTTCTCCAGCACCTGCTCGTACTGCCGGTCGAGGCCGTAGATCGAGAAGGTCTGCTTGTACTCGCCCGAGCCCTCGTCGGGCTGGTTGTAGAACTTGGCGGCGTCGCCCCAGGGCTTGACCTCGAGCTGCTGGGCCGCGAACACCGGCGCGACCTCGGCGTCGGTGAGGTGCTTGCGCGACCGCACGAGCAGGCGATCCCCCGACCACTGCAGGTTATCGATCTCGCGATCGGCGAACTGCGCCGACAGGGCGTCGATCACCGCCTGCTGCTGCGCGGGCTTGGTGGCGCCGAAGTACGGGGTGCGGACCAGGGCGCCGCGGACCTCGCGCTTCTTGTCGTCCTTCCAGGTCATCTCCGAGACGTCGAAGCCCTCGATGCCGGCCCCCGACAAGGCGGCGCGGACCTTGCCCGGATCGGCGTGGACGAAGGTGTCGGGCTTGGCCTTGTCGACGAAGGCGTAGACCACCTCGGTGCCGCCCTTGAAGTCGATGCTCCAGTTCAGGTACTGGCCGCGCACCGCCTTGTTGACGAACAACGAGGCGATGGACGCGGTGATGAGCAGCCCCGACAGGAGGATCCAGATCCGGAACTTCGCGGTGAAGCTGAAGTCGGTGCCGGGCTTGACGATGTAGCGGAAGTTGTGGGCAGGGGCCGCCATGGCGAGTCCTTCGAGCAGGTGCGGAGGCGCGGGGGTCGAGCGTCGAGACCGCTCGGGATCAGATCGAGATCGTGGCCAGCTCGCCCTTCTTCTTGGCGATGTACCAGTCGAACAGGAGCCGGGTGACCCAGACGTTCACGAACAGGGTCGTCGCGATGCCGATGAGCAGCAGCTTGGCGAAGCCCTCGATCGTGCTCGAGCCGCCGTACTGCAGGAGCACCCAGCCGGCGGCGGCGGTGGTGAGCTGGCCGTCGAGGATGCTCGAGAACGCCCGCGAGAAGCCGATGTCGACGGCGCCCTTGACCGACTTGCCCAGCAAGAGCTCGTCGCGGATGCGCTCGTAGATGAGGATGTTGCCGTCGACGCCGAAGCCGATGGTCAAGACCAGGGCGGCGATGCCGGGCAAGGTCAAGGTGGCGTTGAACGCGGCCATGACCGTGAGCTGGAACAGCACGTTCAGGATCGTGCCGGCCATCGCGACCCAACCCGACAGCCGGTAGATGTACAGCATGATCACCATGACCAGGACGGCGCCCAGGCCGAAGGCGAGCTGGGCCTTGTCGACGGCGTCGCGGCCCAGGGTCGGGCCCAGGGTGGCGTGGGACTCCTCGCGCAGCCGGGCCGGCAGGGCGCCGGTCTTCAGCACGTTCACCAGCGACTGAGCCTCGACCTCCTGGGCCCGGGCGTTGGCCCCGCCGACCGTGATGGTCGAGCGCCCCTGGCGGATCGCGCTCTGGATCACCGGCGCCGACGTGATCTTGCCGTCGAGGATGATCGCCATCTTCTTGCCGATGTTGGCCGAGGTCAGGTCGCCGAACTGCCGACCGCCGTAGCGGTTGAAGTCGACCAGCACGTGGGGCCGGCCGGTGTTGCCGTCCCAGTCGACCACCGCGTTCGACACCGCCGAGCCGGTCAGCCGGACCGCGCGCTCGAGGTAGTAGCTGCGCCAGTACGGTCGCTTCTCGCCCTCGTCACCCGACTGCGGCTCGACCTTCTCGTAGCCGACCTCGAAGTTGTCGCCGATCGCCATCGCCGGGTTGGCGTTGCCCAGGGCGGCGAGGTAGCGGCGGATCGCCCACCGGCCCTCGACCACGCACTCGAACTTGCCGTCGCGGTCGGCGGTCAGGTTCTCGGTCCGGCACTCGACCGCCTTGGCCTCCTCGGCGGTCAGCTTCTCGTTCCGGTCGCTGGCGGTCAGGTAGTAGTCGTAGAGGGTGTCCTTGGCGTCGTCGGCGCCCCAGGCGTCGGTATAGGCCTTGATGCCCTGCTTGATGCCCTCGGGGTCGACCGGCGACTCGGCCGAGCCGACGTGCTTGTAGATCGCCTTCATCACCGGGTCGTCGTTGGCGACGATCTTGAACTCGAGCTTGGCGGTGCGGGCGATGGTCTCCTGCACCCGGACCGTGGCCTCCTCGGCCAGACCCGGCATCTCGACGATGATCTGATCGTCCTTCTGGATGACGGTCGGCTCGGCGACGCCCTCGGCGTTGACCCGCTCCTCGACGGTCTTGACCGCCTGCGACAGGGCGCGGCGGCGGACGTCGTCGGCGAACTTGGTCGAGATGCGCACGCACACCGCCTCGCCCTCCTTGGCGCTGCAGGCCCGGGTCGCGATGATGTCCTTGTACTCGGACATCACCAGCTTCTCGATGTCGGCGCGCTTGGCGGCGTCGGTCGGCTTGATCGTCAAGGCGCCGGCCAGCGAGCGCGGCGTCGACACCGTCGCCGCCAGGTCCTTCTCGGCCAGCTTGACGTCGAGATCGCGCTTGATCTCGGAGGCCTTGTCGTCGACCGCGGCGTCGAGGTCGATGCTGTAGACGAACCGGGCCCCGCCCTTCAGGTCGAGGCCGAGGTTGATCTTCTTCGAGAAGAAGTACCACGACGGCAGCGAGCTACCGGCGACGGTCGGCAACAGGTACAGCACGCTGAACGCCAGGATCCCGGCGAAGATCATCGTGCGCGTGCGGAGGGTGCGATCCATGAAATGACCTCTTCAGACCAGACAGCCGGCAGCGCCGGCCTCGAGACAGCGCGACCTCAGGCGGCCTTGGTGTCGGCCTTGCTCTCGCCCTTGTCCTCGTTCCAGATGTTCTCGATGTACGCGCGCGGCACGCGGACCCGGACCTTCTCCTGGATCTCGAGGACGACGACGTTGTTCGCGGCCACGCCGGTGATCGTGCCGATGACGCCGCCGCGGGTGATCACGGTCGCGCCCTTGCCGAGCTTGTTGAGCATCTCCTGGTGCTCCTTCTGCTTCTTGGCCTGGGGCCGGATGATCAGCAGCCAGAACACCCCGAAGATCAGGAGCATCATGATGGGCATCGACATGGCTTGCATGGGTTCCTCGCGTCGTGCGGTCGCCGGTTCGGGCGACCAAGTTGCCGGATCGGGGCCGAAAAGTTGTGGGTGAGTAGCACCCGGCCCGGTGAGGGTCAAGACGTAGGGCGGCCGCGGCCCCGGCGCCAGGGCCTCGGGGCCGCGATTTCGGGTAGCCCCCCTGCCCTCCCGGTCAGCCGGGGCCGCCCGATCGGCCGGACCGCCCGATGCGGTCCGGGGCCACCGCCGGTCACACCGGCTGGCCGTCGGCCAGGATCCGCTCGCGCAGGGCCCGCACGTGGCGGGCGTAGAAGGTCAGGTTGTGGAGCGTGTTGAGACGCGCCCCGAGGATCTCCTTGGCGACGTGGAGGTGGCGCAGGTAGGCCCGGCTGTGGCGGGTGCAGGTGGTGCACGGGCACGCCGGATCGAGGGGACCGACGTCGGTCTTGTGCTTGGCGTTGGAGATGACGACCCGGCCGCCGGAGGTGAAGAGGTTGCCGTTGCGGGCGTTGCGGGTCGGCATGACGCAGTCGAACATGTCGACGCCGGCGGCGATCCCGGCCTCGAGATCGGCCGGGGTCCCGACCCCCATCAGGTAGCGCGGGCGATCGGCGGGCAGCTCGTGGGCGAACTCGGCCAGGACCCGATACATCTCGGCGATCGGCTCGCCGACCGACAGGCCGCCCAGGGCGTGTCCGTCGAAGCCGATCGGCACGATCTCGGCGGCGTGGCGGCGGCGGCGGGCGACGTCGGTGCCGCCCTGGACGATGCCGAAGAGCGCCTGACCGGGCGGCCGGGCGACCGCGGCCGAGCGCTTGGCCCACGCGGTGGTGCGGGCCAGGGCGCGCTCGTGGGCGGCGTCGTCGGCGTCGCCGGGCGGACACTGATCGAAGGCCATGGCGATGTCCGAGCCGAGGACGCCCTGGATGTGCAGCGACACCTCCGGGGTCAAGCGGTGGCGACTGCCGTCGAGGTGGCTCTGGAAGGTGACGCCGTCGTCGTCGATCTTGTTGATGCCGGCGAGCGAGAACACCTGGAAGCCGCCCGAGTCGGTGAGGATCGGCCGCTCCCAGCCGGCGAAGCGGTGCAGCCCGCCGGCGGCGCCGATGACCTCGAGGCCCGGGCGCAGGTACAGGTGGTAGGTGTTGCCGAGGATGATCCGGGCGTCGAGGGGCGGCGCCTCGAGCTCGCCGGGGGTCATGGCCTTGACCGTGCCCTGAGTGCCGACCGGCATGAACACCGGCAGCGGGATCGAGCCGCGCGGGGTGTGCAACCAGCCGGCCCGGGCGTGGCCGAGCACGCGCTCGATCTCGAGGGTGAAGCCGGGCGTGGGCAGGTCGACTCTCATCGGTCCTCGCGAGTGAGCAGCATGGCGTCGCCGTAGCTGAAGAAGCGGTAGCCGGCGGCGACGGCGTGGCGGTAGGCGGCCATGACCCGGTCGTAGCCGGCGAAGGCGCAGACCAGCATGAGCAAGGTCGACTCCGGCAGGTGGAAGTTGGTGACCAGGTGATCGACGACCCGGAAGCGGAAGCCGACGTCGGGGCGGATGAAGAGCGAGGTGGCGCCGGGGCCGGCGGCGACCTGGCGCGGGCCGACGGCGGCGCTCTCGAGGGTGCGGACCACGGTGGTGCCGATCGCGACCACCGGGCGGCCCGAGGCGACGAGCGCAGCGGTGGCGGCCGGCACGTCGTAGCGCTCGGTGTGCATCGCGTGCTCGGCCAGCGCGTCGACGCGGATCGGCGCGAAGGTGCCGAGGCCGACGTGGAGGGTGACCGGCGCGATCGTGGCGCCGCGAGCGGCGATCGCGTCGACGAGCGCCGGCGTCAGGTGCAGGCCAGCGGTCGGCGCGGCGACCGCGCCCGGGGTGCGCGCGAAGATGGTCTGGTAGCGGCCGCGATCGGCGGCCGAGGGGCCGGTCGGGCGCGCGATGTACGGCGGCAGCGGCAGCTCGCCGACCTGCTCGAGGAGCGCGAAGACCGCGGTGGCGTCGGCGGCAGGCACGGCGATCGCCAGGGCGCCGCCGTCGCCGCGGGCGGTGGCGACGGTGAAGGTCAGCTCCGGCGCGGCGTCGGGGTGGAGCGGATCGCCGGGGCGGAGCGGCCGGCGCGCCCGGGCCAGACATCGCCACGCGGTCTGGCCGGGGGCGACCGCGGTCGGATCGGCCTCGACGAACAGGAGCTCGACCGCCCCGCCGCTCGGGCGATGGCAGCGGACCCGGGCCGGCACCACGCGCGCATCGTTGACGATCACCACGGCCTCGGGCGGAAGGTGCTCGGCCAGCGCGGCGATCGCGCGGTCGTGGACCGCTTCGGCGCCGACCACCAGCAGGCGAGCGCCGTCGCGGGCCGGGCTCGGCTCCTGGGCGATCTGCGCGGGTGGCAGGTCGAAGGCGTAGTCGGTCCGGCGGTGCAAGGCCGGCGTAGGTAGCGCCGGTCGTGCCCGGCCGCAAGCGCCGCGGTAGGTTGTCGGCCATGCGCCGCGCTGCCTGCCCCGCCCTGCTCCTGGTCGTCGCGCTGACGTTCGCCCCGGCGATCGCCGGCGCCGCGCCGGCGGCCGAGCTCATCGCCGACGTCGATCGCGACGGCGCGCCCGACGTCTTGCGGATCGACGCGCCGGGGTGGCTGACGATGGTGTCGCGGACCGGCGCGACGAAGGTGGTGATGTTCGGGCGCTCGGGGCCGCTGACCGACGCCCGGCTGAGCTTCGCCGCGACCCCGACGCCGACGGTGGTGGCCAGCGCCCAGCTCGGCGGCGCGTGGGAGGCGATCGCGCTGGCCGCGGGCCCGGGTGGCCTGACCGAGCTGTGGCGGGGGCCGGTCGGCCCGGCCGGCGACGACGACGAGTACGAGCTGGTGGTCGAGGCGCGCCCCGACGGGCTGTGGCGGTTCCAGACCCGCGCCGATCTGCGGCGCTGCGACGGCACGGCGATCGAGCTGTTCCCCGAGCGCTGGGATCCGCGGGCCCGGCGGTTCGCGCCGGCGGCGATGCCCGCGCCGACCCCGCCGGCCGACGCGCCGACCGTGACCGCGACGCCGGCCACGCTCGCGCCGGTGGCCTGGTTCCGACCGTCGGCGACCTCGCGCGCGACCGGCGCCACCGACGCCGGCATGCTGGTGGCGCCGCGGGCGCTGGCCGACGGCGATCCGGCCACGGCGTGGACCGCTCCGGGCGACGGCCATGGCACCTGGTGGCTCTACCGGACGAGCCTGCGGGGCGGCCGCGCCGCCGCGATCCGCATCGCGCCCGGGGCCGGCAAGCACCGGCGCGCCGCCCGGCTGTGGGTCGCGGGCGGGAGCGGCCACGCGGTGATCGCGATCCCGCCGGGCCCCGCCGCGGTCTACCAGGCCACCTTGCCGGCGCCCCTCGAGGGCTGCGTCGCGATCGCGCTCCTCGCCACCCATCCCGGCGGGCCGGCGGCGGCGGTGCCCGAGCTGCAGGTGATCGCCGACGTCGAGCTCGATCCGCAGGTGGCCCTCGGCGCGCTGATCGATCAGGTGGTGGCCGGCGGGCTCGCCGGCGACACCGCGGCCCGGGCGCTCGTCGCCCTGGGCGCGGCCGCCGAGGGCCGGCTCTTGACGGCGCTCGCGAGCGCGGCGCCCGACGCGCGCCGCCGCTTGCTCGCCGTGGTGGCGGAGCGGCCGACCGCGGCGTCCTTGCCGACCCTGGCCGAGGCGGTGCGCACCGGCGAGTTCGCCGCCGACCGCCGAGAGGCCGTAGCCGCGCGCCTGGCCAGCTTGGGCCCGGCGGCCCACGGCGAGCTGGCCACGCACCTGGCGCGCCCCGGCGACAAAGACGGGCAACGGGCGATCGTCGGCGCCCTGGCCGCCGCGGCGCCGGCGGCGCTCCTGGCCGCGACCGGCGTCGGCGATCGCGCGATCCGGCGGGCGGTGGCGCAGGCCCTGGCGCGGCTGCCCCTGGCCGAGCTGATCGCCGCGGCCCAGACCGGGGCGACCCCCGAGGCCCAGGCCGATCGCTGGCGCGCCCTCGGCATCGCCGCGGCCGCCGCGCCGGTCGACCAGCGCGGCCCAGCGCGCGCGGCCCTGGCGGTGGCCCTGGCCAGCGCCGGCAAGAGCTACGAGCTGCGCTACCGGACGCTGGCGGCCCTGGCGCCGATCGCCGACGACGCGGCGGTCGCGACCCTGGCCGCGTACCTCGACGGCCTGCCCGACACCGCGGCCGGCCGGGCCCTGGCGCGCATCGGCGCCCGCGGCCTGGCCGACAACCCCAGCCTCGCGGCCCGCGCGACCCTGGCTCGGCTCGCCGCCGCCGGCGATCCCGGACTCCGCCTCGAGGCGATCCGCGGCCTGAGCGCGCCGCAAGACGGCGAGCCAGGCACCGGCCCGGTCCCCGACGCCCTGGTCGCGGCCCTCGCCGGCGATCGCTGGCCGATGATCCGACAGCAGGCCGCGACCGCCCTGGGCGCGCGCTGCGCGGCGCCGCGGACGCAGGACGCGCTCATCGCCGCGGTCGGCGCCGACGCCGTGACCGCGGTCCGGGTCGAGGCGGTGGCCGCGGTGGCGAGCTGCGGCGGCGACGGGCTCGACGCGCTCTTGCTCGGCTGGATCGACGACGGCCGGCAGGTGTGGCAGGTGCGCGACCGCGCCCTCGCGGCGCTGGCGGAGCGACCGGGCGCGAGCGTCGACGTCGCGCTTCTCAGCCGGTTCAAGCGCTGGCGCGGGGCGGCGTTCTCCGACGATCGCGCGCTCCGCTTGGCGATCCGGGCCGCGACGGCGCTGGGCCAGCGCGCGGTCGCCGACGCCGGGCCGGAGCTGGTGACGGCGGCCCGGGACCAGGCCTTCCCCGAGCTCGCGGCGGCGGCGCTGCGAGCCCTGGGGGCGGTGTGCCCGGCCGAGGCGCCCGCGGTGCTGCGCGCGGCCCTGGGCGCCGACGATCCGGGCATGGCCCAGGCCGCCCGCGCGGCCGCCGCGACCTGCCCGCGACGGTAGTAACGGCGCGCCGGCTCAGGCCGGACGCTGATCGAGCCCGGCCAGGGCGTCCTTCAGGCGCTGATCCTTGGGGTCGATCTCGAGGCCGCGCTGGAACATGCCCTTGGCCTTGGGCGCCTCGCCCAGCTCGACGTGGATGACCCCGAGCGCGTAGTAGACGTCGGCCTTGGTCAGGCCGGCGTCGGCGTCGAGGTTCTGCAAGACCAGCGAGCGATAGACGCGACGCGCCTTCTCCCAGTCGCGCTGCGCCAGCGCCAGCCGACCCAGCCCGGCCATGGTCGGGACGTCGGTCGGGTTGACGCGGAACGCCTCTTCGTAGGCCGCGACCGCGCCGGCGACGTCGCCGCGGGCCTCGAGGATGCCGCCCTGGCGCTGGCGGTAGCGCGCGACGTCCTTCATCCGCCGCGCCGCCTTGGCGTCCTCGGCCAGGCGGTCGTAGATCGGCGCCGCCTCGTCGAGCCGTCCGGCCGCGAAGTACAGATCGCCCAGGAGCGTCAGCACCCGGACCTCGCCCGGGGCCGCGGCGGCGACCCGCTCGAGGACCGCCAGCGCCGCCGCCGGTGTGCCGAGGCGCTGCTCGGCGGCGGCGTACTCGAGCGCCAGCGGCAAGACGTCGTCGCCGCGATCCTCGCCGATCGCGATCCGGCGCTTCAGCATGTCGGCGACCACCGCCCAGTTGCCGTCGTCCTTGGCCTGGCGCTCGAGGGCCGCGATCGCGCCGGCGTGGCGCGGATCGTGGGTCAAGGCCTGGCGGTAGTGGGCAGCGGCGGTGGCGCGATCGCCCTGGGCCTTGTCGGCGACCTCGCCCAGGCGGAAGAACAGATCGGCGGCGTCGGTGCCCTTGGGCCCGAGGGCCAGGGCCTTGGCCAGGACCTCGCCGCACTTGTCCCAGTCGCTGGCTCGCTCGTAGATGCGCGCCAGCCGGGTCAGCGCCGCGACCGACCCGGGCTCGCGCCGCAGCACCTTCTCGAGGAGCTCGCCGGCGGCGTCGGGGTTGTCGAGCGGGCCCTCCCAGATGTCGGCGGCCCGGGCCAGCGCCGCGATCTCGGCGTCGTTGTCGCCCAGGGTGCCGTGGAGCTCGGCGCGCCGATCGAGCAGCTCGACCAGATCGTGCCAGCGCTCGGCCTTGGCCAGCAGGCGCTCGAGCTCGCCGTAGGCGGCGAGCTGGGCGTTGTCGACGTCGAGGGCGGCGTACCAGTGACCGATCGCGTCGTCGAGCGCGCCGCGCTCGCGCTCGGCCAGGCGCGCCATCTTGGCCAGGACCGCGGTCTTGTCGCTCGACGACCGCGCCAGCTCGAGCCGGCGCGTGAGGACGTCCTGCACCGCCATCCAGTCCTTGCCGCGAGTGTGGAGCTCCTCGAGGGCGGCCAGGGCGCCGAGATCGTCGGGATCGAGATCGAGCACGCCTTGCCAGGCGGCGGCCGCCGCGCCGAGATCGCCGAGTTGGCCTTCGAGCTCGGCGATCCGGACCCGCAGGCGCTTCTCCTCGCCCGCGTCGCCGGCGATCCGCGCGGCGCGCCCGAGGGTGGTGACCAGGGCGCGCAGGTCGCCGCGCCGCTCGTGGATCGCCGCCAGGCGCGCCAAGGGCATGCGATCGTCATCGGCCAGATCGATCACCGCCTCCCAGGCGGCGATCGCGCCGGGGTCGTCGCCGACGCGCTCGCGCAGGGTCGCGACCTCGGTCCACAGCGCCTGCTTGGTCGGCGGGTCGAAGGCCAGCCCGGCGCGGCGGGCCAGCACCTCGGCCAACGGCGCGACCTGGCCGCGCGAGCGGTGGATGCGCTCGAGGCCCTCGAGGGCCGGGCCGTGCTCGTCGTCGATCGCCAGGGCGCGATCGAAGCTGGCGGCCGCGGCGGCGGCGTCGCCGATGCGATCGAGCTGGATCGTGCCGACGTACATCCACAGCGGCAGCGCGCCGGCGTCGTCGAGCGCGCCGGCCACCCCGGCGACCCGCGCCGCCGCCTCGACCCAGCGGCCCTGCAGCGCCGCCAGGCGATCGACCTCGGCCAGGGCCTCGCTGGCCGCGGGATCTTCGGCCAGCCAGCCGCCGGCGGCGTCGAGGGCGCGGACGCCATCGCCGAGCCGCGACTCGGCCAGGCCGGCGATCCGCTGGTAGATCGCCGCTCGCTCGTGGCGATCGTCGGTGACCGCCAGCTTGGCGGCCAGCAGATCGGCCAGCCGCCCCCAATCGCCCTCGGCCTCGTACAGCGGCTCGAGGGTGTCGATGATCGCGCCCCGCTCGGACTCGGCGACCGCCAGCAGGCGCTCGAGCGAAGCGCGGGCGGCGCCGTGGCGCGGCGCCCGCTCGATGACGCTGCGGTAGGCCTCGACCGCGCCGGCCAGGTCGCGGAGCTGGCTCTCGCGGACGTCGCCCAGGCGGAACAGCAGGTCGGCGGCGACCGCGTCGGACTCGGCCAGCTCGGCCTCGCGGGCCAGGACCTCGGCCAGCTCGCCCCAGCGATTCTGGCGCCACAGCACGCGGTCGAGGGCGGCCAGGGCGGCGACCTCGTCGACGTTGGTGGTCGCGGCCCGGCGGTAGCTGGTCGCGGCGCGAGCCAGATCGCCCAGGGCCTCCTCGTAGACCTTGCCGAGCCGCATCGCGTAGCCGTGCTCGAGCTCGGCGTCGAGGCGCCCGCCGGCGAGCTGCCCCTCGAGGAGGGCGGCGTGCTCGGCCCAGCTCCCGCGGACCTGGGCCAGCCGCTCGAGGGGCCCGAGGAGCGCGGTGTCCGTGGGATCCTCGTGCAGGGCCCGGGCCCAGGTCTGGGCGGCGGCCCGCAGGTCGCTGCGCAGGGTCTCGTGGAGATCGGCCAGCGCCGCCCACTGGGCCCGTCGGGCCTCGCGATCGGCGGGCAGCTCGAGGCGGCGCTCGGCGACCCGGACCAGTCCGTCGGCGTCGCCGGCCGCGCGCAGATGGCGCTCGAGGAGCGCGGCCGCCGCTTCGGCGTGATCGTCGCCGGCCAGGAGCGCGTCCAGGGCGGCCCGGGCGCCGGCGTGGCCCGGCGCGATCTGCAGGACCGCGCCGTAGCGGCCGACCGCGACCTCGACCTCGCCCAGCTCGACCTCGGTCAGGCGCGCGGCGCGGTACGCCAGCTCGGCCCGGGCGCCGGCGTCGGTGGCCAGGAGCGCTCGACGATCGAGGACGTCTTGGAGCTCGGGCCACATCCGCCCGTCGGCGTAGAGCCGATCGAGCTCGGCCAGGGCGGTGGCGTCGCCGGCGTCGGCCGCCAGCGTGGCCTCGAGGTGGGCGATCGCGGCGAACGGATCGCGCAGCTCGCGCTCGTAGACCGCGGCCAGATCGAGGCGCAGCGCGCGCTGCGCGTCAGCGTCGTCGGCCAGGGCCAGGCGCTGCTCGAGGACCGAGGCCAGCTCGCGACCATCGCCGCTGGCCCGATACAGCCGCTCGAGGGCGACCAGCGCGACCTCGTCCTCCGGTGCCTCGGCCAGGACCTCGCGGTAGGCGACGATCGCGTCGGCCGGCCGCTCGAGGACCTGATCGTGGAGCGCGGCGATCCGGTGCAGGAGCACCAGCCGGACCTTGGCGTCGTCGGCCAGGGCGGCCCGCCGGGCCACCACCGCGACCAGCTCCTCGGACCGCGCCTCGAGCGCCAGCAGCCGATCGAGGGCCGACAGCGCCAGCGGATCGTCGGGGCTGACCTCGAGGACCTGACGCCAGGCCGCGATCGCCGCCGGGTGATCGCCGCGCTGGGTCTCCTGGAGCTCAGCCAGGCGCGCCAGCGCCAGCTCCTGGGTCGGCGGATCCATCGTCGCCGCGGCCCCGGCGGCAAGGGTCGCGCACAGCTCGTCCCACGCGCCCATCCGGCTCCCCAGGGCCAGGAGCCGCTCGAAGACGTCATGGCGGGTCGGCTCGAGGCGCCAGGCCCGGGCCAGCGCGTCGAGCGCCATGCCGAGGTCACCGCCGCGGCTCTCGTGGATCGCGGCGATCTCGGTGAGGGTCTCGACCTGCTCGACCGGATCGCGGACGAACTCGAGCTTGGCGTCGAGGACGACCACCAGCTTCTGCCACCAGTTGCGGGCCCGGTACACCGGCTCGAGGAGGCCCAGCGTGCGCTCGCGGCCGGCCGCGCCCGCCGCCAGGCGCTCGAGGGCGGGCAGCGCGCGATCGGGGCTGGCGGTGGTGAGGATCTCCTCGTACTGATCGAGGGCACCGTCGAGATCGTGGAGGTGGCGCTCGAGGACGTCGGCCTGGGCCAGGCGGCGATCGATCTCGTCGCGCTCGTCGGTCGCGCGCTCGATGCGGTCGGCGCCGAGCTCGGCGAGGTCGTGCCAGCGCCCGGTGACGCGGTACAGCCGATCGAGGTGATCGGCGGCGCGCGCGTAGTCGAGACGCGCGGCCAGGCCGTCGGCCAGCTCGAGCACGGCGCGCCAGGCGTCGATCGCGCCGGCCGGATCGGCGGTGCGCTCCTCGAGGATCGCGGCCTTGCGGGCGTACAGATCGCGGCGCAGCACGTCGTCGGTGTCGGCGGCGGCGATGGCGTCGTCGTACAGGCCGATCAAGGCCGGCCAGGCCTGATGACGGGCGAACAGGGCCTCGGCCCGGGACAACAGCTCGAGCCGATCGTCGACCGCCGGGGCCGGCGCGGTCAGGGCCCGGCGATAGGCCGCGCCGCCGCGCACCGGATCATCGAGCCGGCGGTCGTAGATCGTCGCGGCCGCGACCGCGAGGTCGCGCAGGTGGGCGGCGTCGCCGGAGTCGGCGTCGAGGACCTGCTGATAGGTCGCGGCCAGGCCGGCCCAGTCGCCGCCGACCGAGGCCAGGCGGTGGAGCTGATCGCGGACGTGGGGATCGGCGGGATCCTCGGCGAGCTGCCGGGCGTACCAGCGCGCGGCGGCGTCGAGGTCCTCGAGCTGCTCCTCGTGGAGGCGGGCGATGCGCCGGATCAGATCGACCCGGGCGTCGGGCTCGACCGTGCCGTCGAGGTTGATCTCGTAGAGCCGGGCCAGGCGGGCCCAGTCGTGGCGCGAGATGTAGACCGGCTCGAGGACCTCGGCCGCGGCGGCCCGACCGTCGGGGTGGGCCAGCAGCCGCTCGAGGGCGGCGATCGCGCCGACGTGGCCGGGGTCGCCGCCCAGCGCCGCGGCGTAGCTCTCGATCGCGGTCGTGACGTCGCCCAGCTCGTGCTCGTGGAGCTCGCCGAGCTTGACCCGCAGCGCGATGGCCTCGTCGAGGGTGTCGACGAAGCCGAGCCGGCGCTCGTAGAGGTCGACCAGATCGCGCCAGCGCCGCTCGCGCCGGTACATCGCGTCGAGCGCGGTGGCGGCCTGGGGGTGGGCCGGCAAGGCCTCGAGCACCTGCTCCCAGGCGGCGATCGCGTCGTCGGGCCGCGCCAGCGGACCGGCCGCCAGCTCGGCCATCTCGGCCAGGGCCGCGGTTCGCGCCGCGACGTCGGCGCCGGCGAGGTCGGCCTTGCGGGCCAGGATCTCGTAGAGCGGCGCGGCGTCGGCGGTGCGGCCGCCGCGCAGGCGCTCACGGTAGATCCGCTCGAGGGCGCCCAGGGCGCGGACGTCGTCGGGCGCGACCTCGAGGACGCGCTGGTAATAGGTGCAGGCCAGCTCGAGATCGCCCACCGCGGCCTGCGCCAGATCGGCGATGTCCAGGTACAGCCGTCGCTGCACCCCGCTGTCGAGGACGTCGTCGGCGACGTCGCGATAGATCGCGATCAGCTCGACCTCGCGCTCGAGCTCCCCGGCCAGACGATCGACGACCGCGATCGTCTCGGGCAGCTCGGGCTCGGCCACCGCCGCGCGCAGCGCCGCCACCGCCGCGGTCAACGCCGCCGGGCGATCGCTCAGCCGACCCTCGTGGATCGTCGCGACCCGGCTCCACAGCCGGACCCGCTCGCGGGCGCTCGACTCGCGCTCGGCGGCGATCGTCAAGAGCTCCGCCAGCTCGCGATCGCGGCCCGTGGCCTCGTACAGCGGCTCGAGGATCGCGCCGGCGCGCGGCGCCAGCTCGGGATCGTCGAAGCCGGCCCGGACCGCCGCGGTGGCCGCGGCGTGCTCGGGGTCGAGGGTCAGGATCTCGGCCCAGCGCTCGAGGGCCTCGGGGCCGCGGCGCAGCTCGGCGAGGAGCCCGGCCAGCTCGGCGCGGCGCGGCACCCGATCGGCGTCGGCGCGGGCGTCGGCCACCGCCAGCCGGCGCTCGAGGATGTCGAGGCGATCGAGGGGGCGGTTGGCCTCGCGGTAGAGCCGGGCCAGCTCGTCGAGCGCGGCGACGTCGTCGGCCGCCAGGTCGAGGATCTCGAGGTAGGCGACGATGGCCTCGGCCGGCGCCGCCAGCATGACCTCGTGGATCTCGGCCAGTCGGCGCAGCTCGCCGATCTTGATCGCCGGCTCGTCGGCGAGATCGATCTTCAGGCGCACCAGCTCGGCCAGATCGGCCCAGCGATCGCGGGCCTGGTACAGGCGCTCGAGGGCGGCGATCGCGCCGGCGTTGGCCGGATCGTCCGCCGCGACCTCGCGCCAGGTCGCGATCGCGCGATCGGGATCGCCGAGGCGGGTCTCGTCGAGCTCGGCGGCCCGGGCCAGGAAGCCCAGGCGTCTCGCGCCGTCGAGGTCGGCCTGTCGCGCCACCACCTCGCGCAGCTCGCGCCACTGCTCCTCCTCCTCGTGCAGCCGGGCCAGCGCGGCCAGGGCCGGGCCGGCCCGCTCGACGTCGCTGGGGTCGAGGGCGACCAGGGCCCGGTAGGCGGCGATCGCCCGCGGGTTGTCGCCCAGCGAGCGATCGCAGATCTCGGCGACGTGGGCGCGCAGCGGCGCCGCCACCGCGACGTCATCGCCGGCGACGTCGGCGGCCCGCTCGAAGGCGGCGGCGGCGTCGTGCCAGCGATCGTAGGTCGCGGCCAGGCGGAGCAGCGCCTGCGACGGCGCGGGCGCGCCCGGATCGGCGTAGAGCGCCTGGGCCCAGGTCTCGAACGCGGCCTTGCCGTGGTCGAGCTCGCGCTCCTCGAGGCCGGCGATGCGACCGAGCAGCGCCGCGGCCTCGGGCCCGCTCACCGCCTCGCGCTGGATCCGCAAGACCCCGACCAGATCGCGCCACAGGTGATCGCGCTGGTAGAGCGGCTCGAGGATCGCGGCCACCCGCTGCCGCAGCTCGGGCTGGGCGAGCTGCTCCTCGAGGAGCTCGCGGGCGTCGGCGTGGCTCGGGTGCGCGGCGACCACCTCCTCGAGGAGGTCCACGGCCCCGAGGCGATCGCCCAGGCGGCGCGCGCGCAGCTCGGCGCGGCGGAAGCGCAGCGCGGCCTGCGCGGCCTCGGGCACCCAGGCCGCCTCGGCGGCCAGCACCGCCTCGAGATCGGCCCAGCTCTCGCCGTCGGCGTACAGGCGCTCGAGGGCCCGGTAGGCCGGCAGGTGGCCGGGCTCGAGCTCGAGGATCCGGCGGTAGTCGGCCACCGCCTGGCTGGGATCGCCCAGGACGTCCTCGTCGAGGGTGGTCAGCTCACCGAGGGCCACGAGCTTGGCGGCCGGCTCGACCGCGACCTCGATCTGGCGCTCGAGGAGGGCCCGCAGATCCGGCCAGCGCGCGTCCTTGCGATACAGCGCCGCCAGGGCGCCGTAGGCCTCGGCGTCGTCGGCCGCGATCTCGAGCACGGTCAACCACGCCCGCTCGGCCCCGGCCGCGGTGGTCGGGTCGGCGGCGACCCGACGGGCCAGGCCCTGGGCCATCGCCAGCACCTCGACGGTCGGCGCCCCGCTCTTGCGCAGCGCGGTCAGCGCGTCGCTGAGCGCCGCCGCCAGCTCGCGCGGCCGGCCCAGCTCCTCGGCCAGATCGATCAGCGCGCCGCGGGCGTCGACGTCGCCGGGCGCATCGGCCACCACTCGCAGCGCCGGGGCCCAGGCCTCCTCGGCCCGGCCGAGCGCGTGGAACAGCGGCACCATCTCGCGGTCGAGGGCCCGGGCCACGGCCGGCGCGGCCGCCGGATCGCTGGCCAGGCAGCCGAGGGCGGCGAGGCGCGCCGCGGGGTCCCCAGCGGCGTCGAGGTGCGGGCGCAGCTCGCGGGCCAGGGCCCGACGGGTGTCGTCGTCGATCGCGGAGGCGCGCGCGCCCCCCGGCAAGTAGCGGACGCAGGCCGCCAGCAAGGTCGCCGGCGGCGGCGCCAGCGCGGCCAGGGCGCCGCGATAGTGGGGCAGCGCCGCGGTCGGCCGATCGAGCGCGCCGTCCTCGAGGGTGGCCAGCCGCAGCTCGAGCGCCGCGCGGGCCTCGGGCGCCGCGACCGCGAGCTGGGTCGTCAAGACCGTCGCCAGGCCGTCCCAGTCGCCGCGCGCCTCGTGCAGGCGGGCCAGGGCCGCCAGCGCCGCCGCGTCGGTCGGCGCCTCGGCCAGCACCTGGCCGTGGGTGGCCGCGGCCGCGTCGAGATCCGCCAGCCGCTCCTCCTCGACCTGAGCGATCTTGGCGAACAGGCCGCGCCGGGCCTCGGGGGCGGCGCGCTCGAGCTGCCGGCGGTACGACGCCAGGAGCCCGGGCCAATCCGACAGCTCCTCGGACAGCGCCTCGATCGCCGCCTCGGCGTCGCGATCGCCAGGCGCCAGGGCGAGGATCCGCTGGTGGGCGCCGCGGGCCGCGGCGTCGTCGTCGAGCTTGTCGCGGTAGACGCCGGCCAGGGCGCGCAGGAGCGCCAGGCGGGTCTCGACCGGGCGCGCGTCGGCGTCGGCGTGGCGCTCGAGCACCGCGACCACGTCGCGCCAGTGCTCCGGCCCCTGGGCCAGGCGCAACAGCTCGCCGACGAGGGCGGGCTCGTCGGGGGCCAGCTCGAAGGCCCGCGCGGTCCACGACAAGGCTAGGGCCCGCGAGCCCAGGCGCTGCTCGCACAGCGCGCGGATCTCGGCGATCTGCGCCAGCCGCTCGGCGGTGGTCGTGCAGTGCCCGAGGAGGACCTCGTAGACCGGCAGGAGCTTGGCCGGCTTGTCGGCCTTCTGGTAGACCGGCACCAGGGCGCGGGCCGCGGTGGCGTCGGTCGGCTCGATCGCCAGCAGGCGCTCCCACACCCGGGCCGCGCGCTCGGGCTCCTGGCGCTCGCTCGCGACCCGGGCCGCGCGCCGCACCAGCGCCAGCCGCAGCTCGCGATCGTCCTGGCGATCGGCCAAGGCGACCAGCGCGTCGACCAGCTCATCGCTCTGGCCGAGGCCGAGGTACAGCGCCTCGAGGCGCTCCCAGTCGGCCGCCGCCGCGTATAGCTCGCGCAGCGTGCGCAGCGCCTTGGCGTGGTGCGGCTCGATCGCCAGGATCGCCGCGAAGGCCTCGGCGGCCAGGGCCGGCGCGCCGATCCGATCGGCCAGGAGCGCGCCCTGCTTCTCGAGGAGGGCCACCGCCTCGGCGGTGGTCGCGGCCCGGACCCGCTGTCGGCCGAGGATCTCGGCCAGCGCCAGGTAGCGCTTCTCGCGCTCGTAGAGTCCGGCCAGGGCGGCGTAGGTCTCGTCTTGACCGTCGCCGGCGCGGCCGATCCCGGGCCCGGCCTCGGCCAGGGTCCGACAGTGGATCTCGATCGCCAGGCGGGTGTCGCCGACCCGCTCGGCCGCCAGCCGCGCCATCTCGTTCTGCTTGGCGCGGCGGTCGGCCCCAGTCAGCGCCTCGGCCTCGTGGCCCAGGAGAGTGATGAGCTGACGCCACTGCCGACGGCGGGTGTAGATGTCCTTCAGGCGCGCCACCGCGTCGGCGTCGTTGCGGTCGAGCTCGAGCAGGCGCTCGAGGGGACGGATCGCCTGGGCGTAGTTGCCGAACCGCTCGATCCACAGCTCGGCGCTCTCGCGCAGGATCGCGGCGCGGTCGGCCACCGGCAGGGCCTCGAGCTCCGCCTTCTTGGCCAGGATGCCGATCAGGTCCTGCCACCGGCCCATCGCGCGGTACTTGCCGGCCAGCTCGTCGATCGCGCGCAGGTCGCCCGGATCGAGGCGCAGGATCGCGTTGTAGGTGTTGAGCACCATCGGATCGAGCCGGAGCTTGTCGGCGTAGATCGCGACCACCTCGTAGAGCCCGGCGATCTTGCCCGCGACCTCGGCCTCGGGCAGCCGCTCGATCTCGTCCTTGATCAGATCGAGCAGCGGGTTCCACTTCTCGGCCTTGCGGTACAGCCGGCGCAGCGCGGCCCGCGCCTCGGTCGAGGTCGGATCGGTCCGCAGGAGCTGCTTCCAGGCGTCGATCGCCTTGTCGGGGGTGCCGAGCTGGTGCTCCGACAGCTCGGCGATCTCGACCGCGAGCGCCTTGGCGCGACCGTCGGTGTCGGCGGCGCCGACCGGCAGCGCCTTCTCGGCCTGGCGCAGGATCGCCACCAGCTTGCCGCCCTCGCCGCGCCCGCCGTGGTACGCGCGGTAGAAGTCGAGGGCCACCGGGTGGGAGGCGTCGAGCTTGCGGATGCGGCGGAAGTAGTCCTCGGCGGCCTCGAGGTCGGCCAGCCGCTTCCACAGGATCATCCCGACCTGGAGGAGCATCCCGAGATCGCCGTCGCCGCCGCGGGCCCGCAGGGCCGCGCCGTAGAGCGTCACCAGGGCCTGCCAGTTCTCGCCGGCGGCGAGGGCGTCGCCCAGCACCCGGAGCGCGCTCGGCTGGGCCGGATCGATCGCGACCACCTTCTTGTACAGCTCGAGGGCGCGCTCGGGCTGCGCCAGGGGCCCGCGGGTGACCTCGGCCAGCGCCAGGATCGCCGGCACGCGCTCCTCGCTGGTCGCGGCGTGATCGACCCGCGCCGCCAGGGTCTCGGCCAGCTCGGCCCAGCGCCCGGCCCGCGCCAGCAGGCGCTGCAGGTGGGCCCCGGCCTTGGCGTTGCGCGGATCGGCGGCCAGCGACGCCCGCAGGTGGGCCTCGACCTCGGGGGCCTCGGGCGCGTAGCGGGCGTAGGTCTCGGCCGCCGACAGGTAGAGCGCGGTGGTCAGCTCGCGGTCGGTCGAGGCCTTGGCCTCGTCGACGTACTTGGCGGCGAACTTCTGCCAGTTGTCGCGGGCCAAGGCGATCGACTCGAGGGCCTCGGTGGCGGCGGCGGCGTCGGGGCGCACCGACAGCGCCGCCTGGTAGCAGGCCTCGGCGGCCCGCGGATCGAGCAGATCTTCGTCGAGGAGCTCGGCCTTGGCGATCAGCAGGTCGGCGACCCGCGGCCCGGTCGTCCCGGCCAGCTCGGCGTCGAACAGCTTGAGCGCGACGTCGGGCCGACCGCGATCGCGACAGCGCTTGCGCAGGTGGGCCACGGCCGCCGCCCCGGCGACGTCGAGGCCGGCCCGCGCGGCCTCGGTGATGGCCGCCAACCCGGCCAGCACGTGGGGATCATCGGGATCGCTGTCGAGGCGCGAGAGGACGGTCTGGAGATCGGCCATGGCGGATGGGGGGCGGATCGGGGGACCGCGCCCACCGCGCGGCGCCTCCGAGCGCGGCTCGATGCTACCGCCGGACGCGACGGCGAAACAACGCGACGTCCGAGCCAAACGGTCCGGATTGCCGATCGTTTTTCGGTGCGCGCGGCTGGACATCGCCACTGGCCGCGGCCGCTTGTCGCGGCCGCCGCGGTCGGGTATGCCGTGGCCGGTGTCAGGCCCCACGTCGCCCGCCCGGCTCGGCCCGTGGAGCTACCTCCGACGCTACGATCGGGGCATCGGCGGCGGCATCGCGATGCTGATCGCGACCAACGTCCTGTTCCTCGGGATCCCGGTCACCACCGGCGAGGTGATCGTCGCCCTCGAGCGCGGCGACCCCGAGCACCAGGTGGTGTGGCTGTGCCTGGCGATGATCGGCTTCGCGCTCGGCACCGCGGTCACCCGGATCTTGTCGCGGGTGTGGATCTTCAACGCCGCCCGCGCCGCCGAGTACGACCTGCGCGGCGATCTGTTCCGCCACCTGCTCACGCTCGACGGGCCGTACCACACCACCCACCCGACCGGCGACACGATGTCGCGGCTGACCAACGACGTCCAGACCGTGCGGGCGATGTGGGGGGCCGGCGTCCTCAACATCGTCAACACCCTGTTCGCGTTCGTCACCGTCCTCACGATGATGCTGCGGATCGATCCGTGGCTGACCCTGTGGGCCTGCCTGCCCTACCCGACGATCGTCCTGGCTGGTCGCCTGTTCGGCAAGCGCATCTACCGGTCGTCGATGGGGGTCCAGGCCCAGCTCGGCGCGCTGTCCAACGAGATCCAGGAGGACCTGACCGCGATCGCGGCGATCAAGACCTACGGCCTCGAGGCCGATCGCCGCGCGCGCTTCGTCGCGTCGTCGCGCCGCCTGCTCGATCGCAACATGGACCTGACCCGGATCCGCGGCGCGATGGGCCCGGTGTTCGCCGGCCTGGGCTCGATCGCGATGGTGCTGGTCTTGTACCTCGGCGGCCGCCGGCACCTCGACGGCCGCCTCGGGCTCGACGAGCTGATCGAGCTGACCCAGTACCTGGCCCGCCTGGTGTGGCCGACTTTGGCCCTGGGCTGGATGCTGTCGCTCCTGCAGCGCGGCCAGGCCTCGTGGCAGCGCCTGGCCTCGCTCCTGGCCACCGCGCCGACCGTGGTCGACGGGCCCGGCCCGGCCCTGGCCGACGCCGAGCGCCAGGGCGGCCTCGAGGTCCGCGACCTGACCCTGACCCGCGGCGACCGCACCGTCCTCGACCGGGTCAGCCTGACGATCCCCGCCGGTACCACCACCGCGCTGGTCGGCCGCACCGGCGCCGGTAAGACCACCCTGGTCGAGGCGGTGTGCCGCCTGCTCGAGGTCCCAGCCGGCACGATCTTCCTCGACGGCCGCGATGTCACGACCCTGCCCCTGGCCGACCTGCGCGCGGCCATCGGCTACGCGCCGCAAGACGCCTTCCTGTTCTCGACCACGATCGCCGACAACATCGGGTTCGGCTACGGCGTCGGCTCGACCTTGCCGCGGGCCCGGGCCGACGAGCTGGCGGCGGTCGGCGCCGCCCCGACCACCTCGGTGGTCGCCGACGGCCAGGTCCCGCCGCGCATCATCGCCGCCGCCACCGCCGCCGGCCTGGCCCGCGACCTCGAGGCCATGCCCGAGGGTTACGCCACCGTGGTCGGCGAGCGCGGCATCACCCTGTCCGGCGGCCAGCGCCAGCGCGTCGCCTTGGCCCGGGCCCTGGCCGCCGAGCCCCGCCTGCTCATCCTCGACGACTCGCTGTCGTCGGTCGACGCCGCCACCGAGACCGTGATCCTCGAGCGGCTGCGCGCGATCCTCGCCGATCGCACGGCGCTGCTGATCTCGCACCGGGTCGCCGCGGTCCGGACCGCGCACCAGATCGTCGTCCTCGACGACGGCCGGGTCGCCGAGGTCGGCACCCACGACCAGCTCCTGGCCGCCGGCGGCGTCTACGCCGAGCTGTACCGCACCCAGCTCACGACGGAGGCACCGTGACTCAGCGGGAACAGGTGCTGGGCAAGGCCTACGACGTCCGGCTGATGCGCAAGCTCGGCCGGTTCATCCGCCCCCACGCCCGGCTGCTCCTGGTGTGGCTGCCGTTCACCCTGGCCGCGATCGCCCTCGAGCTGGCCCAGCCCTACCTGGTCAAGGTCGCGATCGCCGATCACATCGCGGTCGACAAGCTCGACGGCCTGGGGACGATCGCCCTGGCCTACCTGGCGCTGGTGTTCGGCCAGATGCTGGTGTCGTTCGGCGAGCAGTGGGCGATCCAGCTCCTCGGCCAGCGCGCCATGCACGACCTCCGCCTGGCCTGCTACGACCACGTCGTGTCGCGGCGGGCCGGGTTCTTCGACCGCATGCCGGTCGGGCGCCTCTTGACCCGGATGACCAACGACGTCGAGAGCGTCAACGAGATGTTCGCGTCGGGCGTGATCACCCTGGTGACCGACGCGGTCCGCATGGTCGGCATCGCGATCATCATGTTCACGCTCGACTGGGAGCTGACCCTGGTCACCTTCGCCACGCTGCCGCTCCTGGTGATCCTGGTGAACTACGCGCGGTCGGCGATGCGGCGGTCGTTCCGCGAGATCCGGGTCCGGCTCGCGGCCATGAACGCCTTCGCCCAGGAGCACCTGAGCGGCATCAAGGTCGTGCAGATCTTCCGCCGCGAGGACGCCGCCGCCCGCGAGTACGACGTCATCAACGCCGGCCACCGTGACGCGTACCTCGCGTCGATCCGCGCCGACGCCGCGATGTACGCGCTGGTCGAGGCGATCGGCGTGATCGCGGTCGCGGCGGTGGCGTGGTGGGCGGTCGCCCAGCGCGGCGTCAGCGCCGACGCGATCGTCACCCTCGGCCTGGTGGTCGCGTTCCTCGAGTACATCAACAAGTTCTTCATCCCGATCCGCGATCTGTCGGCCAAGTACGCCGTCATGCAGGGCGCGATGGCGGCGATCGAGCGCATCACCGAGCTGCTCGAGACCGCCGAGCCCGACGCCCCGACCCCGAAGGACGCCCCGGCGACCGCGACCGCCGCGACCGCCGCAACCGCCGCGGCCGCGCCCGACCCCGACCCCGCGGCCCCGCTGGTCGAGTTCGCCCACGTCGACTTCGCCTACGGCGCCGAGCCGATCCTCCGCGACGTCTCGCTGGCGGTCGGCCGCGGCCAGACCGTGGCCATCGTCGGCGCCACCGGCTCGGGCAAGTCGACCCTGATCAAGCTCTTGACCCGGCTCTACGAGCCGAGCGCCGGCCGGATCGCCCTCGGCGGGGTCGACGTCACCGCGCTGCCGGTCGCCGAGCTGCGCCGCCGGGTCACGGTGATCTCGCAGGACGTCGCGCTGTTCACCGGCACGGTGCGCTCCAACCTGGCCCTGGGCGCGGTGGCCTCCGGCCGCGCCGTCGACGACGCTGAGCTCTTGGCGGCGGCGGCCCGGGTCGGCCTCGATCGCTGCCTGGCCAAGCGCCCCGAGGGCCTCGCCGCCGCGGTCGGCGAGCGCGGCGGCGCGTTCTCGGCCGGCGAGAAGCAGCTCCTGGCCTTCGCCCGGGCGCTGATCCGCGACCCCGAGCTCTTGGTCCTTGATGAGGCCACCGCCCACGTCGACCCCGAGACCGAGGCGCTGATCGAGCGCGGCGTCGGCGAGCTGATGCGCGGCCGCACCACCCTGGTGATCGCCCACCGCCTGTCGACCATCCAGTCGGCCGACCTGATCGTCGTGCTCGACCGCGGCCGGGTGGTCGAGCGCGGCACCCACGCCGAGCTGGTGGCCGCCGGCGGGACCTACGCTCGGCTCGAGGCCACGTTCCGGCGCGGCCACGCCTGATACACTGTCGGCGATGGACGGCGCCTGGCTCGAGCTGGTGTTCGCGGCGATGCCGGACGCGGTGCTCGCCACCGACCACCACACCGGCGCGGTCCGCTGTAACCCCGCGGCCCGGACCCTGCTCGGGCTCGGCCCCGACGAGGACGTCACCACCGCCACCTTGTCGGCCCGGCTCGGCTTCTACCCCTTCGAGCTGGCCGCCGCCGGCGATCAACCGGTGCGCGAGGAGGTCCGGATCGGCGACGCGGTCCTGCACTCGCTGGTCGCGCCGATCACCCGCGACGGCGTGATCACCGGCGCGGTCGCGGTCTTGCGCGACCTGGCCGGCGCCCGCGAGCTGGCCCACCGCCACGGCGCCTTGACCAGGGTCATGACCCACGAGCTGCGCACCCCGCTGACCTCGGTGGCCGGCGCCCTCGACATCGTGCTGTCGGGCTACGCCGATCCGCTGACCGACAAGCAGCGCCGGTACGTCGAGATGGCGCGCCAGGCCGCGACCCGCATGAGCCACACGATCGATCAGATCGCCGACGATCTGCGCGGCGGCGGCTCGGTCGAGGTGGTCCGGGTGCCGATCGCGATCGGCCGGATGACCGACGACGCCGTCGGCCGCTACCGCGAGCGGGCGCGCCAGCGCGGGGTCAGCCTCGAGGTCGCCGCCGCCGCCACCGACGTCACGATCGTCGGCGATCCCGAGAAGCTGGCCCGCGTCCTCGGCAACCTGCTGTCCAACGCGATCAAGTTCGCGAGCCCGGGCGGGCGGATCGAGGTCGAGGTGTTCGGGCCGCCGGCGGTGGCCGACGCGGTCGGGGTCTCGGTGTGGAACGACGGCGAGCCGATCCCCGAGGCCGAGCGCGAGCGGGTCTTCACCGCCCCCGACGCCAGCGGCCGCCGGGTGGTCGGCACCGGCATGGGCCTGGGCATGTCGCGCGCGATCGTCGAGGCCCACGGCGGTCGGATCTGGGTCGAGTCGAGCCCAGCCGGGACCAAGTTCGTGTTCACCCTGCCGGCCGCCACCGGGCCCGGCGAGCCGCCGCCGGTGCCCCACCCGACCAAGGCGGTGGCCGCCGACGCCGCCCGGGTCCTGGTGGTCGACGACGACGCCCGGTCGGCGCTCCTGCAGAAGGGCCTGCTCATGGCCGCCGGCCACCAGGTCGTGGTGGCGGCCGACGCTGACGCCGCCCTGGCCGCGGCCCGGGCCGCGCCGATCGCCCTGGCGGTGGTCGCGTCCACCGTGGCCGACGCCGGCGCGCTGGTCGCGATCCTCGAGCACGACCCGGCGACCCGCAAGGCCGCGGTGCTGGCGGTCGGCGACGCCAGCGGCCTGGGCGAGCTGGTGGCGGCCGGCGCCGACGAGGCCCTGGCGCGGCCGATCCAGCCCGGCGAGTTCCTCGACGCCTGCGCCCGGCTCCTGGCCGACAGCGGCCGGCGCGAGGCGGCCCGGGTCCTGGTGGTCGACGACGACGGCTCGGTGCGCGCGATCTGCCGCGAGATCTTGTCCCAGGCCGGCTACGCGGTCCGGGTCCTCGACGGCTCCGAGCACGCCGCCGCCGAGGCCCGCCGGTTCCGCCCCGACCTGATCCTCCTCGACGTGATGATGCCGGTGGTCGACGGCTTCCGCACCGCCGAGCGGCTGCGGGCCGATCCGGTGACCGCGCTCACGCCGATCATCTTCCTGTCGGCCAAGGGCGAGACCGCCGACAAGGTCCGGGCCTTCCGCTCGGGCGCCGAGGACTACGTGGTCAAGCCCTTCGACGCCGTCGAGCTGGTCGCCCGGGTCGGCAAGGCCCTGGCCCGCTCGGCGCGCGAGCGCGACGCCTCGCCGTCGACGCTCTTGCCCGGGCCCGACGCGGTGGCCGAGGAGGTCGGTCGGCGGATCGCCGCCGGCGACACCACCAGCGTGTGCTGCTATCTCGACCTCGACAACTTCAAGGCCTTCAACGACTACTTCGGCGTGGCGCGCGCCGACGCGGTGATCCGCCAGACCGGTGACCTGATCCGCGACGGCGTGCGCCGCCTCGGGGTGCCCGGCGACTTCATCGGCCACATCGCCGGCGACGACTTCGTGGTCGTGGTCGACGGCGCGCGGGCCGACGCGCTGTGCCTCGATCTGCTGGCCCGCTTCGATCGGCTGATCCCGCTCTACTACGATCCGGTCGAGCGCGCCCGCGGCTCGATCGAGGCCCTCGACCGCTACGGCGTGCTGCGGCGGTTCCCGATCATGTCGGTGTCGATCGCCGCCGTCGAGCTGGCCGGGCGGACCTCCTTCGACGAGGTCGCGGCGGCGGCGGCCGCGGGCAAGAGCCTGGCCAAGGCCCAGGCCGGGTCGTGCTACGTCCGGGCTGGGGTGGTGGTGCCGCGCGCCGCGCCGCCGTGAGGAGGTGACCCGCTCAGGCGCCGAGCTCGATGCCGACCGCCCGCGCGGCCGCCACAAGCTCCCCGGCCGGATCGACCAGCTTCAGCTTCTTCACCGCCTTGGCCAACGGCTTGGCGACCACCGAGCCGTGCTCGAGGGCGGCGACGTGCCCGAACTGGCCGCGGGCGATCAGATCGACGGCCTTGACCCCGAACCGCGTCCCGAGCTCGCGATCGAACGCGCACGGCGCGCCGCCGCGCTGGATGTGCCCCAGCACGGTCGTACGGACCTCGTACTCGGTGCGCGCGGTGATGACCTCGGCCAGGCGCTGACCGGCGCCGCCGAGCTTGTCCTGCTTGGTGACGTCGCCCTTGACCGCGACCGCGTACTCGCCGCCCTTGGGCTTGGCGCCCTCGGCGACCACGATGATCGAGTACGACACGCCGCGGCCGTGGCGGCGGTTGATGTGCTCGACCACCCGATCGACGTCGTACTCGATCTCGGGCAAGAGGCAGACGTGGGCCCCGCCCGACAGCGCCGAGGTGAGCGCGATCCACCCGGCGTAGCGGCCCATGACCTCGACGATCATGATGCGCTCGTGGCTCTCGGCGGTGGTCTGCAGCCGCTCGAGGGCCTCGACCACGACCTCGACCGCGGTCGCGAAGCCGATCGTCATCTCGGTGGCCTCGAGATCGTTGTCGATCGTCTTGGGCACGCCGACGATCTTGGTGGCGCCGCGCTCGATGAACTTCTGCGAGAACGACATCGTGCCGTCGCCGCCGACCACGACCAGGCCGCCCAGGTCGAGCTTGGCCAGGTTAGCCATGCAAGTGGCGCTGACGTCGTGGATCTCGGTGCGGCCGTCGGGCAGCTTGAGGGGATAGGCGAAGGGGTTGGCGCGGTTGCTCGAGCCCAGCATGGTGCCGCCGCGGCCCAGGAGGTGGGCGACCCGGGCCGGATCGAGATCGACGTAGTCCTCCTCGTAGAGCCCCTCGAACCCGTTGCGGATGCCGACGGTCTCCCAGCCGTGGGTGTGGCGGGCGTGCAGGACCACAGCGCGGATCACCGCGTTCAGGCCGGGGCAGTCGCCGCCCCCGGTCAGGATGCCGATACGCTTGCTCATCGCGCGCCAGTATGCCCGAGGCCCTTTGACAGCGGCGCGCGGATCTGGAAAATCCCGCCGATGCCGCTCCTGCCCGGCCTTCGCGTGACCCGTTCCTCGATCCACGGCTACGGCGTGGTGACCACCCGCCGCTTCGCCCAAGGGGAGATCGTGGTCTACGGCGAGGGGGTCACCTACCGCGCCGACGACGACTTCGACGACACCTACGCCCTGGTCCTGCCGGGCTGGGGCCCCGACGGCGACGACGATCCCGACGCCCCCGAGGTCTACTTCGACCTGGTCGACCAGACCCGGTGGATCAACCACGCCTGCGAGCCCAACACCGAGATCGACTCGCGCTTCGATCACGAGCGCGGCCAGCTCCTGGCCTGGTGGGTCGCGAACCGCGACCTCGAGCCCGGCGAGGAGCTGACCTACGACTACGCGTTCGTCGGCGCGCTGGCCGAGCCGTGCGCGTGTGGGACCGCGGCCTGCCGGGGGCTGATCGTCGATCACGATCCCGAGGAGCTGGCCGAGGTGCCCGAGCACCTGCGCGGCCACCTCCGGATCGCGCCGGCCCGCGCCGCCGGGTGAGCACGCGGGCGCACCGTCGGCCGCGCGCCGCGCCTACGGCACGCTGATCCGCTCGCCGTCGACCCGGGCCAGGCCGCGCGCGATCAAGACCTCGACCCCCTCGGCCAAGCGGGCCAGGACCTTGTCGCCCTGGCGCGCGAAGCCCAGGAGCTTGCCGGTCTCGCGCACCAGCTCGGTGCGCGGCAGGCCGAGGTTGCGCTCGAGCACGACCCGGGCGGCGGCCGCGATCTCGACCACCGGCAGCTCGTCCCAGTCGCGCTTGCTGTCGGGGTGCCCATCGTCCGGAACCCGGACGCTCGGCAGGGCCGCAGGATCCTGATCGCGGCGCCACACCACGTCGGGCTCGCTCGGGCTGCCGACCTGGGCCCGGGTCGCGGCGATCAGCCGGACGCGCTCGATCACCCGCGGCGACATCCGGCCGATCCCGAAATACGCGGCGACCCGCCGGGCCAGGAGGCCGACGTGGATGGGTGCCTCGACGGCCAGCACCGCGTCGAGGACCTTGCCGAGCTCGTCGACCCGGCCGACGTCGTAGAGATCGTCGACGGTGCGCCGGCCGGCCGGGACGCTGGCGACCGCGTAGCGCCCGATCGCGGTGCGCTCGACGGCCGGGCGAGCCGGGGCCGGGCGAGCGGCGCGCGCCGGGCTGGCGACCGCAGCGGCGCGCCCCGTCGGGGCCAAGCCCGCCGACGGGGAGGCCGAGCCGGCGGACGGTGGCGTTGGGCCGGCACCGGGCGGGGTCGGCGCGGCGGCGGGCGCGGTCGCCTCGGGCGCGGCCACGGGCCCCGAGCGGGTCGCCCCACCCTTCTTGGCCGCCCGGGCCGCGGCGATCGCGTTGATGATCGCGTTGTGGACCCGGGCCAGCTCCTTGTCGGCGGCGTGGAACCAGTCGAGGGACCAGATCCGGTGCAGGCGCCAGCCCAAGCCGGCCAGGACCTGGGCCCGCAGGCGATCGCGATCGCGGGCGGTGGCGGCCAGGGCGTAGGCCGGGCCATCGGTCTCGATGCCGAGCACGTAGCGCCCGGGGTCGTCGGGATCGACCACCGCGAGATCGATCCGGTAGGCGGCGCAGCCGACCTGGTGGTGGACGGTCCAGCCCTTGGCGGTCAGGGCGGCGGCGATCGCGGCGGTCAGCTCGGTGGCCGGCGGCCGGGCCGCGCGCTCCGCGGCCGGCTGGCCGCCATCGCGGGTGAAGCGCAGCAGCTCCGCCAGGTGGCGGACCCCGAGCGCGGTCACCTCAGGCGAGATCTGCTCGGGCTCGATCGAGGTGAAGATCACCAGCTCGTCGCGCGCCCGGGTGACGGCGACGTTGAGCCGACGCTCGCCGCCGTCCTGGTTGAGCGGCCCGAAGTTCATCGCCACCTTGCCGTCGCGATCGGGGCCGTAGCCGATCGAGAACAGGATCACGTCGCGCTCGTCGCCCTGGATGGTCTCGAGGTTCTTGACCAGCACCGGCTCCTTGGCGTCGTCGGCGAAGTGGCGCTCGAGGCCGGGGTCGGCGGCGCGAGCGGCGTCGAGCAGATCGAGGATCAGCTCCTGCTGCGGCTTGGAGAAGGTCACGACGCCGATCGAGCGATGGGCGCGCTCGGGATCGGTGAGGCGCGCGACCACCTCGGCGACCACCGCCTCGGCCTCGATCCGGTTGTGCCGGGTGTTGGCGCGGTCGTAGATCCCGTCGAGCTTGCGGTAGCCGACCCCGAGCCCGGGGACCCGGGCGGCGGCGGTCGGGAACACCGCCAGGCGGTCGTCGTAGTAGCGCTGGTTCGAGAACGCGATCAGATCTTCGTGGCGGCTGCGGAAGTGCCAGGTCAGGCGCAGCTCGGGCAGGCGCGCGGCGACGCACTCGTCGAGGATGCTCTCGAGCTCTTCGACCGCGTCGCTGTCGTCGGGCCCGTCGCCGCCGCGGTCGCCCGGGGCGAAGAACCGGGTCGGCGGCAGCTGCTTGGAGTCACCGACCACGATCGCGGCCTGGCCGCGGGCCAGCGCGCCGATCGCGTCGGCGGTCGGGATCTGCGAGGCCTCATCGAAGACCACGAGATCGAAGCGCCGCACCGCCGGGTCGAGGTACTGCGCGACCGACAGCGGGCTCATGAGCAGGCACGGCTTGAGCCGCGGCAAGAGGTTGGGGATGTCGCGAAACAGCGCGCGCAGCGGCTTGTGCCGCCGCTGCTTGCCGGCCTCGCGCAGGAGCATCCCGATCTCGCCGCCGTCGGCGGTGTCGCCTGACACCCGCGGCACCCGCTCGGCCAGGCGCGCGATGGCCCGGGCCTGGGCCACCCCGAGCTGGGCGCGGTCGAGCTCGACGAACTCGGCGATCCGGGCGTGATGGCTGGCGCCGTGGAAACCGGCCAAGGCGGGGGTGGCGGCGATCGCGCGCTCGGCGACGCCGCGGTAGAGCGCGCGCTCCCACGCCGCGACCACGGCCGCGGCGCCGACCGTGCCGGCCTCGACGCCGGCGACGGTGTTGGCCAGCCCGGCCGCCAGCGCCGCGGCCCGGGCCCGGGCGTAGGCGGTCCAGTCGCGCAGCGCGGTCGGCGCCGCGGCCCACGCGGTCAGGCGCGCCGCGAGTTCGGCCCGGTGATCGCCGGCGCCGTCGTCGACCACGACGCCACAGACGTCGCGCAGGCGGCCGAGCGCCGCGCGCCAGCGCGCGATCGCGGCCGCGGCCTCGGCCCACAGCGGGGCCACCGGTCGCGCGCTCGCCGCGGTCACCACCGCCTGCCAGGCCGCCTCGCGCGCCGCCGGGGCCACCGCCAGCGCCGCGAAGGCCGCGCGCGCGGACCGGGCCCAGGTCACCGCGCGGTCGACCACGTCGAGGTCGCCGTCGGGCTCGACCGCCGGGGCCAGGGCGCCGAGCCAGGTCCGGGCCTCGACCGCGGTCGCCGCCAGGGCGCGATCGGCGCGGCCGACCTCGCCGGCGGTGGCGAGCTCCTCGGCGACCTCGCGGTCGGACGGCAGCGGACCGCTGACCAGGGCCGCCCGCGCCTGCCGGCGCGCCGCCCGCAGCGCGAACCAGCGGAACAGCGGGAATCGCCCGGCCCAGGTGCGGAAGCGCGCGGCCAGGCTGTCGAGATCGAGCTGGTACACGCGCTCGCTCCAGCGCGCGGCCAGGCCGCGGGCCAGCTCGCGGCGCCGGCGCGCCAGGGCCAACCACGCGACCGCGTCGCGCGGCGCGGCCGCGGCGTCGTCGCCGCTGGCCCGGGCCTTGACCACGGCGATCTTGTCGGCGACCGCGCCGGCGGCGCCACCGCCGGCCGAGGCGACCGCGGCCTCGATCAGCGCCGGCCCGGGGCCGGGGCTGGCCGCGAGCTGTCCGGCCAGCTCACCGAGCGCGCTGAGCTCGGCCTGGGTCCGGGCCGCGACGCCGGGCACCGCCGCGGTGATCGCGGTCACCGCCTGGTCGAGGCCGGCCGCCGCCGCCACCGCCTCGGCCAGGGTCGCGCGCACCGCGTCCTCGGTCGAGAGCTGCCAGGTGTCGAGGGTCGCGCCGCGCCACGGGTGCTCGGCCACCGGCGCGATCGCCGCCGCGGCCTCGGCGTAGCGGCGGACCGCGTCGCGCTGCGCGGCGATCGCCGCGGCGTCGGCGGCGGCGCCATCGGGCAAGGCCGGGGCGTCGCGCAGCCGGCCCAGCGCCGCCAGCGCGTCGTGGACCGAGATGCCGGCCGGCCCCGGATCGTGGAGCGCGGCGACGTAGGCGTTCAGCTCGTCGCGCACCGCGGCCAGGCGGGCGTCGTCGCCGGCCACCGGCACGTTGGGGCGCCAGACCCGCTCGAGCACCCGGGCTAGCTCGGCGATGACCTCGCGCTTGCCGGCCTTGTGCGAGTGCAGCTCGAGGCAGAAGTCGCCGAGCCCGGCCTTGGCCAGGCGCCGGTGGACCACCTCGAGCGCGGCTTGCTTCTCGGCGACGAACAACACGGTCTTGCCGGCGACCAAGGCCTGGGTGATCAGGTTGGTGATGGTCTGCGACTTGCCAGTCCCCGGCGGGCCCTGCAGGACGAAGCTCCGCCCGTCGGCGGCGGCGACCACCGCCGCGAGCTGGCTGGCGTCGCAGTCGAGGGGCGCGAACTGCTCGCCGAGCGGCAACGTGCGATCGAGGGTCGCCGGCTCGGGGAAGGCCGGTTGCGCCGGGAACGCCGCACCGCTGCCCTCGGCCAGGTGGCGAACCACCGGCGCCGCCAGCAAGGCGTCCCCGCGGGCCGCCAGATCGGTCCACATGACGAACTTGGCGAACGAGAAGATGCCGAGGCGCGCCTCGGGCACCACCTGCCAGCGCGGAAAGCGCGCGATCGCCTCGCCGAGCGCCGCCATCGCCGCCGCCAGGTCGAGCTCGTCGCGGTCGCCGTCGGGGCGCGCGACCGCGATCCCGAAGTCGGCGCTGAGCTTCTCGAACAGGGTGTCGTTCCACCGCGGCTCCTCGTCGGCGCGCGCGGCCAGGCGATAGCGATCGCCGGCGGCGGTCCGCCGCAGCTCGACCGGGTACAGGGCCAGCGGCGCGTGGCGCGGGACCGGGGCGTCGTCGGCCTCGTACCAGCGCAGGAGGCCGAGCGCGACCCACAGCGTCGAGGCCCCGCTCTCCTGCAGGCTCTCGCGGGCGCTGCGCGCCATGGCCACCAACCGGCGATCGAGCTCGTCGGCACCGACGCTCGCCAGCAGCCGCTTGCGCTCGAGGGCGTCGGCGCCGGCCTTGGCCATCGCCTCGGCCGCGCGCTCGGGACCGCCGACCGCGTCGGGCGCCACCGTCGCGCCGGGCGCCAGCTCGAAGGTCGCGCCGTCGTCGAGCCGAGCCAGGAGCGCGAGCGGATCGGCGCCGACGAGCGGCACCACCTGACGCCCATCACGGGCGTCGAGCAGACGGTTGCGCAGCGTCAGATCGAGCAGCGACAGCTTCCAGCGATCGAGGTGGCGCGCGATGGCGTCGGCGGCAGGCACGGCGCGACTGTACCGCCGCGGGTCGACCGGGACCGCCGGCGACCGGCTAGCCGATCCCGGCGGAGGCGGAGGCGGAGGCGGAGACCGAGACCGAGGCCGAGACCGAGACCGAGACCGAGACCGAGACCGAGGCGGAGGCCGAGACCGAGGCCGAGACCGAGGCCGAGACCGAGACCGAGACCGAGACCGAGGCGGAGGCCGAGACCGAGGCCGAGACCGAGGCGGAGGCCGAGACCGAGACCGAGACCGAGACCGAGGCCGAGGCCGAGACCGAGACCGAGACCGAGACCGAGACCGAGACCGAGACCGAGACCGAGACCGAAGTCGAGGCCTGGCGCGGGGGACGGCGCGCCGGTACAACTTCCGGGATCGAGGCCGTGGATCACCGGCCCCGCGTCGCCCCCCTCCTGCCATGACCGATCGCACCTTCGTCATCGGCGACATCCACGGCGAGCGCGTGCTCTTGACGCGGCTCCTCGCCGAGCTGCCGTTCATCGGCCCCGGCGATCGCTTGGTCTTCTTGGGCGACTACGTCGACCGAGGCCCCGACAGCCGCGGCGTGATCGAGCTCCTGCGCCGGCTGCCTGAGCAGACCGCCGGCGCCGTCGTGTGCCTGCGCGGCAACCACGAGGACGCCTTGCTGGGCGCGATCGATCGGCGCGATCCCAGCTTCCTCCTGCCGGTCGGCAACGGCGTCGCCGCCAGCTACCGGTCGTTCCTCGATCGCCCCGACGTCGATCCGCTCGATCAAGATCACGTCGCGCGGTACTTCGATCCGGCGCAGTGGCTGCCGGCGCCGGTGGTGACGTGGATGCGCGCGCTGCCGCACTGGCACCGCGACGAGCACGCCATCTACGTCCACGCCGGGCTGTCGGGCGAGGGCACGGCCTGGCAACCGCCCGAGACCTCCGATCCGACCGCGCTCCTATGGCAGCGCGAGCCGGACTTCTTCACCGGCTACGCTGGGCCGCGGCTGGTGTTCGGCCACACCCCGGTCGCCGACCTGCCGCCCCCCGACGCGGCGCGGACCGCGCCGTGGCAGCGCGGTCCGCTGGTCGGCCTCGACACCGGCGCCGGCAAGGGCGGCCCGCTGACCTGCCTCGAGCTGCCGGGCGGCGGCTACCTCCAGGTGTTCCCCGACGGCGAGGTCCGCCGCGGCGCCCTCGGGTGATCGGTTACCCGACGACCAGGGTCGCCAGCGCCGCGCGCACCGGGTCCGGAATCGCGACCGGCCGCCGGGTGGCGCGATCGACGAAGACGTGGACGAAGTGGCCGTGGGCGACCGCGGCCTGGGTGGCGTCGCCCGGCTCGACGAAGATCGCCAGCCCGTAGGTGACGGCGCGGTTGCCCAGGCGATCGACCCGCACCCCGGCGCACAGGCGATCCGGGAACGCCACCGGCGCGTGGTACTGGCAGGCCGACTCAACCACCACCCCGATCACCGGGCCGGCGTGGATGTCGAGCTGGCCTTGCGCGATCAAGATGGAATTCACGGCTGTGTCGAAATAGCCGTAATACGCAACATTATTTACATGACCGTAGAGATCGTTATCCGCCCAGCGGGTCGCGATCGGCACGAACTGGCGGTAGCCGGCCCGGGTCGGGCGCGGCGCGGTCACGGCACCTCGAGGGCGGCGGCGAACAACGCGCCCAGGACCGCCCCGTCGACCGATCGGGGGGCGTTGTCGAGGAGCCGGCGCTGCGGCAGGGTCGCGGCCACCAGCGCCGGCACGTCGGCCGCGACGTAGCCGACCGCCGCCAGATCGCGCGGCGCCGCGACCCGGGTCGCCAGATCCCGGACCGCCGCCGCCAGCGCCGCTCCGGCCTGGCCGTCGTCGACGTCGGCGCTGCCCCCGAGGAGCACCGCGGCCTCGCGGTGGCGAGCCGGGGCCGTCGCCCCGAAGGCCGCGACCACCGCCGGCGCGCCCAGGGCGACCGCGAAGCCGTGGGGCACCAGGGCACGGTCGGGCGGATAGCCGGGGGCGACGTAGCCGCGGACGCCGCCGGCCACCGCGTAGGCCATCGCGTGCGGCACGTGGACCCCGGCGTTGCCGAAGGCGATGCCGGCCAGGGTCGCGGCCCACATCACCTGGCCGCGGGCCTCGGCGTCCCCGGCGTCGGCGACCGCGCGCGGCAGATACGCGGCGAGCAGACGGAGGGCCTCGCGACAGCCGAGGTCGCTCCACGGGTTGGCGCCCTGGCTGGCCGGACGCGCGGTCACCGGGCTCGGCGCGGCCCGCGCGGTCGACGGCCGCGCGGTGAACGACTCGACCGCGTGGCACAGGACGTCGAGCCCGGCGGCCGCCACCACCGCCGGCGGCAAGGTCGCGGTCACCCGCGGATCGATCACCGCCTCGGTGGGCCGCAGCCGCGGCGACGACACGCCGACCTTGGCGTGGTCGGCCTTGCGATCGAAGATCGCGATGCCGGTCACCTCGCTGCCGGTACCGGCGGTCGTCGGGCACGCGACGTGGGGCAAGAGCGGCCCGGCGATCGCCTGCCCGGGGCCGAGCGGCGCGGCCACGAAACGGTCGATCGCGCCGCCGGTCACCGCGCCAAGGTTGGCGAGCTTGGCGGTGTCGATCGTCGAGCCGCCGCCCAGCGACACGACGCCGTCGACCTCGGCGTCGCGAGCCGCCGCGATCGCCGCCGCGATCGAGGCCTCGGTCGGTTCGATGGCGACCTCGGTGAACACCACGGTCGCGACCCGGGCGGCCGCCAGCGAGGCCTCGACCTCGGCGAACCACGGCAGGCCATGGACCCGCGGGTCGACGACCACCAGGGCCCGGGTCACGCCCAGCGCTCGAGTCCGCGGCCCGACCTCGGCCAGCGCGCCCGCCCCGAAGGTCACCCGCGAGGCATCGACGGTGAAGCACGGGTCGCAGCCGGCCGCCACCGCCGCCAGGTGGGCGCACGCCATCAGGGCTTCTTGCCGCGGCGCTGCTGGAACGAGTACGGGCGGTGGGTCGGGCCCTTCTTGTCGCCGTCGGGGTCCTCACCCTCGAGCGGCGCGCCCATCGGCGCCTCGGCGCCATCGCGGAAGCGGATCGCGATCAGCGGGTTCTCGCCGACCAGCACCTGGGTCTGCTTGTCGAGCAGCTCGCCCAGGCCGTCGAGCTTGTCGATGTCCTCGAGGATGTCGTCGACGGTGGTGTAGCGTTCCGTGCGCGAGTCGCGGGTCATGCTGTCGAAGATGTCGTCGATGCCCTTGGGCAAGGCGGCGTTCACCTGCGACGGCATCGGCGAGCGCCGGCCCGGCAGCTTCCGGGTCAGGAGCTCGTAGAAGATGATGCCGAGCGCGTAGATGTCGGTCTGGGCCCCGGCCCCCATCGGGTCGGCGTAGAGTTCGGGCGCCATGTAGGCGACGTTGCCCATCCCGACGTAGACCTGCCGGATCACCGCCTGATCGCGCTCGACCACGCGCGAGAAGCCGAAGTCCGAGACCTTGACGTTGCCGTAGCCGTCGATCAGGAGCTGCTCGGGCTTGAGGCCGCGGTGGTAGACCCGCTGGGCGTGGGCGGCGCGCAGCGCGTGCAGCGTCTGCAGCAGGTACTTGAAGACCAGATCGACCGGGATGTCCTCGGCGTCGTTGATCAGCCGACGGGCCGAGCCGTTAGGCGCCAGCTCGGTGATGACGTAGGGGAAGTCGCGGTCGAGGCTGACGTCGTGGATCGGCAGGATGTTGGGGTGGGCCAGGGTCGCGGCCGCCCGCACCACGTCGGAGAACCGGCGCACGATCTCGTAGCGCTGCTCGTCGGAGAAGAACCCGAACAGCTCGCGCACCTCCTTCATCGCCACCTCGCGGTTGAGCGCGACCTGGCGGGCCCGATAGACCGTGCCGATCCCACCCGAGCCGAGCGACGCCAGCTTCTCGTAGCGCTCGCCCTCGCCGTTGCCGCTGATCTCGCCGCCGACCGAGATCGACTGCCGGCCGCCCGACGACATCATCTTCGGCACCAGGGGCTCCTTGCGCGGCACCGGCAGGGCCCCCGAGGCGCCGCCACCGGCGGCCGAGGTCACGACGCCGGAGTTGGTGGACAGGCCGGGCGCGGCCGGGCCGACCAGGCCGGCCTGGGTCCGGGTCTGGCGCAGCTTCTTGAAGTGGCTGACCGCGCGCTCGGTGAAGTCGGTCAGGTTGCCGCCGTTGACCACGTCCTCGCCCTCGGCGGTGACCTCGAGAGAATCGCCGTTGCGATCCTGGCGGAGGTAGCCGCTCTTCTCGAGGAAGCTGACGTACTCGGCGAACGGGATCGACACCGCGCCCTCACACACCCGGCGGATGTCGTCGAAGCGGTTCTGCCGACCGTAGCGGGCCTCGGCCATGACGTTGGCGAGGATGAAGCGAGCTTCCTCGCACAACACTTCCTTGGTGACCTTGGCGCGGCCTTCCATCGCCTCGATTCTAAGGGCCCGGGACCGGCCAAGTCACCCGTTCTCGTGGCCGATCCATCGCCCGGGCCTCACGCGTCGGCTGCCGACGTCGCCGGCCACCGCGGCGCGCCCTCGACGGCCAGCCGGATCACCAGCGGCGCGTCGGCCGGCAGGATCGGATAGCCGCCGACCTCGGCCGGCTGACACCACGCGAAGGCGGCGACCTCGAGCGCGCGCGGCGGCGGCGAGGCCGCGGTCAGTCGACACGCGTAGACCAGCATCAGCAGATCGAAGTCGGGATAGGCGTGATGGAGAACGTCCCAGATCGGCCCGACCTCGACCGCGACGCCGAGCTCCTCGGCCAGCTCGCGCACCAGGCCATCGATCGGCGCCTCGCCGGGCTCGAGCTTGCCGCCAGGAAACTCCCACTGTCCGCCGAGCGGACCGCCGGGCTGGCGTTGACTCACGAGCACCCGGCCGTCGTCGGCGACGATCAACCCGGCCACCACCAGCTTGCGCGCGCGGACCGTCATCTCCGTCGAGAATACGGCCGACCGCGTCCTTGCGAAAGTCGATCCCGGCTCGTACAGTGCGGGACCCCCATGAAACTGTACGCGGGCAAAGTCGACACGATCGCCGCCGAGGTGATCACGAAGCTCACCACCGACGGCGATCTCGAGGTCGCGGACCCGCATGAGGCCCAGCTCGACGTGGCGGCGGTGCTGAAGGAGTACCTCCGCGTCGACCGCGAGCTGACCGAGCGCGCCAAGGACATCCTCGAGATCCGCGGCCTGCCCCACGGCCACCTGTTCCGCACCAAGAAGCAGCTCGCCGATCAGAAGGACTTCGGCCTCGGCGAAGAGTCGCTGACCTGGATCACCAACCAGATGGTCGAGACCTTCATGCAGTCGAAGAACGTCGACGAGGTCTACGCCGAGGACACGATCCTGCGGAAGAAGATCAAGGAGATCGTCCGCAAGCACATGGCGGTCGAGGACGACCTCGACCAAGAGGTGCGCCAGCGGATCAAGAACCTGCAGGAGGGCACCTCGGCGTGGGAGCTCGAGTACGCGCGCGTCCTCGATCAGGTCAAGCAGAAGCACGGCCTGAAGGACTGAGCGTCTCTCGAGGACGAGCGCTCCACGGTCTCGGCCTCGGTCTCCGACTCGGTCTCGGTCTCCGACTCGGCCTCGGTCTCGGTCTCGGTCTCCGACTCGGTCTCGGTCTCCGACTCGGCCTCGGCCTCGTACGCGCGCCGCCGCTCTACCCTCGCGCCGCGTGACTCCGTCGTGGGCCAGCCTCAGTTGTGGGCGGCGTGCGCAGCGTGCTCAGCGTGGAGCGCGTGCCAGCGACGCACCGCCTCGGCCTTGGCCGGCTCGATGAGCTCGGCGACCGCGGCCACCTCGTCCGGATCGCCGGTCGGCGCGAACACCTCGGGTGGGCACAGGACGAAGGCCAGCACGTCGAGCGCGCGACCAGGATCGGGGGTGAACCCGCTTGCGAAGACGGTCTCGGCGGCCATGGGGCACGCTCGCACCCGCGATCGGCGCGGGCAACTTTTTCGCCCGTCTGCCTCCTCCTCCTCCTCAGCGGGCGCTCACTGGGCGCTCACTGGGCGCGGCCCCAACGGGGCGCGGCGCCCGGGCGCTACTTCGTCTCGACCTTGAGGCTCTCGATCGCCATCTCGACCTTCACCTGCCGCACCTCTTCGTTGCCCGCGTCGTGCTTCTCGGAGGCCGCCGACAGGATCGTGCAATCGACGAAGGTGAAGGTGCCCTTGGCCTTGGCGGCGTTGTCGTAGTAGGTCAGCGTCGCCGAGTGGCGGTCGTGCTGGAGCCCGGCCATCTGCTTGTTCATCAGATCGACGAAGGGGCCCGAATCCGGCTCCGGCACGTAGAACGCGATCGTCGGCATCTCGAGCTTGCCGGACAGCTTCATCGGCGCCAGCAGGCCGCTGGCGTGGTACTCGATGATCTTCGACTTGAGCGAGAAGCCATCGACCTTGGTCACCCGGGCGGTCGCGCTGGTCGGGATCTTGTCGAAGACGAGGTCGAAGTTCGACGACTTGATGAACTTCTGCTGGTCGCGCCCGCCGGGGTCGCCGATCGGAGCGCCGTCGACCTTGGGCGGCGTGTAGCTGACCTCCTCCGGGCTGATCGTCAGGGTCACCGTCGCCGGGCTCTTGTCCTTGGCGTCGAACTTCGGGAAGTCGATCGCGGCGATCACCGCGTCCTTGAAGGTGCGGCGCGCCCGCTCCTTGTAGTCGTAGTCCGCCGCCACGACCGCGCCGTTCTTGCGATCGCAGTCCCCCGCGAGGAAGGTCTTCATCCAGTTCCACACCTCGGGCTGCGTCGCGACCGCGAACACGATCTTCAGGTCCTCGTACTTGCGCTTGCCAGCCTGGCGATACTGCGCACCCTTCTGGGCGTTGGCGTGGTAGGTGATGACCTCGGTCTTGGCCTGTCCGCCCTCGACCGACTTCACCGTCGCGGTGTTGATACCGTCCAGCTCGAGCAGGAAGTGCGCTGAAGCGTAGAGTTCGGGCATCTCGTTGGGCATGGTGACCTCAGGGCAGTGTACACGGCGGGCTCGCCGGCGCGGAGGATCCCGCGGTACGCCCTCATGATACGGTGAATCGCGTGGATTCCTTCCCCACCGATGCCGGCGGCGAGCGGTCCCGGGAGCGGCTGCCAACCGCGCGCCGTCACGACCGAATTCGCCGGCCGCCGGGCTTCGCCAAGGGGGCCGCGGTGGGGATCTTGGCCCTGATCCCGGCGGTCGCGGCGACGGTCTGGGCCGCCGGATCGCTGGCCGACTTCGGGGCGCGGCCGTCCATGATCGAGGCCCTGCGCCTGACCGCGTTGTTCGCCGGCCTGCCGGCGGTGGTGACCGCCGGTGGGGTCGGTCGGCTCGCCGGCCAGGCCAGCCTCGACGGTGGCCGACCGCGAGCCATGTGGGTCGCCGCGCGGGCCCTGGCCTTCGCCGGCGGCGCCCTGATGGTGATCGCGGCGATCGCCAACCAGGTCGTGCCGTGGACCCCGGCCGGCTGGCTGGCCCTGATCGGCGCCGGGGCCGTCGCCGGGGCGCTGGCCGGGCTGGGGGTCGGGCTGGCGTGTGGCGGACCGATGCCCAGCCTGAGCGAGCTCGGGGTCTGGCCCGGCGAGGTCGACCTGACCGCCGCGGTCGAGCGCGTGGTCCAAAAGGCCATCGGGCGGCGCCGCGACGGCGAACCTCCACCGACGACGCCCGAGCGGTGACCAAGCCCGATCCGCTGCGGCCGCTCGGCCTGGCGCTGGTCGTCGGGGTGGTGCTGCTCCAGGTGCCCTACGGCGGCTACGCCATCTATCCGTTCAAGCTGCTCGGCACCTGGCTCCACGAGAGCTGCCACGCCCTGGCCATGCTCCTGACCGGCGCCGGCTTCACCGGGCTCGAGGTCTTCGCCGACGGCAGCGGCCTGGCCCACGCCGAGCGCGCGGCCGGGCCCCTGGCCAAGGCGGTGATCGCCCCGGCCGGCTACATGGGGGCGCCGCTGGCAGGCGTGGCGATGGTGGTCGCGGTCAGCCGACGGTGGGCCCGGGCCGGCCTGATCGCCCTCGGCGTGGCCCTGGTGGCGACCGCGCTCGCCTCGATCAGCAACCAGTTCGGGCAGGTCGGGATCGGAGCCACCGGCCTCGCGCTCCTGGCCATCGCCGCCCTGCCCCGACCGCGCTGGCACGCCGGGGCCCTGGCGCTCCTCGCCGCCCAGGCCACCACGGGCGCCCTGGTCGACATCCGCGTGTTGTTCCAGCCGACGCTCGTGGTCGACGGCCAGGTCGTGCGCAACTCCGACGCGCACCAGATGGCCCTCGGCACGTTCGGCACCGACGCCACCTGGGCGGTGTGGCTGTGGGCCGCGATCTGGCTGGCGTGGTCGATCGCGGTCTTGTTCTGGGTCCTGCGGCGGCTGCAGCGGGCCGGGCTCAGCGGTCCACCGCGAGCCGTACCGTCAGCGCGACCTGCCGACGTCCGGCCGCCGCCTCGGTGACCACCAGCCGCTCGGCCGCGACCCCGCGGGCCACCAGGTAGGCGTGGACCGTGCGCGCCCGGGCCGCCGCCAGCCCACGTCCGCGCTCCGTCCGCTCGACCTGGCCAGCCACCTCGATCAGCTCCAGCTCCGGGTGGTCGCGGAGCCGCGCGGCCGTCGCGTCGAGCCGGTCGCGGGCTACGGCGTCGAGGTTCGCCCGGCCGACCGGGAAGGCGATCGCCACCGGCGCGGTGCGCAGGTCGGGCGGCGCGGTCGCAGAAGCCGTTGGGGCTTCCGAGGTTATCGGGTTTTCAGCACAACTCCCTCGATTCGATAGACACGAGATCGTCGTCGGATCGGCGATCTCCGTCGTTTCATCGTCATCGGCGTCATCCGTTGGATGAGGATCGGCCACCGGTCGGCAGCCCTCGGGCGGGCAGCCCGGCGGGGCGGCGACCACCTCGGCCACCAGCGGCGATGGCTCCGCGGCGACCGCCGGCAGATGTGGCGCTGGACACCCGCCGGCCAGCCCGGCCGCGACCAGCCCCCCGACCATGGCCGCGCCCCGTCGGCGCCCCCCGGCGCCCGCCGCGTCAGTGGATCGCTTCCCGGCCATCGCTCAGCTCGCGCCGCGCCGACCACGGGCGGACCTCGAGGTGGAAGTGATCGTGATGGGCGTCGTCGTAGTCCGGCGACAGGACCAAGGTGAACAGCCCCGAGCGGACGAGCTGGCACTGCAGCACCTTCAGCACCGCGCCGGCCTCGGTCATCGGTTGGCCGACGCAGTCGACCGCGTCACCCAACCCGGCCTCGTAGTCGAGGGCGACCGTGACCAGGCCCAGCTCGGGGCCCCAGAGCCGCGGCAGATCGATCGCCAGGCCGAAGCTGTGCTTGGACCGCCGGTCGCTGCCGCGGACGTTGCGCACCGAGTAGGCGGAGCTCCACCGCGCCTCGACCACGCCCAGGGCCCGGAAGTAGCGCCCGGCCTCGGCCAGCGACACCGCCAGCGAGCAGTCGATCACCAGCGGGTCTCGGCCCGGCGGGACCCAGCGGATCCCGCCCAGCGGACCTTCGATCGCCACCGCGTCGACGACGCCCGGGCGCCGGGCCGCGCGCCACGCCACGCCGCGCTCGGTCAGCTCGTCGTGGCAGCGATCGTCGGCGCGAGCCGGTCCGGCCAGGGCCAAGAACGCGGCGGCGGTGGCGGCCGAACGCATGGTCGCACGCTACCGGTCCGCCCTGGGCGGCGCGAGTTTTTGCCGCGCTTGGCGCGACCGGTCAGGCGACCGGGTCGAGGAACTTCCCCATCGCCCGGAACTTCTGGTAGCGCTGCTCGACCAGCTCGTCGGGGGACAGCGCGGTCAGCTCCCGCAGGTGGCGCTTGAGCGCGACGCGGATCCGGGCCGCGGTGACCGCGGCGTCGCGGTGGGCGCCCCCGGGAGCCTCGGGGATGACCTCGTCGCAGATCCCGAGCTCGACCAGGTCGGGCGCGGTCAGCCGGAGCTGGCTCGCGGCCTCGGGCACCTTGGCCGGATCGCGCCACAGGATCGACGCGCAGCCCTCGGGCGAGATCACCGAGTAGATCGAGTACTCGAGCATGAGGATGCGATCGGCGACGCCCAGCGCCAGCGCGCCGCCCGAGCCGCCCTCGCCGATCACCACCGAGATCACCGGGCACGACAACGAGGCCATCACCTGCAGGGCCTTGGCGATCGCCTCGGCCTGGCCGCGCTCCTCGGCGCCCAGGCCGGGATAGGCGCCGGGGGTGTCGATGAAGCACAGGATCGGCCGGCGAAACCGCGACGCCATCCGCATGAGCCGCGTGGCCTTGCGGTAGCCCTCGGGGCGCGCCATCCCGAAGTTGCGGTGCAGGTTCTCCTTGGTGTTCTTGCCCTTCTGGTTTCCGAGCACCAGGACCTCCCACGCGTCGAACCGAGCCATGCCGCCGACGATCGACGGATCGTCGTGGAAGCTGCGATCGCCGTGGAGCTCGACGAAGTCCTCGGTCAGGAGGCGGACGTAGTCGAGCGTGTAAGGCCGCGCCGGGTGGCGCGAGAGCTGGACCTTCTGCTGCGCGCTCAGCTCCGCGAAGATCTCCTTCTGGAGCTTCTTGGCCTTCTGCTCGAGCTTGCGGATCTCGGCGGAGAAGTCGACGGTCGGGGTCGACAGCCCGCGCAGCTCGGCGATCTTGCGCTCGAGCTCGATGATCGGGCGCTCGAACTCCAGGACCTGGCGATCGGAGAGGGCGGAAGGCTCACTCATGGCGCGGGGGCCTTAGGTACGCCGCCAGGTCGGCCAGGTCAACAGCGGCCGGGCCCGCCGCCCACTCGACCGCCGCCTGGCCCCGGTACCAGGAGAGCTGGCGGCGGGCGTAGTGCCGCGAGTTGCGCTTGATCAGCTCCACCGCCCGGGCGTGATCGTGGACCCCGGCGGCGGCGGCGTGCAGCTCGGCGTAGCCGATCGCCTGTTGCGAGCGCAGCGGCGGCCGGTAGCCGGCGGCGCGCAGGGCCGCGACCTCGGCCGGCAGCCCGGCCGCGATCATGGCGTCGACCCGGGCGTCGATCGCCGCGTACAGGGCGTCGCGGGCCGGGGCCAGGCCGATCAGCCGGTGCGGGTAGCGCGGCGGCACGACGCGGTGATCGTGGCGGCGATGGTGCTCCGACAGCGGCACCCCGGTGGTGGCGTAGACCTCGAGGGCGCGGACCAGGCGCTTGCGATCGTGGCGATCGATCCGCGCGGCGCTGTCGGGATCGACCTCGGCCAGCCGCCGCCAAAGCGCGATCGCCCCGGCGTCGGCGGCGATCGCGTCGAGCTCGGCGCGCAGCGCGGGATCGGCCGGCGGGCCCTCGAACAGCCCAAACAGGAGCGCGCGCACGTAGAGCCCGGTGCCGCCACACACGATCACCGCGCGACCGCGCCCGGCGACGTCGGCGATCGCGGCGTCGGCCAGGGCGACGAACCGGGCCGCGGTCATCTCGTCGTCGGGCTCGATCACGTCGAGCAAGTGGTGCGGGGCGCGGGCGCGCTCGGCGGCGCTGGCCTTGCCGGTGCCGAGATCCATGCCGCGATAGACCTGCTGCGAGTCGCAGCTCACGATCTCACCGTCGGCGGCGGCCGCCAGCGCCAGCGCCAGCGCGGTCTTGCCGGCGCCGGTCGGGCCGACGATCACCACCAGGCGCGGCGCGGTCATCGCCCGAACCGGCGGGCGATCTCGCCGGTGCCGATCCGCAGGAGCACCGGCCGGCCGTGGGGGCAATGGGCCCGGAAGTCGACGCCGTCCATCTGCCCGAGGAGCGCGACCACCTCGTCGGGCGCCAGGGCGTCGCCGGCCCGCACCACCGAGTGACAGGCCACGGTGGCGAGCACGTGATCGAGGCGCTCCGCCAGCGCCCGGGAGCCGCCGCGCTCGGCCAGCTCGCCGCACAGCTCGCGCAAGACCGCGGTCGGCTCGTGGCGCAGCCCGGCCGGCACCGCGGCCACCGCCACCGCGTGGCCGCCGAAGGGCGCGACCTCGAACCCGACCCGGGCCAGCACCTCGGCGTGATCGACCACCAGCGCGGCCTCGGCGGGCGGCAGCTCGACCACCGTCGGGAACAGCAGGCGCTGGACCGCGACCTCGTCGCGATCGGCGCGGTCGCGCAGGCGCTGAAAGGCCACGCGCTCGTGGGCGGCGTGCTGGTCGATCAAGACCAGCTCGCCGTCGCCTTCGCACAGGAGGTAGGTGCGATCGAGCTGGCCGAGGTAGCGCAGCCGGGCGAAGTAGCCGTCGGACGGCGCCGGCGCGTCGTCGTCGGGCGCGGTCGCCTCGACGGGCTCGTCGGGCGCGGTCGGCCGGGGACCCGAGCGCGGCGCCGAGGACGGCTCGGATGACGTCCCAGATGACGGCCCGGACGCCGGCGGCGGCGCCGCCGCGCGCCCGCCGTCCCAGCGCGGCCCGCCGGCGTCGAGGGCCAGGGCGCCCTGGTGGGTCGGCGCGCGCCCCAGGCCGCCGGTCGGGAACAAGGCGCGGGTGGTGGCGGCCGCGTAGCGCCCCGCCAGATCGTCGGCCCGGTTCGGGCGCGGCGCGGTCCAGCTCGGCGGCGCCGCCGAGGCCACCGCCTGCATCGCCACCGGGGCCCGGCCCGCGGTCTCGCCCAGCCACGGCGCCCCCGCGACCGCGCCGCGGACCGCGTGGCGGACCGCCGCGGTCACGAGCGCCGGGTCCGAGAACCGGACCTCGAGCTTCTGCGGGTGGACGTTGACGTCGATCTCGGCGCCCGGAACGTCGACGAACACCACCGCGACCGGGTAGCGGCCGCGCGGCATCAGCTCGCCGTAGCCCATCGTCACCGCCTGCAGGAGGCCGCGGTCGCGGACCCAGCGCCGACCGGCGAACAGGTGGACCCCGCGCGACGTCGTCTGGGCCAGCTCGGGCGCGGCGATCCAGGCCCGCACGACGACGCCGCTCTCGCGGTGCTCGATGGCGTGGAGCCGGCCGGCCACCCGGGCACCGAGGAGCGCCCGGACCCGGGCCGCCGCCGACTGCGCGGGCACCTCGAGGGCCGGCCGGCCGTTGTGCGACAGCCGGAAGCCGACCGCCGGGTGGGCCAGGGCCAGCCGCATCACTGCCTCGGTGACGTGGGCGGCCTCGGTGGCCTCGCCGCGCAGGAACTTCAGCCGGGCCGGGACGTTGGCCAGCAGATCGCGGACCACGACCTGGGTCCCCGGCGGCGCGCCGGCCGCGCCGGTCGCGACGATCGCGCCGTTGTCGACGGTGACCGCGACCGCGGCGTCGACCCCGCGGGGCCGGGTCGTGAGCACCAGCCGCGACACCGACGCGATCGAGGGCAAGGCCTCGCCGCGAAAGCCCATCGTGGCGATCGTCGTCAGATCGTCGACCGCCCGGAGCTTCGACGTCGCGTGGCGGGTCAAGGCCAGGCGGGCGTCGTCGGGCTCCATGCCGATGCCGTCGTCGACCACCCGGATCGAGCGCCGCCCGCCGCCCTCGACGTCGATCGCGATCTGGGTGGCCTCGGCGTCGAGGGCGTTCTCGACCAGCTCTTTCACGACCGACGCCGGGCGCTCGACGACCTCCCCCGCGGCGATCTGATCGATCACCGGATCGGCCAGGACGGCGACGCGACCCACGTCCCTGCCCTACCACGGATCGTCGACCGATCGAAACCCTGCGGACGGCGGCGCCACTGGTCGACACGGCCGGGCCGCCCGGTTAAGGTCCGGCCATGCCCACCGCCTCCGGCGTCGGCGCGTCAGCGCGCCCGAGCGACGAGCGGGTCGTCGCCATCACCGGCGCCTGCACCTACCTCGGGACTGAGCTGATCCGCCGCCTCGAAGAGGATCCCCGCTACGCGAAGATCCTGGTCCTCGACGTCAAGGCCCCGGCCATCCTGGCCGCCGGCGTCGCCAAGGCCCGGTTCTTCCCGATCGATCTGACCCAGCCGACGGTCGACGGCGAGCTGGCGACGCTCCTCACCCGCGAGGGCGTCGACACCGTGGTCCACGGCGCGTTCCTGTCGCACCCGACCCACGCCACCGAGTGGGCCCACGAGTTCGAGGACGTCGGCACGATGCACGTGCTGAACGCCTGCGCCGCCGCGGGCCCGCGCCGGATCGTCATGGTGTCGACGACGATGGTCTACGGCGCCGCCCCCGAGAACCCGAACTTCCTCGACGAGCGCGCCGAGCTTCGCGGCCACCGCGACTCGCGCTTCATCAACGACAAGGTCCGAGCCGAGCGCCAGGCGGCGCGCTACGCCCGCGAGCACCCGGCGACCCAGGTCGCGGTCCTGCGGTTCGCGCCGATCATGGGGCCGACGATCGACAACCTCCACACCCGCTTCTACTCGCGGCTGACCGCGCCGGTGATGGCCGGCCACGATCCGCTCATGCAGTTCGTCCACGAGCAGGACGCGGCCTGGGCCCTCAAGCTCGCGGTCGACAGCGAGGTGGTCGGCCCGTTCAACATCGTCGGCAAGGGCGTCTTGCCCTACACCACGGTCCTGGCTCAGCTCGGGCGGATCCCGGTGCCGGTGCCGTATCTGGTCGCGCGCCAGCTCGCCAAGGCCCTGTGGGCCACCCAGATCGTCTCGACCGCGCCCAGCCTCCTCGACTACCTGTTGTACGTGTGCGTCGCCGACGGCACCCGCGCCGCCCGCGAGCTCGGCTTCGCGGCCCGGTTCTCGATCAAGCGCATCCTCGCCGACTTCGTGGGCGCGTCCCCCGAGGACGGCGCCACCGACGTCGCCAGCTCCTTCGCCTGACCGCTCGCCCCCACCGCCGATGACCCTGCCCCCCGACGAACCCGATCCCCTCGCCGACGACCTCGGCGCCCCCGACGCTTCGGCCGCCCCCGAGGGCGAGTGGCCGTCGAGCGGCGACGACTTCTACCTCGGCGGCGAGGCCTCGCTGGCCTCGGGCGACTCCTATGAGGCGCTGCCCGGCGACGCGATCGCCGCCGACGACGGCCGCGCCCACCGCGAGATCGAGCGCCGGCTCGACGAGGGCCGCACGCCGGTCTACCCCCTCGACGCGCGCCGTCGGCTGCCGCTGCCCGGGCTGTGGCGGCGCTGGCGCGCCCTGGCGATGCGCGGCCGCTCCGACATGGTCGACGACTTCGGCCGCGACCCGATCGCGACCGCGCGCTGGGAGTGGGTCCTCGACTTCCTCTACAGCAAGTGGTTCCGGGTCGAGGCCCGCGGCCTCGAGCACGTCCCGGTCACCGGTCGCGCGCTCCTGGTCGCCAACCACGCCGGCAGCCTCCCGTACGACAGCGCGATGGTCATGCACGCGATCCGCCGCGACCATCCCGCGCGCCGCGACGTCCGGCCCCTGGTCGAGGACGCGGTCTTCCACCTGCCGTGGCTGGGCCCGCTCATGAACCGCATCGGCGGAGTCCGGGCCTGCCCCGAGAACGCCGAGCGCCTGCTGCACCAGGACCAGCTCGTCGCGGTCTTCCCCGAGGGCGTGAAGGGCATGGGCAAGCTGTGGCGCGATCGCTACCGCCTGCAGCGGTTCGGGCGCGGCGGCTTCGTCAAGCTGGCCCTCGCCACCGGCACGCCGATCATCCCGGTCGCGGTGGTCGGCGCCGAGGAGGCCCTGCCGATGCTGGCCCGGGTCACCTGGTTCGCGAAGTCGGTCGGCATCCCCTACGTGCCGATCACCCCGACCTTCCCGTGGCTCGGACCGGCCGGGCTCCTGCCGCTGCCGAGCAAGTGGCGGATCGAGTTCGCGCCCCCGCTGGACCTGACCCAGACCTACGGGCCCGAGGCCGCCGACGACCGCTTGCTGGTCAATCGCTTGGCCGAGCAGGTCCGGGCCCAGGTCCAGGTCATGGTCGATCGCCTGCGCACGGCCTGACGCCGGGACGTCGATCTGGGACGTGAATCCGGTCCGGCGCGGCCGCGACCGCCGTGTTACGCTCGAGCGCGAGCGACGGCATGGACGACGCCGGCATCGACGACACCGTGGACCAGTGGCTCGAGGTCGCGCGCGACCTCCTGGGCGAGGGCGACGACGCCGCGATCCTGGCCCGCGCCGATCATGCGGTCGACCAGGCCATCCTGCGCGCCCCCGGTCACGCCCCGGCGTGGATCGTCAAGTGCCAGATCGCCGCCGCCCGCGGCGACGACATCGCCGCCCTGGCCGCCGCCGAGGCCGCGGTCGCCCACGCCCCGACCTGGGCGGTGGCCCACTACTGGCGCGGCGCCCTGCTCGGCGATCTGGGCCACGGCCTGGCCGCCCTGGCGGCGATCGAGCGCGCGTTCCTCCACCTGGGGGAGGATGACGATTGGCTGCTCGAGGACCTGTTCTTCGAGAAGGCCACGCTCTACGACGCGCTGGGCGATCGCGAGGCGGCGGCCGCGACCTACCGCGCCGGCCTGGCCCGCTGCCCGACCTCGACCCTGTTGCGGGTCGGCGCTGAGCCGATGTCCCAGCCGCCGCGGTCGCCGGTGCTGAAGGTGCTGCGCGGCGGACTGGACTGAGGGAGGCGGAGGCCGAGGCGGGGACCGAGACCGAGGCGGAGGCGGAGACCGAGACCGAGACGGAGGCCGAGACCGAGACCGAGGCGGAGGCCGAGACCGAGACCGAGACGGAGACCGAGGCCGAGACCGAGGGGCGGAGACCGAGACCGAGACCGAGGCGGAGGCGGAGATGGAGATGGAGGCGTATCAATCGTCGGCGTGGTCGTCGGCGACGATGCCGTACTTGCGCAAGAGCTTATGCAAGTACTTCCGGTCCATGTCGGCGTCGCGCGCCGCCTTGGAGATGTTGCCGTCGGCGCGGCGAAGGAGCCAGGTCAGGTAGCGGCGCTCGAAGGCCTCGGTCCACCGCTCCTTGGTGTCGCGGAAGGACTGCCCCGGGACGAACTCCATCGGCTCGGCGGCAGGACCACCGCCGCGCACGGCATCGCTGCCGAGGGGGGCGACCAGGGCTCCCGGATCGCTGCCGAGCGCCAGGGCCCGCTCGAGGACGTTGCGCAGCTCGCGGACGTTGCCCGGCCAGTCGTGGGCGTAGAGCGCCGCCCGGGTGGCGTCGGTGAGGCGCGGCGGCGGCAGGCCGGCCGGCGACAGGCGGGCCAGGAAGTGATCGATGAGGATCGGGACGTCCTCCTTGCGATCGCGCAGCGCCGGGGCGGTGATCGGCACGACGTTCAGGCGGAAGTACAGGTCCTCGCGGAACTTGCCCTTCTCGACCTCGCTGCGCAGATCCTTCCTGGTCGCCGCGATCACCCGCAGGTCGACCTTCTGGGTCTTGGCGCCGCCGACCCGGCGCAGCTCGCGCTGCTCGAGCACCCGCAGGAGCTTGGGCTGGAGATCGAGCGACAGCTCGCCGAGTTCGTCGAGGAACACCGTGCCGCCCGAGGCCAGCTCGAAGGCGCCCTGGCGAGCTGACACCGCGCCGGTGAACGCGCCCTTTTCATGGCCGAACAGCTCGCTCTCGATCAGCGTCCCGGCGACCGCGCCGCAGTCGACGACCACGAACGGCGCGTCCTTGCGCCGCGACAAGAGGTGCAGGGTCCGCGCGACCATGTCCTTGCCGGTGCCGGTCTCGCCCTCGATCAAGACCGTGGCGTCGGTCGGGGCGATCCGCTCGATCAGGCCGAAGATCTCGCGCATCGCCGTCGATCGACCGACCATCTCGCCGAGCTGCTCGCGCTCCGACGGCAAGATCTCGATGCGCTCCTCGAACGGCGTGAACTTGAGCTCGACCGCGCCGGCCCCGACCACCGAGCCGGCCCGCAGGTAGGCCTCCTTGATCTCGGCGCCGTCGAGGAACGTGCCGTTGGTCGACTGCAGGTCGCGGACCAGATAGCCCTTGCCGTCGCGCACGATCTCGAAGTGGTTGCGCGAGACCGTCTCGTCCGAGATCACCAGATCGTTGTCGGTGGCCTTGCCGATCCGGACCACGTCGCCGCCGACGACGAACTCGCTGCCGCGCTGCGCGCCCTTGGTGATGATCAGCTTGCAGCGGCGCAGGTTGACGGTGGCCGGGGTGGCCTCGCGGCGGATGCGGGTTCCGCCCAGGACGTCCATCGCGCCATCGTAACACCGCCGGGACCGGCGCCGGTGTCGGTGCGATCCAATCGCGGCGCCGCGTTGACCGCGCGCGCATCGCCACGCTACCGTCTAGCCGTGCCGCGCCAGGTCTGGGGCCTCGTCGCCATGATCGCCGCCGGTGCGCTCGCCGCGAACCCGGCGCGCGCCGAAATCCCGCGGGTCGCCGCAGCTAGCGGCGGTGCAGCCAGCGGAGGTGCGGCCAGCGGCGTCGGGACCGCGGAGTCCGCCGCCGCCGACGCCGCCGCGACCCCGTCGGAGGCCCCGCTGCCGTCGTGCCTCGATCGCTCGATCAAGGACGAGCTGGGCCAGACCTTGCGCCCGCGCGGGGTGCAGAAGCGCGACTTCGCCAAGCGCGGCCACGTCGAGCTGCTCGCCAAGGGCGGGCTCTACGCCGGCGACCTGACGTCGTCGTCGTGGATCGCCGGCGGCGCCCTCGGCTTCTGGTTCACCGAAGATCTCGGCCTCGAGCTGGGCTTCGAGGTCACGCCGATCGCCCTCGACCTCGACAGCCCGCTGGCCGAGTTCTTCGGCGACGATCGCTTCGAGTCGGGGCTGGGCTACCTGCCCATGGCCAACCTCGTCTGGTCGCCGATCCACACCAAGATGAAGCTGGGCGGCGACATCGTCCACGGCGACTTCCTGCTCTACGCCGGCGGCGGCCGCCTGATCCACGACAGCGTCCAGGGCATCACCTTCGACGCCGGCCTGGCCCTCGAGTTGTTCACCACCGGGATCGTGACGGTGCGGTTCGATGCCCGCAACGTCATGGCGGTGCAGGAGGCGGCCGCCGAGACGCGGTTCACCAACAACCTGGTCGCCAGCCTGGCGATCGGGGTCTGGATCCCGACGCCCCTATGAGCCGTCCCCTGGTGGTCCGTCTCTCGGTCCTCGCCGCCGCGCTGGCGCTGACTGCCCCGGCCCTCGCCGACGACGACGCGCCGCGCACCACCTCGAGCTGCGTCGATCGCGAGATCGCCGATCGGCTGGCGCTCAAGCGCAAGCGCCGAGGCGCGGTCGATCGCCTGGTGGTCAAGCAGGGCCGCCACGAGCTGACCGCCGGCGGCGGCTACTACGCCTCCGATCTATTCAGCGGCACCTACGTGGTCAACGGCGCCTACACCTACCACATGACCGATCAGACCGCGGTCGAGTTCGGCGGCGGGATGACCCACGCCAACGCCGACGTGATCCGCGCGATCGAGGATTCGCGCGGCGTGGTCCTGGCCGACGACTACGCCCGGGTGCTGTACGGCGAGTCGCTCCTGGTGTGGAGCCCGGTGTACGGCAAGCTGCGCCTGGGCGGCAGCGTGGCGCGCTTCGACCTCCACCTCGACGCCGGGGTCGGCGTGGTCGACTCGGCGACCAGCCGCGGCGCGATGGGCGTCGGCGGCGTGGGCATGAAGCTGTTTCTCGGGCGCGCGGTGGCCGTGCGCCTCGACGCCCGCAACCGGGTCTTTCGCCAGGAGCTGCTCGACGAGCGGTTCCTGGTCAACGACCTCGCGGTGACCTTCGGCCTCTCGATGTTTCTGCCGTTCTCCAACTGAACGCGGAGTCCGCCATGCTCGGTGTCCCTCGGCTTGCCTCGCTCGGTCGCGCCCTCTGCCTGGGGGGGCTGGTCGCCCTCGCGCCCGCCGCGGCCGCGCAGCCGGCCAAGCCGGCGCCGCCGCCGACCCCGACGCCGACCCCGGCGCCCGCCCCGACGCCCACCCCGACGCCGTCGACCACCCCCGACACCGCGCCGGCCGCCGAGGCCAACGACATCGACGCCCTCCGCCAGGAGTACCTGAAGCTGCGCGACGAGCTGTTCGCGTCGCGGGCCCGCGCCGCGACCCTGGCCAGCGCGCTGTACTCGACCCGGATCCAGATCAAGTGGCGGTTCACCAGCGCCCGGTTCTGGGGCGTGTCGCGAGCGGTGGTTCGCCTCGACGGCGCCAGCGTCTTCGACGACACCGCCGGCCAGATCGGCGCCGACGACGCGGTGCGCTTCGACGGCTGGGTCGCGCCCGGTCGGCACCTGGTCACGGTGCGCCTCGAGGCGGTCGGCAAGGACGACGATCGCTTCACCACCGCGACCGAGTCGACCTTCGTCGTCCAGGCGGTGGCCGGCAAGGATCTCGAGGTCACGATCAAGAGCGCCGACGACGGCGACCTGCCCTACGCGTGGCGCAAGCGCGAGCGCGGCGGCTACCGCCTGGGCCTCGACGTCGACGTCACGACCACCGCCCGCCCCGACGCTGGCAAGCCTAACGCTGGCAAGCCCGGGAAGCCGGCCAAGCAGAGCGCCGCCGCGGTGCCGGGCCGCCGTACCGCCGAGGCCGCCGGTGCGCGCTAGCCGCGCCGCGCTGCTGGCCGCGGCCCTGGTCCTGGCCGCCGCCGGGCCCGGCCGGGCCGACGATGCCGACGCCACCGACGCCGCGCCGCCGCCGGCGCCGACCTCCCCGGTCGAGCGCTACTTCGCCGAGCTGGCCAGCCTCGGGCTGGTCGACGTCGACGGCGGCAACCAGGCCGGCCTGAAGCGCGACCTGGCGGCGGCCGAGCGCCTCCTGCGCGACGGCGCCGCGATCGAGGCTGCGGTCGCCCTCGCGGCGATCGTCGAATCGCCGCGCTACGCCGACTTCGCGGACTTCGTCGAATACCAGAACGCCGAGTACTACCTGGGCGTGGCCCTCCACGGCGCCGGCGCTTACGGCGCGGCCCTGCGGGCGATCGAGCGGGTCCTGCGCCGCGGCCCCGAGGCGCCGTACTGGGGCCCGGCCCACCGGCGCGCCGTCGACGTCGCCCTCGAGACCCGCGACTTCGCCGGCGTGCTGGCGCGGATCGAGGCCCTCGACGGCGGGGCCACGATTCCGCCGAGCGCGTCCGGCGAGCGCGCCTATCTGCGCGGTCGCGCCGCCTACCAGGCCGACGACCTGGTCGCCGCCGAGGGCCAGCTCGCGACGATCTCGAAGAAGAGCCGGCTGTACTCGTCGGCGCTCTACCTGCGCGGCGTGATCCGGACCCGCAAGGGCCAGTGGAAGGACGCCGCCGAGGCGATGTGCGAGGTCGCCGGCACCGCCGACAGCGATCGCATCACCTTCGTGGTCGACGAGCGCTACTTCACGATCAAGGACCTGGCGCGCCTGGGCCTGGGTCGCATCGCCCACGAGCGCGCCGAGTACGACGACGCCTACTACCACTACTTCCAGATCCCGTCGGACTCGGTCCACCTGCCCGACGCGCTGTTCGAGGCCGCCTGGTCGATGTACCAGAAGCGCGAGCTGGCGACCGCGCGCGATCTGGTGGCCGAGCTCCGCCGCGCCTACCCCGACGCCCCGACCTGGCCCGAGGCCGGGCTCCTCGGCGCCTACGTCGAGCTGGCCGACTGCAAGTTCGACGACGCCCGGTCCGGCTACGATCGCTTGGTCGCCGAGCTGACGCCGGTGGTCGCCGAGCTCGAGCGCATCCGCAAGGATCCGGACGCCCGGCGGGCGCTCTTCGATCGCGCGCTGGCGCGCTGGCGCGATCAGGCCGCCGGCGCCGCGCCGCCACCGCCGAGCGCCGACCTGACCAGCCGGGTGCTGGGCCTGATTCGCCTCGACCCTGGCTTCGTCCGCCTCCACGACGCGGTGACCGGTCTGCGCCGCGCCGCCGGCGAGGCCCCCGGCCTGGCCCGCACCTGGGCTGCGCTCGCGAGCCGCACGCGCACCGATCGGGTCGCGGCGGTCGCCGCCGAGACCACCGTCGAACAGGACGACGCCGCCGAGGCCGCCCGCCTGGTCGACGATCTGCGGGCCCTGGCCGAGCAGGTCGGCGCGGCCCGCCGCGAGCTCGACCGTGGCCGCGCCGCCAAGCAGGTCGCGGCCGCCGACGCCGACGACGAGGCCGCGCGGCTGACCGCCCTCGCCGCCCGGGTCGAGGCCGCCGGGGTCAAGGCCCGCGCCCTGACCGAGGCCGCCGACGCCACCACCAGCGCCGCCGCCCCAGCCGCCCTGCGGACCCTCCTCGACGACGATGTCCGCGCCGCCCGCCGCCTCGACCGCCAGGCCGCGACGCTCCTGGCGTCCCTCGAGGACGCCGCCGCCGCGCGCTCGCAGGCGATGATCGATCGGCTCTACACCCAGGCCAAGCGGGTCCTCGACAAGGCCCGCCTGGGCAAGGTCGACGCAGTGATCGGGCAGAAGCGCGCGCTCGATATCAAGGTCCAGGATCTCGCGGCCGGCCGGTTCCCCGAGGAGCTGTTCGGCCGGATGTGGGAGCAAGGCATGATCGGCGACGACGAAGAGCTGTGGCCGTTCGAAGGCGAATACTGGGCCGACGAGTACGAGGGCTGGCGATGAGGGCGGTCGGCTACGCCCTGGCGCTGGCCCTCGGCCTGGCCGGGGTCGCCCACGCCCAGGTCGCCGAGGTCAACCTCGACCGCGGCCCGACCTCCGAGCTGTACCTGCGCAAGCGGCCGCCGGTGCCCGAGGCGCCGGTCCTGGCGCCCGAGCTGCAGAAGCTCCTGGCCTCGACCACCAAGCAACGCGACGACCGACGGATCGAGGCCATCGGCCTCCTGCGCGAGTTCCTGGCTGGCAACCCCGAGGGCGATGCCCGCGCCGACGGCCTGTTCAAGCTGGCCGAGCTCCTGTGGGAGGAGGCCCGCCGCACCTACCTCGTGGCGATGGATGGCTACGAGCGCGACCTCGAGCGCTGCAAGCTCGATCCCGCGAGCTGCCCGAGCGAGCCGACCGAGCCGCGCATCGATCTGACCGAGAGCGCCGCGACCTACCAGCAGATCCTCGACGATCATCCCACGTTCCGCCGCACCGATCTGGTGCTGTACCTGGTCGGCTTCGCCGCCAAGGAGGCCGGCCGCGAGGACTTCGCGATGGCCCGGTTCCAGGAGGTCATCGAGCGGTTCCCGCAGTCGCCGCTCTACGGCGACGCCTGGATGATGGTCGGCGAGCACCACTTCACCGCCGGTCACTGGGATCAGGCCCGCTCGGCCTACCAGAACATCCTCACCAACAAGGACAACGCCACCTACGATCTGGCGCTGTTCAAGACCGCGTGGTGCGACTGGAAGCTCGGCGAGCCCGACCTGGCCGCCAAGCGCTTCAAGGAGGTCCTCGATCTCGCGGTCGAGGCCGATCGCGCCGGCACCGCGTCCGAGAAGCGGCGCCGCGCCGGTCTGCGCGACGAGGCCCTCGAGTACCTGGTGATCGTCTTCACCGAGGATCGCGCGATCTCGGCCAAGGAGGTGTTCGACTTCTTGGCCTCGATCGGCGGCGAGCGCTACTCGAAGGACGTCCTCATCAAGGTCGCCGACGCCTACCTGGCGCAGGCCGAGTACGACCGCGCGGTCGATACCTACAAGTTCCTGATCGCGATGGAGCCGACCGGCCTGGGCGCCGCCGCGTACCAGCGCCAGATCGTCGAGACCTGGGCCTCGGCCCTCGACCAACCCGAGTCGCTGGCCGCCGCCAAGATCCTGGTCGACAGCTACGGCCCGGGCACCGCCTGGGCCAAGGGCCAGCGCAACCGCGAGGCCTTGACGCGCTCGGTGGCCGCCACCGAGGAGCTCCTGCGGACCCTGGCCAAGAACCTCCACGCCGACGCCCAGGCCCGCGAGAAGGGCGCCAAGCCGCCCAAGCGCCCGGCCCAGCCGACCGCCGCGGACGAGGCCAAGTACCGCGCCTTCCTCGAGAAGAACGGCCTGGTCGCGGCCTACCGCCAGGCCACCGCCGGCTACGCCCTCTACCTCACCGCCTTCGCCGACGCTCCCGACGCCGCCGAGCTGCGCTTCTTCCGCGCGCAGATCTCGCTGCTCAAGTTGTTCGACTACGAGGCCGCCGGCGACGACTTCCTCGCGGTCGGCAAGACCGCGCCGGTCGGCAAGTACCACAAGGACGCCCTCTTGGCGGCGATGGCGGCCTTCGAGAAGGCCCGGCCCACCGACACCGCGGGCAAGCGCGAGCTGGTCGAGGTCGACAAGAAGTTCGCCGAGGCGGTCGATCTCTACGCCACCTTGTTCCCCGCCGATCCCGAGCTGGTCGGCGTCATCTTCAAGAACGGCCAGCGATTCTACGACTACGGCAACTTCGACGAGGCCATCAAGCGCTTCGGGTTGATCGTCACCAAGTACCCCGACCACCCCGACGCCGGTCCGGCGGGCGATCGCATCCTGGCGGCGCTCAACAAGGCCGCCGACTACGAGAACATCGAGGACTGGGCTCGCCGGCTCAAGACCGCCAAGGCCTTCGCCGGCGCCGAACAACAGGAGCGCCTCGACCGCTTGATCGTCGAGTCGATCGGCGCCAGCGGCCAGAAGTACGCCGACGCCGGCAAGTTCGAGCAAGCCGCCGGCTTCTACCTGCGCGTGCCCAAGGAGTTCCCGAAGCACAAGCTGGCGGCGCAGTCGATGATGAACGCTGGCGTGATGTACGAGAAGGCCAAGGAGCCGCTCAAGGCGGCCGACGTCTACCTCGAGCTGGCCGCGACCTACAAGACCGCGCCCGAGGCCGACAAGGCGGCCTTCGCGGCCGGCGCGGTCTACGAGCGGGTGGCGTACTTCGATCGCGCGGCCGAGGCCTACGAGGTCGTGGTCAAGGACTTCCCGTCGAGCAAGATGGCCGCCGACGCGCTGTACAACGCTGGCGTCCTGCGCCAGGCCCTGGGCCAGCACGAGAAGGCGATCGCCCACTATCAGGCCTACGCCAAGCGGCCCGACGCCCGCAAGGACGCGGCCGAGGTGGCCTTCCGCATCGGCGTGGTCTACGAGGAGGCCGGCGACGACGGCCGGGCCGACGCCGCCTACCGCGCCTACGCCAAGACCTATCGCGACGCGTCGCGCCGGGTCCTCGAGGCCCACGTCCGCGCCGCCCGCACCTCGATGGCGCTCGGGCAATGGGCGCGGGCCGCCGACGAGCTGACCGCCGCCGCCCGCCTGCACAAGCGGCTCGATCCCAAGGATCGCGCGGCGACCAAGACCTGGGCCGCCGAGGGCCGCTACCTGCAGGGCGAGCTGGCGCTGCGCGAGTACGACAAGGTCGGCCTCGACGTGAAGCCCAAGCTCCTCGAGAAGACGCTCAAGAAGAAGTCGGAGCTCCTGGGCAAGGCCCAGGGCATCTACCTGTCGGTGGTCGACTACGAGGATCTCAAGTGGGCGACCGCGTCCTTGTATCGGGTCGGCCAGATCTACGACAGCTTTGCCGAGGCCCTGCGGACCGCGCCGCCGCCGGGCGGGCTGTCGGAGGCCGAGGCCACCGCGTACCGCGACGCGCTCGACAGCTACGTGCTCGACATCGAGGAGAAGGCGATCGAGCTGTACGCCGCCGGCTACGCCAAGGCGATCCAGATGCAGGTCTACGACAGCTACACCAAGAAGATCCGCGAGGCCCTGGGGCGGTTGTCGTCGAACCAGTTCCCGCCCGAGCGCGAGATCCGCGGTGAGGTCCGGGCCGGCGATCGCCCCCTCGAGGCCGAGCTGGTCGACGAGGTGGTGCGATGAGGGCGGTGCTCCTGGCCGCCGCGCTCGCGGCCGCGGCGGCCTGCGGCGGGCCGAGCGCGTCCCGTCGGATCCAGACCAGCGGCCCCAAGCCCAAGGCGGTCGTGCTCGACCCGGTCAAGCCCGAGGCGCGCCGCGAGTTCGACGGCGCGATGCGCGCGCTGCGGCTGGGCGGGCCCGAGGCGCCCGAGACCGCCAAGGCCCGGCTGGCGGCCGCGGTCGAGATCGACGGCAAGCTGTGGGAGGCCTGGCACAACCTCGGCGTCCTGCGCGCCGCCGACGGCGACGACGACGGCGCGGCCACGGCCTTCGACAAGGCCCTGGCCACCAACCCGGCCCACGCCCCGACCCGGGTCGCGCGCGCCGAGGCCCTGCGCCGCCTGGGCCGCAGCAAGGACGCCCGCGGCGACTACGAGCAGGTCCTGCGCGAGGCCGCCCCCGACGATCCGCTGCGGCGCGACGCCGCCGCCCGCCTGGCGTCGCTCCTGCGCGACGGCGGCGACTACGAGGGCGCGGTCGACGTGCTGCGCGACACGCTGCGGGTGTCGGGCGCCAACGCGCGCATCTACACCGAGCTGGCGCTCCTCTACCTGGCCCAAGGCCGCGAGGAGCTCGCGGTCCTGGTGGTCGGCAAGGCCATCGAGCTCGACGACAAGGACCCGGCCGCCTACAACGCGCTGGCGCTCCTGTACCTGCGGCAGGGCAAGGCCCAGGAGGCCTTCGACCGCTTCGACCACGCGACCTCCCTCGACCCGGGCTACCTCGACGCCCGCTTCAACAAGGCCACGGTCCTCCTCGACGCCGGCGACTACGTCCGCGCCAAGGCCGAGCTCGAGGCGATCCTCGCGCGACGGAACGACGACTGGGCCGCCCGGGTCGCGCTCGGGGTGGCGCTCCGCGGCGGCAAGGACTTCGACGCCGCCAAGGCGGCCTGGCAGCAGGTGATCGACAAGGCGCCACGCAGATCGCGGGCCCGGGGCGATGCGTTGTGGAACCTGGCCACGCTCAAGGCCGACTTCCTCGAGGACACCCCCGGGGCCAAGGCCGACTTGGAGCGATTCCTGCAAGACGCCGGGTCAGGCCATCCCAAACGCGTCGCGGCCGAGCAGAAACGCAAGGAGTTGGGCCTGTGAGTCCACCAAGCCACACATCCGCCCACGGGGGTCACCGCCCCCGAGTCCACCTCTCGCTGGGGGCTCGCGCCCTCGTCGTCGGGGTGATCCTGTGTGCGATGGCAGCCTCGGCCAGCGCCCAGCGCCGCCGCGGCCGGCGCCGGCCTCCGCCGACCCCGACCAAGCCCGCGCCGCCGCCCGCGCCCGCGCCCACGCCCAAGCCCAGCGATGGGGCCGGCGTCCAACCGGCACCGGCGCCGGGCCCGGCCGCGCCTGACGCGGCGCCGCCAGCGGCTGGTGGAAAGCCCAAGGTGTTCGACTTCACCGGCCTCGACATCAGCGGCCGCCTGCGCACGCCGCAGCTCCTGTACTTCCTCGATCGCGCCAGCGAGGAGCTCGATCGCGCCTCGCTGCAGCGCCGGTCCTTCATCCCCGAGATGGTCAACTCCATCGACGAGAGCAAGCTGTGAGCGCCCCCGCGTCCGCCCCGGTGCCGGTCGCGCTGCGGGTCGCCCTCATCTGGCGCGGCGAGGTCATGGCCGATCGGGTGTGTGGCCACGAGCCGGTCACCCTCGGCGCCAGCCCGACCTCGACGTTCGTGATTCCGGATCTGTCGTTGCCGGCGGAGTTCGCGATCCTCCGCCCCGGCAATCGCGGCTACCTGTTGACCCTGGCGGCGTCGATGCGGGGCACGATCTGCGTCGACGGCACCCAGCGCGACGTCCACGAGTTCGTCCGCCGCGGCGGCGAGGGCGGCGACGGCGCGGCCGGCGACTTCCGCGCCACCCCGGTCGGCCCGCGCGACTGGGGCGTGATCGATCTCGATGAGTCGGGCCACCACCAGCTCTACTTCCAGTTCGCGCCGGTCGAGCAGCCGCTGCCGGGCGCCGGACTCCACCCCGGGCTCCTGATCCCGGCGTTGGCGTTCTCGCTGCTCCTGCACATGATCCTCCTGTTCGCGACCTACCAGTTCGACGACAGCGACGACGACCCGGTCTACCCCGGGCCCGACGAGCTGACCGGGCGCTACCTGGTGAGCCGCCTCGATCCGCCGCCGCCCGAGCCCGAGCCGCCGCCGCCCCCGCCCGGCGCCGCCGCGGCCGCCGCCGCGTCGTCGAAGGGCGACGCCAAGAACGTCAAGAGCGCGACCAAGGGCGAATCCGGGGCCTCGGGCGGAAAGGGCGACACCGAGCGCTTGCGCGATCCCGACGCCATCGACACGCCGCCGGACCTGGCGCCCCCGCCGCCGAAGGTCGCGTTCATGACCGGCGAGAACCGTCGCACCCTCGACGACATCCTGGCCTCCGACGTCCGGACCCAGCTCGGCAAGTTCACCGGGCTGCCCGGCGAGAAGCGCGCCGGCGGGCTGGGCTTCGGCAAGGGCACCGGCACCGGCGTCGGCGACGAGCTCGGCGGCACCGGCACCACCCGCGGCGGCAAGGGCAAGGGCCCGGGCGGCGGCGGCTCGGCCGAGGGCGACTTCGTCAGCTCGGGCAAGATCGACACTGGCGAGACCCGGTCGCCGAAGGGCCCGGGCGGCAACGGCAGCGGGGTCAAGGAGGTCGCGGTGGTCGGCACCGGCGCCGCCAGCGGCGACTTCGGCGGCCTGACCAAGGAAGAGATCGACAAGGTCGTGAAGTCGCGCGCCGGCCTGATCAAGAGCTGCTACCAGCGCGAGCTCGACAAGACCAAGGGCCTGGGCGGCAAGCTGGTCGTGAACTTCTCGATCGCCCCGGCTGGCGACGTCACGCGCCAGAAGGTCGACGCCGGCAAGAGCACGCTTCACAACGCCTCGGTCGAGGACTGCGTGCTGCGCCAGATCGCCAAGCTGAAGTTCCCGGCCAAGGGTGGTGGCGTCGTCAACTACCCGTTCCTGTTCTCGCAAGGCTGAGGGCCGTCATGACCCAGGTCCCACGTCGTCACCCCGGATCCTGAACGGAGACATCATGCGCCTCGCGGTCCCTGCCCTCGCCGTCTCCCTGGCCGCCGCCACCGCGTGCGCGACCGATCCGCAGTACATCCCGGGACCGGCGGTCCTCGAGGTCGCCGCCGATCCGATGGCGCCGACCCTCGCCACCACGACGATCAACCTGCCGATCGAGCCCGAGTCGATGGAGGACATGGCCGAGCGGGTCGCCCTCGAGACCGAGCTCGGCATCGAGCTGGCCTACGTCCGGGTCGGCGACCTCGACGTGTCGATCGAGTGGACGATCAAGAACCTGACCGACGGCGACGGCCGCGCCACGGTGACGGTCGACGGCGGCAACCAGTTCTTCTACTACGTGCCGGCCAACTTCGTCGTCGATCCCGAGGAGGACGAGGTGCCGCCGTCGCTGGCCGGGGGCATCCCGCTGACCGTGCCGGCCAACGGCTCGGTGTCAGGGGTGATCCGCGAGGACGCCCTGCGCGAGGCCTCGATCGATCTCGAGGCCATCACCCGCGGCATGGTCAACCCGTTCGCCGCGGTCTTCAACATCAACGAGGACGACCCGACCATCCCGGTCGGCGCGGTCGCCATCCCCCCCGACGCCGCGGCACAGATGATCCGCTACGACATCACCGTCACCTCGGGCACGCACATGGTGCTCGAGTACGCGCTGCGCATCCGCGACCACCGCGGGATCGTCCACCGGGGGCTCCTGGCGGCGCCGCTCGAAGAGGTCGTCACGTTCACGCCGGCCGAGTACGTGCCGCCGCCCCCGCCGGACGAGTGAGCGAGCGCGACGCCAAGATCGACCACCTGACGATCGACCGCGCCTCGACTTGACGACCCCGACCGTCCCCGCCGATCGTGTAGCTGGATGCGCGCCCGCCTGATCGTCTGTGCGCTCGCTGTGGCTGGCGCTGCCGAGGCCCGCCCGGCATCGCGCGGCGCCTACACCGAGGCTGGCCTGGGAGCGACGGTGGCGGTCGGTGAGGCCCAGCCGTGGGTCGCGCCCGGCCCCGCCCTGGCGCTGCGGGTCGGCTACGACCTGTGGTCGTGGCTGTCGATCGGCGTCGCCGCCGACGCGTCCACCCATGAGGCCACCGTGCCCCCACCGCCCGAGGGCGAGTACCTGCAGCTCTATCGGGCGCGGGCCGACGCGCGGCTGACCGCGCGCGTGGGCGCGATCGCGCTCTTCCTCGAGGGTGGCGCGGGCGGCGCGATGATCTCGTCGAACATCCTCGGCAAGGTCGGCGTGACCGAGCCCGAGGAGCGCTTCTCCCTCGCCCTGGCCGGCGGCGGTGGCCTCGAGTACCAGCTCCAGAACCGGCACTACGCCTTCGGCCTCGGCGGCGAGTACTGGCAGACCCCGGGCTTCACCGGCCTGGGCGGCGTCACCGTGCGGTTGTTTCTGCGCTACACGTACGGCGGCGCGCGCGAATAGCCGGAGGGTTTTTCGAAAAAACCCTCCCCCCAGCATTCGCTGGGGCCCCCCTCCCATAACGTCCGGATCGCGGGAGTGCCGCCGTCCGTGTGACCACCGGCGGTGGTGCGTGAGCACCGGCGTTCAGCCGCTGTCTGCATGCACCACCAAGGGTGGTGACCTCGGACGAACCGTCCACCAGCCGCCGGTCTCGGACTCGGACTCGGTCTCGGGTTCGGACTCGGACTCGGACTCGGACTCGGACTCGGACTCGGACTCGGACTCGGACTCGGACTCGGACTCGGACTCGGACTCGGTCTCGGTCTCGGTCTCGGTCTCGGTCTCGGACTCGGACTCGGACTCGGTCTCGGACTCGGTCTCGGTCTCGGTCTCGGTCTCGGTCTCGGTCTCGGTCTCGGTCTCGGTCTCGGACTCGGGTTCGGTCTCGGTCTCTCAGCGCAGGGCGCGGCGGCCGGTGCCGAGGACGTCGGCGAGGATGCGGCGGAACGGCGCCCGCGGTTCGAGCATGCCGAGGACCGCGGCGACGCCCATGCGCTGGCGCCACAAGAGGGTCACCTCGGGCGAGAGCGCGAGGCCGCCGGCGGCCAGGACGTCGCGGGTGGCGGTGGTCAGCTCGCTAGCGTAGTGGCGATCCCAGGTGAAGGGTTCGCGGGTCGAAAACGGCGCGGCGATCGCGCGCTCCCAGTCGCGATGGACCACGGTCGACAGCGAGGTGGCGGCCCGGAGCAGCCCCAGGCCGTCGAGGGCCAGGCGGAACTTCTCGGCGCCAGCGAACAGATCGTCGTCGAGGATGCCGTGCCAGATCGCCAGGTCGCCGGCGACGGTGGCTGGCGCCAGGTCGACGGTGCAACCGAAGTCGAGGAACCAGACCCGCGTCGGGTCGCCGACCTCGATCAGGTAGTTGCCGGGGTTGGGATCGGCGTTGAAGAAGCCGTGGCGAAGCGGCGTGCCCCAGGCGAAGCGGACGATGGCGGCCGCGATCTCGGCGTGGAGGGCGCGGTCATCGGCGGCGACCTCGGCCAGCGCGACGCCAGGAGCGCGCGTCATGGTCAAGACCTGCTGCGTCGACCAGCGCCGCACCACCGTCGGGATCCGGATCGCCGGGTCGTCAGCCCACGCCGCGCCGGCCCGCTCGAGGGCGTCGGCCTCGGCGCGGTAGTCGACCTCGGCGACGATCGCCCGACGCACCGCGGCCAGGGCCGGCGCCGACAGCGCCTCGCCGAGCGGCAGCCCGGCCAGGCGACGGACGAAGCCGTCGCCGGCGAGATCGGCGGTCAAGGCCGCCGCCACCCCCGGGTACTGGACCTTGACCGCCAGCTCCTGGCCGTCGTGATCGACCGCGGCGTGAACCTGCCCGAGCGACGCGGCGGCGATCGGCACAGGATCCCAGCGCGCGAACAGCCGCTCGGGTGGCGCGCCGAGCTCGCGCTCGATCACGCTGGCGATCGCCGCCGCGGTCTCGGCCGGCGCCGCGTCCCACAGCGCCCGGAGCTCGGCCGGCGCGCCAGCGCTGGTGTAGGCCAGGAGCTGGGCGACCTTGGCCACCCCGCCCTTCATCTGGCCGGCGTGCCGGGCCAGCTCGCGCTCGGCGGCCTCGTCGAGGATGTGATCGTCGGTGCCGGTCCGAGACGGATCGGTCGTGAGGATCTGCTTGGCGCGGGCCCACACCCGCGCCCAGCCGACCCGGGCGTCGGCGGCCAGGCGGCGGCGCAAGCGCGCGCGCTCGAGCTCACCCATCACACCATCTTCGCCCGCGCGCTCGGCGAGAGCTGCGCCGACAGCGTGCGCTCGCGCTCGTCGACCAGCTCGCCGATGCACGACAGCACCTGGGGGTGGGTCATGATGATCTCGCGGAAGTCGGCGGCCGGCAGGCACAGCGCCAGACACTTGGGGCGCGAGCGCACGGTGATCCGGCACGGCGAGCCGGTCAGGAGCGAGGTCTCGCCGAACAGCTCGCCGGGGCCGAGCGCGGCGATCACCGCGCCGTCGTGGAGGACGTCGGCGCGGCCGGCCAGGAGCGCGTAGAGCCCCTGGGCCTTGACCCCCTGCTGGGTGATCGTCGTCCCCGGCTCGATCTCGAGGAACCGCCAGCGGCTGACCAGCATCCGGCGATCGGCGTCGGCGAAGGGCTCGAACAGCGGATGGGTCCGCACCAGCCGATCGACCAGGCGCTCGCGCAGGAAGCGCAGGATCACCGGCAACACGTCGGCGTGCTCGGAGACCAGACCGGCGATCACGTCGCGATCGATGGCCAGGAGCTGAGTCGCGGCCGTGGCCTCGATGGTCGCCGACCGCGGTTGCTCGGTGACCAGCGCGACCTCGCCGAAGAACGCTCCGGCGCCCAGGCGTGACACCTCGAGCCGCGGCGGGCCCTCGCTGACCACCGCCACCTCGCCGTCGACGACGACGTAGAGCGCGGTGCCAGGGTCGCCCTGGCGGAACAAGACCTCGCCCGGGATCAGGTCGACCAGGGTCAGCCGATCGATGAGCGATTCGAGCGCCCCGGGGGCGAGGCTCGCGAACAGCGGGGTCGCCGACAGGGCCCGGCGCGCCGCCGCCGAGTACGGCCGCGGCTCGGCCAGAAGCGGCACCTCCTCGAGATCGTCGAGCGACAGCTCCTCGGGATCGCCGGCCAGCTCGACCTCGATCCCGGCCTCGCTGTCGGGAGCGTCGTCGGTCATCGGCACGATCTCGACCGACGGGCTCGAGCCGTCGAACCGCCCGTCGTCGAACGGGCCGTCGTCGAGCGGCCCGTCGTCGATGGGGATGACGATGATGCCGGCTGACTCACCGTCGGTGTAGGCCGGCTGGGCGCCGGGCATGACCGCCGCCAGGTCGACCGAGTCGAGCGGGGCGCCGCGATCGATCGTGATCGAGCCCGACGAGCGATCGCGATCGTCGATGACCTCGAGCTCGGAGGACGGCAAGACGAACTCGGGCGCCTCGACGTCGACCTGCTCGGGCGGCGGCGGCGGCGTGAAGGTCACCGCCGGGGGCATGGTCACCGACCGGGTCCGCGGCGGCGGCGCCACCGGCGCCTCCCCGGAGGCCCGCAGCAGATCGACCACCGGCAGGCCGTGCAGCGACTGATGGCGATCGGCGAGCACCCCGGCCTGGGACCGCGCGCCGTCTTGCTGCTCGGAGATCGCGGCCAGCCGCCGCTTGGCGCTGTCGTGGGCCGGATCGATCGACAGGATGATCTTGCACACCGCGATGGCCTGGACCATGAACCCGCCCGCGACGTAGCGCTCGATCGCGCGCTCGTAGGCGGCGACCGCTTCGCGGCTGCGATCGATCCGGCGGTAGGTCTCGGCTGCGCGCTTGGGCCAGTTGGGTTCGTAGGGCTCGAGCTGCTCGAGCTCGAGGTAGCACTCGATCGCGCGCTTGTGCTTGCCCTCGGCGGCGGCGCGGGTCGCGTCGTCGCGGAGGGTGCGCGCATCACGGCGGGCCATCGCGCGCACTATAGCGCGGCCGGCGGCGCGGCATCGCCGGCCGGCGCGCCGTCGCGCCACGCGCGGTAGCGATCGGCGGCGCGCGCGGTGGTCGGGCCGGGGCGCCAGGGCACGTCGTCGAGCCGGGCGACCGCGACCACGCCGCGCCGGCTGCTGGTGACGAACACCTCCTCGGCGGCCGCGAGGCGCGAGCGCGTGATCGCGGTCGCGCCGACCACCACGCCGTCAGCGCGCAGGAGCGCCGCCACCCGCGCCGCGGTCACGCCGGCGAGCGCCGCGCCCGCCGCGAACCACACCGCGCCGCCCTCGACGATCGCGACGTTTCCGGTCGCGGTCTCACAGACCTGGTCCTCGGGATCGACCAGGAGCGCGTCGTCGGCGCCTGCCGCTTCGGCGGCCGCCAGCGCCAACACGCTGGCCAGGTAGTTGCCGGACTTGACCGCGGCCGGCACCAGCGCGCCGCTCCGTCCGCTGCGATCGATCGCCACCGTGGCCAGGGTCAGCGGCGCCGGCGGCGGATCGGTCCACGCGGTCACGAGCACGATCGCGCGGCCGCGGGCGCTCGGGGACGGCCGGACGCCCGCGCCATCGCCGCGGGTCCACACCACCCGGACCACGGCCCGCGGCAGCGCGGCGGCGGCGAGCGCGGCGGCGATCCACGACGGCAGCGCCGCCGCCGGTGGCGGCAACCCCAACTGCGCGGCGCCGTCGGCCAAGCGGGCCAGGTGGGCCGACCCGTCGATCACGCGACCGGCGACGGCGACCGCGACCTCGAAGACGTGGTCGCCGTACAGGAGACCGCGATCGGTCACCGGGACGACCGCGGCGGCCAGCGGCGTGATCAGGCCGTCGACGGCCGCGACCTCGGGCATCCCGGGCGTTGTAGCAGACCCCGAATCGACCTCGTTTCCTGAACGATCTTTATTTCTTGCGCGCAATGACGCGCCGCATTATGCAGAGGGCATGAGCATCGCCACCGACGCCTCGACGCCCACCCCGTCGCCCACCTCGTCGCGCCTGCCCCCCGCCCTGGCCACCCGCCTGGCGGTGGTCCGCGATCGGGTCGGCTTCACCCTCGGCGCCCTAGCCGGTCGGCTGCGGGTCGTCCTCGATCTGCCGAGCCGCGCCGACCTGGCCGCGACCAACGCGCGCCTCGAGGCGATCGAGGCGCAGCTCGCCGCCGAGGCCGCCGCCGAGGCCGCGGAGTCGGACGAGGCGCGGCGCCGGGGCCGCCGCCGCGCCTGACCGGGATCGGGTATGGTGCGCGCGATGTCCGAGCCGGCCCGACTCCGCGCGCTGATCATCGTCCCGACGTACAACGAGCGCGGCAACGTCGCCGAGGTGGTCGCGCGGTTCCTGCCGGCCTTGCCGGGCGCCGAGCTCCTGTTCGTCGATGACAACTCCCCCGACGGCACCGGCGAGGTGCTCGACGAGATCGCCGCGCGCGAACCCCGGGTCCACGTGCTCCACCGCGCCGGCAAGCTCGGCCTGGGCACCGCGTACCTCGACGGCTTCCGCTGGGGGCTGGCCCGCGGCTTCGAGCTCTTGTGGGAGATGGACGCCGACTTCAGCCACGACCCCGGCTACCTGCCGGCCATGTACGCGCGGGCGGCGGCCGGCGCCGACGTCGTGATCGGCTCGCGCTACGTCGACGGCGGCGGCACCCGCAACTGGGGTCTAGGACGCAAGCTGATCTCCCGCGGCGGCAGCCTGTACGCCCGCACGATCCTCGGGATCGACGTCCGCGACGTCACCGCCGGCTTCATCTGCTGGCGGCGCCGCGCCCTCGAGGCCATCGATCTTGGCGCGATCAGCTCGAACGGCTACGGCTTCCAGATCGAGATGAAGTACCGGGCGATCGAGGCCGGGCTGACCGTCGTCGAGATCCCGATCGTCTTCGTCGATCGCCGGATCGGCCAATCCAAGATGTCCCGCAAGATCTTCGTCGAGGCCATGGCCAAGGTCTGGCAGCTCCGGCTCGGACGCTGACCGCCCCAGGCGATCGCCAGGGGTCGACATTCGGTGAAACCTGGGGTTACCGTCACGGCATGCGTCTGCTCCGCCTCCGGGTTCGCAACGCCGATGAGTGGCGCGGGTGCTTTCCCGGCCCCCAGGGCGACCGCCTGTTCGTGCCGACCACCGCGCGGGTCGCCGACGGCGAGCCGGTCCTGGTCGAGGTGTCGGCGCCGGCCTTGCCCAACAAGGTCGTGATCCGCGCCGACGTCGAGTCGTGGCAACCGGCCCTGCCCCGCCTGCGGGTCCGGGCCGGGGCCAAGGTCGCGCTGGTCGAGGGCGAGGCCCACAAGCGGGCCTTCATCGACGACGCCCTGGCCGGCAAGCTGGTCGCGATCCCGCGCCGCAAGCACGACCGCTTCCCGGTCGACGTGCCCGTCACGTTCCGCACCAGCGAGCGTCTGGCGGCGCAGGACGGCACGTTGATCGAGATCGGCGCCGGCGGTGCGCTCCTCACCGCTGCCGAGCCGCCCGCGCTCGGCAGCGAGGTCGTCCTCGAGCTGGTGCCGCCCGGCGCGGTGGTGCCGATGACGATCGCGGCCAAGGTCAACTACCACACGCCGAGCGAGGCCGCCGGGCTGCGCTTCGTCAGCCGCGACAGCGACGGCGCCCGCCGCCTGCGCGAGCTGGTGCGGCGCCTGGTCTCCGAGTAGCCGTGCGCGACGCCTACCCGCGGGCCGCCGACACCGTGTCGGCCGAGGCGGCGATCGCCGGCCTGGTCGAGCGCTACGGCCTCACCCCGGTGATGCAGGCGATCACGATCCACCAGCGCTGGTCCGAGATCGTCGGCGCGCAGATCGGCCGGGTCAGCCGGCCCGACAGCCTGTTCGACGGGGTGCTCGCGGTGTGGGTCCGGACCTCGACCTGGATGCAGGAGCTGCGGCTCCTGGCGCCGACCTTGGTGTCCAAGATCAACGCCGCCATCGGCGCGCCGGTGGTGCGCGAGCTGCGCCTGCACTTCGGCGCGGCGCGCGCGGCCGGCGACGACGATCTGCTGGCCCGCTACCTGGAGGCGCGCGGCCGGCGGCTCCGCCCGCCGCGGCGCGCCCCGATCGCCGCGCCACCTGAGCGCGCCGACGCGATCGCCGCCGAGTGCGCGGCGATCGACGATCCCGAGCTGCGCGCGGTGATCGCGGCCGTCCGCACCCGCAACGATCGCTGACCCCTCGGTCTCGGTCCCGGCCTCGGTCTCGGTCCCGGCCTCGGTCTCGGTCTCGGTCTCGGTCTCGGCCTCGGTCTCGGTCTCGGCCTCGGTCTCGGTCTCGGTCTCGGTCTCGGCCTCGGTCTCGGTCTCTGTCTCGGCCTATCCCCGCCGCGCGACGCCGTCGATCGCCTCGCGCAGCTCGCCGACGAACGCGGCCACCGCCGCGGCGGCCCCCGCGGCTCCGGCGGCCGCGATCCGCTCGACCACCGCCGAGCCGACCACGACGCCATCGGCCACCGCGGCCACCGCCGCGGCGTCGGCGCCGGTCTTGATCCCGAAGCCGACCGCGACCGGGGCGCCGGCGGCCGTGCGGATCGCCGCGATGCGCTCGCCGGCGACCCGGGCCGCGTCGAAGGCCGCGCCGGTGACCCCGGTGAGCGAGATGTAGTAGACGAAGGCCGGCGCCAGCGCGCGCAGCCGCGCGATGCGCGCCGGGGTCGAGGTCGGCGCCACCAGCGGGATCACGCCGACGCCGTGAGCGCCCAGCGGCGCCGCCAGTTCGTCGAGCTCGTCGATCGGCAGATCGACCGTGAGCGTGGCGTCGACGCCGGCGGCGGCCGCGGCGGCGGCGAACCGCTCGACCCCGTAGACGAAGATCGGGTTGTAGTAGCCGAACAGCACGATCGGCACCTCGACCCCGGCGGTCCGGACCTCGGCGACCGCGGCCAGCGCGCTGGCCAGGCCGGCGCCAGCGGCCAGCGCGCGCTCCATCGCCGCCTGGATCGCCCGGCCGTCCGCCGACGGATCGGAGAACGGCACGCCGAGCTCGATCACGTCGGCGCCCGCGCGGGCGGCGGCGCCGATGATCGCGGCGGTCGCGGCGGGACTCGGATCGCCGGCGGTCAGATAGACGATCAGCGCGGCCCGGCCCTCGGCGGCCACCGTGGCCAGCCGCGCCCGCAGCCGCGCGGCGGTGGCGACGCCGCTCGCGCCGCCCTGGCCCGCGGCGGTCACAGCGTCACCCCCAGACGCTGCGCGACCGTGATCATGTCCTTGTCGCCGCGCCCGCTCAGGTTGACGACGATCGCAGCGTCGGGCCCTCGCCCGCGCGCGACCTCGGCCACCGCCGCCACCGCGTGGGCGGTCTCGAGCGCGCACAAGATCCCCTCGGTGCGAGCCAGGAGCTGCAGGCCCGCCAGGGCCTCGTCGTCGGTGCGGGCCAGGTAGCGCGCCCGCCCGACGTCGCGCCAGTGGGCGTGCTCGGGGCCCACCCCGGGGTAGTCGAGGCCGGCCGAGATCGAGTGGGCCTCGGCGATCTGTCCGACCCGGGCGTCATCGCCGTGGGTGAGGACGTAGGACTTCGAGCCGTGGAGGACCCCGACCCGCCCGGCGCCCAGGGTCGCGGCGTGGCGACCGCTGGCCACGCCATCGCCCGCGGCCTCGACGCCGACCAGCTCGACCCCCGGGTCGTCGACGAACCCGGCGAAGATCCCCGCCGCGTTGGAGCCGCCGCCGACACACGCGACCACCGCGTCAGGCAGTCGCCCCAGGGCCTCGAGGCACTGCGCCCGGGCCTCGACCCCGATCACGCCCTGCAGCTCGCGCACCATCCACGGATACGGGTGAGGGCCGGCCACCGAGCCGATCACGTAGAAGGTGTCGCCGACGTTGGTGACCCAATCGCGCAGCGCCTCGTTCATCGCGTCCTTGAGGGTCCGGGTGCCGCTCTCGACCGCGATCACCCGCGCGCCCAGGAGCTTCATGCGAAACACGTTGAGCGACTGGCGCGCCACGTCCTCGGCGCCCATGTACACGTCGCACGGCATGCCGAACAGCGCGGCCACGGTCGCGGTCGCGACGCCGTGCTGGCCGGCGCCGGTCTCGGCGATCAGCCGGCGCTTGCCCATGCGGCGCGCCAGGAGCGCCTGGCCGACGCAGTTGTTGATCTTGTGAGCGCCGGTGTGGTTCAGGTCCTCGCGCTTGAGCAAGACGGTGGCGCCGACCTCGGCGCCGAAGCGCTCGGCCCGGTACAAGCGCGACGGGCGCCCGACGTAGTCGGTCAGGAGCGCGCCGACCTCGGCGCCGAACCCGGCGTCGACCCGCGCGATCCGCCAGGCCGCCTCGAGCTCGGCCAGGGCCGGCATGAGCGTCTCGGCGACGTATTGACCGCCGAACTGGCCGAAGCGGCCGCGCGGTCCGGGATCGTGAGCGGTGGCGAGGATCATCGGACCGGAGTCTAGCCCCGACCGCGGGGCGCGGTAGCGTCGCCGCCATGCTGCTGGTCCGGATCGTCGCGCCGGTCGACACCGCCCCCAAGGTGCTGGCCTACCTCGAGGGCCTGCCTGAGGTGACCGATCTGGTCCACCTGCCCGGCGCCGGCCGGCGGCCGCCCGGCGATCTGATCCAGTGCACGCTCGCGGTGTCGAGTGGCTCGCCGGTGGTGACCGCGCTGGCCGAGCTCGGGGTCACCGCTCACGGCTCGATCACGCTCGATCGGCTCGACGCCGCGGTGTCGGCGGCCTCGGATCGCGCCGGCGCCGCGGCCGACGGCGCCACCGCCGACGCGGTGGTGTGGGAGGAGGTCGAGGATCGCGTCGCGACCATGGCCGAGCTGTCGGTCGCGTTCCTCACGTACATGATGGTGGCGACGGTGATCGCGGTGGTCGGCATCCTCACCGACTCGCTGGTGCTGATCGTCGGGGCGATGGTCGTCGGCCCGGAGTTCGGCCCCCTGGCCGCGCTGTGCGTGGGCCTGGTGCAGCGCAAGCCCAGCCTGGCGCGCCAGGGCCTGACCAGCCTCGCCCTCGGCTTCGCGGCCGCGATCGCCGCCGCGATCGTCGCCGCCTGGGCGTTCCGCGCCACCGGCCTGGCGCCCGCGGATCTCACCGCCAGCATGCACCCCGATACGCTGTTCATCTCGCGGCCCGACAGCTTCGCCGTGATCATCGCGGCCGCCGCCGGGGTCGCCGGCATGCTGTCGCTCACCACCGCGTCGTCGGGGACCTTGATCGGCGTCCTGATCTCGGTGACCACGATCCCGGCCGCCGCCAACGCCGGGGTCGCGGTCGCCTACGGCGCCGGCGCCGAGGTCCGGGGCGCCGCGGTGCAGCTCGCGCTCAACCTCGCGGTCATGGTGATCGCCGGGCTGGCGACGCTGGCGGTGCAACGCGCGGCGTTCACTCGTCGGGTCAGCCGCGCCCTCGATCGCGTCGCGCGCCTCACCGCCGGCCGCGGCTATCGCCGCAGGTAGCTGACCGAGCGGCGGGTGGCGTCGAGGAACTGGTGGAGCGCGAGGGGATCCTTGTCGCCCGGCGCGCGCTCGACGCCCGACGCGACGTCGACCGCCCACGGCCGCACGGCGGCGATCGCCGAGGCGACGTTCTTCGGGTTGAGGCCACCGGCCAGGACCACGCGATGACCGGCGGCGACCGCGGCCGCGGCCACGGTCCAGTCGATCGCGCGCCCGGTGCCACCGCGGGCCGGGCCAGCGGCGTCGAGCAGGTAGGCGTCGGCGCCCGGCCAGGCCGCGATCGCCGCCAGATCGTCGGCGCTGGCGATCGGGATGGCCTTCCACACCGCCCGGCCGGTCGCGGCCACCGCGGCGCCGACCGCCGGCGGCTCGTCGCCGTGGAGCTGGATCACGTCGAGGCCAACCGCGTCGGCGATCGCGAGCAGGTCGTCGACCGGCTGATCGACAAAGACGCCGACCAGCCGGATGCCCGGACCAGCGGTGCGCGCGACCCGGGCCAGGGCCTTGCCCCGACGCAGATCGATCCCCCGCGGCGAGCCGGGCCAGAAGTTGAGGCCGAGGAAGGCCGCGCCCAGGTTGGCCGCGACGGCGGCGTCGTCGGGGCGAGTCACGCCGCAGATCTTGACGAGGGTCGTCATCGCGCCTCCTGTCGTAGGGCGGCCAGGGCGGCGCCGGGATCGGCGGCGCGCATCAAGGCCTCGCCGACCAGGACCGCGTGGGCGCCGGCCGCGCCCAGGGCGGCGACGTCGGCGCCGGTCTTCACCCCGCTCTCGCCGACCACCACCAGCTCGGGCGGCAGGCGCGCGGTCAGGCGCGCGGTCAGGCCCATGTCGATCGTCATCGTCCGCAGGTCGCGATGGTTGATGCCGAGGAGCGTCGGCGCGATCGCCAGGGCCCGGTCGGCCTCGGCCTCGTCGTGGACCTCGACCAGCGCGTCGAGCCCGAGCTCGCGGGCGCACGCCGCCAGCTCGGCCAGCAGGCGATCGGAGCAGGCCGCGACGATCAGCAGCACCGCGTCGGCGCCGGCGGCCCGGGCCTCGGCGATCTGGTAGGAGTCGATCACGAAGTCCTTGCGCAGGATCGGGACCGAGACCGCGGCGTGGACCGGCGCCAGGAAGCCGAGATCGCCGTCGAAGAACCGGCGATCGGTCAGGACCGAGAGCGCGGCCGCGCCGGCCGCGACATAGCCGCGCGCGATCGCCACCGGATCGGCGCCCGGCCGGATCGGCCCCGCCGACGGCGACGCCCGCTTGATCTCGGCCAGCACGCGGACCTCGTCGCCGGGCGGGCGGCGCAGGGCCGCGACCAGCGAGCGCGGCGCCGGCAGGGCGCGGGCCGCGGCCTCGAGCTCGGCCCACGACCGCGTCGCCCGGGCCGCCGCGACCTCGGCGACCTTGACCGCGAGGATGTCGGCCAGGACCTTCACGGCGCGCCTCGGCTGGCCGCGATCCACGCCTCGAGGGCGGCGGCGGCGCGCCCGGCGTCGAGGGCGGCGGCGGCCTGCGCGGCGCCGTCCTTGGGCGAGGTGGCCTGGCCGATCGCGACCAGCGCCAGCGCCGCGGTCATGAGCGCGGCCTTCCTCACCGCGCGGGTCGGCATCCCGCGATCGACGGCGTCGGCGCCGGTCAAGACCCGCCACAGGATCTGGGCGTTGGCCGCGGCGTCGCCGCCGGCCAGCTCGCGCGGATCGCCGCCGGCCAGCCCGAAGTCGGCCGGCACCATCGCGTACTCGCGCACGCCGTGACCGGTCCACTCGGCGACCCAGGTCATGCCGTTGACCGCCAGCTCATCGACGCCGCCGTCGCCGTGGACCACGAAGGCCCGCTCTGCGCCCAGCCGGCCGAGGGCCCGGGCCATCGGCGCGCACCACGCCTTGTCGAACACGCCGACCACCTGGTGGGCGACTCGCGCCGGGTTGGTCAGCGGCCCGAGGAGGTTGAACAACGTGCGGGTGCCGAGCTCGCGGCGCGGCCCGGCGGCGTGGCGGGTGGCGGCGTGGAAGACGGGCGCGAACGCGAAGCCGATGCCGGCCCGAGCCAGGCAGGCCTCGACCGCCGCCGGCGCGGCGTCGATCACCACGCCCAGGGCCTCGAGCACGTCGGCCGAGCCGGCCTTCGACGACACGGCGCGGTTGCCGTGCTTGGCGACCACCGCGCCGGCGCCAGCGGCGACGATCGCGCCCAGGGTCGACACGTTGACCATGCCCAGGCCGTCCCCGCCGGTGCCGCAGGTGTCGACGGCGCGCGCCGGATCGGGCACCGCCAGCGGCGCGGCCCGGGCCCGCATCGCGGTCGCGGCGCCGGCCAGCTCGTCGGCGGTCTCGCCCTTCATCCGCAGCGCCACCAGGAGCCCGCCGATCTGCGCCGGGGTCGCGGCGCCGTCCATGATCGCGCCGAACACCGCGGCGGTGTCGTCGAACCCCAGCTCGCGGCCGGCGATGACCTGGGCCAGCGCGGCCTTGATCGGATCGCTCACGCCGCACCTCCGGCCGCGGCCAGGAAGTTGGCCAGGAGCTGCTTGCCGGCGGTGGTCATGATCGACTCCGGGTGGAACTGCACGCCCTCGACCGGCGTCCTCGTGCCGGCCAGGGCCGCGACCCGCACCCCCATGATCTCGTCGTCCCAGGTCTTGGCGGTGACCTCGAGCGCGTCGGGCACGCTGTCGGGCGCGATCACCAGCGAGTGGTAGCGGGTGGCGACGAACGGGTTGGCGACCCCGGCGAACAGGCCGCGCTCGTCGTGGAAGACCTTGGAGGTCTTGCCGTGCATGACCTGGCGCGCGCGCACGATCCGCCCGCCGTAGACCTGGCCCAGGCACTGGTGGCCCAGGCACACGCCGAGGATCGGCACCTGCCCGGCGAACCGACGGATCACGTCCATCGAGATGCCGGCCTCGTTGGGCGTGCACGGCCCGGGCGAGATCACGATCTGGCGCGGCGCCATCGCGGCGATGCCGTCGAGGGACAGCGCGTCGTTGCGCTCGACCACGACGTCGGCGCCGAGCTCGCCCAGGTACTGGGCCAGGTTGTAGGTGAACGAGTCGTAGTTGTCGATCAGCAGGAGCACGCGCGCACCTCGGAGTCGTCGAGTGACCGGAGCATCAGGCCGACTCCGCGGGCTGGGCCGCCATCGCCACCGCGCGCAGCACCGCGCGGGCCTTGTTCTGGGTCTCGTCCCACTCGCCGGTCGGCGTCGAGTCGGCGACCACCCCGGCGCCGGCCTGGACGTGGATCGTGTCGCCGATCGTGACCAGGGTCCGGATCGCGATCGCCAGGTCGAGGTTGCCGGTGTACGAGACGTAGCCGACCGCGCCGCCGTAGAGGCCGCGTCGGGTCGGCTCGAGCTCGTCGATGATCTCCATCGCCCGGATCTTGGGCGCGCCCGAAAGCGTCCCGGCCGGGAACGCCGCCGCCAGGACGTCGCGCCAGGTCTTGCCCGGGGCCAGCTCGCCCTCGACCTGGCTGACCAGGTGCATGACGTGGGAGTAGCGCTCGATCGCGAACTGCTCGGTGACGCGGACGGTCCCGGTGCGCGCGACGCGACCGACGTCGTTGCGGCCGAGGTCGATGAGCATCAGGTGCTCGGCGCGCTCCTTGGGATCGGCGGCCAGCTCGGCGGCCAGAGCGGCGTCGTCGTCGCGCGTCGCGCCGCGCCGCCGGGTGCCGGCGATCGGCCGCAGCGACACCACGCCGGCGTCGAGGCGAACCAGGGTCTCGGGCGAGGCCCCGGTGACCGTGGCCTCGGGGAACCGCAGGTGAAACATGTACGGCGACGGGTTGACCACCCGCAACGAGCGGTAGACGTCGAACGGGTCGACGTCGCCGCGCGCGACGTCGAGGCGCTGGGACAGCACGACCTGGAAGGCATCGCCGGCGGCGACGTAGTCCTTGATCCGCCCGACCGCGTCCTCGAAGCCGGCCTGGCCGAAGGCCGAGCGCGCCGTCGGCAGCGGCGCATCGGGCGGCAGCGGCGCCATCGGCTTCATCGCCGGGCGCGGGCCGCGCAGGGTCCGGACGATCGCGTCGATCCGCGCGCACGCCCGGGCGTAGGCGGCCTCGGCGCGCTCGGGCCGCGCCACGTAGGGCGTGGCGACGATCTTCATCGTCTGCCGCAGGTTGTCGAAGATCACGACGGTGTCGGTGATCGCCATGCACAAGGTCGGCACGTCGATCCCGGGCTTGGGGCGGGCCGGCAGCTCCTCGAAGGCGCGCACACAGTCGTAGGCGATCCAGCCGACCGCGCCGCCCCAGAACCGCGGCAAGCCGGGCGCGGGCGCCGGCCGCAGCTCGCCCATGACCTCGGCCAGCGCGGCGGCCGGATCCGGGGCCGGCCAGGCGGCGGTCCGCGCCGCGCCGCCGCCGTCGACGTCGAACCAGGTGACCCGGGCCTCGCCGCCCTGGCACACCAGGACCGCCCGCGGCGCGACGCCGACGAAGGAGTAGGCCGCCCAGGTCGCGCCGCCGACCACCGACTCGAGGAGGAAGCTGTAGTCGCCGGCGCCCAGGGCGGCGTAGGCCGACACCGGGGTGTCGCCGTCGGCGCACAGCTCGCGGTAGACCGGGATCAGGTTGGCGGTCTGGGCCGCCTGCACGAAGCCGTCCCGGTCCGGATAGTACATGCGCCTTGTGTGTACACCGCGGGCCGCCGGCCGTCACCCGCCGGGCGCCCTCGGCTACCGTCGGCCCATGGTCGACCTCGCGATCCGCCGCTACCGCCCGGACGACGCCGCCGCGATCGCCGACCTGAGCCAGCGGTACTTCGCGCCCGACCCGGCCTGGACCCTGCGCATGGCGGAGACCCAGCTCACCACCGACGCCCTCGGCGGCGGCCGCCAGGTCTGGGTCGCGAGCCGCGGGGCTCGGGTGGTCGGCGTGGCCGGCTACGTGGTCGCGCCGCCCTGGCTGTACCTGTGGCCGGTCGCCGCCGAGGATCAGGCGAGCGCCGCCGCGGTCCTCGACGCCGCGCTGGCGTCCGGCCGCGGCCCCGGCCTCACCACCGCGCGGGTCAGCACGCGCACGGTCGAGCCGCACAAGCGCGCGGCGGTCCAGGCCCTCGGCTTCGCGCCGTCGATCGAGTTCCTCGCGCTGGCCCGCCCGGTCGCGCCCGCGCTGTCGGCGCCGGTCGTGACCGCCACCCCGCGGCGCGGCGCCGCGATCGATCGCGCGGCCACCCACGCCCTCCACGACGCGGCCTTCGTCGGCGTCTCCAACAGCGGGCCGACCAGCGTCGACGACTTCGCCGAGCTGCTCGACGGCGAGGACGCCTGGCCGACCGCCACCGCGGCCTGGCACGACGGCGACGGTCGTTGCGTCGGCTTCGTGATCGGCAAGCGCGCCGGCGCCGACGGCGTGATCGAGGCGATCGGCGTCGACGCCGCCTGGCGCGGCCGCGGCCTGGCTCAGGCCATGCTCGCCGACGTGATCGCGGTGGCGGCGCACGACGGCTGCGCGGCGGTGGTCGCGGTGATCGCCAGCGACAACGCGCCGTCGTTGGCGCTGCACCGGCGAGCCGGGTTCGTCGAGCGCGCCCGCAAGCAGCTCTGGGATCTCGCGTTGTGACCCGGACCGGGGCCGGGTAGATTGCGCCCGCCATGTCTGCCCCGTCGCCCGCCGCATCCCCCGTCCGCGCCGTCGATCCCGAGCTGGCCGAGCTGCTCGCCGCCGAGGAGGTCCTGCAGCGCGAGACCATCCGCCTGATCGCGTCGGAGAACTACGTGTCGTCGGCGGTCCTGGCCGCGACCGGCACCGTCCTCACCAACAAGTACTCCGAGGGCTACCCCGGCAAGCGCTACTACGAGGGCCAGGCCAACATCGATCGCATCGAGCAGCTTTGCATCGATCGCGCCAAGGCGCTGTTCGGCGCCGACCACGCCAACGTCCAGCCGTACTCGGGCTCGCCGGCCAACCTCGCCGTGTACCTGGCGTTCTGCAAGCCGGGCGACACCGTCATGGGCCTGGGGCTGCCGGCCGGCGGTCACCTGACCCACGGCTGGAACGTGTCGATCTCGGGCCAATACTTCCGCGCTGTGCAGTACGGCGTCGCGCCCGACACCCACCGCATCGATCTCGACGCGGTGCGCGACCTGGCGCGCAAGGAGCGACCGCGCCTCCTGTTCGCCGGCGGCACCGCGATCCCGCGCACGATCGACTTCGCGGCCTTCGCCGAGATCGCCCGCGAGGTCGGCGCGATCTTCGTCGCCGACATCGCCCACATCGCCGGGCTGGTCGCGGCCGGGGTCCACCCGTCGCCGATCGCCCACGCCGACGTGGTGTCGTCGACGACCCACAAGACCCTGCGCGGCCCGCGCGGCGGCCTGCTCCTGTGCAAGGACGGCCACGCCAAGGCGATCGATCGCGCGGTCTTCCCCGGCCTGCAGGGCGGCCCGCACAACCACACCACCGCCGGCCTGGCGGTCGCGCTCAAGGAGGCGGCCACCGACGAGTTCCGTCGCTACGCCGCGCAGATCGTCGCCAACGCCCGGGCCCTGGCCGCGGCCCTGGTCGAGCGCGGCTTCGCCGTGATCACCGGCGGCACCGACAACCACCTGGTGCTGGTCGATGTGACGACCAAGGGCACCGCGGGCAAGCCCCTGGCCAAGGCCCTCGACGTCGCCGGCATCGTCTGCAACTACAACACCGTCCCCTTCGATCCGCGCAAGCCCTTCGATCCGTCGGGCATCCGCCTGGGCACGCCGGCGGTCACCAGCCGCGGCATGGGCGAGGCCGAGATGCGGCAGATCGCGGCCTGGATCGACGAGGTCGCGGCCGCCCCCGGCGACGCCGATCGGCTGGCGCGGATCCGCGGCGCGGTGCGCGAGCTGACCGCCGGCTTCCCGGCGCCCGGCCTCGCGGTGGCGTGACCGCTACGGGTTGGCCGCAGCCGGGCTGGCGCCGGCGAAGCCGAGGTAGAGGTAGAACAGGCCGTCCTTCTCGGTCGCGGCGCGCACCGTGCCAACGGCGATCGGCGCGCCGGGCTTGAAGCCGACCCGGATCTCGACACCGCCGGCGACCGCGGGTTGACCGCGCCGCGCCCGCCGGGCCTTGACCACCTTGGCCGCGACCCGGGCCAGCGGCCCGTCGAAGAAGCGGGTGTCGAGGGGCCGCCGCAGGTTGCGGCCGAGCTTGCGCACGCCGACCAGGGTCAAGACCACCTGGCCATCCTCGAGGCGCTGCTCGACGGAGAACGGCTGCGCCGCCATCAGGAACAGCTCGGCGCCGGCGTCGCCTGGGCGGTAGCCGATCCAGCCCAGGGTCGCGGCCGGCGGGACCACGCGCTTGGCGTCGGGCGACGGCCGACCGTCGGGGCTGACCCCGCCGTACTCGCCCTCGCGGTGGTGGGTGCCGTCGTCGCCCGGGCCGGGCGGCGTGGCGCGCGGCGCGGCCGGCTGAGCGGCGGCGGTGCCGGCCACGAGCGCGAGCGCGAGCGCGATGCGGGTGACTCGACCCATGGACGGATCCTACGAGGCGGGGCCGCCGGGGGCAAACTTTGCGGTCACCGCGCCGGCGCCGGGTCGGTGACGACCAGCGGATCGATCGCCATCGCGCGGAACCGCGGGCGGACCTCGCCGACCGCGAACAGCGAGCCGGCGATCACCACCAGCCCGCCCAGCCCGACCGCGTCGCGCGCGCGGTCGACCGCGGCCTCGAGGTCGTCGGCGATCTCGACCAGCGCGCCCGCGGCTCGCGCGATCGCGGCCAGGGCCGGCGGCGCCATCGACCGCGGCTGGTCGTAGCGGCTGGCGATCACGACGTCGACCACGCCGACCAGGGGCGCGACGATCGCCGCTACGTCCTTGTCGGCCGAGACCGCCAGGACCAGGGCCCGCGGCCGCTCCGGCCGAGCCGCGATCGCGTTGGCCAGGGCGCGGGCGCCGTCGGGGTTGTGAGCGCCGTCGAGGAGCACGGTCGGCGCGGTCGCGACCACCTCGCAGCGACCGGGATGGACCGCGGCGGCGTAGCCCGCGGCGCGGACCTCGGGCGGCGCGGCGATCGCGCCGATCGCGACCAGGGCGTCGACGATCGCGTCGGCGCACGCGGCGTTCTCGCGCTGGTGCGCGCCGGCCAGCGCGGTCGTCGGGGCCCGGGCCAGCGCGGCCGCGTCGACCACGTCCAGGGTCGCGACGCCGGCGGCGCGGGCGGCCGCGATCAGGATCGGCTGAGCGACCGGATCGCCGGCGGCGCCGACGATCGCGCGCTGGCCGGGCTTCCAGATCCCGGCCTTCTCGGCGGCGATCGCCGCCACCGTGTCGCCCAGGTACTCCTGGTGATCGAGGGCGACCCCGGTGACCGCGGCGATCGGCGCGTCGACGGCGGTGGTGGCGTCGAGTCGTCCGCCCAGGCCGACCTCGAGGATCGTGACCGCGGGCGCGGCCGCGGCCAGGACCTCGAGCCCGATCGCGGTGACCTGCTCGAAGAAGGTCAGCTCGTCGCCACCGGCCGCGGCGACCCGGGCGTGGGCCTCGACCACCGCGGCCTCGTCGGCCAGGCGCCCGTCGACGGTGAAGCGCTCGCGCAGGCTGGCCAGGTGCGGCGAGGTGTAGACCCCGACCCGGGCGCCGGCGGCCCGCGCCACCGCCGCGACCAGCGCCGCCGTCGAGCCCTTGCCGTTGGTGCCGCCGACGTGGACGATCGCGCCCAGGCGGTGCTCGGGGTGACCGAGCGCGGCGAGGATCGTGCGCATGCGGTCGAGGCCGAGCACGATCCCGGCCCGACGCGCCGCGAACAGGCGCGCCAGGACCCTAGGGTAGGTCGTCGTCACGATCGGCCGACGACCCGAGCTCGGCCTCGTCGACGGTGTCGCCGGCGTCGGGGCCGGGGGCGTGGGTGAACCACCGCAGGGCCCGGATCAGCGCGGCCTTGAGCTGGGTCCGCGGCACGACCTGATCGACCATGCCGTGCTCGAGGAGGAACTCCGAGCGCTGGAAGCCGGCCGGGAGCTGCTGCCGGATGGTCTGCTCGATCACCCGCGGCCCAGCGAAGCCGATCAGGGCGTCGGGCTCGGCGAGGATGATGTCGCCGAGCATCGCGATCGAGGCCGCGACCCCGCCGGTGGTCGGATGCAAGAGGACCGCGATGTACGGCACCCGGGCCTCGCGCAGGCGCGAGCGCGCCGCCGAGGTCTTGGCCATCTGCATGAGGGACAAGACGCCCTCCTGCATGCGCGCGCCGCCCGAGGCCGCGAACAGGATCGCCGGGCGCCGGTGGGCCAGGGCGCGCTCGAACTGTCGGGTGATCTTCTCGCCCACCACCGAGCCCATCGAACCGCCCATGAACTCGAAGACGAAGAAGCCGACCTCGACGGGGATCCCGCCGACCGTGCCCGTCCCGGCGCGGTAGGCGTCGCCGGCGCCGACCTTCTTGGTCGTCGACTTGATCTGGTCGGTGTACTTCTTGCCGTCGACCCGGAAGCCCAGCGGATCGGAGCTCTCCAGGCCGAGGTCATGCTCGGTCCAGGGCGCGTCGAGGATCATCTCGATGCGCTCGGAGGTGCTCATCCGCAGGTGGTGGCCACACGAGGTGCACACCCGCAGGTTGGCGACCAGCTCGCTCTCGTAGATGGTCGCGGCGCACTTCTCGCACTTGTGCCAGATCCCTTTCGGGACCGACTTCTTGGGCTCGGCTTCGAGCCCACCGGTGCGGGACCACCAGGCCATGGGACGGCGTAGATACCCAAACCCGGTGGCCACCGCAAGCGGGCTGGCCGCCCCACCGCGAGATCATCGCCCCCCGGTTCTGCGTGCAACCCCCGACAATCCCGAGGTATTGGCGCCGCTGCGCCGCGATGAGCCCCAAACGGCTCGCAGATTCTCGCCGAGTCTGCTACGTAACGGCCACTCGGGCGCTCCGCCAGCCGTCCGTGACGTTTGCCTGGCCCGGTACGCCCTCGCGAGGTTTGCGATGTCTGCGTCTATCCTCATCATCAACGAAATCGAGAGCGAGCGTGAGGAGATCAGCCGGGCCCTCGACGCCGAGGGGTTCCGGGTCGTGCAGGCGGCCTCGGCCACGGCCGCGGTCCGCGAGATCTGGGAAGGGTCGTTCATCGCCGCGGTGATCCCGACGCTCCTGACCGGCACCAGCTCGACCGCCCTCACCCAGCAGCTCAGCCAGATGGCCCCCGAGCTCGAGACCGTGATCTACGGCAAGAACGACGACCTGCCGCGACTGGTCCGGAAGCTCTGCGAGATCCGCGACGGCGTCGCGGCGGCGTAGGGGCTTTTCGAGAAACCGGAAGGTTTCTCGAAAATGCCCTTGCGTAGTATTTGGAGGGTTTTTCGAAAAAACCCTCCCCCCGTCCGCGGAGCGGACGGGGCCCCCCTCCCATAACGTCCGGATCGCGGGAGGGTCGTCGGTGATCTCACCGGTGGTGGTTGGGGCGTGAGCACCGGCGTTCAGCCGCTGTCTGCATGCACCACGGAGGGTGGTGAGCACCAGCAAACCCTCCCCCCAGCATTCGCTGGGGCCCCCCTCCCATAACGTCCGGATCGCGGGAGGGTCGTCGGTGATCTCACCGGTGGTGGTTGGGCGTGAGCACCGGCGTTCAGCCGCTGTCTGCATGCACCACGGAGGGTGGTGAGCACCAGCAAACCCCTCCCCCTGGACTCGGACTCGGACTCGGGCTCGGACTCGGGCTCGGGCTCGGACTCGGACTCGGACTCGGACTCGGATTCGGTCTCGGATTCGGGCTCGGACTCGGTCTCGGTCTCGGACTCGGTCTCGGTCTCGGTCTCGGACTCGGACTCGGACTCGGGTTCGGTCTCGGTCTCGTCTCGGACGGGCTCAGTGGCCGGGGAAGCGTTCGCGGAGCTCGAGGAACTCGAGGAAGTCGATGAGCCGACCGACCTCGGGGATGACGAGGCCGTAGCCATCGAGGCCGGCGTCGGTGGCGGTCATGACGAGCTGGGCCGAGGCCAGGCGGTTGAGGACGTCGGCGACCTCGGGGGTGGTGAGGGCGACCCGGGTCGCCAGCTCGTCGACGCGGATCGGCAGGTGGACCGCGGCGTCGTGGGCGCCACCGGCGGCGAGCTGCTCGTCGGCCATCTGGCGCAGGCACTGCACGACGCGGTGGTTGGCGTTGGGCAGGAGCAGAAGCTCGATCTGCTGGTTGGCCTTCTCGAGCCGGCCGGCCAGCGCCTTGATCATCCGCACCGCGATCTCGACGCGGCCGCGCAGCATCGCCTCGAAGGTCCGGCTCTCGATCACCAGCAGGCGCGCGGGCTCGCGGACGATCGCCGTGGCCGAGCGCGGCCGGCCGTTCAGGATCGCCATCTCGCCGAAGAACTCGCCGGGCGGCACGACCGCGACGATCCGCTCGGAGTCGCCGACCCGGCGGCGGATCTCGACCGAGCCGGCCTGCACGACGAACATCTGCTGGCCGCGATCGCCCTCGCGGAACAGCACCTCGCCGGCCGGGTAGTCGCGCGCGAAGCGTTCGATCAGGTTCTCGGGCACGTCGCCTCCTCAGCGCACGGTGGCATGGCGCAGGATGTGAAACAGCGAACGGCCGCCCGCGGCGCAGGCGGCGCGGACGCCGCGGACGCCGGCCGGCGTGCCGCCGAGGCCGAGATCGACCTCGACGATCCCGACGCCGAGGCGCAGGGCTCGGACCAGCATCTCGACGTCCCAGCCGTCGCCGCGGTCGCTCATGCCCAGGGCGACCAGGGCCGGGAACCGGATCGCGCGGATCGGCCCGGGCCGAACGAAGCGATGGCCGTAGACCGTGTCGATGAGCTGACCGACCGCGCGATCGCGCAGGCGCGCGCCGGGGCGCCCGGCGATCACCAGCTCGGCGTCGCCGGCGGCGATCGGATCGAGGAGCCGGGCCAGGGCGGTGGCGTCGAGGGCGGCGTCGCCCGGGGCGAAGGCCACGACCTCGGGCGGCTCGAGCTGCTCGTTCAGGTACGTGAGCGCGCGCAGACAGGCCGCGCCGTAGCCGCCGGTCGGCTCGCGCAAGACGACCGCGCCGAGATCGCGGGCCCGGCCCGTGGTGTCGTCGGTCGAGGCCCGATCGACCACGACCAAGGTCCGCAGCTCCCGGAGACCCGCGCGATCGAGGATCGAGGGCAAGGTGGCCGCGGCGTCGTGAGCCGGAACCACCAGATCGAGTCGCAGCCGAGCCACGCCGCGATCATGGGACGACGGCGCGGCGCTGTCAAAACGCCGGGGGCCTGGCTTTTGTGGCCGGCCGCTACCCGGGCGGGGCTTTTTGTGCGACATCCGCGGGCGATGGCGATCACGTACAAGGACGCGGGCGTCGACATCGACGCCGGCAACGCCCTGGTCGATCGGATCAAGCCGATGGCCCGCGCCACGCTGCGGCCCGAGGTCGTCGGCGGCATCGGCGGCTTCGCCGCGCTGTGCCGGCTGCCGACCGGCCTGACCGAGCCGATCTTGGTCTCGGGCACCGACGGCGTCGGCACCAAGCTCTTGACCGCGCTCGCCACCGGACGCCACGACACCGTCGGCATCGATCTGGTGGCGATGTGCGTCAACGACGTCCTGGTCACCGGGGCCGAGCCGCTGTTCTTCCTCGACTACTACGCCACCGGCAAGCTCGACGTCGACGTCGCCGCCCAGGTGGTGTCCGGCATCGCCGAGGGGTGCCGCCAGGCCGGCTGCGCCCTGGTCGGCGGCGAGACCGCCGAGCTGCCCGGCCTGTACAGCGCGAGCGACTACGACCTGGCCGGGTTCTGCGTCGGCGTGGTCGAGCGGGCCGCGATCCGGCCGTTCCGCGACCTGGTGGCGGGCGACGTGGTCGTCGGCCTGCCGTCGAGCGGCTTGCACTCCAACGGCCACTCGCTGGCCCGCAAGGTGGTGTGCGAGGTCCTGGCCCTGGGCTGGGACGATCGGCCGGACGAGCTGGGCGGAGCGACCGTGGCCGACGCGCTGCTCACCCCGACGATCATCTACACCCCGGCGTTCCGGGCCCTGGCGGCGGTGCCGTGGAAGGCCGCGGCCCACATCACCGGCGGCGGCCTGATCGAGAACCCGCCGCGGATCTTCGCCGACGACGCGCTGGCGGTCGAGCTCGATCGCTCGACCTGGGAGGTCCCCGGCGTGATGCGCCTGATCGCCCGCGCCGGGATCGACGCGCACGAGCTGGCCCGCACGTTCAACCTCGGCCTCGGCATGATCGTCGTCGTCCCGGCCGAGGCCGCCGACGCCGCGGTGGCGGCGACCGCGCCGTGGGGCGGCCGGGTGGTCGGGCGCCTGGTGCCGCGCGCCGGCGGTGAGCCGAGCCGCCTGGTCGGAGTCGCCCCGTGAAGCTGGGCGTCCTGGTGTCGGGCCGCGGCACCAACCTGGGCGCCCTGCTCGCCGCCGAGGCCGCCGGAGGTCTGGGCCGGGGCGAGATCGCGGTCGTGGTGTCCAACCGCCCGGGGGCGCCGGCCCTCGAGCGCGCCCGGGCCGCCGGCCGCCCCGCGGTGGTCGTCGATCATCGCGGCTTCGCCGACCGCGCGGCCTTCGAGGACGCGCTGCTCGCGATCCTGGCCGAACACCAGGTCGAGGCGGTGGTCCTGGCCGGGTTCATGCGCGTGCTGACCTCACACTTTCTCGACCGATTCCCCGGACCGGTCGTCAATACCCACCCCGCCCTCCTGCCCGCGTTCCCCGGTGTCGACGGTCCGGCCCAGGCCCTGGCCTACGGCTGCAAGCTGGCCGGGGTCACCGTCCACTTCGTCGATCGCGGCGTCGACACCGGGCCGATCATCGCCCAGCGCGCGGTGCCGATCCTGCCGGGCGACGACGCCGCCGCGCTCCACGCCCGCATCCAGATCGAGGAGCACGCCGTCTTGCCGGTGGTGGTCCGGGCCCTGGCGGACGGCCGGATCACCCGGGACGGTCGGCACGTCACGATCGCCGCCGACGCCGAGGCCCCCGGTGCCGACCAACTCGTATGACCTGATCGTCCTCGGCGACGCGACGCCGGGGCTGGCGTGCGCCGCGCTGTGCGCGCGCCGCGGCCTGCGCACGTTGGTCCTGGCCGACGAGACCCGCCCGGCGCGCTACGCCCTGGGCGCGCTGCGGCTGCCGACCGCCGCGCCGATCCTGCCGGGCCGCGGCGGCGGCGCCAGCGCGCGGGTGATCCGCGACCTCGGCCTCGATCACGCGCTCAAGCGCCGGGTCCGCGACGGCCGGGTCACGACCCAGCTCGTCGGCCCCGACCTGCGCCTCGATCTGGTCGCCGAGGCCGCGGGCCAGGCCAAGGAGTGGATGCGCGAGCTGCCGGGCGCGACCGACGGCGTGCTGGCGGCCTGGGACCGCGCGGCCGACATCGCCAAGCTGACCGCGAGCCTGGTGACCAGCGACGGCGCGTTCCCCGGCGTCGGGTTCTTCGAGCGGCGCGACGCGGTCAAGCAGGCGACCCGCGCCGCCGAGGTCGCGGCGGCGTGGTGGACCGAGGCGACGGCGACGCCGGGCCCGGCCGCGGTGCTCACCGGCCTGCCGACCGCCCTGGGCGATCGCGCGCTGGCGACGCCGCCGCTGGCGGTGGCCCACGCCCTCGAGCTGTGGCGGGCCGGCGCGCCCGGGCTGCGCGGCGACGGCACCGGCCTGCGCGAGCTGTTGATCGAGAAGCTGACTGCGGCCGGCGGCGAGCTCCGGGTCGGGGTCGCCGCCGAGCTGGTCGCGGGCTGGACCAAGCTGACCGCGGTGCGGCTGGCCACCGGCGAGGAGCTGGGCGCCGGTCAGGTGGTGTCGGCGCTGCCGGTCGGCGAGCTGGTCCCGCTCCTGGGCGCCAAGCCGCCGCGCCGGGTGGTCGAGCTGGCCGAGGCCGCCACCGTCGCCGGCTGGCACTACGCGATCAACCTGGTCATCGACGCGGCGGCGGTGCCCGAGGGCATGGCGGCGACGGTCCTGGCGGTGGCCGACACCGAGCGACCGCTGACCGACGGCAACGGCCTGACCGTCCACGTCGGCGAGGCCGACGATCAGGGGCGGGTGGTCCTGACCGCGACCGCGATCGCCGCCGCCGACGGGCCGACCGCGCCCGCGCCGGCGCGCCTGGCCGAGGTCCGCTTGCGCGTGCTCGAGCACCTCGAGACCATCGTGCCCTTCGCCCACCAGCACCTGATCGTGATGCACTCGCCCTACGACGGCCTGGACCCGGTGGTGCCGGGCGGCCGAGCGGGCTACGAACCCCCGCGGACCGGCCCGTCGACGCCGCCGGCGATCTGGCGCGCCGGCCTGCCCGACACCGGGTCCCTGGCCGCCGCGCCCTACGCCACCGGGGTCAAGAACCTGACCCTGTGCTCGAGCCAGGTGCTGCCGACCCTGGGACAGGACGGCGAGCTGGCCGTGGCGTGGAACGCGGCGCGGATCGCCTGCGGGATCGCCGGCAAGAAGCGCGACTTCCTGCGCGACGAAGTGGTCGCGACCTGACGGAGCCGGGCAGCCCCGGGTCCTGAGCCGGCTTCTCGCGCCGCGACCGCCCGAGGCGATCGCCCTCACCGACGGCGAGACAGCCAGCGAGGGCCCGTGTTACACCGCGCACCGAGGCCCGCATGAGTATCGTCCTGTTCGTCATCCTCCTGGCGACCGCGCTGACCTTCTTCGCCCGGACGATCTGGCTGTTCGGTCGCGCGGTGGCCACCGGCGCACCCGACCCGCGTCCCCGCATCGACCAGCTCGGCGCCCGGCTGCACTCGGTCGGCCTGTACTTCTTCGCGCAGAAGAAGGTCGCCGAAGAAGGCCCGCTGCACCGGTCGAGCAAGCACCACCTGTTCATCTTCTGGGGCTTCCTCGTCATCACGATCGCCACGGTCGACATGCTGGTGTCGGGGGTGGTGCCGCCGCTGGCGCTGCACCGCTGGCTGCCCGGGCCGCTGTACAAGCCGCTCTACGGCCTGATCGACGTCTTCAACTTGATCGTCCTGGCGATGGTCCTGTGGGCGGTCATCCGCCGGGTCCTGGTCCGCCCGGCGCTCATCCCCATGACCCTCGACGCCGGCCTGATCCTCGGCGCCATCGGCTCGCTGATGGTGACCCACTTCCTGTACCACGGCTACGAGGTCGCCCACGCCCAGGCCCTGGGCCAGGCGCCGCCGGGCGGGCTCATCATCTCGCGCGCGATCGGCGAGTGGCTGGCGCCGGTGTCGGCGGCCACCGCCCACCGCGGCGCCGCGATCGGCTACTGGCTGCACATCGTCATCCTGCTCACGTTCCTCAACTACCTGCCCTACTCCAAGCACATCCACCTCCTGGGCGCGCTGCCCAACATCTTCACGCGCAACCTGTCGAACCGAACCCTCGACCTGCCCAAGATCAACCTCGAGGACGAGAACCAGTGGGGCGTCGGGCGCTACCAGCAGTTCTCGTGGAAGAGCCTGCTCGACACCTACGCCTGCACCGAGTGCGCGCGCTGCTCGAACTACTGCCCGGCCTACACCACCGGCAAGAACCTGTCGCCGATGCAGCTCGTCCACGACATCCGCTACGAGATGCTCGACCGGGTCGCGCGCGCCGACGAGATCGCCAAGCTCGAGTCCGACCTGGCCAGCATCACCGAGTACGCCGCGCGCAGCGGCCTCGATCAGCCCGGCCACGAGCACCCCGATCTGCTCGCGACTCGCTCGGCGTTGACCGAGGCCAAGCAGGCCGCGGCGGCGATGCCGCGGCTGACCGGCGGCCGGGTCGCCGAGGACACCCTGTGGGCCTGCACCACCTGCGGCGCCTGCCAGGAGGTGTGCCCGGTCTTCATCGAGCACCCGATGAAGATCATCCAGATGCGCCAGAACCTGGTCCTCGAGCAGGAGAAGGTGCCGGGCGAGCTGGGCCGGATGTGGAAGAACGTCGAGCGGCAGTCCAACCCGTGGGGCATCGCCGCCGCCAAGCGCATGGAGTGGGCCGACGGCCTCGACGTCCCGACGATCGAGGATCACCCCAACCCCGAGTACCTCCTGTGGGTCGGCTGCGCCGGCGCCTTCGACGCCCGCATCGTCAAGCAGACCCGCGCCATGGTCGCGGTCCTGCGCGCCGCCAAGGTCGACTTCGCGGTGCTCGGCCACAGCGAGGGCTGCACCGGTGATCCGGCCCGCCGGGCCGGCAACGAGATGCTGTTCCAGATGCTGGCCGAGCAGAACGTCGAGACCATCAACGCCACCGGCGTGAAGAAGGTCGTGACGAGCTGCCCGCACTGCCTCCACACCCTGCGCCACGACTACCCGCAGTTCGGCGGCGACTGGGAGGTGGTCCACCACACCCAGCTCATCGACCACCTGATCAAGGCCGGCAAGCTCGAGGTCGGCGGCTCGCCGGTCGAGCGCGTGACCTACCACGATAGCTGCTACCTCGGCCGGTGGAACAAGGAGTTCGACGCCCCGCGCGACGTCCTGGCCGCCCTGGCCCCGCCCGGCGGCACCGTCGAGCTGACCCGCAACAAGCGCCACGGCTTCTGCTGCGGCGCCGGCGGCGGCCGGATGTTCATGGAGGAGCACGACGGCGAGCGCGTCAACCTGAACCGCACCGACGAGATCCTCGCGACCGGGGTCGACGCGGTCGCGGTCGCGTGCCCGTTCTGCAACATCATGATCACCGACGGCGTGAAGCAGCGGAACCAGGACGAGAAGGTCGAGGTCCTCGACATCGCCGAGCTGGTGGCCAAGAGCTTCGATGTGCCGGCCTCGGCGCTGACCCGCAAACGGTAGTTTTCCTGAGAACCCAGTGCGTAGCGCGCGGGGCGGAGTGTTCGCCGGAGGGGTTTCCGGAACCCCGCGCGTGAACCAATCCGCCCGGAGTTCTAGGCCCCGGTGTTTGACGGTGGGTTCCGGACCTCGAGGGGGCAGGAGTTTGTACGGACCCGGCCACGGCGCGCGGCGCCGGGCGCGATACACTGCCGGCGATGCGATGTACCCTGGTCTTGCTCGCCGCCCTGGCGGCGGGCGCGTGTGACGACACCGAGGATGTGGACGGAGCGCGCGGGTCCTGCGCGTCGGGTGGCACCCTGGCCGGCTGCGCCGACAGCGCCCGCACCGCCGAAGGCGCGTGCTGGCGCCTGGTCGAGTGCGGCAGCTATCCGCTCGACGGCGCCGAGGACGGCGACCTCGACTGGGGTCGCTGCGTCGGCGAGCTCGAGTCGATGTCGACCGAGCGCGCCACGATCGTGATGGCGTGCATCGCCAGCTCGACCTGCGACGAGCTGCTCGCGCCTGGGTCGCCCCACCCCTACGCCCGCCCGGCGTGCTTCGACTACGGAGATCGGTGATGCGCCGCCTCGCGTTGCCGCTCGCCGCGGTGCTCGCCGCGGCCGCGCCGGCCGTGGCCCAGCCGGCCGACGTCCCCGCCCTCATCACCGTGATCGAGAAGCAGCCGGCCGGCGTCGATCGCCCGACCTGGAAGGAGCAGCGCCGCGACGCCGCGCGCAAGCTGGCCGCCAGCGGCGACAAGCGCGCGGTGCCGGTCCTGATCAAGCTGGCCGACGCCGAGGCCTTCGACATGATCGGCGAGATCGCGATCGAGGGGCTGGGCGCGCTCGGCGACAAGGCCGCGGTGCCGACCCTCGAGAAGATCGCCGCCGACGCCTCGCGCGACCGGACCCAGCGCGACCTGGCCAAGAAGGCGCTGACCAAGCTCGGGGTCAGCGCCGCGCCGCCACCGCCGCCACCGCCGCCGCCGCCGGATCCGACGCCGGATCGACCCGACCCCGGGCCGACCGTCGCGACCGGTGATCCGCCGACCGAGGCTGGACCGCCGCCCGGCGAGGGCGCGACGCTGGTCGGTCTGCTCGAGCGGCCGGCCGCGCCCAGCGAGGCGCGCTTCGCCGAGGGCGTGCTCGCCCAGCACGAGCGCCTGACCTTCGCGATCGGCGCCGCGGCCCTGTCCTACGACAGCGTCCGCGAGCGCACCGCCTTCGATCTCGACGTCCGCGGCCGCTACGATCGCTTTATCGATCGCGACCGCACCGCGTGGGGCGCCCACGGCGACGTCCGGGTGATCGCCGGCCTGCTCGACCCCGAGGGGCCGGCGACGTCGCGGGCGACGATCGTCGAGCTCGAGGGCGGCGGACAGTTCCGCGCCTACGCGGGCCCGGGGGTCTACGGCCTCGGCCGCGGCGGCGTCGCCGCGCGCGTCCAGTACCTGGCGGTCGAGCGCGACATGGACGAGGCGACCAAGGACGTCCGCACCGCCGCCGACCTGGGCGTCGCCCTGGGCGTCGGCTACGGCCGCACGATCGACGTCGGGCCGCGGCTGCGGGTCCGTCACCTGGCGCGCCAGCTCGAGCGGGCCCGGGCCCTGGGTCGGCCGATCGACGACGGCCTGGCGGCCCGCCTGCAGTCGGCGTGGTGGGAGACCCGGCGCGATCGCACCGGCTTCCGCCAGCTCACCGCCACCGTCGCGATCCTGCGCGACGCCGGGGTCTTGCTCGGCGAGCCCGACGCCGCCACCACCTTCACGATCCTCGAGGTGTTGCGCGACCCGAGCTTCGATCGCCGACCCGCCGGCGTCGACGTCAACCTGCAGATCGCCGAGGAGTACCTGATGCGCGAGGACGAGCCGATGGTGCCCGAGGGCCGGACCGAGCTGGTCCTGGCCACCGCCACCGCGGCCCGGCAGTTGAGCGACGTCTCCGACGCGGTCGCCACCCTCGATGCCCGCTATCGCATCCTGGCCGACGACGGCGTGCCGGCGCCATGGCGGGTCGGCGCGACCGCGCGCTGGCGGACCTTCGTCCACGCCGATCGCGGCGAGCTGGTCGGCGCCCTCGACGTCGCCGCCGCCCTGGCCGCCTCCGACGACGACTCCGAGGACACCGAGCTCGGGGCCTCGGTCGGCGGCACGGTCGGCTGGACCTGGATCCTCAACCGGGCGTCGTCGGTGCGCGCCGGCGCCGACGTGCGGCTCGACTCCGGCGAGCTGTTCTTCGGCGCGTCGGTGACCGCGAGCTACGGCTTCCTCGACGGCGTGTTCGCGCGCTCGGCGCCGTGACGCCGGAGGCCGCCCCTGCGCGGCGCGCGTCGACGCCGGGCGCGACCTGTTGAACCATTCGACCCTTCGGGCTACAGTCGGCGGGTGCTGTCGACCTCGCAGCGCGCGACCCTGACGGCGATCGCCGAGGCGGCCCTCCCGGCTGGGCGACTCCTGCCGGCCGGCGGCGCCGCCACCGTCGCTCGGGTCGAGGAGGCCTTCGCCGGCTTCCCCGAGGTCGCGCGCCGCGGCTGGGCCGCGCTCCTCGCCGTCCTCGACGGCGTCGCGGTGGTGACCCGGGGCCGACGGTTCGCGTCGCTGGCGGCGGCCGATCGCCTGACCTTGCTCGAGGGCTGGGCCGACGCCGACGTGGCCCGGCGCACCGCGCTGCGCGCCCTGGTCGCGCCGCTCAAGGTCGCGCACTTCGACGACCCGGCGCTCTACGCCCGCCTGGGCTGCGTCTACGACCGCCGCGGCGCCGCCGAGGCCCGCGCCCCCTACCCGCGCGAGCGGGTCCACGATCTCGACGCCGCCGATGGCGACCTGGCCATCGAGGTCGACGCGGTGGTGATCGGCACCGGCGCCGGCGGCGCGGTCGTCGCCCGCGAGCTGGCCGAGGCCGGGCTGGCGGTGGTCATGATCGAGGAGGGGCGTTACTTCCAGCGCCAGGACTTCACCGGCCGCGCCTTCGCGATGCAGCAGAAGCTGTATCGCGCCGGCGGCTCGACGATGTCGATCGGCAACGTCGCGATCCCGATCCCGATCGGGATGACGGTCGGCGGCACCACCACGGTCAACTCCGGCACCTGCTACCGCGTCCCCGATCACGTCCTCACCCACTGGCGCGACGAGCTCGGCCTGACCGAGTTCACGCCCGATCACCTGGCGCCGTTCTACGAGCGCGTCGAGCGCGTGCTCGGTGTGGCGCCGACGCCGGCCCCGCTCCTGGGCGGCTGCGCGCGCGTCATCGCCCGCGGCTGCGAGCGCCTCGGCTTCCGCCACGCCCCGCTACAGCGCAACGCCCCCGGCTGCGACGGCCAGGGCGTGTGCTGCTTCGGCTGCCCGACCGACGCCAAGCGCTCGACCAACGTCTCCTACGTGCCCCTGGCGCTCCGGGCCGGCGCCGAGCTGTTCACCCGGGCGCGCGCCGAGCGCATCATCGTCGAGGGCGGCCGGGCCGCCGGCGTCGTCGCGCGAGCCCGATCGGGACGGACGTTGACGGTGCGCGCCCGCGCCGTCGTGGTCGCGGCCGGCGCGCTCCTCACCCCGGGGCTCCTCGAGGCCAACCACCTCGGCGGCGCCTCGGGCCAGCTCGGCCGCAACCTGTCGATCCACCCGGCGTGTGGCGCGCTGGCCGAGTTCGACGAGGTGATCGCGAGCTGGGACGGCGTACCGCAGAGCCTGGCGATCGAGGAGTTCCACGACGAGGGCATCCTGTTCGAGGGCGCCGCCACGCCGCTCGAGTTCACCGCCGCGCTCATGCCGCAGCTCGGGCCGCGCCTGATCGAGCTGTGCGAGCGCTTCGATCGCATCGCGAGCTTTGGCCTCATGGTCGAGGACACCTCGCGCGGCCGGGTCCGCACCGTCGGCGGCCGCCTGGTCGTGACCTATCACCTGAACGACGCCGACGTCGCGCGCCTGCACCGCGGCCTCGATCTCCTGGCCCGGGTGTACTTCGCCGCCGGCGCGCGCACCGTGATGCTGCCGGTCCACGGCTTCACCGAGCTGACCTCGCTCGATCAGCTCGAGGCCTTCCGCGCCGCCCACCTCCACGCCCGCGATCTCGAGCTGTCGGCCTACCATCCGCTCGGCACCGCGCGCATGGGCCGCGACCCCGCCTCGTCGGTCGTCGACGCCGATCACCAGCTCCACGACGCGCCCGGGGTCTACGTCGTCGACGGCGCCAGCGTGCCGAGCTCGCTGGGCGTCAACCCCCAGGTGACGATCATGGCCATGGCGACGCGGGCCGCCGGCCGCCTGGCCGAGCGATTGGCGGGATGACCGCCGGCGACGGACCGTACCGCGGGGACGTCGACCACCTCGGCGCGAAGCGCGCGCGCTTTCGGCTCGGCACGCGGCTCACCGGCTGGGACGTCCTCGGGGCCACCCTGGGGCTCGTGTGCCTGGCCACCGGAGACCTCGTCACCGCGGCCATGGCGGGGACTACTGGCGTGGCCAACTGGTTCGCCCGCCGCGGCACACGCCACACGATCGAGGTCCACGCCGGCGGCCTGCGCGCGCCGACCTGCGGCCCGGACCTGCCTTGGGACGACGTCACTGACCTGGGTTACGACGGCACCCGCGGTCAGCGGGTCATCACGTTGGGTCGGCGCGCAGGTCCCGCGCTGGTGCTGCCCGCCGCCCCCGAGGCGCTCCTCGACACCATCGAGGCCGCGGTGGTCCCGCGCCAGCTCGCGGCGCTGCGTGATCGCCTGGCCCGCGGCCTGGCGATCGAGGTCGGCAAGTACCACCTCGACCTGGTCGGCATGAGCGGCCCTCGCGCCGCCCTGCCGTGGGAGGAACTCGGGCCGGCCCGTCGGGGCGACCATCGCCTGGTGATCGAGGCGTCGATCGGGCCCTTCGCGATCGCCCTGGCCAACGTGGTCAACCCCGGCGCGGTGATCGCGCTCATCGGCGAGCTCGGTCGTCCGGCTAGGCCAGCCGGAGCGCCATGATCTGCAGGTAGCGATCGCGGGGCTGGGCCGGCACCGTCGGGTAGTCGGCGGGCAGGCCGGCCTGGCGCACGACCGCGCCGGTGCGCCCGGCGGCCCGGAGGCCCTTGCCGACCAGGCGCCCCAGGGAGCCGAGCTCGTGGGTGTTGGCCGCCAGCCACAGGACGCCGCCGGGCTCGACCACCGCCGCGGCCAGACCGATCAGCTCGGGGTAGTCGCGCTCAAGGGTCCACGGCGCGCCGCGCGCGGTCGAGAACGTCGGCGGATCGATCACGATCAGGCGGTAGCGCTCGCGGGCCTTGCCGGCACGGGTCAGGAACCGCACCGCGTCGCCGGTCTCGAACCGCCAGCGCGGATCGTCGGGTGACAACCCGGCGCGGCCGAAGTTGCCGCGGGCCCAGGCGGCGACGCCGTCGGAGGTGTCGACGCTCACGACCGAGGCGGCGCCGGCCCGCGCGCACACCAAGGACAAGGTCGCGGTGTACGAGAACAAGTTGGCGACCGCGCCGCCGGCGACGAAGCGCCCTAGCACCTGGCGCTCCTCGCGCATGTCGGTGAACAGGCCGGTGTTGAGCCCACCGAGAGGATGGATCTCGACCGGCAGGTCGTGCTCGATCGCGACGTAGCGGTCGGGCGGCGTCTCGCCGATCACCTCCTGGCTGACGTCGCTGGCGCCGCCGCGCGCGCGCACCTTGATCACCACGCCGCGCACGCCGGTGAAGCCGCGGATCGCCTCGGCCAGGTGCCGGGCCCACGGCAGGAGCGCCGGGGCGTAGGCGTAGAGCACGGCGTAGCGCCCGAGGATGTCGGCGGTGAACCCGGGCAGGCCGTCGCCGGCGCCGTGGACGATCCGATAGGTCGCGTCGTCGCCGGGCAGGCCGAGGGCGCGGCGCCAGGACAGGGCCCGCTCGAGGCGCCAGCCCAGGACCGCGGCGGTGAGCTGCGGAAAGCCGTCGGCCGGCGTCAACATCACCCGCAGGCGCGCGTTGTCGGGGTCGGCGATCGCGATCCCGACCTCGTCGCCGCGCGGATCGTCGAGGCCGACTGCGGCGCCAGCGGCGAGCGCGTCGGCGCCCGGGAGGCGAGTCGTGTCGAGGTCGCGGCCACCGCCGGCGACGAAGGCGGCGGCCTCGGTGGTCACGGCGAAGCGCGGCGCGGGCACCGGCCCACCCTACCCGATCTCGCTAGCGACGCGGGCGACGGCGCCGCACGAGCCACGCGCCGAGCGCGGCGATCACCGCCAACGAGCCCGGCGCCCCGCGCCCGCCGACGTCGGCGCAGCCGCCGGTGATGTCGGCGCCGAAGCCGGTGACCTCGGGGCCGGGCACGAGCCCACCGGCGCAGGCCTGACCGCCGACGCAGACCTCGGGCACCTCGGCGATCAGCCAGTCGAGGAAGTAGTCGATCCGGGTGTCGATGCCGCCTTGATCGCAGGTCCGCGCCGCGGTCGCGCCGCGCGACACCACGCCAGCGACGCGCTCGCCGACGCCCAGATCGATGAACCCCGGCCCGCCGGAGTCGCCGTAGCAGTTCTGCGGCGCCCCGGGCTCAGAGAGCTGCATCTCCGACGGGCTCTGCACCACGATCGGCGCGAGCGCGTGATGCATGACCCCGGCCGACGCGGCATCGCCGTCGATGGTCTGGCCGTAGCCGACGATCGTGAGCTGTCGCCCCTCGAGCAGGCCCATCGCCTCGACCTTGCTCGGCACGATCGCCGGCGTGACGGTGTCGATCGGATCGACCAGGCGGACCAGGCCGAGGTCGTAGTACAGGGTCGGGCCGTCGGCGATCGGCCGGTCGATGTCCCACATCGGATGGGCGACCATCGCCGCGCCCGGCACGATCTCGATCGCGCCGCGGGTGTCCTGGGCCAGGGTGAAGCCCGGGGCCGAGGTGCGGCCCTCGAGGCAATGGGCCGCGGTCAGGACCACCGTCGGCGCGATCAGCGTGCCGGTGCAGTACGCCGCGCCGTCGGCGACCAGGGCCCCGACCGAGGGGAACCGCCCGGGCGGGGTCACCTGCCCGCCGATCACCTCGTGGTCGGAGGTCCCCAGGCCCGGCTCGACGCAGCCGGTCAGGGAGCCGGCCGCGGAGCCGGCCGCCAGCACCAGGGCGAGGGCACCGCGCACAGGCCAAGTGTATGCACGGCTCACGCCGCTGTCTCGGGAACCGCGACCCGCGGCGATTGCGTCCTGGGGCGCCCTGCCCGGCCCCGATCGGGGCCTCGGGCCCCAGGGTGCCCACCCCACCGCGCGCCCGAGTGCGCGAGATCATGAGGGGCGGCCCGCGACCGATCGCCCCATGGGTGGGCCCGCCCATTGCTATCTTCGTCCTCCATGCGCCTCGCCCTGGTCTTCGCCCTGCTCGGGGCCGCCGCCTGCACGGTCGGCGACCCCAACGCGCTGCCCACCGACGAGGTCGACGCCGGCCGCACCGATGGCGGTGGCGGTGGTGGTGACGGTGGTGGCGGCGGCGACGGCGGCAATAACAACGCCTGCGAGAACCTCCAGACCGCGGGCAACGGCGAGCACAACCCCGGCACGAGCTGTATCGGCGCGGGCTGCCACGACGGCAACACCGCCGGCGCGCCGCGCTTCTACCTGGCCGGGACCCTCTACACCGCGGCCAACTCGACCACGCCGATCGCCGGCGCCACGATCATCGTCCCGACCGGGGGCGGCAACCCGATCAAGATGGTCACGGCCACCAACGGCAACTTCTGGCTCACGACGCCGGTGACCCTGCCGATCCGCGGCCCCAAGGCCAGCCTCTGCCCCGACACCGTGCAGATGACCGCCGACGTCAACGCGCCGAACTGCAATAGCTGCCACGGCGCCGGCAACCGGATCCACCTGCCCTGAGGGGATCCGAGGCGGGGGCCGAGGCGGAGACCGAGGCCGAGACCGAGACCGAGACCGAGTCGGAGGCCGAGACCGAGTCGGAGGCCGAGTCGGAGGCCGAGACCGAGGCCGAGGCCGAGGCCGAGATCGAGGAAGGGAGCGTCAGCCGCCGGTCGAGCCGAAGCCGCCGGCGCCCCGGGCGGTCGACGACAGCGCGTCGACCTCCTCGAGAGTGGCCTGCACCACCGGCGCGATGACGAGCTGGGCGATCCGGGTCCCAGGCGCGACCGTGAAGGGCTCGCGGCCGTGGTTGATCAGCAGCACCGCGACCTCGCCGCGGTAGTCGGCGTCGATCGTGCCTGGGGCGTTCACGACGGTCACGCCGTGGGTGCGGGCCAGGCCCGAGCGCGGCCGGACCTGGCCCTCGAAGCCGCGGGGCAGCTCGAGCGCCAGGCCGGTCCCGACCGCGGCGCGCTCGCCGGGGCCGAGCACCACCGGGGCGTCGATCGCCGCGGTCAGGTCGAGGCCCGCCGCGTCCTCGCTCATGTAGGCGGGCACGACGGCGTCAGGACGCAGCCGGCGCACGCGGACGCGAGGGGCCGTCACCTCACACCACGAAGTTGTTGATCTCGTCGGGGTCCGGGTTGGCCTCGAGGACCTCGCGCCGCGACAGCCGGATCTTGCCGTCGCGATCGACCTTCACGCACTTGACGATCACCTCGTCGCCCTCCTTGAGCACGTCCTCGACCGCGCGGATGCGCTCGGTCGAGATCTCGCTGATGTGGAGGAGGCCATCGGTGCCCGGCAGGATCTCGACGAAGGCGCCGATCTCGATGATGCGCTTGACCACGCCGTTGTAGTACTGGCCGACCTCGGGCTCCATGGTCAGGCCGCTGATCAGGGCCTGGGCCTGCTCGAGGCTGCGCAGATCGCTCGACGCGATCGACACCACGCCGGTGTCGCTGACGTCGATCTGGGCGCCGGTCTGCTCGACCAGGGCGCGGATGGTCTTGCCGCCGGGGCCGATGATGTCGCGGATACGGTCGGGCTTGATCTGGACCGAGATGATGCGCGGGGCGTTGACCGACAGCTCGTCGCGCGCGGCCGGCAGGGCGGCGTTCATCTTGTCGAGGATGTGCATGTAGCCGCGCCGCGCCTGGGCCAGGGCCTCCTCGAGGATCTGCCGGGTCAGGCCGTCGACCTTGATGTCCATCTGCAGGGCGCACACGCCGGTCCGGGTGCCGGTGACCTTGAAGTCCATGTCGCCCAGGTGGTCCTCGTCGCCGAGGATGTCCGACAGGATGGCGTAGTCATCGCCCTCCTTCATGAGGCCCATGGCGATGCCGGCGACCGGCGCGGTGGTCGGGACGCCGGCGTCCATCAGCGCCAGCGAGCCGCCGCACACCGAGGCCATCGACGAGCTGCCGTTGGACTCGAGGATCTCCGAGACCACGCGGATCGTGTACGGGAAGTCGTCGTAGTTCGGCAGCACCCGGGCCACCGAGCGCTCGGCCAAGAAGCCGTGGCCGACCTCGCGCCGCGACTGGCCGCGGATCGGCTTGACCTCGCCGGTCGAGAACGGCGGGAAGTTGTAGTGCAAGTAGAACTGCTTCTTCTGGTCGCCGAGCAGCGTGTCGAGCTTCTGCTCGTCGTACTTGGTGCCCAGGGTCGCGACCGCCAGCGACTGGGTCTCGCCGCGGGTGAACAGCGCCGAGCCGTGGGCCTTGGGCAACACGCCGACCTCGATCGAGATCGGGCGGACCTCGTCGAGCTGCCGGCCGTCGATGCGGCGGCGGGTCGACAGGGTGTGGTGGCGCGCGTACTTCTTGATCAGCTTGGACACCGCGCCGTCGACGTCCTTGCGCTTGCCGGCCCACGGCTGGCCCTCGGCGGTGAGCTGATCGGCGATGGCCTTGTGGGCCTCCGAGATCGCGCCGCCGCGCTTCTTCTTCTCCTTGATCGCCATCGCCGCGGCGATCGCGTCCCAGCCCAGGTCCTTGACCTTGGCGGCCAGGGCCTCGTCAGCCTGGGGCTTCACGAACTCGCGCTTGGGCTTGCCGACCGTGGCCCGCAGCTTCTCCTGCAGCGCGATCAGCGGCTGGGCGCTCTCGAGCGCGAACAGGAGGCCGTCGATGATGAGGTTCTCGGGCACCTCGTGCATCTCGCCCTCGACCATCATGATCGCGTCCTTGGTGCACGCGACCACCATGTCGATCGTCGACTCGGCGCGCTCGGCGAAGGTGGGGTTCACCACCAGCTTGCCGCCGACGTAGCCGACCCGGACCGCGGCCAGGGGGCCGTCCCACACCAGGTCGGAGATCGTGATCGCCGCCGACGCGCCGGTCATCGCCATGACGTCGGACGGGTGGGTCTTGTCGTAGCTGATCACGTTGGCGATGATCTGCGTATCGATGAACCAGCCCTTGGGGAACAGCGGGCGGACCGGGCGGTCCATCAGCCGGCAGACCAGGGTCTCCTCGGTGGTCGGGCGACCCTCGCGGCGGAAGTAGCTGCCTGGGATCTTGCCCGAGGCGTAGAACTTCTCCTGGTACTCACAGGTCAGCGGCATGAAGTCGATGTCGCGCGGGTTGGCCGAGCCGGTCGCGGTGACCAGCACGACGGTCTGTCCCGAGCGCACGAGCACCGAGCCGCCGGCCTGCTTGGCCCACTTGCCGGTCTCGATCGTGATCTCCTTGCCACCGACCACACACGATTCTTGGACGAATGCCATTGTCAAACCTTTCGGGTCTAGGGGTCGCCCCCGCTAGAGCCGCCGGTCTGGGCCCTCACTCCAGCCGCGAACCGAAGTTCGTGGCTCGACAGAAGGTTCATGCCGTACCGCGTCTACGCGTGGGTGGGACCGATTGCCGGCGCAATCTGCCACAAGCCGTCGGCCGACGCGAGGGCCGGCGGGGCACGGATCGCCTCTGGTCCGGCCAGTTCGTCGGCGGTCACGCCCGCGCCGCCACCAGGCGCATGACCAGGCGCGGCCGCGCCGAGCGGTTGGCCGAGATCGTGTGCAGGAGCCGCGGGTCCATGAGGATCAGATCGCCGGCGTCGCCGCACAGCTCGCAGAGCGCCAGGTCGACCCCGCGATCGGTCCAGCGGCGCGGGACCTCGCGCGGCGGCGGCGCGACCAAGGCGTGGCCGGCGGGGCTCGCGGCGATCGCGGCCACCGCCTCGGCCGACTCGATGAGGCCGCTCGGCCCCGGGGTCGCGGTCGCCGCGCGGCGGTGCGATCCGGCGATCGCCACGGTCGCGCCACCGGCGGGCGCGATCGGCGCGAGGGCCACGAAGCCCAGGAGGCCCCAGGGCCCGACGCCGCCCGGCGCGATCGGCTCGTCGACGTGCCAGGCCTGGTGCGGCGGCGTCCACGGCGGGCCGGGCAGCGGCAGGTTGGGCATGGCCTGGACGCCGGGCTGGGCCGCCCACTGCGCGGCCCCGAAGACGGCGTCGAGGGCCGCGGCGAACCCGGCGATCAGCGCGTCGTGGACCGCCGGCGGCGACACCTGCCACATCCGCGGCGCCGCGGTCGGCGCCGGCCGCAGCGCCCCCGCGAGCTCGATCCACGGCAGCCCGCCGCCGGCGCGCCAGGTCGCGGCGTCGTCGAGATCGACGCCGTCGACGGCCAGGGCCTCGGCCAAGGCGGCGCGCTGCGCGGCGATCACCGCGGGCGGGATGGCGCCCGGCACCACGACGAGCCCCTCGGCGGCGAAGGCCTGGGCTCGCTCCCGGTCCATGCCCGAGCCTCGATCGCGCCGGGCGGCCGCGCAAGCGCGGGCGGCGCCGACCGTGCGATAGTGCCGGCATGTGGAAGACCATCTTGGTGCCGCACGACTTCTCCGCGTGCGCCGATCACGCCGCCCAGCTCGCCCGCGATCTGGCCAAGCACCACGGCGCTCGCCTGGTGCTGGTCCACGTGGCCGAGATGCCCGCCATGCTCGGGCCCACCGCGGCGGTGGTCCCCGACGAAGGCGGCACGCCGATCGGGGTCCGCGACTACGCCTTGCGGTCGGCGACCGCCCACCTCGAGACCCTGGCCGCGGCCCTGGGCGCCGAGGGCGTGCCGACCACCTTCGTCGCCGTCCTCGGCAGCGCCGCCCACGAGATCGTCGCGGTCGCCGAGCGCGAGAAGGCGGAGCTGATCGTGATGGGCACCCACGGCCGCACCGGCCTGGCCCACCTGGTGGTCGGCAGCGTCGCCGAGCGGGTCGTGCGCCACGCCCCGGTCCCAGTCCTGACGATCCGCCGGCCCGATTGAGCGCGGCGAGGCGGCTGCGCTCTGGCGTCGCGCCCGGTTTCGCGGTGGGCGGGCCAGCGTTAGCGTAGACGTGATGCCTCCTGCCAAGCGACGCCCCCGCCGCAAACCCGCCCCCGGTTCCCTCCGCGTCGCCGCCTGGTTGCACTCCGCGATCTGGCCGCTGCGCGAGGCCCTCGGCCGCGAGCTGGCGTTCCTCGAGCACGGCCACCTGACGTGGTCCGCCGGCACCCAGACCCTGGCCGGCTTCCGCCCGGCCCGGTCCCAGCTCACCGCCGCCAGCCGGGCCAACCTCGACGATCTGATCGCCTGCCACGCCCCCGAGCTAGCCGCCGCGATCGACGCGCAAGAGGCGGCGATCGCCGCGACCATCCGAGCCGCCGCCGCCGCGCAGCTCGAGCTCCTGTCGGGGCCGATCCGCGACGCCCTCGAGCGGTCGCGCCAGCGCAAGCGCGTCGACGACGCGTTCCTGCCCGACCTGGCCCAGGAGGTCGTGAACCGCACCGTCGGTCACACCGTCCGCCTCGACCGCGCGATCGTCGACGCCATCCGACCCACCCTCGAGGCCATCCCGCGCCACGGCGCCCTGGCCGCCGTCGACGCCGCCCACGCGCGCCTGGTCGAGGCCACCGCCGCCCTCGCCGCCCTCCTCGACGAGCTCCGCGGCACCTTGTGCGACGCCTACGATCTGCCGCCGGCGCCGATCCAGGAACCAGCGCCACACCACGGCCACCGATAGCGGGTTCGGACTCGGTCTCGGTCTCGGTCTCGACCTCGGTCTCGGCCTCGGTCTCGGTCTCGGCCTCGGTCTCGGCCTCGGTCTCGGCCTCGGACTCGGTCTCGGTCTCGGTCTCGGTCTCGGTCTCGGTCTCGGTCTTGTTCTCGGGTTCGGCCCCCGCCGCGCCTCCGCATCCCCGCCCGCGCTCATCCCCCTCGCGCCGCTCAGCTCGCCGCGCAACCCCACGCGATCATTCCCGCGGCCGGCTCACCTACGCCTCCGACCGAGACCATCGCGACCAGCCCCATCCCGCGCGCACGGTGCGGATCGCGACGCCATCCGGCGCCGCCGACCCCGCACTGGAGGATCTCGTGAAGCGCACCATCATCGCTCTGTCTCTCACCCTGGCCGCGATCGCCGCGTCGCGCCCCGCCGAGGCCGCCGACTGTCGGCCCGCCGGCTATTGCCCGTTCCTCGGCTGCCTCGGTTGGTACAACTGGGTCGCCGACCCGTCGTTCACCCAGGGTAGCGCCTGCTGGTCGACCAGCGGCAACGTCACCATCCGCAACGACGGCCAGATGTGCGTGCCCACCGGCTACGCGCAGTTCGGCCTGGCCTACCCGAGCGCCAGCCTGAGCCAGGTGGTCCACGTCGCCGGCAAGGGCGAACCTGGCTTCGATCCGGGCCTCGATCCCGAGCACTTCAACCTCGACTACAAGCTCCAGCTCGTCGATCCCCAGGACGACGGCTTCGGCGTGGTCGTCACGATCGCGCTGTACGACGCCCAGACCGGCGCGCTCCTGCAGTGGATCGCGACCCACACCGGGGCCCAGGGCGACCGCGGCTGCACGCCGTCGACCTTGGACTTCCGCAACGACAAGCTCGTCGGCCGCAACGTCCGCATCGAGGTGCGGGCCCGCAACATCTACACCAACACCATCGTGCGCGTGACTGGCCTCGCGCTCTGGCAACTGCCGCGGCTGTAGGCCCGCCTTTTTTTCGCGAGGCCACGCAACCGCGGCCGTCGGGCGGCCGATAGCCGGGGTCATGAACCGCCGAGCGATCCAGCCCCACCCCTCCCCTTCGCAACCGGCCGACGTCTCGAAGCTGACGTTGATCCTCGAGTACGACGGCGCCAGCCGCACCACCTACGTGCGCGGCAAGGACGGTCGCCTGTACCGCGAGGCCGACGTCGCGGCGACCGAAGCTCGCGCCGAGCGCGGCGACGCCGTGGCCCGCGCAGCGCTGATCGTCGTCGACTTCGCCGTCGATGATCAGGGCGTGCCCCGCACCGAGGACGACACCTTCGCCGCGATGATCGCCAACCGCGAGGTCTGGGAGCGCGGCGAGTTCGACCACCTGGTGCAGATCGCCGAGCTGTTCGCCCCCGCCGGCCGCCCACCGCTCACCTGGGCCCAGACCCGCCGCATCCGCCGCGAGTACCTGGCCGAGCGCCGCCGCGAGCGCGGCGCCAATGCCAGCCTGCTCCCCATGACCCCCGAGCGCGCCGCCAAGGTGGCCGCGGAGCGGAACGCGCGGCCGGGCGGCTCCTACGCGTCGCGGATCACGGTGCTCCCGAGCGCCGAGGAGTCGGCGGCGTTCTTCGCGGGCCTGGGCATCGACCCGAACGCCGTCTGACCGACCGTAACCGTGGCGACGCCCGGCCCCGCCGGGGGTCCGGGTGAGCGGGACGAGCGGGCTGGCGTAGCCGGTCGGAGCGCGGGCCTCGGCGTACACCTGGAGCTGCCGCGCCCCCCGGGGTGAGGCCCCCGAGCGGCGAGTCGCTCCGTGGCCTGTTCGATGTGCCGCCGTGCCGCCGTCTTGACGAGCGATGCAGCGCCACAAGACCTTCGTCAGCTACCACCACGCCAACGACCAGGCCGACAAGGCGACCTTCGACCGGCGGTTCGGCCACCGGTTCGACATCCTCGAGCGGGGCTCGGTCGAGCTCGGGGACATCGACCCGACCTACCAGACCGAGACCATCCGCCAGAAGATCCGCGACGAGTTCTTGCGCGACTGCAGCGTCACGGTGGTGCTGATCGGCCTCCAGACCTGGCAGCGCAAGCACGTCGACTGGGAGATCGGCGCCACCCTGCGCGACACGAAGCACAACCCGCGCGGCGGGCTGCTCGGCATCTACCTCCCGTCGTACCGCGAGGCCTACCCCGGCGTCGTGCAGGTCCGGTGGGACAAGACCGTCGGCGCCTACGCCCCCTTCACGATCCCGCCGCGCCTTCACGACAACGTGCAGTGCGGCTACGCCACCCTTCACCCGTGGTCCGACGATCCCGCCGAGGTGCAGACGTGGATCCACGAGGCGTACCTGCGCAAGGCGCGCGTGACCCCGGACAACGCGTCTCCATCCTTCGCCAAGAACCGCACCGGGACCCACTGGTCGTGACCTGGGCCCCGACCCCACGCCGGCTCCGTTGCGGGACCTCCCTCGACACGCACGCAGCACCGCCGCGCTGATGCCGCCGCCCCCTGACATACTCGGAGGATGTTCGCGCCAGGGCCGCAACTCGCCGCTTGTCTCGAGGTTCTCTATCACGCCACGCTCCAAGCCCGGTCGCTCGGGGCGGCAGGGCAACGCGATGGATGGTCGATCGAGCGGTCGAAGCAGCTCACGCGCCTCATGGACGCCGTCCACAACCTCCCGGGCCTCGCTGCGAAGTGGGAGCGTTGTGACGAGCAACTGCTTCGAGCGACGCTCGGCGAGTACGATGCACGCTACAGCGGGTACCTCCTCGCGACGTACGACCGCGTGGTGGCGACGCACTCGCAGTGATCGCGGCTGACCTTCGTCCGTTAGTGCATCGACGACGCCACCTGGACCAAGACGGAGGAGGAATCCAGCGCCAGCGTCCCGCGGACCCAGGCGTGCCGCTGCGAAAGGTCACGGCGGCCTCGCCGAGCGACCTGGCGTCGTGCCATACCGACCGACGGAACGGAACGAACGGACCGAAGAGAGAAGCGACCCCAACGGGATTTGAACCCGTGTCGCCTGCGTGAAAGGCAGGTGTCCTAGGCCTCTAGACGATGGGGTCGTAGGTGTGTGAGCCCAGAAGGATTCGAACCTTCGGCCAACGGCTTAAAAGGCCGCTGCTCTACCGCTGAGCTATGGGCCCGCAACCCGCGGGGCAACGGAATCTGCCCGATCGCAGATCTAGATGCAAGGATCGCCGTCAAGGTCCTTCGCAGCGGTGAGCGACCTTGCTACGCTGCCTGGCGATGTACCCGTCGACGGCAGCTCGCCTGCGATGAGCGCCCACGTCGATCGCGGCGCGGATCGTCGCACCGCCGAGAGGGTCGCCGTCCGGTTCGTCGCGACCTACCGCTCGCCGCACACCACGGCCGAGGGCCTGGTGACCGATCTGTCGCGCCGCGGGCTGTTCCTCGCGGGGGGCGCCCACGACGCGATCGGCACCCGGGCGGTGGTCGAGGTGCGCCTGGCCGACCGCCAGCTCACGCTCATGGGCAAGGTCGCGCGGCACCACGACGGCGGGCTGGGCTTCTGCTTCGACGACCTGGCCGACCACGCGCGTCGGCAGATCGCCAACATCGTCCTGTCGGCGCACTCGGCGCGGTAGGCCGGGATCCGCCGGCGTTCGGGGGTCCCGCGCCTTGATCGGCGGGGCGAGGCACGTATGATGACGCCAGCTTGCGCGGCCGCCGGGCGGTCGCTCCCACCGTGAACGCCGTGATCGCACCCTCGCCTCTTCCCACCGGCCGGGCCGCCTTGCGTGCGCAGGCCCGGGCGGTGCGCGGTGCCCTGGGGCCGGCGGCGCGCGCGGCCGCCGCGGCCCTCGCCCAGGATCGCGTGATCGCCGCGCTGGCCGATCTCCCGGCGGGCGCCTCGGTCGCGCTCTACCTGGCGATGGGCGACGAGCTGCCGACCGACGCGATCGCCGACGCCCTGGCCACCCGCGGCCTGGCCGTGGCCTACCCGCGGACGGTGCCCGGGACCCGGCCGATGGTCTTCGCGCGCTGCCACCGCGACGCCCTGGTGCCGACCCGGTGGACCTTGCGCGAGCCGCCGGTCGACGCCCCGCGGGTCGACCCGGGCGCGCTGGCCGCGGTGATCGTGCCCGGCCTGGTGTTCGATCGCCGCGGCTACCGCCTGGGCTGGGGCGCCGGGCACTACGACGCCACCTTGCCGGCCTGCGGCGGCCGCTGGATCGGCCTGGCCTACGAGGCCCAGCTCGTCGACGACGTCGGCCCCGAGGCCCACGACGTCCCCGTCCACTGGATCGCGACCGAGATCGCGTATCACCGCGGCGCGCCCGGCGCGCCTGCTCGAGGAACTTCGGCATGAACATCGTCATCCTGATCGCGGTCGCCATCGTCGGCGCCGGGCTCGGGTGGTGGCTCGGGCGCAAGGGCGCCACCGCCGCCGCCCCGGCCGCGACCGACGAGTCGATCGCCAAGTTGCGCAGCGCCGCCGAGGCCGAGGCCGCCGAGATCCGGCGCTCGGCCGAGCTGGCCGGGCAAGAGCTGGCCGCCAAGCGTAAGACCGAGCTCGACGACGAGCTCCGTCAGCGCAAGGGCGAGCTGGCCAAACGCGAGGAGGCGCTCGGCCAGCGCGAGCGCGACCTCGAGCGCCAGCGCAAGGACCACGAGCGTCGCGCCGGCGACCTCGACAAGCGCGAGCGCTCGGCCGAGGGCAAGGCCAAGCAGGTCGACGCCGCCCTCGAGAAGGCCGAGGCCGCCCAGGCCGCGGCCAAGGCGCGGCTCGAGGAGGTCGCCGGGCTGTCCGCCGACGCCGCCCGCGCCCGCCTCGAGGACGCGGTGCGCGGTCAGGCCCAGGCCGCGGCCGCCGCCGAGATCAAGCGCATCACCGACGAGGCCGAGCGCGAGAGCCAGGCCCGCGCCAAGACGATCATCGCGACCGCGATCCAGCGCTACGCCTCGGAGTTCGTCCACGAGCGCACGGTGGCGGTCGTGACCCTGCCGTCCGACGACATGAAGGGTCGGCTGATCGGCCGCGAGGGCCGCAACATCCGCGCGCTCGAGGCCGCCACCGGCATCGATGTGATCATCGACGACACCACCGAGGCCTTGACGATCTCGTGCTTCAACCCGGTGCGGCGCGAGATCGCGCGGCTGGCGATCGGCGCCCTGGTGGCCGACGGGCGGATCCATCCGACCCGGATCGAAGAGGTCGTCCGCAAGGCCGAGAAGGACGTCGACAAGGTGTGCCGCGAGGCCGGCGAGCAGGCGGTCTTCGACCTCGGCCTGCACCGGGTCCACCCCGAGCTGGTGCGGCTCCTCGGCCAGCTCAAGCTGCGCTCGTCCTACGCCCAGAACCTCCTGGCCCACTCCGTCGAGGTCGGCTACCTGGCCGGCATCATGGCCGCGGAGCTCGGGCAGAACGTCAAGCTGGCCCGCCGCGCTGGCTTGCTCCACGACATCGGCAAGGGCGTCGATCACGAGCACGAGGGCGACCACGCCGACATCGGCGCCCAGCTCGCGCGCAAGCACGGCGAGTCGCCCAAGGTCTGCCAGGCGATCGCGGCCCACCACGGCACGGTGCCGGCGACCTCGGTGCTCGACCACCTGGTGGCGGCGGCCAACGAGCTGTCGGCGGCCCGCCCCGGCGCGCGCCGCGAGGCCCTGGCCTCGTACATCAAGCGCCTCGAGGACGTCGAGGCGATCTGTCGGCGCTTCACTGGCGTCGGCAAGGCCTTCGCGCTCCAGGCCGGCCGCGAGGTCCGGGTCATGGTGCAGAGCGATCAGGTCGACGACGCCGGCGCGGTCGTGATGTCGCGCGAGCTGGCGCGGGCGATCGAGTCCGAGTCGTCCTACCCGGGCGCGGTGCGGGTGGTGGTCGTGCGCGAGACCCGCGCGTCCGACTACGCGCGCTGACCCCAAGCGCGGGTCAGCCGCGCAGCTCGCCGTCGGGCGGCACCGGGCGCAGCACGCGCGCCGACGGCGGCAGCTCGACCAGCTCGGTCGGGATCGCGTCACCGCCGGTCGGAGTGGGCCGCGCCTCGGGGCCGGCCACGACCCGGTCGCGCCCCGCGGCCTTGGCGGCGTACAGGGCGCGATCGGCGCGGTGCAGGACCTCGAGGAGCGTCGTGTCGGCGGCCCGCAGGGTCTCGACGCCGCAGCTCACGGTCCAGCGCACCGGGCCGATCGTGGTGGCCACCGCGGTACCCGCGATCGCCACCCGCAGGCGCTCGGCCAGGAGCACGGCGCTGGCGCCGTCGGTCTCGGGCAGGATCAACACGAACTCCTCGCCCCCCATGCGACCGACGACGTCGCACTCCCGGGTGCCGCCGACGAGGACCTGCACCGTGGCGCGGATGACCTCATCGCCGATGCCGTGGCCGTAGGTGTCGTTGACGCGCTTGAAGTGATCGATGTCGATCACGATCACGCTGAGCGCCCGGCGATAGCGCCGCGCGCGGACCACCTCGTGCTGGCCGCGGCTCTCGACGTGGCGGCGGTTGAAGGCGCCGGTCAGCGCGTCGCGATCGGCGGCCTCACGCAGGCGCGCCTCGAGGCGGATCCGGGCGTGGCGCCCGCGGATCGCGAACCCGCCGAGCACGTAGGTGACCACCTGGCTGATCGCCAGGCCGCCCTCGATGCCGACGACCTCGGCGCGGGACATCGGCGACGCCACGATCGCGATCTGGACCCAGGCGATGAGCCAGAGCTGGAGCCGGGCCAGATCCTTGACCCGCGGCAGGAACATCGTCGAGCCGAGCGGGATGATCATGAGGGCGATGCCGTGGTGCTCGAGGCCATCGGGCACGATCGCGACGATCGCCGCGTAGATCGCGACCAGGGCGTAGACGAACACCAGCGCCGAGACGTAGGTCGCGCGCGCCGAGCCGCTGAGCCGGCGATAGGTGAACCAGCCCAGCAGCGCGAAGGCCAACCGCAACGCCGTCGTCCACGGCGCCACCGACGGCGTCATGATCCAGTCGCGCACCCCGAACCCGACGACCAGCAAGGTCACGAGCGCGATCGCGGTGCGGAGCGCAGGCCGCGCCACCGGCAGCTCGGCGTCCAGGAGCTCGGCGAGCGGGAGCTCCGCGACCTCGGGCCTCCGCTCACCTGGCGGAGCCTCCCGCGCCGGCCACGACGTCGTGCGCGATCGAGACACCGCTCCCTTCGTACCATGGCGGTCCACCTCCTCTCGGGTAGCGATCGGCGCACGCCTCGCCCCGTCCGTCCGGCCGCCGGACACGCCACACGTGCGTCCGACGCCTACCCCGCCCATCGGCCCGAGGCCGAGACCGAGGCCGAACCCGAACCCGAGACCGAACCCCGATCCCGAGCCCGAACCCGAGCCCGAACCCGAACCCGAGTCCGAACCCGAACCCGAACCCGAACCCGAACCCGAACCCGAACCCGAACCCGAACCCGAACCCGAACCCGAGGCCGAGACCGAGACCGAGTCCGAGACCGAGTCCGAGTCCGAGTCCGAGACCGAGACCGACACCGAGACCGAGACCGAGTCCGAGTCCAGCCGCTGAACCCTCACCCCCTCGCCGAAAGCACCAACGCCCGCACAGGCCGCGGGCGTTGGAGGTCAGGTCGGAACGTTTTGGGTGGGGGCCCCATTCGCTCCGCGAATGGGGGAGGGTTTTGTTGGAGACCACCACCCTCCGTGGTGCATGCAGACAGCCGCTGAACGCCGGGGCTCACGCCCCACCACCACCGGCGAGATGACCACGACCCTCCCGCGATCCGGACCCTCTGGGATGACTTGGGTGGGGGCCCCATTCGCTCCGCGAATGGGGGAGGGTTTTGCCCGAGGTCACCACCAATGGTGGTGCATGCAGACAGCGGCTGAACCTCCACGCTCACGCTCCACCACCACCGGCGAGATCACCGACGCCCCTCCCGCGATCCGGACCCTCTGGGATGACTTGGGTGGGGGCCCCATTCGCTCCGCGAATGGGGGAGGGTTTTTGCGAAAAACCCTCCTTAAAAACGGAACGGGTAGCTAAACGACCCGCCGGTCTTCGTCTTCGCGAAGGTCGCCTTCTGCATGGCCGCGGCGACGCACGAACCGAGGGCCGGGTCCGGCGACTCCTTCACCGAGACGCTGGCCACGGTGCCGTTGGCGGCGACCTTGACCGACACCTTGACCTGGCCCTTGGCCGACGACTTGGCACCACAGGCCGAGGCCTTCGACTGGATCTTGGCGACGCCGGCCGAGATGTCGGCCTTGGTCAGGCTGTCGGCCAGATCGCCGCCCGACGAGCTCGACGAACTCGAACTCGACGAGCTCGAACCGCCGGTCTTGCGACCACCGCTGTACTTGGCGCAGCAGGCCGGCGGCTTGGGCGCGAGCATGCACTCGACCTCGCCCATGCACGAGCCGCCCGACGACGGCGGATCGGCCGGAGGCTTGGTCGACGCGCTCGAGCCGCTCGACGGCTTGGACGAGCCGCTCGACGGCTTGGACGAACCGCGGCTCGAGCCGCTCGACGGCTTGGTGCCGGGATCGGGGCGGGTCGGCGGATCGACCGGGCGCGCCGAGGCTCCCGGATCCGGCTTGGTCGGCGGCTCGACAGCCTTGGGATCGGCCGCGCTGCCCGCGGCCGGGTCGACCGCGCTGCCCGCCCCGGGGTCCGCGGCGCTGCCGGCCTTGGGGTCAGCCGCGCTGCCCGCGGCAGGGTCGGGCGCGCTGCCCTTGTCGTCCCCACCCTTGTCGTCCCCACCCTTGTCGGCGCTGCCCTTGTCGTTCACCCCGACCTTGTCCTTGTCGGACTCGTTGGCGGCGGTCGCGGGCTTGTCGTCCTTGCCCATCACCACGACCACCAGCACCACCGCCACGATCGCGAGCAACGCCACCGCGCCCAGGAGCGCGTAGATCATCTTGTTGTTGTTCTTGGCCCCGCCCATCGTCGGGATGATCACCGCGGGCTCGGCGAAGGCCGCGGTCGAGAACACCGGCAGGTCGTCCGCCGACCCGATCTTGGGTCCCGACGACGGCGCGCCCGGCTTGGCCCCACCCAGGTAGGCCGAGGCCATCGAGCGGATGTCGATGAGGCCCGAGCCCTCGCCGCCGCCGTGGGCGGCCGCACCCGACGACGACGACGACGGCGGCGCCACGGGACGCGGCTGATCGCTGGCCAGGGCCGCCAGGTTGCCGAGCGAGAACAAGACCGAGTTCTCGTTGCGCTGGCCCTTCATCGACGAGACCTGCGCCGGCTGCGCCGCCGGCTTGGGCTCGCTGGCGCCGAACAGCGGGGCGTCGGCGTCGGCCACCGGGGCGCCGGTCTTGCGCGCCGTGCGCGGCTTGGCCGCGGCCTTCTGCCCGAACAGATCGCCGCCGGCCTCATCCTCTTGCTTGGCCGCGTGGGCGGCGAAGACGTCGCCGGGATCGCCCTTGCCGGTCGCCGGCGCGCTCGGCTCCTCGTAGTTGCTGGCCCCGAACATCGAGGCCACGGCGTCGGCGCCGCTCGACGGCTGCGCGGTCGTGGTGCTGCCGCTGGCGACCAGGTTGGCGAACTCCGGCACCTGGGCCAGGGGCTGCCAGTCGGCGAAGCCCTCGCGCCAGATGTACGACTCGCTGTCGATCTCGCCGGCCGCGAACCGCGCCTGGACGTCGGCCACGGTCAGCGGGCCGACCTGCTCCTGATCGACGACGATGTGCCAGGCCGGCTCGTCGGCGGGGGCGCCGCCGCCCTCGTAGCCGCCGTAGTCGTAGACCCGGGTCTCCTTCTGATCGAAGCCGCCGCTGGGCGCGGCCGCCGCGGCCGCCGCCGGCGCGGCCTCCTCGGCGCCGCCGGTGCCGCGGACGACGATGATGTTGCTGCACTTCTTGCAGCGGATCTTGAAGACCTTGCCCTGGACCTTCTCGTCGGCAATCGAGTACTTCGCAGAGCAGGCGTCACAGACGATCTTCATGGGCGCGTTCCTTCTCGCCACGGCGAGGGGGGTTCGAGGCCTTGGAACCTCGAGCCGCCCCGGGGCTTGGCGAAAAATGCTATCACCCGCCGTCGCCGCTTCGCCAGCGAGCCGACCTGAAACCGCGGGCAGTTAGGCGGGGCCGGGGGGGCGCGCCGGGCTCAGCCCGCGAACGGATCGCGCAAGACGATGGTCTCGGCGCGATCGGGTCCCACCGACACCAGGTAGAACGGCACGCCGGCCAGGCGCTCGACCGCGTCGACGTAGGCGCGGGCGCTCGCCGGCAGGTCGTCGAAGCTCCGGGCCGCGGCCAGCGACGCCCAGCCGGGGTAGCTGGCGAAGACCGGCTCGGCCCGGGCGACGTCGTCGAGATCGGTGGGCAGCTCGTCGAGCTCCCGGCCGTCGAGCCGGTAGGCCACGCAGACCTTGACCTCGGGCAGCCCGGCCAGGACGTCGAGCTTGGTCAAGGCCAGGCCGTCCATCCCCGACAGCCGCACGCCCAGGCGCAGCGCCGGCAGGTCGAGCCAGCCGCAGCGCCGCGGCCGGCCGGTGGTGGCGCCGAACTCGGCGCCGGCCTGGCGCAGGGCCTCGCCGGCCTCGCCGTGGAGCTCGGTGGGGAACGGCCCGGCGCCGACCCGGGTCGCGTAGGCCTTGGTGATGCCGACCACCCGATCGATCTTCGACGGGCCGATGCCGGTCGACTGGCAGGCGCCGGCCGCGATCGTCGACGACGAGGTCACGAACGGGTAGGTGCCGTGGTCGATGTCGAGGAGCGTCCCCTGGGCGCCCTCGAACAGCACGTTGACGCCGGCCTTGACCTTGTCGGCCACGAACCGGCTGGCGTCGCCGACGTAGGGCCGCAGGGCCTCGCCGGCGGCCAGGGCGTCCGCGATCCACGCGTCGGCCTCGGCGGCGGTCGGCGCGGCGCCGCCCAGGTGGACCATCACCGGCGCCAGCTCGTCGAGGTTGGCGGCCACCAGCTCGCGCAGCCGCTCGGGGCGGAACAGATCGCGGATGCGCACGCCGCGCCGGCCGACCTTGGCCTCGTAGGCCGGGCCGATGCCGCGCCGGGTCGTCCCGATCGCGCCCTTGCGGTCCTCGCGGAGCTGCTCGATGCGCTTGTGGTACGGCAAGATCACGTGGGCGTCGTGGCCGACCAGGAGCTCGCCGCCGGCCAGGAGGCCCCGGGCCTGGAGCGCGGCGATCTCGTCGAGGAGCGTCCGCGGATCGATCACCATGCCGTCGCCGAGCACGCACGGCTTGCCGGGGTGACACACCCCCGACGGCACCAGGTGCGTGACCAGCTTCTGGCCCTTGATGACCAGGGTGTGGCCGGCGTTGGCGCCGCCGCCGTAACGGACCACGGTGTCGGCGACCTCGGCGTAGAGATCGACGACCTTGCCCTTGCCTTCATCGCCCCACTGGGCGCCGACCACGATCACGACCGACATGTGCTCATCCTTTCGCGAGGGGGTCGCCGGCCGCCTCGGGCCGGGCGGCGGCGAATGTAGCGGCCAGGGTCGACCCGGCCCAGGTCTCGGGGGCGAGGATCGCGGCCGGCGGGATCGGCGCCCGCGCGCCGGTCGCGACCGCGAAGAGCGCCGGTCCACCGTCGAGGTCGAGCCAGTGGGTCCAGCCGGTCTCGACGGCGTACGCGGCGGTCGGGGCCACGCCGAGGTGGGGCGCGGCGCGCACGCCCAGGCCGCGCAGCCCGGCCGCGATCCGCGACGCGTCGGCGCCGACCACCAGGACGCCGAGGCCGGGCTCGGGTGGGCCCAGGCCCGCAGCGCGCTGGGCGCTGGCGATGGCCTCGATGTCGACCGCGAAGCCGACCGCGCCGGTGGCGCGACCGTAGCGACCGACCAGCTCGTCGTAGCGGCCGCCGCGGGCCACCGCGTCGGCGGCGCCAGCGGCGAAGGCGGCGAAGCGCACGCCGGTGTAGTACTCGAAGCCACGGCCAAGCCCGAGATCGAGGGACAGGCGGGCCCCGGGCGCCAGCGCCGCGACCCGGGCGGCGATCGCGGCCAGCTCGTCGAGGGCGGCCCGGCTGGCCGGCGACCAGGCGATCGCGCGGGCCCGGGCCAGCACGTCGTCGAGGGGGCCCCACAGCCCGGGCAGCGCGACGACGCGGGCCCGGAGCTCGGGCGGCAGGTCGACGGTGGCGCGGGCGACCGCGCCGCGGTCCTTGCGCGCGAGGCCGAGGGCGACGGCGTCGCGGATCGCGGGCTCGACCGCGGCCAGGGCCTCGGTCGCGAAGCCGACGTGGCCGAGATCGAGCTGGACCTCGGTCAGGCCGGCGGCGCGCAGGGCCGCCGCGGCCAGGGCGATGGCCTCGGCGTCGGCGTCGAGACCGTCGGCGCCGATGAGCTCGATGCCGGCCTGCAGGATCTCGCGTTGGGTCGACGCGCCGTGGCCGGCCCCGACCAGGCGATGGACCGCGCCCTCGTAGCACAGGCGCAGGGGCCCGCCGACGTCGGCCAGCCGGGTCGCGGCCAGGCGCGCGACCTGGGGCGTGAAGTCGGGGCGCAGCGCCACGACCTCGGCGGCCACCGGCTCGACGAACCGGATCGCCGCGGCCCGACCGTCGGCGCCCAGGCCGCGCTCGAGGACGTCGGCGCACTCGAAGACCGGCGGGATGATCCGGGCGTAGCCCCAGGCCTCGAAGGTCGACAGCAGGCGCTCTGCGATGGCGCGGCGGCGCGCGGCGGCGCGCGGCAGGAAGTCGCGCACGCCCGACGGCAAGCGGACCGGACTCGGCGTGGTCATAGCGGGCTCCCGACCGGCACGAAGTGGACCGACAGCGCCGGGAACTGCCGGCGCAGCTCGTCGGCGACCCGGGTCGGGCCCGACACCTCGGTGGCGTAGTGGCCGGCCGCGACCAGGGTGATCTGGAGCTCGCGCGCCAGCTCGCCGGCGCGCTCGGCCAGCTCGCCGGTGACGAACAGATCGCAGCCGTCGGCGGCGGCGGCCTCGACCAGGTCGCCCGCCGCCCCCGAGCACAGCCCGACCTTGCGCACCGTCGGCGGACCGTAGGGAAAGACGAAGGGCGCGGCCTTGCCGCCCAGGACGCCGGCGGCGATGCGGGCGATCGCCTCGTCGCGCGACAGCGCCTGGGCCCAGTGCCCCGACAGGCCGAGCGGCACCCCGCGGACGTCGCCGAAGCTGCCGCGATCGGCGAGCGCCAGGCCGAGCGCGTCGGCCAGGCCGGTGTTGTTGCCGAGCCGCGGGTGGGCGTCGAGGGGCAGATGGTAGGCGGCCAGCGAGACGTCGTTGGCCAGGAGCGCGCGCAGCCGACGCGCGGTCGGCCCGGTCACCGCGCCCAGGCCGCCGCCCCAGATGAGGCCGTGGTGGACCACGATCAGATCGGCGCCCAGCTCGATCGCGCGATCGATGAGCTGCTGGTTGGCCGACACGCCGGTGACGACGGTGTCGACCTCGGGTGCCCCCTCGACCTGCAGGCCGTTGGGCCCGTAGTCGCGGAAGCGGGCGATCGCGAGCTCGGTGTCGAGGAAGGCGACGACGTCGCGCAGGTGGACGGTCACGGCGGCGCGCACCATAGCGCCGGGCCGCGCCGGGCGCGAGCGACCGCGGCGCCGGGCGTCCCCCGGCCCGGCGAGCGCGTGGTAAACGAGGTTCGATGGCCACGGTCAAGAAGCCCACGCCCCCTGCCCCGTCCGAGCCCACGACCCTGTCGGGGCTGCCGCTCCAGGCCAGCTACGGCCCGGCCGATCTGGCGGAGCGCGGCTGGACCTACGATCAGCAGCTCGGCGATCCCGGCAGCTTCCCGTTCACCCGCGGCCCCCACGCGACGATGTACCGCGGCAAGCCGTGGACGATGCGCATGTTCGCCGGCTTCGGCACGCCCGAGGACACCAACGCGCGGTTCAAGTTCCTCCTGGCCTCGGGGCAGACCGGGCTCTCGACCGCCTTCGACATGCCGACGCTCATGGGCTACGACCCCGAGCACCCGCGGTCGCTCGGCGAGGTCGGCCGCGAGGGCGTGAGCGTGGCGTCCCTCGACGACATGACCCGGCTGTTCGGCGACATCCCGCTCGACCAGGTGTCGACGTCGATGACGATCAACGCGCCGGCGGCGGTCTTGCTCGCGCTCTACGTCGTGGTCGCCGAGCGCCAGGGCGTGAGCCCGGCCAAGCTGCGCGGCACGCTGCAGAACGACATGCTGAAGGAGTTCATCGCGCAGAAGGAGTGGATCAGCCCGATCCGCGGCCACATGCGCGTCATCCGCGACATGCTCACGTGGTGCACCACGGAGATGCCGCTGTGGAACACGATCTCGATCAGCGGCTATCACATCCGTGAGGCCGGGGCGACCGGGGTCCAGGAGCTGGCCTTCACGTTGGCCGACGGCATCGGCTACCTGCAGCTCGGCGTCGACGCCGGCCTGCCGATCGACGAGTTCGCGCCGCGGCTGTCGTTCTTCTGGGACGTGCACAACGACTTCTTCGAGGAGATCGCCAAGTTCCGGGCCGGCCGGCGGATGTGGGCCAAGATCGTCCGCGACCGCTTCGGCGCCAAGAACCCGCGGTCGTGGATCCTGCGCACCCACGCCCAGACCGCGGGGGTCTCGCTCATGGCCCAGCAGCCGCTCAACAACGTCGTGCGGACGACGATGCAGGCCTTGGCCGCGGTCCTGGGCGGCACCCAGAGCCTGCACACCAACAGCTACGACGAGACCTACGCCCTGCCGACCGAGGCCGCGGCCCAGCTCGCGCTGCGCACCCAGCAGGTCATCCTCGAGGAGTCCGGGGTGGCGGCGGTCGCCGACCCCCTGGGCGGCAGCTACTTCGTCGAGACGCTGACCGATCAGGTCGAGGCCGCGGCCTGGGCCTACATCGAGAAGATCGACGCCATGGGCGGCATCGTCAAGGCGGTCGAGGAGGGCTATCCGCAGCGCGAGATCGCGCGCGCCGCCTACGACTTCCAGCGCCAGGTCGACAGCGGCGTCCGCGGCATCGTCGGGGTCAACAAGTACGTCAGCCCCGAGGACGGCGACGGCATCCCGACCCTCAAGATCGACGAGGAGGTCGAGCGGGCCCAGGTCGCGCGGTCGAAGGCGTGGAAGGCGTCGCGCGACGCCAACCTGGTCACCAGCCGGCTGCGCCAGGTCCGCGCCGCCCTCGAGAACGACGCGATCAACGTCATGCCGCCGATCATCGCCGCGGTCCGCGACGGGGTCACGGTCGGCGAGATCAGCGACGAGTTCCGCCGGGTGCTCGGCGAGCACCGCGACCCGGCGTACCTGTAGCGCCGCGCGGTCAGAACGCCTGGCGGTAGCCGAGGATGAGGCGGGGCGCGCCGCGGTCGCGGCCGTCGAGCGGCACCGCCAGATCGACGCGGAAGACCTCGGACGAGAGCTGCGGGGTCAGGCTGCGCACGCCGATCCCGACGTCGTGGTGGAGATCGACGGTAGCGACGGTGTCGCCGACCCCGGCCAGATCGTAGAACCCGACCAGGCCCCAGCGCATGCCGAGCGCGATCCGCATCGACGGCGTGCGCACCTCGGTCTGCCACACCGCGGCCCGCTGGCCGACGAAGGCGCCGACCGGGAAGCCGCGTAGCCCGGCGTCGCCGCCGACCGTGAAGCGGCGGTTGGACTCCTCGCGGAAGTAGCCCGAGACCCGGGCCTCGCTGATCACGCGGAGCGGGCCCAGGCGCGGCGCGACCAGGCGCAGCGACGACGACACCGCGCGGTCGATCAGCGCGCCGCCGTCGTAGCGACCGCTGGCCGACGCCGCGGCGGTGACCGCGCCGTCGTCGCCCACGGCCAGGGCGTAGCTGCCGTCGAGCGCGACGGTGGCGAAGGCCTGATCGCTGCCCAGCCAGCGCGGCGCCGCGCCGACCACCACCTGGGCCCGCGGCCCGAACCGCTGGCTCTCGGCGAGGTCGAAGGTGTCGACGTCGCGCAGATCGCGATAGCGCGGCGTGAACACCTCGTAGCCGACCCAGGCCCGGCCCGAGCGCTCGGAGCGCGGCAGCACCTCGGCCTCGAAGTCGGCCCGGGCCGCGGCCGACCCGGCGAAGTCGTCGAGGACCCGGGGCCGCTCGCTGGCCAGATCGTAGCCGAACTTGGCGCGGTGCTTGACCGCGCGCCCCCAGGCCCGGACGCCTGAAGCGGCGATCGACCAGGTGCGGTTGCGATAGGCCCACGGCAGCGCATCGTCGTCGGGGGTCGACGGGGCGTCGTACGTGCGGACCCCGGCGCCGAGGAACCGGCGCTCGATCGCGAAGCGATGGTTCCACTCGAGGTATGCGCCCCACTTGGTGGCCAGCGACCACAGCGGTCGGCTGACCGCGACCGTGCTCTGGCTGCCCTCGACCTCGCGGCTGTCGCGGTTCCACAGCGGCCCGCCCGACAGCCGGACGTCGTAGTGGTGGCCGAAGGCGTTCTTGTCGACGAACAGCGGCCCCAGCGTGAAGGTCGCCTGGTCCATGCGGAACGCCAGCGCGGCCAGCTTGCGTCGACCGAGGAAGTTGTTCTCCGACAGCGAGATCTGGAGGAACGTGAAGGTGCCGTCCTGGAGCTCGCCGTTGTAGTTAGTGCGCAGGCTCCAGACGTCGCGGGTGACCACCAGGGCGTCGACGCGATCGGCGGCCCCGTCGACCGGCGCGACCGCCACCACCACCGCGACCGAGGTCGTCAGCGGATCGCGCAGGCGCCGGACCGACTCCTCGATGCGATCGGGGTCCCACGGCTCGCCCGGGCCGAACACCAGCTCGCGGCGGATCACCGCCGGCCGGCTCTCGGCGTGGAGCGCGTTGGCGATCCGCAGGAAGCCGACCTCGTCGCCCAGGACCGGCAGCGTCACGACGTGGATGGCGCCGATCGTGCGGCCGGCCGGGGCGCGGACCAGGCGCAGGCCGCGCTGGCGCAGGGCCCGCGCGAGGGCGGCGCGCTCGAGGCCACCGAGCAGGCCGACCTCGTCGCAGTCGGCGACGCGGGCGGCGCACGCCTGGCGCATCGCCGCGCGGGCCGCGCCGCGTAGCGCCGGATGACCGGCCAGCGGGTCGACGGCGGTCGGCGCCGCGGCGGGATCGGCGGGGGCCGACCGCGCCGTCGCGGCGAGGCTCGCGGCCAGGCCGAGCGCGAGGGCGAGCGAGCGGCGGACCACGCGGCATCGTACCTGGGCCCGATCGCGATCGGAACCGCGACCGGGACTTGGTGACCCGCAGGGCGCCGCGCGGGCGCCGGCCCGCGTACAATCGTCGTCGCGTGTTCTGCCCGGCCTGTCGCTCCGAGTACCCCGCGGGATGGAAGCGGTGCCCGACCGACGAGGCCCAGCTCCTGTCGGGGCCGACCATCGGCAAGTACCGCATCGATCGCCTGCTGGGCGCCGGCGGCATGGGCGCGGTCTACCGGGCCGAGAACCCCGACACCCGCGCCGAGGTCGCGGTCAAGCTCCTGCACGGCGGCGCCGCGGGCGAGGAGCAGGCCCGGACCCGGTTCCAGCGCGAGGCCGCCGCGGTGGCGGCGCTGCGCACTCGCCACGTGGTGTCGATCTACGATTTCGGCGCCGACGTCGACGGCACGTTGTACCTGGTGATGGAGCTGCTCGAGGGCCACACGCTGCGGCGCGAGATCGCGCGGCCGCCGGCGACGATGCCGCTGGCGCGCGTCCACCTGGCCTTCGACGGGATGCTGCGCGGGCTCGGCGCCGCCCACCGCGCCGGGATCGTCCACCGCGATCTCAAGCCCGAGAACGTGTTCCTCGCCGCCACCGACGACGGCGAGGTCGCCAAGCTCCTCGACTTCGGCGTCGCCCGCACCACCGCGGCCACGACGCTGACCCAGTCCGGCGCGCTCATGGGCACGCCGGCCTACATGGCGCCCGAGCAGATCGCCGGCAACCGCGGCGACGTTGGACCGTGGACCGACGTCTACGCCGCCGGCGTGATCCTCTACGAGCTCCTGGCCGGGACCGCGCCGTTTCAGGCCGACTCGATGACCGAGCTGCTGTCGAAGGTGCTGGCCCGCGAGCTGGCGCCGCTGCGCAGCGTCCGCGCCGGCCTGCCCGAGGCCTTCTACCAGCTCTGCGATCGCGCGCTGGCCGACGCGCCGAGCGATCGCTACCCCGACGCCGACGCGCTGCGCGAGGCCTGGGCGGCGGCCTGGGCGACCGCGCCGGCGGCGGTGCGCGACGGGCCGGTGCCGCGGTTCGGCGGCGGCAGCGGCGGCGGCGACCTGGCCTCGGCGCCGACGGCGGCGGCGGCGACCGCGGCCGGCACCCCCGGGCCCGAGCGCCGACGCGAGCGCGCGGCCGCGGCCTCGGTCGACGGCACGGCGGCGGTCCCGTCGACGCGGAGCCGGCCCAACCGCGGGCTGTTCGTGATCGCCGGCGCCCTGGCGGCGGCGGCGGTGTCGGCGGTGGTCGCGGTGCGCGGCGGCGGCGGCGGCGCCGGGGCGGCGGCGCCGATCGATGGGCCGATCGCCGTCGACGCCGGGCCGATCGATGGCGCGCCACCGCCCCCCGACGCGGGGACCCTGGCTGGGATGGCGGTCCTGCCGGGCGGCAAGTTCATGATGGGCTCGCCGCCGGCGCTGGTGCGGCAGTTCCCCGACGCCCGACCGCTGGCCCCGACCGAGGTCGCGAGCTTCTTGCTCGACCGCACCGAGCTATCGGCGATCGCCTTCGCCAGCGCGCTGGGTCGGCCACCGACCCCGGCCGACCGACCCGATCAACCGGCGCGCGGCGTCACCTGGCATGACGCGGCCCGGGCCTGCGCCGCCCTCGGCAAGCGGCTGCCGACCGAAGCCGAGTGGGAGTACGCGGCCCGCCGCGGCTCCCTCGATCCCCAGGGCGCGGCGCTCAAGGAGCAGAGCGACGGCGAGCCCTCGCCGCTGGCCAGCCATCCGGCCGACTGCACCGCCGACGGCGTGTGCGATCTGCTCGGCAACGTGATGGAGTGGACCAGCGACGGCACCGCGACCGCGCGGATCGCGCGCGGCGCCTCGTACACCGTGTCGGCGAGCCAGCCGTGGTACGCGACGGTGGCGGCGCGGACCGCGGTGCCACCCGACAAGGCCGACCCCGAGCTCGGCGTGCGCTGCGCCGCCGACGGCAACCGGGCCGCGCCATGAGGACGGCGGTGCTCCGGGCCGCTGCGATCGTGGCGGTCACGCTGGCGCTGTTCGGTGAGGCCCACGCGATCGATCGCGCGTGCCCGACCGGCCAGGCCTGGAGCCCCAACCTCGGCGCCTGCGTCGCCCGTCAGGCCACCCCCAAGGCCAGCCCGGCGGCCCGCTACTACGAGGCCAGCGCCGGGCTCGACAGCGGCCGCGCCGACGAGATCGCGCGGGCGCGTCGGACCCTGGCCGCGACCTGCGCGGCCCGTCACGCCGCGAGCTGCACCCTGCTCGGCTTCGTCCTCGAGCGCGGTCGTGGCGGCGCCGCCGATCCGGCGGCAGCGGTCGAGCGCTACCAGCGCGGCTGCGACCTCGGCGACGTCGACGGGTGCCTGGCCGCGGCCGCGGTCTGGGCGCTGGGGCTGGTCGGCGACCCGGCCCCGACCAAGGCCATCGCGCCGCTCGAGCGCGCCTGCGCGCTCGGCAGCGGCCGGGGCTGCTACGCGCTCGCCGGCAAGTACGACGCGGCCCTCGGGGTCGGCCACGACGCCGCCCGGGCCCGCGACCTGTACCGCCGCGCCGTCACCCGGCTGACCGCCGAGTGTCCGGGTTCCGGACCGGCCTGCTACGATCTGGGCGTGGCCCAGCGCGACGGCCGGGGCATGGCGGCCGACGCGGTCGCCGCGGCCCGGGCCTTCGCTGCCGGGTGCGAGGCCGGCGCCGGCGCCGCCTGCTTGGCCCTCGGCGAGCTGTACCGCGACGGGCAGCTCGGCCCCAACCAGCGCGACCGCGCCCTGGCCTACTTCGAGCAGAGCTGCGAGCGCTACGACAACGCCGACGGTTGCCACGCCGCCGGCGGCATCCTGGCCGAGCGCCCGGGGGGCGATCCGACGCGCCTGGCGGCCCTCGGCGAGCGCGCGTGCGCGCTCTCGACCGCGCGCTGCGACCTGACCGCGTACCTGTTCGCCACCGGCGCCGCCGGCCTGCGCGACGAGGCCCGCGCCACCGCCGCCTACCTGACCGCGTGCCAGGCCGGCAACCCGACCGCGTGCTCGGCCGCCGCCACCCGGATCGCCCACGGCGCCGGGACCCGCGCCGACGGCGCGCTGGCGGTGAAGATCTGGGAGCGCGCCTGCGCGACCGGCGCCGGCGGCGACTGCTTCCAGGCCGCGATCGCCTACCGCGACGGCGCCCTGATCGCCGCCGATCGGACCCGCGCCCAGGGGCTGTTCGAGGTCGGCTGCCTGCGCGGCAGCGCGGCCGCCTGCGAGGACGCCGGCCTCGAGCGGCTCGACGCGGGCGACGGCGAGGCCGCGCGGGCCCTCCTGTCGGCGGGCTGCGCCCTCGGCCGCGGCGAGACCTGCACCCTGCTCGGCGAGGTCGCGGCCGACGACGATCCGGCTGCGGCCGAGGCGGCCTTCACCCGCGGCTGCGAGGCGCCGACCCCCGACAGCGCGGCCTGCGCGGCCCTGGCCGCCGCCCGCGAGGGCGCCGCCGGTCTGACCGCGGCCACCCGCGCGTGCCGGCTCGGCGACGCTGCGAGCTGCGCCGGCCTCGACGAGCGCGCCCGCGCGGCCGCCGCCAGCCCGACGGTGCGCGCGACCACCCTCGACGCCATCGCTGCCGGCTGCGCGGCCAGCCCGCCCGTCGAGGCCGCCTGCACCGCCGCGATCGGGCTCTACGCCAGCGGCGGCTACCTGACCGCGCCGGCGCCGCGACGCGCGGTGGCCCTGGCCGCCAGCGGATGCGAGCGGGGCAGCGGCAGCGCGTGCCTGGCCCTGGCCGACGCCCTGGCCGAAGGCGCTGGCGTCGTCGCCGACCCCGGGGCGGCCCGCGCGCGCTACGCCGCGCTGTGCGATCGCGACGAGGTCGCGGCGTGCTGGCGCCTGGGCGCCCTGCTCTACGACGACGGTCGTCCGGTCGACGGCGCGCGCCTGTTCGCGCGCGCCTGCGACGCCGGCCTGGCCGCCGCCTGCACCAGCCTCGGCAACGCCGCCTACACCGGCCGCGGCGCCCCGTGGGAGGTCGCGCGCGCCCGCGAGCTGTACCGGCGCGCATGTGACGCCGGCGACGACCTCGGCTGCGCCAACCTCGGCGAGCTCGACGAGCTCGGCGTCGGCGCACCGCCCGACCCCGCCGCCGCGGTGGCGCTCTACCAGCGCGCGTGCGACGACGTCGCGATCGCCGGGTGCGCCCGGCTCGCGGCGGCCCACGTCTCGGGCCTCGGCGGCGTGGACCGCGATCGGCCGCGCGCCCTGGCCCTGGCGACCCGCGCCTGCGACGCCGGCAACGCCGAGGGCTGCGCGCTGGCCGCGACCTTGACCGCCGCCGGCCCGACCGCCGCCGGCCCGACCGCCGCCGGCCCGACCGCCGCCGGCGCGAGCCGCGTCGCCCAGCTCCGCCAGTGGGCCTTCGACCTGGCCCGCGACGAGGCCGAGGCCAACCCCTACGCCGCCTACCTGCTCGGCCGGTTCCACGCCGACGGCGTCGGCACGGCCCGCGACGAGGCCGCCGCCCGCACCTGGTACGACCGAGCCTGCGAAGGCCGCGATCCGGCCGGCTGCCTCGCCGCTGGCGCCGCGTGGGCCGCTCGCGCCGACGGCGATCGCGCGGTCGCCGCCTACGACCGGGCGTGTGGCGCCGGGGTCGAGACCGGGTGTCGGGCCGCGGCCGCGGTCCGGCGACGGCTGCCGCTGACCGCGCGAGGCTGCGGCTGTGGCGGCGCCCCGACGCCGGCCGGGTTCGCGCCGCTGGCGCTGGTCGCCGTCGCCCTCAGGCGTCGCCGCGGGCGCGCGCCCAGGTGACCCGCGGGTGGCGGGCCAGATCGGCGACCGTCGCGCTCGGAGCGGTGGCGCCGCTGCCGTCGAGGATCGCGGCCACCGCCGGTCCTTGGTCGAAGCCGTGCTCGACCGCGATCAGGCCGCCGGGCGCCAGGTGCGCGGGCAGCGCCGCCGCGATCGCCCGGTAGAAGTCGAGGCCATCGGCGCCGCCGTCGAGGGCCAGGCGCGGCTCGCGGGTCACCTCGCGCTGGAGCTCGGCTAGCTCGACGGTCCGGAGGTACGGCGGGTTGGCGACGATCACGTCGAACCGCTCGCCGGCCACCGGCGCGAAGCGATCGCCGACGCGGACCTCGACCCGATCCTCGACCCGGTTGCGCTGCGCGTTGGCCCGCGCGATCGCCGCCGCCGGCGCCGACACGTCGGTGGCGATCATCGTCAGGCCCGGCAGCTCGTGGGCCAGCGTGATCGCCAGGACGCCCGAGCCGGTGCACAGATCGAGGCCGCGCCGGGCGGCCGCGCGATCGCCGCCGACCGCGTCGAGCACCACCTGGACCACGGTCTCGGTGTCGGCCCGCGGGATGAGCACGTCGGGGCTGACCGTGAACCGCAGCGACCAGAACTCCTGCTCGCCGACCAGATAGGCCAGCGGCTCACCGCCGAGGCGGCGCTTGATGAGCCCGCGGGCCGCCGCGAGCTCGGCCTCGTCGAGGGGCCGATCGAACCCGGTGTAGAGCTGCATCCGCGAACAGCCCAGGGCGTGGGCCAGGAGCACCTGGGCCTCGAGCCGCGCGCCGACGATCTGCGCCTCGGTGAAGCGCTTGATCGTCCAGTCGAGCACCGCCGCGGTGGTCCAGGTGGTCAAGGTCGCCTCACGTACCACAGCTCGGCGCCGGCCGCGCTGCGATGACCAGGTCGGCGTGGTTGGTCCCGGTCGGCCCGGTGGTGAGCGCGCGACCGATCGCGGCGAGGGCCGCGCCGCTGTCGTGGGCGGCCAGGGCACGCTCACCATCGCCGACCGCCGCCCAGGTGGTGGCGTCGACGATCGCCCCGGCGTCGGGGCCGGTGCCGTCGACGCCGTCGGAGGCCCCGACCAGCACGACGACGTCGCCGGTCAAGCCGCGCGCCAGCCGGAGCGCCAGCTCGCTGGCCCGGCCGCCGCGCCCGACCCGCGGGCCCAGGGCCACCGTCCACTCGCCGCCGGCGATCCACCAGCCGCCCGGGGCCAGGCTCGCGATCGCCGCCTCGACCTCGGCCGCCGCCGCCGCGAGGTCGCCGCACAGCTCGCGCGGCGCCACCGTCACCGCCGCGCCGCGGACCGTCGCCGCCGCGGCCGCCGCCTCGCGCAGGCGACCGAGGCCCGCCACGACCGCCAGTCGATCGCCGGGGCGCGACGCGGCCAGCGGGCCCACCGTCGGGCCCGAGCCGACGACCGCCGGATCGTCGCCGGGCACGTCGCTCACGACCAGGGTCCAGACCCGACCGCGACAGGCCGCGGCCAGCCGGCCGCCCTTGATCGCCGAGCGCGCGATCCGCGCCGCGTTGATGGCCGCGATCGGCGCCCCGCCGCGCATCACCGCCCCGATCGCCTGGCGCTTGCCAGCCAGGTCGAGGCCCGGCGCCGGCACCGCGAGGAGCGCCGACGCGCCCCCCGAGATCAGCGCCAGCAAGAGCTCGCCCGGCCCCACCGCCTCCGCCAGCGCCAGCGCCGCCCGTCCCGCCGCCTCGCTGCGAAGGTCGGGCTCGGGATGCGCCGCCCGCCGCACGTCGAGCCGGGCCAGCGCCGGCGCCACCGCGACGCCGTCGGGGACGACCACCAGCCCGCCGACGATCGCGTCGCCCCAGGCCGCCAGGGCGCCATCCGCCATCGCCGCGGCCGCCTTGCCGGCGGCGCACAGCCACACCCGCCCGCGCGGCGGCGGCCCGAGCGCCTCGACCACCGCCCACCGCGGATCGCAGGCCGCCACCGCCGCGGCGAACACCGCGGTCAGCTCGGCCGCCAGCGCAGCCCGCGGGTCGGACATCGCCGCGATTGTGCCCGACGTCGCCGACCGCCGCGACCGCCGCCGACCGGTGGTAAGGTCGCGCCGCCGATGGACCCGACTCCCGCCTCCGAGCTGACGCCCGCCGCCCGGCCGCCTCGCCGCCTGGCCCTCGGCTACGAGCTGGCCCTGGTCGTGGTCGTCGCGACCGCGCTGCTCTTGCCCGGGGTCTGGCGCTACAGCCTGATCGATCCGTGGGAGACCCACTACGGCGAGGTCGCCCGGCGCATGCTGGCCGATCACGACTGGGTCCACACCGACTGGCAGAACGAGGGCTTCCGCTCCAAGCCGGTCTTGACCTTCTGGCTCATGGCGACGTCGTTGCGCGCGCTCGGCCATGGCGACGACGGCGGCTTCTCCGGCGAGATGACCTCGTCGCCGACGGTGGTGCTGGCGATCCGCCTGCCCTTCGTCCTCTTGGCGGTCATGGGCCTGACGCTCACCTGGCTGATGCTGGCCCGCCTGGTCAGTCGACGCGCGGCCTGGCTCGCGCTCCTCACCGTCGGGACCTCGCCCTTCTTCTTCATGATCGCGCGCCAGGGCATCACCGACATGACGCTGGTGGCGATGCTCCTGGGCGCGTTCTCGATGTTCCTCCTGGCCAGCGAGGACGGCGCCGATCCGATCCGACCGTGGGCCCGACTGTGGCGGTTCGGCCCGCGGGTCCAGCTCACGATCGACCTGCGCTGGGTCGCCTTCGCGGTGGTCGGCGGCTTCCTCCTCGTCCAGGCCTTCTACTACCTCTGGTACTTCCAGGTCGCGCGCTTCGCGATGCCGTTCAAGGTGCCGCCGATCCGTCAGCCCGGCTTCGCGATCGGCGTGCCGATGATCCTGGCCACGCTCTACGTCCTCGTGCCCCGCGCCTTCACCGTCGCGCGCGCCGCCGTCATCTGGCCGGTGCTGGCGCTGGCGAAGGAGCCGCGGCCGTGGCCGGCGGCCTGGCGCCTCGCCCAGCCCAGCCTGTTCGCCTACCCGGTGGCCGGCGCGATCTACGCCTGGATGGCCGCCACCGGCAGCCGCGACGGCTGGGCGACCGCGCTGACCCGGGCCCGCCGCTACGCCGACGTCGCGCCGCTCACCACCACCGGCGCGGTCTACATGATCTTCTTCTGGACCTTCATCGGCGTGTCGGTGCTCGGCAAGGGCATCCCGGGCCTGGGCATCGCCGGCGTGTGTTGCGCGCTGTTCGTGATCTTCCAGAACCGCTGGCGCCACCTCTACGACGGCGGCTTCGAGATCAAGCGCGGCGTCGTCCTCCTGCTCGCGATCGTCTTGCCGTGGCACGTCGCGATGTGGCTGCGCGACGGCCAGCACTTCATCAGCGAGTGGATCTTCACGCACAACCTGAACCGCGCCGCCGCCGGCGTCCACGGCGACCGCGGCACCTTCGACTACTGCCTATCGCAGGTCGGCTACGGCATGATGTTGTGGGGCGCGCTGGTGCCGGTGGCGCTGGCCGCCGCCGCCTTCGTCCCGGCCCGCACCACCGCGGCCAGCCGGGCCCGCTTCCTGATCGCGACCTGGGCCATCGCCGCGACCGCGCTGTTCTCGCTGTCGCAGACCAAGTTCCAGCACTACATCTTCCCGGCGGTGCCGCCGCTGGCGATCCTGGTGGCGCTGTGGCTCGACGATCTGTGGGCCGGCCGAGTCCGGACCTCGTGGGTCATCGGCGGCTTCGTCGCCGGCGTCGCGCTCCTGCTCGCGCGCGACATGATGCACGAGGAGAAGCAGTGGGTCGAGATGTACATCTACCGCTACGATCGGCCGTGGCCGTCGGCGCCGCCCTACGGGGTCGACGCCTCGGACGCGTTCCTCGTGATCGGCTTGGCCGGCGCCGCCGCCGGGCTCCTCCTCGGCACCGCGTGGCGCCGCCTGGCCGTCGCCGGGCTGGCCGCGGTGTCCCTCGGCACCGCGCTGTGGGCGATGCACGTCTACATGCCGATCGCCGGCACCCACTGGGGCATGCGCGACGCGGTCGCCCGCTACTACCGCGAGCGCACGATCTACGGCCAGCTCCTGGTCTACGCCAACCCTCGCCAGTTCGCCGACGACTGGGCCCCGGTCATCGCCGCGACCCAGCCGAGCTGGGACTTCGACACCGTGATCCCCGAGCGCTTCCAGGACGGCCAGCCGATGGCGGTCCGGCTCGAGGTCCAGGGCACCACGGCGGCGACCGCCAAGGACGCCGCCTTCGTCGCCCGCGGCACCGCGCGCAAGGTCGGGCCCCACACGCTGCGCATCGACTTCGCGGCCGGCGAGTTGGCGCCGATCGCCGCCGCGGTCAAGCGCCATCGCACCGCCAAGCGGGTGTCGTGTGCGCCGCGGCCGCGCCCGGGCCGGGTCGCCTGTCCCTATCGCCTGGTCGACGCCGATCGGCTGATCGCCTGGCAGCTCTACTGGCGCGGCGAAAACTTCTGGTCGGGCGACGAGATCTGGGGCCCGCTGCCCGAGTTCAAGACCGCCATGAAGGAGACCGACAACGTCGCCTTCCTGCAGTACCTGAAGGATCCCAAGCTGGCCCCCGAGGGCCGGACCTTCTACATCGTCACCGAGGCCGGCCGGACCGGCGCGCTGCGCACGATCCTGCCGACCCAGACCGCCCGCGAGACCGTCGAGGTGATCGACACCACGTCGAACAAGTTCTCCCTGGCCCGGTTCCAGCTCTGACTCCTGCGCGCCGGCTCCGCGCGCCGACCGCAGCGCGCTCGGGCCAGCGAAACTTCACCCGGCCGGCGGTGTCCAATCGCCGATGCCCCCGCGCGCCGTCGTTAGACCCGGGCCCACCTCGGTGCGTCGAATGAAGGTGCTATGCTCCGCGTTGTAGGTGCCAGGATCTGCACGGTGACCGCGACGCGAGGAATGCCGGCCGACCGCCAGCGGTCGATCGTCTCGACTCTCTCCCTCTGCCCCGAGGACCCATGGCCGACCCCGTGACCCCCGCCGTGCCCGCCGCTGCGACCGTCGATCTGGGTCGGGTCCACGGCCTGGTCCGGGCCGCCCGCACCCGCCTGCGCCTCCAGGGCGCGCTCGAGGGCGCCGCCACCTCCTCGATCCTGGCCTCGGCCAGCGCGCTGGGCGTGGTGTTCCTGGTCCGCACCGAGGTCCTGCCCGAGCCCACCGGCGTCGCGCTCCTGGCCGCGTCGGCCGGGGTCGTCGGCCTGGGCGCGCTCCTGGGCGCCCTCGGCCGCCACGACGACGAGGCCGTGGCCCGCCGGATCGACCGCGCCTCGGGCCTGGCCGATCGCCTGTCGTCGGCGGTGGCCTTCGCCCGGACCCCGCCGGCCGCCGACGCCGACGCCGACACGGTCGCCCTCATGGAAGCGGCGATGCGCGACGCCGCCGCGGTCGCGCCCCGGGCCAACGTCAAGGCCGCGACCCCGCTGGCCGCGCCCCGGGACTTGAAGCCGGCCCTCGGCTTCGCCGCCATCGCCGCCCTCGCCGCCGCCTTCGGCGTCGCCACGCCGCCGCGCGATCCTCATCTCCTCGGCGCACGACCGGCGGCCGCGCCGCGCGGCGCGATCGTCACGATCGACGGCGAGCGCCTGTGTGGCCCCAAGGCTCCCCCCGAGCGGACCTGTGCCCTGCCCTCGGCCCTGGTCTACGTCGGCGACGGCAGCGCCGCGGTCGCCGCGCCGATCGAGGCGTGGACCGGCGGCGGGATCACCCTGGCGATCCCGGCCGGCGCCAAGCTGGGCGCCACCGAGCTGGTGGTCTGGGCCCGCGGCAAGCGCCTGGGCGCGGTGCCGTTCGAGGTCACCGCCGACGACGACCCGCGCAACTTCGCGCCCGACACCGTGGCCCTCGATCCCGACGACGAGGCCTACCTGCGCGACCTGGTGGCCGACGTGCGCGCGACCGCCAAGAAGGACGAGGTCAAGGCCCTCGAGGACTACGCCGCGAAGGTCGAGGCCCTGCTCGATCTCGCCGATCAGGGCAAGCTGACCAAGGAACAGCTCCTGGCCGAGCTGCAGAAGGCCCAGGCCGAGCTCGAGGCCGGCGCCGATCCCAACCCCGAGCAGATCGCCAAGGACCTGGCCGAGACCGGCAAGGAGCTGGCCAACGATCCGCTGACCAAGGAGGTCGGCGAGGCCCTGGCCAAGGGCGACCTGGCCCAGGCCAAGGCCGAGCTCGAGAAGCTGGCCGAAAAGCTCGAGCAAGGCGCGCTCGATCCCAAGCAGGCCGAGAAGCTCGCCCAGGCCCTCGAGCAGGCCGCCGAGAAGTACCAGGCCAAGCAGGACGCCAAGGCCAAACAGGACCAGGCCCAGACCGAGAAGCTCGAGGAGCAGGTCCGCAAGCTCGAGAAGGAGAAGGACGACGCCAAGACCGAGGAGGAGCGCGCCGACGCCGAGCGCCGCCTCGAGAAGAAGAAGGACGAGCTCGAGCGCCTCGAGAAGAACCGTCAGGAGCGCGAGCAGTCGACCCAGCGCGAGGCCCTCGAGCGCCTGCACAAGCAGATGAAGCAGTCGGCCGAGGATCTCCAGAAGAAGCCCGAGTCCGGCGACCCCAAGGATCAGCAGAGCCAGAAGGACCAGCAAGAGAAGAACCAGCAGCAGGCCTCGCGCTCGCTGCGCGACGTCGCCGACGAGACCGGCAAGGTCGATCAGGATCAGCGCAAGCAGGCGGCGCAGAAGAAGATGGCGTCGCAGATGGACGATCTGCGCGAGGCCATGCGCCGGGCCAAGCAGCGCGGCAAGCAAGGCAGCAACAGCCCCTTCGGCAAGAACAACCAGAAGAACCAGGACTTCGCCCGTCGCGCCGCCGGTGGCCAGGGCCAGAAGGGCGCGTGGAAGCCCGGCCAGGGCCAAGGCCAGAAGGGTCAGGGCCAGGGTCAGGGCCAGGGTCAACCGGGTCAGGGCCAACAGGGCCAGGGCCAGGGCCAGGGCCAAAACGGCGGTCAGGGCGACCAGCCCAACGGCCCGTCGGACACCTACGGCGACGGCCACGATCCCAACCTGGTCGGCGACGCCACGCCGACGTCGGGCAACACCACCGACGAGAGCGTGTCCGGCGTCCACGGCCGCAAGGGCCCGTCGAAGCGCGAGACCATCCTGGCCGCGGCCCAGAAGGGCTACGCCTCGACCGCGTACCGCGAGGTCTACGCGAAGTACAAGGACATCGTCGAGGACGCGATGAAGTCCGAGAAGGTCCCCGCCAGCTACAAGTACTACGTGAAGAAGTACTTCACGAAGATCAAGCCGCACGCGATGAACTGACCGTCGCCGCCGCTGGCTCCCCCCGCCGCACCCGCGCCGCCACCCGCGCGCCCCACCCGCACCCTGGAACCGCGATGACCCAAGCCGCCGCCGCCGCCACCCCCCGCGACATCGAGGCCTCGGTCGCCTCCTTCACCGCCGACCTGCGCCGGATCAAGGACGAGATCGGCAAGATGATCGTCGGCCAGGACGCGATCGTCGAGGGCGTCTTGATCTGCCTGCTGGGCGGCGGCCACGCGCTGCTCGAGGGCGTGCCCGGCCTGGGCAAGACCATGCTGGTCCGCACCATGGCCGAGACCATCCACGCCAGCTTCTCGCGCATCCAGTTCACCCCCGATCTCATGCCGGCCGACATCGTCGGCACCAACGTGATCGTCGAGGACGGCCACGGCGGCAAGCGCTTCGAGTTTCAGCGCGGCCCGATCTTCGCCAACATCATCTTGGCCGACGAGATCAACCGCGCCACGCCCAAGACCCAGTCGGCGCTGCTCGAGGCGATGTCCGAGGGCTCGGTGACGGTGGCCAAGACCACCCACAAGCTCGAGAAGCCGTTCTTCGTGCTGGCGACCCAGAACCCCCTCGAGATGGACGGCACCTATCCGTTGCCCGAGGCCCAGCTCGATCGCTTCTTCTTCAAGCTGGTGGTCGACTTCCCCGACCACGACGCCCTGCACACGATCATCGACCGCACCACCAGCGACCACGTCCCCGAGCCGCAGCAGGTGCTCGACGGCGCCCGGGTCATGGCGCTGCGCGACCTGGTGCGCAAGGTGCCGCTGGCGCGGTCGATCCAGGACTACGCGGTCCGCGTCCTCCAGGCCACTCACCCGGAGACCAAGGAGGCCACCGCGCAGAGCAAGAAGTACCTGCGCTACGGCGCCTCGCCGCGTGGCCTCCAGGCCATCATCCTGGCGGCTAAGATCCGCGCCCTCCTCGAGGGACGCTACGCGGTCGCGATCGACGACATCCGCGCGGTCGCCGCGCCGGCGCTGCGCCATCGCCTCATCCTCAACTTCGAGGGCGAGGCCGAGGGCGTCAAGGCCGATGCGATCATCGCCGAGATCCTGAAGTCCACCCGCGAGACCGTGTAGTGGCCGGCGCCGCCGCCACCTCGTCGCCGGCGGTCGCCACCAGCGGCGCCAGCCGGGCCGCCGACCGCTCGGAGCTGTTCGACGAGCGCTTCCTGCGCACCGTCGAGCACCTCCACATGGTGTCGCGCAAGGTCTTCGCGGGGAACCTGCGGGCCGAACGTCGGACCCGCAAGGTCGGCTCGGGCATCGAGTTCGCCGACCACCGCACCTACGCCCGCGGCGACGACTTCCGCTACATCGACTGGAACCTGTACGGCCGGCTCGACCGCTTGCTCTTGCGGCTGTTCGAGGAGGAGGAGGACCTCCACATCTACCTCCTGATCGACTGCTCCGACTCGATGGCGATCGGCACGCCGCCCAAGCTGCACTACGCGATGAAGGTCGGGGCCGCGCTGTCCTACGTCGGCCTGGCCAACCTCGACCGGGTGGCGATCGTGCCGTTCGCGTCGCGCTTGCTCGGCCGCTTGCCGCCGTCGCGCGGCAAGAACCGCATCTTCCGGGTCTTCGAGTTCCTGCGCGGCTGCGAGATCGGCGGCCAGACCGACGTCGCCGCCGCCATGACCCAGTTCGTCGCCCAGCACAAGCGGCGCGGCCTGGCCGTCCTCATCAGCGACTTCTACGATCCGCGCGGCTTCGAGGAGGGCATCAACACGCTGCGCTACAACAAGTTCGAGCCCTTCGTGCTGCAGGTCTACGATCAACGCGAGGCCGCGCCCAACCTGGCCGGCGATCTGGCCCTGGTCGACTGCGAGACCGGCGAGCTGCGCGAGGTCACGGTGAGCAAGTCCCTGCTCGAGGCCTACACCCGCGAGCACGAGCGCTACTGCAAGGAGCTCGAGAGCTTCTGCACCGCCCGCGCGGTGCCGTTCTTCCGCACCCACACCGGCGTGCCCTTCGACGAGCTGGTGCTGCGCATCTTCCGCGCCGGAGGGTTCCTCCGGTGACCTGGCTGACCCCGCTCGCCGCCCGGACCGTGGCGATGGTGGCCCTGGCCGCCGCGGTCCTGGTGATCATCGCCTACCTGCTCAAGATGCGGCGCCGCCGCTTCGAGGTGCCGTTCTCCAGCCTGTGGAAGCGGGTCCTCGAGCAGCGCGACGCCAACTCGCTGTGGAAGCAGCTCCGGCGCCTCCTGTCGCTGCTCCTCACCCTGGCGATCGTCGGGCTGATCGTCGTCGCGGTGTCGGCGCCGACCCTGGGCGCCACCGACCACCGGGCCCGCAACGTCGTCATCCTGCTCGACACCTCGGCCTCGATGCGGGCGGTCGACGGCGACCCCGAGCGGCCGCGCCTGACCCGCTTCGACCGCGCCAAGGAGCGCGCGCTGACGCTGATCGACGGCATGGGCGGCGGCGATCGCGCGATGATCATGCGGGTCGACGCCCAGACCACGCCGCTGTCGCGGTTCACCTCCGACGCCGCGCTCCTGCGCAAGGCCCTCGACGGCGTGACCCCGGTCGACACCGGCGCCGACCTGCCGCGGGCGCTGTCGGCCGCGGCCGACGCCCTGCGCGGCCGCCCCAACCCGATGATCGTGATCGTGTCCGACGGCGCCTACTCCGAGCTGGCCAAGGGCCAGGTGCGGTGGACGGCCCCCGAGGTGGCGGCGCCGCCGACGGGCGCGCCGCCGCCGGGCGCCCCGCCGACGGGACCGGCCGATCCTGAGCCCGAGGTCGCCGCCGCCTTCGCCGACGCCGAGCTGGCCGCGGTCGATCTGTCCGGCATCGACGTCCACTACCTGGGCGTCGGCAGCCGGGCCGAGAACGTCGGCATCGTCGCGTTCAACGTCCGCCGCTACATCGCCAACAAGGCCAGCTACGAGGTCTTCATCGAGGTCCAGAACTTCGGCGCCGAGCCGGCCCGCCGCCAGCTCACGCTGTACAACGGCGAGACCCCGATCGAGGTCAAGCCCCTCGAGCTGGCGCCCGGCGAGCGGCGCCGCGAGATCTACCGTCAGCTCCCCGGCGGCGAGAGCCAGCTCCGCGCCGCCCTGCGCCCGGTCGACGGCCCGGGCGGCACCGATCCGTTCCCCCTCGACGACGAGGCCTGGGCGCTCTTGCCGGCGCGCAAGAAGCAGCACGTCCTCCTGGTCACCAACGACAACCTGTATCTCGAGGGCGCGATGTTGGTCTACGACAACATCGAGGTGTTCAAGGCCACCCCGGCCGAGTACGACGCCGCGCCGGCCGCCGCGGTCGTGAACATCACCACCGGCAAGCCGTTCGACGCCGTCGTGTTCGACGACCACACGCCCGCGGTCCTGCCGCCGCCGCCGTCGAACGTGCTCCTGTTCCATCCCGACGGCGACAACAGCCCGTTCGCGATCCGCGGGGTCCTGCCGCGACCGCGCATCACCGAGCTTGCCGAGGACCACCCGGTCATGCGCTGGCTGACGATGTCCGACGTCAACTTCGATCAGGCCAACGTCTTCGCGATCGATCGCACGAAGGGCGAGGTCTCCCTGGCCAAGAGCGTGCGCGATCCGATCGCGGTGGCCCGGCGCGATGGCGGCCGCAAGCTGATCGGCCTGGGCTGGTCCTTGGCCGGCACGGACCTGATGCTGCGGGTGGCGTTCCCGCTGCTCCTGGTCAACAGCCTCGACTGGTTCGCCGGTGACGACGCCGACCTGGTCACGACCTACCCGACCGGGCAACGCCTGCGCATCCCCCTCGACGGCCTGACCGGCCTACGCGAGGTCACGGTGGTCGATCCCACCGGCAAGCGGGGCCAGGCCCCGGTGGTCGACGGCGCCGTCACCCTGGTCGCCCACCGGGTCGGCGTCCACCAGCTCATCGCCTACCCGCCGTCGACCGGCGCGCCCACCGCCGGCGCGCCCGCCCCGGAGACCGCGCCGCTGGCCACCCTCGAGGTCGCCACCAACCTGGCGTCGACCACCGAGTCGCAGATCGAGCCGGCGCCCGACCTGGCCCTGGGCGGTCAGACCCTGGCCGCGCCACCGGCCTTCGCGGTCAGCGCGCGGCGCGACCTGTGGCTCTACGTCGTCCTCGCGGTGATCGCCCTGCTCGCCCTCGAGTGGATCACCTACCACCGAAGGATCACCGTGTGATGGCCCGGCTGTCTCGCTTCCGCCCGTCCCGCCGCGACCTCCTGGCGATCGCGGTCGCCGCCCTGGCCGCGGTCGGCCTGTACCTGGGCGTCGACGCCTGGATCGCCGACCGCCCGATCGTCGCCGTGACCGGCCTGACCGCGCGCCCGATCGAGCTGTTGGCCCCGCGCTGGCTCCTGCTCATCGCGATCGCGCCGCTGTTCTACCTGGTGCGGCGGTGGTCGCTGACCGACCTGTCGATCGCCCAGCAGGTGGTGCAGGCGACGCTGCGCACCGCGGTGGTGGCGGCCGCGGCGATCGCCCTGGCCCGCCCGACCTGGATCACCCGCGACTCCAAGGTCGCGACCGTGGTGCTGGTCGACGTGTCGGACTCGGTGTCCGAGGCCCAGCTCGCCGCCGCCCGGACCTACGTCGCCGCGCTGGCCAAGGCCAAAGGCGACGGCTGGCTCAAGGTCGTGACCTTCGCCGAGAAGCCCAAGGTCGCCGAGGTCGACGGCGGGACGCCGGTGATCGCGCGCCACGCCGCCGGCCCGGCCAAGGGCGGCGCCGGCACTGACGTCCAGGCCGCGATCCAGCTCGCCTACGGCCTGTACCCGCCGGGCTACCTGCCGCGCATGGTGGTGGTCACCGACGGCAATCAGACCCGCGGCGATCTGGTGAGCGAGGCCTACCGGGCCAAGGACATGGGCGTGAAGCTGTCGTGGCGGACCTTCGCCGAGGATCAGGTCCGCGAGATCCGCGTGGTCGGCCTGCACCTCCCCGACGAGGTCAAGGTCGGGCAGCCCTTCGAGGTCACCGCCGAGATCTGGTCGACCCACGCCGACACCGTGACCCTGAACCTGCGCCAGGACGCCTTCCCCAACCCGCTCGATCCGGTGAAGACCATCGAGCTGGTCGAGGGCATCAACCGGGTCAAGTTCAAGAGCGAGGCCAAGCGCGCCGGCGCCACCACCTACCGGCTCCGCCTCGGCAAGTACGGCCAGGACACCGAGAAGGCCAACAACGAGGCGGTCATGACCACGCCGGTCAAGGGCAAGCCGAGCGTGCTGTACGTCGAGGGCGGCGTCCTGCGCGAGCCGGGCGCCGCCGGCTATCTGCAGCGCGCCCTCGAGCACGAGAACATCGACGTCGAGGTCCGCGGCCCACGCGGCCTGCCGGCCACCGCCAAGGAGCTCGAGAAGTACGATCTGGTGCTGGTGTCCGACGTGCCGGCTCACTTCGTCGGCGCCGGCCAGATGGCGGCCCTCGATCAGTACGTGAGCGGCCTGGGCGGCGGCCTGATCATGGCCGGCGGCGAGGACTCGTTTGGCTCGGGCGGCTACCAGGCCACCAAGATCGAGCAGATCATGCCGGTGCGGTTCGACGCCGAGAAGACCCGCGAGCAGCCCGACATCGCGGTGTGCGTGGTGATCGATCGCTCGGGCTCGATGCAAGGCCAGAAGCTCGAGGCCGCCAAGGAGTCGGCCCGGGCCACCGCCGAGGCGCTGTCGCCGTCGGACCTCCTGGCGGTGGTGGCCTTCGACAGCGAGGCTCAGACCTACGTCCGGCCGCAGCGCGCCGCCAACAAGATGCGCATCTCGGCCGAGATCTCGCGGTTGCAGTCGGGCGGCGGCACCAACATCCACCCCGGGCTCAAGCTGGCCTTCGAGCTGCTCGAGGGCGTGAACGCCAAGGTCAAGCACGTCATCCTCCTGTCCGACGGCGAGGCGCCCTACGACGGGATCGCCGAGCTGGTCACCGACATGCGCTCGGCCCGCATCACGGTGTCGGCGGTCGGGGTCACCGGCGCCGACCGCAACCTCCTGTCGATCATCGCCGACAACGGCGACGGTCGCCTGTACATGACCGACGACATCGGCGCGCTGCCGCGGATCTTCATGAAGGAGACCACCGAGGCGCAGAAGTCGCAGCTCGTCGAGGACGCGGTCTACGCCCGGGTCGCCAAGCGGGTCGAGGCCATCGAGGGCGTAGCGATCGAGAGCGCGCCGCCGCTGCGCGGCTACGTCACGACCAAGCCCAAGCCGACCGCCGAGGTCATCCTGGTCTCGGACCTGGGCGAGCCGCTCCTGGCCCGGTGGCGCCACGGCGCCGGCACCTCGGTGGCCTGGACCTCCGACGTCAAGAACCGCTGGAGCTCGGACTGGATCGCCTGGGGCGGCTACCCGAAGTTCTGGTCCCAGCTCGTGCGCACCAGCATGCGGCGCAAGACCTACGACAGCTACGACCTGTTCGCCACCGTCGACGACGGCCGCGCCAAGGTCGTGGTCGACGCGATCGACTCGAGCGATCAGTTCGTGAACGCCCTCGACACCCAGCTCCAGGTGATCGACCCGGCGACCAACGCGGTCAAGCAGACCGTGCCGATGGATCAGACCGCGGCCGGCCGCTACGTCGCCGACTTCCCGATCGAGCGCTACGGCAGCTACCTGTTGAAGGCGGTCCACACCCGGGCCGGGACCAAGGTCGCCGAGAGCGTGGGCGCGGTCGCCCTGCCCTACCCCCTCGAGTACCTGCGGACCACCCCCGACAGCGCGCCGCTGCGCCAGGCCGCGATCGTCACCGGCGGCAGCGACCAGCTCGAGCCGGCGGCGGCGTGGAAGGCCGGCGACGAGTCGATCGCCTACACCGAGGAGCTGTGGCCGTGGGTGCTCCTGGCGATGATCGCGCTCTACCTGCTCGATCTGTACGCGCGCCGGGTCCGGCTGTTCGGCTACCGGACGATCCGCTTCGACGCCTGACCACGCCCGGCTTCGCCGCCGCTGGCCGGCGGGCTACCATCGTCGGCCCGCGATGCTCGACGACGCCTCCCACTACCGCTGGCTGGCCGCGGCCTACGCCCGCGGCGCCCTGGGCCAACCCGCGCTCACCGACGACGACGCGGTGGCCGCGGCGACCGCCGCCGGCCTGCGCCTGCACCGGTTCAAGCGCACCGCCGAGCTGCCGCGGGTGCGGGCGGTGATCGGGATCCTGCGCGGCCTGGGCGCGACCTCCCTGGGCGATCTGGGGACCGGCCGCGGCGCCTTCGTGTGGCCGCTCCTCGACGAGCTACCGGCGCTGACCGTGGTCGCCACCGACGTCTTGCCCCACCGGGTCGCCGATCTGGCGGCGGTGGCCCGCGGCGGGGTGACGCGGCTGACCGCGCTCCGCACCGACGCCGCCGCCCTGGGCCTGGCCGACGCCAGCGCCGACGTGGTGACCGCCCTCGAGGTCCTCGAGCACGTCGCCGATCCGGCCCCGGTCGCGCGCGAGGCCCTGCGGGTGGCGCGCCGCGCGGTGATCGCGACCGTGCCGGCTCACGCCGACGACAACCCCGAGCACGTCCGGCTGTTCGATCGCGCGAGCCTGGCCGCGCTGTGGCAGGGCGCGGGGGCCCGGCGCGTGACCCTCGACGCGGTCCGCGGCCACCTGATCGCGGTGGCGCATCGATGACCGAGTTCCACAAGTACCCGCGGACCCCGCACCTCGAGGGCTCGCGCTTGCAGGTCGGCGATCACGACCTGGCCCAGGTGCCGCTGACCGCGCTGGCCGGCGCCTACGTGGTCGTCGAGGAGAAGCTCGACGGCGCCAACGCCGGGATCGCGCTCGATCGCGACGGCGCGCTGCGCCTGCAGAGCCGCGGCCACGTCCTCACCGGCGGCCCGCGCGAGCGCCACTTCGATCTGTTCAAGCGCTGGGCCGCGACCCAGACCGCGGCCCTGGCCCGGGTGTGCGCCGACGGCGCGACCCTGTACGGCGAGTGGCTGTACGCCAAGCACACGGTGTTCTACGACCACCTGCCGCACTACTTCCTCGAGTTCGACCTGCGCGATCGCGACGGCCGGTTCTGGTCGACCGCGCGGCGCGAAGCGCACCTGGCGGCCACGGGCGCGGCGGCGATCGTGCGGAGCGTGCCGGTCCTGTGGCGCGGCCGGCTCGACGATCCCCGGCGGCTCCCCGACCTGGTGGGACCGTCGCGCTACAAGTCGCCGCGCTGGCGCGAGGCCCTGGCCGCCGCCGCGGCCGGCGCCGGCGTCGACGCCGCCACCGCCATGGTCGAGACCGATCCGTCGGACCACGCCGAGGGCCTGTACCTGAAGGTCGAGGACGACGACCACGTCGTGGCACGCTACAAGTGGATCCGCGCCAGCTTCCTCACCAGCGTGATCGAGTCGGGCAGCCACTGGCTGGCCCGGCCGATCGTGCCCAACCAGCTCGCCCCGGGCGTCGACCTGTTCGCCGCGCCGTCGCCATGACGCCACCGCGCCCCTACCTCGACACCCTGGCGGCGGCCGCCGCGGCGCCGACCTTGAGCGACGCCGCCCTCGCCGCCTTGGTCGCGCCCCTGGCCGACGCCGCCGAGCTGACCGCGACGCCGCAGGATCCGCTCTATCACGCCGAAGGGGACGTCTGGATCCACACCCGGATGGCAGTGGCGGCGCTGCGCGGCGGTCCGGCCTGGCGCGAGCTCGATCCGCTCGGCCGGATCGTGACCCTGGCCGCGGTGCTCAGCCACGACCTCGGCAAGCGCTCCACGACCCGCCTCGAGGCCGACGGGCGCTGGTCGTCGCGCGGCCACTCGGCCCGCGGCGAGATCGATCTGCGCGTCACCCTGTGGCGCCTGGGCGTCCCGTGGACCGTGCGCGAGCACATCTGTCAGCTCGTGCGCTGGCACCAGGTGCCGCTGTTCGGCGTCGATCGCCCCGACGCCGTCGCGCTCGCGATCCGGCTGTCGACCGTGCTGCGCCACGACTGGTTGACCGCCGTCGCCACCGCCGACGCCGCCGGCCGACGCTGCGCCCGCGCCGACGATCAAGCTCGCCTCCTCGATCAATGCGCGCTGTGGCGGCTCCACTGCGACGAGCTCGGAGTCGGCAGCGCCCCCTACCGCTTCCCCGACGACTACACGCGCGCGCGCTGGCTGGCCGAGACCGAGCCGCGCCGGCCGCCGGAGCTGCCGTACCACGACGACTCGGTCGGTGACGCGGTCGTGGTCGCTGGCCTGCCGTGCTCGGGCAAGTCGACCTACCTCGCCAGCCGCCCCGAGCTCGCGCAGGTCTCGCTCGATGACCTGCGCGCCGAGCTCGAGGTCGACCCGGCCGACGGTCAGCGCGCGGTGATCGGCCTGGCGCGCGACCGAGCGCGGGCCGCGCTGCGGGCCGGTCAGCCGTTCGCCTGGAACGCGACCAACCTCTCGCGATCGGTGCGCGGCGAGATCATCACGCTGTGCCGCGCCTATCGCTTCCGCGTCCACCTGGTCTACTGCGAGGCCGGCGCCGACGAGCTGGCCGCGCGCAACCGCGCCCGGCCCGAGGCCACCCGCGTCCCGGCCCGCGCCCTCGAGCGCATGTACACCCGCTGGACCGTGCCGACCCCCGACGAGGCCCACCGCGTCCTCTACCGCGTCAGTCCGGCCGATGACGGCGGCGCGGCCTGGCCGCCCGCGCCGTGAGGCGCGAGGCGGAGACCGAGACCGAGACCGAAGCCGAGACCGAGACCGAGTCCGAGACCGAGGCCGAGGCCGAGACCGAGGCCGAAGCCGAGACCGAGTCCGAGTCCGAGTCCGAGTCCGAGTCCGAGACCGAGTCCGAGACCGAGACCGAGAGCGAGACCGAGACCGAGGCCGAGACCGAGACCGAGGCCGAGACCGATCGCTCTTAGAACCGGTACCCGACCCGGGCGAAGGCCTGGGCCGTGGTGATCGATGGCCGCCGGATGCCTTGGTTGGTCACGGGATCGGTGGCGAGGATGCGCTGGAGGCCGAGCCCGAGGGAGCCGGTCACGTACCAGTTCTCCTTCCACCGGTAGTAGCCCTGGCCGTTCAACTGAAAGGCGTTGGTGTTGGCGCTGCCGTAGCAGGTCGCGATCGCGCCGGGCGTGCAGCTCGCGCCGGCGTTGTCGTCGGCCGAGCTGAGCCAGGTCAGGTCCGCGGTGACCAGGGTCCGGCCGGCGCCCCATTCGCGGGTGCCGCCGAGGCGGACCACCTGGGCGATCGATCGCGCGTAGCTGGCGTCGCCGATCGACACCGAGCGGCTGTAGGCCAGCTCGGCGCGGATGCCGCGGTAGAAGCCGTGGTCCACCAGGCCGGCGTGGACCTCGAGGGACTGCGCCGCCGGCAAGACCTGGGGCGTGGCCCCGGTGGTGAAGGTCACGTCGGGGCGACGCCGACCGTGGAGCGCGGCGGTCAGCTCCCACCGCCGGTGCTTGCCCAGGAGGGCCGACACCGCGCCGCGGACCATCGTGTTGCCGATGCGCTGGACCGAGAAGTTATTGACGATCGGGCCGCCGCTCGGCGCGTCGTTCTCGAGGAGCCCGCGGACCTGGACGTTCAGGGCCTCGGTGTCGATCTGGTTGACCGCGAGCTGGGTCCGCAGCCGCGGCCCGGGCTTGTACTGCAGCCCGACCGAGGCGTTGGTCGGCGCGAACCCGGCGGTGCCGTAGACGTCGAGGACGACGTAGTGCCACAGGTCGAGGCGCGGCGAGCTGCGCCAGTAGCCCTGGGCCGCGAGGTAGACCCGCGCCCGCTCGTAGGTGCCCGAGCCGCCGGCGCCGCCGTCGCGGCTGGTCGGCACGATCGTGACCGCGCCCAGGGAGCCATAGCCCTTGTCGGTGCGGTAGGCCGCGCCGAACCCGCCGGTCACCGGCAGCACCCGCCCGGTCGCCTCGTTCATCTTGTCGATGCCGACCGGGTAGTCGGTGGCCAGCGACCGCGAGCCGCGGGCCGGGTGCAGCCCGAGGAAGCCGAGGTAGGTCCAGCGCGCGTTCTTGGCGTAGTCGAGGCGCATCCCGTCGACCCGCAGCGCGCCGAGGTCGGCGATCACCAGCCGCCCGAAGAACAGATCGCTGCGCTTGCCGGCCCGCACCAGGTACAGCTCGCGGACGTCGTACTCGTTGGCGCCGAGCAGCCCCGACTGGATGCGATTGGGATCGCCGGAGGCGTCGCCTGGCCGCGACGCCACGTAGCGCGCCCGACCGTCGACCCGCGCGTCCCACCGCCCGCCCTTCAGGTGACGGCCGTCGAGCTGGAGCCGGGCCTCGCCCCAGACCCGGCGATATGGGCTGGCCAAGGGCACCTCGATCAGGCCGAGCTCGAGCTGGTCGCTGGTCTCGGCGTAGCCGAAGCTCGACAGGACCAGGCTGCCTTGCCATAGCGACTTGTCGCGATCGCCGTCGGGCTTGTCAGCGAAGAACCGATCGGGCTCGGTCGGCTCGGCGCGCGCCGCGCCGGCCAGCGCCACCAGGCCGAGGAGGACCGCCGCCCTCACTGGCAGATCGACTCCCGGCCACCGCCGTTGGCGGGGCGCCAGACCGACGTGTTGTGGCAGGTGGCGCAGGCCAAGACCGTCGGGTGCGGCACCCCGCCGGCCCCACCGGCGGCGATCGCGTCGTCGCGGTGACAGCCCGCGCACTCGCCGGTGATCGCGCCGTAGTTGCCGGCCCGATGGCAGTCGTTGCACGCCAGCGTGCGGTGCAGCCCGGTCAGGTTGCAGCCGACCGTGGTGTGATCGAAGCGGGCGGGCGCGAAGGACACCTGGGTGTGGCACTCGCCGCAGCGCGGGGTCAGCGCGTTTTGGTGGATGTCGTCCTGCCGGTGGCAGTTGATGCACAGGTTGCCCGAGCCAGCCATCGGGCGGCTGTCCTTGTGGCAGCGCGCGCACGCCAGGTTGTCGTGGGCGCCGATCAGGGCGAAGCCGCCGACGTCGTGCAGCGGCTTGATGTCGTTCCAGTCGACCGTGGAGTGGCACGACTCACAGGCGGTGCCGTACTGGCCGCGGTGGAGGTCCGGCTCGGGGTGACAGCCGAAGCAGTTCTGCGGCCGCGGCTTGAAGGTCTGCGAGGTGTGGCACTCGGCGCAGCGGACGTCGAGGTGCTTGCCGGTCAGGGCGAACGACGACATCGTGTTGTGGTTGAAGATGTTGTCGCCGGTGACCTTGTGGCACCGGTCGCAGCCCTTGCCCAGCCGGCCCTTGTGGACGTCATCCTTGGCGTGGCAGCCGTCGGCCGAGCACGTCGTCGGGGTGTCGGTGTACTGCCGCTTGGGGTGGCAATCGGTGCACTCGGCGATCTTGGCGTGCAGCCCCTCGAGCGGCCACTTGGTGTCGTCGGCGTGATCGAAGCGCACGGCGTCCCACACGCCGGGCGAGTGACAGCGCGAGCAGGTGTCGCCGAGCGAGCCCTTGTGCAGCCCGTCCTCGTGACAGCGCGCGCCGCACTCGGCCGGCGTGTCCGAGAACGAGTCCTTGGGGTGGCACTGCGCGCACTTGACCGGCTTGTGGCCCTTGACCAGCGGGAAGTTCGACTGCGGGCCGTGGAAGGCGTCGACCGCCCCGGCCTTCAGGTTCACCTTGCCGGCGCCCTCGTGGCAGGTGAGGCACTTCGAGTCGGGGTGCTTCTCCTTCGGGTGGACGTTCCGGTGCTCGTGGCAGCCGCGGCACCCGACCGACGACGGATCGAACTGCTCGAAGTCGGCGGCGGTGCGGCCGCGGTGGCACGACCGGCACGCGATCTGGTCGTGGCGGCCGGTCAGCTTGAACTTGGTCCGGCGGTCGTGGTTGAAGTTGGTCGCGCCCTTGACCCACGAGGTCGACGACAGGTGGCAGGTCGCGCAGCTGGGCGGGTCGCCGCCGAAGGCGCTGAACCGCGACCCGTGCTTGTTGTCGTCGGCGTGGCAGCCCGAGGCCTCGCAGGTCTTGTCGGGCTTGCGCTCGCCCAGGCTGGTCGTGTGGCAGTCCTCGCACTTCATCTTGGCGTGGGCGCTGCCCAGCGCGAACTGGGTCTTCTTGTCGTGGTCGAACTTGAACTTGTCGAGGGCGCCGAAGGCCGGCGAGTGGCACCACTCGCACTCGCGCTTGCCGAACAGCATGCCGTCGTGGGGGCTGTCGTGGCAGTTGCCGCAGAAGTCGGGGTTGCCGCCCTTCAGGTTGAACAACGCCTTGGGGTGGCACTTCTCGCACGACACGTCCTCGTGGGAGCCGACCAGCGGCATCGAGGCGTCCTTCTTGTCGTTGTGGTCGAAGTCCTGATCGGACTTGGGCGGGTTCCACACGCTCTGGCTATGGCAACGCTCGCAGGCCAGGAGCTCGCGGCGATCGAAGCCGTGAGGCTGATCGGCCTTGTGGCAGCTCCCGCACAGGCGATCGACGCCCAGGTAGGTGCGCAGGCCCTGGCGGTTCTTGGTCTTGTGGCAGTCGGCGCAGTCGACCGCGGTGTGCTTGCCCTCGAGGGGCCAGCCGGTGACGTCGTGGTCGAAGCCCTTGGTGCCGCCGGGGATCGCCGCCCACCCCATGAGATCGAAGCCGCGGCCCTTGTGCTCGTTGTGGCACGACGAGCACTTCTTGCCGGTGACCTGGCTCGAGGCGTGGAAGCCCTTGCCGGCGTCGATGCGACGCTTGAGGTCGCTGTGATCGTGGCACCCCAGGCACTTGTTGTTGAGCGCCTCGCGGCCGTTGTCGTGGCAGTCGTTGCAGTGATCGGGGCCGTCGATCGTCGCGTGGCTCTCGGACAGCGCCCCCGGCGACGAGCTGAAGAAGTCGCCCTGGGCCTGGGCCCGCCGCGGCGCCACGGCGCAGGCGAGGACGATCAGGGCGACGGCCAGCGGGCGGGTCATCGGGCGCCGCATCCTACTACCAGGCCCGATCCCACGAAATGTAGATGTGCGCGGCGGAGAAGATCGTCAGGAGCACGGTGAACGGCACGTGGACCTTCTTCCACGAGTTGAGCAAGAGGTTGGCCTTGGGCGCGATCACCAGGCCGCGCTGGATCATGAGCAGGCGGCCGGTGCGTCGGACCAGCTCGCGCCGGACCTTGCCGGCGACCCCGAGCTTGGCCAGGCGCGAGCGCCGCGCCAACCACCGCCCCGGCCGCCGCAGATCCTCGACGAGCAGCCAGACCAGGGACGCGAGGAGGCCGTAGTGGGCGGCGACCCGACCGGCGCGCTGGCCGTGCTCCCACACCTCGCGGTCGAGCTCGGTCATCGCCAGCGGCGCGCGGACGCGGTGGAGCGCGAAGGCCCGCTCGTGATCGAGCTGCTCGAGCTCGCGGCCGCTCGAGAGCTCGGGCACCTGGGTGTAGAGGTAGCGGCCGATGAAGCCGGAGATCGTCACGATCACCATCGACCAGAACGCCAGGGACACCCACGACGACAGCTTGAGCGCCGAGTGCAGGGCCACGAACATCGGCCCGACCGTGCCGGCCATCAGGTGGAAGTCGAACCACATCGTGTTCGACGCCAGCCAGCGGAACGCCTTGAGCCGTCGGAACAGCGGGTAGATCGCGGCGATGATCATGAGGCCGGTGCCGATCAGGCCGCACTGGATCGCCAGCGGATTGCCCGAGCGAAACCCGACCTTCTGGACGATCAGCTCGGCCGGCAGGCTGGCCAGCTCGGGCGTGGCCCGGAGCTGGGCGTACTGGTACGACAAGGTCGGGGCGTAGCTGCGGAGCAGGATCTCGGCCAGGGCCACCAGGAACGCGAGGATGCCCAGCGTCCACAAGAGAAGCGGACCCCAGCGCCCGCGCCGGACCTTGGCCGCGCCACCGGAGCGCTCGTCGACGCCCTCGGTGAACGGGTGGGTCGGCAGGACCTCGCGGCGATCGGGATCGAGCTCCTGATCGAAGCCGGCCCGGGCGGCGGCGGCGATCGCCGGCGACCGCTCGCGGAAGAGGTCATAAGCCGACAGCTCGATCAGCGCGCCGGTCGGGCACGCCGACACGCACGCCTGATCGCCGTAGGCGCCGCAGTGATCGCACTTGTTGGCGACCCGGCGGACCCGCGCGACCCGGCCGGTGCCGGGGCCAAAGGCCAGGGCCTGCTTCTTCTCGAGGCGGGCCCGGAAGTCGCGGTTGAAGGCGGGGCTACCGTCCTCGACGTCGATCATGTCGATCGCCCCGTACGGGCAGCTCTGGGCGCACGCCGAGCAGCCGGTGCAGGTGGCCTCGTTGATCACGACCTCCTTCTTGCCGGGGTCGTACTTGATCGAGTCGTAGGCGCACGGATCGATGCACCGCTGATCGGTGCAGGTCCGGCAGGTGTAGACGAAGTCGAGCATCCCGAGCTGGTAGCCACCCAGGGTCAGGCGCTTGGCGCCGTAGCGCTCCTCGCAGGCGATCTCGCACTGCTTGCAGTCGATGCAGCGGTCGAGCTGACGGACCCGGACCGACTCGCCCGACACCGAGATGCCCTGGCGGACGAAGAAGTCGAGGATCTCCTGCTTGACCCCGGTGATGCCGTGGAGGCGGGCCCGCGCGAGCTGGATGGCGCGCCGGAACCGCGCCTCGAAGAACGGGAAGCGCACCGCGATGTCGGCGACCAGCCGCTGCGACAGGGTGAGGACGGTCGACGGCGCGGTGGCGTAGAACGCGCACGGCGCGCCGCGGGCCGCGGTCACCGCCCCGGCGTTCCACAGGTCGCCGTCGGTGAACAGCGCGATGTTCTTCTTGGCCAGCCGGGCCATCGGGATCGGCTTGATCAGCGACACCGACTCGCGCTCGTCGTGGGTCATCCGCTCGAGGCGGTCCTGGGCCTCACGACGCTCGGCCAGCTCAGCCGCGTCGAACACCCCGACCGCGATCTGGCCGGCGACCAGCACCATCACCGGCAGGGCCACGCCGGCGGCGCTCGCCGGGTCGGCCAGGATCACGTCGCGGTCGACCTGGCGCCAGGTCAGGTCGCCCGAGGCCAAGGTCTGGATGAGCAGGTCGTTGGGCAGGCCGTCGAACAGCGGGAGCTGGCGGATCTGCGCGTAGCCGGCGCGCAGCACCGGTGCTAGCATCGACGACGGATCGCCGGCCGGCATGCTCATGTCGAACGCGGAAGACGGGTTCATGCGCGGCCAGGCCCCCACGGGGCAGTGGGCCAGCGAAGCAAGCGTCGGGCCGACGGCGGCGAGAGAGGATGAGTCCGGATCACGCGCAGGCGGACGCGATTGTAGCAGGGCGCGGCCGGTCGCGGCGCGGGCGCGGGCGGTCGATCGGCGACGCCGGTCCCCGCTGGCGGTGTCCCTGGTCCTCGCGTTCGCCGCCGGCCCGGCCGCCGCCGACCCGCCGCGGCCGATCGCCGATCTCGACGGCCTGTACCTGTGGCTCGGCCCGGCCGGCGCCGCGACCTATCAGGAGGGCGTCTGGGAGTCGACCTGGGGCGGCAGCGCCGCGGTCCTGCGCATCCGCGAGCACGCACCGCTCGGGGCGGTCGGGGCGACCGTGGCCGCGGCGCACTACGCCGGCAGCGATGGCGGGCGTCTCTGGCTCGACGGCGTCGTCGGGACCCGGCTGGCCGGGCGCATGGTGGGCCTGGCGGGTGGCCCGGCCCTCGAGCTGGGCGCCGATCACCACCCGCGGTGGGGCGCGTCGGTGGCGCTGTGGGCCTTCGTCGGGCTGACGCCGATGCTCCGGCTCGGCGCCCTGGACGAGCGCGGGGTCTTCGTCGAGGTCGGCGCGCACCTCACCCTGCCGGTTCGGCGTTGGTGACCGCCGTGAACCAGCGCGCCGGGTGGTGATCTGGTGGCGGTGGATGATCGATTCGCGCCACACCAGCGTTGACATGGCCGTGCACAAGCGCTAAGTACGCCGAGTCACGGGGCGTAGCGCAGTCTGGTAGCGCACTTGGTTCGGGACCAAGGAGTCGGAGGTTCAAATCCTCTCGCCCCGACAAAACGGATGGTGATGGTAGGGGTCCGCGGACGCCGCCACGGCGTCGGCGCGGCGTGATATGGATCGAGTGTGGTGGCGACGAGCCCTCAGCGACCCGAGATCGCGGCCCTCAACGTCCTGGTGGTGGACGACGATCCGGACGTCTGCGAGTACCTGCACGACTTCCTGACCGCCGAGGGCTACACCGTCACGGTCGAGCACGACCCGACCAAGGCCCTCGCCACCCTGCGCGGCGACGAGTTCCACCTGGCGGTCCTCGATCTGATGATGCCCAAGCTGTCGGGCATCGATCTGCTCGCGCAGATCCGCGAGATCGACGATGACATCGCGATCATCATCCTGACCGGCTACCCCAGCCTGGAGACCGCCACGTCGTCGATCGAGCGCGACGTCTCGGCCTACATCCGCAAGCCGTTCACGGTCGATGACTTCCGCGAGGCCATCACCCGGATCGCCAAGAAGAAGGGCCTCATCCTGCGCCGCGAGGACGAGCTGCACGCCACGATCGGCCGGTCGATCCGCGAGCTGCGCAAGGCCCGGGGCCTGACCCTCAAGCAGATGTCGCGGCGGACCAAGCTGTCGGTGTCACTGCTGTCGCAGATCGAGCGCGCCGAGTCGAGCGCCAGCGTGTCGTCGCTGTGGAAGGTGGCGACCGCTCTCGACGTCCGGCTGACCGAGCTGTTCGGGACGTTTTGAGCGGCGCGGTCGAGCTCGACCGGCTGCGCGCCTGGCTGACCTCGTCGGGCGGCCACGCCGACGGCGCGCGCGTGCGGGTCGAGGGCGGGCGGCGCTGGCTGGCGGCGACCGGCCCGACCGCAGCCGGGACCGAGCTGATCTACGTCCCGCGCGGCGCGATCATCACCCGCGAGCTCATCCGAGCGTCGTCGCTGGGCCGCCAGGTCCGCGACGCCGGCGTCGAGCTGACCAGCCCCCACGCGCTCTACGCCGCCTGGGTCGCGGTCGAGGCCCGGCGCCCGAGCTCGGCCTTCGCCGCCTACTTCGCGACGCTGCCGCCGTCGGCCGCCCACTTCCCGGCGATCGCCCTGGCCGACCCCCATCGGCTCCTGCCCGGGACCTTCGCCGGCGGCGACGTCGCGGCGCTGGCGCTGGCGGTGATGGCGGACTATCGCGCGCTCGGCCGGGTGCGCTTGTTCGCGACGGTCGACGCCGACCACTTCGCCTGGGCGCGGATGATGGTCGGGTCGCGGGCGTTCTCATTGACGATCGACGGCATCGCCACGACCGCGCTGGTGCCGCTGTGTGATCTCCTCGACCACGCTGGCGACGGCGCCACCCGGTGGGGCTTCGAGAGCGAGCGCGACGGCTTCGTCTTGCGGGCGGCCCGCGCCCTGGCCGTCGACGAGGAGCTGACCACGAGCTACGGCGCCAAGCCCAACCGCCAGCTCCTGGCGCAGTACGGCTTCGCCCTCGACGACAACCCGGCCGACGAGGTGTGCATCGCCGACCACTGGGTGGTCGCCGATCCGACGGTCACCCCCGGCCCTGAGCTCGGCGCCGCGCTCCTGGCTGGCTGCGGCGGCGATCGCGCGGCGGCCCGGGCCGCGCTCCGCGACGCGGTGGCAGCGACCGCGGCCCGCTACCGGGACCACGCGCCGGCGGCGGCCGGCGACGACCCGGCCGCGCGGTTCTTGCTGGCGGCCCGACGCGGCGAGGAGCGCGTGGTCGCGGCCTGGCAGGCGCTGGCGGCCAGCGACGAGGCCGACGCCTACCTGGCCCGCGCCGCCGAGGCCGCGGCCCGCAAGGCGGCGATCGTCGCCGCGTAGTCGGGCGTCCCGAACACCGCCGAGCCGGCCACCAGCACGTCGGCGCCCGCGGCGGCGATCGCGCCGGCGTTGTCGAGCTTGACCCCGCCGTCGACCTCGATCGCGACGTCGAGACCGCGGTCGTCGAGGTCGCGCCGCAGGGCCGCGATCTTGTCGAGGACCGCGGGGATGAAGCGCTGCCCGCCGAAGCCGGGGTTGACGCTCATGAGCAGGACCATCGCGACGTCGGGCAGGACCCAGCGGATGGTCTCGAGGGGGGTCGCAGGGTTGAGGACGACCACCGGCTGCTTGCCGAGCTCGCGGATCGCGGCGACGGTGCGGTGCAGGTGGGGGCAGGCCTCGACGTGGACGCCGATCAGATCGGCGCCGGCCCGGGCGTACTCGCCGACCCAGCGATCGGCGTCGGCGATCATGAGGTGGACGTCGAGAGGCCGGGTCGTGACCTTGCGGATGGCCTCGATCACCAGCGGGCCGATCGTCAGGTTGGGGACGAAGTGACCGTCCATGACGTCGACGTGGATGTAGTCGGCGCCGCCGCGATCGACGGCGCGGACCTCATCGCCCAGGCGGGCGAAGTCGGCCGACAGGATCGAGGGCGCGATACGGAGGGGGCGCACCGGCGCACGCTACAACGGATCGCGGCGCGGCGGCGCGCGGCGCCGCGAGCGCGCGCGATCAGGCCCGGCGCAGGCGGGCGGCGAAGAACCCGTCGGCGCGGTGGCGATGCGGCCAGGTGCGCAGCGCGCCGTCGACCACCAGCGGCGCCGGCAGCGCGGGCGCGTCCAAGGCGAAGGCCGGCTGGCCGGCCAGGAACCGCGCGAGCTGCGTGGGCCCCTCCTCGGCGGTGATCGTGCACACGGCGTAGACCAGGACGCCGCCGGGCCGGACCCGCGCGGCGGCCAGGGTCAGGAGCTCGGCCTGGACCGCGGCCAGGGCGGTGACGTCGGCCGCGGTCAAGCGGCGCGCCGCCTCGGGGTGGCGCCGCAAGACCCCGGCGCCGGTGCAGGGCGCGTCGACCACGACCCGATCGTAGGTGCGGCCGGCCGGCACGCTGGCCAGCGGTCCATGGTGGGTCGAGATGCCGGTCAGACCGAGGCGGGCGGCGGCGGCGGTGAGCAGCGTGAGCTTGGCGGCCAGGGGCTCGACCGCGTCGACCCGCGCCCCGGGCGCCAGCTCGGCCAGGTGGGTGGTCTTGCCGCCGACCCCGGCGCAGGCGTCGAGGAGGATCTCACCGGGCGCCGGCGCGACCAAGCGGCCGACCTGCTGGGCCGCGAGGTCCTGGACCGTGAACCGGCCGGCGACGAAGCCCGGCGCGCGCGCCGGATCGCCGAGGCCATCGACCTCGAGCGCGGCGGGGTCGAAGGGCGACGGCGCGACCCGCGCCCCGGCGTCGGTCAGCTCGGCGACGACCTCGTCGACCGTGGCGCGGGTGCGGTTGACCCGGATCCACAGCGGCGCGGGCGCGGTCAGCGCGGCGATCGCGGCGGGCAGCTCATCGGCCGAGACCTGCGCCGCGACCTCGTCGATCAGCCACGGCGCGACGCCATGCTCGATCGCCCACCGCGCCCGCGGCTCGCTCGGCAGCGCCGGCTCGCCGTGGCGAGCCAGCTTGCGTAGCACCGCGTTGACGAACCCGGCCAGCTTGGCGCCGAAGCGCGCGCGCACGACCGCCACCGCGTCGTCGACCGCGGCGTGGGCCGGCACCCGCAGGAACAGGAGCTGATAGGCGCCGACCAGGAGCGCGGCCCGGACCGGCGGGCGCGCCCGGCCGAGGTCGGCGTGGACGGCCAGCGCGCGCGCGAGCCGGGCCTCGTGGCGCAGGGTGCCGTAGGTCAGCTCGGTCGCGAAGCGGCGATCGCGCTCGTCGAGGCCGGCCTGGGCCAGCTCGCCGGCCAGGGCCAGGGTCGCCCAGGCGCCGCCGACGTCGACCCGACCGACCACCCGGCGCGCCACCTCGCGCGCGGTGATCACGTCACCGCCGCGACGGTGAAGACCTCACCGATCGACAACCGCCGTCCATTGGCCAGGTCGCGCGCGGTCAGGCGCCGGCGCCCGGGGAGCTGGAGCTCGCGGACGATCACGACGCCATCGGCGCACGCCAGGTGGGCGCCGGCGTCGTCGATCGCCACCACGGTGCCCGGCGGCGCGCTGACCGCCCCTGGCATGGCGCGGGCGCCGAACAGCTTGACTTGCTCGTCGCCGCGGGCCGCGACCGCCCCCGGCCAGGGATCGACGCCGCGGATGTGGGCCGCGACCACCGCGCACGGCCGCGCGAAGTCGATCGCGCCGTCGCGCTTGTCGAGCATGCGGGCGTGGCTGGCGCCGTCGGACGGCTGCGGCCGGGCCGCGATGGTGCCCGCCGAGAGCTCGGCGATCGCGTCGACCAGGGCGGCGGCGCCCAGCGGCGCCAGTCGCGCGAACAGCTCGCCGGCGGTCTCGGTCGCGCCGATCGGCGTCGTCCGGGTCAAGAGGATCGGGCCGGTGTCCATGCCGACGTCGAGCTGCATGATGGTCACGCCAGTCTCGGCGCGACCGTCGAGGACCGCCCACTGGATCGGCGCAGCGCCGCGGTAGGCCGGCAAGAGCGAGCCGTGGACGTTGATGCAGCCGCGCGGGAACGCGTCGAGGACGGCGGGCGGCAGGATCTTGCCGTAGGCCACGACCACGCCGAGTTCGGCGCCGGTGGCCGCCAGCGCGGCCGCGATGTCCGGGTTCCGGACCGAGCGCGGCTGCAGGATCGGCAGGCCGTGAGCCTCGGCGCAGCGCTTGACCGCCGGCGGGGTCATCGCCCCGCCCCGCCCGGCCGGCTTGTCGGGCTGGGTCACGACCAACGCGACCTCGTGGCCGGCCGCCAGCACCGCCTCGAGGCACGGCACCGCGAAGTCCGGCGAGCCCATGAAGACCAGCCTCACGCCGCCTCCCCGGGCTCGCGCAGGTGATCGCGGTAGGTCGCGCGCAGGGCGTCGTCGCGCAGCACGCGGTAGGCCTCGTCGAGGGCGGCGGCGATGTCGTCGAGCTCGTCGGCCAGCTCGCGGCGCAGCTCAGGCGGAAAGCCGTCGGCGGCGAAGTCGCGGCGGGCCGCCTCGTAGGCGCGACGGATCTCGAAGCCCGTGGCGTCGCGCCGGACGCCGAGCAAGGCGAAGTAGTCGGCGTCGGCGACCAGCGCGGCCCGGGCCTTGACCCGCTCGCGGTCGATCGCCAGGTCGCTCTCGCCGACCAGCGCCGGGGCCTCGCCGTCGTCGTCGCCGCGCCGGCGCGGGCTGGCCAGGCCGAGCAAGGTCAGGCTCCAGACCAGCGGGTAGAGGCTGCCCAGCGGCAGGCCGGCGGCGCGGGCCGCGGCGCCCAGCTCGACCGAGCCGTCGAGGGCGGCCAGGGCGGCGCGCTCGTCGGGGCCGACGTCGGCCGCGGCCAGGATCGCCGTCAGCTTGTCGCGATCACCGATCTCGAAGACCGCGGTCGGCGGACCGACCAGGCGCTCGAGGGTGGCGTGATCGAGCTTGCGGCGCACGCCCTCGAGGACCATCGCCGCCGGGTGGCGCGACAGCCGGATGCGCTCGGCGGTGGCGCCGTCGCCGGCCATCACCCGGTAGTCGCCGCGCTCCCAGGCGAACAGCGAGTAGATGATGTCCTCGACGTGGCGCCGCACCGCCGGCAGGAGCTCCCGGCGCTTGAGGTAGCCGCGATCGACCAGGAGCTCGCCCATCCGTCGGCCGGTGTCGCGCACCAGATCCTGGCAGCGATCGTGCTGCTCGCGCGAGATCTTGCCCTCGCGCACCAGGAGCTCGCCCATCCGATCGTGGACCAGGTTGGATGACGCGAACACCGGGCGTCCGCCCTCGAAGTGGATGACCTTCTCGGCGGCGTCGGCGCGAAACACCACCCGCCCGGTGAAGCTGGCGGCGAACATCCGGGCGATCAGCGCCGGGGCATCGGCCGGGCCTCGCCGCAGGGCACCGCCCTCGCCGGTCGCGGTCGGCGACGACGGCGCGCGCTGAGCCAAGGGATCGGTGACCCGCTCGTCGGCGCCGACGAAGGTCGCGGCCGCGAGATCGACGTCGTCGTCGCCGAGCTCACCCAGGTCGATCTCGGTGTGGTGATCGTGCGCCGGCCCGATCGCGACCGGCGCCACCGAGGCGTCGGCGCCGCGGAACAGCCGCTCGGCCATGAGCGACATCTTCTTGCGCAGCTCGCGGGCGAAGTCGCCGCCCGCCGGCGGCCCGACCGGCGCGCTGGGCTCGCCGCGGTCGCGGGTGAGATCGACCGACAGGTCGTCGTCGAGCCCGGCGGTGACATCGTCAAGCGAGTCGTCGTCGAGCTCGTCGGGCGCGACGGTCGGCGGCCGGGTGTCCCAGGCCGGGGTCGACTCGGCCGAGGTCGACTCGCTGGCCGGGGCCGGGACCCAGGCCGACGGCGGCGCCGGCAGCGCCACCTCGGCCGGCGGCTCGGTGAGGATGAGCGTCGGCTCGCGGCGCTCGACCTCGAGCATCGGCAGCTCGGTCGAGCCGGGGCGCCAGCTCGGAGCCGGTGGCGGCGGCAAGGCCGGCGGGCCCAGGGCCGGCAGGTCGTCCGCGTCGTCGTCGATCAGCTCGTCGACGATGGGCGCGACCGGCGGCGGCGCCGGCGCGGCCGGCGGCGCACCGTCGTCTTGGTCCCTCACGTCGTCGTCGTCGGCGTCGGCGTCCTCGTCCTCGTCCTCGTCCTCGTCCTCGTCCTCGTCCTCGTCCCCGAGGGCATCGGCCAGGGCGGCCCAGCGCGCGCGAAGATCGCTCGGGGGCGTCGGTGGAGCTGGCGGCTCCGCGGCGGCCTCCGCGACCGGCGCCACCGCGACCGGCGCCGGCGCGACCTCGGGCCGGGTCTTCAGGCCGGCCGCGATCGCGAACCGCAGCGCCTTGGCCGACAGCGGCCGGCCCACGAACCGCTCGACCCCCAGGCCGAGGGCGTCGAGCGCCGTGCGGATCGGCCCGTCGTCCTCGCCGAGCAGGACCACGAACACCGGCCGCGGCAGCACCGCCTCGCGCATCGCCGCGATCAGGGACCGGGCATCGCCGTCGTCGAGGTTGGCGGCCACGACGACGACGTCGGGCTCGAGCGCGATGAACTGGGCCAGGGTCGAGTCGTCGCCGATCTCGCGGTGCACCTCGAGCTCGGCGAGGTCGTCGTCGCCACCGGCGATCGCCTCGATCAGGGCCGGCTGTTCAGCCGGGTTGGCAACGAGCAAGAGCTTGGCCATCGCCGGGGTGTGGTTCTACTACAGCGTCGACAACGGATCCACGTCGACGGCGACGGTCGCGCCGGTGGCCTCGACCGTGAGCACCGAGCGGATCACCCGTCGCAGCGCCCCGCGATCGCGCGAGCGCAGCCAGACCTGCCAGCGGGTCCGACCGCGCAGGCGCGCCAGGGGCGCCGGGGTCGGGCCGCGGACCACGACCGCGTCGTCGACTGACCGGGCCGCGGCGACCGCCATGGCCGCGACCCGTTCGGCGGCGGCCGCCACCACCGCCGGATCGCGGCCGTCGATGCGCACCGCGCACACCCGACCGGTCGGCGGGTAGTCGAGCTCGGCGCGGTGGGCGCTCTCGCGGGCGAAGAAGGTCGCGTAGTCGTGGCCGGCGGCGCACGCGATCGCGTCCGCCTCGGGTTGGTAGGTCTGGATCAGCACGCGGCCCGGTCGCTGGCCGCGGCCGGCGCGCCCGGCGACCTGGGTCAGGAGCTGGAAGGTCCGCTCCGAGGCGCGGAAGTCGGGCAGCCCGAGCGCCAGGTCGGCGCACAGCACCCCGACCAAGGTCACGCCGGGGAAGTCGTGACCTTTGGTGACCATCTGCGTGCCGACCAGCAGGTCGACCTCGCGCCGCGCCACCCGCGCGAGCACCGCCTCGGCCGCCGCCCCGGCCGCGACATCGCGATCGAGGCGCGCGACCCGGGCGTTCGGGAACCGCTCGGCGAGCGCCGCCGCGACCCGCTCGGTGCCCAGGCCCTTGCGATCGATCGCGTCAGCGCCGCACTTCGCGCACCGCTCCGGGACCCGCTCGCTGTGACCGCAGTAGTGACAGTGCAGACGATCCGAGGCTTGGTGGTAGGTCAACGACACCGCGCACGCCTGGCAGCGGCAGGCGTGGCCACAGGCGCGACACAGGATGAACGTCGCGAAGCCGCGCCGGTTCAAGAACACGATCGCCTGGTCGCCCGCGGCCAAGGTCTCGGTCAACGCCGCGTGGAGCGGCGCCGACACCATCGCCTCCCGATCGGCCTGGTAGCGGCGCAGATCGATGACCTCGACGGCGGGCAAGGTGCCGCCGGTCGGCCGCGTGACCAGCTCGACCAGGCGGTAACGTCCGGCCACCGCCGCCGCGTAGGACTCGAGGCTCGGCGTGGCCGAGCCGAGCACGCACACCGCGCCAGCGCGCTGGGCGCGCACCAGCGCGACATCGCGACCGTGGTAGCGCACGCCCTCGTCCTGCTTGAACGATCCGTCGTGCTCCTCGTCGACCACGATCACGCCCAGGTCGCGGACCGGCGCGAACACCGCCGATCGCGCGCCGACCGCGATCCGAGCGTCACCGCGCTCGAGGCGCGTCCACTCCGACAGCCGATCGCGCTCCGACAACCCGGAGTGCAGGATCGCGACCTCGGGTCCAAACCGTGCGCGGAAGCGCGACGCGAGCTGCGGCGTCAGCGAGATCTCCGGAACCAGGACGATCGCGCCGCGGCCGGCGGCCCGAGCGTGGCCGATCGCGTGCAGGTAGACCTCGGTCTTGCCGGCGCCGGTGACGCCATGGAGCAAGATCGCCGCGAAGCCCGTGGGCTCGCCGATGGCCGCGACCGCGCGGCGCTGCTCGTCGGTCAGGACCGGCGGCGTGACCGCGGCCGGCAAGGCGTCCCCTTGCGCCACCGCGGTCAGCGCCCGCGGCACGTCGCGCACCACCACCCGCTCGGCCTTGGCCAGCGCGCGGACCGCGGCCGCGGCGCCCGGCAGGGTCTCGACCAGCGTCGCCAGCGGACGTGGCCCGTCGACCAGGGCGTCGATCACTGCGCGCTGCGCCGGCGCGCGCGAGGTGGCCGCGCGGGCCGCCACCGGGTCCGCGATCAGCGCGACCACCTTGTCGTGAGCGACCCGGGTCCGAGGCCGCTGCCGAGCGTCCTGCTCCTCGGCCAGGCCGCGCTCGAGGAGCGCCGCCACCGCGTCGGCGGCGCGCGCCAGCTCGGTGCGGGCCAACGGCCGCGGGCTCGCGCCCAGGCGCGCCAGCAGGCGGGCCTGGCTCGGCGACAACGCCGAACCTTCCCCGTCGAGCGCGGCGCGCCCGGCGTCGGTGATCGCCACCACCCGCGTGCTCGACTCTCCGGTGCCCGTGGGCTGCACCAGCCGCAGGGCCTCCCCCGGCGGCGCCTCGTAGTACTCGGCGATCCACAGCGCGAGGCCGACCAACTCGGGCGCGATCGGCGCCCCCAGCACGTCGGCCAGGGCGCGCGGCGTCACGTCGGCCGGCGCGGTGGCCGGCCACCGCACCACGACGCCGGCCACACCGCGGCCCCCGAAAGGCACGAGCACCCGCGCGCCGACCACGACCCGCGCCGCCAGCGCCGCGGGCACCGCGTAGCTGTACAGCCCGGGCACCGGCAGCGCGACCGCGACGTCGCAGGTTGGGTCCGTCATCGGGGCCGCGCACTGTAGCAGGCGCCTCGCCGCCGCGCGGCCCGGCGCCGTCGGAGCGCGGTAGTACACTGCGACCGTGGACGATCGGCCACACCCGAGCTCGCCGCGGCGGCGCGCGCTGGCCCGCGCCGCGGGCCGGGTGTTGACCAGCCCGGCCCTGGTCGCGGCGGTGAGCGTGGCCGCCGGTCTCGGCGCGACGCTGGCGCTGGCCGGCGCCGCCGCCCGCGCCCTCACCGCCGCGACCGCGCGCCAGCTCGCCGACGCCGCCGCCCCCGGTCGCGACGCGGCCGCCGCGGCCCAGGACCTCCCGGGCACCGTGTTGGCGTACGGTGCGCCGATCGCCATCGTCGCCGCCGCCGCCGCCCTGCTCGTCCAGGGCGCCCTCGCCCGCGGGCTGTGGCTGCCGTGGCGCGACGTCCCGGGGGCGCCCAGCGTCGGCGCCGATCCCGCGACCGCCGGTCAGCGCGCGAGCGAGGCCGCCCTCGCCGTCGCGCGGACCGCCGCGCTCCTCGTCGTCGCGGTCGCCGCCGCCGCCGCCGCGCTGTCGCCCTTGGCCCGCCTCGGCGCCCACGACGGCGCCGCCCTCGCCGCCATCGTCGGCCGCGCGCTCGCCACGGTCGCGATCGCCGCGGTCGCCCTCGCCGTCCTCGAGGTCGCGGTGCGCTGGCGCCGCCTCGAGGGCCACCTCGCGATGACCGAGCGCGAACGCCGGGCCGAGAACAAGGAGCAGTCCGGCGACCCTGGGGTGCGCCAGGCCCGGCGCGCCGCGCGGGCCGACGATCGCCAGGTCCTGGCCGACGCGCGGGTGGTCGTGGTCGGCGAGGACGACGCGGTCGCGATCGGCTGGCGCCCCGGAGCGCCGCCGCGCCGGGTGGCCCACGGCCGCGGCCTCGACGCCCGACGGATCGTCGCGGCCGCCCGCGGCCGCGCGGTACCGATCGTCGCCGACGGCGCCCTCGCGATGCGCTTGGCCGCCGGCCCCGCGATCCCCGACGCCGAGCTCGCGCCCCTGGCCGCCGTGCTCGCCGCGGTCGGGGTCAGCGCCCCGACGTGATCGTCAGCGGTAGGTCCACGGTCGCCGCGCCGACCCCGGCGGCAAGCGCGTAGACCATCGCCGCCAGCGCCACCGGACCCGCAATCCGCAGCGCCAGGCCCGGCGGGACCACGCCGGTCGCCGCCACCGCCGCGCGCTCGACCGCGGCCGCCGCCAGCACCGCCACCAAGACCGCGCCCACTAGAGGCACCGCGAGCCCCACCGCGATCGCGATCAAGGTCGCGCCCACGCCGAGCACCGCGTCGGCGTCGGCGCCCGCCGGCAGCGCGCGGTACGAGGCCGCCAGCGCGAGGACGATCGCGCGGTGTCCACCCAGCGCAAAGAACGCCAGCGCACCGATCAGGCCGGTGGCGAGCGACCACGGCCCGGCGCCGTCGGGCTCACCGAGGGCGGCCGCCAGCCAGTCGCCGACCAGCTCCGCCGCGACGACCGGCACCGCGGCCGTCAGGCCCAGCGCCAGCCCCACCGCCGCCTCGCGGCCAAGGAGCGCGAGCTGCGCGCCGACGCCGCCGCGCGCCAGCGCCGCAGCCGTGGCCGCCACGCTGGCGTCGCCCCAGGCCGCGATCGCCAGCCCGACCACCAGCGCGACCGCCAGCGCCGCTGTGCGCCCCAACCCGACCCGCGCCACCCCGAGGGCCAGGACGATCGCCGGCACCACCCGGACCGCCACCACCGCCAGGCCCCAACCGTCGAGGGTCCCGCCGATCATCCGCCGCGCCCCACCACCTCGATCGCCGACAGGGCCCGGGTCGCGAAGGCCGCCGCCCGCGCGCCGATCACCGGGGCGGTCACGGCCACGGCCAGGGCCAGCGCGACCAGGCGCGGCGCGAAGCCCAGGCTGGCGTCGCGCACCTGGGTCACGGCGCCGACGATCGCGGTCACCGCGCCGGCCAACACCGCCGCGAGCACCAGGGGCAAGGCCAAGGCCACCGCCAGGAGCGCGCCGTCGCGAGCCAGCCCGAGCAGGGCCCCGCTCACGCGTACCCTCGGATCAGCCCCACGAAGAGCAGGCGCCAGCCGTCGACCGCCACGAACAAGAGCAGCTTGAGCGGCAAGGCGACCGTCGGCGTCGGCACCGTGGTCAACCCCAGGGCCCCCAGCGCGACGCCGACGATCAGATCGACCAGGAGGAACGGCAGGAACACCAGGAACGCGATCGCGAAGGCCTCGGCCAGCTCGGTCGCGACGAAGGCCAGCGCCAGCACCGCGAGATCGTCGTCGGCGACCGGCGCCCCGCGCAGCTCGGTCGCCGCCGCCGCGAAGGCCGCGCGATCGTCCGCACCGGCGTGTTTGATCAGGAACGCCCGGACCGGCACCACGCCGCGATCGGCCGCCGCCAGCCAGCCTCCCGGCGGTGCCTGATCGAGATCGAGCCGGTACGGCGCTGGCGCGTCCGGTGCGCCCGCCCCGCCCGGCCCGCCCGCCGGCGCCGGCGCTCCCGCAGGCCCACGCTCGATCGCCGCCACCACGTCGCGGCCCACCGGCAGCATCACGAAGATCGTGAGCAAGAGCGCCAGCCCGGTCACGACCAGATCAGGCGGCGCCTGGGGCGCGCCCAGCGCGTTGCGCAGGAGCGCCATCACCACCGTGGTCTTGACGAAGGCGGTCAACATGAGCGCCACCACCGGCACCGCCGCCACCGCCACCAGCGCCGCGACGTCACCGCCGCTCATGTCGGGCCCTCGTCGCCGCCCGCCGGCGGACCCGCGCTCGTCGCGCCGCCGCGGCGCCGGCCCCACGCCGCCGACACCAGGTCGGCGAACCGTTGACCCGCCGAGACCTCGGTCGTCGACGGGAGCGCTGCGCCGTCGAGCTCCGAGAGGAGGCTCAGGCCACCCTCGCTGGCCCCCAGGAGCAGGGTCTTGCCGCCGACCCGCACCACGTACAGCGAGCGCCGCGGCTCGAGCGGCACCCGAGCGACCACCGACACCAGGCGCTCACCGACCGGGCGCCCCTCGAGCCCGCGGCGCAAGAGCCGCACCACGACGAAGGCCACCAGACACACCACCGCCAGGAGCACCACCGTCGTCACCAGGAGCCCCGCGTAGCCATCGCCCGCCGACGCCTGCGCCGCGACCTCCGGTGCTCGCATGAACCGGGCGTACCACCGGCCTCTGACAGCCTGGAGCACTGGACCGTCGAGACCGAGACCGAGACCGAGTCCGAGTCCGAGTCCGAGGCCGAGGCCGAGACCGAGACCGAGTCCGAGGCCGAGGCCGAGTCCGAGACCGAGTCCGAGACCGAGGCCGAGGCCGAGGCCGAGACCGGAACCGGAACCCCGACCCCGAACCCGAACCCGACCCCGAACCCCGAACCCGAACCCGAACCCGAACCCGAACCCGAACCCGAGTCCGAGACCGAGTCCGAGACCGAGTCCGAGTCCGAGTCCGAGACCGAGGCCGAGACCGAGTCCGAGACCGAGTCCGAGTCCGAGTCCGAGTCCGAGACCGAGAGCGCGCCCGACGCGGAGGGCCACCTATCCATCGCTCAGGGCCCGCGCGCCGCCCTCGGCGACGCGCTCGCTCGCGTGGCCGGCACCGGCCTTGACGCGACGTCCCCGGTTTTGTCTGATCGACCCATGTGGCGTGTCCCGACCGTGGCCCTGGCCCTCGCCTCCCCGCTGGCCGCGTGCCAGTTCGACGCCCCCGTCGACCAGCAGCCCATCGACGCCCGGCTCTTCGACGCCGCCCCCGCCTGCGTCGCGGACACCATCGTCTGCGACGACGCCCAGGGCGTCTACACCGAGTGCGACGCCACCGGCGCCATCGTCCGCCAGATGACCTGCCCCCTCGGCTGCGCCCCCGACGTCGAGAAGTGCCTCGACATCGACCCGCACAACGGCCTCGCGATGTACCTCGACATGGTCGAGGATCCCCCCGACGTCGTTCTTTCGGGGCCCGCAACCTTCGACACCGTCCGTGGGCTGCTCATCGACGGCGGTCTGGACGTCGCCGTACCGTCGTTCCTCACGCCGCGCGGCCCAGGCGTCAACGAGCCCCCGATTCGGGTGTACGTCGTAAATTCCCTCACGGTCAACGGCCCCCTGACCTCCCCGCCGAACGATCTTCGTCAGTACCCCATCGCCATCGTTTCGCGCGGCGACATCCTGATCCGCGGACCGATCGATGTGAGCGCGCAACGCGACCTCGCAGGCCCCGGCGGCTGGCCAGGGACCGACATCCAGCACTCGCAAGTGACCGAGTGCATCGGTCGACCGATATTCGGCGGCTTGCCCAATCCTGGCGCCGGGGGCGGTGGCGGCGCGGTTCCCGGTGGGGCGGGCGGGCACGTCAACATGCTCGCGGGTGGAGCGCCGGGTACGGTGCTCATCGGAACGACGCCACTCGCCGGCGGTTGTGCCGGCGGAGGTACGTTCGCGATCGGCAAGTTCTTCGGTGGCGGAGGCGGCGGAGGGCTTCACCTGGCCAGCCGGACGCTTGTATGGTTCGAGGGCAACGGTGCGATCGACGCGAGCGGAGGTGGTGGCGTACCGGCCGGCTTGAATCGCGGAGGCACCGGCGGCGGCGCTGGCGGCAACATCCTCATCGAGGCGCCGCAAGTTGTGCTGACCGGTACGGCAGTCGTCCTCTCAACCAAGGGTGGCGGCGGCGGGGGCGCCAGTTCGACCTCCGTCCTGGGCGGGCCCGGCGAAGACGGCGGCACCAGCGCAGCACCCGCGCGCGGAGGCACCAGCCCTCAGGGCACCATCGGGGGCTTCGGGGGCATGACGGCCCCGCCGGCAGCGGGCGCCGACGCGGCAGGGGGCTCAGACAACGGGGGCGGCGGTGGCGGCGCGGCCGGATCGATCTGGCTACACAACCGCAGCGGCCTCACCCTGCCCCAAGACGGCGCCGCCATCCGAGGCGTACGAACCGACGGAGTCCTGCGACTCCGCCGAGTCCCGTGATGCCCCGCTCCGCGATTGTCCTCAGGGGCAGGAGCTGCCTGCGACAAGGTCGGCGGCCGACCGCGGGAAGATACGTCGCTCGTTGTCAATGAGGTTGACCCCCATCACGCCCGTGACGCTGGCGAAGCAGGTCCCGACTGGATAGTCAGTCATGGCGTAGTTGAACGACTCGTCATCAGCCACGATGGTGTTCGTGCCATCCGTCAAGGTGAGACGATCGTTGCCGGGGTGAGCGGAGACGCGCAGGTTGCTGAGCTGGACCAAGACGCTCTCGTAGGGCTCACCGACGGCGGTGATGTCCTTGAGCGTATTGATCGCGATTCCGGTGAGCGGCAAGGGCGTCGAGGTCCCAGCGACTGGCGTCACAGTCGGGAAGCTGATCTCCGTCAAGGTGTCACCCATCGGCGGCGTCAGATCGAACTCCACGACCGAGCCGGTGACGTTCACCCGCTGCCCAACCGTGACGGTCGGCGTCGTCGCCCCGGTGAACACCAAGACGCCCTGATTGGCCGCCGCCTGGGGATTCTGCTGCACCCAGAAGCCCTTGCTGGTGGTCCCGACGTCGTCGATCGCGGTCACGACCAAGTTCTCCAGCGTCACGACCCCGGTCGCGGTGCCGGACTGCACCATCTCGACGGTGGTCGACACCGCACAGAACGCCGAGCACGAGAAGTCCTCGCAGTCGGTGAACCCGTTCCCGTCGTTGTCGAGGGTGTCCATGCACAACGCCATGGTGTTCTCCACGACGCATCCGGATCCGCCGGTCGCAATCTCGGAGGTCATGCGCGGCAGGATCTTGTGATTGAAGAAGTAGTCGCCGATGCCGGACACCGAGGCCAGGCAGTCGCCGCGGTCAACGAGGTTGTCCGTCCCGGTCTCCATACACTCGTCGTTGGCGGGCGGCGAACCGGGGATCGGAGCGAGCGACGAGTCGACACGGACCCCGCCGGCAACCTCGAACTCGCGGAAGGTGCAGTCGTCGGCGCCCGTCGAGCTGCGGATGTAGCGCACGTCGTTGAGGGCCGCGACGTTGTCGACGCGAACCAACACGCCCTCCCACTTCTCCCACTCGGCGTCCCGGGCGGCCTGGTCCATCATAGCGATCGATAGGGCATCGACGACCTGCGTCGCTGGCACCGTGCCGGTGCCGACCTTGGTCACGGTCATCGCGCCGCCCGACAGCGGCTGGAGCTCGGTGGTCGTACGGCCGCTGGTATCCGCAGCCAGCGCGAACTCCGTCTTCTCCGCGCCCGTGATGTCGACCAGGTCGCCGACCGCGAGCTGCGCGACCTGCTCGACCGGCGCGCCGAAGACCAGCACGCCCGAGAACGCGCCGCCGGCCTCTTCGCCGACCCAGAAGTTGCCGACGCGCGACCCGAAGGTGTCGATCGCGAGCACGACCTTGCGGCGCAGATCGACGGGGGTGCCAGGCACCATCGCGTCGTTCTGGACCTCCTGGATGGTCAAGCCGGTCCCCGGCGCGTCGATGCGCGCGTCCGGCTGGCCGTCGTCGTCGCCGCCGCTGTCGCGGCAGCCTACGGTCAAGGCCGCCGCGGCGGCCAGAGTGAAGGTCGGGATCAAGCGAAGCGTGCGAAGCATGACGGGCGGCCTCCTCTCGCCGAGACAACAGGCGAGGTTCGCGGCGTTATAGACCAAAACAAAACGCCCGCGGTGAGGCGGGCGTCACACGAGCGCGACTTTTTCGAGGGCGGGTCAGGCCGCAGCGACCGGCGCCGGCGCCAGCCCGATCAGCTCGACCAGCGCCATCGACGCGGCGTCGCCGGCGCGGAAGCGGGTCTTCAGCATGCGGGTGTAGCCGCCCTGCTTCTTGGTCTTGGCGAAGTGCGGACCGATCTCGCGGAACAGCCGGTCGAGGGCGTCGCGGGTCTTCACGACCTTGCGCGCCTGGCGACGGGCGTGGACGATCTTGGCCTTCTCGGCGGCGGTCGCCTTGTCGCCCTTGCCGAGCAGGTCGGCGACGCCGACGCCCCAACCGATCGCGGCGTCGGCGTGCGCGCGCAGGTCCTTGGCCTTGGCCTCGGTGGTCTCGATGCGCCCGTAGGTGAAGAGCGCGGTCACCAGGTTGGCGTAGAGCGCGTCGCGGTGCGACGCCGTGCGAGAGAGCTTCCGTCCAGAGTTACCGTGGCGCATGGCAGGCTCACAAAGTTGGAGGTCATCAGGCGCGTCGAGCGCCTCGGGGACATTTCGCGTGAGGCCGCGGGCGAGGCCGCGAGGCCTACTTCTTGAGCGGGTTCGGACCCGGCCAGTTGTCGAGCTTCATGCCGAGCGACAGGCCCATCTCGGCGAGGATCTCCTTGATCTCCTTGAGCGACTTCCGGCCGAAGTTCTTGGTCTTCAGCATCTCGGACTCGCTCTTCTGCACCAGCTCGCCGATGTACTTGATGTTGGCGTTCTGGAGGCAGTTGGCCGA
>JAGPCY010000044.1:11852-70945 GCA_018057825.1 Kofleriaceae bacterium | reverse complement strand
GCCGGATCGGCCACGCCGCGACGGCGCGTGCGGGGGGCACGCGCTGGGCGGCGGACCGGGGCGGTCGTCACGCGACGGCGGCGACGGTGACGTTCGCGAAGCGCGCGAGCCAGTACGTGCCGGGCGGGAAGACCGCGGGCAGGCCGGCCCGCCACAGCATCCGCGCGGCGCGGTAGGCGTCGATGAAGTCCCGATTGCGCTGCAGCGCCGCGACCCGCTGCCACCGGCTGCGCGCGGCGACCCGCGGCCGCAGGCCACCTCGCGGCGCCGGCCGGCTCGGGCTCGACCGCCACGATTGCCGCAGCACGCCCCGCCGCCCCAGCACCCGCGCGCCGGTGCGCCGCCGCTCGGCGGCCATGGCCTCCTCGACGGCCGCCACTCGCGCCCGCAGCTCGCGCCGCACCACCGCGGCATCCCCGAGCTCCGGCGGTATCGTCAGCGTCAAGGTCACCTCCTCCGGCAGCGTGCCGTCGGCGCGGAAGAAGTGCCTCGGCCGCTTCACGGTCAGCGTCCGCCCCGCCAGGAGCGCGCCCAGCCCGTTCACGCCCGGCCAGTGATGCACCCGCTCGACGAGCAGCCCGGCCACCGGGTTGGTCGCCGCGTACACCAGCTTGTCCATCACGTCCGCCGGGTCCACCAGCTCCACGACGCACGGCGCATCCGACGACCAGAAGTTCTCACACCGCCCTCGCAGCGAGTTCATCGCCCGCGCGATCAAGCCGTGGAAGTACTCCCGAAACTCCACCTCGCGCCCGTGCCGGTCGTACAGCACGTCGTGGTGATGGTTCGACATCGCCGACGGCAAGATCAGCTCGATCTCGCACCGCGCCGCCGCCACCGCCAGGCAGTACAAGTACGTCTGGTTGGTCTCCTCGTCCGGCCGCAGCAAGAACTCTCGCTGCACGCACCGCCGGTTGATCATCAAGAACCGACCAGGCAACACCTGCCGTGGAAGCGACATCGCCTGCGCCGCACCAGCAAACGCCTTGCCAACGCCAACCGCCCGCCATCACAGACGGCGCCTGTCCGGCTTCGTCCGAGATTCGGCCATCCGTCCGGCTGTCGGACATTCCCGGACGAGCTCGAGATCTGGCAATATGTCCGGCTTTTGGATATTCCCGGACGCGCTGCTCGGCGGCTGCAGAGACCCCTCCTCCCAGCTCATCTTCCGGCTCGCTGGTCACCAAGGCTGCCGGTCCATTCGCTACCGAGGCCGCCGGTCCATTGCAACCAAGGCTGCCGGTCCACTTGTATCCAAGGCTGCCGGTCCGCATGCGACGAAGGCTCCCGGTTCGTCGTTACCAAGGCTCCCGGTCTGAGTTGTTGCCAAGGTTGCCGGTCCATACCGACCGAACCCGAGACGAGACCGAGACCGAACCCGAGACCGAGACGAGACCGAGACCGAACCCGAGACCGAGACTGAGACCGAGGCGGAGGCGGAGGCGGAGACCGAACCCGAGGCCGAACCCGAGACCGAGACCGAGACCGAGGCCGAACCCGAGACCGATGTCTGCAGGGCGTGCTACATGACGACTACGTCCGTGCGTTGCACGCCCACGCTGGAGTCGATATCGCGCATGATCCACTGTGAAGATGTGCCCGTGAAGCTCGCGCGACGTGTTGAAGCGATTCTTGCTGACCCCGAGATTCTCGGGGGCGGCCGAACCGGGGGGCGTTTCGGGAGGCAAGGTGCGATCCGAAGCGCACTTCTCTCCGGGGGCCTATGAGCGAGGTGATCTACGAGCCGCTGGTCGCGGAGGGCTACGAGTGGGTGAACGCGGTCCAGGACGGGGATTACGAGGTCTTTCTGCCATTCGACGGGCAGCCCCTGGCCTCGACGTGGAAGCCGATCGCTGTCCGTCGTGTCCGTGCCGACGAGCGCCAAGATTTCAACCCTTCGGACTTCCCGTGGCTCGGCAGCCACGCGCTCATCATGCGGCGGTATGCGGTGGACGCGCTCCGCGACATCCTCGACGCGAACGGTGAGGTGCTGCCGCTGTCGACCGACGACGGCGTCGAGCTGTCCGTGCTCAACGCGCGCATCCTAGACGCTTTGGACGAGGCCAACCCGTCGCTCATGAAGTTCCCCGGGACGAACCGCATCATGCGCATCAAGAAGATCGCGTTCGTCGCGTCCAAGGTCGAGGGGATCGACCTGTTCCGCCTGCCTCATCGTGCAAGTTCCACCTACGTCAGCGAGCGCTTCGTCGAGCGGGTCAAGGCAGCCGGGCTCCGAGGCCTCGCCTTCAACAAGGTCTGGTCTGGATAACGCACGAATCTCCGCTCGCAGCCGCTCCGCAAGACCCGGCGACCGGGCGCGGCGGGCGGCAGCTCAGATTCCTCGGAGCGCACTATCGGCCGACGTGCTGCTCCAGGTCGACCGAAACGTGCCGCGGTTGTGGTGCCGGGCGCGGCGGGCGGGGCGCGGCCGGTGCGGCGGGCCGGGGGCGGCCGAACCGGGGGGCGTTTCGGGAGGCAGGCGTGGCGGGCGGGGCGCGGCCGGTGCGGCGGGCCGGGAGAGGGCGGGCGCGACGGGGCGCGGCGGCGGCGAAACCGGCGGATCGGCCACGCCGCGACGGCGCGTGCGGGAGGCACGCGCCGGGCGGCGGACCGGGGCGGTCGTCACGCAACGGCGGCGACGGTGATGTTCGCGTAGCGGGCGACGGTGATGTTCGCGAAGCGCGCGAGCCAGTACGTGCCGGGCGGGAAGACCGCGGGTAGGCCGGCCCGCCACAAGAGCCGCGCGGCGCGGTAGGCGTCGATGGGGGCGGCCGAACCGGGGTCGTTTCGGGAGGCGGGTGTGGCGGGCGGGGCGCGGCCGGCGTGGCGGGCCGGGAGCGGGGCGGGCGCGACGGGGGCGCGGCGGGCCGGGAGAGGTGCGGGCCCGACGGGCGCGGCGGCGGCGGCCGACGCCGGCGGCACGCCCTCGTTCAGCCGGTCAGAATTCCCGCGGTTCCAGAGGTCGACCAATACCGAGGCGGTCGTCACGCGACGGCGGCGACGGTGATGTTCACGATCGGGCGACGGTGATGTTCGCGAAGCGCGCGAGGCAGTACGATGTCCGCAGGGCGTGCTACATGACGACTACGTCCGTGCGTTGCACGCCCACGCTGGAGTCGATATCGCGTATGATCCACTGTGAAGATGTGTCCGTGAAGTTCGCACGACGTGTGGAAGCGATTCTTGCTGACCCCGAGATTCTCGAAGCGCCATCCGCGCTCCACCTGGCGGCGTTTTACGGTGGCTACGCCTTTGCCGTTCCGGGCGTTGGATGGATTCCTGGCGCTGTTGACGCGCATATCGGCGTTTCGGGGACGTCTATGCGCTCATGGCATCATGTGTACATGCGGCTTCGGGGGCGCGACGGACTTGTGCAGGTAGCAAAGGCGATACTGGCAGTCGTGTCGCATGGGCCCCGAGATCCGGAGGCTTCGCAAGGAACACTGGTGTCCCAGTCGCCGCCGGAGCATGTCGTTCGAACTCTTGGACAAGCGTGGCGGCTACAGAGGGTCGGCATCTACCTGGGCGAGCTGACGCTCGACTGGCTATACAACTTCCTGCTCGGCGCAAGGGCCGCGGACGAGGATTGCTTTCCTGGGCGGGTCGCACACAGGAACCCTCAGTACACCCGATTCGAGCGATGGCTGCAGGGCCGTTACGAGTGCCCGGACGCCGCGTGGCACCGAATTCTCCGGGTCTACGGCGGCCCTGGGCTAGACGGTCTGGAGCTGTTCTTTGATCTGTGGGATGAGTTTCTGGTTGAGGAGGGCGAGCTCCTGCGACCTTCGGTACCCGATTCCGTGGGTGATCTGCAGCTGGTCGATGGGCTAACGTGGTTGCGCAGCCAGGCCTCGCGCTTCTTTCGATGTGGCACACCCAATGCGCATGAAACTATTGGGCACATTCTTCACGATGTGCTCTCCTGTGCCCCAGCCTGCACGATTACGCATCTCGACAGCTGGTGGCTGGTCTCGTGCGCAGTGGACTGGATGCAGCATGGTCAGTTGTCGGTCGAGGAGCTGTTCGGACGGGTGGTCGCCGCCCCGGAGCTGGGCCCGAACTCAATGCGCAGTGAAGCGATCGTGATGGCTTTCGCAAGCGAGATCGCGGTCGCCGACGCGAGTGGGTGGCGCGCAGTGAAGGGGGATATCGATGAGGCACTGCGCGCCTCTTCGCCCTGGGAGTCGGGCGCGGCTCGAACGGTGGCGTTCAAGCTGGGCGCGGCGGGAGCGACCCACTCAGGTCAGACGCTGACGGCGCCGACAGAGGCCTTGCCGTGACACGGGCCGCCACGAGAGAGGACAGGGACCACCAAGGCGGCGCGCAAGTACGTTGCGGCCGGCAGTCTGCCATCCGAGCTGAGAGAGCCAAAGACGCCGAGCTGATCGCCACAGAACAGGTCCGAGGAGCTACCTGGCACTTCTTCCAGGGCCCTGTGACCGGACACGGTGGCCCGTCTGCACCGCTACGCCAGGCGCTCGAGCAGGCCGGCGTCGGAATCGTCATTCATTGACGCTGAGGACGTCCAGATGACTTACTCGACTATCCAACCGCCCTTCACCTTGCAGTTTCGCAACATGGCGAAGAAGGACCTCATCGCGTACGCGGCGTGGTTCCATGACTCAGTGCCGGGACGCATTGCGGAGCTGACAAGCGCCGTGACAGGCACCTCGGGCTACGAGCGATGGGAGCCGAACATGACTCCCGAGTCCCTACAGGACTTGGGCCGGTGGTTCGAGAGCCAAGTCCAAACGCGCAAGAAGGGTGACGAAGAGATCGAGGAAACGCGGGCGAAGCTGACGTTCCCGATCGACATTCCCGACGAGGAACTCACGAACAGGACCTTCTCCCTGGCAATGGACATCGGCATGTACTTCGCACAGGTTGTCTTGAGGAACGTGCCGGGGACTCGATGGGATCAGCTGCTGGGAAACAAGAACTTCGCCGATTATGGGCAACCGGTGATCATCGGGTTCGGGACGGTGCCTCTCAACCCGGTGCGCGTGATCGTGACGAACGCATACAAGGCGGCAAACAAGGAGCGGGTCGACCTGCGAAGGCTCTACGACACGTGGGCTCGAATGAAGCGATGAGCTCCCTCACTTCACCCCCACGCCCCGCCCTCTCGCCACGTCCCAGGCGCGGGGGTGCGTGGACTTGAAGGCTGTGGCCTGGCCTGACACGAAGCGTCTGTCTCGAATCCGTGAGGCAGGGCTGGCCGAGGTGCCGGCCACGATCCCCCGGCCCGGGAGGCGCCGGTGACGACGACGCTGCGGCTTGATCAGCTCTTCTCACCGAAGTCGTCGGAAGTCGTCGGTGCCCCTCGACGCGCGGATCCTGAGGATCGAGCCACCGATCCACACACCCATCCAGGTGCAGCCGCTAGGCTTGCCGGGATCAGGTGCCCACGGCGCCCCTGGGCCAGGTGACGATTCTGCCATGAGGACGCCCAGCCAAGTGGAACGTCGGATGCTGTTCATTCTCCATCGCGGCCTGGTCGAGGCACGACTCCTGGCACAAGCGGGAAAGTTGCAACAAGTGCTCGACTTGGCGGACGCTCTGGAGCCGCTGCCGGGATGGCTGGCAGCCTGGAAAGACGAATACGTCGAGGATGTTCGGCTCAGCCTGGAGTGTTACGCCAGAAAGTACCCAGACGCATTCGGCTACTTGGACTTCGTGGACAGGTACGAGCCTCCACCGTTCTGACGGGGGGCGGCCGAACCGGGGGCGGCCGAACCGGGGGCGGCCGAACCGGGGGTCGTTTCGGGAGGCAGGCGTGGCGGGCGGGGCGCTGCTCGTTGGCCTGGCACAACGCTATCCGCCGTTCGCTCTCGCACTCGAACGCTTCGATGTGCCAGCCTGAACGTTCACCTCCAGCCCACGCCCGCTCGCCATGTCCCTGGCGCGGGTGTGCCACTTGCGGCCGAGGCGAGCGGCATGTCGACGAATGCTCGTACCGCTGCGATCGTCTCAGCGAGGGCACCGGCTTCGCGGACACCGGCTTTGCGCACGAAGCCGGACCACTGTGTCCTCTTCGCCGGGTCCTCCGCGAAAGCGTTGGTAAGCGCAGCCGGCATCGCGGTCGGCAGCGCGGTCTTCCGGCGTTCGAAGGTCGCGCGAATCGCGCGGGCGAGTACCACACCGTCGAAGTCGAAGTCCCGCGCGAGCACGGCGACGTCGTAGAAGTCCTTCATCCGGCTGTTGGCCATGCCGAGTTGCACCATCGCCTCGAGCTTCTCGGCGACGACGGTCTCGCGCGGGTACGCCCGCAGCCTTGGTGCCGGGAAGTCGAGCAACGGCGGAAACTCCACGACGCTTGGCTCCGGCGTGATCGCATCGCCGAAGCCCACGTCGACCTGCAAGCGCACCTGCGCGTTCGTGAGGCGGGCGACGTGTTCGACCCGAACGCCGCCGTATTCCTGCTCCTCGCGGATGAGGCCGACCGTGAGGGACTCGAGGTCGAATCGCACTCCGTCGTCCGGCACGTCGAGCGTGAGCACCTCGGAGAAGACTCCGCGCATGTGGTCCACGCCTGGGTCGCCGAAGCCGAGCAGGTCGAGGTCGCGGGTCGCTCGATGCGGCTTGCCAGTCCAGAGCGTGAACAGCGCCGCTCCCTTCAACACGAACCGCTCGGCGTACCTCGACGACGCGAGCCGAAAGAGCAAGCGCTCGTTCGCATAGCGCATGAGGACGAGCTGGAAGTCCTCGCCCTGATCGCGGGCGACGCGGAGCAGGCGTGCGCGCACCGACGCGCCGATGTCCTTGGGTGGCGTCTTCGTCATGCGAGCGCCTCCAGGTATGGCCGCATGAACGTGTAGATGCGATCGGCGCGGGCGGCTTCGACCAGCGCGTCGATGCTGCCTTTGCGCTTTCGCAGGTAGTCCCTGAGCGCCGCGAGCGCGACCTCGAGCCCGACATGCCGGCGGAAGCGGAAACAGTCGGCGACGGTCTTGGCGGGCGTCGTGAGCTTCACCTTCACGCCGTCGATGACCCGGGCCTCGACGCCATGCTCCAGTGCGTCCCCGCTCGCACGCACGACCTCAAGGGTAGGCGAGGTGACCTTCGGCATGCGCGCGTGCCGGTCGATGAGCACCCACACTGCGTGCGGGGCCTCGCTCGTCAGCCCGTGGACCTGGAGCGCGCTGAGCAGGCTGATGACCGCGTGCGGGACGCGCTTGCTCACGTCAGCAAGCGAGCTCAGCTCGGTCAGGGGCGCGTCGGTGCGCCGGTACAGGCCACGGTCCACCTGCTCGAGCAGGCCGCGATCGCAGAGCCGCTTGAGGTAGGCCCGCGGGATGGCGGCGGCGTCCAGGTCCCGAGCGCGCACCGGCCCTTTCCGGGCGAGCCGGAGGAGCGTGGTGGTCTTTGTCGGGGCCGCGGTGGGCATGATACGGAACGTTGGCGGGAAGAAAGGGGGACATGCGATTCGTATCACGCCCGGTGGCAACCCTCAAGTTGCCGCAGCCTCCGCCCGTCGAGGCCGAGACCGAGGCCGAACCCGATCCCGAACCCGATCCCGAACCCGATCCCGAACCCGATCCCGAACCCGATCCCGAACCCGATCCCGAACCCGAACCCGAGACCGAGGCCGAGACCGAACCCGAACCCGAGACCGAGGCCGAACCGAGGCCGAACCCGAACCCGAGCCGAACCCGAACCCGAACCCGAACCCGAACCCGAACCCGAACCCGAACCCGAACCCGAAACGGAGACCGAGGCCGAGGGCGAACCGGAAACGGAGACGCGGGCGGGGCCGCCGGCGGCGTTCAGGGGGCGGGGAGCCCGTTCGGTGGGCTAGAGCACCGAACGGTTTGAATGCCGTCGCGAGACGCGGACGTGTGAGGCAGATCCGGGCGCACGCCCGAAGCGCAGGGAGGAGTGTAGTCAACTACACGACGAGCGAGCATCGGACGTACGCTCGGAGGTGCCCGCACGGCCGCGTCGCAGCAGGCATCTCAAACCGTTCGGTGCTCTAGACCATCTCCATGAACATCGTGGTCGGGTCCTCGAGGAGGGCCTTCACGTCTTGCAGGAACATCGCGCCGTCCCAGCCGTCGGCCAGGCGGTGATCGACCGAGATCGACAGGTTCATGAGGTGGCGGATCACGATCTGGCCGCCGCGGACGGCGGGCTTCTCCTCGATCTTGTGCACGCCGACGACCGCGACCTCGGGGAAGTTGATGATCGGCGTGGCCAGGACGCCGCCGAGCTTGCCCAGAGAGCTGATCGTGAAGGTCGAGCCGGTCAGGTCGTCGCGGGTCGCGGTGCCGGCGCGGACCGCCTCGCCCAGCCGATCGATCTCGCGCGACAGGTCGAAGATCGAGCGCTTGTCAGCGTCGCGCACGACCGACACCACCAGGCCCTGCGGCCCCTGGGCGGCGATGCCCATGTGGTAGTACTTCTTGCGGACGATCTCCTGGGTGGTCTCGTCGAGGGAGGCGTTGAGCATCGGCCACTTCTTCAGGCCCGACACCACCGCCTTGACGATGAACGGCAGGTAGTTGAGCTTGACCCCGCGGTCGGCGGCGCGGGCCTTGGCGCGCTCGCGCACCGCGACCAGCTCCGTCATGTCGATCTCCTCGACATACGTGAAGTGCGCCGCGGTGTGCTTGGACCGCGTCATCGACTCGGCGATCCGCTTGCGCATGCCGCGGAACGGGATGCGCTCCTCGTCGCCGCCGCGGGCCACCGCGACCGGCGTCACCGGCTTGATCGGCGGCAGCACGGTCTCGGTCAGGCGCGGGATGGCCACGGTCGAGCCGGCCGACGAGAAGGTCTTGACGTCGGCGGTGGTGACCCGACCGTGGCGTCCGGTCGGGGTGACCCGGGCCAGGTCGACGCCGAGCTGGCGGGCCAGCCGGCGGGTCGCCGGGGTCGCGAGCACGCGGCCGCGCGTCGCGGTGGCGTCGACCACCTCGATCCGACCGGTCGGCGCCATCTCCTCGGGCAGGTGGCCGGCGAGCTGGAGCTGGGGCGCCGGCGAGTGCTCGGGCTCGACCTTGGCGGCCTGATGCGCCGTCGAGGGCTGGGCCGCGGCCCCGGCGCGCGCGGCCCCGGCGCCATCGTCGATCACCAAGAGGACCTGGCCGACCGGACAGATCTGCCCTTCGCCGTAGTTGATCGCGGCGATCGTGCCGGCCCGCGGCGACGGGATCTCGACCGTCGCCTTGTCGGTCATGATCTCGACGATCGGCTGGTCGAGCTTGACCACGTCGCCGACCTTGACCTTCCACGAGACGATCTCGCCCTCGACGACGCCCTCCCCGATATCGGGCAGATGGAACTCGAAGGCCATATCACCACTCCAGGGTCTGGCGGATCGCGCCCAGGACGCGATCGGCGTTGGGGAGGTACTCGTGCTCGAGCGTGTACGGGAACGGCGTGTCGAACCCCGCGACCCGCAGGATCGGCGCCTCGAGGTGCTCCATCGCCCGCTCCTGGATCGACGCGATCAGCTCGGCGCCGAACCCGCAGGTCTTGGGGGCCTCGTGGACGATCACGCACCGCCCGGTCTTCTTCACCGAGGCCAGGATGCCCTCGAGATCGAACGGCATGAGGGTGCGCAGGTCGAGGACCTCGACCGAGATCCCGGCCGCCGCGGCCTTGGCCGCCGCCTCCTCGGCGATCGACACCATGCCCGACCACGCGATCAGCGTGACCTGGGTCCCGGGCCGGGTCACCGCGAGCTGGCCGAGCTCGACGGTGTAGTCGCCCTCGGGCACCTCGCCCTTGCTGGCGCGATAGATCCGCTTGGGCTCCATGAACAGGATCGGATCGTTCTGGCGCATCGACGCCAGGAGCATCCCCTTGGCGTCGTAGGGGTTCGACGGCGCCACGACCTTCAGGCCCGGCGTGTGGATGAACAGCGCCTCGGGCGACTGCGAGTGGTAGTGGCCGCCGCGGATGCCGCCGCCGACCGGCGTGCGGATGATGACCGGGCACGGGTACTGGCCGCCCGAGCGGTACCGGAACTTGGCCAGCTCGTTCACGATCTGATCGAAGGCCGGGAAGATGAAGTCGCCGAACTGGATCTCCGGCACCGGGCGTAGGCCGTACAGGGCCATGCCGATCGCGGTGCCGATGATGCCGGCCTCGGCCAGCGGCGTGTCGATCACGCGATCGCCGCCGAACTCCTCGAAGAGGCCGCTGGTGGCGCGGAACACGCCGCCGAACTTGCCGACGTCCTCGCCGAGCACGACGGTGCGCGGGTCCTGGCGCATCTGCAGGCGCAGCGCGTCGTTGACCGCCTGGATGATGTTCATGACGGGCATGGGGGACTCCGCTCTAGCCGTGGTGGTGGGGGTTCTTGGTCCGGGCCTGGGCCATGAGCCAGGCCTTCTGCTCGCGGAGGTGCCAGGGCAGCTCCTCGTAGACGTCGTCGAAGATCGACTCGACCGGCGGCGGCGGGGTCGCGTCCGACGCGGCCAGGGCGTCGGTGATCTCCTGGTTGTAGCGCTCGCCCAGGTCCTTCTCCCACGCCTCGTCCCACAGGCCGCGGTGCTTCAGGTAGTTGCGCAGGCGGTTGAGCGGATCGCGCTTCTCCCACTCGGCCGGCTCGTTGGGATCGCGATAGACCGACGGATCGTCGGAGCTCGAGTGGCCCTGGACCCGGTAGGTCAGGGCCTCGATCAGGGTCGGGCCGTCGCCAGCGCGGGCCCGGTCGATCGCTTCCTGCGACACCTGCAGCACGGCCAGGATGTCGTTCCCGTCGACGCGGATGCCGGGCATGCCGTAGCCGATGGCCTTCGACGCGAAGGTCTTGGCCGCGGTCTGCTTCTCGCGCGGCACGCTGATCGCCCAGCCGTTGTTGCGGCACACGAACACGCACGGCGCCTTCCACACGCCGGCGAAGTTCAGGCCGACGTGGAACTCGCCGGTCGACGAGGTGCCCTCGCCGAAGTACACCATCGACACGTCGTCCTTGCCCAGCACCTTGGCGGCGTAGGCCGAGCCGACCGCCTGCGGGATCTGGGTCCCGACCGGCGAGCTGATCGACACCAGGTTGAGCCAGTTGGCCGAGTGGTGGACCGGCATCTGCCGACCCTTGACCGGGTCGTTGGCGTTGCCGAAGAGCTGATCGATGAACTGCTTGACGGTGTAGCCGCGCCAGAACCACGCGCCCTGCTCGCGATAGCTCGGGTAGATCCAGTCGCCCGACCGCAGCGGCGCGACCGCGAAGTGCGAGGCCTCCTCGCCGATGGCCTTCATGTAGAAGCCGAGGCGGCCCTGGCGCTGGAGCCGCATCATGCGGTCGTCCATGATGCGCACGAGCGACATGACGTCGAAGATCTTGCGCAGGAGGTCGTCGGCGACCTGGGGCACGGTCGCGCCCGGGAGCACCCGGCCGTCGTCGTCGAGGACGCGGCGCAGGTCGTGGTCTGCTAGCACGGCTACCATGGGTCCCTCCGCGCCGATCGATCGGCGGTGAGTGAGGCGTGGCGTGGCGACGCGGGGCCCGCGTCGGCGCACGGTGTAGCGAGTGCCATCCGTATGTGTCAAGGCGACCGGCCGGTAACCGCGTGCGCGATCGCGACGCGCCGGTCGCGCCGCGGTGCGCTATGGTCCGACCCGGAGGATCGATGTTCACGATCTTGATCATCGCGGCCATCGCGGTCGCCGCCCTCGGCGGTGGGGCCGCCGCGATCGCCTACGGCAACGAGCGCAAGCGGCGCGGGCTCGGCGGCGGCGCCGGTCGGGCCCTGCCGGCGCCCAGCAAGGACGTGCTGATCGAGCGCAGCCTGCGCGACCTGCGGATCGGCGACGTCGTGACGATCGACGGCAAGGATCTCTTGTGCGAGGGCGCGATCAACTACGACGAGGACGGCCACCGCTGGGTCGCCGGCCGCCTGGTCGACGGTCAGCAGGTGGTGTGGTGCGTGATCGGCCTCGAGCGCACCGGCACGGCGGCGGTGCGCATCCTCGAGCTCGACCCGACCGACGTCGCCGGCTACCCGCCGGAGGTGCTGGTCCTGGGCGAGGTCCGGTTCTCCCTCGACAAGCGCGGCACCGCGACCTGCAAGCTGCACGGCGACGTCGGCAACCTGCTGGGCGCCAAGGCGACCCGGCCGGAGGGCACGGTCGAGCGCTGCCGGTGGTGGTTGTACACCTCGTCGGGCGACGACGCCGCGATCGTCGAGCAGTGGGGCTCGGACTACCGCGTCTTGCGCGGCAAGAAGGTGGCGGGCGAGACCATCGATCTCATCCCGGGATCGTGACAGCCATGAACCGTACCGCGCTGGCCTGGGTGGCATGCCTCGCGCTCGGCTGCGGCGCTGGGGCGTCGCGACCGGAGGCGGCGGCGCCCGCGCCCTCGGCCTGCGGCGCCGGCGTCGAGCTGGCGGCCGACCTCGACGGCGACGGCCGGGACGATCGCGTCATCCTGGCGCCGTCGGCGGACGCGGTCATGTGTCTGGAGATCGTCACCACCGCCGCGCCGCCGCTCGTGTGCCGAGGCGACGCGGCCCCCGAGGTGGCGGTGCTCGAGTTCGACCTCGACGGGATCGAGGAGGCCGGCACGACGCCGTGCGATCCCAGTGGCGCCGCGATCACCGTGTGGTCGGGCGCCGACGCGCCGCAGGTCCCGGCCAGCGCCGCGCCGGCCATCCCGACCGGTCGCGCGCTGGTGCTCCTCGGCGGCGACGCTGCGGCGGTGCTGGCCTGGCAGGGGCCGGGGCAGCGCTGGGCCTGGGTGCCGCTCGGCTACTGACCGCGCTTGACCGACCGCGGTCGGCCCTGGGCTCACGGCGTCGGCAGGTTCTTCATCGGCGGCGCCTCGACCACGAAGGCCTGGACCGGGGCGTCGCCGACGGTGATCGGCGTGCACTTGACCTCGAGATCTTCCTCGTCGGTCAAGGTCTTCAGGTAGGCGCGGTCGCGCACGTCGCCCGCGAACGGGATGACACACGCGGTGTAGATGCCGGGCAAGACCGCCGCCATGCGCCCGTGGATGTCGCCGGGGCGGTACAGCGGCCGCCCGATCTCGGTCTGGTTCGCGTCGGTGATCGGCGCGGCGTTGGCGATGTGGCGGCGCGGGTTGCGCCAGTGCGCGCTCAGGTCCCCGACGGTCCGCGGGGCGCGTGCGGTGCGTCCAGCCAACAACATGATCTGCGCGGTCGGGATCGTGCCGCGCTCGGCGCGGACGACCACGTCGACCACGGCGCCGCGCAGGTCCAGGCTCAGGGACGCGGTCGCGGTCGCGCCCGGCGCCACGGTCAGTGGCCACGACGCCAGGAGCGTGTCCCCGAGCGGCGACAGCGTGATCGCCATGAGCTGCAGCCGGCCCGGGTAGGTCCGCGTCACGTTCCAGCGCTGGCGATCGGCGCGGCGAGCCAGGACCGTGCTGACGCGGGAGCCGGGGGCGTCGAGCACCGCGACGATCGCGATCGCGGCCCGCGACGCCAGGGCCACCAGCGGATCGCGCGCGCCGGTGGCGCGGGTCTCGACGATCTCGAGCTCCAGAGCGGCCGGGCGATCGATGCGCAGCTCGCGGGCCGCGGACACCGGGACCGCGCGGGCCAGGCCCGTGTCGGTCCACGCGGTCACCAGCGCGCCAGGTGGCGCGGTCAACGCGAAGCGCCCGTCGGCGCCGGTCGTGGTCTGGCTGCGGAACCGATCGTCGAACACCGCCGGGACGCCGTCGGGGCGGGCCCAGATCTGGCTGGCCGCCAGGACCTGGGCGCCGGTCAACGGCCGGCCGCGCTCGTCGACCACCCGCCCGCGCAGCGCGATCGCGTCGGCCGGCGCCGGCTTCATCGCGACACTGGCCGCCGCCTGGCTGACCAGCCGGTTGGCCTCGACGGGATCGCGATCTTCGAGGATCAGGCCGAGGCCGAGCCGCACGGACTCGGTCATCGGATGACCGTCGCCGTAGACCCGCTCGCGCAGCGCCAGGCCGTCGCGGTAGAGCTGTTCGATCGCGGCGCGCTGGCCCCACCCGTCGACCAGCATCCGCAGCTCGGCCTCGAACAAGGTCGCGTTGCCGGCCCGCCGCAGATCGCCGTACTCGACGAAGATCGTGCGCGCGGCCGCGACGCGGACGATCGCCTCGTCGATCTTGCCGACGGTGGCGTCGAGGCCGGCCAGGGTCATTTCGAGCGCGGCGGTGAGCTGGCGATCGTCGCCAGCGCGCTGGATCGCGGCCCGAGCCTGATCGGCGTAGCGCTGGATCTGCGCCAGATCCGACGACGACGCGATCGCGCACTCGAGCAGGCCGATCCGCGCCATCGCCCGCAGCCCGTCGGCGCTGGCCGCCTCGGCCGCGGTCGCGGTCTCCTCGTAGAGCGGCATGGCCTGGGCGCACTCGCCCGCGACGTGGATGATCATCGCCTTGGTCTCGAGGGCGATGGCCAGGGCCGGTGGGTAGCTCGACGCGAGTCGCCGGGCCTCGGCGACCACCTCGTCGGCCTTGGCCTTGGCCTGATCCGGGGTCGGGCCGCGGGCCAGGAGCTTGGCGGTCGAGGCCGCGGCGATCAGCTTCGACAGCGCCGCCCGCGTCGACGGATCGGTGGGCAGCGCCGGCATCGCCGCGCGCCGCCCGCTCTTGCAGCTCTCCGGCGGTGGCAGGACGTCGGCCAGGCCGGCGCGCGGCAGGTCCTCGACCCGGACCTGGGGCAACAGCGTCAGCGCCGCCTCGAGCTCGGCGTTCAAGCCGGCCAGGCAGGCGATCCGACCGTGGTGGCTCGGCGCATCGGGGGCGGCGCACGCGGCCGCGCGTTCGGTGCGCCAGTCGGCGACGAAGCGCTCGAGGCCGGTCCGCAGCTCGCGCCAGGCCGGGGCGTCGGCGAACCGGCGGTCGAGGTCGGCCATGACCGTCGGCGTCCAGGTGGCGTCGAGCTCGGCGCCGGTGAGCGCGCACGCCGCGGCCGGCGCGGTGGCGCGGCGCTCGTCGCCACGGGTCAGCATCACGCCGCCGGCGACCGCGGCCAGGCCGAGGGCCGCGGCCACGCCGAGCTTGAGCTGCCGGGGCCGGGCCAGTCCGCGATCGAGCGCGGCCAGCATCGCCGCGACGTCGGGCCAGCGGCCGCCGGGATCGCGCGCCAGGGCCCGCACCACCGCCGGGCGGACCGCGCGCGGCAGGGCGCTGGCGTCGGGAGGTCCGCGATCGACGGCGCGGCGCAGCTCGTCGATGGAGGCGCCGGCGAACGGCCGGGCCCCGGTCAGGCCCTCCCACAGCGCGACCGCAAACGCGAACTGATCGGCCGCCGGACCGACCGTCCCGCCGCTGAACTGCTCGGGCGCCATGTACGCCGGGGTGCCGATCATCGCGCCGGTCCGGGTCAACGTCGACGCCAGGTCGCCCGACCGCGCCGACAGGTTCGGGCGCGTGATCGACGGCGCGGTCGCGGTCGCCGGTCGGTCGGTCGCGGCCTGGGTGATGTCCAGGGCGCCGACCGTGGGCGCGGTTGGCCCGCTCGCGCGCGCCCCGGTCGCGGTCGACGCGCGCGCGGCCTCGGCGGTCGCCGGCAAGGTCTCGGCGACCGCGTCGGACTCGAAGCCGCGCGCCAGGCCGAAGTCGGTCACGACCACCCGACCGTCGCGGCCGAGCAGGACGTTGGCGGGCTTGAAGTCGCGGTGGACCAGGCCGCTGGCGTGGGCGGCGGCCAGGCCGGCCCCGGCGGCGCGCAGCCGGCGCAGCACCTCGACGGCGGGGCGGCGCTCGGCGCGCAGCCACTCGGCCAGGGTGCCGCCCTCGAGCAGCTCCATCGCGACGAAGTCGACCCCGCCATCGGTCCCGACCTCGTAGACGGTGATGACGTTCGGGTGGCTGACCTTGGCCATCGCCCGGGCCTCGCGCAGGAGCCGCACCCGCGACTCATCGGAGGCGTCGCCGCGCAGCACCTTGATCGCCACCCGGCGATCGAGGTCGGGATCGTGGGCGGCGTAGACCAGGCCCATGCCGCCGGCGCCCAGCACCCGCTCGATCACGTAGCGGCCGAGCTGATCGCCGATCCGCAGGCCGCCGCCGGCGGGCGCCGCCGCGAGGGCGCCGCTGGTCGCGGTGGCGTCGAGCACGTCGGTCGGCATCGGCGCGCGCAGTGTAGCAGGTCATCGATCCGCGCTGGCGCCCCGGCCGAGCGTCGGTGACGCGGTCGGCGCGACGCGGCCTCAGCTCCGCGCCAGGACGTCGAGGCACAACCGCTTGAGCGCGTCGGCGGTCGCCGGATCGCGCCGCGCCAGGACCAGGAGCTCATCGACGAGCGCGGTCGGGGGGATCGTGCGCAGCGCGGTGGCCAGGACGTCGAGGCCACCGGCCGCGTCTTGGCGCTCGCGATCGAGATGGGCCAGCGCGATCGCCACGGCGTGCTTACAGAATTGCCGCTCGCTGCCGATCGGACAGGTGCAGGAGTACGCCAGCCCGTCGGCGCGGATCCACAGGCGCACTTGATACGCCGGGCGACCGCGCTCCTGCGGGCGGACCACGCCGCGCAGCTCACCGCGTCCGGCCGCGACCTGCTCGACGCGACCGCTGGCGAAGCACGCCTGGCCGCGCTCGAAGGTGCGCGCGCCGGCCAGGACCGCCAGCGTGCCGCGGTGGAGGATGTTGGCGATCCCGAGATCGCGAGGTGCATCCATGGCCCGACGATCGCATATGCCGGAGACCGCCGGGTGCACACCGCGGCGCGGTGCAAGTAAGTCGGGTAAGCGCGACCGCGGCGCGACGCGGCGTAGCATCGGCCGCGATGACGCTCCTCCCCACGACGATGGTCGGCAGCTATCCGCGGCCGCAGTGGTTCACGCATCAGCTCGCCGGCCGCGATCTGCTCGAGGCGTTCAAGCTCGCGGCGCACGCCGAGGCCTTCCACGACGCGACCCGCGCGGTGATCGCCGATCAGGAGGACGCCGGCCTCGACGTGCTGACCGATGGCCAGATGTGGTTCGACGACTATCAGATGGGGATCGGCTCGTTCCTCTGGTACTGGCTCGAGCGGACCCGCGGCTTCTCGCCCGAGAAGCTGCCGCACCCAGCGCGCGCCAAGGCCCGCGGGCGCGACGCCTGGGCTCTCGACGAGGCCGGCGGGGTCGCGGTGGTCGGCCCGATCGAGCGCGGCCCGGTGCGGATGGCGCTCTTGTACCGCTGGGCCCAGGCCCACACCGCGCGGCCGGTGAAGGCGTGTATCGGCGCTGGCCCGGTCCAGCTCTCGACGCTCGCCCACTTCCATGGCGGGCCGGTGAAGGATCGCTACGCGCTGTCGGCCGCCCTCGCCGACGTGTTCTCGGCCGAGATCCACGAGGTGATCGCCGCGGGATGTCGGCACATCCAGCTCGAGGACCTGGGCGCGTGGATGCCGTTTCTGTCGGGTGATCAGGACTACGCGTGGGTCAACGAGACCGTCGATCGCACGATGCGCGGGATCGATCGCCGCGCGGTCGCGACCTCGTGGCACTTCTGCATGGGCAACGCCTGGGGCAACCAGCTCGAGGGCATGACCGCCGGCGGTTACCGCGCGATCCTGCCGCGCTACCTCGAGGTCGCGGTCGACGAGTACGTCCTCGACTTCGCGTGCCGTGAGATGGCCGACGCCGATCTGGTCCGCCAGCTCCCGGCCGACAAGCGCATCGCCGCCGGGGTGATCGACGTGCGCACCCTCGAGATCGAGCACCCCGAGCAGGTCGCCGAGCGCATCCGCAAGCTGCTGCGCCACATCGAGCCCGAGCGGGTCACGCTCACCACCGACTGCGGGCTCAAGCAGCTCCCGCGACCGTGCGCCCGGCAGAAGCTCCGGGCCCTGGTGGCCGGCGCGCGCCTGGTCCGCCGCGAGCTCGGCGTCGACGAGCCCGACCTGGGACCGCGGACTTGAACCGATCGCGCGGGTCGTGCGTCCATGGCGCCATGTTCCGCGTCGCGCTCTGGACCCTCGCCCTCCTCATCGCCTGCGGCCCACCGCCGTCGCCGAACGATCCCGATCCGCCGCCGCCGTCGGGTCTCGACGCCGGGGTGTCGATCGATGCCCCCGGCTACGTCGGTCCGATCCGCTACGAGCTGCGCTTGACCGGCGACCGCTTCGACACCCGGGCGGACGTGTCGGTGGTGATCTCCGAGGGCGGGGCGAGCTACGGCTGCAGCAAGTCCTACGGGCCGGCGGCCCCGTGTCCGCCGCCGCCGCCGCCGGCCGAGGAGCGGTTCTCGCTTCGGCCGCCCGCGCCGGGCGAGGTCCTGACCTTCACGACTGCCCTCGTCGAGGCCGGGCGACCGGTGCGGATCACGGTGCACGCGTCGGCCGGCGATACCTGCAACCAGGTGTACGGCTCCGCGCAGGTGGTCGCCGCGGCGGTCACGCAGGTCGAGGTGCCGATGACCGCCAGCAAGATGCGTTGTAGCGGCGGGTGAGGCCGACCGAGACCGAGGCGGAGGCCGAGACCGAGACCGAGACCGAGACCGAGGCCGAGGCCGAGACCGAGACCGAGACCGAGGCCGAGACCGAGACCGAGACCGAGGCGGAGGCCGAGACCGAGACCGAGACCGAGACCGAGACCGAGGCCGAGACCGAGACCGAGGCCGAGACCGAGGCCGAGGCCGAGGCGGGTGACCGGCGACGCGATCCCCGCAGGTGGGGCGCCGGACCCCAGCGCGAGGAGCGGGATGTCGAAGCCGGTCGACGGTCGCGGGCCGCCGGCGCGGCTGGTCGGATGTTCAGGCGATCGGCCGACCCCAGCGAGATCGGCGCGATCTGGGGTGGGTTGGCCGCGCCATCGTGTGGGCACCGACACGCTCTCGGGTCCACGCGCTGGTGGCTGGGGACGTCGGCCGGGTTTATCGTGCCTGGATCGACGGTTGCAGATAGGCTGGCAGCTATGCGCGCAGAGCTTTTGACCGTCCTGGCCCTGGCCGCCGCGTGCGGATCGAACACCGTGGGGGCCGATGGCCCCTGTGACGTCAACCCGCCCGACCCGGCCTGCTCGCTGGACTGTGATGGCAACGACAGCGCCTGCCCGCTGGGCTTCTACTGCGGCCCGGTCGACACCTGCACCGCCGACTGCACCCAGGGCGGCAGCGAGTGCGGCAGCGGGTTCGAGTGCGATCCCCGCGGTCACTGCGTGCGCACCGGCTCCGGCGGCGACGGCGGCACGTCCCCCGATGGCGACGAGTGCCCGTCGGTCACGGTCACGCCGATGGCCACGACCCCGACCGTCCACCTGGTGATCGACCGCAGCGGCTCGATGGACCAGTCCTTCGGCGGCACCAGCCGCTGGGCCGCCGTGCGCACCGCGCTGACCGGGACCTCGGGCGTGGTCACGCAGCTCCAGGATCGCGTCTTCTTCGGCGCCACCACCTACTCGAGCGATCGCTCCGGCACCTGCCCCGACGTCCGGTCGACCCCGACGCGGATGCTCAACAACCAGGCGGCGATCGACACGCTCCTGCGCGACAACCTCCTGACCGACACCCCGACCGGCGAGTCCCTGCGGCCGATCATCGACGGCCTGATCGCGACCCCGCCGCCGGCCGGCTCGACCCCGATCTTGCTCCTGGCCACCGACGGGTTGCCCGACACCTGCGCCGACATCGACGAGAACGGCAACATCGTCGCTCAGAACCTCACGATCAGCGAGACCCAGCGGGCCTTCACCGCCGGGATCAAGACCTACATCCTGTCGGTCGGCAATCAGGTCGGCGATACCCACCTGCAGCGGGTCGCCAACGCCGGCGTCGGCGCCGACGTCGCCACCGGCACCTCGCCGTTCTACAAGGCCAACGACCCGACGCAGCTCGCCGATCAGCTCCGCTCGATCATCACCGGCGCCCTGTCGTGCACGCTCGACCTGAACGGCACGATCCAGAACCGCCAGCAGGCCGAGGAGTCTGGGATCGTCACCCTCGGCGGGACCCGGCTCATGTTCGGCACCGACTGGCGCTTCGTCGACGACGACACGATCGAGCTCCTGGGCACCGCGTGCACCAACTTCCGCGCCGGCGGTGCGACCCTGTCGGCGACCTTCGAGTGTGGCGTGATCGTCGAGTGACCGCCCCGCCGCCGGGGCCGCGCATGTCATAGTGCCGCGATGGTCGTGCGTTCGCTCGCCGCCGGCGCTGCCCTGGCGCTGGCCTGCTCCGACGGTGCGCCCGCCGGCGGTCCCGCCGACGCGGCGGTGGTCGACGCTCCGGTGCTCGACGCCCCCGTGCTCGACGCCCCGACGGGCGATGGTGGGCGCGGCGACGCCGGAGCCCCGGACGCCGGCGCCTGCGTCGGCCGCAGCCCGCAGCCCCGCGACGCGATCTGGCGGCTGACCGTGGACGGTCGGGTGCGGACCGCGCGGGTCCATGTCCCGGCCAGCTACGATCCGGCGCGGCCGACCGCAGTGGTCCTCGACTTCCATGGCTACTCGATGTCGTCGCTGACCCAGGAGGACCTGACCCGCTGGCCCGAGCAGGCCGACGCCAGCGGCTTCGTCACCGTCCACCCCGACGGCACGGGCGCGGTGCAGGGCTGGAACGCCGGCGCGTGTTGTGGCACCGCCGCCGCCACCGGGGTCGACGACGTCGGCTTCGTCGACGCGCTGGTGGCCGAGCTCGACGCCACGCTGTGCCTCGATCGCCAGCGGATCTACGCCACCGGGTTCTCGAACGGCGGCTTCCTCGCCCACCGCCTGGCCTGCGAGCGCGCCGACGTGATCGCCGCGATTGGCCCGGTGGCCGGCGTGCTCGGCGTCCCCGACTGCGCGCCCAGCCGCCCGATGCCGGTGCTGCACATCCATGGCACCGCCGACACCGTCGTGCCCTACGACGGCAGCGTCGCGCTCGGGTTCGCCTCGGTGGCGACCACGATCGCCGGCTGGGTCGCGCGCAACGGCTGCACCGGCGAGGCGACCGAGGTGTTCGCGCGCGGCGACGCCCGCTGTGTGGCGTACCCCAGCTGCGCCGGCGGCGCCGCCGTCGAGCTGTGTACGATCACCGGCGGCGGCCACACCTGGCCGGGCGGCGGGCCGTTCCCCGGCGGTCATCAGTCGAGGGACCTCGACGCCACCGCGCGCCTGTGGGCGTTCTTCGTCGCGCACCCGCGGCCGTAGCCGAGTTTCGCGCTAGCGTAAAGGCATGTACCGGGACGATCAGGAAGCGGCGCTGGCGCGCGCCGAGCAAGCGACGCGCGAGGCCGAGCGGCTGCGCAACGAGAACGACGCCATGCGCAACGCCCTGATGGTGCAGGGCCAGGCCGTGCCGACGTTCGTCGCGATGCCGGGGCCGATGATCTACAAGCTGCCGGACCTGTCGATGGTGCCGCTGTCCGAGCGGGCCCGCCTGAGCCACCATACGCTGACCAGGTTCCCGGTCGCCGCGGCGGTGCTCCTGCACTACCTGACCTTCGGGATCTTCAGTTACTTCTACTACAGCGCCAAGCACGGCCGGCTGCCGGTCGCCGCCAGCGACGATCCGAGCGCGGGCAAGGCCATCGGGTTCGGGTTCATCCCCTACTTCAACCTGTACTGGGTGTTCTTCAACACGCTGCGGCTTTCGGATCGGGTGTCGCTGCAGTTCAAGCTGCGCGGCCTGCCCGACCGGGCGCCGCGCGGCCTGTACCTGACGGCGTCGATCTTGACCGTCATCCCGTACGTTGGCTGGGCCCTGGCCTACCTGATCTTCTGGCCGCTCAGTAACGGCATCCTGCAGGCGCGGATCAATCGCCTGGCCGAGCTACCCCCGACCAGCTTCGACGTCGGCCTGACGTACCCGCAGCCTCCGGGCGCTGGGCCGTATGGCTTGTCGGCGCCGCCGCCGCCGAACTGGCGCTGAGGTCGGTGACCTTCCGGGGCGGCTCCTCGATGGGAACGTCCTCTTCGAAGCCGGGATCGGATCGGGATCGGATCGCATCGGACCCCGACGACCCGTCTTCCTGGCTTCGGGAGCCTCGTCGAGGAGGAGCCGCCGAGCGATCGGCATTGGCGCGGGTGAGCGCTTGCCCGGGCGGCGCTGGGCTGCGTATCGTCCGCGCGATGATCGACGCGCCTCGCTCGAGCTCCGCGACCTTGCCCCCGAGCTTCGCCGGCTACTTCGCAGGCGACGACCTGGCCAAGGCCCGCGGCCTGTACCAGCTCGTCGACGAAGACGGCGCCGCGTCGGACGCGGCGATCGCCTGGCTCGACCGCGCCCTGGCGCGACGCCTGTACGAGGGCATGTTGATGATTCGGGTCACCGACGCGCGCATGATGGCGCTGCAGCGGCAGGGCCGGATCGGGTTCTACGGCGAGGCCATGGGCCAGGAGGCGGCGGTGGTCGGCTCGGCGGCGGCGTCTCGCCCCGACGACTGGATCATCCCGGCCTTGCGCGAAGCCGGGGTCGGGCTGTTCCGCGGCATGACCCTCGACAGCTACATCGCCCAGATCATGGGCAACGCCGCCGATCCGACCAAGGGCCGGCAGATGCCGTGTCACCCGTGCGATCGCGCCCACCACTACGTCGTGATGTCGTCGTGCGTCTCGACCCAGATCCCCCACGCGGTCGGGGTCGCGATGGCGATGAAGATCCAGGGCGATCACGGCCGGTGCGCCTTCGGCTACATGGGCGACGGCGGCACCAGCGAGGGCGACTTCCACGTCGCGCTCAACTTCGCCGGCGTGATGAAGGCGCCGGTGGTGTTGATCTGCCAGAACAACCAGTGGGCGATCTCGACCCCCGGCGCGGTGCAGACCGCGGCCGAGACGATCGCGTGCAAGGCCATCGGCTACGGCGTCGAGCCGCTGCGCGCCGACGGCAACGACGTCCTGGCGGTCTACGACGTGTGCCGGCGCGCCGCCGCCAAGGCCCGGGCCGGCGACGGGCCGACCTTCGTCGAGCTATTGACCTACCGGGTCAGCGCCCACTCGTCGTCGGACGATCCGTCGCGCTACCGCGACGAGCGCGTGACCGACGTGTGGAAGAGCCAGCGCGATCCGCTGCGCCGGATGCGGCTCCTGCTCGAGCGCCGCGGCTGGCTGGACGCCGGCGAGCACGACGCGTTGGCTGCGGCGTACGAGGCTCAGGTCCGCGACGTGATCGCGGCCCAGGAGCAAGTCGGGCCGCCGCCCGCGAGCTCGCTGTTCGACGACGTCTACGAGGAGCCGACCTGGCTCCAGCGCGAGCAGCGGGCGTCGCTCGGGGGCTAGCTACGCGTCGGTCGTGGCGACCTACAGCCCGAGCGTGAGCGGCGCCGCCCCGGCCTCGGTGCGGGCGTCGTTGATCCAGGCCGGCGCCGCGGCGACCGTCCAGTCGACCAGCGGATCGGGAGCGAGGAGGTCGGCCACGGCGTCGAGCGGCAGGTCGGGATCGAGCCAGCGCGCGCGGGCATCGGCGGCGATCACCACCGGCTGGCGGTCGTGGATCGGCGCGACCAAGGGCCCGGCCGCTGCGGTCAGGATCGCGACCTCCGGCACGACGTGCTCACCGTGGCGCCACGGTCGGAGCAGGCCGGCGAAGGTCACGGCGCCGTCGTCGCCGGGGGCGATCCGCTGCGCCGCCTTGCCGCGCCATTCGTAGAAGCCGTCGGCCAGGACCAACACCCGGGCGCGGGCAAGCGGCCCGCGGAAGAGCGGCGACCCGCCCGCGGTCTCGCTGCGCGCGTTGATGATCGGGCCGCGCGCCGGGCCGCGCGGCGGCGGCGTCAGGCCCCAGCGGGCCAGCGTCGCGGTCAGGGCGCCGTCGACCAGAGCGATCGTCCGCGCCGGCTGGGTCGGCGCGACGTTGGCGCGCGGCGCCCACCACGAGGTCAGCCCGGCGGGCAGGCGCGGCGCGGTCGCCAGCACCGCGGTCGCGGCCGCGCCCGCGCGATCCTCGATCGCGCCGATCAGCGCGGCCGGCTTGGTCGACGGGAAGCGGCCGCACATCGCCGGCAGGGTAGCAGGCCGGCGGTCGCCGTCGCCGCGATATGCTCGGGGCGTGAGCGAGCCGCCGCCGCCCAGCTCGGCCGAGGCCATCGCCAGCGCCGAGCCGCAGATCCCGACCCTCGATCTGCGCGTCGCGCAGGCTCGGGCCGAGGCCGCGCTGTTCGGCGCCAGCGAGGCGGTCAAGATCGGGCGCTACCGGGTGATCGAGCGCATCGGCGCCGGCGGCATGGGCGTGGTGTGGTCGGCGTGGGATCCGACGATCGGTCGCGCGGTCGCGCTCAAGCTGGCGTCGTCGGGCGACGCGGTCGCGCGCGCGCGGGCCCGCGACGAGGGCCGCGCCCTGGGCCGGCTATCGCATCCCAACGTCGTGCCGATCTACGACGTGCTCGATCACGACGAGCGGGTGTTCCTGGTGATGGAGCTGGTCAAGGGCGAGACCTTGCGCGCGGCCGGCCGGGCCCGCACCCCGGCCCAGCTCATCCGCGACTATCGCCAGGCCGCCGACGGTCTGGCCGCCGCCCACCGCGCCGGGCTCATTCATCGCGACTTCAAGCCCGACAACGCGATCCTCGGCGACGACGGCCGGGTCCGCGTCCTCGACTTCGGCCTGGCCGATGAGGCCGGCGGTGGCGACGGCCGCGTCGCTGGCACCCGCGGCTACATGGCGCCCGAGCAGGAGGCCGGCGCGGCGCTGACCGAGGCGGTCGATCAATACGCGCTGTGCGTGTCGCTGCGCGAGGCGTTGGTCGCGCGCGGGGGCGTGCCGCGCTGGCTGGCGCCGCTCCTCGCGCGCGGGACCGCGGCCCGACCCGAGGAGCGCTTCCCGTCGATGGAGGCCCTGGCCGCGGCGCTGGCGCTCGATCCCATGACGCGGTGGCGACGCCGCGGCTTGGTCGCCGGCGCCGCGCTCGCGGTGGCCGCCGCCGGCGCCGCGTTCTGGTTGGGCCAGGCGCGGTCGAGCGAGCGGGTCGAGCCGTGCTCCGGCGCGGCGTCGTCGATCGCCGCGAGCTGGGGCCCGGCGCGGCGCGCCGAGCTCGCGCGGCACCTGCGCGGGCTGGGCGGATCGTACGTCGCCGAGGCCGGGCCGCGGGTGGTGGCGACCCTCGATCGCTACGCCGACGCCTGGGTCGCGCTGCACCGCGCGTCGTGCCTGGCTCGCGAGCGCCGCGAGCTATCCGATGCTGCCTACGACCGGCGGCTCGCGTGCCTGGCCCGCCCGCGCGCGGCGCTGGCCGCGGTCGCTGCCCTGATTGCCGCGACCACCATCGGTGAGCTCCCCGGCCTGGTCCGCGCCACCGCCGAGCTGCCCGATCCCGCCGCCTGCGACGACGACGCCGCGCTGGCCGCCGGCCTCGCGCCGCCGCCCACGGCCCAGGCCGCCGAGGTCGCCGCGATCGACGCCGCCTTGGTCCAGCTCGCCGTCGAGCGCGACGCCGGGCGCACCGGCGAGCTCGGCCCTGCGCTCGACGCGGCGGTGGCGCGCGCCGAGGCGACTGGATATCGCCCGCTGATCGCGCGCGCTCGGCTGGCGCGCGGTCGCCTGGCCTTGACCCTCGACGACGATGGCCTCGGCGTCGACGACTTCGCGATCGCCCAGCGCGCGGCCCTGGCCGGCGGCGAGCTCGCGCTGGCGATCGAGGCCTGGGCTCGTCGGGCCTGGGCCTCCGCCACCGCCGGCCTCACCGACGCGACCCAGGCGATCGCCGGGCTCGAGATCGTGCGCGGGCTCGACGACAGCCTCGGGCCGCGCGGACAATTCGCGCGCGCGCTCCTCGAGAACAACCTCGGCAGCATCGCGCTCGGGCGCGGCGACCGCGCCCTGGCCCGGGCCCGCTTCGAGCAGGCGCGGGTGCTGGCCCGCGAGCTCGGTGGCCCGGGCGCGATCGAGCTGACCGCGGCCAGCCAGAACCTGCTGTTGGTCCTCGACGACGACGACCATCGTCGCGCGGTCGGCCGCGAGCTGAGCGCGACCCTCGACCGGCTGCTCGGGTCGCGCCACCCGCAGGCGCTGTCGGCCCGCGCCGCGGTCGCCCTGGCCGATCGCGACGACGCGCGCGCGCTCGCGGAGCTGACCGCGGTGGTCGAACAGCTCGCCGCCGACCACCCGAGCCGCGGCGGCCTGCTCGCCGAGGTCGCCCACGAGCCGCTGTGGCTGGCCGCCCGCGCCGGCCAGCGCGAGGTCGTGGCGCGGCTCGCGGCCCGGGTCGCGGCCGCCGCGTCGACCGGCGCGCCGGGCCACGAGCTGACCTGGGCGGCGGCCTTCGCCGCGTGGGCTCGCGGCGACGCGGCCGCGGCGACCGCCCAGCTCACCGAGCTGCGCGCCCAGCTCGCCGTCGCGGCCGACGCGCCGTGGTGGCAGCGCAAGCGCGCCCTCGACGTCGAGCTGGCGCTGCTCGTGGTCGCGCCGACGCCGCCGGCCGATCCGCGCGGCGCAGCTGCGCTCCTGGCGGCGGTCGGGCCGAGCATGGCGCCGGTGGCCTACCGGCGTCGCGCGGCCGCGCTGGCCGCGCTCACCGCGCGCCCCTGACCGTGACCGCCCCGTCGCCGCGCGCCGCTGGCCGCGGGCTACGGGGTCGGGAACGAGCTGTACACCTGGGCGCCCGGCAGCGTCCACATGCCGCCGAACGTCATCGGGCACAGCGGTGGTCGCGCGATCACCGACGGCGACGGATCGCAGTCGACCTCGGCCAGATAGTAAGGCCAGCCCAAGCGGTAGTCGCTCACGCACAGCGCGCCGTCGGCGCCCCACATCCCCTCGGTGGTCTCGTCGGGCGACCCGTACCACGCCGAGCCGACCCCAGCCGGGTGCTGCCAGTACAGCGGCGTGCCCTGTTCGGTGTGAGCGTCGCCGTCGCCGCAGACGTCGCCGGTCCACATTCGCACCATCGCCTGCTGCAGTTCGCGCGGCGCGGTGAACGCGGGTGAGGCCGCTTGATCGTTGTGGCGCGTGGTCTTCAGCTTGTAGAGCGTCGTGTTGTAGCAGCCGAGGTTGACCCAGTACGGATCGGAGGCCGCGGCCGGGAGCAAGTCCTTGGTCGGCGCGTCGTAGCGGTTGCCGGTGAACACCACCGACTCGAGCATCGCCTGGGTCACGCCGGGTTGACCGGGCTCGTACTCCGGGCACAGCGGCTCGACGACGTGGAAGTCCGTCTCGGGCGACCACGCGAACTGGTACGTCTCGAAGCGATCGCCCTGCCCTGGGGCCACCAGGTAGTCGACCGCGCGGGTGACGTGGAGGATCTTCAGCCGGTACGCCGACCGGCCGCGGAAGACCTCGATATAGCGGCCGACGAGCTGTTCGCCGGTGACCACGGTCCAGTAGGGGAAGAGCTTGCTCTGGCCGACGAGCTGGTCCTCGAGGACGCGCACGCGGTGACGACTACCGTTCGCCGGGTTGACGAGATCGCCGAGGCGCAGGCCCTGGGCGTTGAGGTCACCGACCACGCTCAGCTCGTGGAAGCCGAGCCCATCGATCACCGGTGAGTTGGTGCCGCAGTCGAACTGTGAACACTTGCCGGCCGCGTGGGCGCGCGGGGCGGCGGCCAGGAGCGCGAGGGGCAAGAGAACCGTGGCCAGGGACTTCATCGAGCGGACCTCCCAGGAGGGTGAGCGACCTGGTAGAGAACGGCAGGCCCGAAACGTGTCGCGGGGTCCGGTCGATTTTCGTCGGGCCGGGCTCGCCCTTCGCCCGCGATCGTCAACCGCGCGAGATCGCTCGGTCGCTCAGCCGGCGCCGCGGGCCAACGCGTCGACCGCCTCGACCGTGGCCACCGTGGCCGCGTCGACCCCGGAGATCCCCGCCAGCGCCTCGCGCAGGTTGCCGCGAGCCCGGTGCAGCCGGTTGCGGATCGCCGCCGGATTGGTCTCGAAGATCTCGGCCAGGGCCGCGGCGTCGAGGCCGTCCCAGTAGTGCAGCTCGAGCAGGGTCTGCTGCTCGACGGGCAAGGTCCGCAGCGCCGCGCGCAACCGCTCGTGTTCCTGGCCGCGGGCCATCCGCGACCCGGCGCTGGTGACCAGATCGGCGATCGAGGACAGCTCCGGGTCGAAGGCGCGGGCGCGCTGCAGCCCGCGCAGGTGGTGGTACAGCTCGTGGCGCCCCACCGTGTAGAGATAGGTGCGGAACGACGAGCGCCCCGCGAACTGATCGCGGGCCCGCACGATCGCCAGGAAGGTCCGCTGGACCAGCTCGTCGGGGTCGTCGGTCTTGCTGGCGAAGAACCGGTACAGCGGCTGGAAGTAGCGCGCGAACAGCGCCTTGCCGGCGAGGGCGTCGCCGGTTCGCCAGGCGGCGAGCAATTGGGCGTCGTCGTCCACGCTGGCAAGCATCCTACCACTGCCGCTCACCCCGCCGGTTGGGGGCGGGGAGCTGCGCGCGCAAGGTTTCTTCACGAACGCCTGGGCGCGCGCGCAACACCCGACCACCAGCATGGACGGTGAAAGGAGCACACATGTTGGTCTTCGCTCTCGGCGCCGGGCTGCTCGGCGCGTATCTCCTGGCCCGCCGCCACCGTCGGCATCACGCCTGGCACCACGGCTGGCATCACCATCGCCACGGTTGCGGTCATCACCGCCACGGTCACGGCGGCTTCGGCCGCGGTCGTCGCCGCTGGCTCCTCGGCCGGTTCTTCGAGCGCCTCGACGCCACCCCGGCCCAGGAGCGGGCCCTGGTCGCCGAGCTCGATGCCCTCGAGGGGCGGCTGCGCACCGCGCGCGGCGACCTGGCGGCCCTGCGTCCGGCCCTCGGCGAGGCCTTGCGCAGCGAGCACCTCGACGCCTCGGCCACCGCCGGCCTCGAGGCCAGCCTCGACGCGGTCGTCGCTGACGTCCGGGCCGCGCTGGCCGACAGCGTGCGCAAGCTGCACGGGCTCCTCGACCCCAAGCAGCGCGCGGTGGTCGCCGAGCTGCTCGGTGCGCCCCGTCCCGCGGCCGGGCCGTACCGCGGGTGAGCCGTGCGAGGATGAACCGGTGCGGGTCCTCCTGATCGACGACGACCAGCGGCTGGCCGAGCTCTTGGTCGGCTACCTCGGCCCGCAGGGCGTCGCGCTCACCCACGCGCCAGGCGGCCAGGCCGGGCTGGCGCAGCTCGCCGGCGGCGGCTGGGACGCGGTCTTGCTCGACGTGATGATGCCGGGCCTCGACGGCCTGGCGGTCCTGCGCCAGCTCCGGACCCAGGCCCCGCGCCTGCCGGTGATCATGTTGACCGCGCGCGGCGACGAGTCCGATCGCGTCGTCGGCCTCGAGCTGGGCGCCGACGACTACGTCGCCAAGCCGTTCTCGCCGCGCGAGCTGTTGGCCCGGCTGCGCGCGGTGGTCCGCCGCGCCACCCCCGACGCCCTCGCCGAGCGCCTGACCGCGGCCGGGATCGCGATCGACGTCGCCGCCCGCGAGGCCTGGGTCGACGGCGCGCCCCTCGAGCTGACCGCCCTCGAGCTCGACCTCTTGATCGCGCTGGTCCGCCGCGCCGGTCGGGTCGTGCCGCGCGCCGTCCTCCTCGAGCTGGCCGGCCGCGGCGACGTCGCGGTCGGCGATCGCACGGTCGACGTCCACGTCTCGCGCCTGCGCAAGAAGCTCGGCGATGCCGCCGCGGCGCGCGTGAAGACCGTGCGCGGCGTCGGCTACACCCTGGCCCGCAGCGCCGACGAGGCGCCATGAGGTCGCGGCAGCGCTGGCGCGCGGCGATGGCCGAACAGCGCGCGCGCTGGCAGGCCCATCATCACGCCCATCATCGCGGGCACCACCGCCACCATCGGCGCGGGCCGTGGTGGCTCGAGGCGCGGCTGCGGCTGCGGATCTTCCTCGGCTTCGGCGTGGCGCTCACCGCCGGGGCCTGGGTCGGTGCCCGCGGCGGTCACTGGTGGCAGCTCGGGCTCATCCTGTTCGCGCTGTGGGTCGTGGCCGGGGCCATGGCCTGGCGCCTGACCCGGCCGCTGGTCGTGGCGATCGCCGCCGCGCGCGCGATCGGCGCCGGCAAGCTCGACACCCGGGTCGAGGTCGGCCACCGCCACGGCGAGCTGGCCGCGCTCGCCGCCGCGCTCAACGACATGGCGGCGCGCATCGAGCAGCAGCTCCGCGATCAGCGCGCGCTCCTGGCCGCGGTGTCCCACGAGCTACGCACGCCGCTGGGTCACCTGCGGGTCCTCATCGAGACCGCGCGCGAGCGCGACGACTGGTCGGCCCTGGCCGCCGCCGAGCGCGAGCTGCTCGCCCTCGACGACCTGGTCGGCCGGCTCTTGGCGTCGGCGCGCCTCGACTTCGCGCGCCTCGACCGCGCGCCCGAGGAGCTGGGCGCGCTGGTCGCCGACGTCGCCCTGGCCAGCGGGGTCGAGGCCGAGGCCATCACCGCCGACGGCGACACCACCGCGGCTGTCGATCCGACGCTCATCCGCCGCGCCATCGCCAACCTGCTCGACAACGCCACTCGCCACGGCGGCGGCGTGCGCGCGGTCCGCATCGCCCGCCGCGGCGACGAGGTCGTGATCGAGGTCGACGACGCCGGCCCCGGCCTGCCGGCCGAGCGCGCCGCCGATCCGTTCCGCGCCTTCGTGCCGTCGGCTGGTGGCGGTCTCGGCCTGGGGCTGTCGCTGATCGCGCGCATCGCCGCCGCCCACGACGGCCGGGCCTTCGCCGAGGCCCGCCCGGGCGGAGGCGCCCGGGTCGGCTTCGCGGTCGCGGTCGCGGCCAGCACCGCCGCCGCCGCCGGGTGAGCCGCTGACGGGCGTCGGCGCGCGCGGCGGCCGTGGCCGAGCCGCGCTACCATGGCGGCGATGGCGATCGACGTCGGGACCGACTACCTGTGGTTCGAGACCGTCGACTGCTCGAACCAGTCGCTGGTCGCGGCGATGGCGCGCGGCTCGCTCTTGCTCACGCCCAACCTGATCGCGATGTTGCCGGTCGAGAGCGTCGGCTCGATGTTCGTGGCCAACATCGCGACCCGCTTCGGCGACGATCCGGTGGGCGCGGTGCGCGAGCTGGTCGACGAGCCGACCATGACCGTGCCCGACCTCGAGGCGCGGTTGACGCAGATGTTCGCGCGCAGCCGCACCCGGTGGTTGTTCCCGATCGCCGAGCTCGAGATCTTCAAGATCTCGACCGGGTTCTTCGGCAAGATCACGGTCAAGATGCCGGACGAGTCGGTGCGGCGGATCGTGATCCGCGACAAGGGCGGCAAGGTCGCGGCCCGCGACTTCTATCGCGCGCACCCGCCCCGCGGCGCGGTCAGCGCCGGCTGATCGTCACCCGCCGCAGGATCACCGGGCGGCGCGGGCGATCGCGGGCGTCGGGATCGCCCAGGGCGGTGATGGCCTCGATCACGTCGACCTCGGCGCACCGGCCGAACACCGTGTGCTTGTCGTCGAGGAACGGCAGGGCCTTGGCGGCGATGAAGAACTGGCTGCCGTTGGTGCCCGGGCCGGCGTTGGCCATCGACAGGACGCCAGGCCCGTCGTGGCGCAGGGTCGGGCGCAGCTCGTCGGCGAAGCTGTAGCCGGGTCCGCCGGTGCCGGTGTCGAGCGGGTCGCCGCCCTGGATCATGAAGTCGGCGATCACGCGGTGGAAGCGCAGGCCGTCGTAGAACGGCACCCCGATCTGGGTCTGGCCGCCGGGGTCGCGCCACGGCTTCTGCCCGGTGGCTAGCCCGACGAAGTTGGCGACCGTGATCGGCGTCTCGCGCTCGAACAGCGCACAGCGCAGCGTGCCGAGGTTGGTCTCGAGGGTCGCGGTCAGGGTGCCGCGGCCCTTCACCCGCTTGAGGTAGCGCGCGAGCTCGCCGGCCTCGGGCGGACGGACCCGCGGGTCGGCGGGTGGTGGTGGCGGCGGCGGCGGCGTGGCCGCGGCCAGCTTGTCGCGGCACCCGAGCAGCCGCTGGCCGATGCCGTCGATGCGCTCGCGCTGGGCCGGGGTCGGATCGCCGGGCGGCTCCTCGAACTTGGCGGCGCGCGCCACCACCGCGTCGGCGCACGCGCGGTCGGCGCACGCGCACAGCTCGTCGGTGAGCTGGTCGAGCTGATCGATCGTCCGGTCGATCGCCGGCGACGCGGTCGCGGACGCGGACGCGGTGAGCTTGGCCTGACACGCCGCCGCGCGATCGCCGTGGGCGGCCAGGCGCGGCCCGCGCAGCGGATCGGCGAAGGCGGCGTCGACCTGATCGCCATGTTCTCCCGACCAGGCCTTGAGCTCGTCTTGAGCCTCCTCGACGCAGGCCTCGGTGGTGCAGGCGCAGGTGGCGTCGGCGTAGGTGATCGCGCGCGCCACCACCGGATCGGTCGCGACCTCGGCGTCAGGCGACGGCGTCGCGGCGGTGGTCGGCGGACAGGTGCGGCCGCCGCAGGCGACCAGGGCCGCGGCCAGGAGCGACAGGCGGAGGGCGTCCGCGCGGGGAGGCGACGCGATCATCCCGGCGATGCTACCGCGCCGACCACCTCGGCGGCGGCCCGCCGCCCGGACTCGATCGCGCCGTCGATGTAGCCGGCCCACCGGGTCGCGGTCTCGGTGCCGGCCCAATGCAGCCGCCCGACCGGCGCGCGCAACGCCGGGCCCAGCGTGGTCCACACCCCGGGTGGCGCGAAGGCGCCGTAGCAGCCGCCCGACCACGGGTCGTGCTCCCACACGTGATCGACGTAGGTGACCGCGGCCAGGGCCTCGTCGCCGTGGATCGCGGCCAAGCAGGCCAGCGCCTCGGCGCGGCGCTCGGCCTCGGTCAGCCGGCCCAGGCGGCGCGCCTCGTGGGCCTCGGCGAAGCCCATCAACACGCCCCAGCGTCCGTCGGGCGGCGAGTTGTCGAAGCCGACGTGCAGCGGCCCGCGGTCCGACAGCCACATGCCCGACAGGCCGCGGTCGCGCCAGAACGGTCGGCGGTAGATCGCGGTGCACTTCACGACCGCGCCCATCGGCATGCGGGTGGCCAGCGCGGCGCGGGCCGGCGGCAGGCCGGGCGTGAACTCGATCGCGCCGATCAGGTGCGGCGGGATCGCGACGATCGCGCGCGCGGCCGCGACCTCGCCGCGCTCGTGGCGGACCACGACCGTGTCGCCATGTTCGATCCGTCGCACCGGGCTCTCGAGGCGCACGTCGAGCCCGACCGCCAGGCGCTCGGCCACCGGCATCATGCCGCCGTCGACCCGCGTCGCCTGGGCGCCGTCGGTGGTGCCGAACAGCGTGTCGAGGTCCTTGCCGCTGTGGATGTAGAACAGCGCGTGCAAGAGCGACAGCTCGTGGGGCGAGGCCGCGAACACCGTCTCGAGCCCAGCGGTGAGGAGCGTGCGGGCCAAGGGCGTCGCCAGGTGCTCATCGAGCCAGGCCCCCAGCGTCGTCGCGTCCCAGGCCGCAGCTCGCGGCGCCAGCCACGGCGCGTCGAGCGGCACCTGACGGGCCATCCGCTCGAGCCGCCACTGCGCCAGCCCGACGTCGAGCAGGCTGCGCAGGCCGAGCTTGGGGATCGTCCCGCGGTAACGCCGGACCTTTCCATCGACGATCACCAGGTTGGCGCCCTGGGTCCAGGTCGCGAAGGTCGGCGCGCCCTGCTCGGCCAGGAGCGCCAGGAGATGGTCCTGGCCCGGCCCGGCCCACTGGCCGCCGAGGTCCACCCATGGCCCGTCGGCGAGCTGCCGGGTCAGGACCCGGCCGCCGACCCGGTCGCGGGCCTCGAGGACGATCGCGGTGCGTCCGGCGGCGGCCAGCGCGCGGGCCGCGGTCAAGCCGGCGAAGCCGGCGCCGATCACGACGACGTCACAGCGCTCCAACATCACCGCGACTGCATCACGCCGGCGGTCGCGGCGCCAGGTACACTCGCGACGATGTGCGACACGATGGTCGCGATCGTCGACGGCCGGGTCCTGTTCGGCAAGAACTCCGATCGCGATCCCAATGAGGCGCAACGCCTGACCTGGCAACCGGCGCGCACCCATCGCCCGGGAGCGCGGCTCCGCTGCACTCACCTGACGATCGCGCAGGCGCCGGCGACCCACGCGGTCGCGCTGTCGCGGCCGTTCTGGATGTGGGGCGCCGAGATGGGCGCCAACGCCGCCGGCGTGGTGATCGGCAACGAGGCGGTCTTCACCGACGCACCGCTCGCCGAGGTCGGCCTGACCGGCATGGATCTGGTCCGCCTGGCCCTCGAGCGCGCCGCCACCGCCGCCGCCGCGGTCGAACTCATCGGCGAGCTCCTCGAGCGCCACGGCCAGGGCGGCGGCTGCGGCCACGAGGACCCGCGCTTCAGCTACCACTCGAGCTTCCTCGTCGCCGACGCTGGCGGCGCCTACGTCGTCGAGACCGTCGGTCGGCGCTGGCAGGCCGCTCGGGTCACCGGCGCCGCGACGATCTCGAACGCGCTGACCTTGCCGGCGCTGCGCCGCCACCGCGATCGCCTGCGGTCGTGGGTGGCCGGGGCCGACGCCCGGCAGGCGTGCACCCTGGCCGCGGCCGGCGCCGCGCGCGGTCCCGCCGACCTGTTCGCCGCGCTGCGCGACCACGGTGGCCCCCGTCCACACTACCAGTGGCACCGCGGCGCCCTGGCCGCGCCGTGTGTCCACGCCGGCGGCGCGCTGGCGTCGTCGCAGACCACCGCGTCGTGGGTCGCCGAGCTGACCCCGACCGGCGCCCGCCACTGGGTCACCGCGACCGCGGCGCCGTGCCTGTCCTTGTTCAAGCCGATCGCGATCGAGCACCCGATCGACCTCGGCCCACCGCCGCGCGATCGCGACGACGGCGCCAGCCTGTGGTGGCGCCACGAGCGCTTTCACCGCCGCGCGATCGGCGCTCCGGCCCTGGCCGCGGCCTGGGTCGCGGCCCGCGCGCCCCTCGAGGCGAGTTGGCTCGCCGCCCCGCCGGCGCCGGCCGACGCGTTCGCCGCGCACCACGCGCTGCTGGCGCAGTTCACGCCGCGCGCTGCCGCCACCACCGACGATCGCCCGTGGTACGTGCGGCGCTACTGGCGGACCCGCGCGCGCCGGGCCGGGCTGGCCGGGTGACCGCGCTCAGGCCGTGGCCGGGGCCGCGATCAGCCGCACCCCGAGCCAGTCCGGGCCGAGCCGGTGCCACGACTCGAGGAGCGTGTCGCCGTCCACCGCCACCGCGCGCGGCGCGATCACCGGCAGCGATAGCTTGCACGGCTCGAAGCCGTCGGACAGCAGGGCCTTCAGGTTGCCGCCGATGATGTTGGTCAGCTCGGCCAGGGCCTCGCGGGCGTCGTCGTCGTCGCCGGCCCCGGTGGTCTCCATGGCCTGGGCGGCGCGCAGGGCGAAGCCGCGGGTGCACGACAGCGCGACGTCGCCGTTGAACGAACCGGTGATGTGGACCTGGCCGCTCCACAGCGGGTCGTCGCCGCCGAGGCCGGCCGGGGGCGAGCCGTCGACCGCCTCGAGCCCGAGCAAGGTGGTCGCGACCTGCTCGACGATCTGCTGCATGTCACGGAGGGAGGGCAGGGTCTTGAAGACGTCGGTCATGGGGCGATCCTGTAGAAGGTGGTGCCGGTGGCGGGCACGCGCTGCCAGCCCTCGGCGACGTTGAGGGTGGTCTCGGCGCCGCCGAGGAACAGCGCGCCGTCGGGCCGCATCGTCGTGCGGACGCGATCGAGGATCCGGGCCTTGGTCGGCAGGTCGAAGTAGATAAGGACGTTGCGCAGGAAGACCACGTCGGGCGCCGGCGTCACTTGCCACCGCTCGAGCAGGTTGAGCTGCCGGAACTCGACCAGCCGCCGCACGTCGTCCTTCACGCGCCAGCTCGTGCCCGCGCGCTCGAAGTACTTGACCAGGTACGCCGCCGACAGCCCGCGGTTGACCTCGAGCTGGGTGAAGGTCGCTTCGGCGGCCCGGGCCAGGACCAGGTTCGACAGGTCGGTGGCGATGATCCGCAGGTTCCAGGTCGCGAGCTGCGGGAAGCGCTCGCGCAGGATGATCGCGACGCTGTACGGCTCCTGACCGGTCGAGCACGCCGCGCACCACACGGTCAAGCTCCGGGTCCCCTGGCGCGCGGCCACCAGCGGCGGCACGACGTCCTTGGCCAGCGCCTCGAACGGCGCGGCGTCGCGGAAGAACGACGTCTCGTGGGTCGTGATCGCCTCGATGATCGCGGTCTCCGAGGTCGCGCGGCGGCCGCGGGCCCGCGCGATCAGCTCAGGGATCCCGCCGTCGAGCCGGCGGTCGCGGGCGGCGCGCTCGAGGCGCGACTCGATCAGGTAGTCCTTGTCGGTCGACAAGACGATCGCCGATCGGCGGTGGACCAGCTCGCGGACGAACTGGGCGTCGTTAGCGTCAAGCGCCATGGCAACCTCGGACGAGCGGCGGCGCGGTGCCGACGCGGGACAGGATCTCGGGAGCGAGATCGACGAGAGGGAGGACCCGGGCGGCCAGCCCGGCGCGCGCGACGAAGCCCGGCATGCCCCATACGACCGACGTCGCCTCGTCCTGCGCCAGCACCTGGCCGCCGCGATCGTGGATGGCCTGGCAGCCGAGCAGGCCGTCCTGGCCCATGCCGGTGAGGATCACGGCCAGGGCCGCCAGCCCGGCCTCGGCGATCGAGCGCAGCATCACGTCGACCGCCGGTCGGCACGAGTGCTCCGGCGGGCCGCGATCGAGGGCGACCGCGAGGCCGTCGCGCCGCCGCACCACCCGCAGGTGATGATCGCCGGGGGCCAGCAAGACCCGGCCCGGGCGCAGCGGCTCGCCGTCGACCGCCTCGGCGAAGCGCAGCGGGCCGCGGCTGTCGAGGCGCTCGGACAGGAGCCGAGTGAAGGTCGGCGGCATGTGCTGGACCACGACCACCGGCACCGCCAGGTCGGCGGGCAGACCGCGGAAGAGCTGGTCGAGCGCGTTGGGGCCACCGGTCGACGCGCCGATCGCGAGCAGCTCGACGCGGGGCGACGGCGTGCCGCGGCGCGCGACGGTGCGGGGCCCAGCCGACCCGGTCAGGGCGCGCACCCGCGGCACGAGCTGGTCGCGGATGTGAGCGAGGGCCTGGTCGCGCGGCAGCCCGCTCGGCTTGGTCACGTAGTCCGACGCGCCGCGGGCCAGGGCGTCGAGCGTGGTGGTCGCCGCCTGCTGAGTCGACGCGCTGACCATGATCACCGGCAGGCGCGGGCTGGCCTTGCGGATATCGACCAGGAGGTCGAGGCCGTTGCGTCCCGGCAGGTCGACGTCGAGGGTGACCACGTCGGGCGTGAGCTGCGCGATCTTGGCCAGGGCGCTGTCGGCGTCGCTGGCGGTGCCGACCACCTCGATCGTCGGATCGCCGGCCAGGACCTCGGTCAGGAGGCGGCGCGCCACCGTCGAGTCGTCGACGATCAAGACCCGCGCGGTCATGACTCAGTCCTTGCCCAGGCCCAGGAGCAAGAGCTTCTCGCGCAGGATGTCCGGCGTGAACGGCTTCATCACGTACTCGTTGGCGCCGGCGTCGAGCGCGCGCTGGACCTGATGGATCTCGGTCTCGGTGGTCACCATCATGATCGCCATGCCGTCGAACTCGCTGCGCGCGCGGAGCTGGCCGATCAGCTCGAGGCCGTTCATGACCGGCATGTTCCAGTCGACCAGCGCCAGGTCGAGGGCCCCGGCCTGGGTGAGCTGATCGAGGGCCTGCTGGCCGTCACCGGCCTCGATCACCTCGAAGCCCTCTTCGGTCAGGGTGCGCCGGAGGATGGTGCGGGTGGCGCGCGAGTCGTCGACGATGATTGCCCGAGAAGCTCTGGTCAACATGGGTGGGTCCTTCTTGGTCACGCGACCTGGTACTTGCCGATGAGGCGCTGGAGGTCCGCCGCCATACGCGCCAGCTCGGTGGCGGCCTGGAGCGAGCGGGCGGTGCCGGCCGAGGTCTCCTGCGCCGCCTTGGCGACGCCGGTGATGCTGGTGGCGATCTCGTTGGTGCCGCGGGCGCCCTCGGAGATGTTGCGGCTCATCTCGTTGGTCGTCGCGGTCTGCTCCTCGACGGCGCCGGCGATCGTCGTCTGGATCTCGTTGATCTGGTTGATGATGGAGGCGATCTTGCCGATCGCGCCGACCGCCGAGGTGGTGTCGGCCTGGATCGCCTCGATCTTGAAGCTGATGTCCTCGGTGGCCTTGGCGGTCTCCTTGGCCAGCTCCTTGACCTCGTTGGCCACCACCGCGAAGCCCTTGCCGGCCTCGCCGGCGCGCGCCGCCTCGATCGTGGCGTTGAGCGCCAGGAGCTTGGTCTGCTGTGCGATCGAGGTGATCACGCGGATGACCTTGCCGACCTCGGCGCTGCTCTCGCCGAGCTTGGTGACCGTGTGGTTGGTCGCCGACGCGATCTGGACGGCGTCGCGCGCGACCCGGGTCGCCTCGGCGGCGTTGCGGGCGATCTCGCGGATGCTGGCCGACATCTCCTCGGTCGCGACCGCCACGGTCTGGACGTTGATGCTGACCTGCTCGGCGGCCGCCGACGCGCCGTTGGCCTGGGCCGAGGTCTCGGCGGCGTTGGCGCTCATCTCGTGGCTGACCTCGGTCAGCTCCTTGGCGGCGCCGCCCAGGGCCAGGGCGTTGCCGGCGATCGTCGCGATGCTGCCGCGCAGCTCGGCGAGGAACGTGCCCAGGCCGCCGGCGAGCTGGCCGATCGCGTCGTCGCCGTGGACGTCGATCGAGCGGGTCAGGTCGCCCTGGGCCGCGGCCGCGGCGACCGTGTTGACCCGATCGACCTTGTCGGCGAGCTCGGCGGCGGTCTGCCGCTCGTGCTCGCGCTGGTGCTTGAGCTCGACGCTCTGGGCCTTCATCTTGTCGGTCGTGGCGTTGATCGCGCTGGCGGCGTAGCGCAGCGAGCCGCCCAGGCCGCGCAGGAGGATGCGGCGGTGGAACCGCTCCTCGCTGGCGGCGGTCACCGAGGCCCGCGACTCGCGGACGAAGGCGTCGACCAGGTCGAGGAGCCGGTGGATGCCGCGGACCATCCGACCCAGGTCGCCCTCACCGTCGCAGCCGAGCAGGCGGGGTTCGAGGTTGCCGCGCGACGCCTCCTCGCACAGCTCGGCGAGGCGGGGGATCCACTGGCGGTAGCGCTCCAGCTCGGCGCGGTCGGCGGCGTCGAGGGAACGGCGGGGCTTGGGGCGAGAGGCGAGGTCCGGCATGGCGGCTCCTTCACAGCGAGAAGACGAACTCTTCGTAGGTGGTGAAGCCCCGCGCGGCGATCGCGCCGTCGATTAGCTGCATCGACGCGGCGATCCCCTCGGGCTTGCGGGTGTGGGCGCGCTCGACCTTGACCATCTCGCGGTACAGGTCGCTGATCGCCTCGACCTGATCGCGGTCGGGGCAGCGGCGGTTCGAGTGGTAGCCGATCGTGGCCCCGGTGCCGTCGAGGGTCGGGGTGACGTGGGCGAACACCCAGTAGTGGTCGCCGTGCTTGGTCAGGTTGACGACGTAGGCGAAGACCTCGCGCCCGCTCTGGATCGTGTCCCACAGGAGCTTGAAGACCGCGCGCGGCATCTCCGGGTGACGGATGAAGCTGTGGGGCTGACCGATCACCTCGGCCTCGGTGTAGCCGGCGACCCGCAGGAAGACGTCGTTGGCGTAGGTCAGGTGGCCGGTCAGGTCGGTCTTCGAGACGATGATCTCGTCGGCGCCGAACCGGACCTCACGGCCGGTCGGCTCGACGTGACGGGCCAGGACGATCCGGTCGGCGGCCGGAGCGGCGAGCGGGGCCTGGCCGGGGCGACGGTTGTGGCCGTTCTGGTAGCTGGGGGTCGGTTGCATCGCGGGCTCCCTAGGACGTGGGGGACTCGAGGCGGGTGGTGGCCTCGACGTCGAGGACCAGCACGAGGTCTGGGTGCTGCTGATAGACGCCGTCGACCACCGCCCGCCAGGTCGCGGACAGGGTGCCGGGCGGCGCCTCGAAGCGGTCGTGATCGACGTCGATCACGTCGCCGATGTCGTCCACCAGGAGGCTCTGCAGCCCGCCGCCGACCCGGACCACCAGGTTGAGCGGTGGCTGATCGCTCGGGCGCGGCGGCAGGTCGAGGCGGCGGCGCAGGTCGACCGCGGTCACGATCTGGCCGCGCAGGTTGATGAGCCCGCTCACCACCGCCGGCGCCAGCGGCACCGGGGTCATCGGCTGCTCGCGCAGGACCTCTTGCACCTGCGCGACGTCGACGCCGAGCTGATGATCGTGGACGCGGAACGTGCAGATCTGACGCGGGGCGGTCACGGCGCACCTCCAGCCAGGAACCACGGCGCGCGCTCGCGCAGGACCGCGGGCAGGTCGAGCAGCTCGGTGACCTTGCCGGCGACGATCGCCGCGCCCAGGCGATGGCGGCCGGCGCCGTGGGGCGTCACGTGGACCACCTGCTCGACCACGTCGACCACCCGCTCGACCGCCAGCCCGACCGCGCGCTCGCCGTCGCGAAAGACGATCACCGGCAGGGGATCGAGGGTGGCGTTCGCGGTCAGGTCGCGCAGCTCGATCAGCGGCAAGAGGCCGCCGCGGTGGGCGACGACGTAGCCGCCCGCGGTGCGCTCGAGCTGGGCGCGCGGGAACTCCTCGAGCCGGGCCACCGCGTCGAGTGGCACAGCCAGGGTCGTGCCGTCACCGGTGGAGAACAGCAAGAGCTCCTGGCGGACCTCGATCGGATCGACCGCGGTGGTGGGCGCGGCGCGATCGCTCGGGGCGTCGCCGGCGCCGGCGGTCAGCCCGCCGTGGTGGGCCAGCCCGACCGCGTCGAGGATCAGCGCGACCCGGCCGTCGCCCATGATCGTCGCGCCGGCGAACAGCGGGTGGCCCTTGAGCTCTTTGCCCAGGGGCTTGACCACGATCTCCTCGGTGTCGCCGACCTCGTCGACCGCCGCGCCGAACCGGCGACCATCGGCGTCGAGGACGACGATGTTGGCGGCCGAGCGTTCGCGCCCCGGTGGCGGCGCGGTCGGCGCCGGGCCGCCCAGGATCGGGGCGAGGTCGATGAGCGGCATGAGCTGGCCGCGCAGGCGCAAGACCGGCGCGCCGCCCAGGAGCTCGACCGCGGCGTGGCCGTGGGTCCCGGTGGCGTGCACCAGCTCGACCAGGTTGGCCTGCGGGATCGCGTAGCGCTGTCCGCCTTGCGTGACCACCAGGGCCGGGACGATCGCCAGGGTCAGCGGGATGCGGATCCGCACCGTCGTGCCGCGCCCGGGGCGGCTGACCAGGTCGACCGCCCCGCCGATGCGCTCGATGTTGGTCTTGACCACGTCCATGCCGACCCCGCGGCCCGAGACGTTGGAGACCGCGCGCGCGGTCGAGAACCCGGGCACGAACACGAGCTGGGCCAGCTCGCGGTCGGTCATGCGCGCGATCTGCTCGGCGGTGACCAGGCGCCGCTCGAGCGCCTTGCGTCGGATCGCGTCGAGGTCGAGGCCGGCGCCGTCGTCGGAGATCTCGAGGTTGACTTGGCCGCCCTCGTGGAACGCGCGCAGCGACAGCGTCCCTGTGCGCGGCTTGCCGCGGCCGACCCGGGTGGCGGCCGGCTCGATGCCGTGATCGATCGCGTTGCGGACGACGTGAGTCAGCGGATCCTTGATCGCCTCGAGGAGCGAGCGGTCGAGCTCGGTGTCCTTGCCCGACATCTCGATCCGCACCTGCTTGCCGCAGGCCGCGGCGAGATCGCGGACCACCCGGGGGAGCTTGCTCCACACCACGCCGATCGGCTGCATGCGGGTCTTCATGACCTGCTCCTGCAGCTCGGTGGTCACCAGGTCGAGGCGTTGGGCCGCGCTCTGGACCAGGGCGTCGTCGAGGTGGGCGGCGGTCTGGACGAGCTGGTTGCGGGACAGCACCAGCTCGCCGACCAGGTTCATGAGCTTGTCGAGGAGGCCGACGTCGATCCGGACGTAGCCATCGGCGACCCCGGGGCCCTCCGCCGACGGCGCGGGTGAGGCCGTGGGCGTGGGCGTGGGCGCGGGCGCTGGGGGCGATGGGGGCACCGCGGTCGACGCTGGCTCGGAGGGCGATGCGACCGCGGCCGGTGCCGCCGGCGGCGCGATCGCGGCCGGCGCGGCGTGGGTCGGTGCCGCGCCGTGCGCGACCTCTTCGAGCGCGCGTTCGAGATCGTCGTGTCTGCACGGCGGCTCGGCGGACGTGGCCTCGACCGTGCGCAGGACCTCGCGCACCCGGTCGACCATGGCCAGGAGCGCCTGGGTGATCGCCGGCGTGAGCATCAGCGAGCCATCGCGCAGCCGGGCCAGCACGCTCTCGCCGGCGTGGGTCAGCCGTTCCAGCCCGCCGAACCCGAGGAACCCCGAGGTCCCCTTGATCGTGTGGATGGTCCGGAACACCGCGGCCAGGCGCTCGCGGTCGCCCGGGGCGCTCTCGAGGGCGACGAAGTCGCGGTCGAGCCGATCGAGCCCCTCGAGGCTCTCGACCAGAAACTCGCGGATGACCTCGTCGTCCATGGCCCGTGATCCTCGATTCGTCCGCCGACCCAGGACGTGAAGGTCCGGCCTCGGAGATCGACCGAGGGCCGCGCGCGCAGGCGACACCGGCCTACACCGCGGGCCGTCGTACCGGCGCGGATCACGGACGCAGCCGGCCCACGCGCCTCCACCGGCGCGCGTGCCCGCGACGATCGACCTCACCCGCCGCCCGCCGTCGACCTCAACCGATCGGGATCTCGACCGTCGGCAGGCGGAAGATCAAGTAGGCGCGGAACGTGTTCGTCCCGGTCGACCGGAACGGGTTGGCCACGCCGCCGGGCTGGTACCACATCCACCTTGCGTTGGCGTCGATGCCGCCCATCGAGGCTGGGCACACCAGCGGGAAGTCGCCGGCGGCGCCGTCGTTGGGTTCGCCGATCGCCAGGGTGCCGAGAGCGCCGGCGGTGACCGCCCCGACGGTGTTGACCCAGCCGCGGCTGGTCGTGCCGGGGGCGCCCGTGCCGGCGTTGCAGATCGCGATCTGGGCGTTGACCTCGGCTTGCGTCGGCCCGTTGGCCGAGGCCGACAGGTCGATCCCGGTCGCGCACACCTGCCAGTCCTCGCCGCCGGTGTAGACCGGCGCGCCGGCGCCGCGTCGGAACTGCCCGAGCACGCCCTGGGTGACCCGAAGGTCGTCCCACGACACGATATACAGGTACGCGGTGTCGGGCGCCGACGCGCCGGGCACGACGTAGCGCTCCGGGCCTTCGCCGATCGGGCAGTTGAAGATCTGCCCGGCGGTGACCGCGCGCGTGCCCTGGATGTAGGTGCCGATGCCGGTGTCGTCGCCGTAGCCGAAGCTGTAGGCGTTGTCGGCGGTCACGACGACCTCGACGTCGGGCGGCGGCGGCGCGTCGGGGCTGTCGATCGGCACCGCGTCGATCAGGCGCGCGTCGGCCGCGGCATCGGCCGGCGGCGCGTCGACCTCAGTGGCGGCCTCGGGACCACACGCGGCGGCGAGGGCGAGACAGGCGAGGAGCGGTCGCATCCCTCCAGTGTCGGCTGGCGCCGCGCGGCGGTCAAACCTTCCGTCGCCGTGCGCCGCCGATCGGTCGCGCCGGCACGCGGCGCAGTCAGAACGGCGTGCGCCGCGGGCCGCGATCGACGACCGCGCAGCGCTGACGCTCGCACCGGGCGCTGTAGCGACCTTCGTTGGCCAAGCGCCGGCGCTCGTAGTCGGGGCCACCCATGCCACAGGCGTCGCGCCGCACCGGGATCAGGCGGCGGGCGTCAGCGAGGCGGGCCACCGCGACGCCGACCGGGTCGCCGGGGAAGCAGCCGTCGTGGCGGAAGTAGACCGTGCATTCGGCGTCGACCTGACAGGCGTAGAGATCGACGCTCGCGGGCGCGCCGCCGTAGCCCGCGCCGCCGTAGCCCGCGCCGCCGTAGCCGTAGCCGCCGTAGCCGTAACCGCCGTAGCCTGCGCCGCCGTAGCCGCTGCCGATGCCGATCGTGCCGTAGCTGGCGCCGCCGTAGCCGGCGTCGCCGTAGCCGCGCAGGCCGTAGCCGCCGTGGCCGAAGCTCTCGTCCGAGGCGCCGTAGCCGACGCCGCCGACCCCGATGCCCGCGGGCGGCGGGGCAGGTGGTGGTTGGGCCTGGGCGAGCGGGCCGCTCGTGGTCCGGACGCAGGCAGTGACCCCGATCGCCAGCGCGAAGCTGGCGCAGGCGACCGCGGCGAGGGCGAGGGGAGACGATCGGTCGATGCGGGTCATGTTCCTCCTGACGCGTCGGCGCGCGGGTTGTGTCTGCGAAGAGTTGGATACACGGTGTGGCGCGTGCGCCTCACGGGGACGTCGGCGCTCATGGTGCCAGGGCCTTGGCACACGCGGCGAGATCCAGCGGCGCCGCCGACAGCCCGCTGCCGTCGAGGCGCCACGGCGAGAAGCACCGGGCCTGGGCCGCGAGGTCGCCCATCGGCGCGGCCAGGTTCCACACGTACACCACGCCCGAGCCACCGCCGAACGCCAGCATCGCGCCATCGGCGCTCCACGCGAGCTGGGTGACCAGCGCCGGCACCTCGGGTGACGCCGCGAGCTCGCGGCCGGTGTCCGGATCCCACAACCGCACTCGCCGTCCGCCGGCGCTGGCCAGCACCGCGCCGTCGGGGCGATAGGCCAGGGCGACCACGCCGTCGTCGATGCGCCAGCGCCGGACCAGCGCCACGTCCGCGGCGCGGCGGACCGCGAGGTCGCCAACCGACGACGCCACCGCGAGCTGGTCGCTGCCCGACCACGCCGCCGCGATCGCCGCCGGGTGGTTGGCGCGACCGTGGATCTTGCCGTCGACGTCGATCGCGAAGACCTCCTGGTCCGACGCCACCACCAGGCGATCGTCGATCACCAGTAGCTCGCGGAGCCGGTCGGGAAACGCCCGGACGCCCGGGCGCGGGGCCAACGTCGCGGCGTCCCACAAGCTCGTCTGGCGCTCGTCGTCGAGCGTCGCGACCACGGTGTCTTGGGCCAGGAGCGCGACGTCCCAGCCGGTGGCGCCGAGCGGCGCCTCAGCCAGCACCGCGCCGGTCGCGGCGTCGCGCAGATACAAGGTCGCGCCGGCGATCACGTAGGCGCGCCGACGATCGCGGCTCAAGACGACGCGGCGGGCCCGGCCGGCATGAGTCCAGGTCGCGAGCGGCTGGCCGCGCGCGCGATCCCAGAACGTGACGGCGCCGTCTTCGCGCGTGGTGATCAGGCGATCGTCGTCGGTCAACGTGATCGAGCGCAGGCCGCGCGGCGACGACTGGACCGACCCGGCCTCGGCCATGCTCGCCACCACCGGCTCGCGGTAGTCGGCCTGGCCCAGGGTCACGACCTCGTCGGAGGTGAGGGCCAGCCCGCGGGCTGCGCCGTCGTTCGAGGCCGACCACACGATCGGTCGCGCCGGATCGAAGGCGAGCGCGCGCACCCGCGCCTCGTGAAGCGCGCGCTGGCGCAACGGCTGTTCGGGGCGGAGCTGCCACACCCGCGGTCGGCCCGCGCCGTAGGTCAGCAGGAGCTCACCGCGGACCGCCAGCCCCGGCGCCGGCTCCTCGACGGGCAACGACTGCAAGTGCGCCCCGGTCGTCGGATCCCACACCCGCAGGCCGCCGCGCTCGTCGCAGGTCACCAGGTACCGGCCGACCGCGGCGGCGGCGGCGACCGCCAGCTCGTGACCGACGAGCTCGGCGCGCAGCGTGTCGGTGCGCAGATCCCACAGCCGGGCGCGCGGCCCATGGCCGTAGGTCACCGCCCAGGCCCCGGCGGGATCGACCAGCACGCCGTACGGATCCGGGCCGTGCGGCAGCGCTCGGCGTTCGCCCCAGCGCCCGCCGTCATCGGGCGCCCACCGCCGCATCGCGCCGTCGCGATCGACGCTGATCAGCGCGCGATCGCCGGCCCAGCCGGCGCCGATGCTGGCCTCGCCCACCAGGGCGATCGGGCCATCGGCCGGCCCGCGCGGATCGAGCACCGTCAAGCGCCCGTCCTCGCCAACGGTCGCCAACCGGTCGCCGCTGGGCGCGAACGCCACCGTCCACACCCGCCCGGTGTGGAGCCGGCGCTCGGTCAAGGTCGCCTCGTCGAGCCGGCCGGTCGCGATCACGCCGCCGTAGGTTCCGATCGCGACCTGCTGACCGTCGCGGCTCCACGCGATCAGCGCCGCGCGCGCCGGATCGGCCAGCGTCCACTGCCGCACGACGACGCCGTCCTCCGCGCGGCGCACCGTCACGGCGCGCTCGGGGCCGACACACAACGCCAGAGTGCCGTCGGGGGACACCGCCACCTGATGGACCCCGGGCGCGCGCCAGGCCTCGACGCCGGTCGCGACGTCGTAGGCGATCGCCAGCCCGGCGGTGGCGGTGATCGCGCGCCGCCCGTCGGCCGCCAGGTCGGCAGAGCCCACCGCCACCTCGCTTCGCGGCAGGACCGCGCGCAGCCCGGCGAACGGCGCGAGCGCCTGGCCGAGCAAGAGCGCCAGCGTCGGCCGCGATGGTGCGCGGCCGCCGGCCGCCGCCAGGTACGGCAGCGCGCGCTCGGGCTCGCCGGCCAGGAGCGCCTGGCGGCCCAGCTCCTCGAGGGTCTCGCCGACCTGTTGCTCGGCCACCGCCTGGGCGGCGTGGGCGGCGGCGCGCTCGCGCTCGGCGACGTCGCGCTCGCGGGCGATCCGCGACACGCTCAGCCCGGCGAACCCGGCGAGCGCGACCAGCGCGACCGCCGCGGTCGCGACCGCGCCGCGGTGGCGGCCGACCCAGCGCCGCAGCCGTTGCCAGGTCGAGTAGCGGTGGGCCCCGACGAGCTGGCCGGTCTGGAACCGCCGCAGATCGTCGGCCAGCCCCTCGGCGGTCGGGTAGCGCTCGGCGGGCGCGCGGGCCATGGCCTTGTCGACGATCGTCACCAGCTCAGCCGGCACCGTCGGGGCCAGCTCCGCCAGCGCGCGCGGCGGGCCGTCCTCGACCGCGCGCAGGAGCTGCTCGATCGTGCGCTGCTCGGCGTAGGGCCGGACGCCGGCCAGCACGTGGTAGAGGATCGCGCCGATCGCGTAGACGTCGGCCCGCTCGTCGAGGGGCTCCCCGGCGGCCTGCTCGGGCGGCATGTAGGCCGGCGTGCCCAGGACCGCGCCGACCACGGTCGCGCCGGGTTCGTCGATCGCTGACGGCGCCGGCGCCGCTGATGCCAGCTCGCGCTCGCCGAGGTTCCGCGCCAGGCCCCAGTCGATCACCACGGTCTCGCCGTAGGGGCCGATCAACACGTTGGCCGGCTTGAGGTCGCGGTGGATCACGCGCTCGCTGTGGGCGTAGGCCAGCGCCTCGGCGATCGCGATCGCGTGGGGCACGAGCGCGATGCGCGCCTCGGTCGTGTCCGCCTCGGCGATCAGCGCGTCGAGGGCGCGGCCGCGCACCAGCTTCATCGCGTAGAACGGCTCGCCCGTGGGCCAGCGCCCGACCTCGTACACCGGGACGATCGCCGGGTGCTGGAGGTTGGCCGTGACCATCGCCTCGCGGGCGAACCGCGCGAGCAGGTCTGGCGTCGGGCGCAGGACCTCCTTGAGCGCGACCACCCGGCCGGTGCGCGGATCGCGCGCGCGTAGGACTCGGCCCAGCCCGCCGCGCGCCAGCTCGCCCAGCACCTCGAACCGGGTGCGGGCGACCTCATCGAAGCGCTCGATCGAGGCGCCGCGCAGCTCGTCGCCGACCGTGCGGGTGATCGCGCCGCTATCCGCCGTCGAGCCGGCGTGCGCGATCAGGCTGACCTCGCCGAGCACCACCGGGGCCAGCCGCGCGGCCAGGGTGCCATCGGGGCCGGCGCTCGGCGCGGCGGCGACCGTGGCGTCGGTCCCGGGGTCGCTCGTCGACGCCGACGGGGCGGCCACGGTGGCGTCGAGCCCGGCGTCGGCAGCCACCGTCGGGTCGGTCCCGGCGTCGCGCGGCGTCGCGGGCGACGCGGTGGCGGTCAGCGCGGGATCGTCGGACACCTCGCGATGCTATCGCGTCGCCGGAGTCACTTCGACCGCGACGCCATTGAAGGCCGCATTGGCCGACACGCCGTCGACGAACCCGGGGTCGCTCACCTGATTGACGTTGACGCCGCCGTGGGCGCGCGCGACCGCCAGGCGGACGCCGGCCAGGTCGTGACCGAAGCCGTGGGGCAGGGACACCACGCCCGGGCGGACCTCGTCGGAGATCTCGACGGGCGCGATCACCGCGCCGGCCGCGCTCGCCACTCGGGCCAGGTCGCCCTCGCCGAGCCCGCGCGGGTCGGCGTCGTCGGGATGCATCACCAGCGTGCAGCGATCGCGCCCCTTCATGAGCTGCGGCAAGTTGTGCATCCACGAGTTGTTGCGGCGCAGCTCCCGTCGCCCGATCAGGACCAGCGCCGGGGCCGGCGCTGTGATCGCCGCCTCGAGCCGCGCCAGGTCGGCGACGATCACCGGCGGCGCCAGCGCGATCCGTCGGGTCGGCGTGCGCAGCACCTCGGGCAGCCGCGGCACCAGCGGCCCGAGGTCGAGCCCGTGGGGCGCGGCCCGCAGCGCGGCCAAGGTCAGGCCGTCGGCGCGCGCGCCGAGCTGGTCGCCATAGGGCCCGACCCGCACGAGCAGATCGAGCAGCCGATCGGGGCCGACACCGTCGAGCATCGCCAGCGCGCGGTCGACGTCGACCGGCAGCGGCGCGCCGGCCGCCGCGCGATCGGCCAGCTCCCGCGAACACAGCTCGCGCGCCACCGCGTGGTCGGCCATCGCCAGCGGCGCCGCGGCCATGCCGGCCAGGCCCTTGGCCAGGGTCAAGAGGATCTCCCACTCGGCCGGCGCGCCGGGGTCACGCGCGACCGTCGGTGGCGAGTAGCGCGCGACGTTTCGGATCGCGAGCTGGTAGAGCGCGAGGTCGTAGTGCGCCCGGGCCAGCGGCGATGGCGGCGGCAAGATCACGTCGGCCAGCCGGGTGGTGGCGTTGACGTAGGGATCGATCGCGACCCGGAACTCGAGGCCGCGGACCGCGGCGGTCAGCGCGTCGACGCCGGGCGCCGACACCAGCGGGTTGCCCGCGATCGTGATCAGCGCGCGCACGCCGCCGCGCAGCTCGTCGGCCAGCGCCGCCACCGGCAGCTCGCCGAACATCTCCGGCAGGCCGCCGGCGCTGCGGTAGCGCCCGAAGGACGCGTCGCCCTTCTTGCGATGGCGACCGGGCAGCGCCGCCGGCGTCGTCCACATCGCGCCGCCGGCGCGATCGAGGTTGCCGGTCAGGACGTTCACCAGGTCGACCGCCCAGCTCGCCAGCGTCCCGAACTCCTGACAGGTCGTGCCGATGCGGCCGTAGCAGGCCGCGGTCGGCGCCGCCGCGTGGTCGTGGGCCAGGCGCCGGATCGTCGCCGCGTCGAGCCCGACCCGCGCCGCCACCCGCTCGGGCGCGAACCGCGCCGCGATCGCCTCGACCTCGGCCAGGCCGTCGACGTGGTCGGCCGCCGCGCCCAGCCTCACCAGCCCGTCGGCGCAAAGGACGTGGATCATCGCCAGGAGCAGCGCGGCGTCGCCGCCCGGTCGGATCGCGTGGTGCTCGTCGGCCAGGGCCGCGGTCTCGGTCCGCCGCGGATCGATCACGATCAGCTTGCCGCCGCGCGCGCGGATCGCCTTCAGCCGGGCCTTCACGTCGGGCGCCGTCATCAGGCTGCCGTTGGACACCACCGGGTTGGCGCCCAGGATCATCAGGCGATCGGTGCGGTCGAGATCCGGCACCGGGATCGTCAGGCCGCCGCCGAACATCGCCGCCGCGCTCACCATCTTGGGGAGCTGATCGGCCGAGCTGGCGCTGTAGCGCTGCCGGGTGCCGACGGCGCGGACCAGCGCCGGGCCGTAGGTCATCAGATCGAGGCTGTGGGCCGCCGGGTTGCCGAGGTAGAGCGCGATCGCGTCGGCGCCGTGGGCCGCCTTGATCGCCGCCAGGCGTGCGATCGTCACCGCGAAGGCCTCGTCCCACGACGCCGGGTGGAGCTCGCCGTCAGCGCCGCGGACCAGCGGCGTGCGCAGCCGATCGGGGTCGGCGTGCAGCGCCGGCAGCGCCGCCGCCTTCGGGCACAGGTAGCCGCGCGAGAACCGGTCGTCGTCGTCGCCGCGCACCGCCACCGGCACCTCGTCCTCCAACCGGAGCGTCACCCCGCACGTCGCCTCGCACAGCGGACAGGTGCGCGACGCCAGTCGTTCGATCATGCCCGAGGCTACTCGAACCCAGCGCGCGCCGCGCGACCAGATCGGTTCGACCGCGTGCGCACGCGGGTTGCAGACGCCGGTTGCAGACGCGGCGCTCACGCGGTGCTCGATCACGCCCCGTCCGGGCGCGGGAGGCTCTGCGTCGTCACGAAGCGTGAGCGGGCGTGCCATCGCGGGCGGCGCCGTTGTCAGTGACGCAACGTTGTTGCGCCGGGGGCGCGGTCCGCTCGTCGACGATCGCGTAGCCACCGGGCCCCGACGCGATCGCGGCGTGGCATCGCCAGTGCACTGCACCGAGGTCGAGGCGTCGACGGGATCGACGCCACCAACGACAACGATGGAGCGTGTCATGAAGAAGCTTGTCTCGATCTCTGTGTGCTCGTCGCTCGTACTTGGGATCGGCTGCGCCGAGGCCCCCAACGACCGTGGCGACGACGACGACGACCCGGGCACCACCTCGGTCTACCTGGCCTCGAGCGTGGTCCGCGCCTCTAGCGGCGCGGCCTGCGGCGCCGCGGCCAGCCCCGCCAACACCGCCGACCAGGCCGACTGCCTCACGATCGAGAGCACCTGGGGCGGCGCCGGCGCGACGCCCGAGAACGCGGAGAACGCCGCGCGGTCGCTGGTGTACACCGGCATCGACGCCACCACCGACGCGGTCCTGGTCGGCCGCGAGAAGGCCTTCGCCAAGGGCTTCCCCGACGCTGGCGGTCGCCCGGTGGCCGCGGTCTACGGCGCCCACGGCGAGCCCGGCTGGATCCAGGGCCTGCCCGACAACGCCGGCGCCCAGGGCCAGGGCAGCATCCTGCGCGTCGGCTTCGGTGGCGCGCGCGGCATCCCGCTCCTCGCGCTCAGCACCTGCTGGGCTGGCAACACCGGCGAGCACGCCACCCGGCGTCAGCTCACGCAGAACCCGCGCACGTACCTGAACAACATCGCGCCGGCGTCGTTCGTGTCGACGTACTTCTCGATCCCGTCGGACAACATCGTCGCGTGCAAGAACGGCACGGTGCGCCCGACCGAGAGCGAGCTGTTCTGCACCCAGGAGAAGCGCCAGCTCCCCGGTGAGGCCCAGGCCCGCGTCCGCGGCGACGCCACCGTGATCAAGGGCGATGGCACCGCCCGCGGCACTGCCACCGCCGGCCGCGACTACGTCTTCACCATGCAGACCAAGACCGACACCGTGCCGAGCCGGTCGTTCACCGCCGTCAACATCCCGCTCCGCCGCGTCGATGAGGCCGACTACCCGGCCGACTCGCCGTGGAAGCAGGAGCCGCGGTCGTGCCCCGAGAACATGGGCTGTCGCATCCAGGACAAGTACCCCATGTTCACCACCTTCCCGATGCAGGTGCCGGCCGGCGGCCCGAGCTCGTTCTACCTCTCCGGCCAGTTCCTCACGGCGTCGATCATCATCGAGACGCCGTCGGGCGCGCGGCTGTCGCCGAGCAGCGCCACCGCCAGCGCCGACGGTCGCTTCGCCCAGTTCCAGTTCACCCCCACCGGCCCCGGCCGCTACAAGGTGTGGGTCACCGACCTCGACGGCCTCGAGAACGACCCCCACGACGTCGACTACCCCTACGAGTCCTTCCAGGCCACCTCGTATCCCGTCGAGCCGCCGCCCGACGACGACCGCGACGCCGGCCCCGGCGGCGGCAGCGGCAGCCCTGACGCCGGCGTCCCGCTCGACGGCCCGCCGGTGATCGATCCGCCGGTGATCGACCCGCCGGTGATCGACCCGCCGGTGATCGACCCGCCCGTCCTCGATCCGCCCGTCCTCGAGTCGCCCGAGACCGACCCGCCGGTCCTCGCGCCGATCGACCTCGACGTCACGACCCGCGTGATGGTGCGCTAGTCAGCGGCGCGCTGGGGCCCGCGGCAGTCACGGTCCAGACGGTCCAGAGGCCTCGCGAAACAGGCCGTGGCCGATCAAGGCCCGCCATTGTGCTGCGACCCGGGCCGCGAAGGTCGGGTCGCCGATCAGCACACCGAGCTCGACGTTCGCGCGCTGGGCTCGCTCGGTGAAGTTGGCCGAGGTGATCAGCACTTCGCGGTCGTCGACGATCACGCACTTCGCGTGCATGGTGGAGCCGCCGGCGCCGTCGTCGGCGCGCGCGTCGTAGTAGACCCGGGGCTGGACGTCGCGCCACGGCCAGGAACGCTCGAAGAACCGCTCGATCGACATCGTCCCGTCCCGCCCGGTGCCGTCGACGTGGATGAAGAACTCGACGGTGACGCCAGCGTCCCGGGCCCGGGCGTGGAGCGGCGCAAACAGCGCGCTGGCGTCGTAGAACGCGAAGCCCGCGACCAGCACGTGGTGGTTCGCCCGGGAGAAGAGCTGGGGCAGGACCTGGCTGGCGTCGCGCGACAGGGTGGCGCCAGCCTCGCGACCGGTCCAGACCAGCTCGAGCTCTGGCCGCGGGTGCGCGGCGCGTTCGCCGAGCACGGCCTCGACCACGATCCGCGCGGCGTTCCCCGGCAAGCCGACCAGCGCGCCGCAGTCGCGCACATCGAACCCGTCGTGCTGCAGCCCGACCGCCGTCACCGGCGCGGCGCCACGCCGACCCAAGGCGGTGGCGAGCTGCGCGAGCCGCTCGCTCGACAGCCCCCACACGCCGCGGCTCATGCGCCGTCCCCGAAGAACGCTAGCTCGGGCGGTTGATCGATCACCGGCACCACCAGGGCACGGTCGAGCATCCGGTTCATGCGCTCGCAGCTCACCTCGGCCAGGTACAAGCAGCCGTGGCAGGCCGCGCCCTCGAGGTGGCGCTCGCCGTGGTCGTCATCGGGAGCGTGGCCGGCGCACACTGGATCGTTCGAGCACAATCGCGCCAAGGCCAGCGCGCGCTCGAGATGCACGTCGACGCGTCGGCCCTGCGCGACCAGGCCGCCCAGCGTGCCCTCGCTGCCCGGCGTGGTCGTGACCAACAGGATCGCCGCCATCGTTTGGCTCGCGCCGGGTCGCGAGCAGTAGATGCGTTCGCGCAACGAGCTCGCGCCGTAGCCGCAGTCGAGCGCGATCGCCTGGATCAGGAGGTGCGACAGCGAGTGCAGGAGGTAGTAACGCGGGCCGAAGAACGCCGGCCCGGTGCGACTGCCGAACTCACGGTGCCAGCCGGTCCGCAGCGCGGTCGCGCGCCGCTGGACCACCGCGCGCTGCTCCCATCGCGCGAGCAGGTCCTCGTCGAGCTGGATCCACAGGCCCTCGCCGCGGTTCTCTACCGCCGGCAACCAGTCGGTGAGGTGCCCGAGGTGCGCGCGGTCGACCTGGACGTCGCCGTCGAGCTCGCTGTCGATCGGCGCCAGACGTGAGAACCCGACCTGGGCGTGGACCTCGCGGAGCTGGCGTACCAGGACGACGCGCTCGATCCCGGTCGGCAGTCGGTGGGCTGGCGCCAGGCGGCGCGCGAAGAACGAGGCAGCGCGCTCGTCCTCCGTCGGGGTGTCGCCCGGGCGTTCGATCGGTACGCCTTGCACGTAGGTGTATTCGGCCTCGCGCACCGGCGGCGACGGGATGGTCTCGCCCCGGCGCACGGCGTCGAGCACGGTCCACACCTGCTCGGTCGGGAAGGTGCCGAGATCGACGCGTAGCGGTGCGGCCAGGCGGATGAAGCCCGCGAGGTCGCCGTGCTCGACGTCCATCAGCATCGCCAGGTGCTTGCGCACCAGCTTCTCGAGACGCTCGGCGGCGTTCGGGATCGACAGCGCGCTGGCCGCGATCCCGAAGTAGGTGCTGGACGAGGTCCGCACCTTCATGGTCGGCGTGGCGTTGCAGTCCTCGGACGGGAGCCGCCCGAGCCACGGCCGGTAGCCGTGGCACTTCGAGCCGCGGACGAACGGCTCGGCCTTGTCCATCGTGCGCGAGGTCTCACACGTCACGCACGTGACCCGGACGTCGAGCAGCTCGGCGCCGGCGTCCTCGGTCAGGGTCAGCGTGGTGCCGGTGCAGCCGCCGGCCTCCTCGTGGACGAACTGCGACCACGGGAACTCCTCGAGGTGACCGTTGCCGCACATCACCACGAAGCGCACTGGCACCAAGAGCGGGTTCTTGCCGCCGCACGGATGGCGGTAGCGGCCTTCGGACTGCGGCAAGCTGTTGCTGGCCTGGACGAGCTGACGACACGCCTGGCACACCAGCCAGCGCGGGAACTCGAGGACCTGGATGCCAGCCTTCTCGTTCGGCGTCTGGTCGTCGCACTCGGGCGGCGGCGAGAACGGCTCCACCGGGTTCAGGGTGCGGCCGGCCTGCTTGAACTGCACCAGGAGCCGAGCCGCCAGGCGCGGCTCGTGGATCACCGGACGCTTGCCGTCGTAGTTCCAGTAGTCGAGTCCGCCGACCAGGATCGAGCGGTCGACCAGATCGATCATCGAGCCGGCGCCGTAGGTGGTGAGGAGCTGGCTGCGGCGGGCCTCGCCGACCGGCGGTTGTTCCTTGCCCTTCTTGAACCGTCGTCGCTTCATACCGCCTTCTTCCCGAGGCCGTAGCGCAGCCACAGGTGCACCGTCGGCTCGGTATCGCGCATCGAGGTCGGCGCCGCGAACTTGGCCTGAACCTCATCGATCGGGACCTCGCCGGGCGCCAGCATCATCGCCGTCGCCAGGCCCTTCTTGTCGAGATCGAACCGCGAGTAGCCGCGCTCGATATTCTTGGCGGCCTCCTCGGCGGTCTTGCGGTTCCAGGCGTCGATGAGGTCGCGCGCCCGCGCCCTCACCACCTCGGCGAGACCCTCGAGCTCGGCGTCCTGCTGCATCGCCGCGCGGCGCGCGAGCGCGGCGATCGCGCGCTCGATCACCGCTGGATGGTCGGCCACGCGCATCGCCGCGCGGTTGGGCGCCAGGCTGGGGTGGCCGTGGCGGATCATCATCATCAGGACCCCAGCCAGCGCCCGGTCGAGCGCCGGCTGCGAGAACGGCGTCACGCTGGTGGCCTCGACCCAGCCGTAGAAGCTCTGGTGATAGGCGGCGAAGCGCTCGTAGAACGAGCGGTCGCGGACCCGGCGCATGTTGTAGCAGGTCACCACCAGGCCCGGTCGCTGGTGATCGCGGCCGACCCGGCTCGAGGCCTGGATGTACTCGGCCGAGGTCGTCGGCTGACCGGCGACCACCATGAGTCCGAGGCGATCGATGTCGACCCCGACCGAGATCATGTTCGATGCCAAGAGCACGTCGACGTGGCCGACCGCGAAGCGCTGCTTCAGGCGATCTTTGGCCGCCTTGATCTTCGCGCTCGGCTCGCGACTGGTCAGCTCGATGATGTGACTGACGGTGCGGCTGGCCAGGAGCGGCGTCGCCCCGGCCGGCAGCCGGCGCCTGTCGATCTGGGTCGCGCGCTGCGGCACCTCGTCTTCCACCACGCGGCGCATCGCGCCCAGCTCGCGCAGGGCGTTGAAATAGCCGACCAGGGTCAGGTACGGATCGGCCGCGTTCGGGTCCTGGTTGGCCGCGTGCTGCGCGGCGGCCAAGAGCGTGGTGTAGACCCGCGCCTGCACCGCCCGGAAGGCGCGCCCGGGCGCCGCCACGCCGAGGTACTGCCGGCCGTCGGGCTTGACCTCGGCGAAGAAGGTCTCGCCCGGGTTAGGACCTTGCGGCGGGAACGCCCGGATCTCGGGGCGGCCCAGGAGCGCTTGCACCTGCTGCGCCGCGCGGCGCACGGTCGCCGTCGACGCGATCACCTTGGGCACCACGCGCGCGCCATCGACCTGCCGGGCGCACAGCTCCTCGACCGCGGTCTCGTAGAGGCCAACCATCGTCCCCAGCGGGCCCGAGATCAGGTGCAGCTCGTCCTGGACGATCAGCTCGGGCGGCAATAGGCCGCTCGGCAACCGGGTAGCGGTGCGCGGTAGGGTCTCGCCGGGTGCGACCGCTTGACGGCCGTCGAACCCTGCCACCTGACCGAACAAGAGGCCGGCCTCGGCGCGCCACGGCACCATCGCGAACTTGTCGACGGTCCCGACCACGAAGGCCGGCAGCTCGCGATAGACCTGCTCATCGACGAACACCACCGGCAGGCCGTCGCGGTGTTGACCGGGCGAGAACGCGCAGCGATCGTCGTCGCAGCCGACCACGACCCCGGTCGGCTTGTTCGGGTGATCGAGGGTCAGGCTCTGGCTCGACAGCGGCGTGCCACACCATGGGCAGCGCTCGAGCGGGCACGGTGACGGGCCGCGGCCGCCCCAGTGCTCGACCAGGTCGGCCTTCACCTGCAAGAGCGTGTTGCTGGTCGCGCTGGCGCCGACCCACAGGCCGGCCGCGAAGCGCGCGTGGCCGAGGCGAGCCGGGGCGGCCCGGCGCAGCAGCTCGAGCGCGCAGATCAAGGTGGTCGCGCGCTCGAACTGGTCGAGGGTCAGGAGCCGCAGCGTGTAGCGCAGGATCACCGCGACCCCGCGGCCGCCGTCGGGCCGCGTCGCGCCGCGCAGCCGGCGCAGCAAGAGGACATAGCCGATCACGCCGAGGTAGGCCTCGGTCTTGCCGCCGCCGGTCGGAAAGAAGATCAGCTCGACCCAGTCGCGCTCGGGGTGACGCTCGTCGGTGACCGATGGAAGGCACAGCAGCACAAAGGCGAGCTGGAACATGCGCCAAGCCGGATCGGCGAGGCCCAGGCGTTGCTTGGCCTGGTCGGCCATCGCGCGGTTGGCCAGCGTGAACGCCTCGCGAGCCAGCGCGTCGTGCGCGAGCAGCTCGACCCCGGCGGCGATCCGGCGACAGGCCTCGTCAGCGCGCTCCATCAGCGCGTCGAGCGTGGCGCGATCGTCGTCGGCCACCGCCAGGCCGCGTTGCTCGACGATCCAGGCGCGATACGCCGCCGGCAGATCGCCGAGCGCGCGCCGGACCGCGTCGGCGTCGGCCAGGTCGGCGAGCGCGCGCATCCGCGCCTCGACCGCGAAGCCCTCGGCCAGGCGCTCGGTGGTGCCGACGCGCTGGACCGTACTGGTCGGCAACCAGGTGGTCGTGACCCGCGTGCACCGCTCCCCGCGCCAGGTCGGCGCGGTCACCGCCACGCCGTGGCCGACCGCGTACTCGCACACGTCGCGGAACTGCAACGCCGCGATGTGGTCATCGAGATCCTGACCGCGGCGCAGCGCCGGCCGCGCCGTGAAGCCGCGGGCGAACTCGACCTCGAGCGACACCTGAAACACCATCTGGGCGTCGCGCCGTCCCGGGTCGCCGGCGCCGCGCTTGTTGACCACGAACACGCTGAGGGCCCGGGTCCCGGGCACTGGCGTCGAGGTCTCGCCCAGCTTGCCTTCGATCCAGACGCCGGGCAGGCCGGCCACCGGCACCCCTGCGCGCACCGCCGACGGGTCGAGGCGAAGCGTGATCGGCGGCGGGGCGTGGGGCACACGTCGCCACCACGGTCGCTTGGTCTTCTTCGTGCCCTCGGGGTGGAAGGGCACGTACTCGGCGCACCGCAGGGTCACGAGCACCGTCTCGTCGCGCGCGCCCGGCGGGAGCAGCACCGACAGGCCCAGCGACGCCGGCAGCACCTGCGGTCGCCGCGACGCCTCGCCGGCCGCACGCTCGCCATCGCCGCCGCTGACCTCCTCGTCGCCGTCGGCCTCGGCCTCCTCGGTCTCGTTGTCGTCGTCCGGCTCGATCAACGAGCCGCCGGTCCGGTCCTCGCGGGGCACGAGGAACCCCGTCAGGTAGGTACGCGACGGCGCGCGGTCGAGCTCCTCGTCCACCGCGGCCGGCCCGACCAGCTCGGTCGCCAGTGCGCGCACCAGGTGCTCACGGACCTCCGCGGCGGTCGACAGCGTGCTCATGGCGACGGATCCCCTGACCTCACGTTGACCGTGAAGATACAAGAAGTCGGCGGATCCGGTGGCGCCGCTGCGAGGACATTCGTCGTGTCCCTTGCGGGCCGGTTGCACCCGTCAGCCGCGCGTCACGACCACACTGCCGCGGCCATGGACGATCCGCGGGGCGCCGGTCGGGGCGAATTCGAGCATGATGCAGCAATCGGGGTAGCCAGTGGTCGGCGGATCGATCGCCATGTCCTCGCCGCGACGGGTTGGTTCACACCTTCGCGCGCACCTAGACCGTCGCCAGTGATCCGAATCGCCGCCAGGTCGCCGACGACGAGGGCGCGACGGGCGCCACCGCAGCGACCAGCTCGGCTCAGCCGCCAGCGCGATCGAGGTGGGGATGGCCGCTGGGGTCGCCGCGGAACTCGCGTCGCCGTCGGTGTTCGCCGAGGAGATCGGCAGGTCTTTCACCTCACTCCGCGAACCATCCAGCATTTCTCGCATTTCTCATGAGAGTCGAAAGAGTAGATGTGCTGATGCGGGCTTCACGATGTTCACGTCTCCTCGACATCGATCCACTGACGTGCCGGGTCCACCTCGACGACGACCACCCGTATGCTCGCCCTGCGGTTGAGATGCCTCAAGGGGCCAGGCGTCGGGAGGCGCAGGCACGCGTCAAACTCGCCGAGGCGAACATGATAGCCAGGGCCGAAGCGCTTGACCACGAGCGCGTCGTACGTTTCCCCGACCTTGATGCGTGCGAGCGTCGTGGGCTCCCGCAGCGCGGGTAGCAGCTCGGCGAGCTCGAGTTGTACTCGCCCTGCAGGCAGGTCAAGGGACTTGATCTTGACGAGCAGGGGCTGGTGCGGAGAGAAGTGGCTGCGGCAGTCAACGGCGTACGGGAGCGGCAGCGCCGTTACATGCAAGAGTCCTCGCGAGCCATGGAAAGAGACGAAAACGCCGAAGTCGGCACATGAATGAACGACGCCGGCGAACGTCTGGCCGACCTGGAGTTCGACGGACGGAGACATCGGTTCGTCGCGCATGGCGCGGCGGGCTTTGGCAGCGACGTCCCGATACCGCGGGTGGGCAGGTTGCGCAGAGTCCAGGAACTGTTCAGCGAGCGGAGTCAGATGTTCGCTGCCAGGCTCGAACTCGTGGAGGGCAAGCCAGACGAAGGCCCAGGAGCGATGCAGCGGCGCGCGTCGAAGCCATGCCAGCCCGAGTTCGATCAGCCGGGCATCTCCCGTAGACATCTTCCACAGCGCCGTCCACACGAACGCCCAGGAGCCGTGGTCCGGGGGCGCGGCGGCGAGCCAGGCGCGGGCGAGGGAGGCGAGTTCCGGATCTGCCGCGGAGGTCTTCCACAGCGCCTCCCAGACGTACTTCCAGGAGCCGTGGTCCGGGGGCGCGGCGGCGAGCCAGGCGCGGGCGAGGGAGGCGAGTTCCGGATCTGCCGCGGAGGTCTTCCACAGCGCCGTCCACACGAACGCCCAGGAGCCGTGGTCCGGGGGCGCGGCGG
>JAGPCY010000044.1:0-11752 GCA_018057825.1 Kofleriaceae bacterium | reverse complement strand
GCCCAGGAGCCGTGGTCCGGGGGCGCGGCGGCGAGCCAGGCGCGGGCGAGGGAGGCGAGTGCCGGATCTGCCGCGGAGGTCTCCCACAGCGCCTCCCAGACGAACGTCCAGGAGCCGTGGTCCGGGGACGCGGCGGCGAGCCAGGCGCGGGCGAGGGAGGCGAGTTCCGGATCTGCCGCGGAGGTCTTCCACAGCGCCGTCCACACGAACGCCCAGGAACCGTGGTCCGGGGGCGCGGCGGCGAGCCAGGCGCGGGCGAGGGAGGCGAGTTCCGGATCTGCCGCGGAGGTCTTCCACAGCGCCGTCCACACGAACGCCCAGGAGCCGTGGTCCGGGGGCGCGGCGGCGAGCCAGGCGCGGGCGAGGGAGGCGAGTTCCGGATCTGCCGCGGAGGTCTTCCACAGCGCCGTCCACACGAACGCCCAGGAGCCGTGGTCCGGGGGCGCGGCGGCGAGCCAGGCGCGGGCGAGGGAGGCGAGTTCCGGATCTGCCGCGGAGGTCTTCCACAGCGTCTCCCACACGAACCCCCAGCTTGGGTCCTCCGGTCGCCCGGCCGATAGCCAGTCGCGACCGAGTTGTTGCAGGTCCACATCACGGGGCGAGGCCGCGAGGAGCGCTTGCCACACCCAAACCCAGGGCTGGAGGGTTCTCGGGGCCTCGCGAAGCCAGTCGAGTGCGAGGGCGCGCGCACCGGTGGAGGCTCGCTCCTCGACGATGACCTGCAATCCGCGAGCTGCGCGGACGTCATCAAGCCTGCGCCAAAGGCCGACGCGCAAGATCTCCCACATCGCCGGCGTATCAATACGTGCACTGGCATCCAGGGCCACCGGCAGCCACTCGCGCCAGCTCGCGCCACGAGCGAGCAGCGCCAACGTCGCTGCTGCCACCTCGATCGACCGAGGGTCGTCGGGGGCCGCGTGATGCTGCAGCAGCTTGTGACATGCGAGGCGCAGTCCGATCTCTTCAAGGCTGGCCCGATTCAGCGCAGCGAGCGCTTGCGTGACCGGGTCAGGAGCAAGCCGAAGCGCGGCTCGTCGCTGAAGCTCGATCCAGATGCCCAGGTGCGCGACGGGCGTGGTGCCACCCGGTTGCTGGTACATCGCTGCGTGAACCGCCGACAGGGCACTGGCGACATCGTCCGACGCGAGGCGGTCAGCGATGGTGGCGTCGCGGCCCGCGCCAAGTCCTCGGGCCACCGCCCACAGTGGTGCGGTCTGCCGTCTCGGCGTGGTCTCATGCGCGAGCGCATCCTTGATACCCCGAGACAGGTGATCTCTGCGAACGTTGCGCGTACGGTCTGCGGGGTGCCAGGCTTCATAGAGCGCATTGGCGAGGTGCGGATGACCCAACCAGACGCCTAGTCGATCGTCGTCGGGATCGGTGAATAGGTGGTGCTCTCGATAGAGGCGGTGGAGCGCGTCCTGCTGCGCAGGCGACAGTACCTTCGCGAGGGCGACCTGCGAGTAGCCTACGTAGAGTCGGTTGAGCGCCAGGATGCGCGCTACCCAATCGGCCGCTGTCCCATCGGAGTCGAGAGCCCTGAGTCGGTTCTGGAAGCGCCGAGCGAACTGGGAGATCGACTGGCCCGTGGCCCATTCGAAGAAGAGCTGAACCAGCAGTACATTCTCGTCGCCCACGTCGGGGGCCGAGGCGCCCTTGCGACGCTGGTACCAGGCCCGCAGCTCGGCGTGCTCCCCGCGGGTATCGGTGGGCAGCTCCTCAACGTGGACCGAAACGTCGTCTGGAAAGTCCACTTCCAGAGCCTCGGCCTGCTCCGTGGGGCCGCACGCGAGGATCAAGGGCAGGTCGTCGTACGTGTCGAAGAGTTGGTCGCTGAGGGCTCGCTGCCAGATCTGGAGAGGATCGCCATGGCCGCCGGGGGCGTACGGATCATCGAGAGCGATGATCGCAGGCTGGCCTGGTGACCGAACGCGGCGGACCCAGCGGAGCGCATCTTGAAGGCGTGCGACGTTCGATCCCAGGTACAGGATCAGGACCGGGGCGCCGACGCGGAGCCTCGCCAGCACATGCAGCAGCGCGATGCTCTTGCCACAGCCCGACCTGCCGCCGATCCAGAACACGGGGAGCTGGATCGACCGCTGACGGGTCGCACGCTGCTCGTCTTGCCATCGCCTGAGCGCGTGAAGCACCTGGTCGATCACCGCGGCTCTCGGTGCGAAGTGCCCCGCCCGGAGCTGGGCTGGACCAGGCCGCTCACCGACCAACACTTCGCCCGGTACGACCTCAGTTGGCGGTTGGTCGGCGAGTTGCCACAGATAGAACTCCGGTGGGGAGCTGGACGCGGCAGCCGAAGCCAGACTGTGAAGGTGGTTCCAGAGCGAGAGCGCGACGCGATGGACGCCGCCGGGCTGCGGGATCTCCGCGACCATCAGACCGAGCCACTCGTGCAGCAGATCGAGAGGGCGGTCTGCGCCCAGGTTTGCCAGTGCGCCAAGCAGGTCCAGATCGGGCGACTCGTCGATCTGTGTCTCGACCCTGCCGCGGAACTGGCTCACCGACGCGTCGTTCGGCGCGACGCCGCTGGGGCTCCAGGCCGCGATCGTACGACGGACCTCGCGGAGCTCCGGCTCTGCAGAGACGATCCGGTAGCGCAGCGACGGTGCGAGATCCGGCGCCTCGTCGAAAGCGAGGCGATCGATGAGCCACAGCTCCTCCAGCGCCGACCGCACGGCGCCTGAGGACTGTCGATGCTTCACCTGTGTGACCAAGACCGCGCTTCCGCTGGCGTCGAGGATGTCCGAGAGAGCCTCGGTGACGACGGTCGGCTGTCGTCGGTCGGCCTCGGTCCGTTGATGCCAGGCGCGAACGGTATCGCGGAGGACGATCAGAAACTGATAGCGAAAGCCTACGAGCGCAGTCAGCCCACCAGTCTCGCGCCTTGGATACCGCGCGGCCCAGGCGTCACTCAGGCGCTTGACAGCGGCCCAGCGCCCCTGCGGCGAATCGGGTGTAGACGCGGTGTCGCTCACGTTCGTCATGGCGGTTGGGAGACGGAACTCGACTCAACTCCGAATCGAGTCAGCGATGAGCGTACCACGGGCAACACAGCTCATGAGACTGCCGCGACAGGGGAGGCGAGGGGGGCAGGTCGATGGTCGCTCGTCCGCGAAGCCGCGCTCGATCATGGCGCTCATGAACCCGAGACGCTGCCAGGCGATGTCGCCCGGAATCGCCAACGCATCGATCGCCATGTGCCCCGCACTCCTTCGGCACGGGGGGCGCGAACAGGGTCGCACGAGCGTGCCCGCCGCACCTGTAACTTCGAGAAGGCGTATCGGGGGCGGTCCGCGACGGAGCTGAACCGGCCGGAAGACGTCACAAGCCTACGGTTCCGAACAGCCAAACCACCGCGCGTCTGGTTGCGGGCCGGGGCGGCCGGACGGCGCGTAAGGTGCCGGAATCCGGGCCGCGGGCGGTGGGCCCAGGCGGGCCCCTGCCCAGGCCGGCCCAGATATAGGTGCAGCCCGTCGGGGCTGGGCTCTCGGGGCCCGGCGCGCGCGGCCGACGATCAACACGCGCCCACCGGCCAGGGCGACGAGCAGGCCGTTCTCGGTGACCGTGCCCGTGCGTCGCGATGTGCCGGTCCTCGGATCGAAGAGCTCGAAGCCGTCCGCCTCGCTTAGCTGAGCCCTGAGCCGCGCGTCCGGGGCGGGCCACAAAGAGCTTGACGCTTAGACTCGGACCCATACGATCAGGGGCATGAGGACGTTGGCGACGTTGTTTCACATCTCGGATCTGCATATCGGCGACGTGGACTGGGCGGGTGCGCTCCGCGCCGATGAGCGTCTCGAGCCGCGCTACGAGGACTGGTGGCGGCACTGGAGCCTGTTCGACGGCTACTTCGGCCACGACCACCGGGCCCTGACCCATGTCGTCGATGCGCTGATCGAGCTACAGCGAAGCGCGGTGAACCCGATCGTCGTCTTCACGGGTGACCTGACCGCGTGCGGTCGAGCCTCCCAGTTCTTGATGGGGGCTACCTTTCTGGGGAGCCAGGTTGTCCTCGAGCAACACAACCTGCTTGGCCTCAAGCAACCGTCTGCCCTCGTGCGGTCGGTCCCTGGCAACCACGACTGCTGGCCTGGTTCGGGGCGGATCCTAGGTCCGCGGTCGCTCGCGATCGAGTCCCTGTTCGGCGCGTGCCCCCGCGTGCAGCGCGTGCCGCTCGACGGTGGCCGGGCGCTGGTCCTTATCCAGCTCGACACCGAAGCCAACGTCGAGCCTTGGGGCCTGAACCGGTTGGCCGCGCGCGGAGAGTTCCACGGGCAGCTCACGCGCGCGGCCGGCCTCTTGACCGGCGATCCGGCGCGCGAGGTCCGGGTGCTGGTGCTCCACCATACGCGCCTCACCAACGCCTGGTTCAGCGAGCGGATCTGCGCGCGCACGGCGGAGGAACTCGCAGCGTTCATCGCTGACTACCATGTCGACGTGCTCCTCACGGGTCATGTTCACGAGCCCCTGGTTGGCGCGCGGCCGGTCGACGGCCAGAGGCGAGCCTCGCTCGAGTTCTGCGCGGGCACGACCGCGCAGCGGCCCGAGCCGCCGCACCGATGGCGCCTGTCGAAGCGACGCCACGCGCGACGATCGCGCCACAACACGCTCTTGGTCCATCGCGTGTCCGAGGCCGACGACGGCTCGCTCCACTGGTCGGCCGACATCCAGGCTCGCGTGGATGATGGCTTCGCGTCGATCGCCGCCGCCGGTCACGGAGACCGCTTCAAGAAGCTTCGGAGCGCGCTCGCGGAACTACCGACGCGCATCCGTTGAGGCGGACGCCTACCACTGCCCCGACTGTTCGTGGCGCAACTCTGCGTCGATAGTCAGGATCCGGATGACGTCCTCTAGGGCGGCCTTGCTCTCTTCCATCTTCGCGATCAGGTGCCGACGCTCGGCTGCACTCTCGGCCCGGTCGCCCACCTGCTCCGCCACGGTCAACGCGAACCTGACGTGTTGCCCTCGGTCTGCGCTGCCGGCTTGCGACACGAGGAAGTCCTCGAGTGCCCCGGTCGCCCGCGCGAGCGTCTGACCCCGCGCGGCTTCGACCGTCGTCCTGCGACGCAACAGCGTGGCAACAAGCGCCTGGAGTTCGCGGGCGCGTTCTTCGACCTCGATGGCGGAAGGTGCCGGCTGCCACCGCACGGTCAGCGGCTCCAGATTGTCTCGCGGCATCAACTGCAACGCCATCGGCGGCTGCGCGTCATGGCCTGCGATCGGCGTGGCCTCGAGTCCACGAAACAGCGTCGGAACGCGCCGAACGGCGTCAGGCAACCACCCGGCGATGAGATGCGCGGTGGCACGGTCGATACCTGCGCTCCGCGCCATCTCGGCCGCGAGCGTGGTCACCGGGATCTCATTGCCGTCGCCGAGATCGATCGCGCCGTCCGACCGGAGCCACTGCCGCGGCGGACGTTCCTGGTGCGCATACCGACGGACGAGCAGCGCGACGGCGTCGATCGACCGCCAGAGCGCCAGCTCGGGCTGCGGATGGCTCGCGAGGGCGGCGCGCACCTGCTCCGTTTGTGCCGCACTGCTCGTACCGCGAAGGGCCGGATACAAGACGTCCGTCACCGCGGTAGCAGTGTCCTGCTGCTGCTCGGTGATCAGGGCCTCGAGGTCGTGCTCGAACTCGGCGTCGTAGGTGTGACCGGTCGAGTCGCGCGCGAGGATCGCGAAAAGGTCCGCTTGCGGCGGCATCGTCGCGGCGCGGGCGCGGCAGTGCGGGCAGGCGTCGACATGTGACGCCAATGCGTCGAGCTGCGCCGCGTCGCGCTCCCCAAAGCTGAGAGGGCTCGAAAGCAGGTCGTTCCACAGGTCGCAATCGGTCGTGGTCATGGGGAATCCTGACGGCCAAGGGCACGCTCGATCTTCCGAAAGATCTGGTCGCGCGCGTGTTTGACCTGCGCGAGCGTGAGCCCGAGGGTGACGGCGATGTCGGCGGGGTCGCGCTGCTCGACCCAGAGTCGGCGGGCCACCTCCCACTCTCGGGCCGTGAAGCGTTCGCTCTCGCCGACCTGCACGGCCAGGCGCCCGAGCGCGGCGACCAAGCGGGCGCGGATCTCGTAGCGGCTCTGGCCGGTCGTACGGGCGAGGTCGCGCTCGCTCTGCTCGAGCACGAAGTGGTCGTAGAGCAAGCGCCAGGTGTCTGGTGGCAGTGCAGCGAGCGCCTCGGCGAGGCGCTGGGTGTCCGGGGCGGTGTGGTCGGTCGGGCTGACGTCATCGCGGGCAGCCGCGGGCTCGCCAACACCGCGCACCAAGAGGGCTGTACGGCGGAGCTGGCCGGCGCGGGTTCGAGCGAAGCGGGCGAAGGCGGCGCCCAGGTACGTGGGAAACCGGCCCAGGGTCGGGTCGAAGGTCTGCGCGACCCGGCCATACTGTTCGATGAAGAAATCATGAACAATATCGAGCCCATCGCCGAATGGAATGACGTGCCCGGCCCGCACGAGTCGCGCCAGTACGCCCAGCAGCAGCGGGCGATACGCGCGATAGGCGCCGGCCAGGTCGAGCGGTCGGTCATGGGACACGTCCACGAGGGGGATCGTAGAGTGATTGGGGCTAGATGACCCAACTGGTCGAAGAAATCGACGTTGGCCTGCGTAACGTGCCGTGATCGCGTGCGATCGGTCACCCCACCGGGGAGCCGTTCTCGTCAGCGAACCACGCGTCGAGCTGCGCTTGCTCCGCCGCGGTGAGCGGCCGATCGCCAGCCGCGTCCCACCGCTCGATCGGGCGCCGCTCGGCGACGCCGATGAAGCGGAAGGACGCCCAGAAGAGGGGGCACGACCAGACCGCTTGATAGTAGGCGACATCGACGTTGGTTTGCGATCGGGGATCGAGCGAGATGCCGTGGCGCGCCGCGAGCCGAGTGAGCGCGGTCGCTGGCTCCTCGCGGAAGTCCGCGATGAGCTGCGGCAGACGAACGTCGACCCAGGCGCGCTGAGCGTCGGCCAGAGCGCGCGGCGCGCTGGCGCCCTCGCGTAGCCGCCGCCGGTAGTCGGCGACGAGGAAGGCGGTCAGGATCTCGGGGACTTTGTACAGGCTGCCGATCGCGCTCCGAACGCCGAGCCGAACGAAGTCGTAGTCGAACCCAAAGGCCTCGTCGATCGGTGCGGTCATGGGGTCGATGCTCGTGTGGACCCCCGTCTGACAGCCCCACAGCTCGACCCGCTCCATGCTGCGCCACCGCTCATCAAGGTCAAAGCTCGAAAGCCGGTCGTCCGCGAGCCGGATCGACGACTCGGACTCCTCGCCCTCGCGCCAGGCGCGCTCGCCATCGACATGGCTGCCATGGCCGTAGAAGGCGACCGTGTCGACACGCGCCGCCGCGCGCAGCACCGCCTCGCGAGTCGCGGCTCGGCCGGCGAGGCGCTCCTCGTCTGCGGCGGGCTCGGCCAACGCGATCGAGTGCCAGGCCGTGTTCCCGTGAAGGCCGGGCATCACCACCAGGTGACCTGCGCGGGGCCGGCGGGCTGCCTGTCGAGTCCGCAGCGCGAACAGGTTCGGTAGCCAGATCACCGTGTCGCACCGGTCGAGGAGCCGCCGCCCGCGCGGACCGATCGCCGTGAGCGGCAGGCGTGCCATCGTCGCGGACGGGAGCACGACCGCGAGCGAGTAGTGGCGTTCACCCAGGACCGGCGATAGGTCGATGGCTTCGAGCAGCTCGGTGAGCTCGTGAGCGACGCTGGCCGAAGAGGGCTTGTGCTCGAGTTCGCGGAGCGCCGCGAACAGGCGCGCCGGTAGGGCGATCGAGAGGTGCCGGGTTGCGAGCTCGCCGTCGTCGAGCCGCACCGCGATGGCGGTGAGCGCCTTGCCGGCGACGGTGACCTGAACCAACACGGTGTCGGGGGCCTCGCGGAGGATCCGCCGGAGTTCGTCCCGGCTGACGTCTTCGTTGATGCGTCGGGCGTCCTCACCCGCGCGCTCGTCGAGCCGGGCCCGGGCGATCGCGGCGCGCCGCGTCGTGCTGGCGAGCGTCGCGTCGATGGCCGCCAGCGTGAGCGGTTCGCAGGCCAAGGCCCGCCGCATCGCCGCGGCCACCGCTGGCGCCCACGGCGCGACCGCGGGATCGGTCCGCTCGTGACCCGCGGCGGTGGCTTCGAGCGTCGCGCGCCAGGTCTCCGGTGGGGCGACCGACAGACGATCGATGCAGTCCGCGAGCAGGCCCGCCGTGGTGCCAGCACGATCGAACTGCGCCTGTAGCGCCCGCGTCAAGGGCTCCGCGTGCGAGGCCAGGTTGGCCGCAGTCGCCTCGTTGAACCGGAGGCCGGCCACATTCTCGCGGACCAGAAACGCATCGAGATCGCGTCCGGAGCGGAGGTAGCAGCGCGCCAGGACCGCCGCGACCTTCTGGAGCGCCTCGGCGACTCGATCGGCCTCCAGGTCCGCGACGGCCGCTATGCGAAGCCGGAAGTAGTGGTCGATCAGGCCCTTCAGCTCGTCGACCATGTGATCGATCAGCCCAAGCTCCTCGCAGGAGGCGACCGCGACCCCCAGGGCGTCCCACGGCAGATCGTGGAACGAGACCGCGACCATGAGGCCGCGGGCCTTGGTCGGCTTGGCCGCTTCGGAATACCATCGCACGAGGTCGAGCTTCGCGAGGGCACCCTCCCGCCCCGGTGACTTCGCGACGAGTCGAAGCAGGGCGCGCCCGCGGTCGAGATCGCCGGCCCGGCGGCGCTTCAGCAGCAGGCGGCCGAGGGCGGCCGCAAGGCGCTCGAAGGTCGGCGCACCCGAGGCGGCCAGTACGGTGCTGAGCGGTTGCGCGTAGGCGTAGCCGCGCTCGAACGCGGCCAGGGCCGCTGCCTCGTCGTCACGGTGCAAGCGCAGGTTGCCCAGGTTGAGCCAGTACCCGGCGAGGTCGAGCATGGCGGCCACGTCCTCAGCGGCCTTGATCGCCTCGAGAAACAGGCCCTCGGCGCGATCGAAGGTCAAGGCGGCGCGCGTCGCATCGATCTCCTCCATCGCCACGCGGCGCAGGCTCGAGGCCAGCAGGCTCGCGCTGATCGCCCAGCGCCGAGGAAACCGTCGTCGCGCGCTTGAGCCAACCGCGTGCTCCAGGAGCTCAAGCGCGGCCCCAAACGCGAAACCGTCGGTCGGGCGGGCATCGAGGAGCGCCTTCGCCAGATCGTGACGCGCCGCCGCCATGCCGACGGCCTCGTCGTGTCCCTCGAGGAGCGCGACCGCCTGTCGGAGGTGCACGACCGCATCGTCAGGGCTGCGCGCAGCGATCCGGTGCGCGTCCTGGCGCAGGCGCCACGCCGCCTCGCCGACCGCGGTCTGGCGACAAGCGCGCTCGTGGTCGTCGTCATCGCTCAGGCCGCGGCCTATCGCCGCGCGGAGCGCTGCCGCGTCGGCGAGGTCACCGCTCACAGCTTGAGCGAGTGCTTGAGCTTCTTGGCGGCGGTGCTCGTCTTGCCTTGGCCGGTGCGGAGGACCCCGGCGATCGACCAGGCCTCCTGCTTGGTGCCCTTGATATTCAGGAGCTTGGGGTTGGCGCTGAGCGCGGCCTGGATGAGAAAGTCCTCGAGCTGGGTGATGTGCTTCGCGTTTGGCTTGCCCGCCTTCCGTGGGGCCGTGACGAAGAACATGACGGGCTGGCCGACCTTGAAGTTGGCGAGGAACTGTTGGTACTTGTGCAGCTTGTCGGCGGTGATGGCCTCTTGTTTGAACGACTTGGTGGCCTGACCGACGTAGCCGGGCGTCAGCCCCTTGTTGCCCATCGCGAAGATGTAGCAACCGCGGTCCTTGGCGCGTTGGGGCCACCACTCCCAGAACTGCTTGGCCGTGGCCTTGTTGACGATCTTCGCGGCGGCGCCGGAGATGAAGGGGACCTGATACGGGCCGCGGACGGTGAAGGTGGTCGGCATGCGCGTCTCGCTGGGTTACAGGCGTTCGGTGATGAGCCGGTGGTAGGTGGCGATCAGGTCGGCGGGGACGAGGCCGGAAAGCTCGGGGCCGCCGGTGAGGTGCTCGGCGTTGAGGACGCCGGGGCCGGCCTTGGGGTGAAGCTTGCCGATGGCGGTGCGGAGGTCGGCCTTGGAGGTTTCGAAGACCCAGCGGGGGTATGAGACGACCACGGCGCCGGCGTCGCCATGGAGGGTCAGCGCGGTGCGGTCGAGGTCGGGGAGGCCGGGCGATGATGTGAACGCGGCGATCACGTGGTCGGCCACGCGCTGGAGCTGGGCGGAGTCGGCCCGGCGCAGCTCGGCGAGGTCGCCGCGCCGCAGCCCGACCGCCTTGGACCAGCCGACGTGGTCATCCAGCTCGCTGGCGTTGACCATCGCGCAGTAGAGCGCGATGGGGTCCGCGAAGAAGTTCTCGATGGCGTAGCGGTCGTGGCGCAACACGCCGGGCGGCAAGTCGTCGTCCTCGCCGTCCCGATCGATGAGGCCCCGGTGGATCGAGAGCAGGCCCTCGGCGGCGAGCTCCTCGACGCGCTTGCGCACGGCGGCCTTGCCTCCACCACCCTTCTTGGCGACGACCGGCATGAAGGCGAGGCGCGGGTTGGCGGGCAAGAGGCCGAGCTTCACGGCCCGGTCGTAGGTCCCTTGGTGGAACCGGCGATCGGCTTCGTCCTCGACGAGCACAATACGCACGCCGGGAAGGACGGTGACAAGGTCAGCCGCTAGCGCGGCGACAAGTGCTGACGGTGACGCGGGGCGCGCGATCGAGAACGCCACAGGGCCGACCTGCCGAAGAACGAAAAGGCTGCCAGCGGGTGCGAGCATGATCGTCTCTGATCGGTGTGTCGTCATGATGATCTGAGTGCCATTGTCACCCAGTACCTGCAGCTGAGTCAGAAGCTGCTTGATCAGTGAGGTGTGCAGGTGCGCGTCCGGCTCGTCCAAGAGCAGTAGATCTGGCGTGGCGGGGGCGTCGGCTGCAAAGGGGGATAGAAGTGCAGTGCAGACGACAACGGCAACGAGCAGCAGAGCCGTCTGTTCGCCGGATGAGAGACTGCTCGGATGGATTCGGTTGCCTCGCGGGAGCCTACATTGAAGCGAGTACTTGAAGCGATAGCCCGCCGGAGGGACGACTGTGAATCGGACAGCGAGCTTTCGCAGCAGGTCGTTCGCTGTGTCCCATGGTGCGACAGACGGGCGCTCGTTGGGCGGTGCCAACGCGTAGGCGTAGAAGAGATCTGCGAGCGCCTGCAGCGGCTTCATCGGCTCATAGGTGACGGCGCCGTAGGTGCCAAGGCGGGCGGCGCGATCCTCGAGGGCAATGCCAAGGCGGAGCGCGCCGACAGCCGCCATGCGACGGATGAGCTGGGCGCTACTGAGGCTGTCACGGCCGTGAAGTGGAAGACTTGAACTGAGCCGTGCCGCGATGGCATCGTCCGACACCGGTGGAAGGGGTGGCGAAACGCCCTCGATGAGGTCATGAGCCGCCGAGATCGCATCGAACAGTTCCGGGCCGGTGGGCTCTACGTCTGGAATCCAATTCGGCGGGGCGTAGCCGACGAGCTTCGGGCGGGGCGATGCGACCACCTGCGGGTCCTCGAGAAGTGCGTCCGGAGGCATCGGGGCTGCATCATGCGCGATAGCGATAAGATGGAGCAGGTGCGACTTGCCCGCGCCGTTGGCGCCGCAGACGACCGCAAGCGGAGGAATGTCTTCCCACTTCAGCACGCCGACACCGCGAAAGAGCTTGGGGACGTGGAGCGACTTCATCGCGGCTCCGTGACTGCCCTGGGCTTTCGCGGGCGCTTGGGCTTGGGGGCGGGGGGGCCGGC
>JAGPCY010000015.1:24199-193382 GCA_018057825.1 Kofleriaceae bacterium | reverse complement strand
CCTCGGCCGCCGGGCCGCCGACGTGGGCGCGGATGCCCGAGAGGTCGTGGTCGGGGCCGAAGGCCCGCTGGACCTGGTCGAGGTGCGGCAGCGTCCCGGGCGTGCCGGTCAGGCCCGCGGCGGCGTGAGCGCGGATCGCCTCGGGGGCGGCCTCGTCGCCGGCAGCTCGCTCCGCGAGCCCCAGCGCGGCCCGAAGCTGCACCGCGTCCAGGGCGGCGCGCCCGCCGGGCGCCAGCCGCGCCGTCAGGGTGCGCTTGCCCGGCGCTCCCGTCCCCGACGAGCGGTCGGCACCGAGCTCGGTCAGGCGCCCGGTCAGCGACCGCTTGCCGGGCGCCAGGCCCAACTCGCCGTCCTCCTCGGGCGACGCCTCGTGGTGGAGCCACCAGTCCTTCACGGGCAGTCCCGCCCGTTCGACCGCACGATCCCCTCGATGTCCTCGTTCGCCAACGCTGCGTTCCGCAAGCCTGCCTCCTCGCGCTCGCTCCTGCTGGGTCGCGCCAGGGGCCCCGGCCCGGTCTGGCGCCTCCGCTACTCTTCCTCTGCTACGGATGAGCGTGCCGGATCCTTCCCCGAATTGCACGGAAGGGAGGCACAAAGCGCATCCGGGGCCGCCCGCGGTGGGCGTGCGCCCGGATCAGCCTCACGCGTCCGCGTCTCGCGACGGCATTCAAACCGGTCGGTGCTCTGGGAAGGGTCGTCGCGACCCCGGCCGGGCCCAGAGCTTGGGCCGCGATCGCGCCCCGGTCGCGGTGAATCCTCGACGGCGCCACCCGTCCATCGAGGAGCTGTCCTGGAGCTCCGCCGATGTCCCGTCCGCGCTGGTGTCGTCTCATCACCCCCCTGACCGCCGCCCTGATCGCCGTCGCGCTGGCCGGCCCAGCCCAGGCCGGCCCGGCCTTCACCGAGGCCGGCGCGGCGGTCGAGGCCGCGCTGCGCGCCCGGCTGGCGCCCGACGGCGCGTTCGTGGTCTGGGGCGGGACGGCCCCCGGGCGCGGCAACCCGACCCTGCGCGCCGACCTCGACCGGATCGCCGCCGCCGCGACCGCCCTGGGCGCCGCGGCGCCCCGCCTGGGCGCGACCGACGCCGAGCGGGCCGCGGTCGGGCGCCGCCTGGCTCGGCTGGTCGAGGACTACCGCGGCTTCGTCGCCGCCCGCTGGCCGATCGGCGCCACCACCGCGGCTCGCTTCGATGCGGCGGCCGCCGCGATCGCCCGGGCGCTGCCGACCGCGCCGCCGGCGACCGACAACCCCCACCTGGCCAAGGTCGACGCCGCCATCGCCGATCCGGCCTGGCGGGCCGCGATCCGCGCGGTCCAGCCAGCGGTGGTCAGCCTGGGCGGCGGCACCGGCGTCAACCTCGCGCCGACCGGGCGGATCGTCACCGCGGCCCACGTCGTCGACGAGGTCGGTCGTCGCCTGACCGTCCGGTTTCCGGACGGCCAGGAGTTCCCCGGCGTGTGTACCCGCCTCGACGCCGCGCTCGATCTCGCGGTGGTCGAGCTCGAGGGCGCGACCGACCTGCCGACCGCGGCCCTGGCCGCCGCGCCGCCGCGGCCGGGCGACGACGTGGTGGTGATCGGCCAGCCCGGCCGCCATCACCCCGACGGCACCGCCACCGGCTACGCCCGCTGGCACGTCTCGGTCGGCGCCGTGCGCGGCTACCGGGCCGGGCGCCGCGACGGCGAGCAGCACCTGGGACGGACCAAGCACGACGCCTGGACCTACTGGGGCCACTCCGGCAGCCCGCTGTTCGACCGCGCCGGCGCGATCGTGGCGCTGCACAATAGCTGGGACTCCCGCACCGCGATGCGCCACGCCGTGACCTGGGAGGCCCTGACCGGGTTCCTCGGTCGCTGACGGGTCCGAGTTCCGGACGACCTCCCACGAGGGGGCCGGGTGCGGTAGACCTCGCCGGCCATGGGCGAGTTCACGCACCTCCACGTCCACACTCAGTACAGCCTGCTGGACGGCGCGATCCGGGTGAAGGACCTGTTCCCGACCTTGAAGGCGCGCGGCATGGACACCGTCGCGGTGACCGACCACGGCAACATGTTCGGCGCGATCGACCTCTACACCGAGGCCAAGCAGCACGACGTCAAGGTGATCTTCGGCTGCGAGACCTACGTCGCCGCCGCCGACCTGCGCGACCGCACCAACCGCCGCAACTACCACCTGGTGCTCCTGGCCGAGAACGAGGTCGGCTACAAGAACCTGTCGTACCTGAACTCGATGGGGTACCTCGAGGGCTTCTACTACAACCCCCGGGTCGACAAGGCGCTCCTGCGCGAGCGCCACGAGGGCATCATCGCGATGAGCGCGTGCCTGGGCGGCGAGGTCGCCCAGACCTTGGCCAAGGGCTCGCTGGCCGAGGCCGAGGCGGTCGCGCTCGAGTACCAGGACATCTTCGGCAAGGGCAACTTCTTCCTCGAGCTGATGCCGACCAAGACGCCCGAGCAGCAAGAGCTCAACGAGGCGCTGGTCAGGATGGCGGCCAAGCTCGACCTGCCGCTGGTCGCCACCAACGACTGCCACTACGTCGATCGCGCCGACGCCGCCGCCCACGAGGTGCTGATGGCGATCCAGACCGGCAAGAGCCTCACCGACGAGAAGCGGATGAAGCACACGGTCGACAGCTACTACCTGAAGTCGCCGGGCGAGATGAACGACGACTTCATGAGCGTGCCGCAGGCGCTCGAGAACACCGTCGCGATCGCCAAGCGCTGCAAGGTCAAGCTCGACCTGGGCAAGACCTACCTGCCGAAGTACGGCGTCCCCGACGGCCATAGCCTCGACAGCTACATCGGTGAGGTCGCCGGCAAGGGCCTCGAGAAGCGCTTCGGGTACCTGGCGGCGCGCGGGCGGACGTTCGACGTCGATCAGTACCGGGCCCGGCTGGCCACCGAGCTGGCGGTCATCCAGAAGATGGGGTTCTCGGGCTACTTCCTCATCGTCTGGGACTTCATCAACTGGGCCAAGGAGCACGGCATCCCGGTCGGCCCCGGCCGCGGCTCGGGCGCCGGCTCGCTGGTGGCGTTCGCGATGGGCATCACCGACATCGACCCGCTGGAGTTCAAGCTCCTGTTCGAGCGGTTCCTGAACCCCGAGCGCATCTCGATGCCGGACTTCGACGTCGACTTCTGCATGAACCGGCGCGACGAGGTCATCAAGTACGTCCAGGAGAAGTATGGCCGCGAGCGGGTCGCGCAGATCGCGACCTTCCACCAGCTCAAGGCCCGCGGCGTCATCCGCGACATCGCCCGGGCGATGGAGATCCCGTTCGCCGAGGCCGACAAGCTGGCCAAGCTGGTGCCCGAGCCGGTCGCCGGCAAGACCCCGCCGGTCAAGGAGGCGATCGAGAACACCCCCGAGCTGAAGGCGCTCTACAACGAGAGCCCGATGCACCGGCAGCTCCTCGACATCGCCGCGTCGCTCGAGGGCCTGAACCGCCACGCCGGCATGCACGCCGCCGGCGTCGTGATCTCCGAGAACCCGGTGTGGGAGTACGTGCCGTGTTTCCGCGGCCAGAACGGCGAGATCGTCACCCAGTTCGCGATGAAGGAGGCCGAGAAGGCCGGGCTGGTGAAGTTTGACTTCCTCGGCCTCAAGACCCTGACCGTGATCCAGACCGCGGTCCGGCTGGTCAACGAGCAGCGGGCGGCGGCGCTGCCGCGCTTCGACATCGGCATGATCCGCGACGACGACGCCGAGGTCTACAAGATGATCTCGCGCGGCGACACCACCGGCGTGTTCCAGCTCGAGTCGAGCGGCTTCCGCGAGATCCTGAAGAAGCTCAAGCCCGACTGCCTCGAGGACATCGTCGCCGCGGTCGCGCTCTACCGGCCCGGGCCGCTCGAGGGCGGCATGGTCGACGACTTCATCGATCGCAAGCACGGCCGCAAGAAGGTCGAGTTTCCGCACCCGTGGCTCGAGCCGGTGCTGAAGGACACCTACGGCGTCATCGTCTACCAGGAGCAGGTGATGCAGATCGCCCAGGTCCTGGGCGGCTACTCGCTGGGGCGCGCCGACCTCCTGCGCCGCGCCATGGGCAAGAAGTCCAAGGAGGTCATGGACAAGGAGAAGGCCGGCTTCGTCGAGGGCGCCAAGGGCAAGGGCGTCGACGACAAGATCGCCGACGCGGTCTTCGAGCTGATGGCGTTCTTCGCCGGCTACGGCTTCAACCGCTCGCACTCGGCGGCCTACGGCTGGGTCACCTACCAGACCGCGTACCTGAAGCACCACTACCCGCACGAGTTCATGGCGGGGCTGATGTCGTGCGACGCGGACAACATCGACAACATCGTCAAGTTCATCGCCGAGGCCCGCGCCATGGGCCTGACGGTCGAGCGCCCCGACGTCGACGAGAGCGCCGCCGACTTCACGGTCACGCCGCGGCCCGGGGCCCTGGGCGACAAGGTCATCCGCTTCGGCCTGGGCGCGGTCAAGGGCGTCGGCGCGACCGCGGTCGAGGCGGTGCTCGACGCCCGCAAGGACGGCGGCGCGTTCACCTCGATCTTCGACTTCTGCCGGCGGGTCGACACCCAGCGCTGCAACCGCCGCGTCATCGAGCAGCTCATCAAGAGCGGCGCCTTCGACGGCCCGATCGCCGGCGGCCGGCACCGGGCCCAGCTCCTGGCGGCCCTCGACGGCGCCCTCGAGCAGGGCGCCAGCGAGCAGCGCGATCGCAAGAGCGGCCAGACCTCGCTGTTCGGGTTGATCATGGCGGCGGCGCCGGCCCCGGCGCCGGGCGCGGCGGCCCAGGGCGAGACCTACCCGACCACCGAGCCGTGGCCGGCCAAGCAGCTCCTGGCCTTCGAGAAGGAGGCCCTGGGCTTCTACATCTCCGGTCACCCGCTCGATCGCTACCGCGACGACCTGTCGCGCTACGCCACCGCGACGACCTCGGACTTCATCGAGGGCCGGCGCGCGGCCGGCGAGGCCGCGGTCGGCGGCGTGGTCGCGCAGTACCGCGAGATGATCACCAAGAAGGGCGACAAGATGGCCCGCTTCGTCCTCGAGGATCAGGCCGGCACCCTCGAGGTCGTGTGCTTCCCCAAGACCTTCGAGAAGGTCCGCCACGTGCTGGTGTGCGACGAGCCCATCCTGTGCTCGGGCAAGGCGGTCAACGAGGGCACCGCCGAGGGCGCCGACTGGAAGATCCTCCTCGAGGACGCCCAGCAGATCAGCGAGCTGCGCAAGGCCAAGACCACCAAGGTCTATATCGACCTCAACGCCGACAGCGTCACCCGCGAGCAGATCGGCGAGCTGAAGGACATCCTGCTCGGCGCGCCGCGCGGCGCGTGCCAGGCCATCGTGCGCCTGGCCATCCCGCAGCGCAGCCAGTCGATCATCCCGCTCGGCGATCGGTGGATGGTATCGCCGTCGGACGATCTGCTCGGGCGCCTCGAGCGGGTGTTCGGCGAGCGGATCGCGACGCTGGCGTAGGGGCGGGGCGGGGCGGGGGGCGGGGGCCCCGCGGTGAACGTGGGCCGTCAGCGGGTGAGCAGGGGTTCGAGCCGATGGGCGATCTGGAGAGCTTCGAGTGGCGGAAGCAGTGTCCCCGTGCGGGTGCGGATCCGGGCCCGCCCCAGCGCGCCTCCGCCGCCTGCGATCGCAGGCGCAACGCCAGATCCGCGGCCGGGGGAGGTGGTGCGGCTGGCCCCATCACCGCCGGTGCCGCAGCCAGTGCAGCGCGCACCAGGAACGGTCGTCGACGCGACGTCGTGGTCCCCGGCGAGGCCATCCTGCCGTGCACCGTCGACCGCATGCACGGCCGCTGCGCCGCTGCCGCCTTGTCCGTTCAACCGTGCGCCGATTGCGATCGATACGACCGGGGCGTCGATCGCGATCGCACCACCGGAGCCGCCACCACCCGCCTTCGAGGTGCCGTCGATCGGTGACACGAAGGCCCGCCCCGGCCCACCGGCGACCGTGACCAGGCCTCCCTCGGCGATGGTGACCTTAGTGGCACTGGCGAGCAGCAGCGCACCGCCGGGTAGCCCACCGCCACGCGATTCCAGCTGGCCGGAGGTGCAGCCGCCTTGTAGGGGCCATGGAGGATCCAACGAACCGAGCGCAGGACCTCCGTTTGTCCCAAGGCTGGAGCCACCACCCACCGTCACGTTGCCGCCACCGCCGCTTGCGACGTTCGCGGCGGCTCCCTGGCACGCCTGCGTGGGGTGGAAGCCCGCACCCACGTTCCACCCACTCGCATCGAGCTTGCCGGCAACCCATACGTCGAGATTCACCACGAACGCCAGCGCGCGCCGGCCGGTCGCATAGAGGTGCATGTCCGCGCCAATGGTCAGGCTCCTCGCGTGCAGGACCAGGATCTCGGGGCCATCCGGCTGGGCGACGACCCGTGCAGGCAGGCGAAACGCTGCGCCGCTTGCGTCGGTCAACGTGAGCTCGCCCGAGGACACATCGGTGTCGGTTACGACGACGAGGCGCGAGCCGTTCGAATCGAGCAGGGCGACATCAGGTGCATCATCAGCCGCGAACGGCCCCGTGTCGTAGAGCGGGTCGAACGCGGCGCATCGCGGCTCAGTGGCGTGGCAGCCGAGCGGGCAGTCGTACTCGTCCATGACCAGGGTGATCGGCTCGCCGGCCGGGCCGCCGTTGGGGACCTCGTGGCGCACGAAGCGGCCGTCCGGGCCGCAGGCGGTGAAGCGGTCAGCGACGCAGACCTGGGTGTTGGCCTCGCACTCCGGGGGCGGTGCGTCGACCGCGGCGTCGGCTTGGTCCGCGGGCTCCTTGAACTGACACGAGGCGAGGAGGAGAACGGCGACGACGACAGCGCGCGGCACGCAGCCATCGTACCGCGGTGGCCGGACCGGTCGATGCGGGCCGGATCACGGACGACAGGTGATGTCCGGCAAAATGTGCTTGTGTGGGACGGTGGCTTCGTTACGATGGCGCGCCGGATCGGGGGGAGCCCGAACCAGGAGCCGTCCTATGTCGCACCAGTCTTCGTCGTCGATCTTCGCCCTTGGTTTCGCTGCCGCCCTGGCCGTGGCGCTCGCCGCCTGCGCCCAGGGCGCCGAGGGCACTGGCGACGACGAGGAGGTCGACGCGGCGCGGATCGACGCGCCGAATAACCCGAACGTCGACGCACGCGTCGACGCGGTGGCGCTCCCTGACGCCCGAATGGTCGACGCGCCGATATCGTTGCCCGATGCGCCGATCGGGTTGCCGGATGGTGGCCTCCCGGGAATGTGTACGTCGAACGCGGACTGCACCGCGCCAGGCACCTGTTGCCTGTTGATTACATGCGTCTCCGGAACCCCCCTGCCGCCACCGCTCAACTGCGTCCCGTCCTGATCCCTCAGTCCAGCCCGAGCTTCTCCAGCTCGTCGTCGTCCAGCCCGAAGTAGTGGGCGGTCTCGTGGAGGACCGTCGTCCGCACCTCGTCGGCGATCGCCTCCGGATCGCCGCCGCCGGCGCGCTCGAGGTTCTTGCGGAACAGGTGGATCGAGGTGACCGTCGGCGCGCCGCCGACCGCGGACTCCTCGGGCATCGGCGTGCCCTCGAACACGCCGAGGAGGCGCGGATCGATCCCGTCCTCGACCAGGTGATCCGACGGCAGGTCGTCGATCAGGATCGGCACGTTGGTCAGCTTGGCCTGGACCTCCTCGGGCAGCTCGCCCAGGGCCGCGGCCGCGATGCGCTCGAAGTCCTCGATCGCCACGCTCGGCTCCCACTCCTCGGCGCGATCGCGGGCCAGGACCTCGCGCCACGCGGTGACCATGCCGCCCTTGTCGCCCTTGGCCTCGCGGCACGCGCCGATCAGGTGCCAGGCGTCGGCGGCGTAGCTCTCGTCGTCGGCCAGCAGGCGTCGCGCCCACAGCTCGCCGGTGGTCGGATCCTCGGCGGTCAGGTGGGCGTTGGCGATGTCGAGGAGCAGGCCGGGGTCGTCGATGGCCGAGCTGGCCAGCTCGGCGAGCGCGTCGCGGGCCTCGGCCGGCCGCTCGCACAGGCACAAGGCGTCGGCGAGAAGCAGGATCGCGGCCACCAGATCGCCCTCGTCGTCGACCAGGTCGGCGGCGGCCCGGGCGTGGGTGATCGCGTCCTCGGGCTCGAGGCCCAGCGCGATGTCGGCGGCGACCAGGTGGCCGTGGACGTGCTCCGGGTGGGCGGCGATCACGGCCTGGGCGAGCTCGTAGGCCTGCTCGAGATCACCCTCGAGGGCGGTGAGCTGGGCGCCCAAGCACATGACGTCGGGGTGCTTGGGATCGATGCGCGCGGCCAGGTCGTGTTTGGCCTGGGCGCCGGCGAGATCGCCGCGATCGAGGCGATCGTGGGCGGCTTCGAGGAGCGTGAGGATGCGGTCTTGGCGTGACACCGGCGGACTAGACCCGATCTGGCCGGCGCTGTCGAGGCCGACGGCGCTTCGGGGAACAGCCGGGCGCCCGGGCGCGTTACCAACGACATGCTCCGCGGTTTGCTGGCGCCAACCTCGACGGTTATGGTCGCCGCATGATGCGCCCACGGTCCGTCGCGGTGCTCGCGCTTCTGGCGCTGGTCCTGGCCTTGGCCGGTTGCTCGCGCTCGACCCGCCGCACCCTGGTCCCGAGCGTGCCGACCACCGGCGACGCGACCGCGCGCCAGCGGTTCCTGGCCGCGCGCGAGGAGTTCGCCCAGGGCGGCGATCAGGTCGAGGAGTTCCGCGCGATCGCCGCCGAGTTCAAGGGCGACCCGGTCGAGCCCTTCGCGCTCCTGTACGCCGGGATCGCGGCCCAGCGCAGCGGCGAAGCGGCCGGCGCGATCGCGAGCCTGTCGGCGCTCCTGGCGCTGCCGGAGGTCGCCCCCGGCCTGCGGGCGCGCGGCGAGCTGTACCTGGGCCTGGCCAAGAGCTACGTCGGCGACGGCGATGGTGCGCTGCCGCTCCTGGCCAACGCCGAGGCCGCGGCCGAGGACGACGACGAGCGGGCGGCCTGGCAGGTCGCGCAGATCCACGCCCACCTGGCCTCGGCCGAGCCGTTGGCCGCGCTGCCTTGGATCGATCGCTTCTGGAGCCGGGCCACCGCCGCCGAGCGCGCGTACTTCCTGGCCCGCGGGGCCGAGGTCGTGGCGGCCGCCGACAGCGCCGCGCGCCGCGCCGCCTGGGAGCGCGCGGGGGAGGGACGCGTGACGGTGGCGCTCCTCGCCGAGGTCGTCGCCGCGGACCAGGACGGCGCCCGCGATCCCGACGGCGCCAAGCGAACGCGGGCCCGGGGCGCCGACGCGCGCCGCGCCCTCGATCTGCCGCCGGCGGGTCCCGACGTCGGCGCCGCCGACGCCGCGCCGGCGATGGCCGCGCGCCTGGGGGCGGTGATCGCGCAGTCGGCCAAGCACGCCCGCATCGGCGAGGCCATCGTGAAGGGGCTCCACGTCGGCGCCGCCAGCCTCGGTGAGGGCGCCCCGACCATCGAGATCGTCGACGCCGAGGGGGCGGCGGCGGCCGAGGCGGTGACCACGCTGGCCGCCGGCGAGCTGGCCGCGGTGATCGGTCCGGCCGACGGCGCCTCGGTCGACGCGGCGGCGGTCCGCGCCGGCGAGGTCGGGCTGCCGCTCCTCTCGCTGTCGCCGCGCCCCGAAGAGCGGGCCGGCGCCGGGCGCTGGGTCTTTCACGTCATGCATTCCGCCGAGGCCCGGGCCCGGATCCTGGCCCGCCGCGCCCACGCCGCCGGGCTCCGCCGGTTCGCGATCCTCCGCCCCGACAGCGGCTACGGCACCGCGGTCGCCAAGGCCTTCGCCGCCGAGGTCGCGGCCTTGGGCGGCGAGCTGATCATCGAGCTCGGCTACAAGCCCGACACCAAGTCCTTCCTCGGCGTGGCCCGCAAGCTCGACGGCGCGTGGCAGGCGGTGTTCGTGCCGGCGCCCGCCGATCAGGTGGAGCTGATCGCCCCGGCCCTGGCGGCCGCCGGCCTGATCGCCCGCGCGCCCGGCGTCAAGAAGGCCGCCGGGGGACGCCCGATCGTCTTCCTGTCGACCGTCGAGGGTGCGGGCGCCGACTACGTGCGCGAGGCCGGGCGCTACAGCGAGGGGGGCTTTCTCGCGCCCGGCTACTTCCCCGGCGCGGTCGACGAGCGTGGTCTCGACTTCGAGCGCCGCTACCTCGCCGCGACCGGGCGCGCCCCGGGCGCGGTCGACGCCTACGCGTACGACGCGGTCCGGGTCGTGGCGGCGGTGATCGCCAGCGGCGCCACCGACCGCGCCGACCTCGCGCGCCGCCTGGGCCAGGTCGCGAGCGAGGGGGTGACCGGCGCGATCCGCTTCGACGCTGAGCACCGGCGCGCCGACGACGGCGTGGTCTACACGGTCGAGGTCAGCGGCAGTGACGCGACGGTGCGGGCGCTGCGGTAGGCGGAAGGCGAGACGGAGACGGAGGCCGAGACGGAGACCGAGACCGAGGCGGAGGCCGAGGCGGAGACCGAGACCGAGGCCGAGGCGGAGGCCGAGACCGAGACGGAGACCGAGGCCGAGACCGAGGCCGACTTGACCGCGGCGCCGGCCGCCGGCTACACCGCCGCCATGAGCTTCGATCCGGGCGACCGGCTGATCGTCGCGCTCGACCTGCCCGACGCTGCGGCCGCCTTGGCCTTGGCCGCGCGGGTGGGAGGCGCGGCGTCGTGGGTGAAGATCGGCCTTGAGCTGTTCGTCGCCGAGGGCCCGGCGGTGGTGGCGGCGGCGCGGGCTGCCGGGTACCGCGTGATGCTCGACCTCAAGCTCCACGACATCCCGGAGACCGTCGGGCGCGCCATGACCCGCGTCGCCGGCCTGGGCGCGGAGCTCGTCACGGTCCACGCCGGAGGCGGTCCGGCGATGCTGGCGGCGGCGGTGGCGGCCACCGCCGGGACCCCGACGCGGGTCCTGGCCGTGACGGTCTTGACCTCGATGACCGATGACGACCTGGTCGCGGTCGGCGCGGCGACGCCGGTCGCGACCCTGGTCGAGCGCCGGGCCCGGCTGGCGGCCGCCGCCGGGTGCCATGGCGTGGTGGCGTCGCCGCAAGAGGCCCGCGCGGTGCGCGCGGTGGTGCCGCGCGACTTCCTGATCGTCACGCCAGGCATTCGACCGGTGGGCGCCGAGGCCGGCGATCAACGTCGGATCGCGACGCCGCGCGCGGCGCGCGCCGACGGCGCCGATCTGGTCGTGGTCGGTCGACCGATCCGCGACGCCGGTGACCCGGCGGCCGCCGCCCGCGCGATCGCCGCCGAGCTCGCGGAGGTGACGCCATGACCGAGCGGATGATCTTCGGGGTCGGCCCGGTGCGCGAGCTGGTGGCGGCCCGACCGCGGGCGGTCGCGGTCCTCTACGCCGCTCGCGAGCGCGCCGAGGCCCGGGGCAAAGACCCGGTGGCCGGGCTGGTCGACGCCGCCCGCGCCGCCGGCGTCGCCGTCGAGCTGCGGCCGCTGCGCGAGCTCGACAGCCTGGCCCCCGCCGGCGCCCGTCACCAGGGGGTGGTCGCGATCACCGGCGCCTTCGCGTACGCCGATCTCGATCAGGTGCTGGCCGCCGCCGGCGCGCGACCGCCCCTGGTCGTGCTCCTCGACGGCGTCCAGGATCCCCACAACCTCGGCGCGATCGTGCGCTCGGCCTACCTGTTCGGCGCCTGTGGCGTGATCATCCCCGAGCACCGCGCCGCCGAGATCACCTCGACGGCGACCAAGGCCTCGGCCGGCGCTACGGAGCTCCTGGCGATCGCGCGCGTGCCCAACCTGGTGCGCGCCCTCGAAGAGCTCAAGGCCCGCGGCCTGTGGACCTGCGCCGTCGCCACCGCGCCGACCGCGCGCCCCATCGGCGACCTCGATCTCCGCGGCCCGCTGGGCCTGGTCATCGGCGCCGAGGGCGAGGGCGTGCGGCCCCTGGTCGCCCGCACGTGTGACCTGCACGCCGTCATCCCCATGGCCGCCCCCGGCGTCGGCTCCCTCAACGCCTCTGTCGCCGCCGGCGTCGCGCTGTACGAGGTCGCCCGCCAGCGCGGCGCGTGACGAGACCGAGACCGAGACCGAGACCGAGACCGAGGCCGAGTCCGAGTCCGAGGCCGAGTCCGAGACCGAGTCCGAGTCCGACACCGAGGCGGAGACCGAGACCGAGACCGAGACCGAGACCGAGGCCGAGTCCGAGACCGAGTCCGAGTCCGAGTCCGAGTGGACCGCGCTGAAGCAGACAGCAGCTGAACGCCGGCCCTCACGCAACAACGCCGCCGGTGACACCGACGGCGACGCTCCCGCGATCCGGACCTCTGGACAAAGGCGGGAGGGGGGCCCCAGCGAATGCTGGGGGGAGGGTTTTTTCGAAAAACCCTCCCAAGAAACAGAAACTCAGACTCGTTCCAAGAACGCGAGCTTCAGCAGCTTCTCGCCGTGGCTCGGGAAGAACGTGAGGGCGCTGTCGCCGCTGACGCGCACGACCTCGCCGTCGCCCCAGGTGGCGTGGCGGACCAGGGCGCCCTTGCCGATCCCGTCGAGGCGGCTGCGGGCCCGCTCGATCTTGAGCGCTCGCCCCCGCGGCGCGCGCCGCCGGGCCAGCTCCTGATCGGCGGCGGTGGGGGCGACCTCGGCGCTCGCGCTGCCGGCGCGTCGGGCGGCGATCGCGGCGGCGACCGCGGCGATCCGAGCGGGCGACGGCTCGACCACCGGCAGGGCAGGGCGACCGCGCTGGCAGTTGTCGCAGGTGCCGCAGGCCGGTCCGTCGGTGTAGCCGAAGTACGTCACCAGCAGGCGCGAACGACACAGCGACGACTGCGTGTAGCGCAGCATCGCCTGCAGCCGGGCCCGGTCCTGGGCCCGCTTCTGCTCGTAGCGTCGGGTCGCGCGCTCGAGCTCGGCCAGGCTCGGCGAGACCTCGGCCAGGGGCGCGAAGCGCTGGCCAGGCGCCTCGGCGGCGAACCCGATCTCCTTCAAGAACGACAGCACGACCCGGGCCTTCTTGGCCGGCGCGGCGGCGGCGGTGGCGATGGTCTTGAGCGCGACCGTCGTCGACAGCTCGTCGGGATCCTCGACCGGCTCGCCGCCCTCGGCGCGATACGCCGCGACCAGGGCCGCGGCCACCGACTGGGTCTGCTCCGGCGTCGGGTAGCGGCCGCCGAGGAAGAAGCTCTGAATGCGCTTGTCCTCGGGCTGGTACAGGAGGATGCAGTGCGCCGGCTGACCGTCGCGGCCCGCGCGCCCGGCCTCCTGGTAGTAGCTCTCGAGGGAGCCGGGGAAGTTGTAGTGGATGACGAAGCGGATGTCGGGCTTGTCGACGCCCAGGCCGAAGGCGTTTGTCGCGACCATGATGCGCGGCTCGCTGCGCTCCATGAACGCGGTCTGCACGCGATCGCGATCCCGGGTCCGCATCCGCCCGTGGTAGCGACCGCACGGGATGCCCTGGGCGTGCAGATAGTCGGCCAGCGCGTCGACGGCGCGCACGGTCGCGGCGTAGATGATGCCGCACCCTGGGTGGCGCTCGAGGAGGCGGAGCAGGATCGCCTGCTTCTTGCGCTCGCTCGAGGCCTTCCACACGTAGTAGCGGAGGTTGGGCCGCGACAGGCCGATGTCGACCACCGCGGCGTCGGCGATCGCGAGCTGGGCGAGGATGTCGTCCTTGACCTTGGCCGGCGCGGTCGCGGTGAGCGCCAGCACCGGAGGCCGACCGAGGGCCCGCACCGCGTCGCCGAGCCCGAGGTAGGCCGGGCGGAAGTCGTGGCCCCATTGCGAGATGCAGTGGGCCTCATCGACGACGAACAGCGCGACCCGGACGTCGGCCAGCCGCTCGCGGAACCGCGGATCGGTCAAGCGCTCCGGCGTCACGTACGCGATGCACGGCGTCGGCTCGGTCAGCCGGGCCAGCGCCGCAGCCTCTTCGCGCGGCGTGATCGTCGAGTCGAGCCGGACGACGTCGATGCCGAGCTCGACCAGCTTGTCGTGCTGATCCTTCATCAGCGCGATGAGCGGCGACACCACCAGGGTCACCCCGGTCAGCTCGAGGGCCGGGAGCTGGTAGCACAGCGACTTGCCGGCGCCGGTCGGCATGATCGCCAGCGTGTCGATGCCGGCCATCACGTTGCGGATCGTCAGGGCCTGGCCGGGGCGGAACGCCCGGATCCCGAAGCGGCGGATCCCGACCGAGAGGAGGTGGGCCTCGAGCTCGGCGCCATCGTCGACGTCCGACTCGGCCTCGATCAGGTCGTCGTCGAGGTCGTCGTCGAGCGCCAGCGCCGCGCCCTGGGGCGCGAGCGTGCCGGCGGCCATCCGCGCACGGCGAGTGCGTACATCGACGTCCGGCCCAGCCATAGAGTGCAGGTTCACCCCGGTCGCTGGGCCGGTGCAAGGGTGAAGTTGCGCAATCCCAGCGTCGAAGAAGCCCGATCTTCGTCGAGGAACGCTCTGACTGTAAGAGTGCACACGCGGCTTGCGGGAGGCGTTCGTGAACGCCCGTCGGTGGCACGCAGTGGCATAGTCGGGCGGTGCGCGCTGGCCTCCTCGCCTTGACCGCGGCCACGGCCTGCGCGGTGGACGCGACCGCCGAGCGCCGCGCCGCGATCGTCGGAGGCGTCGACGATGATCGCGCCGCGGTCGTCGCCCTCGAGGGCGCGGCCGGCCCGTGTTCGGGCGTCGTGCTCGCGCCGAAGGTCATCGCCACCGCCGGTCATTGCGCGGGTGGGCTCGCCGCAGCGTCCTTCGGCGCCAGCCCGCCGTGGGACGATCGGATCGCGATCGTGTCGGTGCTCCGGGTCCGCACCACCGTCGATGGGCTCGGCGCCGACCTCGCGCTGGCGCGCCTGGCGCGGCCGACGGCGATCGCGCCTCTGACCCGCGCGACCGCGAGCCCGGTGGCCGGCGCCGCGCTGACCGCGATCGGCTTCGGCCGCACCGAGCCCGACGACCCGGCGACCGCGGGCCGCCGCCGCGCGGCCCGGCTGACGATCTCGTCCGTCACGCCGACGACGATCGCCACCGACGGCGCTGGGCCGGGCTTCACCTGCGCGGGCGACTCGGGCGGCGCGGGGCTCGACGACGCCGGCGCGCTTTTCGGGCTCGTGGTCGCCGGGGCGCCGGCCTGCGACGGGCCGACCACCCTGGTCCGCCTCGACGTTCACGCCGCGTGGATCGACGCCGTGCTCGCCGCGTGGGACGGCCCGTGTGCGGCCGACGGCGCGTGCGCCGCCGGCTGTCCCACCCTCGATCCCGACTGCGATCCCTGTGGGCTCGACGGCACCTGCCGCGAGGCGTGCCCGGCGCCCGATCTCGATTGCCCGATCGGCGGCGGCCCCGGCGCGCCGTGCGTCGATGCGCTCGCGTGCGAGTCGCGGCGCTGCGTCCCGGCGCCCGACGATCCGGCGGTGCGGTTCTGTTCGGCGGCCTGCGATGGCGACGGCGCCACGTGCCCGGCGCCCCTGGCGGCCTGCGCCGACGGCGCCTGCGTGTACCTCGGCCCGACGCCGGGCGCCTTCGGCGCGCCGTGCGATGGCGACGCGGCGTGCCGGAGCGGGTCGTGCGATCGCGCCCTCGCGCGCTGCACCCGGCCGTGTCGCGACGGCTGCCCCGACGGGTACGCCTGCGGCGGCGATCCGGACGAGCCGGTGTGCCGACCGACGAGCGGCGGCTGCGCGAGCGGAGGACGTGGAGGGGGAGGTGGTGGTGCGACGGCGGTGATCGCGATGATCGCGATGGTCGCGATGGGGATCGGGCTCCGAGGCCGAGACCGAGACCGAGACCGAGACCGAGACCGAGGCCGAGGCCGAGACCGAGGCCGAGACCGAGACCGAGGCCGAGGCGGAGACCGAGGCCGAGGCGGAGACCGAGGCTGAGACCGAGTCCGAAGCTGAGGGCTGAGACCGATCAGCGGGCGACGAGCCAGCGCGGTGCCAGGGCGGCGGCCAGCGCCGCGGCCAGGAGCGCGACCCCGCCGTGGACCACGCCGACATGGACCCCGTCGGCGATCGGGCAGTGCAGGTGCAGCATCAAGCCGCCCAGCGCGCCGGCGGCGGCGCCGATCGCGGCGGCGGTGAGGCGCGGGGCGTGGGCGACCGCGCCGCGGATCGCGAAGGCGACCAGCGCGATCGGGACCAGCGAGGTCACGAGCCCGGTCGACAGGCACCCGGCCCAGGCGTCGAGCCCGCGGTGCAGGCTCGATGGTCCACTGCGGGGCAAGGCCAGGCCCGCGATCATGAACCCGATCGTGCCGAGCGTCGCGAGGATCGCCGCCGGGCGCCAGCGCGGCAGCAGGTCGCCGGCCTTCGGGACGACGATCAACGCCAGCGGCGCGGCGAACCCTCCGGCCCAGGCCGCGAGGAACAGCGCCAGCCACAGCGGCGGCAGCTCACCGAGATCGCGGCGCACCGTGAGGAGCGCGAGCACGAGCCCGGCCCAGGCCACCGAGCCAGCAGCGATCGCGGCGAGCTGGCGGCCGGGGCGACGAGGCGCGACCGGGCGCAGGGTGGCGAGCTCGGCCTCGAGGCCGGGCGGCAGGGGCGGCAGGCTCGGCCCGGTCATGGCGCCCCCTTGAGCCGGCGGCGCAGGGCCTCGTACCCGCGGTGGGCGCGCACCTTCATGGCCCCGGGCGTCGTCCCGGCGATGGCCGCGGCCTCGGCGACCGAGCGGCCGTCGAGCTTGGTGAGGACCACCGCCTGGCGCTGGGCCGCCGGCAGCTCGGCCAGGGCGGCCAGGGCGGCGGCGCTGGCCTCGGGGTCGGGGCCGGCCTGGTTGGCGGCGGCCTCGGCGGACTGGCCGGTGATCGCGGCCGCCACCTCGGGCAGATCGCCGTCGTCGGTCGGCACCGCGGCTCGCCGCCGTCGGCGGATGTCGTCGAGGAAGGTGCGGTGGGCGATCGCGAACATCCACGGGACGGGATCGGCGCCACGGATGTAGGCGCCGCGGGCGCGATGGACCTTGGCGAAGGTGTCCTGGAGGACGTCCTCGGCGACCGCCCGGCTGCGCGCCATCGCCGTCAGGTACGCGAGGAGGCGCGGCGCGACCTCGGCGTACAAGGCGCGGAAGGCGGAGGCGTCGCCATCGCAGTACCGGGTCATGAGTTCGGCCGCCGTCATCCGTCCGGCCGAGACTATACGGCAGTGCAGGTCGGGCGGTTACAGGCTTGACCCGGGCGCCGACTTGACTAGACTGCCGCCCTCCGTAACGACTCGCCGAGAGGTTGCCCCGTGGCCGCTGGACGCTCCAAGAGTAAGCTCAAGAACCGCCCCAAGTACAAGCGCGACCGCTCGCTGCGCGGCCGCAAGATCAAGGCGCGCAAGGCCGCGGCCAAGAAGCGCGGCCTCGGCCGCAACCGCAAGCGCCGCAAGGCGCGCGGCAAGTAGCGGTCGGTTTCTCCGCCGGCTGTCGGTTCCTCCGCCGGCCTGTGACGCCTGCGATCGCGGCGTCACGCCAGCGCATTCAGCGCAGGACCAGCGCCCACGCGAAAGCGAGCTGGGCCCCGTAGTAGATCGGCAGGCCGACGGTCCGGTTCAACGGATCGCGCGCCACGAACTTCTCCCGCGCGACCGCCAGGTCGGAGGCGTAGAACGCCGCCGCTCCGACGGTCAACAGCACCTGCGGCGCGCCGGTGATCCCGACCCCGGCGCCATGGGCCGCGATCGCGAGGCCGCCGAGGAGCATCGCGCTGATCACCGCGACGTAGCCGATCACCGGCCCGCGCAGGGCGCCCAGGTGTGGCCAGAGCCACCGGAGGATGACCGCCGCGACCACGGTCAGGCCGGCCACCGCGCCGAGCATCCCGCCCGCGACCCAGGTCGACGGGGGCACCGCCGCGCCGAGCCCGACGACGTAGGCGACGTGACCGAGGAGGAAGGCGACCAAGCCGGCCAGGAAGCCGCGGTCGCTCTCGACCATGAGCGCGACGTCGCCGACCGCGCCCAGGGCCAGCCCGACCGCGATCCACACCGCCAGCGCGCCGCCGCCCCAGGCCGCCCCGCTGACCAGCGGGATCGCGACGAAGGCGGCCGACGCCAGGGGCTTCCAACGCCACCGGCCGCGGACGTCACCGCGGCGCTCGGCCGCGACCAAGAGGCCCACCGCGGCGACGCAAACCGCGGTGGCGATCGCCGCGGCGATCATCCGACCTCCGGGATCCAGCCGCGCAGCGCCGCGTCGACCAGCTCGAGGCGATCCTGCCCCCAGAAGACCACGGGGCGATCTCCACCCGCGCCGACGGTGACGACCGAGGTCGGCGCCCCGAACACGCCGCCCGCGATCGCCGCCGCGGTGCTGTCGTGGAGCGCCTGTTTGGTCGCCGGCTCCCCGGCCCGCTCGACCAGGGCTGGATCGAGCCCGACCTCGGCCAGGGCCGCGCGCACCACGGCCTCGTCGCCGACGTCGCGATCCTCGACCCACGCGGCGCGGAACAGGCGCGCGACCAGGGCCTCGGTGCGATCCCCCGCGAGCAGCGTGACCCGCAGCGGCAGCACGGTGCGCAGCGGGAAGCGCGACGAGAAGCGGAACTCGACGCCGAGGTAGCGGGCCCAGCGATCGAGATCGCGAGCGAGGTAGCGACGCTTGGGTTCGGGCATCGCCAGGAGCGGCACGTCCGGGGTGCCGACCGCGCGGAACAAGGCCCCCAAGAGCATCGGCCGCCAGCGCACGGTGGCCCCGGCGCCGGCCGCGACCGCCGCGATCTGGGTCGCGCCGAGGTAAGCGAAGGGCGACGAATAGTCGAACCAGAAGTCGAGGGTCGGCGGCGCGGCGAGGGCGGGCGCGACCGGGCGCGGATCGGCGCGCGGCCGCACCACCGGCGCACCGCCGTCGGGGTCCCAGCCCGCGAGCACGGCCTCGAGCCAGTGCAGCCGATCTTGTCCCCACAAGAGGATCGGCGGCGCCGCCTCGCGATGGACCACCAGGGCCGGCGCGCCGAACACGCCGAGCGCCGCCGCCTGCGCGGTCCGCCGCCGAAGCTCGTCCTTGATCGCGTCGGTGTCGGCCGCGGCCAGCGCATCGGTCGCCGCGGCGCGGGTCAGCCCGGCGGCGACCAGCGCGTCGGCGATCACCGCGTCGGCGGTCAGGTCGTGGCCGTGGACCCAGTAGGCCGCGTACAGGGCGTGCATCGCCGCCGCCTGGTGCGCGGTCGGGACGGCCAACCACGCGCGCAGCGCGCGCACGGTCCGCATCGGATGGGCCGCCGGCACCCGCAACGACACGCCGCGGACCTCGGCCCAGCGCATCATGTCGCGGAGGTTGTGGGCCGCCTTGGCCGGCGCCAGCGACGGCAGTGGACCATCGCCGGCGCCGATCTCGCGGAACAGACCGCCGAGCAGCATCGGCGCCAGGGTCAGCGGGGCGCCGGCCCGCGCGCACACGCCCTCGATCGCGGTCGACGCGAGGTAGGCGTAGGGGCACGACAGATCGAACCAGAACTCGACGGTGGCCGGCACCGGTCGACCATCGCAGATGGCCCCGGCCCGCGCGAGGGCGGGGCGGGGTGATCGGCCGGCCGGCCCGATGGTCGACACCGCCAGCGCGAACGGTTAGACTGGGCGGGTGTCCGCCCTGCGGACAAGGTCATGGCCAAGCTGATCGAAGGCTTCAAGGACGGCAAACCCGAGCTGGGACGTCGGACCTTCCTGGTTCCCGAGAACCACGCCGAGGTGCTCGCGCTCCTCTATCACGAGCGGACCGGCATCGTCGGCGGGCTGCCGGTCGGCCCGGTGACGACCGATCCGTGCGGCGCCCACGGCATCCGCATGTACCCCGATCAAGATCCGGCGATCCTCGAAGAGACCCGCCGGTACTTCGAGAAGCTGTCGGAACGTTTCTCGAACGACCTCGCCAAGGCATGAACCCGGGGCGCGCGTCGGCGGCGATGGCGGTGAGCGCGCTCGCGCTCGGCCTGGTCGCGTGCGCCGGCCGGACGCGTCCGCCGTCGCCGTGCGCCAAGGACACCGACTGCAAGGGCGCCCGGGTGTGCCAGGCCGGGGCGTGCGTCGATCCGACGCCGGTGGGCGGGCCGGGCCCAGTCCAGACGGGTGGCGACGCCGGGGTGGCGGTGGCGCCGGTGGTCGGCCCACCGCCGTTTGCCATGATCGGCGGCGGGCCACGCCATCAGGGCCGAGCCGGTGGACCGGCGCCGCGGACCGCGCCGACCGAGCGCTGGCGGGTGGCGGTCGGCGGTGCCGTGACCGGTGCGCCGACCGTGGGCCCCGACGGCACGATCTACGTCGCCACCCACGCCGGCGAGCTCGTCGCGGTCGCGCCGACCGGCGCGATCGCCTGGCGCTTCGCGCTCGGCGAGCGCTCGTGGAGCACGCCGGCGGTCGCCGAGGACGGCACGATCTACGTCGGCTCCGACGACGACCACCTGTACGCCGTCGATCGCGCCGGTCAGCTCACGTGGAAGCTGCGGCTGGGCCAGTGCGCGGTCGGCGGCTTCGGCCCCGAGGGCACGCGGTGCGACGCCGACGGTGGCCCGGTGATCGGCCCCGACGGCACGATCTACCTGGGCGGCGACGGCATCCACGCGGTGTGGGCCGATGGCACCCTGCGCTGGCGGTTCGCGACCGCCGAGCACGTCGCCAGCGCGCCGGCGATCGCCGACGACGGCACGGTCTACGCCGGTTCGGCCGACGACGCGCTCTACGCCCTCGATCCGCGCGGCGGCAAGCGCTGGGAGGTCCGGGCCGGCGCCGACCTCGACGGGCCGCCGGCGATCGCCGACGACGGGACGATCTACATCGGCAGCGACGATGACGCGCTCTACGCGCTGCGCCCGTCGGGCGAGGTGGCGTGGAAGGCGGTCACGGGCGGCGACGTGCGCGGCGGCGCCGCGATCGCGGTCGACGGCACGATCTACGTCGGCAGCTACGACCGCCACCTGTACGCGATCGCGCCGACCGGCCAGATCCTGTGGCGGATCGCGGCGGCCGAGCGCATCCACGGCACGCCGACGGTCGCCACCAACGGGGTGGTCCTGGTCGGCGCGCAAGATGAGCGGTTGTACGCGGTCGCGGCCGACGGCAAGCTGCTGTGGACCTTCGCGGTCGACGGCGATCTCGACAGCACGCCGACGATCACCGCCGACGGCACGATCTACCTGGCTGGCGACGACGGCGTGCTGCGCGCCCTGCAGTGAACCGGCGCGGCCCCGGCCGGCGCCCTGGAGCCTCATGACCATCGAACGCGACGACATCGTCGACGGCCTGCGGGCCGCCGTCACCCGCGGGGTGAAGTTCACCGCGCTCGCCGACGCCATCGGCGCGCGCAAGGGCGACTACGCCCACATGCGCGCGCTGCTCGGGCGGCTGGTCGACGACGGCGTGGTGCGCACCGTGCCCGGGGGCGGCTTCGCCCTGGCGCCCCACGGCCGCCCCGCCGACAAGAAGGCGGCGCCGGCCTTGCCGTGGAAGGCCGAGCCGGCCGCGGCGCCGACCGTCCCGGCGACGCCGGTCCCGCCCCCGCGGTCGCGCCGGGTCAGCGCCGCGCCGAGCGCGGCCGCGGCGTCGACGGTGGAGGCCGAGCCCGAGCCCGCGCCACGCGCCCGTCGAGTTCGTCGGACCGCCCCGCCGCCGCGCGAGGTCGCGCCGGCGCGCGCCGCGCGCGCCGCGTCGTATCGGGAGCTCGCTGAACCGGTGGCCGGGCCGGCCCCCGAGGACACCGCGCCGACCGGCCGCCTCACCGTCCACCCCGCGGGCTACGGCTTCGTCGCCTTGCCCGACGGGCGCGACGTGTTCATCCCGGCCAAGTACCGCGGCGCCTCGCTCGACGGCGATCAGGTCCGGGTCGCGACCTGGGTCGGGGTCAAGGGCATCGAGGGGCGCGTGGTCGACGTCCTGGCGCGGGGCCGGGCCCGCATCACCGGCGTCCTGCGCCGGGTCGGCCGGCAGATCGTCCTGGCTCCCGACGACCCGCGGGTCGCCGCCGACTTCGGGCAGATCGCCCTCGAGGGTGGGCCGCCCGCGGCCGAGGGCCAAGCGGTCGTGGTCGAGGTCACGCGCTATCCCTCGCCGGGCGACCACGCCCTGGCGGGCCGGGTGCTCAAGGTGCTCGGCGACCCCGACGATCCGCGCACCGAGATCGAGAAGATCCTCGCTTGCGCCGCGCTGCCGGTGGAGTTCCCGCCGGCCGCCGTCGCGATGGCCGAGGCGACCGCCGGCGAGGTCGGCCCGGCGGATCACGCCGACCGGATCGACCTGCGCGATCGCCGGTTCTGCACGATCGACCCCGAGACCGCGCGCGACTTCGACGACGCGCTGTGCATCGAGGACGGCCCCGACGGTGGCACCCGGGTCTGGGTCGCGGTCGCCGACGTCTCGCACTACGTGCGGTGGGACGACCCGCTCGATCGCGAGGCGACCCTGCGCGGGGTCTCGGTCTACCTGCCCGATCGCGTGATCCCGATGTTGCCGCACCAGCTCTCGAGCGGCATCTGCTCGCTCAACCCCGACGTCGATCGGTGCGCGATGGTGGTCCGCCTCGACTACGATCGCGAGGCCCGGCTGATCGGCGAGAGCCACGCGGCGGCGGTGATCCGATCGCAGGCGCGCCTCGACTACCCGGGGGTCGCGGCCGCCCTGCGCGGCGACTTCCGCGGCCGGCGCGAGGCCTATCGCCCGTGGGCCGGCGAGCTCGAGCGCTTGAACGCCCTGGCCCAGCTCCTGCGGGCCCAGCGCCGCGCCCGCGGCACCCTCGATCTCGATCTGCCCGAGGCCAAGGTCCTCCTCGACGCCGACGATCCGCGCCTGGTCCGCGACGTGGTCCGCGCCAAGGGCGACCCCGACGTCAAGGGCGCCTACCAGCTCGTCGAGGAGTTCATGATCGCCGCCAACGAGGCGGTCGGTCGGTTCTTCCGCCGCCGCAACGCCCCGACGGTGTGGCGGGTCCACGCGCCGCCGTCGCGCGAGCGCGTCGAGGAGCTGGCGGCGATCCTCGGTGGCCTCGGCCTCGAGGTCGACGTCGACGCCGCCCTGACCCCGCTGGGGATGAAGCAGGTCCTCGATCAGGTGGCCACCACCTCGGCGGCGCGCTCGCTGTCGTTCCTGGTGCTGCGCTCGCTCAAGCAGGCGGTGTGGGACACGGTGCCGGTCGGTCACTTCGGCCTGGCCTCGGGCGACTACGTCCACTACACGTCGCCGATCCGCCGTTACCCCGATCTGATCGTCCACCGGCTGATCAAGCACTACCTGCACAAGGACGGGCTGCCGGCCGGCGGCGCCTATCGCGAGCCGCCGCCGCCGATCGCCCGGCTGTCCGAGCTCGCGGCCGGGGCCAGCGGTCACGAGCGCCGCGCCATGGAGGCCGAGCGCGAGGCGGTGGCGATGTACCGCGCCTACCTGGTCCGCGATCGGATCGGCGAGCGCTTCACCGGCGCGGTGTCGGCGGTCACCAGTTTCGGCGCCTTCGTCGAGCTCGACCAGCCCTTCGTCGAGGGTCTGATCAAGCTGGAGTCCCTCGGCAGCGACATCGGCTACGACGAGGCCCGGCTGCGCCTGCGGGCGCGCCGCTCGGGCTTCACGCTGGCGATGGGCGACGCAGTCGAGGTCGAGCTGGTCGACGTCTCGGTGGCGCGCCGCCGCATCGAGCTGCGCCTGGCCGGCGCCCCACAGCCGACCGTGGCCGGGCGCGCTCGCCGCGAAGCGCTGCCGGAGCCGACTGGCACCCCGACCCGCTACGAGCAGTCGCGACGCGCGCGCGCGGGCAAGGCCGTGGCCAAGGCCAACCCGAAGGCGAGCAAGGGCAAGAAGACCAAGGCCGCGGACGGACGTCCACGCCTCGGGGTCTCGCATCGCCCGGCGCGCAAGCGCTGACGGCGCGGCGCCCGGCGCGCGCGCCGATCGTCGCCGCCGGCGCTACAGGTACAGGTGGAGCATGACCGCCAGGCGCGGCTTGAAGATCGCGCCGACGGAGGTCGCCGAATCGGTCACGTCGGGGGAGCCCACCCCGGTCTCGCGGGTCGTGCTCTGCGTCGAGAACAGCGGGTTGGTGGCCGTCATGCTCAGCCCCCAGTGTGGGGCCAGCCAGTAATCGAGGCCGAGGCCCCAGCCGACCGTGAACTGCGTCGAGGTCTGGCTGTTGTTGTCGCCCGCCGGGTTGCGCTCGAGGCGCGCCACGTCGACGCCGCCGACCAGCGAGAAGTCGACGCGCCCGCGGGACTTGATCGGGTAGCGCACCGAGGTGCCGAGTTCGAACTCGGTGACGCGATCGGTGGTCTCGAGGCCGCCGCCGTCGTCGGTCGCCGAGAGCTGGTTCAGCACCACCGCCGGCTCGAAGGTCAGCCCCGAGGCCAGGCGCAGGCGCGCGCTCAGGAGGTTGGGCGTCGACAGATCGGCGGGGATCGAATAGCCGACGCCGAGGCCGAGGGTGGTGCCGGTCGGGCGGCGCGCCGGCGCTGGGGCGGGGGCCGGCGGGGCGATCGCGATCCGGTCGGCGCTCGGCGGCATCGGCTCCGGCGCAGGCGGTGGCACTGGATCGGGCACCGGTGGTGGCACCGCGTCGGGCGGCGGCGGATCTTCGAGATCCTCGGGCAACCCCGACGTGCCCGGCTGGGCGAGGGCAGGGGCGGCCCCGAGGCCGACCAGGGCAAGGACAGACAACCGACGCAGCATAGGCACCTCCCAGATCACGGCGCACCGAACGTAGAGTCGTCAGACTCGGGATCGACGAAGCATGACGACGAGCACGCGCCGCTGCGGAACTCCACGCAGCTCGCGGTCGACACGCACGCCAGGCACGACGGCGACGCGCCGCGGGCGTCCTCGACGCACGCGGTCACGCAGGTGTCGCGGTCCGCGACCGGCTGCGGGCTACAGTCGCACACCGTCGTGCACGCGGCGTAGGCCATCCCGCGGCCGTCATCGTCGGCGAGACAGCCTCCACCCAGGGCCAGCGCGATGACCCACGCGATCGACCTCGACATGCCTCCATCTTCGCCACTACCGCCGCGCGCGCCAGTTCTTCGCTCCCCGTCGTCACGGCGGCGCGACCGCGCGCACACCTCGATACGCTCTTCGCGAAGCAGTTATCGAAGTAGGCCCGCCGCGCGTCGCGCCCGGGCCGGCCGCAAGAGCGGGCGCAGGAACCGGCCGGTGTGGCTGGCCTCGATCTCGGCCACCGCCTCGGGAGTGCCGGCGGCGATGATCTGGCCGCCGCCGGCGCCACCCTCGGGCCCCAGGTCGATGATCCAGTCGGCGGTCTTCACCACGTCGAGGTTGTGCTCGATCACCAGCACGGTGTTGCCGCTGTCGACCAGGCGGGCCAGGACCTCGAGCAGGCGCCGCACATCGTTGAAGTGCAGACCGGTGGTCGGCTCGTCGAGCAGGTACAGCGTGCGCCCGGTCTGGACCCGGGCCAGCTCGCGGGCCAGCTTGACCCGCTGGGCCTCGCCGCCCGACAGCGTGGTGGCCGGCTGGCCGAGGGACAGGTATCCCAGGCCGACGTCGACCAGGGTTTGCATGATGCGGCCGAGCTGGCGGTGGTGGCGGAACAGCTCGAGGGCCTCCTCGACCGGCGTGTCGAGCATGTCGGCGATCGACTTGTCCTTGTACAGGACGCGCAGCGTCGCGTCGTTGTAGCGCTTGCCCTTGCACACCTCGCAGGTGACGAAGACGTTGGGCAAGAAGTGCATCTCGACCTCGCGCAGGCCGGCGCCCTCGCAGGCCTCGCACCGCCCGCCGCCCTGCTTGGCGGTGACGTTGAACGAGAACCGCCCCGGGCCGTAGCCGTAGGTCTTGGCGGTCGGCATCTCGGCGTACAGCTCGCGGATGAGGTCGAAGGCCTTGGTGTAGGTCGCGGGGTTCGAGCGCGGCGTGCGGCCGATCGGCTTCTGATCGATGACGATGACCTTGTCGATCTGATCGAGGCCGGTGAGCGAGCGGTGGGGCCCGACGCGGTCGAGGCTGCCGTGGAGCTGGCGGGCCAGGGCCGGGTACAGCGTGGCGTTGATGAGCGACGACTTGCCGGCCCCCGACACCCCGGTGATCGCGACCATCACGCCCAGCGGCAGCGTGACGTCGACGTCCTTCAGGTTGTGCTCGCGCGCGCCGCGCAGCTCGATGGCGCCCTTGCCGGGGCGGCGGACGGCCGGCACCGGGATCGACTCGGCGCCGGAGAGGAACTGCCCGGTGATCGACGCCGCGGTGGCCTTGACCTCGTCGGGGGTGCCGGCGGCGATGACCTGACCGCCGTGGCGGCCGGCGCCCGGGCCGAAGTCGATCAGCCAGTCGGCGGCCTCCATGGTCGCCTCGTCGTGCTCGACCACCAAGACGGTGTTGCCCAGGTCGCGCAGGCGGTGCAGCGTCTTGATCAGCCGTTCGTTGTCGCGCTGGTGCAGGCCGATCGACGGCTCGTCCAGCACGTACAGCACGCCGGACAGCTCCGAGCCGAGCTGCGACGCCAGGCGGATGCGCTGGGCCTCGCCGCCCGACAGCGAGCCGGCGGCGCGGTCGAGGGTCAGGTACTCGAGGCCGACGTCGAGCAGGAAGGTCAGCCGGTTCTTGATCTCCTTCAGGACCTCGCCGGCGATCTGGGCCCGCGCGCCGGTCAGCTTGAGGCCGCCGATGAAGTCGAAGGCCTCGCGCACCGTAGTCTCGGTGACCTCGACGATCGAGCGGGCGCCGACCCGGACCGCGCGCGACTCCGGCCGCAGGCGGGTGCCATGGCACGTCACGCAGTCGATGGCGCGGAAGAATTGCTCGTAGTGGGCCCGGACCCGATCGCTCGAGGACTCGCGGTGGCGGCGCTCGAGCTGGGGCAAGATGCCCTCGAACTTCATGTCCCAGGCCCCGGTCGAGTGCTTGCCCTGCCACTCGACCGCGACCCGCTTCTCGCCGGTGCCGTAGAGCAAGGTCTCGCGGGCCTTGTCGGTCAGCTTCGACCACGGCTTGTCGAGGTCGATCTTGAAGGCCTTGGCCAGGGCCTTGACGATGTTGGCGGTCCAGCCGGTGTCCTTGCCGGCGTTGTCGCCCCACACCGCGACCGCGCCGGCGCTGATGCTCTTGCTGGGATCGGGGATGACCAGCTCGGGGTCGGCCTGCAGCTTGTCGCCCAGGCCGTTGCACTCGACGCACATGCCGAGCGGCGAGTTGAACGAGAACGACTGCGGCGACAGCTCGGGGAAGCCGATGCCGCAGGTCGGGCAGGCGTTGTCCTCGGAGTACACCCGCGGCGTCTTCTCGCTGGCGACCTCGACCACCAGCTTGCCCTTGCCCTCGCGCAGCGCGGTCTCGACCGAGTCGGTGAGGCGGCCGCGGTTATCGGGGCCGATCGTGACCCGATCGATGACCAGCTCGATGGTGTGCTTCTTCTGCTTCTCGAGGGCCTCGACGTCCTCGAGGCGGACCACCATGCCGTCGATCCGGACCCGGACGAAGCCGGCCTTGCGCGCGTCGGTCAGGAGCTCGCGGAACTCGCCCTTGCGGTTGTCGGCCTTGGGCGCGTACAGGGTGACCTGGGTCTTGTCGGGCAGGGCGGCCAGCTCGTCGACCACCTCGGCGGCCGACCGCTTGGCGACCGCGCCGCCGCACTGATGGCAGCGCTGCTCGCCGACCCGGGCGTAGAGCACGCGCAGGTAGTCGTAGATCTCGGTGATCGTGCCGACCGTCGACCGCGGGTTCGAGGCCGCGCTCTTCTGCTGGATGGCGATCGTCGGCGACAGGCCACGGATGCGCTCGTACTTCGGCTTCTCCATCTGGCCGAGGAACTGCCGGGCGTAGGCCGACAGCGACTCGACATAGCGACGCTGGCCCTCGGCGTAGAGAGTGTCGAAGGCCATCGACGACTTGCCCGAGCCCGACGGTCCGGTGATCACCACGAGCTGGTGCTTGGGGATCTCGAGGCGATCGACCTGCAGGTTGTGCTCGCGGGCGCCCTCCACCACGATGGCGTCGGGCTGGGTCGGGGCGCGGAGCGACGCGGGCGGGCGGGGCATCGGGGCGACACCCTACGGAACGCACGTTCAGGCGTCAAGGCGTGGGCGGGGCCCGAAGCGTGAGGGGAGGGGGGGCAGAGAAGGGGCTGCGATCCCGAGGCGGAGACCGAGACCGAGACCGAGACCGAGACCGAGACCGAGGCCGAGACCGAGACCGAGACCGAGGCCGAGACCGAGACCGAGGCCGAGACCGAGACCGAGACCGAGGCCGAGACCGAGACCGAGACCGAGACCGAGGCCGAGGCCGAGGCCGAGACCGAGGCCGAGACCGAGACCGAGGCCGAGGCCGAGACCGAGACCGAGGCCGAACCCGATCCCGAACCCGCGCGGGGGGCGGCCGAAAGCGCCGATGGGCAGGCGGTGAGGCCTGCCCATCGGAGGTCGTCGTGGGGGGGCGGTCAGGCCTTGGCCAGCTCGACCTTGATCACGGTGTCGCCGTGGGTCGTGCCCGAGACGGCGGCGATGATCTTGTCGGCGATCGCCGACGGGACGCGGACGTGGCAGTAGGTGTCGCGCATCGCCACCGAGCCCAGGCTGCTGGCGTCGATCCCGGCGCCGTCGCCGAGCAGCTTGCGGACGTCGTCCGCGGCCAGCCCGTGCTTCTTGCCCAGGTTCACGTGGATGCGGACCTGGGACGACGGGTCGGCGGGGGCTGCCGGCGGCGCCGCCGGCGCGGCCTCGGCCTTCTTGGTCCGCTCGGGCTTCTTGTCGTCGCGCTCGGGCTTGTCGGCGCGCGCCGGCTTGTCGGCGTGGGCGCGCTCCTTCTTGTCCTCGCGGTGGGGCCGCTCGGCGCGCTCGGGCTTGTCGGCGTGGGCGCGCTCCTTCTTGTCCTCGCGGTGGGGCCGCTCGGCGCGCTCGGGCTTGTCGGCGCGGGCCGGCCGCTCATCGCGGGTCTGCTCGAGAGCTGGCTCCGGCGACCGCGCCGACTTCTCGTCGGCCCAGGTCTCCCAGAAGTCGCGCTGATCGACCGGCGCAGCGGAGGCGCCGTTGGACTTGTCCTTGCCGTCCTTGCGGTCATCGCGGCGCTCGTCCTTGCGGCCGTGGCGCTCGGGCTTGGCCGCGACGGGCTCTTCGCGGGCCGGACGCTCTTCGCGGGCCGGACGCTCTTCGCGGGCCGGACGCTCTTCGCGGGCCGGACGCTCTTCGCGGGCCGGACGCTCTTCGCGGGCCGGACGCTCTTCGCGGGCCGGACGCTCTTCGCGGGCCGGGCGCTCGTCGCGGGCCGGGCGCTCGTCGCGAGCCGGGCGCTCTTCGCGAGCCGGGCGCTCTTCGCGAGCCGGGCGCTCTTCGCGAGCCGGGCGCTCGTCGCGAGCCGGGCGCTCGTCGCGAGCCGGACGCTCGTCGCGAGCCGGACGCTCGTCGCGGGCCGGGCGCTCGTCGCCCGCCGGACGCTCGTCACTCGCCGGACGCTCGGCCCGATCGCGGTCGCGACCGCGATCGCGGTCGAACCGACGCTCACCGCGGTCGCGGTCGAAGCGACGCTCGCGGCGCTCCTCGCGCGCCGGGGGCGCGTCGATCACCTCGAGGGCGGCCGGCGCGGCCTCGGCGGCCGGGGCCGCGACCGCCAGCTCGACAGGGGCCGGCGCGGCCTCTTCGCGCGCCCACGACGGACGATCGCCGCGGTCGCGCTCGCGCTCCCGATCGCGGTCGAAGCGACGCTCGCCGCGCTCGCCACCCGCGCCGCGCTCATCGCGATCGCGGAACCGCGGCCGCTCACGGTCGCCGCCGCGCTCGCCGCGCTCGCCACCCGCGCCGCGCTCATCGCGATCGCGGAACCGCGGCCGCTCGCGGTCGCCGAACCGCTCGCCGCCGCGCTCGCCACCGCCGCGGTCGTCGCGGAACCGCGGCCGGTCGCCGCGATCGCCACGGTCGCGGTCGCCGCGCTCGGCGAAGCGGTCCAGGCGGTCGCCGCCCCAGCGGTCATCGCCACCGCGCTCGTCGCGGCCGCGGGACTCGCGCTCGCGACGGGCGGCCTCGGCCGCGGCCTTGGCCGCCGCCTTGGCGCGGCGCAGCTCGTCGAGCTTGGCGCCGAGGATCTTCGCGACCACCTTGACGCCGTCGGGCTGCGCCAAGAGCTCCTGGGTCACCGCGAGCGCATCGTCCGACGGATCATCGGCGTGGAGCGCGCGCAGGAGCGAGATCGGATCGTTGGGCGGCGGCGCGCCGACCCGCGGCAGCGGGGTCTTCAGCACGCCGTCGAGGATCGACATCGGCGGCAGGTCGCGCTGCTCAGGCTTGATCTTGTAGAGGACGCGCAGGTACCAGAACGACGACAGCTCGCGCGGGCCGATCATCGACAGCGCGGTGCCCTTCTTGCCCGCGCGGCCGGTGCGGCCGGTGCGGTGGACGTAGACCTCGGCCGAGTCCGGGAAGCTGTAGTTGATGACGTGGGACAGCTCGGTGATGTCGATGCCGCGGGCGGCGACGTCGGTGGCGACCAGGAACCGCAGGTTCTTGTCGCGCATCCGCTTCATGACCCGCTCGCGATCGGCCTGCGACAGGTCGCTCGACAGCGGCTCGGCGTCGAGGCCCTGGCGCTGCAGGAACCGGGCGACGGTGCCGGTCTCATCGCGGGTGTTGCAGAAGATGATCGCGCTCTCCGGCTCCTCGCGGACCAGGACGCGCAGCAGATCGCGCGGCCGGGCGATGCCGCTCACGATGTAGTAGCCGTGGGTGATGTCGCCGACCGAGATGTTGCCGCTCGACAGGGCGACCGTCTCCGGCGCCTTCATGTGGCGCTTGGAGTAGCGCTTGACCTCGTCGGGCATGGTCGCCGAGAACAACAGTGACTGCTTGGCCTTGGGCGTGTGCGAGGCGATCCGCTGGATGTCCTCGAGGAAGCCCATCGACAGCATCTCGTCGCACTCGTCGAGGACGAAGAAGCGGATGCGCTTGAGGTCGAGGGTCTTGCGGCCGATGTGATCGAGGATGCGGCCCGGGGTGCCGACGACGATGTGGACGCCGGCGCGGAGCGCGGTGATCTGCTTGGTGATCGGCGCGCCGCCGTAGATCGGCTCGATCGCCAGGCCCTTGTGCTTGCCGATCTGCGCCAGCTCGCGGCAGACCTGGAGGGCCAGCTCGCGGGTCGGGGTGAGCACGATCGCCTGGGGCACGCGGTCGAGGGCGTCGACCGAGGCGACCAGCGGCAGGCCGAACGCGGTGGTCTTGCCGGTGCCGGTGCGCGACTGCACCAGGAGGTCCTGGCCGGCCATCGCCGGGGCGTAGACCGCGGCCTGGACCGGGGTCGGCCGCACGTAGCCCATGTCCTCGAGGGCGGCGTGGATCTCGGGCGGCAGGCCCAGATCGGCGAAGTGGAGCTCCGCGGGGGGATCGCCAGTGGGCTCGCCAGCGGCGGGCTCCCCGGCGGCGACCGCGCCGGCTAGGAGGGCGGGATCGACGCCCGCAGGATCGGCGGCAGAGACGACAGACGGATTCGACATGGATGTTCCGGACGAGGCAGGCCCGGCCGCGCGCGGAGACGACCTGCCACGGTAAAGCACGACGGTCCGTCCACGGCGCCAAGGGTGCGCCGCGCCGCGCCGCGCGGAGCGCGCGGGCGGGGTGGAAGGAGGTCGGCCCGACGGGGGGCGCGCGGGTAGGCGAGGGGCAGGAGGCGGTCGGCAGGTCGACCACCCTGGGGGCCGGTGACCTCGCCGCGCGCCGGCACCGCCGACGGGGCGGCTCGGTGGCGCGGGGGCGAGTTCGGACCGGAGATCACGTGACTGTGTACCTTCTTGGCGCGGGACCATAGACGGCCGCGCCCAGGGGGTCAAGGCCCGGATCGGGCCGGTCCGATCCGACCTCAGGCCGCCGGGACGGCTGGTGTCGGCTCAGAAATATCCCCAGCGCCAGGTCGCGCGAACCCCGATCGCCAACGTGGTCGTCGCGCTCGCGAAGGAGGTCATCGCCGCGGTCACGCCCCAGGACCGATCCCGGCCGCGGAGGACGTCGACCCCACCGCCGAGGCGCAGCGCGGGCTCGACGCCGAGGCTCCAGGGCCCGCCCGCCACCGCCAGGCCGCCGACGCCGACCTCGACGTAGGGCACGTACTTGAGGATGTCGATGCGGTAGACCAGGCCGACGGTGCCGAGGGCCGAGGCGGCCGCGCCGCCGCCCAGGTAGCCGGCCACGGTCAGATCGGCGCGCACCGAGACCTCGTCGCCGATCCCGCGCTCGTAGGTCGCGGCGATCGCGGCCCCGGCGGTCGGCGTCAGGGTCTCGTCCATGTCCTCGCCGGGGGTCGCGTAGGTCGCGGCCCCGAGGCCGAACGACACCGCGCGTTCACCGTCGCCGGCCCGGGCCGCGGTCGGCGCAGCCAGGGCGAGCGCGAGGGGCCAGGCGGCGCGGCGCACGCTCCACGGTTACGCGAAAGCCGGCGGCGAGGCAACCGCCGGCCCGGCGCCGCGGTCGAACCGCCCGAATTGACGCCGCTCGAGGCCCGGTGCTACACCCCCGGCTCGCTTCGACGAGGATCCCGTGGCTAGCAAAGAACCCCAACACGACCCCACTCTCGGTCTCCAGGTCACCCCGGTGAACATCGGCGGCGACTCGATCGCTGATCGCTTGCTGCCGCACCTCAAGAAGATCATCGTCGGAGGCCTGTCTCTGGCGGTCATCCTCACCGGGTTCTTCACCTGGCGCTGGTACCAGCGGGGCCAGGAGGCCAAGACCACGGCGCGCCTCGTCAAGGCCCTCGAGCTCCACGATCGCGACGTCACCGGCGACGCGCCGTCCCTCGACCCCGACGAGCTGCCGCCGGCCGATCCGCCCTACGCCGACCACGCCGCGCGCGATCAGGCGACCGCGGCGGCGCTGGCCAAGGTCGGCCCGGCCCGCCGCGCGGCCGCGCTCTTCGAGGCCAACCGGCTGGTCAACGCCGGCCAGCTCGACGCCGGCCTGGCCGCGCTGCGCAAGGTGGCCTCGGGCACGAGCGATGACGCCGTCCTGGCCCGCGAGGGCGTCGGGCTGGTGCTCGAGATGCAAGCCGCCGCGGCCAAGGATCCGGCGGCCAAGCAGAAGCTCCTCGAGGACGCCCTGGCGGCGTTCCGCGCGGTCCAGCCCGACGACAAGGGCCTGCGCCGCGACCACGCGCTGTATCACGAGGCCCGCATCCTCGAGGCGCTCGGCAAGGGCCCCGAGGCGGTCGCCCCGCTGACCAAGGCCCTCGAGGTCGCGCCCGAGACCGCGCTGCGCGGCGACATCGAGAACCGCCTCGCCGTCCTGGGCGCGCCGATCCCGGAGCCGGCGGAGCTGACCCCGTGATCGCCCGCGCCGCCTGCGGCGTTACGCTGGCCGCCGTCGGCTGGGCCGCAGCCGGCTGCGCTGCAGTGCGACCGCTCGACCGCGGCCCGGACGATTCCGGCCGGGCCGGCGCGTTGCGGGTGCGCTGGAAGCTGACCACGAGCGATCGTTCGGACGACGTCACGCCCCAGGAGTTCGCCGGGGTCGCCGCGGCGGGGGAGAACCTGTTCACCGGCTCGGCCGGCGGCCGCTTCGTGTCGCTGCGGGCCCTCGACGGGCGGGTCCGGTGGAGCCAGAAGCTGGGCTCGGTGAGCGCTCGCCCGGCGGTGGCGGGCGACCGGCTGTTCGTCGGCACCGACGACGGCGAGCTGCTCGCGGTCAACTACGACACCGGCGAGGTCATGTGGCGCTACGCCACCCGCGGGGCCGTGCTCGAGACGCCGGTCGTGGTCGACGTGACCGAGCCGGGCGCCAAGCGCCGCGACGTGCTCGTGGTCTTCACCAACGAGGCCGACCAGGTGGTCGCCCTCGACGCGATCACCGGCGAGTTCCGCTGGCAGTACAAGACCGAGACGCCCGAGGAGTACACGCTGCGCGGCCACGCCGGCGTGGTCGCCGCCGGCGAGTTGCTGTTCACCGGGTTCGCCAACGGCACGATGGTCGCCCTGCGGGCCAAGACCGGATCGGTGGCCTGGCTGACGACGTTGACCGGCGACGCCGATCGCTTCGTCGACGTCGACGCGACGCCGGTCTTGCACGGCGATGCGCTCTACGTGACGTCGTCGTCGGGCGGGTTGTGGTCGATCGACCAGGCGACCGGCCTGGTGCGCTGGCAGTCGCGCCTGGGCGTGCCGGCGGGGCGCGCCGGCAGTGGCGCCTTCGGCGGGGTCGCGGCCGACGCCGATCGCCTCTACGTCGCGGCTGCCGACCTGGGCATCTACGCGGTCGACTTCGACGGCAACGTCCTGTGGCGCCACGGCACCGTCGGCGCCGGCGAGCCGGCCACGCCGCAGGTCGCGGGCGAGTACTTGATCTACGCGCTCACCGACGCCGGCGTCTACGTCGCCGACAAGCGGACCGGGAGCGTCCTCGAGTACTTCGACCCGGGCGATGGCGTGTCGGCGGACCCGGTGGTGGTCGATGATCGCGATCTGTACGTGCTGTCGAACCGCGGCGTGTTGTACGCGTTCGATTTGAGGCTGTAGAGGACGAGGCGGGCGGAGACGGAGACGGAAGCCGAGGCCGAGGCCGAGGCCGAGTCCGAGTCCGAGGCCGAGACCGAACCGGAGTCCGAGTCCGAGGCCGAACCCGAGTCCGAGGCCGAGTCCGAGGGGAGGTGGATCGCGGGGCGGTGGATCCGCCCCTGCCTACGATCCGCTCTCGCTCAGGTTCCTACGCCGCCCAGCGACCACGTCCCGCCCGACTGATCAGCGACCGTAGCCGCCCTGGGGAGGATAGCCGCCGCCCTGAGGAGGATAGCCGCCGCCCTGAGGAGGATAGCCGCCGCCCTGGGGAGGATAGCCGCCGCCCTGGGGAGGATAGCCGCCGCCCTGGGGATAGCCGCCCGGGTAGCCACCCTGGGCCGGGGGCGCCATCGGCGGCTGCATCCGCGGCGCCGGCGCGCTCAGGCCCGACAGCGAGCCGTGGCGCATGAGCGCGACGCCCGCGGCGCCGAGCTGCACGACCAGGGCGGCCAGGGCGGCCGACACCTTCGGCCACGCGAAGCCGATGAGCACCGAGCTGAGGAGCTGCTCGAGCGACGAGATCGCGGCGACGCCGAGGATCAGCGCGAAGGCGCCCATCGCGTAGCGCTCGGCCTGGCTGCTGGTGGCGTTGTTGGTGCGCGGCATGAACGCCAGGAAGATGCCGGCCGCGGCGACGCCGCCCGACACGATCGGGACCAGGGCCAGCTTGACCCGGGCGCCGCCGCCCTTGAAGCCGCCGAGGATGAACGCCAGGAGTTCTTGCACCCCGGACAGGGCCATGGCCACGCCAGTGAGCGTCAGGGCCCACAGGACCAGCTTGATGCCGACCTGCTTGTCGTCCTTGTCGGGTCGGTTCTCGCGCTTGTCGAGCAGCGTGAAGAAATAGCCGAGCACGACGAACATGAGCGCGATCGATCCGAATAGCGCACCCATGCCGGCGCCACTCGCCAGCGATCCTAGCATTTCATTCATAGGGTCTCCTCCGCGCGCGATGTTACACACCACCGCGGCGGCGGGGGTCTGACCGGTCCAGATTTCGCTGTCGCTAGAGCGGATCGACGAACGGCGGGGCCGGCTTGGCGATCAGGTAGCCCTGGAGATAGTCGCACCCGAGCTCGGCCAGCACCTTGGCCTCGGCCGCGGTCTCGACGCCCTCGCCGATGACGCGCACGCCCGAGTCGCGGCACACGCCGATCACCGAGACGACGAGCCTCTGCTTGACCGGATGGGTGTCGATGTCGCGCACCAGCGACATGTCGAGCTTCACGAAGTCGGTGTCGAGGGGCGTCAGGTGGCCCATGCGGTTGAAGCCGCCGCCGAGATCGTCGACCGCGATCCCGTAGCCGAGCTCGCGTAGCTCGGCGACGCGATCGGCGAGCCCGTCGATGCCGTCGAGGGAGGTGCGCTCGGTGATCTCGAGGACGACCCGGCGGGCCAGCCGGGTGAGCGGCGAGAACGGCGACGACAAGGTTGGATCGAACAGATCGCGGGCGTGGAGGTTCACGAACACCAGGCCGCGCTCGACCGGCGCCGAGGAGAAGGTCGAGGCGACCGAGGTTCGGACCGCGCGGCCGAGCACGGCGGTGCGCTCGAGGCGCTCGGCCGCGTCGAGCAGCGCGCCGACGTGGGGGAGCTGCGGATCCTTGCAGCGGAGCAGGGCCTCGTAGCCGAAGCGCTGGCGGCTGCTGGCGTGGACGATCGGCTGGTAGGCCATCCACACCGAGGTCACGGCGCGCTCGAACGCGGCCTCGAGATCGATCAGCCCGAGCGTCGGGGTCGCGGCGGCCTCCACCCGATCACGTTATCAAACTCGCCACCGCTCGCGCCTCGCCGCCGTGGGGTGATCCGGGCGATCACCTGCGGCGCGCCGTCGCGTCAGCGACTCAGCCGAGGCGGCGCAGGTGCTCGCGAAAGTCGCCGACCACCGCCGAGGCGGCGTGGGCGTCGTAGTGCGTCTCGAGGACCGCCGAGCTCACCGGCAGATCGAGGCGCAGGCGGTAGGTCATCAGGCAGGCCCGCGCCGACAGCGGCGCGAACCGCGCTTCGCCGGCGACGCAGATCGAGCTCTCGGCGGTGGTGCTCCAGCGGATGATGCCCTCGGCTGGCAGGTACTCGTAGGAGACCACGTAGCCCAGGGTCGCCCGGTCGAGGTTGGCGCGGAAGGCGACCTGGGCGGGCCGGCCTTCCGGAGTCCGGGTCAGGACCCGCGCCGACTGCACCACCGACAGCCACCGCGGGGTCTCGCCCGCATCCGCGAACACCTCGAAGGCCAGGTCGGCGCGGACCGGCAGGGTCGTGGCCACCTCGGTCGAGACCGGGGGCAGGGCGGCGGCGGCAGCGCGGAGGAGGGACGAGGTGGCCGACATGGTGTGGAGCCTAAGCAACGGGAATGCCGAGGCTGGTCACGGAGGGATCGAAGCCGGCGACATGTTATTCTAGCTACTTGAACACTGCCGCGGCGCGTCGAGCCGGTGGCGACCCAAGTTGCCGGACATCCGCGGAGCTACCGTGGCAGGCCCCCAGCCCGGCGGGCAGCGATCTCCTGTGGCCCGACCGCACCGCAGGGGGAAGGATCGCGGGCGAGTCACCGTATTATCAGTCGAGCGCACATCCCGTGTAGACTCGAACCAGAGGCATCGAATGTCGATCGACCAGAACGGCGGCCGCGCACTGCGCCCGGAACAACCGAACAGCGAAGGCGTCTTGCAGCGCAAGGCGCGTGGCGAAGGCGTCGACGACATGGCGGTGGCTCACGCCGGGTTCGCGGGCCAGGCCACCGAGGTGCCGTACCGGGCCGAGATGGAGGCTGGGTTCGGCGTGGACTTTGGCGGCGTGCAGGCGTTCACCGGCGGCGACGCGGCTCAGGCCAGCCAGGCCCTGGGCGCCGAGGCGTACACCGTGGGCCAGAACGTGGCCTTCGCGGACGCGAGCCCCGGCAAGGACGTCGTCGCCCACGAGTTGGCGCACACGATCCAGCAGGGCGGCGGCGCCAGCTCGGGCGCGGTCCAGACCTTCGGCGGCGAGGGCGGCTACGAGGCCGAGGCCGACGACGCGGCGGCCACGGTGCTGGCCGGCGGCAAGGCCGAGGTCAACCTGCGCACGGGCTCGAGCGTCCAGCGCTGGGGTGGCTCGGACCACTATCACATCGGCAACCTGGCGGGCCAGAAGGCCCTGGCCAAGGTCCGCCAGCTCGGCATCAACCCGAAGACCAAGGAAGTCGACATCGCGCACCCGGACAAGCCGGGGACCGGCCAGGACGGCCGCAGCGACATCGCCAACCCGACCAAGGGCGAGACCGTCGACGTCAACACCGGCAAGACCTGGGGCGGCCTCGGCAGCGAGGGCCACATCAGCTTCGGCGCCGCGACCCGCTACGGCGGCGACTACGTCACCACCGCCGACGGCCTCCGGGCCCAGACCAACGAGGCGGATCTGCGCCTGGCCTGGGACACCGCCGAGATGATCGGCGGCGCCGCGACCAACTCGAACCACTTCTATCCGCTCAACCAGACCGAGTATCGCGGCCACCACGCGCGCGCGATGGCTGCGGCGGCCAAGGGCGACATGTCGACGGCCCTCATCGAGGAGGGCTTCGCCAACCACTTCCTGGCCGACACCTTCGCCTCGGGCCACACCGTGCCGCGGTCCCTCGACAGCGTCGAGGCCCTGCACAACGAGGACACCTCGGTGATCTTGACCGCGGCCCTGGTGCCCGGCGGCGCCGTCGGTCCTTTCGCCGAGAACGGCATCAAGGGCCTGACCCGGTCGAAGAGCTGGCACGACTTCTTCTGCGCGCTGCCCGACGGTCTGCCGTTCTCCGACGGCAACCGCTACCACGGCGACTACTACATGGACGGCAGCGATCTCGATCGCGTGTCCGAGGTGGCGTCGGAGTCGCTGGCCGAGGTGCTGGCGGCGGGCGAGGGCAAGTCCTACAAGGGCAACGTCAAGATGGTCGCGCCGGACTTCGCCGGCATCCAGGAGGATCCGGTCGCCGGCCCGGCGTGGCGCATGATGATGCGCGACTACAAGGCCGACCTCGACCGCGCCCGCAAGGCCATCGGCAAGGACTCGAAGGGCCGCACCGACGGCGGCATCGGGTTCAGCTCGAAGGCGGCGCTCAACGCCATCGAGGCCGACGTCTTCGGCGCCGGCAAGGTCGTCACCAAGAAGACGGACCTCGACACCGAGCGCGGCCACCTGATCGACGCCTTCGAGGCCATCGAGCACTACTCGAACGCGCAGTTCAACCACAACGCCGCTCTGGGCCCCGACGGCCAGGACGACGACATGAACGCGCCCGACGAGAAGGCCAAGAACGAGAAGCACTGGGACGCGGCCGCGATGCGCGACCGCGGGCTCCTGGGCGGCGCTCTCGAGGCCGCCAAGGCCTACAAGGCCGCGGTCGTGACGGCCTCGGCCAGCGGCGGCGCCGTGGCGCCCGAGGAGCTGAAGCTCGCCGACGAGGCCGTCGAGGCAGCGACCCAGCTCCTGGAGAACGTCCCGGCCTGGTACTCGATGGCGTCGACGGTCACGGCCTACGGCAAGGCCAAGCGCGCGATGCGCTTGATGGTGCCGCGGCTGCGCGAGGCGCGGGGCCACGCCCACCTGGGCGAGTCGGATCTGCCGAGCGTGAACGCGGGCTGAGTGATAGGGAGGGTTTTTCGAAAAAACCCTCCCCCCAGCATTCGCTGGGGCCCCAGGTGGAGAGGGAGGGTTTTTCGAAAAAACCCTCCCCCCAGCATTCGCTGGGGCCCCCCTCCCGAAACGTCCGGATCGCGGGAGCGCCGCCGTCGATCTGACTGGTGGCGTGGTGCGTGAGCGTGGAGGTTCAGCCGCTGTCTGCTTCAGCGCGGGCTCCTTGAGCCTGACGACTGGCGCGTCTCGGTCTCGGACTCGGTGTGGGTCTCGGTCTCGGTCTCGGTCTCGGTCTCGGTCTCGGTCTCGGTCTCGGTCTCGGTCTCGGTCTCGGTCTCGGTCTCGAACGGGGTGCGCTGGGCGGACTGGCGGATGGGGTCGCGCATCGGTGCGGATTCGGCTACGTCGTGAGTTGACATAAGATCGATTCTGCGACGTGATTTGGATGAAAGGTCAGGGAAGCTGGATGGTTGGCCTGGCCGGCTCGCCAGCCCCCCCGTCGCTTTCACGTAGCTCGAGCCCGCCTCCCAACCGTGGCCCGTTCTCGGCTCAACTCAGCGCCGGCCCGAGTTTGAGTCCGAGCCCTAACTTGAACCCCGATCCCGATCCCGAACCGGCCCGAGTTTGAGTCCGAGCCCGAACCCGATCCCCGAACCCGATCCCGATCCCGAACGCCGTCCGAACCCGAACCCTGGGCCCGAACCCGACTCCGAACCCGAACCCTGGGCCCGAACCCGAACCCGACCCCGACCCCGACCCCGACCCCGACTCCGACCCCGAGCCCGACCCCGAGCCCGAACCCGAGCCCGAGCCCGACTCCGAACCCGAGTCCGAGTCCGAGTCCGAGTCCGAGTCCGAGTCCGAGTCCGAACCCGAGTCCGAGTCCGAGTCCGAGTCCGAGTCCGAGTCCGATCTGGGGTCAGGCGCCGCGGAGGGCCTCGGGGCCGATCAGGCTGCGGGCCGCGGAGAGCAAGTTGATGTCGGTGGTGCCGGCGCCGAGCTCGAGCAGCTTGGCGTCGCGGGCCAGCTTCTCGAGGTGGTACTCCTCCATGTAGCCGTAGCCGCCGTGGAGCTGGATGGCGGTCAAGGCGCCGGCGACGGCGAGCTGCGAGCACAGCGCCTTGGTCGCGTTCACGTAGGCCGGATCGCGGACGCCCTGCTTCTGCATCCACGCCAGCCGGTAGACGGCGTTCTCGACGGTCTTGAGCTGCAGGTATAGGTCGGCGACCCGGAGCTGCACGGCCTGGAACGCGCCGATGGGCCGCCCGAACTGCTCGCGCTCGCGCACGTAGCGCACGGTCTGATCGAAGCAGCGCTCGAGGATGCCCCAGGCCATGGCCGGGATGCCCGAGCGCTCGGTGCCGAGGCTGTCCTTGGTGTCGCCGCGGCCGTGGGCGCCGGGCTCGCGGCCGCCCAGCAAGCGCTCGGGGCCGACCGCGACGTCATCGAGGAACACCTCGCAGGTCGGCGAGTCCCGCATGCCCATCTTCTTGAACGGCGCGCCGGTGGTCAGGCCCGGCTGGCCTCGGTCGAGGATGAACGTGGCGACGCCCTGCTCGGCCCGCGGCTCGCCGCGATCGACCCGGGCGTAGACCAAGAACACGTCGGCGCCGGGGCCGTTGGTGATGAAGGTCTTGGTGCCGCGCAGGCGATAGCCGTCGCCATCGGGCACCGCGGTGGTGGTCATCGAGCCGAAGGCGTCGGAGCCGGCGCCGGGCTCGGTCAGGCACCACGAGCCGATCTGCTGCACGGTCAGGAGCGGCAGCCCCCAGCGCTCGAGCTGATCGGCGGTGCCCTTCGCCAGGATCGCGCCGCCGGCCAGGCCGACCGACACGCCCCAGCCCATCGCGAACCCGGGCGACACCCGCGATAGCTCCTTCACGAACACCGCCATCATCATCGGCTCGCCGCCCAGCCCGCCACCGCCCTTGCCTTCGCCCTTGCCGTCCCCGGCGGCGGCCTCGCCGGCCCGCAGCTTGGCGATCCGCTTCTTGGCCGCGGCCTCGGCCAGGCCGGCGACGCCAAACGTCGTGGCCAGCTCCCGCATGAGCGCCCACGGCGTCTCGGTCCCGGCCTCGAGGGCGGCGATGCGCGGCGCGAGCTTCCGCTCGCACCACTGCCGGACCATCGTCTCGACCATCTTGCTGGCGTCATCGAGGGCGAACATGCCCCGACGGTGCCAGAGCCCGCCGGCCCGGCCAACTTTCGCGCCGCGCGCGCCGCGGCCCAGCGACGTGGGCCGCCGCCCGCGAGCGAAACCCGTCAGCGCATGCCGGCGGCCAGCCGCTTGATCTCGTCGCCCGACAGCCCGCTGCCGGCCTCGATCTTGACCGAGGTCGCTTTGCCGGTCGCGACCTCGACCGCGTCGACGTGGAGGATGCCGTCGGCGTCCATCGTGAAGCTGACCTCGACCCGGGTGACGCCGCGCGGCGCCGGCCGCAGATCGCCGAGGACGAAGCGCCCCAGCCGTCGGTTCTTGCTGGCCTGCTCGTGACCGCCCTGGTGGACCTCGACCGCGACGAAGGTCTGGTTGTCCTCAGTGGTCGCGAAGATCTTCTTCTCGCGGGTCGGGATGCTGGTGTTGGCCGGGATGATGACCGACATCTTGTCGCCGGTGACCTTGACCCCGAGGTCATGGGGCGTGACGTCGAGGAGCACGACCTCCTGCAGCTCGCCGCCGATCACCGCCGAGTGGACCGCGGCGCCGGCCGCCACCGACTCGTCGGGGTTGACCCCCTTATGGGCCGGCCGCCCGAAGATGCCTACCACCGCCTCCTGGACCGCCGGCATGCGCGTCATCCCGCCGACCAGGAGCACCTGATCGATGTCGGCCGCGGTGCAGCGCGCCAGCTCGAGCGCCTTGACGCACGGCGGCCCCAGCCGCGCCAGCAGATCCTTGCACGCCCGCTCGAGCTCGCCGCGCGACAGGCTGCGGGTCAGGTGCTGGGGCCCGCCCGGCCCGACCGCGATGAACGGCAGGTTGATGTCGGTGGCCATCGTCGACGACAGCTCGATCTTGGCCTGCTCGGCGGCCTCCTTCAGGCGCTGCAGCGCGACCGCGTCGTTGCGCAGCTCGACCCCGTGTTGGACCCGGAACTCCTCGGCCAAGAGCTCGATGATGATCCGATCGAAGTCGTCGCCGCCGAGCATCGTGTCACCCGAGGTCGCCAGGACCTCGAAGACGCCGTTCTCGATCGTCAGGATCGAAATGTCGAAGGTCCCCCCGCCGAGATCGAAGACCGCGACGCGCTGATCGTGCTGGTGATGGATCCCGTAGGCCAGCGCCGCCGCGGTGGGCTCGTTCAAGATCGCGCGGACCTGGAGGCCGGCGATGGCGCCGGCGTCCTTGGTGGCCTGGCGCTGGACGTCGTCGAAGTACGCCGGCACGGTGATCACCGCCTCGGTGACCGCGTCGCCCAGGTAGTCCTCGGCGACCCGCCGCATCTTGGCCACGACGTGGGCCGAGATCTCTTGCGGCGATCGCGAGGCGCCGTCGATCGAGACCCACGCGTCGCCGTTCTTGGCGGCCACCACCTGGTACGGCAAGGTCCGCGCGATCCGCTCGAGCTCGGGGTCGCCGATCCGCCGCCCCATCAGGCGCTTGACCCCGAACACGGTGCGGCCGGGGTTGGTGATCATCTGCCGCTTCGAGGCCGCGCCGACCACGACGTCGCCGTCGGCGTTCCACGACACCATCGACGGCGTCGTCCGCCCGCCCTCCTGGTTGTGGATCACGAAGGGCTCGCCGCCCTCGAGCACCGCGACGCACGAGTTGGTCGTGCCGAGGTCGATGCCGATGATGCGGCCCATCGACGCTATCTCATCACGAACCCGCGGGCCGCGCAAAATCGCGGGGCGCCGGGGCCACGGTCAACCGAGGCCGGTCTTCTGCAGGGCCCACTGCGCCATCCCCAGGCCAGGGTCGCAGGCCAGGGCCCGCCGCCACTCGGCGCGGGCCTCGCCGTCCTTGCCCAGCTCGTGGGCTTCCCAGCCGCGCAGGTAGTGGAGGTAGGCCCGGAAGCGGACGTCGTTGGGCGCCTCGGTGGCCAGCGCGGACAACAGGGGCCGGGCGTCGGTCCAGCGCCGCTCGCGCAGGTGTTCGATCGCGCGGTCGAAGCGGTCGTCGCGCGGTGGCAGCGGATCGCGGCGCGGGTTGAGCGACGGCGCCCGCGGCGGGGCGGCGGCCGACGACGGCGCCGCCGCTGCCGACGGGGCCGCTGCCGACGGGCGTGGGGAGAGCTTGGCCGGCTCGGGGGCCCGCGCGACCGGCGCTGGCCGCGCCGCGGTGGTCGAGCGCGGGATCGGGGTGGCGTCACCGCGGACCGGCAGGGTGCTGCGGACCGTGGCGCTGGTGCTCGTCGCCACCGCGTCGTAGGCCCGACGGATCGCCAGGAAGGTCTCGTTGGCCAGTCGGACGACCGGGGCGCTCAGGCGGGCGTACTTGGCCGGGTGGTAGCGCTTGGCCAGCTCCACGAAGGCCGCGCGCGCGGCGGCGGCGTCGGCGCCCGGCGCGAGCCGCAAGGCCGCCCGCGGGTCGCCGCGAAACCGGTCTAACGTCAGCTCGAGATCGCGGACGATCGAGCTCTCATCGAACGCCACTGGAGAGACGATAACGCACCCGAGACGGGTGAGGCAACGCGCAGCGCGAGTCCTCGGGAGCTTGTGGGGTATGGTTGGGGGCGTGGGCTGCACCAACTGCCGCGGCAAATCCGGCTGCAATCATCGCAAGGGCGACCAGGCGCTCGCGGTCGACGCCGCGCTGGCCGAGCTGTACCCGTCCCGGCGATGGGAGCCCCCGGCCGCGGCCGACGCCCCGGACACCCTCCTGGCGGACGCCGCCGGGCTGGCCGACGAGCTGGCCGACGTCCTGTCGGCTGCGACCTTCGTCCGTCCCCCCGACGCCGACACGCCGTGCGCCTTCATCTACGTGCTGTGCGCCGGACGTCCGCCGTGCGCCGTCCCGGTCCGCGACGGCGTGACGACGCCGCCGGCCGAGTGGTGGCAGGCCCCGGGGCGCCTCACCGAGCGCTACCTGCGGGTGGCGCTGGCGCCGCGCGCGCCCTTCGCGGTGGTCCAGGAGATCGCGGTCGACGTCGAGGTCGATCCCGACGGCGCGCTGGTCCGCGAGGCGACGCGTCCGGGGGTCTACTCGGCGCCGCTCTTGGCCCGGTTCCAGAAGATCGTGGCCACCCTGCCCGGCTACGGCCGCACCCACCTGGATCTCGGCGAGCTCGTCGCGACCCCGCCGGGGTTCACCGCCGGCGACTGGCCGGCCCGGTTCGCCGGCGCGCCCGGCGTCGTGAACTTCCTGTTCTTCCCCGAGCCGGCGACCCTCACCGCGACCACCTGGATCCCGCGCGAGGCGGCGTGATCGACGCTCCCCGCGACCGGCTCGAGATTCTGCTTAGCCAGCTCGCGGCCCGGCGGGTCTCGGTGGTCCCGGCCGGGGGCGAGGATCCACCGCTCGGCGTCGGCGGCCTCCGCACGCTGCCGCTCGGCGGCGGCGCGCGCCTCGAGGTCGAGCTGGGCGCGATCGGCGTGGCCAGCGACGAGGTCGATCGCGAGCTCGAGCTGGCGGTCCGCGACCTGCGGGCCTGGGCGCGGACCCACGGACCGCTGCCGGCGCTGTCGGTGACCTCGGCCGGGCCGGTGCGGATCCGCGATCGCATCCGGGCTTTTTTGGCGGCGCTGGTCGAGATGCACGGCGCCCGGGCCGCGGTGGTGCTCGTGCGCGGCCAGGTCCAGGTCGCGGCCCCCACCCTGACCGTCGAGACCGAGCTGCGACTGCCGCTCTTGGCCCGCCGCGTCGAGGCGGCGCCGCGCCCCGCCCGCGAGCTGGCCGACCCCGACGTGTTCGTCCTCGGCTTCTGGTACCAGGCGGCGATCGCGGTGTTCTTCGCGGACACCTACCCGGTCGACTTCGTGCGCCACCGCTGTCGCATGGTGGCCCGCGAGCTGATCGAGCTGTTGCCGGATCTCGATCCCGAGCCCGACCGGCCGGCGGCGACCGCGCCACGGCCGTGACGGAGTTGCAGAGTCACAGCGCGGCGCGCTCGGAGGGACTACAGCGCGGCGCGCTCGGAGGGATTACAGCGCGGCGCGCTCGGAGGGGTTCCAGCGCGGCGCGCTCAGAGTTACAGCGCGGCGCGCTCGGACAGGGGCCGGTCGAGCCCGAAGCCGTCGTGCAGCGTCCGCAGCGCCAGCTCGGCGTACTTCTTGGCGACCACGACCGAGATCTTGATCTCGCTGGTCGAGATCAGCGCGATGTTGATGCCCTCGGCAGCCAGGAGCTGGAACATGCGCTTGGCGACCCCGGCGTGGCTGCGCATGCCGACGCCGACCACCGAGACCTTGCAGATCTCGTCGTCGGTGGTGATGCGCTCGCCACCTGGGCCGACCAGATCGCCGACCTCGCGGGCCAGGATCTCGACGGCGCGGCGGCGATCGCCGGCCGGCACGGTGAAGGTGAGATCGGTCGTGCCGTCCCAGCTCGCGTTCTGGATGATCATGTCGACGACCACGCCGGCGTCGGCCAGCGGCGCGAACAGCCGGGCCGCGACCCCGGCCTGATCCGGGAGATCCTCGACGGTGATCTTGGCCTCGTCTCGGGCGATCGTGACGCCGGAAACCGCGACGTGTTCCATCTCGCGCTCCTCGGGCACGACCCAGGTGCCCTCGACATCGGAAAAGCTCGACCGGACGTGGATCCGCACGCCGTACTTCATGCCCAGCTCGACCGAGCGGATCTGCAGGACCTTGGCGCCCAAGGACGCCAGCTCGAGCATCTCTTCGTAGCTGATGCGCTCGATCTTGCGCGCCGACGGCACCACGTTGGGATCGGTGGTGTAGACGCCGTCGACGTCGGTGTAGATCTCGCAGGCGTCGGCCGCCAGCGCCGCCGCGATCGCGACCCCGGTGGTGTCGGAGCCGCCGCGGCCCAAGGTGGTGATGCTGCCGTCCTCGTCGACGCCCTGGAAGCCGGCGATCACGGCGATCTCGCCGGCGGCGAAGGCGGCGCGCAGCGGCTCGGCGTCGATCGACACGATCCGGGCCCGCGAGAACGCGCTGTCGGTCTGGATCTTGACCTGGTGGCCGAGGAACGACCGGGCCTTGCCGCCCAGCTTGCGGATCGCCAGGGCGACCAGGCCGACCGAGATCTGCTCGCCGGTCGACACGATCACGTCGACCTCGCGATCGTTGGGGTCGTCGTGGATCTGGCCGGCCAGCTTGAGCAGGCGGTTGGTCTCGCCCGACATCGCCGACACCACGACCGCGACCTGATGGCCGGCGCGCTGGGTGTCGAGGCAGCGCCGGGCCACCGCGTTGATGCGCTCGATCGTGCCGACCGAGGTGCCGCCGAACTTCTGGACCACCAGCATTGCCGGCGGACCATACCCGCGGCGCCGCCGGCGCGGAAGCGCGGCCGCGCGGTTCGTGTACCGTCGGCGAATGGCCGAATCGGATTCTGTGATCGTGCTGCTCACCACTGTGCCGCCCGACGAGCGCGGCCCGGCGATCGCGCGGGCGCTGGTCGAGGAGCGGCTGGCCGCGTGCGTGAACTTGATGCCCGGGGTGCGCTCGATCTACCGCTGGGACGGCGCGCTGTGCGACGAGCCCGAGGCGCTGGCGATCGTGAAGACCACCGCGGCGACGGCGCCGGCGCTGGTGGCGCGGCTCTGTGAGCTCCATCCGTACCAGGTGCCCGAGGGCATCCTGATCGCGACCGCGGGCGGCCACGCGCCCTACCTGGCGTGGGTCGCCGGCGCGGTCGGCGCGACCGGTTAGTCGCTGCGCCGCCTTGCGCTGGCCCAGCGCGACGGGCATCCTCTCGGTCCGCTCGCGCGGCCCCGCTCATGTACTGGTTCTGGATCGGCTTTTTCACCTTCGTCGCGATCGCCTTGGCGATCGACCTCGGCGTCGGGTCGCGCAACCCGACCGCCCTGACCTTCAAGCGGGCGTTCAAGAAGACCCTGATCTGGGTCGGCCTCGGCCTGTCGTTCTCCGGCGTGGTCTACCTGATCTACGAGAACCACTGGCTGGGTGCCAACCCGTCGATGTCGGGGGCCGACGCCGCGGTCACGTACCTGTCGGCCTACCTCCTCGAGGAGGCGCTGTCGGTCGACAACATCTTCGTCATCTCCCTGGTGTTCCGGTCGTTCAAGATCCCGGACAAGTACCAGCACCGGGTGCTGTTCTGGGGGATCATCGGCGCGGTCGTGTTCCGCGTCGCCATGCTCGGCGGCGGCGTCTGGCTGACCAAGAAGTTCACCTGGATCTTCTACGTCTTCGGCGCCTACCTCATCTACTCGGGGCTCGGGCTCCTGCGCCACGAGGAGGAGGACGAGGGCGGCGCCGAGCGCAGCTTCGTGGTCCGCACCCTGCGCAAGTTCGTCCGCGTCGTCGACGGTGACCACGGCGGCCACTTCGTGGTGAAGGATCAGAACGGTCGCAAGGCGCTCACGATCCTCGCGGTCGCGCTGGTCGTGGTCGAGCTGACCGACGTCGTCTTCGCCCTCGACTCGATCCCCGCGGTGCTGGCGGTCAGCCAGGAGTCCTTCGTGATCATCACGTCGAACATCATGGCGATCCTCGGCCTGCGGTCGCTGTACTTCATGCTGGCCGGCGCGATGGCGCAGTTCGACTACCTGAAGTACGCCCTGGCGGCGCTCCTGGTGTTCATCGGCGCCAAGATGATCGCCCACGAGCACTTCCACGTCCCGAACGCGGTCTCCCTGGCGATCATCGCCGGCTGCATCATCACCGGCGTGGTCGCCTCGATCATCGCGACCAAGCGGCGCGAGCGCGCGGCGGCCTCAACCCCGGCCGAGTGACCACGCGTCTCGAGCTCGAGAGAGCTCAGCGCGGCGCGGCCAGCACCAGTCCGCGCTCGCCCAGGTCGCTGAAGGCGGCGCGGATGTCGCCGGCCCGGACCACCGGCGCGGTGCCGGGCGCGCCCTCGCGGCCGTCGGAGCCGCTGCGCCCCGCGGCGCCGGGCTGGCCGTCGCGACCGCGGCGAGCGCCGGTGCCGCCGCTGCCGCCCTGCCCACCACCGCCGGGGTAGCCGCCGTCGCCGGCCGCGCCGCCCCGGGTGTCGGTCACCACCAGCGTGGCGAGCTCGGGGAACGCGGCGTCGTAGGTCAGCTCGAGGCCGCCGCCCGGTCCGCCGTCGCCGCCGTCGCCGCCGTCGCCGCCCTGGCCGCCATCGCCGCCATCGCCGCCGTCGGAGCCAGGATCGCCCTCCGACGAGCCGCTGCCCGAGCCCGAGCTGCCCGAGGTCGGAGCGCGCCCGGCGCCGCCGGTCCCGCCCGGCCCACCGTCGCCGCCGCGCCCGCCGCTGCCGCCCTGCCCGCCGAAGGCCACCACCGCCCACGGCTCGCCGGCCGGATCGAAGACCGCGGTCTGGACCTGGCCGTGGACCCGGGCGCGCAGGATCGCCAGGCGCTCGCCGCCGGTCTCGACGTAGCCCAGCCACGCGACCACCGCCGGTCCCGGGCCCCCGTCGCCGCCGTGGCTGCCGTGGTCGCCAGGGCCGCCTCGTTGCCCGGTCTCGGCGCCGTGGCTGCCGTCGTCGGCTCGCCCGCCGGCCCCCGGCGCGCCGCTCGACCCGCCGAAGCCCGAGGTGCCGGCGATCCCGGAGCCGCCGACCGAGCCGCCGCAGCCGAAGTCGGGGGTGAGCGTCACCTGGCCCCGCAGATCGGGCCGCTCGGCGACCCGGACCTCGATCGCGACGGTCCGGCCGATCGCCGCCAGCGGGTCGTCCGGAAGCCGGACGAAGCCATCGCCGTCGACGGCGCCCCAGCTGGTCGTCCACTCGAAGGTCGAAAACGGCAGGCGCCCGGCCCGGCCTTCGCCGGACGACCAGCTATCGAGGACCCGACCGTCGGTGGTCGCGACCGCCACGTCGAGCTGGACCGCGGCGCCGCCCGGACAGAATCGGGCGACCCCGCCAACCACGCCGACCTGGATCGAGGCCGCGGTCTTGGGATCGAGGGTGGCCGGGCGCAGCGAGGGCGCGGCCCCACAGGCGGCGAGCATGGCGGCGGCGGGGACGGCCGCGGCGGACAAGCGAGGCATGGTTCGATTGTGCCCGATCGGGCGACGCGAGCGACGCCGCACCGGCCGCGGTCGTGCTACCTCTTTGGACGTGGATCAGTCGGAGCGCTACCTCCAGCTCGCGCTGTTGGGCAAGCGCGCCTTCGTGGCGGCGGCGGCGCCGGCGGCCCTGGTCCGGCGCCGAGGCGAGGTGGCGGACGGCGATACCGACAGCGGCCGGGGTGGCGACGACGACGTCGAGACCCTGGTCGCGCCGGTGCTCGGCCAGCGCCGCGGCCCCCGGGCTCTCGAGGTCTACCCGCTCATCAAGAAGCCCGGGGCGTCGTTCGCCGACATGATCACGATCGGCCGCACCCCCAACAACGACGTCGAGCTGCGCGACGTCACGGTGTCGCGCTTCCACGCCTACTTCCGCCAGCGCGGCGACAAATGGCTGGTGGCCGACGCCGGCTCGCGCAACGGCAGCGCGCTCAGCGGCGCTCCCCTCGAGGCGCGTCGCGAGCGGGCGATCGACACCGGCGCGGCGCTCCGCCTGGGCGATCTCGAGTTCACCTTCTACGCCGCCGATCACCTGTTCGACGTGCTGGCCGAGGCCGGCTCGCGGCGGTCGTGACGCTCGGCGGGACCTGACGAGCTGTGACGATGCGCGATGACGAGTGGCAAACCCGGACCCTGTGCGACGACGGCGCGTGCACCGGGGTGATCGGCGCCGATGGCACCTGCCGAGCGTGCGGACGGGCCGCGGCCTTCTGGGGCGATGAGCGGCGACGCGGCCAGGAGGTCGAGCGCGATCACGCCGGCAACCCGGCGGACGAGCCCAACGACGAGACCGACGGCACCTTCGCCGAGCGCGAGCTGTGCGACGACGGCGCGTGCACCGGCGTCCTCGGCGACGATGGCGCGTGCCGGACCTGCGGCCGGCGGCCGGCGGGTCGGGCCGCGGCGGTCGTGGTGACGCCGCCGACCCTGGCGGCCACTGAGGACGAGGACGGGGAGGACGACCGCCGGCTGTGCCCCGATGGGAGCTGCGTCGGGCTGCTCGACGCGCGCGGGGTGTGCAAGGTGTGCGGTCGCGCGGACGTCGGCAATTGACGGCGGGCGCCACGGTGGCGGTGGTCGGCGCGGGCGGCCTGGGGGGCCCGATCGCCTTGGCCCTGGCCGAGGCCGGCTGCCGGGTGGTGGTCTTCGACGACGATCGCGTCGAGCTGTCGAACCTGCACCGCCAGGTCCACTTCACGCTCGCCGACCTGGGGCGGCCCAAGGCCGAGGTCGTGGCGACCCGGGCCCGCGGCCGCGCGATCACCGCCCGCTTCACGTCCGAGGTCGACCTGCCGTGCGATGCGATCGTCGATGGCAGCGACGATCCGCCGACCAAGTTCGCGGTCGCCGCCTGGGCCCGCGCCCGGCGCCGGCCCTACGTGATCGCGGCGGCCCTGCGCTACGGCGGCAACGTGTTCGCCGCCGGGCCCGACGACGCCTGCTACGCCTGCTTGTTCGAGGATCCGCCGACCGACGCCGCGACCTGCGGCGAGGCCGGCGTGCTCGGGCCGGTGGTGGGCTGGGTCGGCGGGGTCGCGGCCCAGGCGACCCTCGCGCTCCTCGGCGGCGCGCGCGGCGCGTCGATCTGGGTACAGGACGATCTGCGGCGCGGGGCGGCGCGCACCGTGGCCCTGGCGCGACGCGCCGACTGCGCCGCGTGCGAGGCCCGGTGATGTGGACCCGCGAGCGCCAGCGCCGCTACGCCCATCACGTGCTCCTGCCCGACGTCGGCGGCCGCGGGCAAGATCGGCTGACCGCGGCGGCGGTCGCGGTCGCCGTCGACGGTCGAGCCGGCCAGCTCGCGGCGCTGTACCTGGCGGCGGCCGGCGTCGGCACGGTGGTCTTGCGCGGCGGCCTCGCGCCGTGCCTCGGCGACGGCTGGCTGGCTCCGGCCCCGACGGTGGCGAGCGCGGTCGCGGCGGCCATCGCCGCGCGTAACCCCGAGGTCGTGGTCGCCGTCGACGACCGGGCTGCGCCGGAGGTGGCCCTGCCCGGCGATCGGCCCGACCTCGACGCCGCCGCGGCCCTGGCCCTGGCCGGCGCGGCGGCGGCCCACTGGGCGTGGGCGACCGCGACCGCGGAGGCGCGATGATCGCCGTGGCGCTGGCCTGGCCGGCGGTGGTGACCGCGGTCGAGGCGGTCGCCGGCGAGTGCGCCGGGTGGATCGCGACGTCGCCGCCGATCGTGCGCCTGGCCACCGTGACCGACGACGGCGCGTGGACCGACGACGCGCTCGTGGCCCTGGCCGCGCCCGGGGCGGCGCCGGCGGCGTTGTTTCACAGCCACCCCGACGGTCGCGCGGCGCTGTCGGCGCGCGATCGCGCGGCCTGGGCGCCGACCGGCGTGCCGCTGTGGCCGTGGCCGCAGCTCGTGATCGCGACCCGGGGCGGCCGGGCGGTGGCGGCTGCGCTCTACGCCTGGCCGGCCGCGGCGCGCGCGCCTCACGCGGTCGCCCACCTCGCGCGCGACGACGACGGCGCGTGGCGGGCGCGCCGATGACGCGCCTGGGGCTGGTGCTGGCGACCGCCGACGATCTCGGCTACGTGCTCGGCCTGGCGCGCGCCGCCGCCGATCGCGGCGTCGAGGTCCGGCTGTTCGCGATGCACGACGGCGCGGCGGCGCTGACCGCGCCGGCGGTGGCGACCCTCGTCGACCTCGGCTGCGAGGTCGTGGCGTGCGCGACGACGCTACTCCGGCGAGGGCTCGAGGTCCCGGCCGCGGTGGTGCGCGGCAGCCAGGACGATCACGCCGCGCTGTGCGCGTGGGCCGATCGCGTGGTGGCCTTCGCGTGACCGCGCGGCGCGCGCTCGCGATCGCGATCGACCACGGCGACCCGGCCGCGGTCGCCGAGGCCTGGCGGGCCGCGGTCGGGCTGACCCTGCGCGGCGCCGCGGTCACCGTCGCGGTCCGCCCCGGCAGCGCCGATGGCGGGGCGGCGGCGGACCGGGCCAAGGCCACCCTGGCGCTGTTCGGCCACGTCGTCGACGCCGACCCCGATCGCCTGGTCGGCGATGTCATCGAGGCCTGGACCGACGGCGTCGATCGCGGCGCCGGCCCACCCGATCCGGCGGTCCTGCACCTGGTGCGCCCGGGGCGCGGCCGGCCGGCTTGGGTCGGGGCGCCCGGGGTGCTACAGCTCCCCGCGCCCGCCGATGTCGACTACGACGCCCTCCTCGACGCCGTCGCCGCCGCCCCGGTCCGGGTCTGGTGACGACCTCGACCTGCGCGGCGAGGTCTGCCCCTACACCTTCGTCGCCGCCCGCCTGGCCCTCGAGGAGCTGCCGCTCGGCGCGGCGCTCACGCTGCGCTTCGATCACCCGCCGGCCGCGGTCAACCTGCCGCGCAGCCTGACCGCCTGGGGCCAGGAGGTCGGCGCGGTCGAGGTCGACGGCGATGGCTGGCGCCTGACCGTGGTCAAGCGGACGGCGTGAGCGCCGAGGTTTTGGCGGGTCGGCGGGCCCGTGTTACACCGATCAGGTGACCGATCTCAACGCGCGCCACCGCGCCCTTGAGGCCCACCTGGCCGCCCTGCCCGGCGTCGTGGTCGCGTTCTCCGGCGGCGTCGACTCGGCGTTCCTGCTGAAGGTCGCGGTCGACGCCCTCGGCCCGCGGGCCCACGCGGTGACCGCGGTGTCGCCGACCATGGCCCGCGCCGAGGTCGCCGATGCCCGCGCGCTGGGCGCCGAGCTAGGGCTGGGCGATCGCCATCACCTGGTCCACGCCGACGAGCTGGCGGTGCCCGGCTACGCCGAGAACCCGGTCGATCGCTGCGCGCTCTGCAAGACCGAGCTCATGAGCGTCGCCGGGCCGATCGCGGCGCGCCTGGGCGCCCCGGTGGCGCTCGGCACCAACACCGACGACCTGGGCGATCACCGGCCCGGCATCGCCGCCGCCCGCGATCACGGCGCGATCATGCCGATGGTCGAGGTCGGCCTCGACAAGGCCGCGGTGCGCGCGCTGTCGCGTCAGCTCGGGCTGCGCACCTGGGACAAGCCGCAGCTCGCGTGCCTGTCGTCGCGCTTCCCCTACGGCACCAAGATCACCCACGAGCGCCTGCGCCAGGTCGACGACTTCGAGGACGGGCTGCGCGCCCTGGGCCTGGTCCAGGTGCGGGTCCGCTACCACGAGGCGGTGGCGCGGATCGAGGTCGAAGCCAGCGAGCTGCCGCGGCTGGTCGAGCCGACGGTGCGGACCGCGGTCGTCGCGCTGGGGAAGCGCCTGGGCTTCACCTTCGTCGCGCTCGATCTCGCCGGGTTCACCTCGGGCTCGCTCAACCAGCTCCTGCCGGCGGCCGGCGGCCTGGTGCCGCTCGGGCGGCGCTCGCCGGTGGGCCCATGACCGGGGCCCGCCTGGTCGCGGTCGGCCTGGCGCTGGCGATCGGCCCAGCGACCGCTCAGCCGACCGCTCCGGCCGGTGGCGCCGCGCCCCCCGCGGTCGCCGCCGCGCTCGCGGCCCCGAGCAAGAAGGCCCGCTACCTCGACGACAAGCTCGACAGCCGCGCGCCGGCGCCGCGGCCAGGGGCGCCGCCGCCCAAGCTGCTCAACCTGCACAACACCTGGACCGACGAGTGGCTGGCGATCGACGCCGATCCGCGGGTCGCGGTGCCCCGCGCGGAGATGGACCTCTTCCTCCGCGATCACTACACCGACGATCCGACCGCGATGGACCCGCGGCTGGTCGGCGTGCTGCGAGAAGCGGCGCGCCACTTCGGCGCCACCCGGATCGACATCGTCTCGGGCTACCGCGCCCCCAAGTACAACCTGATGCTGCGCAAGAAGGGCCACGAGGTGGCGCGCGACAGCCAGCACACTCACGGCACCGCGGTCGACTTCCGCATCCCCGGCGTGTCGGTCGACGAACTCTACGCCTGGGCGGTGGCCCGCAAGCTCGGCGGGGTCGGCCGCTACCGCGGCAGTAAGTTCGTCCACATGGACACCGGCCGGATCCGCTACTGGGAAGGCGAGTAGCGCGCGCCGAGCCGCGCCAGGCCGGCCCGGGCCCGCGCCGCGACCACCGGATCGACGTGATCGGCGAGCACGCGCAGGAAGTCCTCGGCGTCGGGGCCGCCCAGGCTGGCGACCGCGTCGATCCGGACCGGCAGCGCCGCCCGCTCGGCCAGCTCGATGCGGGCGATCAGCGCCGGCACCACCGCGCGATCGCCCAGCGCGACCAGGGTCGCCAGCGCGGTGTCGCCGATCGGCGACGGCCGATCGATGAGCGCCACCACCTGGGCCGGGACGTCCGGATTCCGGACACTCGGGGCCAGGGTCAGGGCCCAGCTCACGAGCGTGGGGTCGTCGCTGGCCAGGCCCGGGCCGAGGTCGCCGGACAGGAGCGCGAGCTGGGCCGCCAGGCCGCGACACACCGGCTCGAGGAGCGGCGCGGCGATCGCGTAGGCCGCGGTCGCGACCGGATCGCCGTCGAGGGCGGCGGCCCCGGCGACCACGACTCGCGGCAGCGGCAGCTCGGTGGCCTCGGACCACGCCAGGGTCGCGGTCGCGGTCACGGTCAGCTCGTCGCCGGCGCGGACGCCGTCGAGCTCGAGGGTCAACGCGCCGGACAGGAGCCGGCGGTCGGGGCCGGCCTGCGACGGCAGGGCCACCACCTCGACGCCGGCCTCGATGAGGCAGCGGGCCAGCCGTCGGCCGTACTCGCGCTCGACCACCGCGCCGACCGCGTCCCCGCTCGGCACCACCGCGACCCGATCGAGCACCACGGTCGGTGGTCGCCACGCCGCCGCGGCGTCGGTGGCCGCGTCGGCCCGCCGGGCTGGCGACGACCGGCGTCGGCAACCGGTCGCGGCGACCAGCGCGAGCGCGGCGGCCAGCGCCGCGAGCCTCACGACCGCGGCCGTCGGGCGCGGGCGTAGGCCAGCTCGGCGATCCGGCTGATGAGCTGCGGATAGGTCCAGCCGTGGACGGTGGCGGCGCGATGCACGCCGGCGTCCGGCGAGATGTCGCAGTTGGGGTTGACGTCGATCACCCACGGGGTCCCGGCGGCGTCGACCCGCAGGTCGACCCGGCCGTAGTCGCGCAGGCCGATCGCGTCCCAGGCCGCGCGCGCGGTCGCGATCACCCGATCGGCCAGCGCAGCGTCGCCGCCCCGCAGCGGCACCGGCTTGGTGCCGGCGTAGTCGACGTGGCGCTCGTCCCACTTGGCGGCGTAGCTGACGATGTGCGGCCGCCCGGCCGGCATCGCCGCGAAGTCGATCTCGTGGAGCGGCAGGACCTCGACCGCGTCGCCCCAGCCGATGAGCGTGACGTTGACCTCGCGGCCGTCGACGTAGCGCTCGAGGAGGAGCGGCTCGCCGAACTCGGCCAAGAGCTCGCGGCCGCGGGCCACCAACCCGGCAGGATCGCGGACCACGTTGGCCTCGGTGATGCCGACCGAGGCGTCCTCGTTGGCCAGCTTCATGAACCACGGGTAGTCGAGGGGCTCGGCGGCGATGCGCTCGAGATCGGCGGCGCTGGCCGCGACCCGGTACGGCGGGGTCGCGACCCCGCGCCCGGTGAGCACGTCCTTGGTCCGCGGCTTGTGCAGCGCCAGCCCGAGCGCCATCGCGTCGCCGCCGGTGTACGGCAGGCCGAGGAGATCGAGGAGCGCGGGCACCGCGACCTCGTTGCGCGCCACACCGCCGAGGGACTCGCACAGGTTGAACACCAGATCGGGGCGATCCTTGGTCAGCCCGGCGATGACCTCGCCGACGTCGCCGCCCCACATGCCGACCAGCTCGGCGCGGTGACCGGCGGCTCGCAAGGCGTCGCGGATGGCCTCGGCGGAGGCGCGCACCGCGACCGCGTCGGGCGAGGCGGCGCCCGCGGCGTGCTCGAAGTCAGTGTTGTAGAGGACGGCGATCCCCAGCTCCATCGCCGTCATCCTACACGACCGCGGCGCTCAGGCGGGCTGCCACCGCCGGGCCCAGACGCTCGGCCAGCTCGGCGACGGGCGGCGGCGGGAGGGCGCCGAGGGCTGCGGCCGCCTCGGCCAACGACACGACCGGCGTCCGCAGGCCACACGGCACGATCATGTCCCAGGCCGACGGTGGCGTCGCGACGTTCCAGGCCCAGCCGTGGATCGCGACGCCGCGCGCCAGGTGCAGCCCACACGCGGCCAGCTTGGCGTCGCCGAGCCAAACTCCGGCGGGGTCGCGCTCGAAGCGCGCGCCGGGCACGCCGCAGGCCGCGGCGGCAGCGACGATCTCCTCGGCGACCGCGGCCAGGTACCCGACCACCGACCGCACCCGGACCACCGGGTAGATCATGAGCTGGCCGGGCCCGTGGTAGGTGACGTCGCCGCCCCTCGAGGTCGCGACGATCGCGACGCCGGCGGCGGCGGCGGCGGCCGGATCGACGAGGACGTTCGCGCGATCGGCGCGATGTCCGAGGGTGATCGTCGGCGGATGGCTGGCCAGGAAGACGACCTGGGCGTCGCGGTCACCGGCCAGGATCGCGGCCCGCACCGCCTCCTGCGCCGCGACCGCTGCGCCATGCTCGACCTCGCCCAACCAGCGCCAGGGGATCACAGCCAGCGTCCGGGGATCAGCCGGCCAGGAGTTCGCCGAAGAGCTGATCGTCGACGTAGCGCAGCGGCGCCGCGGCGGTCACCACGCCGACCCCGGCCGACAGGAGCGCCGACACGAAGCCGTCGCCGGCGTAGACCGCGATCGACCGGCCCGGACGCTCGAGCTCGCGCTCGGCCTCAGGCGACATCTCGCGGGCCGCGAACAGGTGGCCGGCCAGGAGGCCCTTGGCCTCGACGCCGACCCGCAGCTCGCCGACGCCGCGGCGATCGACCGGCGCGTCACCGGACCGCGCGCTCACCAGGATCGGGCTCTGCGAGCCGGGCGCGATCGCGGTGGCGTAGCTGATGGACTCGGTGCGCTTGATCCACTCGACCTCCTGATAGCCGACGGCGATCAGGTAGGCGTGGACCAGCCGCTCGAACCCGGCCTGGCTGGCCTGGCCGATGCGGACCTTCAAGGTCGCGTGGGTCGCGACCGCCATCGCCGACAGGGCTCGGGCCAGGTCGGCCTCGGCCTCGGCGGTGGCGCTCTGGGCCACCGGGCCGGGCGCGAACAGATCGCGGCCGCGGTAGACGATGCGCGGGCGCAGACCGAGGGCGCGGTAGCTGCGCTCGTCGCCGAGGAGCGCGGCCTTGAGCTGCGGCCAGCCCTGCTCCGGATCGTGCTCGAACAGGCCGCGCTTGCGCATCATGCCGGCGAGCTGCCTGACCGGCATGGGCTGGGCGCCGCGGATCGAGCTGAAGACCTGCCAGGCGCCGTCGCCGAGGGCGTTGCCGACCCGGATCACGCCCGTGGCGTCGGACGGCACGGCCACCGGGGCGGCGAGCAGCGCCGGTGCCGCGAGCTGCGGACGGTCCTCGCGCGGCCGATCGTCGCGCGGGCGATCGTCACGCGGACGGTCCTCGCGCGGACGGTCCTCGCGGGGCCGCTCCTCGCGGGGCCGATCGCCGGCCGGGCGCTCCTCGCGGGGCCGATCGCCCGCTGGCCGACCGCCGTCGCGGCCGCCCTGGCGCTCCTGGCGCCGGCTGCGCTCGAAGTCGCGGCGAGCCCGGCGCTGCTCGCGCCGCTCCTCCCACCGCTTCTGGCGCTCCTGGCGGCCGTTGATCTCGGGCAGCATCGGCCGATCCTCGTCGGCGGTGCGGGCGTCGGCGAACTCGGCGTGGGCCGCCGCAGGGGCCGCGGGCGCCAGGTCGTCGCCGTAGAGCGCGGCCAGCTCCTGCTCCTCGGGAGTCAGGGGCGGCTCGGGGGCGGTGCCGTCCTCGGCGGCGTCCTCGAGGAGCTGATCGCTCAGCTCGCTGTCCGGGGCGGCCGAGGCATCCTCGACGGCGACCGGCTGCGGCGCGGTCGGCTCGACGACCTCGGTCGTGGTCGCGGTCGCGGCCGCCTTGGGCTTGCTGGTCGGCTTCTTGGCCCGGGGCTTGGCCTCGGGCTTGGCCTCGACCTTGGCCGGCTTCTTGGCCTTGCCCTTTGCGTCGGGCTTGGCCTCGACCTTGGCCGGCTTGGCCGGCTTCTTGGCCGTCGCCTTGCTCTTCTCGGCCTTGGTCCGCTCCGACTTGTCCGCGCTTCGATCCGACTTGTTCGCCATGGATTCCCGGGCGACTGGATACCCCCCTTCCCCCGACGACGTCAAGCCACCGGCTCGACGACAAAAACTTGCCCGGCCCGGATCGCGCCCGTAGCGTGGCCGTGCGTCCGCGCCCCGTGTCGTTCCGCCCGCGCCCATCGGCCAACCTGGCGTCGACGCGGCCTCCGCGCGGTGGCACCTGACTTGCTCTCCCGTTTGCTCACCTGCGTGCCCGCAGCGTCCGCGAGGAGTCCCGACCATGAAGCAACGTACGATCGGCGTCCTGTTGGGTGGCATGTCGAGCGAGCGCGAGGTGTCCCTGCGCAGCGGCGAGGCGGTGGTCGCGGCCCTGGCGGCCCGGGGCTGGAAGGTCGAGCCGATCTACGTCGACCGCGATCTCGATCTGGTCCTGCGGCAGCGGCGCATCGACGTCGCCTTCATCGCCCTGCACGGCCGCTACGGCGAGGACGGCTGTGTCCAGGGCCTGCTCGAGGTCATGGGCATCCCGTACACCGGCTCGGACGTCCTGGCCTCGGCGCTGGCGATGCACAAGGTCAAGGCCAAGGAGCTATTCCGGCTCCACAACCTGCCGACCCCGCCGTACTACGTGTCGAGCGGCGACCCCGAGCGAGCGCTGGCCGACCACGGCGACTTCGGCTATCCGTGCGTGGTCAAGCCGGTCCGCGAGGGCAGCTCGGTCGGCGTCACGATCGTCGACGGAGAGCGCGCGCTGCCGGCGGCGATCGAGGCCGCCGGATGCTTCGACGGCGAGGTCCTGGTCGAGCGCTTCATCGCCGGTCAGGAGGTGTCGGTGGCGGTCCTCGGCGACCGGCCGCTCGGCGCCGTGGAGATCGCGCCCAAGGGCGAGTTCTACGACTTCGGCGCCAAGTACACGCGCGGCGCCACCAACTACTTCATGCCGCCGCGGCTGTCGCCCGAGCGCTACCGCGGGGTCTTGACCCAGGCGGCGCGCGCGGCCGCGGCCCTGGGCTGCCGCGGCGCGACCCGGGTCGACCTGATCGTCAGCGCGACCGGCAACGAGTACCTGCTCGAGGTCAACACCGTCCCCGGCATGACCCCGACCTCGCTCTTGCCCAAGATCGCGGCCGCCGCCGGCATCGAGTTCGGCGAGCTGTGCGAGGCCCAGCTCTACGCCGCCGCCCTGCCCTCGCACCGCCCGCGCGGCGAACGCCGGATCGCCCAGCGCGGCTTCGACGGCGACGAGCGGCGCGCCGCCACCGCCGTTCCCCACTGATGCGGGCCGAGGTCGCCCCCGCCGAGAGCGCCGGCGCGATCGCGCTGTGGCGCCGGCTGCGCGCCGAGTGGCTCGCGGTGGTGACCGCGGCCGCCGCGGTCGGCGTGCCGGTGGCGGCGGCGCGGTACCTCGAGCATCGCGTCCACCACGAACTCGAGCCCGCGCTGTCGCGCGCGACCGGGGTCCCGACCCGGGTCGGCGGCATCTCGGCCGGCCTCCTGGGCGACGTCACCGTGACCGACCTCGCGGTCGGCGAGCTGTTCACCGCCGAGCGGGTCGAGGCCGCGGTCGCCCTCGACTCGCTGGCCGCCGGCGAGCTGTCGCCCGACGAGATCCGAGTGACGCGCCCGCGCCTGCGCGCGGTCGCCGGCGCCGATGGCGACGCGGCCTGGCGCGGCGTCCTCGATCGCCTGAGCCGACGGCGCGGTGGCGGTGGACCGGCTCGCCCTGGGCGCCGCCTGCGCCGGATCGTGGTCTCGGGCGGCGACCTGGTGATCGACGTCCCCGGGCTGCAGATCCGGGCCGGCGATGTCGAGCTGCATCCGGTGCGCGGCGGCGTCCGGGTCGTGACCGGGGCCGCTAGCTTCGCCGCCAGCGCCGGGCCGGTGGCGGTGCGCGGCGAGGTCGCGCGGATCGGCGCCGATCTTCGCCTGCCGGCGCTGGCGATCGAGCGCGCCGCGCTGATCGGGGGGGCGCTGACGGTCTCGGCCGGCGGCGCGCCCGCCCAGCTGACCGACGTGAGCGCGGTGCGCGACGGGCGCGACCGGGCGTGGCGGATCACCGGCGCCGTCGACGACGCTGGCGTGCCGCGGCCGCTGGCGGTGGCGATCGCCCCGCGGGCGACGGCGGTGATCGCGGCCGGCGATCGCATCCCCCTGGCCGTCCTCGACGGTCGGCTCGGGGCGCTCGGGCTGGCTGACGCCCGGGCCAGCGGTCAGGTCACCGTGACCCGCGGTCGGGCCGCGCTGATCGACGCCGAGCTGGCGGTCACCGGCGCCACCCTCGACCACCCGGCGATCGCGAGCGGCGACGTCCCGCTCGACGGCGCGGTGGGGTTGACGGCGCGGCTCGAGCCGGGGCGCATCGAGGTCGAGCGCGCGACCCTGACCCGCGCCGGCGTCGAGCTGTCGGGCCAGGGCTGGTTGCGCACCGAGGCCGGCGCGATCCGATCGGGCGAGCTGACGGTCGCGCTGGCCCCGGCCGACTGCCGCCGCGTCCTCGACGCCCTGCCCGCGCCGCTGGTCGGCCCGCTCGGCGCCCTGGCGATCCGCGGCAGCTTCGCCGGGACCGCCCGCGCCACGATCGATCTCGACGCCGCCCCCGGCGACGGCGTCCACCTCGCGGTCGACCTCGACAACCGCTGTGAGGTGGTCGCCGATCCGCCGGCCGCCGACGTCCACGCCCTGGCCGCGGTCGCCGAGCACCGCTTCCCCGACGGCACCGCGGCGCCCGTCGGTCCTGGGGTCGGCGACTGGGTCGACCTGGCGGCGCTGCCCCGCCACGTCAGCGGGGCCTTCGTCGCCGCCGAGGACGCGCGGTTCTGGGATCACGCCGGGTTCGATCTGACGCAGATCGGCCGCAGCCTCGAGATCGATCTGCGCGAGGAGCGGTTCGCCCGCGGCGGCTCGACGATCTCGCAGCAGCTCGTGAAGAACGCCTTCCTCGGCCACGACCGCACGGTCGCGCGCAAGCTGGCGGAGGCGGTCTTGACCTGGCGGCTCGAGGCGGTGCTGGCCAAGGAGGTCATCCTGGCTCGGTACCTGAACGTCGTCGAGCTCGGGCCGGGCATCCACGGCGTCGCGGCGGCGGCGCGCCACTGGTTCGGGCGCAGCCCGGGTGAGCTGACGATCCGCCAGGCCGCGTTCCTGGCCGCGCTCACCCCGGCGCCGCGGACCTTGGCCGCCCGCCTGGTGGCCGGTCACCGCCTCGATCCCGACACCGCGCGCCGGGTCGACGTCGTCGTGCGGGCGATGCGTCGCGCCGGCGTGATCTCGCCGGAGGCCGCCCGCGCCGCCGAGCACGCCGACCTCGGGCTGCGCCCGGCCGCGCTCGGCCGCTGATCGCCCGCGTTCGCTCGCCCGCCGCGTTCGCTCCCGTCCGCCTGAACCCGGCGCCTGGACCCGGCGCTCACACGCCGAGGAACAGCCGGTTGCCGAAGTTCCGCTCGAGGTCGCTGGCGAAGATCTTCTGCGCTGCGGCCTCGATGTCGTAGGCCACCCGCTTGAACTCGAAGATCTTCTCGTCGGTGTCGTAGATCGTGTAGCTGGCGCGGTTGTCGTAGTCGCGCGGCTGACCGACCGAACCGACGCTGATGATGTAGCGATGGTCCGGGCGGATCGTGAACTTCTGCGCCACGACCTCGAACACGTCGTCCTTCGACAGCGCGAACGACTTGCACAGGTGCGAGTGGCCGATGAAGGTCACGGTCGCCAGGTCGTCCCAGATCTCGAGGCAGCGGGCCGCCTGCTCGGTCGAGAAGATGTACTCGAACTCCTCGAGGTTGACCGGCGAGCCATGGCAGAAGGTGACCTCGCCCTCGCGGACCTCGTAGGGCAGGCTCTTCAACCACGCCATGTTGTCGGCGGTCAGCACCCGAGCGTGGGCGTCGAGGGCCTGGCGGGCGGCGTCGTAGTAGTACGAGTAGTCCATCCGCCCGGCCACCGCGGCGTCGTGGTTGCCGAGGATCGTGAACTTGGCCAGGTTGCGGATCGCGTCGCAGCACTCGTTGGGCGAGGCGCCGTAGCCGACGGTGTCACCGATGCACACGTACTGGTCGATGCGCTCGGCACGAAACGCCTCGAGGACCGCGGTCAGGGCCTCGATGTTGGCGTGCACGTCGCTGAAGATGCCGATCCGCATGCGGGCGAGGGCTTGAGCATACTCGGTTTTGGCCGAGGTGGAGTTCAGTCGTCGACCAGATCGCTCTCGTCGAGTTCGGCGTCGAGGTCGGACCCGGCCTCGCTCTCGGGCTCGGCCGCCCGCTCGTCCTCGGGATCGACCAGGAGATCGTCGTCGTCGAGCAGCTCCATCGGCTGGGAGATGTCGAGGGCGGCCAGCTCGCCCTTGCCGAGCTCGGGCAGGCCGCGCTCGAGGGCCTCGAAGAACCGGCGCGAGAAGGCGCGGTTGACCGTGACCTCGCGGGCCGGGGCCCGGGCCGAGATGTCGTCGGACGCCGCCGGCTCGATCCGCTCGAGGGCCATGCGCGCCACCGGCGCAACCGCGCTCTGCCCGGCCGCCAGGGTCGCGACCGCGGCCTTGCCGCCGCGCACGCCGACGTGGGCCATGGCCCAGGCGATGCGCTCGCGATCGCTGGCGGTGGCGCGATCGCCCAGCCGACCCAGGCGCGCCGCGAGCGGCATGAGCGCCGGCGGGCCGACGTGGCCGACCGCGCGGGCGATCTCGCGCCAGATCTCGGTCGGCTCGCCGAGGAGCGCGTCGACCACGGCCTCGGTGCCGGCCTCGGTGCGCAGGAGCGCCAGCGCCAGGGCGCAGCCGTGGCGGAGGAACGCCTTCGAGCTGGCCAGGCCGGCGGTCAAGGTCGGCGCGGCCGCCGGGCCGAGCCGGACCATCGCGCCCAGCACCCGGACCGCGTCGCCGCGGCTCATGCGCCGGACCGCGTTCATGATCGCGCGCACCGCCGCGCCCTCGCCGCGCTCGCACAGCTCGAGGGCCGCGGCCAGCCGACGCTCGCGATCGTCGAGGAGGCGCAGCAGCTCGGCGACCCCGAGCTGGCGCAGCGACGCGGCCGACGGCGGCTTGGCGCTGATCATGCCGGACACCTGCGGCTCGGCCTCGGCCGACTGCGGGGCGATGCCCAGAGCCGAGGCCTCGACCGCGAGGGCCTGGCGGTTGTCATCGATCGCGTCGGTGTCGAGGTCGTTGGCGTCGGCGCGGCCCAGGAGCGCGGCGAAGCCGGCCTCGAGCTTGACGACCAGGTCCTTGCGCGATCGCGCCAGGCCCTCGGACACCGCGGCCTGGGCCAGCTCGGGGCCCATCCACAGCCCGAGCTCGACCGCCCGGGCCAGGACCGCGTGGCGCAGCTCGCGCCAGCGCGGCAACGGGAAGCCGCGCACGCACACCAGGTAGTCCTCGCGGGCCGGCTTCGAGAACCGGCGGGCGATCGCCAGGGCGCGGCGGACCTGGTTGGCGGTGGCCAGCGGCTCGAGCTTGTCGACGCGGAACTCGGCGTGCTCGGGATGGCTGCCGCCGAGCAGATCGGTGCCGGCGCTGCCCAGCGCGACCAGGCCGCGCGCGAAGCTGGCGCTGGCGCCGAGCGGCCGGACGTGGTCCGAGGCCGCCCGCACCGCGTAGCCGACGTTCTCGGACAGCGGCGCCTTGAGCCGGGCTCGGCGCGCCGGACGTCCGTCGACCACGACGTCGACCTCGAGCACGAACTCGCGCTCGAGCTGGGCCAGGAACCGGCGGTCGAGGTCGGCGGCGACGTCGAGGGGCACCATCGCCCGATGGGCCGGCCCGACGCCGCGCAGGGCGGCCGGGGTGCCGAGGAGCAAGACGAGGACGCCGTACTCGGGCAGCCGATGGACCAGGAGGCGCACGTCGAGCGGGCTGGTCGCCAGGGCGGCGCCGCTCGCGCCGCTCGCGCGCAGCGCGACCCGGGCGCGGTCGCCGTCGAGGGTGAAGGCGGCCGGGGCCGAGCCGCGGACGAAGCCGGCCAGCCAGCCGTCGGCGCCCGGGCGCGGCGCGTCGGCGGTGACGGTGGTGACCGGATCGGCGCTGGTCGGCAGGGCCGGCGCGTCGGCCTCGGACAGCAGCTCGAAAGGGCTGGTCGCCTCCTCGGGGCGCGGCTCGGCCAGCGCCGCGACCGGGGTGGTCACCGGCTCGGGCGCCGGGGTCGGCGCCGGCGCGCGTCGCTCGTCGCGGATCCGGGCGGCCTCGCGCTCGGCGTCGAGCCGGATCCGGGCGGCGTCGCGCTCGGCCTCGGCGCGGAGCCGGGTGGCGTCGCGATCGGCCTCGACGAGGCGCCGCGCGGCCTCGGCGCCAGCGGCCTCGAGATCGGCCTGGCGGGCCTCGAGCTCGCGGGCGCGTCGATCGAGGCTGGCCTCGCGCTCGGCCAGGGCCGCGCGACGCTCGGTCAGCGCCGCGGCGTCGCGCTCGAGCTGGGCCGCGGCCTCGCGCCGGCGGGCCGGGCCGGCGATCCGCTCGTCGAGGAGCGCGGCCAGCTCGGCCGGGCCGAACACCACCGCCAGATCGCGGACGTAGCGCGGCACCGCGACCGCCGGATCCCGCGCCAGCTCGGCGAAGGCCGCGGCCCGCAGCTCGAGCTCGCGGTGGCGGTCACCTTCCGCCGCGACCACCGCGTAGATCCCGGCCTCGGGATCGTGGAAGACCACCGGGGTCGCGATCGCGACCTCGCCGTCGGCGGTGTGGACGCGGTTGAGCTCGCCGCGGCGCAGGCGCTCCGCCAGCTCGGGGTTGGCGCGGGCATCGACCGCCTCGTACACGGTGGCGCTCGCAAGCTCGCCACCGGGCAGGGTCACGTGGATCGCGCGGGTCCGGGTCTGCCCGGCGGCGCCGCGGTAGGTCGCGGATGGAGAGACGAGGTCGCGCCCTCGAGACGACATGGCGACCAGATAACACGAAGCCACGGCGGGTTCGATCGCGGCTCGGCGCGATCGCCCGCGCGGGCTGCCGCCGCGCGACCCGGATCAGTTGACCAGCGGCGGCTCGGCGGAGACCGGCGGGTCGGGCTCGGGGTCGCCGTCGCCGTCGCCCTCGCCGTCGCCCTCGCCGTCGTCGGCCGCCGGCACCTGCTCGCCGGCGAGCTGGGCCGCGACCGTGAGCAGCACCTCGTGGACGTGCTCGAGGGTGTCGAGCCGTCCGCACAGCGAGTAGTACTCGTCCTCGCTGACCGGGCTCATGCGCGCCAGCGCCGCCTCGACGTAGCCGCGCAAGCGGTTGGGCGCCTCGAGGCCGGCCTCGAACTCGCCGGGCTCGCGCTGGGCGATCGCCGCCGCGACGTAGCCCGCCGGGGCGAAGCGGAGCCCGGTCGGGAGCACGAACCGCCACGCCGCCGGCGCCTGATCGAGATCCTCCCAGCGCCCGCCCAGGTGGTGGCGCACCACCTCGCCGAAGTACGCCGCCGCGGTGGTGATCACCAGCTCGACGGTGGCCGCCTGCTCGAGCGGCACCGAGCGCAGGTAGTGGTCGACGAGCGGCAGGGTGTCGCTGTCGTAGGCCGGCGCGACCCCGAGGGCGCGCTCGACGTAGGCCACCGCCTGGTCGGCGAACTCGCGGATGGTGCTGGCGGGCTCGGTCACCGCGGCAGCATGGCGGCGACCTCGCGAGCGGTCAAGCGGCGGACCGAGGCGTGGACCGCCCCGTCGAGGATCGAGCGCGCTACTGCAGCAAGCCGAAAGACACGTCGCCGAACCGCGACGACACCCGGACCGCCGCGGCCTGGCGCTGGGCGCCGAACCCGAGCTCCGACCAGCCGTCCTCGCCTGGGCTCGCGCCGGGCGCGCGCAGCGTGCCTCCGGCCCGGACCCGGACCCGCGCCTGGGGCTCGCCCGCGAGCGTCACGGCGACGTCGCCGCGCACGCTGGCCACGGACAGGCGGCCGCCGGCCTGGGTGGTCGCCTCGAGGGCGACGTCGCCGTCGACGGTCGTGATCACCACCTCGCGGCTCGCGACCCGCCGACCGTCGACCCGGCCGGCGTAGGCCTGGGCGCGCAGGCGGGCCCCGCGCACCGTGTCGAAGGCCAGATCGCCGTCGATCGCGTGGCTGTCGAGGGAGCCGAAGACCTCCTCGAACCGCTGGCTGCCGGCCAGCGAGCGCGCGCTCACCGCGCCGGCGACGTTGCGCACCGAGATCGGGCCGGCGCTGGCGTCGAGCTCGGCGCCGGCGTCGAGGTTCGAGACCGCGAGCCGGCCGGCCACGACGCGGCCGCTGACCGCGACCGCGTGCGGGACCCGGACCGTGACGTCGATGCGCACGCTCGCCAGGGCCACCGGCGGCCGATCGCCGCGGGCCAGGACCGCGGTCGACAACCGGACCGCGCCGTCGGGGGCCGGCACGACCGTGACCCGCAGCCGCTCGAGCGTGCGGGCGTCGGGCGCGTGCTTGACCGTCTCGACCGAGACCGAGTCGCCGTCGTAGCCGACGATCGTGACGTCGCCGAGCGGGTTGTCGACCGACACCGCCCCGATCGGCCGAGCCCCCGGCGCGATCACGAGCTGGGCGTGCTCGACCACCGCTCCGTCGCCGTCGTCGTCGGTGCCGTCGTCGGCTCGGGCGGGCCCACCCAGCGCGCCGAGCGCGAGGCCCACCACGGTCAGCCAGCGCGCCGCCGTCATCGCGCCCGCCGCGGTCATCGCGACGCCACCTGCTCGCCCAGGGCGGCGCGCTCGAGGAAGCTGGTCAACTCGTGCCACGCCCGCTCGCGGTCGCGGCCGGGGGCCGCGGCGAGGACCGCCTGCTCGCGCCGCTCGACGTCGCGGGCGAAGCGCTTGGCCCGGCTGGCCGGCCAGGCCGCCGCCTCGGCGCGCGCCAGGGCCAGGAGGTCGGCGGTGACCGCGCGGAACCGCGCGTCGGCGGCGCCGTCGCGATCGGCGGCCTCGTCGAGGGCGTCGCGCCCGACCGCCACCACGACCGGCGGCGGCTCGACCGGGACCGGGGTCGGCGCCGGGGTCGCGCGCGCCGCGACGTCGGTCAGGGCCGCGGTGCCCGTCCCCGACGAGCCCCGCAGGTGGACGACCCCCAGGGCGACCGCCCCCGCCGACAGCGCCAGGGCGGCCGGGGTCGCGATCGGACGGAGCCCGCTGGCCCAGCGCGCCAGCGCGCGGCGCCAGGCCGGGCGCTCGCTGGCGGCGATCTCCTCGGCGCCCAGCCGAGCGTTGATCTGGGCCCACAGGGCCGGCGGCGGCTCGACCGCGGGCAGCTCGACCAGGGCGTCGCGCAGGCGCGCGTGCTGATCGGCCAGCGACCGACACGCCGCGCACACCCGCAGGTGACCGCGGCACTCGGTGGCGCGCTCGGGCGGCAGCTCGCCGTCGAGGTACGCCACCACCAGCTCGGTCAGCTCGCGGCAGGTCACGCCACCTCCGGATCGCGGCCGTGGCGCTCGGCCGCCAGGGCCGGGCCGAGCAGGTCGCGCATCTTGGCGCGCGCCTTGTGGAGCTGCGACTTCGACGTGCCAACCCGACAGTCGAGGATCGCCGCGCACTCCTCGTGGGACAGGCCCTCGATGTCGTGGAGGACGAGGATCGCGCGGTAGCCGGCCGGCAGCTCGGCCATCGCCGCCTCGACCCGCCGCGACAGCCGCGGATCGCGCAAGACCGGGGTCGGGCCCGGCACGGCCTCGAGGGCGTCGTCGCTGACCTCGCTGCGGCGCTTGTGCTTGGCGGCGTGGGTCAGCGCGCAGTTGACCGCCAGGCGGTAGACCCAGGTGCTGAGCTGGGCGTCGCCGCGGAAGCCGGCCAGGCCGCGGAAGACCCGGACGAAGACCTCCTGGGCCACCTCCTCGGCGTCGGCGGCGCCGACGATGCGATGGCACAGCCCGAAGACCCGGCGCTTGTGCTGGTGGTAGAGCGTCTCCATCGCCCGGGCCTCGCCCCGGCGGCAGGCCGCGATCAACGCGGCGTCGTCGGTGGCGGCGCCGACGGTGGCGTCGCGGGGACGGGGGATGTCGGTGACGGCGGACTGGGCCACAGGGTCCTCGCGGCGCGGATCGTCGGTTGGACCGGCGGCGGCCGCGGGGGGTTGCCTGGGGGTGTCGCCCACCGCGCCAAGCTACAACGCGGGGATCGACCGGTCGAGCCACACCGCCCCACCGCGGGTCCTGGTACCGTTAGGTGTGATCTCGCGCACCGGAGCCGGCCCGTGACCCGCCCGATCGTGGTCGGGGTCGGGCGCCTGGGCGTCTCGATCGCCGCCCTCGCCCACCGCGTCCCGGACGCGACCTCCGGCGACGCCGCCGAGCTGGCCGGCCTCGCGGTGTCCCCGGGCCCGGGCGTCGCGGTCGCGGTCGCCACCGCCGCCGCCTTCGGCTGCCAGGGCCGCCTGGCCGGGTGGATCGGGACCGATGGGCTGGGCGCCCTGGTCCGCGCCACGTTGACCCAGGCCGGCGTCGACGTCGCCCTGGTCCGCGCGGTCCCCGGCGACAGCGCGGCGGAGATCGTCACCGTCGATCCCCACGGCGGGCGCCTGGTCCAGCGCGCCACCGGGGACGAGCCCGACCCCGACACCCAGCCGATCGACGTCGACGCCGCGCTGGCCGGCGCCGGCGCGGTGCTGCTCGACGACTCGCTCCCGGCGGCGCAGTGCGCCCTAGCTCGCCGGGCCCGCGCCCGGGGCATCCCGGTCATCATCGACCTGACCGCGCCGCGGGAGGGCTCGGGGGAGCTGGTGTCCTTCGCCGACGTGCTCCTCACCTCCGAGCGGATGTTGGCCGAGCTGGCGCCGCGCCGCGATCTATACGGTGCCCTGGCCGAGCTGGTCCGCCGGGGGCCGCGCGCGGTCGTGGTCACCCTGGGCGCAGCCGGCGCGGTCGGTCGCCACGGCGGCGAGCTGGTCGAGGTCCCGGGCTACCCGGTCGAGACCGTCGACGCCACCGGCGCCGGGTCGGTGTTCCACGGCGCCTTCGTGGCCGGCCTCCTGGGCGAGCTGCCCTTCGCCCGGTGCATCGAGCTGGCCTCGGCGGCGGCTGCGCTGTCGTGTCAGGCCCTCGGGGCGTGGGACGGGGTCCCCGATCGCGACGCCGCCCTGACCCTGGCCCAGAGCCGCCACGGCTGAGCGACCGCGCGAACGCGCGCGGGTCGGCGCGGGGCGATCCCCGTCGCCGCGATCGGACGTGCTAACGCTTCGCGCATGTCGTCCGACACCCGCGATCGCGCGCTCCTGCCCGCCTTCTGGTCCGGGGCTGGCGCCGCCCTGGTCGCCAGCTTGATCCTCGCGCTCGTCGATGGCCTGGCGGCCGGCGGCGGCGCGATCGTCACCGTCGTCGGCCTGTGGGCGGTCCCGGCCCTGGCCTTCGCGCTCTACGCCGGCGCGGTCGCCGTCGGGTTTCGTGCCGCCTTCGGGCCCGGCGCGGTCGGCGCCCTGCGCGCCGATCGCGCTCGCGACGCCGCGTGGACCGGGGTCGTGCTCGGCGCCCTGGTGGTCGGCCTGGCGCTGGCGATCGCGGTGCCGATCGCGACCACGCTGATCGTCGCCAAGGCCCATCGCCCCGAGGCCGGCGCCCGGGTCATGGGCCCGCTGGTGATGCTCCTGGCGGTCGGCGCCGGGGTGATGATCGTGCCGATCAGCCGCGTCGCGGCCGCGGTGATCGCGCGGCTGCCGCGCCTGCCGATCGCGTGGTTCCCGATCGCCGTCGGCCTGGCCGCGGTGGTCAGCCTGGGCTTCGCCCGGGCCAAGCTCTACAGCGCCGGTTTCGACAACGACGCGCTGCCGATGGGCGCGATCGCCCAGGTCGCCCTCCTGCCGCTCCTCACGCTCCTCCTCGCCGCCCTGGCCTACGGCCCGCTCACCGGGCTCCGCCAGCGCATCCCGGCCCGCGCCGGGCTGGTCGCCGGCGGCCTGGCGGTGGCCCTGGGCCTGGGCCTGGTGACCCTGCGCGGCCAGCCGTCGGCGGGCGTGGCGCGGGCGGTGACCGAGCACGGCCTGGCGTCGCGGACCTTCGTCACGGTGCTGCAGAGCCTGTCGGATCGCGACGGCGATGGCTTCTCGGCGTTCTTCCGCGGCCCCGACTGCGACGACCGCGACGCCGCGGTCAACCCGTCGGCCAAGGAGATCGCGGGCAACGGCAAGGACGACAACTGCCAGGGCGGCGACCGCGCCGCGGCGACCCCCGACGCGACCGCGACCGGGCCGGACCCGACCGCGCCGGCGCCCGACGCCGGGGTGGCCGCCGCGCCGCCGACCCCGACCGGGCCGCGGCCCAACGTCCTCATCATCATGGTCGACACCCTCCGCGTCGATCGCCTGGGCATCGCGGGCTACCGGCGCGACGGCACGTCGGTGTCGCCGCGGATGGACGCCTTCCTCGGCCAGGCCACCTGGTTCAAGCGCGCCTACGCCCAGGCCAACAACACCCCGCGCTCGATGCCGAGCTTCATGGCCTCGCGCTATCCGTCGCTGGTCAAGGTCGACAAGCTGAACGCCAAGTACCCGCGGGTCGACGACGCCAACGTCCTCTTGATGGAGCAGCTCGCCGCCGCCGGCTACCTGACCCTGGCCGAGACCTCCCACTTCTACTTCCGACCCGAGCGCAACTTCGGCCAGGGCATCGCCGAGTTCAACAACGACGGCGCCCTCGACGTCGGCCCGTCGAACAAGGACGTCGCCGCGCCGCGCATCGTGCCGCGGGCGATCGCCCGCCTCGAGGCCCTGGCCGCCAAGCCCGAACAGCCCTTCGCGATGTTCGTCCACCTGTTCGAGCCGCACTCGAGCTGGGTCGAGCACGAGGGCATGCCGCCCATCACCGAGAAGGGCTCGAACGCCCACGGCCAGCGCTACGACTACGAGATCGCCTTCGTCGACCGCTGGATCGGCGAGCTCCTCGACGCTCTCGAGAAGACCGGCCTCGACGACAACACCGTGGTCGTCCTGATGAGCGATCACGGCGAATCTTTCGGCGATCACAATTTCGCCGGTCAGAGCTTCTTCCACGGTACCAACCTCTACGACGAGCAGCTCCGGGTGCCGTTCGCGTTCCGGGTCCCGGGGCAGCCCGGCCGCCAGGACGACGCCATCGTGCAGCTCCTCGATCTGGCGCCCACCGTGGCCGCCCTGGCCGGGGTCGCGCCCGATCCGTCGTGGCAGGGCCGCAGCCTGGCCCCGGCGATCCGCGGTGAGCCCCTGGCGCCCCAGCCGGCCTTCGCCGAGCTCCTGGCCTACCCGGGCTGGGAGCACGACATGAAGATGGCGGTGGCCGCTGACGGCGCGTGGAAGATCATCAACATCGTGTCGCAGCGCCGGACCGAGCTGTACGAGCTCGCCACCGACCCCAAGGAGCAGCGCGATCGCTACCGCGATCCGGCCGCCGCCGAGGCCAAGGCCCGGATGGAGGCGCTGCTCCTCGAGTGGGTCGAGGTCACCCTGGCGCAGTGAGCGGACCATGACCACCCAGCCGAGCCCGCCCCGCTACCAGAACCCGACCCCGACCGTCGACGTGATCATCGAGCTGGCCGACCGGCCCGGCACGGTGGTCCTGATCGAGCGCGCCAACCCGCCGCTGGGCTGGGCCCTGCCCGGCGGCTTCGTCGACCGCGGCGAGTGGGTGGCCGACGCCGCTATCCGCGAGGCCAAGGAAGAGACCGGCCTCGACGTCGAGCTGGGCGAGCTGTTCCACGTCTACAGCGATCCGGCCCGCGACCCGCGCCAGCACACGATGTCGACGGTGTTCCTCGGCCGCGCCGCCGGCGCCCCGACCGGCAGCGACGACGCCGCCCGCGCCGGGGTCTTCGCCCTCGACGCCCTGCCCCCGCTGGTCTTCGACCACGCGACGATCCTGGCCGACTACGCGGCCTACCGCGCGACCGGCCGCCGGCCGCCGCCGCGCCGCTGACCGGTCGTGTACCATCGGGCCATGCGCGCCCCGATGGTGACGATCGCGATGCCGGCGTTCAACGAGGAGCACTACATCGAGGCCTGTATCCGCTCGGTGCAGGCCCAGGACTACCCGCGCGACCGCATCGAGATCCTGGTCGCCGACGGCCGCTCGACCGACCGCACCCGCGAGATCCTGGCCGCCCTGGCCACGGACGATCCGCGCATCCGGGTCATCGACAACCCCGATCGGTTGCAGGCTGCCGGCCTGAACCAGCTCATCCGCGCCGCGCGCGGCGAGATCGTCGTGCGGATGGACGTCCACTGCGAGTACACGCCGGCCTACGTCCGCACCTGCGTCGAGACCCTGGCCGCGACCGGGGCCGACAACGTGGGCGGCGCCCAGCGGGCCAAGGCCAAGACCGCGTTCCAGCGCGCGCTGTGCGCCGCCCTGACCTCGCCGCTCGGGGTCGGCGGCGCCCGCTACCGCGACGCCACCGCCGAGGGCTTCGTCGACACCGTGTTCCTGGGCGCGTTCCGCCGCGCGATCTTCGAGAAGATCGGCCTCTACGATCCCAAGGCCGTGACCAACGAGGACGCCGAGCTGAACCAGCGCCTCCTGGCCAGCGGCGGGCGCATCTACCTGTCGCCGGCGATCGAGGTCCACTACTTCCCGCGCGACTCGTTTCGCACCCTGGCCAAGCAGTACTGGAAGTACGGTCAGGGCCGGGCGCGCACGCTGCTCAAGCTCGGCCGCTTCCCGACCCTGCGACCGCTCATCCCGTTCTCGATGGTGATGGGCGCCGCCGCCCTGGTCCTGACCCCACCCTTGTGGCCGGTCGCGCCGATCGCCTTCGCCGCCTACGCCCTGGCCACCGGCGCCGAGGCGGTCCGGGTCGCCGCGCCCCAAGGCCCGGCCGCGATCGCCACCGCGTGGGCGATCTTCCCGGTGCTCCACGCCTCGCACGGCGCCGGCTTCGCCGCCGGCCTCCTGCGCTACCTGCGGGCCCCGGACTGGGGCGCGATCGAGACCCTCGACGCGCGCCCGGCCCTGCGCGCGGTCTAGCGCGGTCGAGGGGCGGCGCGGCGGAGATCTCACGCCGCCACGCAACCGCGGCGGGTGGCGATCGATACCTGGCGGTGAAGGAGCGAAGGCGTGCGGGTACCCCAGGCGACCGTCATCCACATCGATCATGTCCCGCCCCGGGTCCGAGCCCGGCTGATCGCCGCGCTCACCCGACGCGACGGCCTGCCGCCGACCCTGGCCACCCCAGCCTGGCCGGTGGCGCCGACCGTCGCCGCCATCGCCGCCGCCGCCGCCGCCGCGATCGCGCTCCGCCGCACCCTGGTCGCGCCGCCCCAGCCGGCCATCGCCGCCCTGGCGATCGTCCTGTCCGGGCTGGCCGCCTTCGCCCTCGCCCGCGCGGCCTGGCGCTGGCGCGAGGTCGCGGCCCTGCCGTTTTCGCCCGGGCTCTACGTCGTCGGCGCGTTTCTCCTCGACGCCCGCGGGCCGCTCCTCGAGCTGGTGGCGATCGCCCGGGTCCGCCCCGAGGTGCGCCGGCGCCGGCGCGGCTACGTCCTTCGGTGCGTCCTCGGACCGGGCGCGATCCGGCTCCTGCCGATCGGCGACGCCGCGGCGGTGCACCGCGCCCTGACCTTGATCCACGGCGATCTGATCGCCTACGCCACCGCCCTGGCGGTCGGCGACGCCGCCACCGCCGCGCGCCTCGATCCCTTCGCCCTGGCCCGCGATCGCGATGGCGTGGTGATCGGCGCGCCGTCGGGGCCGGTGGTCCTCCGACCTCGGCGCCGAGCCCGCGCGCGCCTGGCCCGGGTCGCCCTGGCAGCGGTGGCCACCGCCGCCCTGGGCGCCCTGCCGCTCTACCTGTGGACGTGATCGCCCGGGCCGGCGCCGCCGCGACCGAGCCCGGCCAGCGCGCCGGCGGCGGCACGGGCGGCCTGGCGGGAGGCGCACCTGGCGGCTTGCCATCGCCCCGCGGTTCGTCTAGAACCACCCCGTTCCCTCGCCGATGTAGCTCAGTGGTAGAGCAATGGTTTCGTAAGGCGCGCCAAGCACTTAGCACGCAAGCGGATCGATGCGAATCCACCGAAGCAGCGGACGCGGCGAGTGGATCGACGCGAACCGAAGCGAACCCTCCGCACGACCGACGCCAGCTCGGCGGCGATTCCCCGGACCCGATTTTGTGCGAGCTGCTGATGGCCTAAACCGCATGGAATACGACCCGCGACGCGGCGACGTTGCGGCGCCGGCTCATCGGTCTGCTTGCCGCCCTCAGCTGAACGCTCGCACCACGTCGCCCGCTTGCCATCGCGGCGGCGTTCGTCTAGAACCTCTCCGACTCCTTGCCGACGTAGCTCAGTGGTAGAGCAGCGGTTTCGTAAACCGCAGGTCGCCGGATCATACCCGGCCGTCGGCTCCAACTTTCCACCCGCGAACGCGCGCCATGGCGCCCCCCGCTCGCGACGCCAGGGCCGGCGCCTGAGCGTGCGGGACAGCTGGAGCCGCCTCTAGGCCGCGGGGTGGCCCCATGGCGCCGCGATGCTGTTGAGCGCCAACTAGCTGGAGCATGCCGCCGAGCAGATTGACTAGGTGGACGCCCCCAGCGGGTGCGAGGTCACCCCGTTCGATGGCGATCCTTGGCCCACGTTCGAGCCCGCGGCGGATCCTGCCGCTGGCCCGCTCGCGCTGCGCCACCGCTCGACGCTGGAGATAGACGCCCAGGCCGAGATCGTGCGCGCCGCCTATCCTGTCCTTCACCGCGTGCTTGAGGCCGCGATCGTGGAGTCGGACGACGGCGATCACGAAGACACGCCGATCGCCCCGGAGACATAGCGATCCGCGACGGCCTTGGAGCGCGATCGCATCCTGGCCCCATCGCCCGAGTGGAAGATGCCGTCCAGCGAGCTTGGAACGCGCTGGGACCACGCGACGCCTGAACACCGCAGCAAGGCGACCGAGATGCGCTAACCTCACCGCCTGGGGACCCATGCTCTCAATCTCTCGACATGAAGCCATGGAGACATTTTGGGCGCTGTGGCGGGCAACGGAGGGAGCGGACGGCGACAACGCCTTCTGGTCCGCGGTCGCGCCGGCCCTTGTGCGCTTGGATGCACTCCTGGCAGATCAGGCGCTCGATGGAGTGCATCGCGGCTCGATCGCGCCGCTGGTGATTGCGTTGCGGCAGGCGCGGGGCGCACCGCGCCACCAAGTTGCCGGCCAACTTCGCAGCCTCGCCAACGTCATCATGTCACTCACCGACGGTGACTATGAATTTCGGCCCGCACAGCTTAAGACACGCGACTACCTGAAGTTCTTGCGCGCCGTCGCTCGTGCCGACCGCGAGGAGCCGCAAACCCTCAACCACTGCACAGCTGCTAGCGACGTCGCGCGATACGGACGCCTCGATCTCGCGACCGTTGAAGTTGGCGTTGGCCAGATGGTTGACGAGGGCATCGCCGAGTACGAGTTTGATCCACCCCACTGCAGCGAAGTAGCGTTCCGTATCCTCGACGACGTGGAGCTTTCGGCGCGCATCGACGAGTTGGAGGAGAAGATGACCCTATCTGTGAAGGCAACCGTGACGCACGCCGAGCCCTTGCGTGCGGACTACCAAGACGTCGTCAAGGGCCTGGCCATGAAGCACGAACTCATGGCGCAAGGCCATCCCACCGGCAACGGCGAGTTGGTGCTCACCGTATCGGACCACGGGGGCGACACCGAGGCGTTCAAGGCCAACGTCATAGCGTTCGCGACCGAGTTGGAGACCGCACTGTCCAAGGCGACGCCGCATGCCCAAACCCACACGTCCGTCACCTTTCACGGCCCCGTGATCGGGAGCCCCGTCCAGGCCGGGAGCCCGGGGGCAACGCAGCAGGCCAGGACCACGATTGACATGGGTTCTGTTCGCGACACGTTCGTCGAAGCCAAGCGCGCTCTCTCTGTCACTCAACTCGACGACGACACCCGCGAGATCGTCGACGCACAGATCGAGGCGGTCGGCAAGCAGCTTGCCAAGGGCAGTCCCAATCCGAAGCTCCTCCTCCCCATGGTGACAACGATCGCCACGGCGCTTGGCACGGTTGGCGCTGCTGGCCAGGGCGTCGAGCTGATCGGAAAACTGCTCCACCTCCTTAGCCTTGGCGCATAGAGGCGAGTCGAGTCGAGTCGACAACGCCAACCCACCGTCCTTCGATCACTCGATGAACGGCTTCCACTGAAACCGCTGCGTGAACCCCGCCTGGCGCCGGGCCACGCAGACGGCGTGGCGCCCCCGCGGAAACCTTGCATTCCGCCGCTCGCGCTTGGCAAACAGGGAGGTTCTACAGGAAGTCAAGTGCCGTGGTGTCCCCGCGTCGCTCCCACTTCACACTCGTCAAGCGATTGAAACCGCCTCCCGTCGAAGCCTGGCCGCAAGCCATCTCGCTTCCGGTCAGCCGGTTAGTGCGTCGCCTCAACCTTCGCGGGAACCTGATCGGCCAGTTGAAGAATGTACCGTCCTAGCCCTTTTCACTTGCGCACGGCGTCCGACCGGGCACCGCATGAACAACGACCTCAGTACCCAGCACAGGATCCAGCAGAGAGTAGACCTGTTCGACTGCCTCAAGAAATGAGTGAGAAATCCACTTTGCAACACAGCCTGGATACTCAGGATCAAGACCGGGCGCCAGCACCGCCAACAGCTCCGCCCCAGCAACAGAGACATTGATTCCAGGAACACGGACAGCCTTAACGCCGGATTCCGGTGAATAACATCGCAGAACATGACGGGCAGCGAGCTCCAACTTCCACTCAAAGGCGCTGTCACATTCATTCTCGCGCACCATCACGATCCCGTGCGCCGGAGACAAAAGCCCGACCTCGGTGAGCGCAATAATGTCCGAGTATTGAATCCCTCGAGCCTCATAGTACTGAGCAAAATTGCACCCAGATTCCTCGCGATGAGGCGGGAGAAAACCGCAATCCACAACCATAGGCGCAATAGCCTGAAAAGCGCGCGCAGTTCGCTGGTCCAAGTCACGAACAACACTGAGAGTCCTGAGAGAGAATGATCCCGGAGCGTCCAGTTCGCCGGCCAAAATCCGAGCAAGAAGGTCCCTCATCGTGTCATCCGCAGCATCCTCAGCGTCGCGAACGAATCGTGCGCCCCACCGTTCATCGAACTGCACATTGCCGTCAGGGGCCCCACCTGAACTTCCGGCTGAAAGCCGCGGCGGCCCCGACACACCCCTTGAGAGCATCACCTCCTCCGCACGCGAGCAAACATCCAAGAGATTCTTGCTCTTTTTGAGTTCCTTCGCAAAATACAGCTCAAAAAACTCGGCCTCTACCGCGTCGAGGGCCTGCCCTTTCTCGAGCTGTTGCGCAATCCGCTCTCCCATCGCAGCTTTGATTCGCCCTTTTGCCCAATACCCTGGAAACAAGCGAGACAGAATCCTCTCGGACACGGACAGCGACGCGCCCTTGTGGGTAACGGACACGGCAAGTGTACTGGAAGCTCTCTCATCGTCGCTGCTCATCTTGATAATCCTGCCATTCCTCCCTCCTCGCCGCAACAGGAGCATCATCCATGAAGTCCAATTGGGACTCCATCCGCCCAGAAGGCCCACGGCGCTGCAGCGTGCCGGACGATCTTCGCCGTGCTCGAAGGCGAGGCCGGCAATCCGATCGTGATGCCGCCGGCAATCAGATCGTGATGCCGGGCGCGCCGGCGCCCCACCCGCTCGTCGGCATCGACCCCGGCCAGGCGCTCGACTTGCTGATCCGCTCACACAACCGAGCGACTGGGACATCATCGGCCTCTGCGAGGGCGTAGAGCAACGGTTTCGTAAGCCGTAGCACCGCGGCTCATACCCGCGCATCGGCTCCAAGAGCGCTTCCGGTAGGCCGTCCGACGCGCCATAGTCGGCCATGCCTCGCGCTCGTCGTCTCTCCGCTGGGGTCGGTGGCCTCGCCGCCGCGCTTGCGAGCCTCGCCGGCTGTGGTGGCCCGACGGCACCGCGCCCGGCGCCGGCGCCGCCGATCGTCACCGGCCAGCCGACCGGCGGTGCCCTCGAGCCGCTCCTCGAGGTCCTCGGCCGCGCCGGCTCCCTCGACGCGATCTGCTTCGCGTGGTCGCCGGCCAAGGCGACCGCGGCCTGCGCGATCGAGTCGTCGAGCATCCAGGGCGGCGCGACCGTCGCGGTGCGGCTCCTCGGCGGCGCCCCCGGCGAGTACGTGCTCTACCGCCACCCCGAGGATCAGCAGTTCTTCGCGATCGATCCGGCCGGGGTCGATCGCGCCGCGGTCGACGCGGTCGCGGCCGAGCTGACCAGCGGCGGCTACCAGGTCTGGGACTTCGCGCCGGTGGCGGTGGCGCCGGGCGCGACCGCGACGATCGCCGGCTGGACCCTGCGCCGCACCCGCACCGCGACCGGCACCGACGGCGATCCCCAGACCGGCACCTGGGACACCTACGACGATCGCCTCGAGCTCGGCTGCGGCGCGCGGTGGTCGCCGCTGGCGGTCGCCGGCGACGCCTTCGGCCACCCGGTGGGCGAGCCCGAGATCCACGCCCTGGTGGCCGGCGGGCAGCTCGTCCTCACCGCCTCGGTGAGCTGGGCCATCGAGGGCGATAACGGCGCCGCCTCGGAGGCCGTGGCCATCGACGCCGCCTGCCCGCGCTGACGCGGCCTCGGTCTCTGCCTCGGCCTCGGCCTCGGTCTCCGTCTCGGTCTCGGTCTCCGCCTCGGCCTCGGTCTCGGCCTCGGTCTCGGTCTCGGTCTCCGTCTCGGCCTCGGTCTCGGTCTCGGTCTCGGCCTCGGCCTCGGTCTCTGCCTCGGCGACCACCAGTCCGCGTGCTACGCCACCCCGATGTGGTTCGTCATGCTCGGCGTGGCGCTGGTCCTCCTGACCGTCGGCGCCCTCTACCTGCGCCGGCGCCTGACCGATGCCGCCCGCGTCCTCGGCGCCGGGCCGCGGTCCCAGCGCTGGCTCGGCCGGGGCGTGTTGTGGCTCCTCCTCGGGTTCCCGGCGATCATGTTCGTCACGGTCGCGGTCACCCTCGCGGTCGGCGCCGAGACCATGCCGCGCTACGACGGGCCGATCGCGACCTGGCTCCTGGTGTATCCGTTCTTCGGCGCCGCCCTGGTCTTGGCCCAGGCGCTGCCGTGGCTCGTCGTCCTCGAGGTGGTCCACCTGGGCGTCCGGCGGTGGCGCGGCCCGGCGCCGGCGGCCCGGACCCGCGCGCTCGCCGCCATCGCGGTGCTCGCCGCCTTCGCGATCTACACGCCGATCAAGATCGTCGTCGAGCGGGACGCGCTGCGGGTCCGCCATCACGCCCTGGCCGCCGCCGACGGTCCGCGCCTGCGGGTGGTCTTCCTCGCCGACCTGCAGCTCGATCGCCACACCGGCGACGCCCGGGTCGCCCGGGTGATCCGCGCGGTCGCCGACGCCGACGCCGATCTGATCCTGAGCGGCGGCGACTGGATCAACACCGGCCCCGACCACATCGCGGCCGCCGCCGAGGTCGCCGGCGCCCTGCCCAGCCGGCTCGGCACGTTCACCGTGCGCGGCGACCACGAGCACTTCGCCTACGTCGATCAGAGCCGCAGCGTGCGTGAGGTCGAGGCGGCGCTGACCGCCCGCGGCGTCACCTCGGTCACCGATCAGGTGCGCTGGTTCACCGAGGGCGGCCGGCGGATCGGCGTCGCGTTCCTGTCGCACAACTACCTGCGCCGGGTCCCGCCAGCGACCGTCGACGCCCTGGTCGCCGAGCTGGCCGGCGCCGACCGCTCGATCGTGGTCACCCACCAGCTCGACGCGGCGCTCGCGGCCCGGCTGCGCGATCGCGTCGATCTGATCCTCGCCGGCCACACCCACGGCGGCCAGGTCAACCCGGTGCTCGGGTGGCGTCACGTCTCGCTGGCCCGGGTCGAGACCCCGTACGTCGACGGCCGCTACCGCCTGGGCACGACCACGGTGATCGTCACCGCCGGCATCGGCTACTCGATCGTCCCGTTCCGCTACGCGTCGCCGGGCTCGATCGAGGTGATCGAGCTGTGAGCGCCGGCGGTCAGTCGAGCTCGATCAGCGAGCCGAAGCTCGGCTCCGGCTCGATCACCTGGTGATCGACCGGCGTGAAGCTGGCGAGGCGGCTGGCCCACGGCGCCGCCACCAGCCGCGCCGGCTCGGTGGCCACGGCGGTCAGCTCTTGCTCGACTACCGACCACCGGGCCCGCGACGAGTCGTCGCCGCGGCGATCGCGGGCCCCGGCGATCGCCACCGGCAGGGCCGCCGCCGCCCACACCCGGGCCACCGCCACGACCGCGTCGTAGAGCGCCGCTCGCAGCGCGAAGGCGCCCGCGGCCGCCTCGACGGCGTGGTCGGCCACCGCCGCGGCGACCGTCGGCCCGGCGCGCCCCGCCGCGGCCGCCACCCGCTCGCGCAGGAGGTCGCGATCGTCGTGGTAGCGCAGGATCGTCGCCGCGAGGTTGGTGCGGAAGGCCGGCGCCAGCGCGGTGTCGTCGGCCAGGGCGACGTCGAGGGCGATCTTCATGACCCGGGCGGTGAAGGCGTCGATCGCCGGCAGGTGACCGCGCAGCGCAGCGTCGGTGGCGGACAGGCCCTCGAGGTCGCGCGGATCGTCGGCCCGGGCGTCGGCCACCGCCCGCGCGAAGGCGTCGATCGAGAACCGCGCCAGCCCGGCCGCGGTGTGGACCTCGTCGAGGAGCTGCTGCGGCGGCTTGGCGCTGGTGGCGAGCACGCCCCAGCGTAACGCGACCGACGCCACATCGGGCGCGCCGCGAGGTCGCGCGCCCGGCCCGGCTGCGTTACGATCGCCGCGATGTCGCCCCGTGTGCTGGCGGTCCTCGCGTTGGGCGCATGCGCCAAGGGCGCGGCCGAGCCCGACGCCCAGCCGATCGACGCGATCGCGATCGACGCGCCGGCGATCGACGCGCCGACCGGCGACGGCGGCGCGACCCTCGACACCTGCGCCGGCGCGCTCGATCTGACGACGATGGCGGCCGGCGTCGACGGCGCCACCGTCACCGGCTCGACGACCGGCCTGGGCAACGACATCCAGCCGCCGATGGGCTGCACCGGCTTCGTGAACGACGGCCCCGACGCGATCTATCAGGTCACGCTCGGCGCCGGGCAGCGCGTGACCGCGACCCTGACGCCCCAGGGCTGGGACGGCGCGCTGGCGCTGATCCAGCCCTGCACCTTCACCCCGGTGTGTCTGGCCGGCAGCGACCGCACCAACCCCGAGGTCGCGACCTTCGTCGCGTCGACCGCGACCGCGGTCTACGTCGTCGTCGACAGCTACGGTCCGGAGGCGGCGGGCGCGTATACGTTGAACGTCCGCATCGAGTAGGTCGAGACGGAGACGAGACGGAGGCCGAGGCCGAGACCGAGGCCGAGACCGAGGCCGAGACCGAGGCCGAGACCGAGACGGAGACCGAGACCGAGGCCGAGACCGAGACCGAGGCCGAGGCCGAGACCGAGGCCGAGACCGAGGCCGAGACCGAGGCCGAGACCGAGGCCGAGACGGAAGCCGAGACCGAGACCGAGACCGAGGCCGAGACCGAGGCCCCGTGGAGGGCGCTAGCGCGCGAGCTTGGCGATGTGGACCCGGGCCTCGATCGACAGGGCCTCGAACAGCACGCCGATGCCGGCCGGTAGCGCCACCACCTCGCCGAGGGCGTCGACGATCTCGCAGTCGCGCACCCGGATCCACAAGACCCAGCCGATCCCCTCGACCGAGCCGAAGTTCGGCAGCTCGAAGGTCACGCGGACCCGGGCGAGGAGCGGCAGCGGCGCGCAGGCGACGAAGGCGCCGTTGGTCGACAGGTCGCGGACGATGCCCGGCCCGGTGCGGCCGAGCGACGCCCGGTCGGGCTCGACCCGCTGATACACCGCCTGCACCGTCGGGTGCAGCGCGACCTCGGGCTGGCCGATCGACTCGACCACGGCGGGCAGAGAGACCGCGACCCGGCGGGCACGGCGTTGTTCGCGCGGCATCGCGACCCAGTGTACCCGAGGCGCCTTGCCGTCGCCGACGGTCGGTGCACAATCGCGCCGTGGCCCCGCGCTCGTTCCGGTTCCGCCCGCGGCTGCGGGCCCTGGTGGTGACCGCGCTGGCGCTGGCCGCGCTGGTCGGCGCGGTCGGGGCCGCCAGCGGGGTGTGGGGGCTCGTGATCCTGGCGGCGGTGGTCGGGCTCCTGGGCGCGGCCTACCTGGCCTCGCCGGCCTGGCGGCTGGCGGTCACCGTCGACGACGACGGCCTCGAGGTCGGCAGTCCGGGCCGGCGGCGGTTCCGCCTGGCCTGGGGCGAGGTGGTGCGGGTCGTGGTGTCGCCGACCACCAGCACCTGCTTCGTCGACGGCGGCGCTCCCGAGCGCAGCCTGCTGGTGCCGGGCGACGGCGCGCCGGCCAGCTACGACGTCGACGACAAGGCCGCCCTGGTCGCCGCGATCGTCGCCGCGGTGCCCGCCGACCGGGTGACCGAGGTCGCGCGCCTGGACCCCGAGGCCTGAGGCCCGAGCCCTGACCGCGGCGCGTCGCCGCCGCGGATGTGCTACTGGACGGCCGATGTCGCTGTTTCCGATCTCGCCGACCATGACCGCCGAGGCCGCGGTCCGCGACCTGGCGCGGGGCGCGCCGCGCTCGCGGATCGCCGCGGCCCACGCGCTCGGCGACGTCGCGGCCGACGATCGCGATCGGGCGCGGGCCGCGCTCGTGGCCGCCCTCACCGACGATCGGGGCGAGGTCCGCGCCGAGGCCGCGACCTCGCTGGGCTCGCTGGGCGCCGGCCCCGGCGTCCCCGACGACGCCGCGGTGGTGGCGGCCCTGGTGGTCCGCCTCGACGACGGCCTGCCGACGGTCCGCCAGGCCGCGGCGATCGCCCTCGGCACGCTCGGACACGGCGACGGCTTCGCGCCGCTGGTCGCCGCCCTGCGCGACGGCCCGGCCGACCTGCGGTTCCAGGCCGCGACCTCGCTGTGCGAGATCGATCGGATCGCCGCCTTCGGCCCGCTGGCGGCGTCGGTCGACGACCCCGATCCCCAGGTCCTCGGCGCGGTGGCGCTGGCCCTGGGCGCGACCGGCGACGGCCGGGCCGCCGGCCACCTGGCGCGCCTCCTCGAGCATCGCGATCGCGGGGTGCGCTTCGACGCCGCCTACGCCCTGGCCCAGCTCGGCGACCGCCGCGGCCGGGCCGAGCTGTGGGACGCGCTGGGCGATCGCGATCGGGCCTGGGACGCGATCGCCGTGACCGAGCAGCTCGCCGAGCCCGAGTCGGTCGGGCGGCTGGCCCGCTGCCTCGACGATCGCGCCTTGCCCCCGGAGGTCGGGGTCCGCGCCGCCGCCGCGCTCATCGCCCTGGCGCCGGCCCACGCCGCGGCCCGGGCGCACCTGGTGGCGGCGCTCGGCCACCGCAAGCTGCCGGTCCGCGGCCTGGCCGTCGACGAGCTGGCCCGGGTCGGCGGGCCGTGGGCCGAGGCCGCGCTGACCGGGCTGGCCGGGCGCTGGCGCGGCCGCGAGCTGCGCGAACCGATCGCCGCCGCCCTGGCCGCGATCCGCGCCCGAGGAGGCACCCCGTGATCGAGCTATGCGACAGCCACGCCCACGTCGACGGGCCCGAGTTCGACGGCGACCGCGACGCCGTCCTGGCCCGGGCCCGCGCCGCCGGGGTCCGCCGGATGATCGTGGTCGGCGCCGTCGGCGATCCGTCGAGCGCCGAGCGCGCGGTGGCCCTGGCCGAGCGCGACCCCGACGTCTTCGCCACCGTCGCCACCCACCCTCACGACGCCGGGCGGATGACGCCGGCGTGGTGGGAGGTCCACGCCCGGCTGGCCCGCCACCCTCGGGTGGTCGCGGTCGGCGAGACCGGTCTCGACTTCTACTACGACCACTCCGACCGGGCCGCCCAGGCCGACGCCTTCCGCCGCTTCGTCGGCCTGGCCCGCGAGGTCGGCAAGCCGGTCATGTGCCACGTCCGCGACGCCCACCCCGAGGCCCTGGCGATCCTGACCGAGACCGACGCCGCCGCGCTCGGGGTCGTCATCCACTGCTTCACCGGCACGCCGGCCGACGCCGCGGCCTACGTCGCCCTCGGCTGCTACGTGTCGTTCTCCGGCATCGTCACCTACAAGAACGCCCAGCCGATCCGCGACGCCGTGGCGGTGGTCCCCCTCGACCGGATCCTGGTCGAGACCGACTGCCCGTACCTGGCGCCGGTGCCCCAGCGCGGCAAGCGCAACGAGCCGGCCTTCGTCACCCACACCGCAGCGGCGGTCGCCCAGGCCGCCGGGGTCGAGCTGCCGACCCTCGCTGCCGCCACGGTCGCCAACACCGCGCGGATCTTCCGCTTGCCGCCGGCGCCGATGGCTTGACACCGGAATACCCCGCCGGTATATACGCGCGCTCTCAGGAGACCACGACCATGGCAATGCGATTGGGCCTACTCGGCAAGAAGATCGGGATGACGCAAGTGTTCGCCGACGACGGTGAGCGCGTCCCGGTGACCGTGATCCAGACTGGCCCGTGTGTGGTGGTCGGCAAGCGCACCGTCGACAAGGACGGCTACAGCGCGCTGGTCCTCGGCTTCGACGAGAAGCCGCTGCGCCTCGCCAACAAGGCCGAGCTCGGCCTGGCCAAGGCCGCCAACACCAAGCCGGTCCGGGTCCTGCGCGAGTTCCGCGCCCCCGCCGCCGAGCTCGAGGCCTTCACGGTCGGCCAGGTCATCGGCCCGTCCGACGTGTTCGGCGACGGCGCCGCCGTCGACGTCGAGGGCCAGAGCAAGGGCAAGGGCTACCAGGGTGTGATCAAGCGCCACCACATGAAGGGCATGCGCGCCACCCACGGTACCCACGAGTTCTTCCGCCACGGCGGCTCGATCGGCTGCCGCCTGACCCCGCAGCGCGTCCACAAGGGCAAGCGCATGGCCGGGCAGATGGGCAACGAGGTCGTGACGGTGCAGAACCTCCAGCTCTTCCGCATCCTCGCGGAGGACAACTGCATCATGGTCCGCGGCTCGATCCCGGGCAGCACCAACGGCTACGTGGTGGTCAGCAAGGCCGCCACCCGCACCGCCTACAAGCGCAAGGGCATGGGCAAGGAGGAGGTTCGCTCGAAGAACCCCCTCAAGGCCTCGAAGAAGGCCGCCGCCGGCCGCGGCTAGGTTCTGGGGGCTCGTCACCGAGCCTCCCTCGTCCGTCTCGCCTGTCTGTCGCGCCGGTCGTCAGCTTCGCTGTCGGCCGGCGTTGTCGTTTTGTCGTCCCGCCATGGCCAAGGGCAGATCCAAGCTCGGCGACCGCCGCGTCCGCCACGATCACTTCCACGATCGGGCCAAGGACGCCGGCTTCCGCGCGCGCGCGGTCTACAAGCTCGAGGAGATCGACCGCGCGATCGCGGTCTTTCGCCCCGGCGATCGCGTGTGCGACCTGGGCTGCGCGCCGGGGTCGTGGCTGCAGTACGCCCGGACTCGGATCGGCGACGGCGGCGCGATGGTTGGCATCGACCGGGTCGCGATCCCCGGCGTGCCGGGCGCGCGGCTCTTGGTCGGCGACGTCTTCACCGTGGTGCCGGCCGATCTCCTCGGTGACCTGCCGGCCTTCGACGTCGTCCTGTCCGACATGGCGCCCGACACGACGGGCATCCGCCACCTCGATCAGGCGCGCAGCGAGGCCCTGTTCGAGCGCGCCCTCGAGCTGGCCACCCTGACCCTGGCGCCGGGCGGGCGCTTCGTCGGCAAGCTGTTCCAGGGCCCGGACTTCCAGAAGCTCATCGCCCTGTGCCGGAGCCGCTTCGCCACCGTGAAGGTGATGAAACCCGCGTCGAGTCGCCAGATCTCGATCGAGCAGTACGTGACCGCGGCCGGGTTCAAGGGGCGCGGGTCGTGAGCGCGCTCCGCTTGATCTTCGAGCCGTGGGGCGAACCGCCGGCGCGCAAGATCGCCAAGGCGGTCGAGATCCTCCACGGCGGTGGGGTCGCCGCCTACCCCACCGACTCGGTCTACGCGCTCGGCTGCGCGATCGAGGCCCGCGACGCGATCGAGCGGATCGCGCGCATGAAGCAGATGAAGAAGAGCCAGCGCCTGGCCCTCATCTGCCCGGACCTGTCGAGCGCCTCGCAGTACGCCCACCTGAACCAGACCGCGTTCCGCCTGGCCCAGCGGATCTTCCCCGGGCCCTACACGCTGGTCGTGCCGGCCACCCGCGAGGTGCCGCGGACCCTGACCGACGCCAAGCGCCGCACCGTCGGCATCCGCATCACCAGCCACCCGATCGCCGCCGCGATCGTCGCCGGCCTGGGGCGGCCGCTCCTCACGACCTCGGCCATCGCGCCCGGGGCCGAGGCCGCGTGCCGCGACGCCGAGGAGATCCTCGACGCCTTCGGCAACCACCTCGACGTCGTGGTCGACGCCGAGGCCACCGAGGAGACGCCGTCGACCGTGCTCGAGGTCGACGGCGACGAGGTCGTCGTCATCCGCGCCGGCCAGGGCCCCCTCGACGGCATCGTGTAGAGCGCCTGGGCGATCGCCGCGAGCGCCGGACGGGATCGGATCACCGCCGAGGCCCGGCCGCGGCGTGTTACCAACGGGGCGTGACCACGGGGCCTCGCCTGGCAGCGATCGACGCCGGCTCGAATGCGATCCGGGTGGTCGTGGCCGAGCTGACCGACGACGGGCTCGATCGCATCGAGGCCGAGCGGGTCGCGGTGCGCCTCGGCCACGGCGCCTTCACCCGCGGCCTGCTCGCGCCCGAGACCATCGACGCCGCGGTGGTCGCGTTCCAGCGCTTCCGCGCCAGCTTCGATCGCCACCAGGTCACCCGCTACCGCGCGGTGGCGACCTCGGCGGTGCGCTCGGCCGACAACCGCGACGTGCTCCTGCACCGCCTGGCCCATGAGGCCGGGATCGAGCTCGACATCATCGACGGCGACGAGGAGGCCCGGCTGGTCCGCAAGGCGGTGGTCCACGCCTTCGGTGGCCGACCGTTGCCGCGCGCGGTGATCGATCTCGGCGGCGGCAGCCTCGAGGTCAGCCTCCTCGATCCAGCGCGCAACCGCTGGCGTGGCTACTCGGCGCCGATCGGTACGGTCCGCCTGCTCGAGACCATGGGCCTCGAGGGCGCGATCGGCGACGGTGAAGCCGGGATGGTCCGGCGCTACGTCGCCACCGTCTTGGCCACCGTGGTGCCGCGCGGCCTCGACCTGGGCGTGGCCGCGGCCTGTGGCGGCAACGCCGAGGCCCTGGCCCGCCTGCTCGGCGGCCCGGCCGAGGTCGGGGTCATGCCCGGCTTCGAGCTGGCCGCCCTCGAGCGCCTGCTGCCCGAGCTCCTCGCGCAGTCGGTCGAGACCCGCATGGAGCGCTACGGGGTGCGCCGCGATCGCGCCGAGGTCCTCGGGGTCGCCGCGCTGGTGCTGGCCACCGTCGCCCGCCAGCTCGGCGTGCCGCGCCTGGTGGTGCCGGGGGTCGGCATCCGCGACGCCATCCTCCTCGAGCTGGCCGAGACCGAGGCCGATCGCCCCGATGACGAGCGCAACCGCGACAAGGCGATCGTCACCGCCGCCCGCGCCTTCGCCAGCCGGGTCGATCACGACACCACCCACGGCGAGCAGGTCCGGCGGCTCGCCCGCGCGCTGTTCACGCAGCTCCGCGATCTGCACCAGCTCCCGCCCAAGCTCGGGGTCCTGCTCGAGGTCGCCGCGCTCTTGCACGACGTCGGCGAGGTGGTCCACACCCGCGGCCACCACAAGCACAGCGAGTACATGATCCGGTGGGGGCGCATCCCGGGCCTCGACGACGCCGACCGCGAGTGGGTCGCGACCTTGGCCCGCGGTCACCGCAAGAGCGCCAGCGAGGCCAAGCGGGTGATCGCCGAGTCGGCCCTGCCCAAGGATCAGCGCGCCGCGGCCCGGCGTCTGCTGGCGCTCCTGCGCCTGGCCGACGGGCTCGACTCCGGCCACCGCCAGCGCTTCGAGGGCGTGGTGGCGTCGCGGGCCGGCGCCACGGTCGCCCTCGACCTGGTGACGGCGGCCGGCTCGACCGGGCCGATCGACACCGCCGAGCTCTTGCGCAAGCGCGACCTGTTCGAGGAGGAGTTCGGCTGCGCCCTGGTCGTGACCACGGGGCGGCCGGTCCTGCCCGAGCTCGAGGCGCCGCGCGACGGTGGCTCGACCGCGCCGGTGCGCGGGCGGCGGCTGGCGTGACGGCGGACGGGTCGACGGGCGGGTCGGTCGCGATCCGCGCGGCCACCGCCGCCGACGTCGACGTGATCCTCGGCTTCATCCGCGCCCTGGCCGAGTACGAACGCCTGAGCCACGAGGTGGTCGCCGACCACGCCAGCCTGACCGCGACCTTGTTCGGGCCCCGGCCGGCCGCCGAGGTGCTCTTGGCCGAGGTCGACGGCGTGGCCCGCGGCTTCGCGCTGTTCTTCACCAGCTACTCGACGTTCCTGGCCCGGCCCGGCCTGTACCTCGAGGATCTGTTCGTCGACCCCGAGGCCCGCGGCCGCGGGCTCGGCCTGGCGCTCATGGCGACCCTGGCGCGGATCGCGGTCGAGCGCGGCTACGGCCGCTTCGAGTGGTCGGTGCTCGACTGGAACGCGCCCGCGATCGGCTTCTACCGCCAGCTCGGCGCGGTCGCCCAGGACGAGTGGACGGTGCAGCGGCTGACCGGCCCGGCGCTGGCGGCGCTGGCGGCGCGGGCGCCGGCGCGGTAGGAGGCGGAGGAGCGAGGGAGCGGAGGCCGAGACGGAGGCCGAGACCGAGACCGAGGCGGAGGCCGAGACCGAGGCCGAGGCCGAGACCGAGGCGGAGGCCGAGACCGAGACCGAGACCGAGACGGAGTCGGGCGCCCCGGATCACCGCCAGCGGAGGACGTCGACGGTGGCCGGGCTCTGCTCGGCCAAGGGCTCGATCACCAGCCGCGGGTGGCCCATGTGGATCACCAGATCGAAGCCGTCGAGCTCACCGTCGGGGCCGCCGCCATGGGGCCCGGCCGGATCGCTTCGGTCCTCCCACAGCGCGGCGACGTGATCCCAGCCGCGCGGAGTGTGGCCGGTCAGCGCGCCGCCGTAGTCGATGCGGATCAGATCGCCGCGGGCGACGCCGGCGATCGGGCGCGCCGGGCGGCCGCGGTCGTCGAGGGAGGTCGCGGCGGCGATCGTGCGAGCGTAGCGCGGCAGGCCGGCGACGTTGGTGTAGGCCAGGCGGCGGCCGGCGCGCCGCATCGCGCCGACCATCACGTCGGCGCAGTCGGCGCCGACCAGGCGATCGGTCTGGTGGTTGCGACCGCCGCCGGCCGAGCCGAAGATCTCGGGCACGAGCAAGTAGCCCGCGAGGTGACCGAGGAAGTCGTCGCCGCCGCGGATCGTGACCCGATGGACCGCCGCGGTGATGCCGTAGGCGTCGACCGCCTCGGCGCCGGGGCTGGCGGCGCGGGCGCCGTCGGGCAGCGCGACCTCGACCTTGTAGCGGGTGGTGCCCAGGCCGGGGTGCGCGATGGCCGTCGGATCGCCGGAGGTCACGATCGCGGGATGGCGCGCCGCCGCGTCCCCGCCCTGCCACGGCCGGACCTCGGTCTCGAAGTACGCGAGGGCGTCGTAGCCGAGCCAGCGCCCGAAGTCGCGCGGCTCGGTCGACACGTTGGCGTAGAACGCCGAGGTCGCGCCGTTGGCGGCCGGGCCCGGGCGGAAGCCGTGGGGCTCGACGGTCGACCAGCGGACCTCGGCCGCCAGGGCCGCCCACGGCGCCCGGGTGCGCGCGGGCACCGCGCGGCCGCCGAGGCGCAGCGCGCCGTCGGGACCGAAGACCTGCCGGCGGCCGCGGTCGCGCGCGATCACGACGACCGCGAGCTCGGCCGGTTCGCCGAGCCGCGCCTCGGTGGCGCCGTCGGCCCACGGCGCGCTCGGCCCGGCGCGGCCGACCACGACCACCCGCTCGATCGCCGGTTCGGCGGCGACCGGCGCGGAGGTCATCACCACCGCGGCCAGGACGACGAGCGCGCGCATGGCTTGGGTATGCGCGATCGCGGCGCCCGACGCAAACCGCGGCCGCGGCCGCCGCTCAGCGCGGCGCGATGACCACCGTCGCGGCGTAGCGGCGATCGGTGCGGTCGTCGGCGTCGGCGCCCGGCGCCAGCGCGGTGATCGCCAGGGTCCGGACCCGGCGCGGGTCGATCGCCGCGGGGCCGGCGCCCAGGTCCAGGCGATCGCCGTCGCTGCCGGCGCCGGGCAACGCCAAGACCACCCAGGTGACCGCCGGGTCGGCGTCGCGCAGGGCCACGGTGACCGCCGCTGGATCGTCGGGGCCGACCGCGAGATCGAGGTAGACCGTGCCGCGGACCATCGGCGTTACGGTCTGGCGACCACCGCGCGCCGCCACGACCCCGGCCCGCGCCGGCGGCGGCATCGCCGCGGCCTCCTCGAGGTGCGCGCCATCGGCCCAGGCCCCGGTGTACCAGCGCCAGCGCGCGAACTCGATCACCGCATCGTCGACCGTGGCCCCGGTGCCGGCCAAGATCGCGGCCACGCCGTCGAGGGCGTCGGGCTCGTTGTCGGCGTCGCTGCGCAGGGCCCACCACAGCCGGCCGAGGAAGCGCGCGTCGCCGCGGTGGTAGCGATCGCGGAGGAAGCGCAGGAACTGAGCCGCGCCGTACATCGACCAGGTCTGGTACCCGTCATCGCGATCGATCGACCAGTCGGGGTGAGCCGCGAAGTCAGCGACCTGCGCCAGGTACTGATCGTCGTCGTCCCAGACCTCGTCCTCGACCAGGACCGCGCTGGCCTCGTAGATGAACGGCAGATCGCTCCAGTCGTCGGCGGCCTGCAGCACGTGGGTCAGCTCGTGGGCCACGGTCGTGGGCAGGAGCGGCCCACCGAAGCTGCCCCACGGGTCGAGGACCAGGTAGGCCAGGCGATCGTCGTAGGCGGTGGCCTCGACCTCGTCGATCACGTCGACGTAGCACTCGTCGATCCCGGCCCACAGGAAGACGTCGAGGCGCGCGTCGGGCCCACAGCGACCGCCGTCGGGCAGCGGCGGCCGCAGCCCGAGGCGATCGATCGCGACGTCGGCGGCGCGCTCGAGGAGCGCGACCACCGCGGCCGCGGTCGCGGCGTCGGCCTCGACCTGGTAGTGGACGAGCATCGGCCGGGTCGTCGAGGCGATCGACAGCGGCCACCGGTCGCCCTCGCGGCACGGGTCGGCGTCGGGCGGGATGACGGGGCGGACGATCGTCGCGTCGGGCTGCGCATCGGCAGCGTCGGGAGCGTCGCTCTCGGGCCCGGCGCAGGCGAAGAGCGCGAGGGCGACCGCGGCGGCGCGGAGTGGGCGACGGACAGCGGACGACGAGCGCACCCGCTGACGCTAGACCGATCTGTCTGGTCCGGCAACCCGACCTATTGCGGATCGTACAGGTACAGGTAGCCGCGGAGGTTGCCCGATGACAGCGGCTTCTTGACCCGCCAGCGCGCGCCGAACGCCGCCTCGAAGTCGGGGTGCGCGCACAGGATGCCGAGGCGGAAGTCGCCGAGACCGCGCCACCAGTCGGCCAGGGCGCCGTAGGCCAGGCGGGCGTCGGCGACCTCGAGGCGCTCGCCCCACGGCGGGTTGCACAGGACCAGGCCGCGCGGCGGGACCTCGCCGAAATCCGCGGCTGCGGCCAAGATCTCGTCACGGCTCAATCGCGCGAAATCCCCACGTTCCCAGATCAGCGTGACTCCTGCGCGGGCGGCGTTGGCCCGGGCCACGGCCAGGACCTCGAGGTCGTGATCGCCCGCGACGATCACCGGGCGGGTGTCGGGCCACAGCGCCGGGGCGGTCCCGATCACCGGCGCGCCGCGCGCCGCCAGCGCCGCCTCGATCGCGATCGTCCCGGCGCCGCACATCGGATCGACCAGCAGGTCCTGGCGCGGATCGTAGCGAGCCTCGATGGCCAGCACCGCCGCCAGGTGCTCGCGCAGGGGCGCCTCGCCGGCCGCGGTCCGCCAGCCGCGCCGGGTCCGGGTGCCGCGGGTCAGGTCCAGGCCGATCTGGACCTGGCCGCGATCATCCAGGCGCGCGACCACCAGGGCGTCGGGCCGCTCGGGCGAGACCTCGAGGGCGACGCCGCGCCGGACCGCGCCGTCGACGAGCGCGTTCTTGATCGTGCCGACGAGCTGGCGCTCGCCGGCCGCGAACTCGGCGACCCGTCGGACCTCGACCGAGATCGTCCGCACCCCGGCGTCCCAGCCGCGGCGATCGCCGGCGACGTCGGCCACCAGCTCGTCGTACAGCGGCTCGAGGCGACGGGCCGACGACGCGTACAGATCGCGCACCACCCGGGTCGAGGTCCGGTGGTAGGTCAGCGCGGCCGCGGCCAGCCCGTCATCCCACGGATAGGCGAGCTGGCCGGTGCCGTCGCGGCGCGGCGCCGGCGGCCGCCGGCCGAGGGCGCGATAGGCGATGCGGATCAGCTCGGCCTCCATCGCGCGGTTGGTCTGGGCCGAACCGACCAGGCGCAAGGCGTCGGTGTTCATGGCGTCACCGGCGGTCCGTTGAGGGTGGCGTACAGGCCGGCGTCGACGAAGAACCGCTTGTGCAGGTACCAGCCGCGCGCGGCGGTGCCCCGCGGCCCCTTGGGGCGGGTGTGGAGATCGCGGCGGATCCAGCGAGCGAGGTCAGCATCCCAGTCGAGCAAGTACCACGAGATCAGGGTCGCGCCGTCGCCCTGGCCGGCCCGGCACAGCCACAGCACCCGGCCGAGCTTGGCCAAGGGCGACGCCCCCTCCATCGCCACCGCGGGATCTTCGGTCACGCGCCACTGACCGTCGCGATCGCGGGCCACCGGCACGGTCTTGAGCTCGACCTCGCCGCGCCAGTCGGGCTCGTCGGCGCCGCGCTCGATCACGCCGAGGAGCGCCGCCGCCGCCCGCCCCCACGCGCCCTTGTCGCGACCGCGCGCCGGCAGGCGCACGCCGAGCGCGCGATCGGCGGCCGCCAGGAGCAGATCGAGGTCGCCGGGCTCCTCGTCGGGCGGGGCCGGCGGCCGCGGCGGCGGGATGGGGCGCGGCCAGGCCGGGCTGGGCGGCGCCAGGCCGCGGGCCGGCGCGACGTGGAGGAGGCGCGCGCCGAGCCGCGACGGCACCGGCTGCACCGGCGTGCCCAGCCACGCCGAGCCGCCGGCCTCCGCCAGGGCGCCCCACCGCCACAGCGCCGCGCGCAGGCCACCGACGTCGTCGTCGGCCGCGAGCCGCAGCCGCGCCGCCAGCGCGGAGAGCTCGTCCTTGCGCAGGCGGTTGAGCAGACTGACCAGGTCGCCGCGGTAGCGAGCCTCGGCGCCGGCGCCGAGCCGACGCGCGGTCGCCGGCGCGACCAGGGCGAGGAGCACCGCGGCAGCGTTCACGGCGTCGGGATGGTACCGTGGGGCCATGAACCGTCGAGCCGCCGGCGCCGCCTTGTGCGTGGCCGCCGCGATCGTCCTGGTGCTGGCCATGGCCTTGCCGTGGTGGAAGATCCGCGATCGCCACGACGAGACCGGCTCGCGCGCCAACCTGACCTTGCTCGGCGGCGATCACTGCGTCGACGACAGCGCCCGCAACTGCCGCGCGGTCGAGCTGACCGGCGCGCCCGGGCTGCGCGACGATCTGTTCGCGTGGTCGGGGCGCCTGACGCTCTTGCTCCTGGTCGCGACCGCGGCCCTGGCGGTGATCGCGGCGATCGCGCCGCGCGGGCGGATCGCGGCGGCCGGCGGCGTGGTGGCGGCGGTGACCGCGGCCGCGGCGGCCGGCACCGTGGCGATCGAGCGCCTCCCCGAGATCTACGGCTCGCCCGAGCTCGGCCTGGGGCTGTGGCTGACCTTGCTCGGCACCGGCCTGGTCGCCCTCGCCACCGCCGCGCCGGCCGACCTGACCCCGCAGGCGCCCGGGCCGCGACGCCTCGGCGTGTCGGCCGCGATCGCGCTCTTGATCCTGGCGGCGTGGCTCACGCTGGCGACCCGAAGCTGGTGGCATCAGGAGCTGGAGTTCGCCAGCCGCAGCCGCTCGGCGCTCGGCTTCGAGTTCTGCGAGAGCGACGTCTGCGAGACCTACGGCAACGGCCGGGCCAGCGTGCGCTCGCTCCTGCTCCTCGGATCGATCGCCGCGGTCGCCGGCGGCCTGTGGGTCGCCGCGATCGGCCTGCTCGCCCGCACCAGCCGAGGCGCCGCGCCGCGCTGGTGGGCCCACGCGACCGCCGACCTCGGCGGGTTGGCCGCGGTCCTGACGGTGATCGCGATCGCGACCGTGCCGGCGCGGCGCGCGCAGCTCGGCCCCGGGATCGTGGTCTTCGCCAGCGCCGGCCTCGGCCTGGTGGTGGTCGCGATCCTGGCCCACCGCTGGTTCCGCACCGCGACCGCCGCGACCGCCACGGCCGCCTCGCCGCCGACCTCGCGCCTCGCCGCGGCGCCCGCCGGGCCGCGGCCGATCTTGCCGGCCCTCGGCGGCGACGCGCTCCCCGCGCCGGCCCCGCCCGCGCCGGCCCCACCTGCGCCACCGATCATCCCGGCCTACGCGCCGGCCCTGGCCCCGGCGCCGAGCCCTCCACGTCCGGCCCCGGCGCCGGCCCTGGCGCCGCGGCCGTCGCCGCTGTGCCCGCAGTGCCGCGGCGCGACCCTGTGGCACGGCAAGCGCGCGGTCTGGTGGTGCTCGGCGTGCAAGCGCGCGCTGTGACCTCGACGATTCGCGGGATCTCGGCGACTCGCCGGAGCTCGGCGAATCGCGAAATAACGGCCATTCGTGGCCGTTTGGGTATTCGCGGCAGCTCGGTCATCCGCTTGATCTCTCCGAATCGTGTCGTGCGCATGCTCCTGGTCCTGGCCGCGCTGGTGGGCTGCGACCTGGGCGACGCCTTGCCACCGACGCCGGCCGAGGCCGCGGCCGCCGACGGGCGCGCCCTCGAGGGTCGGCTCCGGGCGCAGCTCGCCGCCCTGCCCGGCCTGCGCCGGGCCGCGATCGCGATCGCCGTGCCCGCGCGCGACCCCCTGGCGCCGCGACCGTCGACCGTGCGGCCGCGGGTCGCCGTGACCCTGGTGGTCGGCGCCGACGCCGATCGCGACGGCCTGCGCGTCGCCGCGAGCGCCGCCGCCACCGCGCTGGTCGGCGCTGACGCCGACCTCACCGTCACCGTCCTCGGCGCGCCGCCGCGCGCGCCCAGCCGGCGCCGGGCCACGGCGATCGCCGCCGCCCTCGCGATCGCCGCCGCCGCCGCCGCCCTCGCGCTAACGCTGGCGCGCCGTCGCTACCGCGGCACCAGGCCCCAGTAGTCGAGCACCAGGACGACCCGCGGATCGAGGGCGGGCTTGCCGTCGCGCTCGACCTCGGCGGTGAACGGCTCGGCCGCCGGATCGACGTTCTTGACCGCGGTCAGCTTGAGGCGGACCGCGCCGAGATCGGTGCGCCCGGGCAAGGCCGCGCGATCGAGGACGTCGGTGTAGGCGTAGATCGTGTCGCCGCCGTAGGTCGGGTTGACGTGGCTGCCGCTGTTCCACGCCGCGATCCGCAGGACGTTCTCGAGCCCCGACCACGCCAGGGCGTGGGCGACGCTGACGACGTGGCCGCCGTAGACCAACCGCCGGCCGCCGCCGCGGGCGGCGCCGTGGCCGTCGAAGTGGACCCGGGCGCTGTTCTGGTACAGCCGGGTCGCCAGCATGTGATCGGCGTCCTCGATCGTCATGCCGCCGCCGTGCTCGAGGCGCTCGCCGACGGTGAAGTCGTCCCACAGCCGGCGACCGCCGGTGGCCCACTGCAGATCGCGGAAGCGCGACAGGTTCAGGGCCTCGGGCACCGGCAGCTCGGCGGCCGGCACCTCGGGCGGCAGGTTCGGCACCACCGGGGTCGGCGCCGGCGCCGATGGATCGCGCTTGGCCACCATCACCCAGCGGTAGAACGACACCACCTCCTGGCCCTTCTGGTTGTGACCCCGGCTGGCGACGTAGACGATGCCGCGCTTGCCGTCCGACAGCTCGCGCACGCCGATGACCTCGGTCTCCGCGGTGAGCGTGTCGCCCGGGTAGATCGGGCGCGGGAACAAGACCCGGGCGTAGCCCAGGTTGGCGACCGCGTTGTGCGAGATGTCCCCGACGGTCTTGCCGAACACGACGTGGAAGCCGAGCAGATCGTGCACGACCTCGCGGGCGAACCCGAGGCTGCGCGCGAACTCGGTCGACGACGACACCGGTCGGCGGTCGCCGGTCAGGCCGATGTACAGCGCCAGATCGCCGCCGTGCAGCGTGCGCGGGGTCGGGTGGACGAAGCGCTGCCCGACCCGAAAGTCCTCGAAGAAGTTGCCGCGAGTGCCGTGTGCCATGGCGGCCGACGAGCATGCGGGCAGCCGCCGCCGCGCGCAACTACTCCTGGAGTGTGAACGAGTACGTCACGGTCATCGGCGCCCCGGTCCACGACGGGAAGCTCGCGCCCTTGACCGCGGCGGCGACGCAGGCGCCGGTCGGGGTGCCCGCGAACTCGCCCGTGGCGTCGGCCTTCGTCACCGAGCCCGACGGCGCGACGACCGCCTTGATCTTCACGTGGCCAGCCTCGCCGTGCTTGCCGTAGCAACCCTGGGCCGCGCCGGCCACCGCGCTCATGCCGGCCTTGATCTCCTTGGGCTCGAGGCCGGACTTGGTCGGGCCGGTCGGCGTCGCCGGGTCGTCCTTGGGCTTGCCCCCGGTGCCGGTGGCATCGTTCAGCAGGTCCTCGATGCTCTTCTCGCCGCTCGGCTTGCCGGCGGCCGCGCCGCCCGGCTTGCCATCGCCCTCGGTCTTGGGGTCGGGCTTGCCGGCGGTCTTGGGATCGCCCTTCGGATCGGTCTTGCCCGGCTTGTCGTCGGTGCGCGCCGGCTTGGCTTCGCCGGCCTTGGGGTCGCCCGCTTTGACGTCAGCCGGCTTGGGCTCAGTGCCGCGGACCTTGACCTCGACCCGATCGTCGGACGCTGCGCCGCCGGCCATCGCCGCCGGGGCCCCGGCGACCTCGGGCTTCGCCGGCTCGGGTGGGCTGGCCGCGACGACCACCGCGGGCGCAGCCGCGGGCGGCGGCGCGGGCTCGATCGCGGGCGCCGACACCGTCGTCGCCGAGCCGGCGGGCCCGGCCGCCGCGAGCCGCGGCTCGGCCGGCTTGTCGCCGCCCCCGCCTCCGCCGGCCATGATCACCGCCGCGGCGGCCGCCGCCAGGCCGATCGCGCCCGCGCCGATCCACAGCGCGGTGCGCTTGGGCTTGGGCGCCGGCGCGGCCGCCTCGATCGCGGCGACGCTGGCCGCCGACGCCGGCCGAACCTCAGCCAGGCTGGTCGGGGCCTCGGGGAACGCGACCACCATCGCCGGCTCGGGCAGCGCCACCGCGCGCAGGCCGCTGTGCGAGGCCGACAGCAGGCGCTCGTCGACGTCGTGCTGGCTGGTGATCCGCCGCGAGATGCGCTTGCGCGTGTCCTTGGCCAGGGCCTTCAGGTCGTGCAGCCCGGAGTCCTCGGTCCGGCCGGCGCCGGCGCTCGCGGTCGGCGGGGCGATGGAGGTCGAGGCGGGAGCGTCGTCGTCGGTGTCGGTGGTCATCGTGGTCTCCAGGGCACGCGGTCCGTCGAGCCCGGCCAGCTCGGCCTCGACCCGGGCGGCGAGGCCGTCCTGGCGCGTCGGCGAAGCGAGAGCCAGGAGCGCGTCGGTCGCCTGGCGCAGGCGATCGTCGAGCTCGCGGTCGGTGAGGGGCGGGGCGTCGGTCATGACGAGAGCGGGGGCGAAGGATCAGGTCGGCGGTATCACAGGTGTCGGCGGGGTGCCTACGAAAAATCTCGGCGCTAGTTCGAGTCGGCGGCGGCGGCCAGGCGCTCGCGCAGCAGGCGCCGGGCCTCGTTGACCCGCCAGGCCACCGTGCCCTCGGGCACGTCGAGCACGGCGGCGATCTGCTTGTGGCTCAGGCCCTCGACGGTCGCCAGGAGGAGCGTGATCCGCAAGGTCGGCGACAGCTCGCCGACCGCGGCCAGGACCGCGCGGACCTCCTGGTGCAGGGCCGCCTGCTCGTCGGGGGCGTAGCGCGGCCCGCCGAGATCTTCGGGCTTGCCGCCGAGCTGCGCGACCTCGGTGGCGCCGGCGTCGGCCAGGGCCGCGGCCCGCCGCCCCGACCGCAGGCGGTTGAGGGCGGTGTTGATCGCGATGCGGTACAGCCAGGTGAAGAAGTCGGCGCGGCCATCGAAGCTGGCCAGGCCGCGGTAGGCGCGGACGAAGGTCTCCTGGGCGACGTCTTCGGCGTCGCTGTGGTTCCCGGTGACGTGGAGGGCGGCGGCGTACACGCGGCGTTGGTAGATGCGGACCAGGGCGCCGAAGGCAGAGCGGTCTCCCCCGCGGGCGCGGGCTAGGAGCTCGGATTCGTCCTCGGCCATCGAACGGACTATAGGAACGGCGGCGGCAGTAGGACAACTGCTTCGGTGGCTTCCTTGGGCGCCGCCGCGCGATCAGCGCCGACCGACCGGCCGCGCTGCCGTCCGGCCCGGCGAGCGCGGACCGCGGGGACCGTGGCTAGCGCACGCGATCGAGCTCGACCAGCCGCGGGTACAAGGCGGCCACCGCGTCGTCGAGGCGGGCCAGGAGCCGCGCCGCCGCGGCCCGGGCCGCCAGCCGCCGCACCACGCGATCGGCCTCGTCGCGGCCGCCGTCCTTGGCCCGAACCCCGCTCGGCGCGTCGAGCCCGACCAGCGGATCGCCGGCCGCGATCGTCTTGCACAGCTCGGCGGTCCGGGCCCGGGCCGCAGCCAGGGCGTCGGTCAGCTCGCCGCCGTGGGCCTCGAGCAGCGGGCCGGCGGCCGCGGCGTCGGTGCCGGCCAGGAGCGCGCCGACCTCGACCAGGGCCAGGTCGCGCAGGCGGACGATCAGCTCGTCGTCGGCGTCGGTCACTTGTCGGGCTCCCGCGGCCCCGACGGCAGGGCCTTGCCGGCGGCCGCGCCCAGCCGCGCCGCCCTCGCCTCGCGCTCGGCCGCGACCTTGGCCTTGATCGCGGCCAGGGCGTCGTCGCCGCCAGCGGTCGCGCCGCCGGCGCCCAGCTTGGCGATATCGGCCTCGAGGGCGGCGGTCGCCTCTTGCTCGCCGCGCATCGCGGCGTCGACCTCGGTGGCGATCGCGGCGTCGTCGATACGCTGCTCGGCCGAGGCGAAGCGATCCCACACCGAGCCATCGTTGCCGAAGGCGTCGCCGGTCGGCGAGCGCGCCGACGCGAGCTGGGTCGCCAGCGTGCCCTTCTTCAGCTTGAGGATCTGGAGCTTGGTCTCGAATTCCTTGCGGCTCTTGTTGAGCTGGATCGCGTAGCTGGCCGCCTCGTCGCGGTCGCGCCGGATCTTGGCCGCCTCGGTCTGCGCGGTCTTCTTCTCGCGCAGCGCGGTCCGCGCGGCGTCGTCGTCGCCGGCCTTGACCGCGGCCATCGCCCGCTTCTCCCACAGCGCCGCCCGCTCCTCTTGCTTCTGCTGCTCGGCCTCCATCTGCTTGGCGGTGGCCTTGTAGCTGACCAGCTCGGCCAGCGCGGCCTTGCGCTGGTCCTCGAGCTCGGCGATCGCCAGCTCGATCTCCTTGGCCGGATCGATCGCCTTGTCGATGGCGGCGTTGGCCTTGGCCTTGACTCCGTCTTTGACGCGCGTGAAGAAACCCATCGGTTACTCCTTGCCCAGGCCGTACTTGCGGTAGCGCTGGCGGAACTGATCGTAGGACAACCCGAGGGCGGCGGCCGCTTCCTTCTGGACGAACCGGGTCCGCTCGAGGGCGTCCTTGCACAGGTAGGCCTCGAAGGCCTCGACCCGCTCGACCAGCGACCGCGCGGGATCGTCGACGAAGCCGTTGACCGCGGCCCGGCCCGGCTCGTGGGCCTCGGGCGGCAGCGCGCCGTCGACGTCCTCGGCGGTCAGGCGCTCCCCGGCCGCCATGTAGATCGCGCGCTCGACGACGTTCTTCAGCTCGCGGACGTTGCCCGGATAGTCGTAGCGGCCGAGGCGAGCCAGGGCCTCGGGGGTGAAGTCCTTGACCGTGATCCCGGCGACCTCCTGGCGAAACGACGCCAAGAAGTAGTTGGCCAGGATCGGCACGTCGGTCGGGCGCTCGGCCAGGGGCGGCAGGTGAATGACCTCGAAGGCCAGGCGATCGTAGAGGTCGGCGCGGAAGGTGCCGGCGATGATCGCGGCCTTCAGGTCGGCGTTGGTCGCGGCGATCACTCGGACGTTGACCTGGATCGACTCCGAGCCGGCCACCCGCTCGAAGCGCTGGTACTCGAGGACCCGCAGGATCTTGGCCTGGAAGTCCATCGACATGTTGCCGATCTCGTCGAGGAACAGGGTGCCGCCGTCGGCCAGCTCGAACTTGCCTTCCTTCTGCTTGGTGGCGCCGGTGAAGGCGCCCTGCTCGTGGCCGAACAGCTCGCTCTCGAGGAGGTTCTCCGGCACCGCCGCGCAGTTGATCGTGATGAACGGCTCGCTGGCCCGCGGCGATAGCGTGTGGATCGCGCGGGCCACCAGCTCCTTGCCGGTGCCGCGCGGCCCCAAGACCAGGACCGGCCGCGGCACCGGGGCGACCCGCTCGATCTTCGACAGCACCGCCCGCATCGGCGGCGAGTCGCCGACGATCTGCCAGCGCTTGCCGGCCAGCTTGCGCAGCCGCTCGTTGGTCGCGCGCAGGGCCTGGTTCTCGTCTTCGAGGCGGCGGCGCTCGTTGATGTGGTGGAGGATGCGCTCGACCTTGTCGACCGAGATCTCGAGCTTGTCCTCGAGGTACGGATCCTTGGTCAGGAAGTCGACCGCGCCGGCCTTCACCGCCAGCACCGCGTCGTCGATCGTGCCGTGGCCGGTCAGGATGATGATCGGCAGATCGGGGTGGGCGGTGCGCAGGCTCTTGCAGATCTCGATGCCGGTGCGCTTGCCCGGGCCGAGGTCGAGATCGAGCACGACCATCTCGGCCTCGTTGGCCGCCAGCCAGGCGATCGCGTGCTCGCCATCGTCGAACGGTTGGACGTCGCGGCCGCGGGCCCGGAAGACCTCGGCCAGGAGGCGCCGGACCTCGGCCTGATCGTCGACGCAGACGATGGTCCCGCTCACACCCGACCTCCGGCCAGCGGCGCCAGCGGCGCCAGCCCGGGGAAGCCGCCCAGGTCCGACGGCAGGACGACGATCACCTCGGTGCCGCGGCCCTCCTCGGAGTCGATCTGGATCCGCCCGTGGTGCGCGGTGACCACTCGCTCGGCGATGGTCAGCCCGACCCCCGAGCCGGTCTCCTTGGTGGTGTAGCCCGGCACGAAGACGCGCGGCAGCTCGCCCTTGGAGATGCCGGGGCCGGTGTCGGTGACCACGATCTCGACCGCCGGCGCGGTGGTGGTGGCGACTGGCCGCACGGTCACGGTGACGTCGCCGCCGGTCTTGTCGGCGGCGTCGGCGGCGTTGTGGACCAGGTTGACCAGGGCCTCGCGCAGAAGCATGCGGTCGCCGCGCAGATCGGGGATCGCGGCCTCGACCCGGATCTCGATCGTGGCCTGGGTCCGCGCCTGGGCCGCCGCCACGACCTCGTGGACCAAGGGCGCGACCGCGATGATCTCGACGATCGGGCCAGCCGCCTCCATCGACCGCAGGTACTGGGCCCACTCCTCGTAGAGCGCGGTGACCTCGCGCTCGAGCTCGCGCAGGCGATCGCCCAGATCGCCGTCGGCCAGCTTGCGCGCGGAGCGGGTGCGCGAGCCGATGATGCCGAGCACGTTCTTGACCCGATGGCCGTGGGCGTAGACCCCGGCCAGGACGTCGCCGCGGGCGATCTCGGCGGTGGCGGCCAGGAGCCGCGGCGCGACCGCGCCGACGATGCCGGCGGCGCCCGGCGCGGCGGCGTCGAGGAGCCGACCGACCACCTCGACCAGCCCGGGGCTGGTCGGGTCGACCAGGCGCGCGGCGTTGCGCCAGGCCAGGCCGGCGCTGGCGTCGATCCGCAGGGCTCGCTCGATCTCGGTGAGCGCGCCGTCGGCGTCGCCGCGATCGAGGATCAACAAGGCCAGGCGACAGGCGGCCTCGGCGTGGCTCGGTCGGAGCGCCAGGCCGCGCCGGTACGCGGCCTCGGCGCGCGGGCGGCTGGCCGGATCGTCCTCGAGGGCGGTGGCCAGGAGGAACCACACCCGGGCCTGCTCGGTGGCGGCGTCGACGCCGGCGCCGGGGCCCGCGGTCTCGAGGGTGCCGGCCAGGGCCGTGAGCTGGGCGATCGCCTCGGCCCGGGCCGCGGCGTCGGCCCCGCGGCGACGCAGGCGCCGCTCGATCGTCCGCACCGCGACCACCCGCGAGGTCGGCCGGGCCTCGGCCTCGGCGGAGAGGCCGGCGTCGATCTCGGCGTCGAGGCCACGCTCGCCGTGGGCGACCCGGGCCGCGGCCAGGAGGGCTTGCCACAGCCCGAGCGGGGCGTCGCCGCAGGCCGCGGCCGCCGCCGCGAAGGCCGCCACCGCGTCGGCGGTGCGCCCGCAGGCCACCACCCGCGCGACCACCTCCTCGAACAGGCCGCACTCGCGATCGACCAGGGCGACGCGCTCGGCCAGCGGGGTCGCGCCGCGGGTCACCGCGCCCAGCAAGTCCTCGAGGGCAGCCATGGCGTTGGCGGCCGCGCCGGCGCCGTCGCGCTCGACCTCGGCGGCGGCGGCCAGGCCCAGGCGCGCCCGCGCGCGCACCGCCGGCGTCGCCCGGGTACCGTCGACCGCGGCGGCGAAGGACATCCGGGCCGCGGCCAGCTCGCTGGCGGCGAGCTGGGCGTTGCCGAGGAGCACGCGGGCCGCGGGCCCGGGCTCGCGCTTGGCCGCCTCGGCGGCGTAGCGGCGCGCGGCGGCGACGTCGCCGATCGCGAGCGAGATCTCGGCCAGGCGGCGCACCGCCGAGGCGTCGGTGGCCGCGGCGGCGGCGTGGGCCCGGCGGAGCGCCCCGCGGGCCGCCGCCGGCAACCCGAGGGCCCAGTAGCGTTCGCCGAGCTCGACCAGCGACGTCATCGGCGAGGACGCTACCACGCGAGCGCCGGTCTACCCCAGCGCACGACGGCGCTCGTCGACGTGGGCGCGGGCCGCCGCGACCGCCGCCGGCTCGCCGCCCGCGGCTGCCCAGGCGTCGACGAACCGGGCCAGCACCTCGACGTCGGTGGTCAGCCGCTGCCGGGTCGCCGCGTGGGCGTCGCCGAACTCGCGGTAGAAGTCCTGCAGCATGTCGCCCTTGCGCAGCGGGGTGATCGGTCCGAGCCGGCCGGCCGCCATCTGGTCGAAGTAGAGACCGACCTTGTAGAGCGGCCCCGCCACCTTGTGGGTCATCACCACCAGGTAGCCCGACAGGATCACGGTCAGGCCCAGGCCGATCGCGATCATCTCGAACACGAGCGATCGATCGCGGGTGTCGAGATCCTCGGCGAAGGCGTCGCCCTCGCCGGCGAACTGCGCGGTCATGTCGGCCGAGAGCTGGCCCGAGGCCTGGTGCTCCTGGCGGTAGATCAGATAGCCGAGCACGCCGGCGATCATCGCCGACACCAGCGTCACCGCCAGCACGTAGCGGAGCTGCAGGCGCTTGTCGAGGAGGTAGTTGGCGAGCTTGCGGTGGCGTCGACCGCGCGGCGCCGGCGCGGGAGGCGCCGAACCGGGCACGTCGCCCGGGACCTTGCCGTCCTGGACCACGACCGCCGGCGGGACGTCGGGTTTGTCAGCCAAGGGACTGCTCCTTTCGCGCCAGGACCTCGCGCAGCGCCGCGGCGGCCGCCGCGAGCTCCGGCGACCGCGCCAGCGAGCCGTCGGCCTCCGCCGCCGCCAGGGCCGCCTTGACGGCGGCGACGTCGGCGCGCTCGAGGTCGACGACCCCGGCGTGGGCCTGCTTGAAGTGGTCGAAGAACTCGACGAGCTGATCGCCCTTCCGCAACGGCGTGACCTTGTCGTAGCGGCCGTCGCGCAGCTTGGCGAAGTAGAGCGTGACCTTATAGAGCGGGCCGGCGACCCGGTGGGTCATCTTGATGCCGAACACCGCCAGGCCGACGAGCAGCACTAGGCCCGAGGCGACCAGCACCAGCACGATCCGCGTCTTGCCCCGCCCCAGCTCGTCGATCGCGGCCTGGCGCGCCAGCTCGCACTGGTGGTGGGCCGCGACCTTGGTGGCGTAGTTGGGATCGGCGCGGGGCGGCGGCGGCGGCGGCGGGGTCTCCATCGTCAGCGTGCTCTCGTGGACGACCACGGTGCGCCGCGGCGCGTCCCCCGGCTCCCCCGTCGGGTCGGCGGCCGGCGCACTCGGGTCGGCGGCCGGCGCACTCGGGTCGGCGGCCGGCGCACTCGGGTCGGCGGCCGGCGTCGGCGCGCTCGGGTCGGCGGCCGGCGCACTCGGGTCGGGCGTCGGCGTCGGCGCGCTCGGGTCGGGCGTCGGCGTCGGCGCGCTCAGGTCGGGCGTCGGCGTCGGCGTCGGAGCGGCCGTCGGCGCGCTCGGCGCAGCCGGCCCAGTCGCCGCCTCGTCGTCGACCAGGTACATCGAGGTCGGCGCCGCCGGGCAGGGCTCGCCGCGCCGCAGCGACTGCGCCACCCAGGTGGCCTCGCCGGCGACGCCGATGACCCACCAGCCCAGGAGCGCCATGAGGAGCGCCGCCAGGCCGACCATGAACAGCGTGAACCGGAGCTGGTACTGCTTGTTGATGAGCAGGTTCTTCCAGCTGCGCTTGTAGGGCGCGTTCCCCGGCCCGCTCATGGGCTCGTTCCTTTGCCGACCTTGGTCCGGATCGTCGGCACCACCTTGGTCGCGACCAGATCCTCGACGACCGCGGCCACGCAGTCCTGCTTGGCGAGCTCGATATCGCGCGGGTCGTTAGAGCCAGCGACGCTGGCGGTGCCGGTCAACATGCCGAAGATGCTCTTTTCCGGGTAGGAGGCGATCAGCATGTTGATCTTACAGGACACCGTGGCCGCCGTGCCCTTTTGTTTGACCGACAGCTCGTTCACCGTCCCATCCAGGTAGAACCCGGTGACCTGCTTGGCGGTGAGGTCGCGCTTGGTCGGGGCCTTGCCCCCGGGCCAGGCCTGGAGGAAGTCCTTGGCCTTGCGGGTCAGCGTGGTGGTGGCGGTCTTGCGCATGAGGGCCTTCAGATCGGCCGCCGGCTCGACCTTCGACGCCATCTGATCGACCGAGATGTAGACCCCGCCGGGCACCGTCGAGGTCGCCGCCGCGGCGGCCGCGGCCTCGATGGCCTCGAGCTGGGTCAGGGTCTTCTGCGCCGCCTGCTTGACGGAAGCGGTGCCTTCGCGCGCGATCAGCACCTTCAAGGCGTCGACCGCCTGGGTCCGCACCGCCGCCGGGGTCTGGGCGGTGAGGAGCTTGCCGAGGGCGACCGCGGCGGCGCCGCGCACGGTCTTGTCGCGATCGGCCAGGGCGCCGATGAGCGGCGCGATGCCGCGCTTGTCGCCCAGCTTGGCCAGGGACAGGACCGCCGACAGCCGGACCTTGTACTCGCCGCTCGACTTCACGTCCTTGATCAAGACGTCGACGTTGTCGGCGCGCGCCGGCGCGCTCGACCCGGCCAGCGCCGCGAGCCCGACGACCAGCGCGACCGCGACTCCACGACGGCGGCGAGACATCGCGCGTTTCGACGGCGCCGGCCCGCGATTGTTCACGTCTCCACGCTAGCGAGGGCGTCGGCGCGATGCAATGTGGGTGCGCCGACGATCCCGCGGTCAGGCGCCGCGGTACTCCCGCGCCAGCTCGACGTAGTGGCGGGCGCTGGCCGCGATCTGGGCGCGCTCGCGATCGTCGACGGCGCGCACGACCTTGGCGGGAGCGCCGAGGACGAAGCTGCCGGGTGGGATGTCGGTGCCCGGCGTCACCAGCGCACCCGCGCCCACGAAGCTGCCGCGGCCGATCCGGGCCCGGTCGAGGATGATCGCGCCCATGCCGATCAAACAGTCGTCCTCGACGTCGCAGGCGTGGAGGATCACGCGGTGGCCGACCGTGACGCGATCGCCGACCGTGGTGCCGCGGACGTGAGAGGTGACGTGGAGGACCGAGTTGTCCTGGATCGACGTGGCCCGGCCGATCCGGATCGGCAGATCGTCGCCGCGGATCACGGTGCCGAACCAGATCGAGCTGTCGGCGCCGATCTCGACGTCGCCGATGATCGAGGTGTGGGGCGCCAGGTACGCGCTGGGATCGCAGCGCGGCGCGACGCCGCGGAACCGGACCAGGAGGCTCATCGCCGCCGACGCTACCGCGCCGCGATCAGGTTGGCCACGGCGTGGGCCGCACCATCGATCGCGGCGTCGCTACCGACCGCGGCCGCGAACCGGATCACCCCGCCGCCGTCGACCACGATCAGCGCGCCATCGACCGTGGGGTCGAGCGTGGAGATGAGCCCGGCCGCGACCGGCCGCGCTACCCAGGCGAGGCTGGCCGCCATCGGGGTCACGGCCCGCAGGGCGGCGAACTCCTCGGCGCTGTCGGCCAGGACGACCGCGCGGACCCGGGGCGCGCCTATCGGCAACGACGACGCCAGCCGGTTCACCTGCGCGGCGCACGGCGCGCACCGCGCGTCGAAGAGCGCCACCGCGGTCGGCGCCCCCCGGACCGCCAGCGCGCGCACCGGCTGGCCCACGCCGTCGACCGCGGGCAGCCGCGGCAGGGCCCGGCCGTGGAGCGCCAGGTGGACCAGCTCGTCGGGGCTCGGGCGCGCCGCCAGCCGGACCCGCAGCACGACCGCGCGCCCGTCGCGCTCGAGCGTCAGGCGGATCCGCGCGCCGAGGCCGGCGGCGCGGATCTGCTCGCCGAGATCGAGGATCGGGGTGCCGTCGAGGGCGTGCAGCATATCGCCGCTGCGCAGCCCGGCCGACGCCGCCGGCCCGCCGGGGTGGACCTCGGTGATCAGCACGGCGCCCCACGGGTTGGGCTTGTAGGTCACGCCCAGCCAGGGCGTCGGTCCGTCCTCGGGCGCGGCGGTGACCGGCGCGACCGGCCCGAGCGCGGCCAGCGCGATCACGACCACGGCGACGGCCGGCCAGCGCATCGCCGACAGTGTAGCGCGGCCGCCGGCGCGCGACCGCCCGTCTCCTCAGGCCACGGGGTGATCGCGGAACCAGCGCACGGCGCGGGCGATCGTCGTATCGAGCGGCGTACACGGCAGCCCGAGCTCGCGCCGGGCCTTGCCGACGTCGTACCAGACCTGGGCCTGGGCGTAGCGAGCGGCGGCGACGGTGATGCGCGGCGGAGGGCCACCCCGCTCGGCGACGCGCTCGGCCAGCCAGGCCCCGGCGATCACCGCCGGCCCCGGCAGCCGCCGGGTGATCGGCGGCAACCCGGCGATCCGGGTCACCGCGGCGTAGAACTCGCGGTAGGTCACGTTGTGATTGCCGGCGAGGTAGCGCTCGCCGATCCGACCGCGGGCCTCGGCCGCCAGATGGCAGGCCGCGACGTCGTCGACGTCGACGGCGCAGAAGCCGCCGGCCGGGTAGCCCGGGACCCGCCCCGCCAGCGCCTCGACGATGAAGCGCCCGGTCGGGGTCGGCGCGCGATCGCCGGCGCCGAACGGAAACGCCGGGCACACGATCACCACCGGCAGGCCGGCGGCGGCGGCGCGCCGGGCCTCGAGCTCGGCCAGGTACTTCGAGCGCATGTACGGATCGGCCTGGCGCCAGTGGGTCCACGGCAGGGTCTCGTCGGCGAGGTGCCCCGGCGGCGGCACGCCGACCGCGGCGATCGAGCTGGTGTGGACGACGCGGCGCACGCCGGCCGCCGCCGCCGCCGCCAGGACGTGGCGCGTGCCGTCGACGTTGACGGCGTAGATGCGCGACGGATCGCGCAGCCACAGGCTGTAGATGGCCGCCAGGTGATAGACCACGTCGCACCCGTCGACCGCGCGCGCGACCGCCGCTGGGTCACCGACGTCGACGGTGACCCGCTCGACGTCGAGGCCGAGGAGGTTGTCGGGGGCCTCGCCGGGGGCGAGCCCGGCCCGCACCGCCCGCCCCTGAGCGACCAGGGCCCGCACCACCGCCGAGCCGATGAAGCCACCAGCGCCAGTGACGAGGGTCGCCATCCCCCAAGCAAATACCATAGGAGGCCCGGGGGGTTCGACAGGGAGGAGTTTATCCTACATGTATGATTGTTGACTTCATTGTCACCCGGGCCGATCCTATTTCCATGAAGTCGACGCGCCCCTCCGAGTGGTCCTCCGGCCCTGCCCCGTCCCGCCCGCGGCGCGCCGACTCGGTCGGGGTCGCCGCCGAGAAGCGCATCCATATCCGCTTCGATATGTTGTTCTCCTGTGTGGTGGCGAGCGAGCTGTACGGCGAGGTCACGGTGGTGGTCCGCAACGTGTCGGCCGGCGGGATGCTGGTCCAGGCGCCCGAGGTGCTGCCGCTGGGCGCGGTCGTCACCGTGCACTTCCGCATGCCCGACTGCGACGACGAGCTGGTGGCCCAGGCCGAGGTCAAGCACCACCTCTGCCTCAACTTCGCGATCCCCGGCGAGGAGCCCCGGGCGGCCCGGGCGATGGGCCTGCGCTTCCTCGACTTCGACACCGAGCTGCCGCTGACCTTGCCCGGCCAGCGCGTCCTGCATTGACGGAATACCCCGACCGGTCCCGGCGTCGGCACCTCGTGCGTCCCGTCGATCCCAGCAACTTGCGCCGCGCCAACGGATTGGCTACGAAGGCCACCATGCGTCGCGTCGCCCTGGCGATCGCCCTCTCCGCCGCCAGCGCCGCGCCGGCCCTGGCCGGTCGCGATCCCGCCGCGGTGGTGAGCGATCTCGCGCGCGGGACCACCGCCCCGGACGCGGCCCTCGCCGATCTCGGCGGGGCGACCGTCGAGGCCCTCGCGGCCCAGCTCGCGCGGCCCCGGACCCACTCGGTCGATGAGCGCCGCGCGGTCTTGCGCGCGATCAAGGCCTCGGTCCCCGATGCCTCGGGCAAGTTCGAGACCCCCAAGCGGCAGAAGGCCGAGCAGGTGCGGGCCGACGACGACTTCGACTGGCTGGCGGCGCTGGCGGCGGCCGATCCGGCCCTGCCCGGTCGCGGCGAGGTCCTGGCCGACGTCGCGCTCCTGCGGGCCCTGGCCACCCTGGGCACCCGCGAGGCGGCGGCGGCGATCGTCGAGGTGGCCTTCGCCCCTGACACGATGATCTACCGCGACGAGTGCGGCCGACGCCTGCGCGCGATGGCGCCGCAGTCGGTCCCCGCGCTGACGATCGCCTCGCAGTCCGACTCGACCGCCAAGGCTCGCTACGCCACCTATCAACTCGAGCGCCTCGATCGGCAGGAGCCCGGCAAGGCCATGGCCGCGGCCGCCGGCGACGAGGCCCTGCGCGTCGCGATCCTCCGGGCCTTCGGCGCCTCGCACCACCGCGAGGCGGTGGCCACGGTGCTGAAGTACACCGACGACGCCGCCCCCCGGGTGCGGGCCGCGGCGCGCGCCGCGTGGCTCGACTACGTCACCGGGCCCGAGCCCAAGCCGGCGCCCAAGAAGCGGCTCCAGCTCCCCGGCGGCAAGCTGGCCGCCAAGGCCACGCCGCTGTGGCTGACCTACCGCGAGCTGGCCGCGATCGAGCTGACCCGGATCGCCGAGGAGGTCCTCGGGGAGACCGTCGAGCCGGAGGCCGCCGACCTGGCCGCGCTGTCGAAGCGGCTCTTCGATCACTACGACGGCATCCGGGCCAAGGCCGACGAGGCGGCCTTCGCCGCGGCCAAGGCCAAGGCCGACGCCGGCGATCTCGCCGGCGCGATCGCCGAGTTCGATCGGCTGCTGGCGACGGTCGGCGCGGTGCCCCACCCCGCCGAGGCCGCGGGCCTCTACCTGCGCTACGCCCAGGGTCTCGAGCGCGAGGCGCGCTGGGACGCGGCGGCCACCGCCTTCGGCAAGGCGGTGGCGGTCGATCCGACCGGCGGCGAGGCCACCGCGGCCGAGGCCGGCCGCGAGTACGCCTTGGGCAAGGCCCTCGAGGCCGCCGGCAAGGACGGCGGCGCCAACTTCCGGCGCGCGGTCGCGCTCAAGCCCGACTACGCCCCCGCCAAGGCCGCGGCGGCCGCCGCCGAGCCGGCGACCCGACCGGCGTGGATGCTGTACGGCGCCGCGGGCGCCGCCGCCCTGGCCGCGCTGTTCGCCGCCCTGGGTCTGGTCCGGCGCCGCGCCCGCTGATCATCTCGGCTGGTCATCCCCGCGGCAGCTCGAGCACGAAGCGGGCGCCGACCTCGGACGGCTCGAGGGTCAAGGTCCCGCCGAGGGCCGCCGCCGCCGCCCGCGCGATCGCCAGGCCCAACCCCGAGCCGTCGCCGCGGGTCGCGGCCGGGCCGCGGAAGAACCGCTCGAACACCCGCTCGCGCAGAGCCGCCGGCACGCCGGGGCCGCCATCTTCGACCCGGAGCCGGACCCGATCGCCAGCGACCTCGGCGGTCACCGCGATCGGCGCCCCGCCGTGCTTGTGGGCGTTGTCGAGGAGGTTCTGGATCACGTGCTCGAGGCGATCGCGATCGCCGCGCACCGTGAGCTCAGGCGCGATCGCGATCGTCGCCGGCGCTGCGCCGGCTCGAGCCGCGGCCGCGGTCGCGGCGCACGCCGCCACCACCGGCGCCAGCGCGATCGGCTCGCCGGCCTCGACGGTCTCGGCTCGGGCGTCGAGGCGCTCGAGGGCCAGCAGATCGTTGACCAGCCGAGCGATGCGCGCCGCGTTGCGCTCGATCGTCGCGACGAACTCGCGCCGGCTGGCCGGATCGAGGGCGTCGTCGCCGAGGGCGTCGGCGAACCCGGCGATCGCGGTCACCGGCGTGCGCAGCTCGTGGGCGGCGTTGGCCAGGAACTCGCGCCGCACCACCTCGAGGGCGCGCAGCCGCGACACGTCGTGGATCACGCACACCGCGCCCTCGCCGCCGGGCAGCGGTCGGGCCGAGAGCTGGAGCGTCCGCCCGGCCCAGCCGATCTCGTCGTCGACGCCGCGCCCGGCCCCGGCCGCGGTCAGCGCGGCGGCGATCGGCGGCGGCGGCGGCGTGAGGCCCAAGCGGTCGGCCGCCGGGTTGGTCAGGCTGACCGCGCCCGCGCGATCGACCACGATCACCGCCTCGACCATCGCGCCGATCACTGCCAGCGAGCGATCGCGCTCGCGGGTCAAGGCTCCGACCTGGGCCTGGACCTCGTCGGCCAGCCCGACCAGAGCGCGCGACAAGACGCCGAGCTCGTCGCCGGACTCGGCGGCCGGGCCGATCGCGTAGTCGCCGCGGGCGACCCGCGCCGCGGCCGCGGTCATCGTCCGCACCGGCACGACGATCGCGCGGATGAGCACCGCGCCCAGGCCGAGGGCGACCACCAGCCCGACCACCGCGGCCAGCGCCAACCGCCAGCGCAGGGCCGCCCGCGTCGCCTCGACCTGCCGCATCGGCACCGCCAGCCGGATGACGCGACCGTCGGTGGCTGGCATCGCCACCAGGTAGGCCTGCCGCCCGTCGGGCGCCAGCTTGCGGATCGCGCGGCCCAGGCCGGTCCGCCGGGCCGCCTCGATCTCCGGCGCGCGACCGACCGCGAGGCCGACGTCCGCCGGTCGCTCGGAGTCGCCCTCGATCACGCCGTCGGCGCCGACGATCGTGACCCGGGCGTCGACCACGCCGCCGAGGCGGCGGGCCAGCCGCCCCGGGTGGCCGGCGTTGCCGAGCCAGCGGATCACGCCGGTGGCTTGCTGGCGCAGGCGCTCGTCGAGCTCGTGCTCGAGATCGCGGCCCAGGGTGCGCTCGGCCAGGACCAGGGTCGCGGCCGCGACCACGGCGACCACCGCGACCAGCCCCAGCAAGAGCCGCGTCCGGATCGCCACGTCAGCTCGGCTCGTCCTTGCGGGCGCGATAGCCGAAGCCGTGGACGGTCTCGACCCAGTCGGCCGCCGGCCCCAGGCTCTGGCGCAGGCGCCGGACGTGGACGTCGACGGTGCGGGTGTTGACGCTGCCGTGGATGTCCCAGACCGCGGCCAGCAGATCGTCGCGCGAGAACACCCGCCCGGGCTCGGCCGCGAGGGTCACCAGGAGCTTGTACTCGAGGGGCCGCAGCGCCAGCGGCGCGCCGGCGCAGGTCACGACGTGCTCGCGCGGATCGATCGCCAGCGGGCCCAGGCGAAGGGCCGCGCCTGGCGCCGGGGTCGCGCGCTCGGCCAGGCGGTTGGCCAGCGCGGTCACCCGCAAGACGACCTCGCGCGCGACGAAGGGCTTGCCGACGTAGTCGTCGGCGCCGACCTCGAGCCCGGTGATGCGATCGTCGGGCTCGGCCCGCGCGGTCAGGAGGATCACGCCGATCGCCGTGGTCGCCGGATCGGCGCGCAGCTCGCGGCACAACGCGAACCCATCGCCGTCGGGCAGCATGACGTCGAGCAGGACCACCGTCGGCGGCGTCGCGCGGACCGCGGCCTGAGCCGCCGCCACCGTCGCCGCGATCGCGACGTCGAACCCCGCGGCCCGCAGGTGATGATCGAGCAAGCGGGCGACGTCGGGCTCGTCCTCGACGACCAAGACGCGTCGGCGCATGTCGACATGCTACCGCCGGATGACCGGTCGGTGGTGTTACCCGGCAGTAACACCCACCCGTCGGCGATCGCCGTATCGTCGGGCATGCCGTCGCGTCTCGCCCTCGCCGCCCTCGCCGCTCTCGCGCTGGCCGCCGGTTGTCGCGAGCGGTCGTCGGGCGATACGATCAAGGTCGCGGCGGCCTCGGATCTGGCGCGGGCCTTCGAGGACGTCGGCCGCGCCTTCACCGCCAAGACCGGCCACAAGGTGGTCTTCACCTTCGGGTCATCGGGTCTCCTGGCCAAGCAGATCACCCAGGGCGCGCCCTTCGACCTCTACGCCGCGGCGTCGAGGAGCTTCGTCCAGCAGGTGGTCGACGCCAAGGCCTGCGATGGCTCGACCCGGGCGATGTACGGCCGCGGCCGGCTGGTGGCGTGGTCGAAGGCCGGCCCGCTGACCGACCTGCGCGAGCTGGCCGAGCCGCGCTTCGCCAAGATCGCGATCGCCAACCCGGAGCACGCGCCCTACGGAAAGGCCGCCAAGCAGGCCCTCGAGAAGCTCGAGCTGTGGGACGCGGTGTCGTCGCGCCTGGTGTTCGCCGAGAACATCCAGATCACGATGCAGTGGGCGCAAGACGGCAGCGCCGACGCCGCCCTGGTCGCGCTGTCGCTGGCCACGGTCACCACCGGCGGGGTCTCGGTCCCGGTCGATCAGACCCTCCACGATCCCCTCGATCAGGAGCTGGTGGTGTGCGGCAACGGCCCCGCCACCGACGGCGCGCGCGCCTTCGCCGCCTTCGTGGCGTCGCCGGCGGGCCGCGACATCATGCGCAACTACGGCTTCCGGCTCCCCGGCGAGTGACCGGGTGGCGTAGGGTCGCGCGGTGGAGCCGCTCACCATCGCCGCGCTGATCGGGGCCGGCCTGGCCGCGGGCGCCCTCAACACCCTGGCCGGCGGCGGCTCGCTGCTCCTGGTGCCCGCGCTCATGCTGGCCGGGCTCGACGCCACCACCGCCAACGCCACCTCGCGGATCCCGATCCTCGCGCAGTGCGCGGCCGGCGCCACCGCGTTCGCGCGTGGGGGGCGCCTGCCCGGTCGAGCCGCGCGCGCGATCGTGCCGCCGGTCTTGGTCGGGGCCGCCGCCGGGGCCTACGTCGCGACCCAGCTCCCGCGCGCGGTCTTCGAGACCCTCCTGGTCGCGACCCTGGCGGTGATGGCGCTCGCGCTCGCGATCTCGCCGTCGCGGCTGGCCCCGCCGCCCGACGCGGTGCCCCGCGATCCGCGCGGGCCGGGCGCGCTCGTCGGCCTGGTCGCCGCCGGGTTCTACGGCGGGGTCTTGCAGGCCGGCGCCGGCCTCTTGTTCCTCGCCATCCTCGCCACCGGGCTGCGCTACGACCTGGTGCGGGCCAACGCGCTCAAGGCGCTGGTGATGCTGGTCTACATCGCGCTGACCGCGGCGGTGTTCATCGCCTACGATCTGGTGCGCTGGGGACCGGGCCTGATCATGGCGATCGGGGCCACCGCCGGCGCGCATCTGGCGGCCCGCGTGGCGATGTCGACGCGCGGGCTCGTGATCACCAAGGTCGTCGTGGTGGTCGCGGTGCTCGGGATGGTCGCGGCCGTGCTCGCGCGCTAGACGCCGGGGCGATCGAGACCGAGACGGCTCAGGGCAGCGAGCTCGGCGGCCGATCGCCGTCGACGAAGCCGTCGCCGTTGGCGTCGAGGACGTACTCGACCACGCCGGGCAGGACCACCGGCGCCGCGCCCGGGCCGGGACCACCGACCGGCAGCGGCGGGAGGAACTGGTTGGAGGCGTAGCCGCCGCTGGCGTCGACCAGGACCGCGGCCAGCCGGACGCGGGCGCCGACCGGCACCACGCCGCCCGGGTAGAGCGAGGTCCACGGCACCCGGACCTCGAGGCCTTGCCCGGGCACCGGCGGCGACGGCCGCTCGCGGGTCCGCACCGCGCCGAAGTTGATCGCGGCCCGCAGCCAGCCGAGGTCATCGGGCCGACCGAGCGGCGGCCTGAGGCCCCGCGCGCCGGCGTCGTCCCATAGATCCTCGACGTGAGGATCGAGGCCACCGACGGTGGCGATCGCGACGTCGGGCGCGAAGTCGACCGCGCCGGCGGTGAGCGTGGTGGCGCCGAGCAGGCGATCCACGAGCCCCAGCGGATCGGTCAGGCTACCGGCCGGCGACGCCGGGCCGGTGCCCGCGCCCGGGTCGACGTCGATCCAGATCTCGACCGCGTTCTCGCCCCACTCGAAGAGGCCCTCGATCCCGACGAACAGGCCGTCGGCGGTGGCGTCGAGCCACAGGGCGTCGAGCTGGTTGTAGCCGACGCCGAAGTCGGTCGGCCAGCGCTGGACCACGGCGCGGTGGCGCAGATCGGTGAGCTCGCCGTCGGGGATGGGCTCGCGGCCCGGGATGATCATCGCGCCGCGATCCATCCGGGCCCGGGCGATCGCGTAGATCCAGCGGTGGTCGATCACCGCGCCGTCGACCGAGCCGGCGCCCGGACCGTCGGCGAAGACCGCGACCCGGGCGTTGGTGTGGTTGCCCCAGCGCCAGCGCACCGGCGGCGGCTGGCCGGCCGGCGCCGGCGCGGTCACCTCGAGGCCCCCGCACTCGTGATCGGCGGTGACCAGGACCGTGGTGTTGCCGCGAGCCCGCGCCCAGCCCACCACCGCCGCGACCGTGTCGTCGAAGGCCAGGGTCTCGGCGATCACGTCGGTCAGGCTGTTGGCGTGGCCGCCGTGATCGATGCGCCCGCCCTCGATCATGACGAACATCCCGTGGGGATCGCGATCGAGCGTGGTGAGCGCCGCCAGGGCCATGTCGCGCAGCCCGGGCTCGACGGTGTCGGCCGGTCGCGCCGCGACGTAGGTCATCTGATCGGGGGCGAAGGCGCCGAAGATCCGCGGCGCCCCGGCGGCCACCGCGGCCGCCAGCTCGGCCGCGGTCGCGACCCGGGTGTAGCCGGCGAGGTCGAGCTCATCGTGGAGGCCGTCGTCGGTGCGGACCGAGCCGGTCCCCGCCGGCGCGAAGTACAGCGAGCCGCCGCCCAGCATCACGTCGGGATGGGTGGCGACCATCGCGTCGGCGATCTCGACGAGCTGCGCGCGCGACGCGACGTGCGCGGTGAAGCCGGCCGGGGTCGCGTGGGGCAACGACGTCGTCGTGACCACGCCGGTCGACCAGCCGCGGGCGTGGGCCCGCTCGATCAGCGTCTCGACGGGGCGTCCGGCGCGATCGACGCCGATCGCGCCGTTGACCGTGTAGACCCCGGTGGCCATGACCGTGGCGGCCGCGGCCGAGTCGGTGGTCCCCGACGGGCCACCGGTGCGCACCTGGCCGCGGTAGGCCAGCCCCTGCATCGCCAGACGCTCGCGCGCGCCGTGGCGGAAGTACGACGCGGCGTCGAGGGCGCCCTGCCCCATGCCGTCGCCGATCAGCAGGATCACGGCCGGTGGCGGCGCGCCGCGGGCGTCGGCGTCTGCGACCGCGGCGTCCGGGTCCGCGGCGTCGACCAGGGCGGCGTCGACCTCCGCCGCGTCGACGCTGGCGTCCTCGGGCGCGACCCGACGATCGTCGCCGCACGCGGCCAGGGCCGCGGCCAGGAGCAGGGCGCGCCAAGCCATGCCGTCCAGTATCACCCGACCCCCGCCGCGCGCGCCACCCACCCCGGCGTCGCGTCGCCGATCACACCTTGCCGGGGAGGTAGTCGAGGGCGACGTAGAGGACGCCATGGGCCAGCGTGAGGACGCCGGCCAGCCACAAGGTCGCGCGCACGCCGTCGACCTGGAGCCATTGCTTGTTCTGGAACACCCGCACGGTGGCGATCACGAACAAGAGGTTGATCACCAGCGGCATCGCGAACCACGCGACGTTGAAGGTGGCGAGGTTCAGCACCGGCCGCAGGAGCCAGTACAGGCCGACGTTGAACAGCGCGAACATGCCGGCGACCAGGGGCAAGGCCCAGCGCGGCTGGATCTTGATCTTCTCGTTCTTGCGGGTCGCGAACCAGAACACCAGCGTGAAGGCCACCAGCCGCACCGCGAGCTTGACGAGGATCCAGGTCATGAGGAGAGCGTGCCACGAAGCGCCAGCGGGGGCGAGGCTGGCGCCGGGTAGGCGATCGGGACGATTTGGTTTCGATTAGTTACGCTCGGTCGCCGGGCAAATGTCACGGCGCGCCGACAATCGTCGCGACAATTGTCCGCGATCGATTACATTTGTCTCATGGGCCTCCTGTCAGCACTCGCGAGCGATCGCTGGGCCGCGGGGACCGGGCTTCTGTCGGCGCTGGCGATCTTGCCCTTGCCCGCCCACGCCCACAGCCCGGAGCTGGCCGCCGCCCTCGCGGTCGCGGCGGTCGCGGTGCTCGCCGGCCACCGCTGGGCCCTGGGCGCGCTGATCATCGCCGAGGTGTTCCTGGTCGCCGCGGTGTGGCCAGCGGCGTTCCTGGCCCGGCCGCCGAGCGCGCTCGCCCAGCTCGCGGTCGGGGTCGCCGCCCTCGGCGCGGTCCCCGGCCTGGTCCGGTTGCTCCGCGGCGGCGACGAGGTCCTCGACACCTTCGACGTCCCGGCGCGCTGGCGCCCGGCGCTCGGCCGGGTCTTGATCCTCGGCGCGGCGGCGCTGTGGACGTGGCCGGCGGTCGGCCTCGCCTGACCGCGGCGGCCGGCCCGAGCGCGACCGGCCCACGCCGGCGCCGCAAACGTCGGCGCAAGAACGTCGGCCGCGGCGTCGCGCTGTCGTAGACTCGCGGGCGATGCGCACCGACGACGCGATCGCCGAGACCCACGACGATGTCCTCGAGCCGGTCAGCCGATGGTGGCTCTCGGGCACGCCCCTCGAGACCGAACATCAGCGCCTGATGCGGCGCCGGCCGGTGCCGGTGCCGTGGTCCGAGACCACCGCCGCGGCCCTCACGCCCGAGGAGCGGGCCCGCCTCGGCGAGACCTGGACCCGGCGCGCCGCCGCCGAGTACCTCGCGGTCTCGACCTTCGCGGTCCTGGCGATCGATCTGGTCGCGGCGGCCGCGCCGGCCGACGTGCTGTCCTTGTGCCTGCGGGCCGGCATCGACGAGGTCCGCCACGCCGAGCTGTGCCTGCGCATGATCGAGATCTACGCCGGCAAGCGCGTGTTGCCGCCGCCGGGCATGTCGAGCCTGCCCGACGATCCCAAGCGCCCCAAGCTCCACCAGGCCCTGGCCAACACGATGCTGGTGTCGTGCGTGTCCGAGACCTACGCCACCACGGTCCTGTCGGCGACCCGCGATCTCACGGTCGATCCGACCGCCCAGGAGGTCCTGACCTCGATCTACTCCGACGAGGTCATGCACGCGCGCCTGGGCTGGTCGTACCTGCGCTACGCCCTCGATCGCGGCGGCGACGACGCCCGGGCCGCGGCCGCGACGATGGTGCCGATCGCCCTGCGCGGCGTCGCCACCGTCGTCGAGCGCGAGCGCCCGATCGGCGCGGTGACCGAGGCGGTGCGCGGCCACGGCCTGATGACGCCCGCCGAGGAGCGCCAGATCTTCTCGGCCTGCGTCCGCGAGGTGCTGGTGCCGGGCTTCGTCGCCCTCGGCGTCGAGTGCGGCAGCGCCCTCGACGACTACGGCGCGACCTGGGCGGAGGCGGCGTGAGGGCCGCGCTCGCGGCGGCGGCGGTGGTCCTCGGATGTGGCGGTGGCTCCGGCACCGCCTACCCGGGCGCGACCTGGCCGGCGGCGCCGGCCGGTGCGTCGATGGCCGACCGCGTGGTCTGGGACTTCGAGCGCGCGACCCTGGCCGGCCGCGACGCCTGGGTGGGGCTGTTCGACTTCGCCGAGGTCGGGGCCTTCGAGATCCTCTTGCGCCGCTACGATCTCCTCGGTCGACTGCCCGATCTGACCGAGGCCGAGAAGGCCGACCTCGCCGCCGACGACGGCACGCCGTACCCGGCCGCCCGCGAGCGTCGCAACGTCGGCAACTTCTACCGCCCGCTAGCCCAGCGCACGGTCGGCACCGGCGGCTGCACCGCGGTCGCGCCGCGCTGGCGCTACAACCAGCTCCTCGGCGTCGCCTTCGAGCCGCTGCCACCGGAGCATGCCCACTACGAGCCGCTGCGGGTGCGGATCAACGCGCAGCTCGCCCGCGGCGGGGTCACGGCGATCCGGTGCGCCGGCGGGCGACGCGGCCTGGCCCTGGTGTGGAGCGAGCGCGCGACCGCGCGCGGCTACGACCTGATCACGATCTACGACGACGGCGAGTGAGCCGGCGCGACGGCGGGCCGACCACGGCCGCGGGCCGGATCGCCGTCACTTCAGCTTCAGCTTGAACCGGGCGTTCACGAGAAACGCCGCGCCGATCGCCTCGTAGTGCGTCCCGGTGTCGTTGGCGGCGACCCCCGGCCCGCTCTTGAAGAAGTAGCCGCCGGTCACCGGGATCACGAACCCGAGCGAGAACACCGGGCCGAGGTTGACCCCGGCGCCGAGCTTGGCCTCGAGGAGGAAGCCCTTGTCGGTGACCTCGCTGTTGTCGAGCGGCAGCTCGACCTGCTGGCCGGTACCGACGCCGAAGCCCAGGCCCAGGCCGGCCTCGAAGTAGCCCTTCGGGCGGCCCTTGGCCTTGCCGCCGGGCGGCGCGGTCGGCACGCCCAGATCGACGTCGACGTCCATGCCGAGCATGAACTGGGTCCAGGTGCCGATCAGCGCGCCGTCGTTGTACTGCTGGTGCGAGACCCAGCCGTCGATGAACAACAGCTCGGCGCCGACCAGCGCGCCGTAGGCGCCGCCGCGGGCCCCGGCCTGGAAGGCGTTGTCTTTCTGGTCGCCGCCGACGCCGACGCCACCGGCGCCGCCGCCGTGGGCCTCGACCCGCAGGCTCAACAGATCGGCGTGGGCCGCCGCGGGGGCGGCCAGGAGGAGCGCGACGAAGGCGAGGCGAGACATCGGCCCATTGTACCCACGACCGTCGGAGCGCGGGGGCCGGCCGGGGCCCGACCGTGCCGACCGCACAATGTGGGCGCGACGCCCACGCGAACCCGGGTCAGGTCGCGATTGACCGCCGCCGCGACCGGTTGCTACCGTCGAGGTTGAGGTGTCCGTGTTCGCGCTCGTCAGACGGTCGGTGGACGCCGACCCCGCCCGCAAGAGCTCGGCGCCGTGGTGATGCTCGTCGGCGCCCTGGCGGCGGTTGCGCTCGCGGTTGGCCTCGCTGCGTGGACCCGCCGTCGCCGACGTCCAACGGCAGAGGCGCCGTCGCCACCCGCGGTCGCGCCGCGCACGCGTCCGCCGATCGCGGTCGTGCGCGCGGTCCGCCGGCCGGGCACGACCGGCGGTGGTCTCGAGGTCGCCGCCTCGGGCATGGTGTGCCCGACCTGCCGCACCGAGTACGCCGGCCTGGCGTACTGCCCGCGCGACGCCCGCCGCCTGGTCGCCGCCGAGGACATGCTCGAGGGCCGCGCCACCGGCGGCATGTGCCCGCGGTGTGGGCGCGGCTTCGACCCCGGGCTGCGCCGCTGCCCCCACGACGGCGCCGAGCTGGTGCCGCCGGCGGCCTACCGCGCGACGCGCAAGCCGGACCCACCGCTGACGGGCGTCCTCGGCAAGGCCTGCCCGGTGTGCCGCACCCGCTACGATCTTTCGGTGCGGTTCTGCGGCAAGGACGGCCACGATCTGGTCGTCGTGAACTGACGGCGCGGGTCGTGGGCACGGTGGCCCGCCGGCGGCCGTGACGGCGGCCAGGCCGTCGGGTAAGGTCCGCGGCCATGCCCGACCTGGTCATCGGCAGCCGGCGCGCGTCGCCGGGCCGCGCGCTGCGCGCGACCGGGCTCCTCGTGGCCCTGGGCGCGACCGCGCTGGTGGTGGCCTGGTTCATCTACCGGCGCTCCGTGGCCTACGACGTCCCCGACGGTGAGCCGGTCAGCGCGCCGATCGAGGTCGAGCAGGTCGACGGGGTCGGCGTCGGGTTGCGCTGGTCCGAGGCCCGCCTGACCCACGTCGGTGGCCTGACCGTCGTGCGCGCGGCCGGCGAGCCCTTCGCGATCGGCGCCGCCCACGGCCGGCTCCTCGGGCCGCGCCTGCCGGCGACCCTGGCCGGCTTCGGCCCGTCGATCGACGCCCTGGCCGGCGACGGCGGCTGGTTCGGCTTCACCCAGGCCATGCGCAAGGACTGGCGGCTGCGCTTCGTCGACGACGGCATCACCGATCGCCATCGCCGCGGCCTGGCCGGGCTGGTGCGCGGCGCCGCGCAGTCGGGCGTCGATCGCTCGTACCAGGAGGTCCTGCGGACCGCGACCGTCCTCGACATCGGCCAGCCGTCGGCGACCACCGCCGAGGTCCAGACCCGCAACCTGGCCCGCGCGCTGACCGTGGTCGCGCCGCAGGCCGGCGCCGCCACCGACCGGCTGTGGATCGGACGGAGCTTCGCCCTGCCCGGCCTGGTCGACGGCGGCGATGGCCTCGGCGCGCCGGTCCTGTTCATCGTCAAGCCGACCGGCCGTCAGGCGTGGGCGGGCGTGGGATGGCCCGGCTTGACCGGCGTGGTCACCGGCGTCAACGCCGCCGGCCTGGCGATCATGGTCCACCCGACGCGGACCCGGGACGTCCGGGCCTCGCGCTCGGCGGTGCCGATCGCGCTCATCGCCCGCGAGATCCTCGAGGAGTGCACCGACCTCGACGCGGCGATCAAGAAGCTCGAGGCCACGCCGACGCTCGGCGCCGCCGCCTTCGTGATCGTCGACGGCGCCCGCGGTCGGTGGGCGGTCGTCGATCGCAGCCCGACCCGGGTCGGCGTCCGTCGCGCCCCGGCCAGCCGCGCCGTCGGCGACGTGCTGGTGTCGGGGGCCTTCGCCGACGATCCCGAGAACGACCGCCAGCTCCGCACCGCGGCGACCGTGGCCCGGGCCGCGCGGGCCGAGCGCCTGGCCGCGATCCCGCCGGCCGACGCCGCCGCGGTGGCAACGCTCTTGCGCGATCGCCGCGGAGCCGACGAGGCGGTCCTGCCGATCGGTCACCGGGCCGCCCTCGATGACGTCGCCGCCGCGCACGTCGTCGTCCTCGATCCGGCCTCGCTCCAGCTGTGGATCGGCGACGGCCCCGGCGCCGGCGCGCGCCTGCGCGGCTTCGACCTGCGCCACGAGCTCCGCGGCGAGGGCGACCGCCCGGTGCCGCCCGCGGATCTGGCGCCCGACCCCGAGGCCGATCGCGGCGCCGCCGAGCAGGTGCGGGCGGCGCGGCGCGAGCTTCGGGCCGCCCGGGGCGCGCTCAACCGCGGCGCGCCGGGACGGGCCGCCGAGGCGGTGGCCCGGGCGCGCGCGCTGGCGCCGCTGCTCCCCGAGGCCTGGGTCGTGGCGGGCGCGGTGGCCCAGGCCCGCGGCGATCGAGCCGGCGCGCTGGCGGCGTGGCGGCGCTGGTTCGAGCTCGGCGCCGACGACCCGGGCCTGGCCGCGACCCTGTCCTCGGCGGTCGCGCCGTGACGGTGGATCGCGCCCTCGAGTTGTGGAACGGTGGGTCATGAGCGAGGGGCCACCGCCGCCGCTGGTGATCGTCGATCACCTGGCCGGGTCACGCCGCGGTCAGCGCCAGGAGCTGGCGGCGGCCGGGCGCACGCAGTTCGGCCGCCACCCCGATTGTCAGGTGTCCTTCGACGCCCATCGCGACATCGACGCGTCGTCTCGCCACGCCGAGCTGCGCCCGGCTGAGCGCGGCTGGGTCCTGGTCGATCTCGGCAGCTCGAACGGCACCTTCGTCGACGGCCAGCGCGTGACCGAGCTGGCGGTCCCCCTGGCCACCCCGGTGACCGTCGAGTTCGGCGCCGGTGGCCCCCGGATCCGGCTCTTCATCGGCGACCCCGAGGCCGTGGCCGGCCTGCCGGCGCCGGTGGTTGCGGCCCCGCGCGCCCGCCTGCCGCGGGCCTGGCCGATCCTCGCGGGCGCGATCGTCGTCGGCGCCGCGATCGCGGTGTGGCTCGCCGCGCGTTGACCGCCGCGCGACGGTGCGATGCGAAATAGTCGGGATTGGTCGATGCACGCGCCCTCGAGTTGGGCGACAATCGCGATCGGATGAACTGTCCGTCCTGTCAGACCCCGCTGCCGCCTGCGGCGCGGTTCTGTGGCGTCTGCGGACACCAGCTCCAGACGCCCGCGCCGGCCGTGCCCCGCCCGGTGGCGGTCCGTCCCGGCAGCCAACCCAATCCGCAGGTCCCCGCGCGGCCGGGCTCCGAGCCGGTGCTGCGCCCGCCCCCTGGCGTCAAGGGCGCGGTGCCGGGCCTGCGCAAGAAGCCCGAGGGCGATCCCTTCGTCGGTCAGCTCTTGAACGGTCGGTTCAAGATCGAGTCCAAGCTCGGCGAGGGCGGGTTCGGCGCGGTCTACCGCGGCACCCAGACCCAGACCGGCCGCAAGGTCGCGCTCAAGCTGCTTCACCCGGAGATGACCCGGGACGAGAACCTGGTGGCGCGGTTCCGGCGCGAGGGGCTGGTGCTGTGCAACCTCCGCGATCCGCACACGATCACCACCTACGACTTCGATCAGACGCCCGAGGGCACGCTCTACATCGCGATGGAGCTCCTCGAGGGCAAGAGCCTGCACACGGTCTTCCACAACGAGGCGCCCATCGAGTGGCGCCGGGTGCTGAAGATCCTGAGCCAGATGTGCAGCTCGCTCGGCGAGGCCCACCGCCAGGGCATCGTCCACCGCGATCTCAAGCCCGAGAACATCTACCTCGAGAACCGCGGCGGTGATCCCGAGTTCGTGAAGATCCTCGACTTCGGCATCGCCAAGGTGATGCGCGGCGACAACTCGGTCGATCCGCAGGCGCCGCAGCTCACCGCGACCGGCCAGACGTTGGGCACGCTCGAGTACATGTCTCCCGAGCAGCTCATGGGCAAGCAGCTCGACGGCCGCAGCGACGTCTACGCCCTGGGCGTGCTCGGCTACGAGCTCCTGACGGGTCGCCTGCCGTTCCCGGACGCCAAGGGGCCCGCCGCCCTGATCACCGCCCAGCTCAAGCAGACGCCCAAGCCGCCGTCGTCGGTGAACGCCACCCAGGACATCCCGCCCGGCGTCGATCGGCTGATCTTGAAGATGCTGGAGAAGGACAAGAACCAGCGCTTCCCCGACGTCGGGGCGCTGGCGGCCGCGGCCAACGAGTGCCTGGCCACCGGACGGTGGGGCGAGCCGGCGCCCGCGCCGGCCGGCACCGATGCCCACGGAGCCCTGGGAGCCCACGGTCCAGCGGGCGCGGCGGCCGCCAACCGCGGGCCGGCCTACCCGCCAGGGCAAGCGGGACAAGCGGGGCTACCGATGCAAGGTGGGCAAGCGATGCAAGGTGGGCAAGCGATGCACGGCGGACAACCGATGCACGGCGGACAACCGATGCATGGCGGACAGCCGATGCATGGCGGACAGCCGATGCATGGCGGACAACCGATGCATGGCGGACCGATGCACGGTGGGCAGCTGATGCCTGGCCGCCAGCCGATGCCTGGCGGGCCGATGCCTGGGGGCCAGCCGATGCACGGCGGACCGATGCACGGCGGACCGGCGCCCCAGGCCCAGCCCATGGCCGGCTACGCGCCGGCGCCCGCGTCCTCCAAGGCCTGGCTGGTCTACGTCGCGGTCGGCGTGGTGGTCGCGATCGGCGGTGGCATCGCCGCCGCCCTGCTGATGTAGGGCGCGCCGCAACCGGCTGAGCCGATCCGCGGTGTCGCCTCGGCCTCGGTCTCGGTCTCGGTCTCCGTCTCGGTCTCCGCCTCGGCCTCGGTCTCGGCCTCCGCCTCGGCCTCGTTCTCGGTCTCGGTCTCGGCCTCGGTCTCCGTCTCGGCCTCCGCCTCGGTCTCGGTCTCGGAGCCTATCCGGCCAACCAGAACCCGAGCGCTCCGGCGACCAGCCCGAGGACGATCAGGGCCAGCGTCGACCACACCTGACGTGACGGCGCCCTCGTCGGCAGCGCCGTCGGCCGCGGCCGCCGGACCGCGGTGAAGCGACCGGTCGCTGGGATCCCGGGGGGCCCGGGGTCGGCCGGCAGCCCGGCGGCGGCGGCCAGGCGGCGGACCACGTACGAGGTCGAGGTCAGCGCTCGCTCGCCGTCCTCGCGCGGATCGAACTCGACGAAGCGCGGCGCCCGACTGCCGTCGGCGGGCGCCAGGTCGTCACCGCCGAGATCGACCACGACCGCGGTGATGTTGTCGGCGCCGCCGGCGGCGCGGGCCGCGTCGCAAAGCGATCGCGCGATCGCCGCGGGCGAGGCCCGCCCGATCGCGATGGCCTCGAGAGCACCGGGCCCGAGCTGGTTGTACAGTCCGTCGGAGCAGGCCAGCACTCGATCGCCGCGGTGCAGGGGCGTGATCGACAGCGAGGGCTCGACGTCGGGGTTGACGCCCAGGGCCTGGAGGATCGTCGAGCCGCCGGCCAGCGCGGCCTCGAGCGGATCGCGGCCCGCGCCGACCAGCGCCGAGGCCAGGGTCTGATCGCGGGTGATCTGGGTCAGCTCGCCGCCCCGGGCCAGGTAGACCCGCGAGTCGCCGACCTGGGCCGCGATCAGGTGGCCGCCGACGATCGCGATCGCGGACAGCGTCGTGCCCATGCCGCGCAGGTTGGCCTCGCGCTCGGCCTCCTCGAAGACCCGGCGGTTGGCGGCCCGCACCGCGCGCCGCAGCAGGCGAGCCCCGACCTGCGGATCGTCGGTGGCGTGGGCCTCCGTCAGCTCGCGCCAGGTCGTGCGGGTGGCCAGCTCGGACGCGACCTCGCCGCCGGCGGCGCCGCCCATGCCGTCGCACACCACCGCGAACAGGCCGCGGGGGCCGTCGCAGGTCAGCTCACCGTCGGCGTCGGCCAGGAGCCCGGCGTCGAGATCGCCGAGGACGAAGGCGTCCTCGTTGCGTTCGCGGACGCGCCCGATGTCGGTCGCCCCGGCGGCGATCGCCCGCGCCACCGGGGTTCACCGCCGCAGCTCGATGCGGAACAGCTGATCGCCGACGCGCAGGTGCTCGCCGTGGCGGACCGGACCGACCCCGGTCAGCCGCAGGAAGGTGCCGTTCGAGCTGTTCAGATCGGTGATGGTGGCGCGCTGGCCATCCCAGTTGAGGGTGCAGTGCCGACGCGACAGGAAGGCGTCGTCCGAGAACACCAGCTCGCCCTCTTCGCGCCCGACCACGATCTCATCGTCGGTGAGGTGACGCACGTCGCGGATGCCCCCCGACGGCAGGAGCTGGGACAGCCGCCCCCACGGTTCGCGCGGCGGCGACCCGAACATCGCGACCCCGTGACGGACCAGCGGCGCCGGGGTGCGCTCGTCGTGATCGAGCTTCTCGAACCGCAGGACCTCGCGACCGATGAGGAGGATCGCGCCGTGGGCCAGCTCGACCGGGCGGTCGAGCTTGCGGAAGACGCCATTCAAGGTGTCGACCGGCACCACCCGCGCGCCATCGGCGGTCGGCTCGAGGCGGGCGTGGACCCGGGCCAGGAACCGGTCCTGCTCGATCGAGATGTCAGCGCCGGTGCGGCCGACGGTCACGTAGTCGCCCGACAGCGGATAGCGTTCGCCGTCCGAGCCGTCGCGATTGACGGACACCGCGAACCCCCAGGCCGGCTCGGCCGCCGGGGCGGTCCGGCCCCGCGCGACCTCGGCCGGCGGGGCAGCCTGCATCGAGCCGACGACCTCGACCGGCGCCGCCATCGGGGTCGGCGCCATCGGGGTCGGCGCCATCGGGGTCGGCGCCATCGGGGTCGGCGCCATCGGGGTCGGCGCCGCGACCCGGAAGCCGCACTGCTGGCAGAAGGCGAAGGCCGGCTGGATCGGCGCGTTGCACCGCGGGCACGGGCCCGGCCCCGCCGACGCCGGCATGATCGGAGGCGGCATCATCGGCGGTGGGCTCGGCGGCGCCATCGGCGGCTGGCCCATCGGCCCCATCGGCTGGCCCATCGGCGGCTGGCCCATCGGCCCCATCGGCGGCTGGCCCATCGGCCCCATCGGCGGCTGGCCCATCGGCCCCATCGGCGGCTGGCCCATCGGCCCCATCGGCGGCGGCGCGGCCAGCGTCGCCGGCATCGGCGGCTGGCCCATCGGCGGTCCGCCCATGTACGGCGTCGGCAAGATCCCCGGCGACGAGGCCTGGAGCACCGTGCCGCAGTTGCGGCAGAACCGCATCGACGGCGGGTTCTCCGTCCGACACGCCGGGCAGGTCACGAGCAACCCGCCGGGCGGACCCGGAGTCGAATTCGCCAGCGGCGCCGGACCGACCAACGAGGTCCCGCAGTTGAGACAGAAGCCGGCGCCCGGCGGATTATCGTGACCACACTTCGAGCAACGCACGGTCGATGGGCCGATCGTACCAGCAAGTCGGCGCCGACCGCGCGGTCTCGGCGCGCCAATGCGGGGCCGGCGGTGGGTTTACACGGGCCGCCCGCTCGCGTTAAGACGCCCCGGCCGATGCCACGCCTCCTCTGCACCCTCGCCACGGCGGTCGCCCTGACCGCGTGCTCTGCGGCCGGGCCGGCGCCGCGGACCGCGACCTTCCGCGGCCGCCCCGACGACGTGGTCGCCGGCGACCTGCGCGGCCCCTTCACCGGCCGGGTGGTCGACGGCGCCAACGGCAGCCCGGTCCCCGGCGCCCTGGTCTACGCCGCCTGGACCTTCGTCCGCGGCGATGGCCTGACGGTGGCCGCCGGCGCCAAGGACGCGGTGGTCTCGACCGACGCCACTGGGACCTACCAGATCCCGGCGCTGACCGCCGACGGCCCCGACGGGATCCCGGCCGGCGCCCGCCTCGCGGATTTCCGCCTCCTCATCTACAAGCGCGGCTTCGTCGCCTATCGCAGCGATCGCCGGTTCGCCGATTTTGGCCAGCGCCACGACTTCGCCCAGCGCGACAACTTCGTCGAGCTCGAGCGCTGGCGCCCCGATCACTCCCACGCCCGCCACCTGCGGTTCGTCGGCGGTGGCGGCGTCATCGCCGCGGTGACCGGCTGGGAGACCGACGAGGCCATCGCCGAGCTGGGCCGGCCGCGGCCGACCCTGGGACCGACCGGCACCGGGCCGTACCTGGTCGCCGCCCAGCTCCTGACCGAGGCCGACATCAAGAGCCGCACCGACTACGACGGCCAGTTCGAGTCGGGGCCGCTGGGCGACGAGCCCGACACCGCGACCTACTCGTCGCAGCACTACAAGGCCCTCGGCCGCGACCAGACCTGGGACGTCGCGGTCCGCATGTGGCGCCTGGCCGGCGCCGCAGGTTCCGACCGCTACGACGAGCTGCGCCTGGGGCTGCCCGGCGCCGACGAGCGCGACGAGATCGCCGACAAGTCGCTGCGGGCGATCGAGAACGACATCTTCGCGGTCGCGTTCTACGACGCCGAGCGCGGGCTGGTGGTGCTCCTCACCTGCGGCCGCGGCCAGTGCCCGAACCTCGACAAGACCGTCGACCTCGGCCAGACCATGCACCGCCGGATCCGCGAGCTGTGGCCGGCGCCGCGCACCGGAGGTGCCCCGTGACCCGCGCCCGCGCCCTGATCGCCGCGGCGGTGCTGACCGCGACCGCGGCGCCTGCCGTCGCCTGGGAGACCACGACCCACGTCGGCCTGGCCGAGCAGGCCGCCCTGGCCGCCAACCTCGACGCGTGGCTGCGCGCCCTCGGCCATCGCGGCGGGCTCTTCGAGCCGCTGACCGTCCCGCCGGCCGACGCCCCCGAGCTGTTCGCCGCCCTCGCCGCGCACACCGCGATCGACGGCTACGTCCCCGACCTGCGCGGGCAGCAGACGGCGCTGGCCTGGCTCCTGGCCGGGGCCGCCCTCGCCGACGCCACCCCGGCCTGGGCCGCGAACCACTTCTTCGATCCGACCACCGGCGCCGGCTGGCGGGCCCCGGCCCGCTCGTGGCTGGGCCGGCTCGACGAGCGGCTGCGGCGCCAAGGTGGCGGCCCGAGCGCCGGGCGGCCGGCGCCCGACTGGATCGTCGCCGCTGACAACCCGCTGGGCATGGCGGGCTGGGTCGATCAGTACGACAAGGCGGTGCGGGCGGCGACGCCCGGCGAGCGCGCCCGGCACCTCGCCGGCGCCCTGGTCGCGGCCGGCGCGATGCTCCACGTCCTCGGCGACCTGGGCGGCCCGAGTCGGGTCCGCGGCGACGCCGCCGCCCACTTCGACGATCTCGGCCGCGGCGAGCGCGGCTCGCGCTTCGAGCGCCTGGTCGCGATCGCCTACGGCCGCCTCGGCGTGCCGGCCGCCACCGACGTGCCGAGCCGCTCCGACTGGCGCGCGTACTTCACCAGCGACGGCGCCGGCACCCGGGCCGGGCTCGCCGAGTGGACCGGCCGCCAGTTCTTCTCCGAGCACACCCTGCCCCGCCCGGCCGAGGTCGGGCGCGCCAGCGGCGCGACCCTGGCCGCGGTCCTGGCGCGAGCCCAGGTGCGGCCGCTGCCTCAGGTCACCAACCAGCTCAGCATGGTGGTCGCGACCCAACGCCAGGGCGCCACCCTCCGCGATCTGTTCGGCGTGTGCCTGGCGCGCTACCGCAAGGTCCGCGGCACCCTGAGCTGGTGGCTCGACGACGACTGCCTCCTCGAGCAGGCCCGGGTGATCCTGCCGGTGGTCGCCGGCTACCAGGCCGGCCTCTTGCGCTGGCTCGGTCGCGGTCAGCTCGCCATGACCGTGGCCGACGGCAAGCTCGCCCTGAGCGCGCGCGGCGCCGCCCTCGGCGCCGGCACGCTGACGGTGCTGACCGAGGACGGCCGCGGGGTCCGCACCCCGGTGGCGACCGTCGAGCTCTCGGGCGCGGCCGATGGCGCGGCCCTCGGCGCCTGGCCGGTCCCGGCGGGCGTCGCGGCGGCGGCGGTGTTCCGCGGCGTCGACGGCGCCGGTCAACCGGTGGTGGCGGTCGGCCACCTGATGCTGCCGTGAGCCGTCGACGCGGCCCACGGGGCCCGGCCCCGACCGAACCCGACACGATCGTCGATCGCATCGTCGGCGCCCTCGAGCGCTGGCCCGATGGCATGCACGACCTCGGCGAGCCGCGGGTCGACGTGCCCCTCGACTGGCCGGCCGCGGTGATCGACGTCTACCTGGCGTTCGATGGCGGGCGCCTGTTCGGCGACAGCCTGACCTTGACCGAGATCGCCCAGGCCCCGCCGTGGGACGACGCCGGGCGGCTGCCGATCATCGACTGGCTGGGCGAGGCGCTGACCGTCGATCGCGACGGCAAGGTCTGGCGCGACGACGCCGAGACCGGCGAGCCGGTGTGCGATGGCTCGCGCTTCGATCGCTGGCTGTCGGGCGCGATCGACGCCACCGCGCTCCTGTTCGATCGCGACGGCGAGTGGAACGACGAGGTCTTCACCGAGGATGGCGAGCTGGCCGACGCCACCGTCTTGGCGATGGCCAAGGCCCAGGTGCGCCGCGACCCGCGGGCGCCTGGTCCGCGGTGGCGACTGGCCCGGGCGCTGACCGCGCGCGGCGACCTCGACACCGCGCGGGCCGAACTCGAGGAGGTGGTCGCGGCCGCGCCCGGCCTGGCCTGGGCTTGGCTCGATCTCGCCCGACTGTCGGAGCGCCTGGGCGCCACCGGCGGCGCGATCGACGAGGCCGAGGCCGCGGCCGACGCCGACCCCGCGCACGAACATCGCGGCCACTTCCTCGCCGAGGCCGCCCGCCTGGCCGCCACCGCGGGCGACGAGCCGCGCCGGGCCGCGCTGGCCACGCGGGCGCTCGCGGCGACGCCGGGCCTGGTCGCCGCCCAGCTCGCGGGGGCCGAGGATCAGATCACCGCGGGCGAGCTCGACGCCGCCGCACACCTCGTCGCCCTGGCTCGCGCGGTCGCCCCGCGCGATCTGGCGGCGCTCGATCTGGCGCGCCGGCTCGAGGCCGCGCGCGCCGGCAACTGAGCCGCCGGCCCCGGGCCCAGCTCAGGGCGCGTCGAGGGTCGGCGCGCCCGCGTCGTCGGCCGCGCTCGCGTCGTGGGCCGCCCCGCCCGCGTCGAGGGCCGGCCCGCCTGCGTCGAGGGCCGCGGCCCCACCGTCGCGCGCCACGCCGCCGTCGAGCGACTCCCCGCCCCGGCCGGCGTCGACCGCGGCCGGGCTGGCCTGGCCGTCGGCTCCGACCACGACGAAGCGACGCGCCCCGACGAGCTGGCCGCCGCGCGTCTCGGTGATGCAGCTCCACACCCCCTCGGGATCAGCGGGCAGCGCCGCCATCGGCAGCTCGCTCACGAACACCGCGCCGTCGCCGTCGCACGGCAACCGGGCCGGCTCGATCCGCACCGAGCGACCGCGGTGGCGCCAGACATGGACCACGCCCTCCTTGAGCCCGCCGGGCTCGACCAGGAGCGAACCGCAGCGCAGGCCGTCGAGCCGGTTGCGGCGCAGCACATGCTTCGACGGCGGCAGGCACTCCTCGCTGCCGCGGGTGCCGTGACCGACCGCGGTCTCGGACATGGCCAGGGGCGCCGGAGGGATCGCCCGCCGGCCGTAGTACACCGCGGCGAACAGGCCGCCGGTCGCGAGGGCGGTGGCCACCAGGCCGGTCGGCGTGAGGACCGCGCGCGCCGAGAAGGTCAGGAGCGCCACCGCCGGCGGCGTCGCCAACGACGCCAGGAACAGGCCGTCCTTGTGGGTCACGCCGAACACCAGCGGCAGGACCACGTTCAGCACGCCGAACATCGCCAGCCCGTACATCGCCGACGCCAGCCAGCGCCGCTCCATGATCACGTTGTCGAAGACCAGATCCATCGTCGACACCACCGCGCACACCAGGAGCACCGGCGCCATCCACCAGTTCCACGACGACAAGGACCAGGTGGCGCTGGCGCCGTACAGCGGCACCAGGAAGAAGAACATCTGCTGATAGAGCTGCTTGATGACGTAGTTGGTGCCGAGCCGCACGCCCTTCTTCAAGAGCTTCTCGTCGTCGCTGCGGTTGGCCGGGCCGACGATGAAGCGCAGGGCCACGAACATCAGCAGCCACGACAGGAACAAGACCATGAGGAGCTTGTCGGCGTAGGCCAGGCCGTGGCGCGCGAACAGCATCACGCCGACGCCGAAGGCCAGCGCGAAGAAGCTGTGAAGCCACCAGATCTTCTTCACCAGGCGCGCCAGCCGTCCCGGCGGCGGCGCGTCGGTGGCGGGCGCGGGCGATGCGGTCACGGCGATGGGCGTACCAGAGGCCGCGCGGCCCTGCAACGCGGGCCGCGGCCACATCCCCGGCGCCTACCCGGCGGGGCGCTACAGCGATTGCAGATCGCGCTGGACCTTCTCGCCGCGCGGCAGGCCGAGCCGGGCGTAGATCGCCAGGGCCTCGCGCAGGAGATCCTTGCCGACGTCGCGCTCGCCGTTCTCGATCTTGTAGCGGCCGTACTGCTCGAGGGCCTTGGCGGTGGCGCTGTCGTGGCCGATGCCGCGCAGGACCGCGAGGCCGCGGCGGAAGAAGGTCTCGGCCGCCGGCTCGCCCGGGCTATCCATGATCTCGGTGCGCTCGGCGTCGTACAGGCTGGTCGACAAGACCGTGCCCAGCGCCAGGAGCGCCAGGCCCTCTTGCTCCTTCAGGCCGGCGGTGGTGGCCGCGGTCAGGGCCCGCTCGGCGAGGTCGCGCGCCTTGCTGATCGCGCCGACCTGATTCTCGAGCAGGGCCAGGTTGCGGCAGCCCTCGCTCTCGAGCTGGCGATCCTCGAGATCCTCGACGATCTCGAGGGCGTCCTCGAGCCGCCGGCGGGCCTCCTCGAGCTTGCCCTCTTCGATCGCGACCTCGCCCAGGTTGATGAGCACCATCGCCGCCAGCGGCAGCGAGCCGATCGCCTCGGCCTCGGCCAAGGCCTCGGTCCAGCCGGCCCGGGCCTCGGCGATCGCGCCGGCCTCGTGGTGCAGGACCGCCAGGTTGTTCTGCGACACCACCGCGCCCCAGCGATCGCCGGCGGCCCGGCGCAGCTCGAGGGCCTCGCGGTGGCAGTTGAAGGCCGCGTCGTGCTCGCCGCGCGCCTGCTGCACCACGCCGAGGTTCGACAGCGAGGCGGCGATCGAGCGGCGATCGCCACCCTTGCCGCGGCGCTGCAGGGCCTCGGTGATCTTGCTGAAGGCCTCGTCGTAGCGGCCCAGGAGGTGCAGCGCCTTGCCGATGTCGTCGAGGGAGCCAGCGATGCCGCGCGCGTCGCCGGCGGCCCGGAACAGCTCGGCGCCGCGCTCGAGGTACTCGAGGCTGAGCTTGAGATCGCCCTTGCGCCGCCACACCCGGCCCATCTTGTTGAAGGCCACCGCGGCCTTGGCCTTCGAGGCCGCGACCCACGACAGCCGCAGCATCCGCTCGAACGCGCCCAGGGCGGCCTCGAAGTCGCCGACGTGCTCGTAGACCGAGCCGAGGTCGTGCCACAGGTGGATCCGGGCCGCGTGATCGGTGTCGCCGACGCACACCAGCGCGCGATCGTAGAGCCGGATCGCGCGCTCGTTGTCGTAGGCGGCGCGGGCCGCCTCGGCCGCGCGCCGATAGCGGCCGGCGGCCTCGCGCAGCTCGCCGGCCAGCTCGAGGTGACGGGCGACGTGTTCCTGGGCCGCCGGGCCGCGGCCCTCCGGCCGAAGCTCGAGCCACTGCGCCGCCAGGCGATGGTAGTGGCGGCGCCGGGCGTCGGGCACGCCGGCGCTGACCAGGCTGTGCAGGATCGGATAGGCGAAGCGCAGCTCGCGCTCGCCGAGGACGGTCGGCGGATCGCTCTCGACCAGCCACTCGTGCTCGACCAGCTTGGCCAGGGCGGCGGCCACCGTGGTGCGCGAGTGATCGCCCGAGGCGGCGATCTGCGACAGGGTCGGGCCGTCGGGGTCGTCGAGGCGCAGGGTCTCGCCGCGCTCGAGGGCCAAGACCGCATCCATCCAGCACAGCTCGCCGACCGTGGCGGCCATCTCGAGGACGCGCCGATGCACCGGATCCATCACCGCCAGGCGCGCGTGGACGAGCTGCTCGTAGGTGCGGGGGAGCTGCTGTTCCGCCAGGCGGACAGCGTCGAGGCGCCAGCTCGCGCCCGGGCCCCGGACGATGCAGTCGCTCTCGAGGAGGAGCCGCACCAGCTCCTGGATCGCGCGCGGCGAGCCGCCCAGGGTGCGGGCGTGGACCAGCAGGCGATCCGGCACCGCGCCGAGCGGGCGCAGTAGCTCGCGCACCAGGTCGTCGGTGTCCTCGGCGGTCAAGGCCCCGAGGTCGATCCGCTCGGGCACGACCTCGCCGGCGCCGAAGCCGGGGTGGAGGTCGTAGACCGAGGCCTGGGCGGTCGCGACCATGAGCACCGGCGCCGCCTGCAGGCCGGCCGCCAGGTAATTCACCAGGTTGATCGTCTCGGCGCCCGACAGCTCCAGGTTCTCGAGGGCCAGCACCAGCGGCCGACGATCGGCGTCGGCGGCCAAGAACCGCTTGAGGGCCAGGAAGGTCCGCGACTCGAGCTGCTGCGGTGTCTCGAGGAGCGGCGTCACCACCGGGCTGTCGTCGAAGGGCACCCGCATGAGGTGGGCCAAGAGGTGGGCGACCTCGGTCACCCGGGCCGCCGGCAAGACGTCGGCGACGCCGGCCAGGACCCGCTCGCGCGCCTCGCCGACCGCGGCGCCCGGCGCGACGCCGAACCGCTGGCACAAGAGCCGCGCCACCGCGTGGAACGGGCCGGCGCCCTCCTCGACGGCGCCGGTCAGGACCCGGACCTTGGGATCGCGCTCGCGGGCGAGGCGCGCCAGCTCGACCACCAGCCGGCTCTTGCCGAACCCCGGCGGTCCGATCAGCGCGGCGAAGCCGAGCTGCCGATCCGCCAGCATCGTCGCCAGCATCGTGTCGAGGGCGGCCAGCGCGCCGCGCCGCCCGGTGAACCGGCTGCGCAGATCGTAGACCGCCGGGATGGCCTGGGTGAGCTCGTCCTCGCTCTCGCCGAACAGGTCGCCCTCGATCTCCGGCGCGGCGGACGACACCGCGTCAGCGTACCAGGCGGCCACAGGCACCGGCGCCGATTGTGGCGATCCTGCAGATGGTGGATGGGTCGGCTGCGATTCCGTCGGCTGCGATTCCATAGCTCGTCCGTCGCCTCTCGCCCCAGGGCCGGTGGGCCCCGAGAAGCGCGCGGAAGCTAAGGTGGGACATTGTGGTTGTCAATCAGCATCTGACGACCGGCGCGCGGGGCTTGCGCCCAGCCGCGCGGTCGGGCACTCCGATGGCGTGGCCAAGGTCGTCTTCACCGCCCGTCTGCCCGAAGGCGCGCCGCCGTGGCGCCCGCGCCTGGCCGGCCACGTCGTGTGCGAGCCGCCGGGACCGCGCTGGGATCGCGCGACCTGGCTGGCCGCGGCCGCCGACGCCGACGCCCTGGTGACCCTCCTCGACGATCGGGTCGACGCCGCGACCCTCGATGCCGCACCACGCCTACGGGTGATCGCCAACTACGCGGTCGGCTACGACAACGTCGACCTGGCGGCGGCCGCGACCCGCGGCGTGATCGTGACCAACACGCCCGACGTCCTGACCGAGGCCACCGCGGACTTCACCTGGGCGCTCATCCTGGCCGCGGCGCGCCACCTCGGCGACGGCGAGCGCCTGCTGCGGGCCGGCCGCTGGAACGGTTGGGCCCCCGAGTTCCTCCTCGGCACCGAGCTGGCGGGGCGCACCCTCGGCCTCATCGGCCTCGGGCGGATCGGCCGCGCCGTCGCCCGCCGCGCCCAGGGCTTCGCGATGCGGGTGATCGCGGCCGACACCCGCGGCCCGCGGACCGGCCGCGACGGCGACGTGACCTGGGTCGGGTTCGACGAGCTCCTGGCCGACAGCGACGTGGTGTCCTTGCACTGCCCGCTCACCCCCGCGACCCGCGGGATCATCGATCGCGGCGCGCTGGCCCGGATGCGGCGCGGCGCGATCCTGATCAACGCCGCGCGCGGCGCCTGCCTCGATGACGACGCGGTCGCCGACGCCCTCGAGGCCGGTCACCTGGGCGCCGCCGGGCTCGACGTCTACCGCGCCGAACCGGCGATCCCGCCGCGGCTGGCGGCCGCCCCCCGCACCGTCTTGGCGCCGCACCTGGGATCCGCTACCACTACAGCTCGGGTGCGTATGGCCGAGCTGTGCATCGACGCCGTGTGTGACGTCCTGGCCGGGCGCGAACCGCCCAACCGGGTGCGCGCGTGACTGCGCCCCACGTCCTGATCGTCACCTCGAGCGCGGCCGAGCCGGCGGTGGTGGTGCCGGTGCTGGCCGCCTGCGAGGCCGCCGGCATGCGGGTGCGCGCGATCGATCTCGGCGCGGTCGGTGGTGGCGGCCTGCCCGATCGCATGCGTCGGGTGCTGCTCGGCGAGACCGCCGAGCGGCGGCTGCGCAAGGAGATCGACGCCAACCCGCCCGACGTCGCGGTCGGCTTCGATCCGTTCACCACCGCGGCGCTCACCACCGCGCGCGACGCCGTGACCAACCCGGCGCCGGTGATCGGCGTGGTCGGCGAGCTCGAGCCGGGCCGGGGCTGGGGCGAGACCAACGCCGATCGGGTGTGCGCGATCGACGACCACGCGGCGGTGGCGCTGGCCGAGGCCGGGGTCGAGGCCGATCGGATCGTGGTGGTCGGCCCGGTCGGTGAGTACGCCTTCGCCGCGGCCGGCGCCGAGGCCCGGGCCGCGCTGCAGGCCCGCTTCGCGATCGCCACCCGGGCGGTGGTGGTCGAGGTCGCCGGGCTGGGCGCCGAGGCCACCGGCGCGCTGGCGCTCCAGCTCTCGCTGGCCGACGTCAGCGAGCGCCTGACCTACCTGTTCGACGCCGCCGGCGATGTCGACGCCGCCGCGGTGCTGCGCCGCCAGGTCCCGATGCTCGGCCTGCGCGCCAAGCTGTTCGGCGCCAGCGCCGACGCCGCGCGGACCTGGCGCGCCGGCGACGTCGTGGTCGCGCGACCGACCGCCCGGGCGATCGCGCGGGCCCAGCTCATCGGCGCGCGCATGATCGGCCTCCTCGACGATCCCGCCGAGGCCGGCGCGCGCGCCCTCAAGGCCCTCGAGGCCCGCGGCGCGGGGGCCGCGGCGCCGAGCCCGCTCCTGGTGGCGAGCGCGATCGAAGCCGCGCTGGCCGCTCCCCCTCTGGCGCCGGCCCCCGACGGCGCCGGCCAGATCGCCGAGGTGGTGTGGACGGTCGGCGCCGACAAGCGCGCCGTCCTCGAGGAGGGACGCGCCGAGGCCCGGGCCGCGACCCACGAGCGCCTCCGCTCGGCGACCAGCGCCGCGACCGCCGCCGCGCGGGCCGCCGCCATGCCCGGCGACCTCGAGGATCTCGGCGGCGCCGCCGCCCCGCCGCCACCTCCGGCGGCCGATCTGGCCGCGGTGCGAGCCGAGGCGGTCACGCGCAAGGCCGAGCTCGTGCGCGCGGTCGAAGCGGCCCGCCGCGCCGCCGACCTCGCCACCGGCGCCGGCGACGCCACGCGCGCCGAGGCCGAGCGCTCGGCGATGCATCGCATGCTCGGCGAGCTGGCGACGCTCGATCGCGAGCTGGCCGCCCTCGACGCAGCGGCCGTCGCGGCCCGGGCCGCTGGCGCCACGACCGCCGCCGCCAGCGCCGCTGCCAGCGCCGCCGCGACCAGCCCGCCGCCGCCGCGCCCGACCGCGCCGCCGCGCGATCCGCTGGCCGATCTCAAGGCCAAGGCCGCGGCCGCGAACCAGCGATCGTCGGCCACGCTCGACGATGAGCTGGCGGCGCTCAAGCGCCGCATGGCAGACTCGAAGAAGAAGTGATGCGCTGGCTCGCGCTCGTCGCCGTGTTCGGTCTGCTCAGCGTCGCGGCCTGCTCCTCGAGCCCCCGCCCCGCTCCGCGCAAGCGCACCTGGCGCGTCGAGCCGACGCCGAATCGTCCGGCCGCGCCCAAGCACAAGCCCCACGAGCACGCCCACGGCGCCCATCCCCACGGCACCAGCCCGCACCATCACCACCCGCACCCGCATCCCCACCTGGCGGGGCCCAACGGCCATCACCATCCGTTTTGATTGAGGGTTTGTCACCAAACCCTCCCCCGCCGGGGCCAGGTCCCCGGCGGGTCCCCCACCCGAGACGCGCCCCTCCGGGGCGCCGCGGTGGTGCAAACACGGGTGGTTGGTGACCTCGGACGTGCGTGTCACCAAACCCTCCCCCGCCGGGGCCAGGTCCCCGGCGGGTCCCCCACCCGAGACGCGCCCCTCCGGGGCGCCGGCGCCCCTCCGGGGCGCCGCGGTGGTGCAACGCAGATGGGTGGTGACCTCGGACGTGCGTGTCACCAAACCCTCCCCCGCCGGGGCCAGGTCCCCGGCGGGTCCCCCACCCGAGACGCGCCCCGTGTCTTTTGGGAGGGTTTGTCACCAAACCCTCCCCCGCCGGGGTCACGCCCCCGGCGGGTCCCCCACCCGAGACGCGCCCCTCCGGGGCGCCGGGTGGTGCAGCGCAGGTGGGTGGTGACCACGCTCGCGCCTCACGCGCCGGGTTCAGCATCAACGCATCGCAACGACCGTTCGCCCGCCACCTCCGAAACCGCTGGTTCACGCACGGGCTGCCGGATACCCGCCCGGTAGGAACCACCAACCCCGCGCGCTACGCACCGGGTTCAGGGATCAAAATGCATACCCGCCCGGTAGAAACCACCGCGCCCGCGCGCTACGCAGCCGGTCCTAGGATCAACGCAACGCATCGCAACGACCGTTCGCCGCCACCTCTGAAACCGCTGGTTCACGTCGGTGGTTCCGGATACCCGCCCGGTAGAAACCACGGCGCCCGCGCGCTACGCACCGGGTTCACGGATCAACACGTTCAGGGATCAACGCGATACGTGAAGCGGAGTTCGTAGTCGCACAGGTGGAACACGTCGCCCTCGTCGATGCGCTTGTTGTCGATGCGCATGCCCTTGTAGTCGATGCCGTTGGTCGACCCGAGGTCTTTGATGTAGAAGGTGCCGTTGCGACGGATGACGGCGGCGTGCTTGCGCGAGATGTTGCCGTCCTTGATCGCCAGGTCGCTGGTCTTGGAGCCGCGGCCGATGATGAACTGGTCCTTGGCGACCGGGTAGCGCTGGCCGTTGAACATGAGGAACAGCGTCGACCCGGCCGGGCCGGCCATCATCGGCGGCGGCGCGGCGGGCGCCGGGGCCGGCGGGGCGCTGGCGGCGGGCGGATAGCCGGGCGCGGCGGCGCCGTAGCCACCTCCGCCACCGGCCGGGGCATAGTTCGACGTCGGCCCCGGGCGCTGGCCCAGATGCCCGGCCGGCGTCGGGGGGGCCGGTCGGCGCGGCATCGAGGCGGTCGCGGCGGCAGCCGCGGGGGGCGGCTGGGTCGCGGGGGCCGGTCGACGCGGCGGCTGTGACGGCGCCGCGGGAGGCGGCATCGGCTGCGCCGAGTGCGACGGCGGAGCCGCGCCGGCGGCGGCCGGGTAGTTCTTCGACCGCGCGTAGTACCGCATCGACTCGTTGATCAGGTAGTCGATCGAGCAGTCGAAGTCGTTCGCCATCTGCTCGAACGTCTCCCAGAGGACGTCCCGGCAGTAGAAGTGGCGCATCGTCTTCTTGCTCTGGTCCATCCGCGCGTGGCTCCTGCGTGGCCGATCGAAGTACCGCTCGATCGCGTGGCCCCCCCACTGAGGGCCAGCTCAAAGATACTACCTGTCGGCGCTCGCGCGCTAGTTCGCGGCGCCTTTGTCAGCGCCGGCCGTCACTTCCCCGGCCACCGTGCCGACCTCGCGCCCGGTCACTTGAGGGTCGCGCCGAGCTCGGTCGCCCGCTGCCCCAGCGTCGGCACCGCCTTCTGCTGGGCCTTGGGCAGCCCGGACTGATCGCCCCAGTAGCCGACGAGCTTGGCCTTGTCCTTGGCCAGCCCGGCGATCCGCGCCGCCTCGGCCTTGCCGCCGAGGGAGGCCAGGGCCTCGAGCCCGATCCAGCGCGCGACCCAGCTCGGGTGTCCGGTCAGCTCGCGCGCCGCGGCCAGGAGCCCCTCGCGATCGCCCAGGGTCGACAGCGGCGCGACGATCGCGCCCGAGAGGATGCTCTGCTCGTAGCTGCCGCCGGTCGACAGCCGGCCGGCGACCTCGACCAGGGCCTTGGCCCCGCCGCAGCGGATGGCGTTATTGGCCCCGACCCACCGAAACGCAGGATCGCGATGGGGCTGGCTGACCATCTCGAGGAGCGGCGGCAGGCAGCCCGGCATCCCGACCGCCCGGATCAGCTCGACGGCGTCGTTGGCGACCCGCGACTCCTGTCCATCGTCGCGCGCGATCGCGCCCAGGCGCTCGAGGCTGGGCGCCAGCCCGGCGGGATCGGCCACCGGGAACAACCCGCGGGGATCGATGAAGGCGTTGTAGACGGCGTCGATCGCGCGCCGGGTCAGGGTGTCGTCGTCGCGCTTCATCGTCGCGATCTCGATCACCAGCTTGACCGCGTCGGGCGATCCCGAGGCCGCCAGCCCGAGGAGGAGCTGGTCGCCGAGCCGCAGCCGCTTGCCGTCCTTGTCGGGCGCCGCGATGATCCGATTGGCCTCGGCGATCAGGCGCTCGCCGGCCTTGGGGCCGAGGGCGCGCATGATCGCGGCGCCGGCGATCCGGCCCGAGGAGGCCCGGCCCTCGTAATACCCGCCGGTCAACCAGTCGGTGAGGTAGCCATCGATCGCGGCCCGGGTGGCGTCGTCCGCGAAGGGCCGCACCTCCCACAGCGCGTCCTTGCCGATCTCCTGGGTCGGCGACGGCTTGGTCATCTCGCCCTCGATCCGGGCCAGGGTCCACAGCCGCGGCGCCAGCTTGGCGACCACCTCCCGCCGACGCTCCGGCGCCATCCCCTCGAAGGCCCGCTTGACCTCCTCCTCCTCGCTGCGCCGGAACAAGTTCTGGGCGGCGTGGGCCGACAGGTCGGGATCGATCGAGCCGTTGCGCAGGGTCGCGCGCAGCTTCCCCGGCCCCTTCTTCGAGGTCATCCACTTGTCGATGTTGGCGTGGTTGGTCTTCTCACAGCCGGCAGCGGCCGACAGCCCCAGCGCGATCAGCGCGACGACGATGGCTCTACGCACCGGCGCAGTGTACCAGGGCCGCGGGCCGCGATCGGCGGTGACCGGCGATCGCGTGGCGGCCGCGACTCGGTGTACGGTGCGGGCGTGCGCACAAGGTCGGCCTCGGTCTGCGCCGCGATCGGTCTGATCGCGGTGACCCCCGCCCGGGCCGAGCCGGGCGAGGTGATCGGCGCCGACGGAATGGTCTTCGCCGGCGTCACCGGCGGCGATCCCGCGGGTGGGGTGGTCAACCCCGCGACCCTGGGGATCCTGCGTCCGGGCACGCTCGGGACCGTCACCGTGCTCGGCGCGGTCGACCAGCTCGGCATCGACCGACGCCAGGTCGCGCTCGACGGGTCGGTGACCGCAGGCGAGGCCGTGCGCGACCGCACCGCCGGCGCCGGCCTGGCGATCGGCGCGGTCACCGGCGGCCGCGCGCTGTCGTTCGCCGGCCAGCTCAACGTGCCGCCGCCCGACGAGACGATCGACGATCCCGCGGTCGCCGAGCACACCCGCGGGTCCCGGACCCGGCGCTTCGGCGGCGGCGCCGGGGTCGCGTTCCGCTTCGGCAGCCGCTTCCACTTCGGCATCTGGGTCGACGTCACCGACCACCGCCAGGTCCTGCGGTTCGCCCGCGACACCGCCCTCGAGGCTGGCCGCGATCCGGTCCGCGGCATCGGCAGCGACTGCGGCGGCGTGGCCTGTGGGCTGGGCGCCCCGGCGGCCCGCGAGCTGTGGCGGGTCGAGCTCGAGCCCGCGACCCTGGGCATCAACGACGCGGTCTACACCCTCGGCGTCCTGGTGCGGCTGCCGCGCGGGTTGACGCTCGGGCTGTCGGCGCAGCGGCCGTGGGAGTCGGGCCGCTACACCACCGCCGGCACCGCGATCATCACCCGCGCCCCGCGCGACGGCGGCGCGGAGGTCCGCGGCGATGCGGTCTTCCATCAGCACCTGCCCGAGACCTACCGCGTCGGGCTGCGCGCCACGTTGCCCCGGGGCTGGGACGCCACCGCCGAGGCCCGTCTGCGCCGGCTGTCGCGGGCCGAGCCGCAACACCTGCGGGTGTTCGGCGGCGAGCTCGCCGACGCCGGGGTGCCGGAGTTCGTGACCCTGGCGCGCGGGCTCGACGACGCCTACGCCCTCGAGGTCGGCGCCGAACAGGACGACGCGCGGGTGTGGCGGTTCGGTGCGCGGCTGGGCTACGACACCGGCGCGACCACCGCCGCCGCGCTGTCGGCGCGAGCGCCCTGGGCGGCGCGCGTGAGCGCGGCCGTCGGCGTCCAGCTCCGCCGCGATCGGCTCACGGTGTCGCTCGGCTATCGCCTCGACGCCCAGGCCCCGACGACCACCGGGGCGAGCCGGTTCGATCCGCTGGCCCAGCTCGGGTGCGCCGACGCCGGCTACGACTACGACGCCCCGGCCTGCGCGTCGGTGCGCGCCGGCTACGGCATGGCGACCGGCCTGGGCGACTACTGGCGTCTCGGCCACAGCGCGCGCCTGACCTTGGGGTTTCCGCTGTGATCGCCGTCTACGGCGCAGCCGGGGCGATCGGCCGCCGGATCGCGGCCGCCCTGGTCGAGCGCGGCGCCGCGGTCCGCCTGGTCGGCCGCGATCGGCTGCGCCTGGTCGCCGCCGCCGATGAGCTCGGCCTGGTCCCGGGCGACGTCGTGGCGGCGCCGATCCACGATCGCGCCGCCCTGATCGAGGCGCTGGCGGGCTGCACCGCCGTGATCGGCGCCGCCGGTCCCTTCGCCCGGGTCGGCCCGGCGCTGGCGGCCGCGGCGGTGGCCGCCGAGGTCCACTACCTCGACGTCGCGATCGAGCCCGGCTTCGTGCGCGCGCTGTACGAGGAGCATGAGTCGGCGGCCCGCCGCAGCGGGCGCTGCCTGGTCAGCGCGGTCGGTGGGTTCGGCGCGCTCGGCGACTGGGCCGCCGACTGGGCGGTGGCGGCGCTGGCCGCGGTCGACGAGCCGGTCGCCGCGATCGAGATCGCCTACGGCTTCGACGGCGCCGCGATCGCGCCGGGGATGGCGCGCTCGCTGGTCGCGGCCCTGGCCGGTCCGGCGCCGCGCTGGCAGCGCGGCCGCTGGGACGAGGTCGCGCCGACCGCGCGCGGCAAGACCATCGACTTCGGCGACCTCGGCCTGCGCCGGGCCCGGCCCTTCGCCACCGTCGAGGCCATCACCGTGCCGCGCCGCCATCGCGTCGATCGCGTCGACACCTACGTCGCGCCGACCGGCGCGCCCTGGCTCGATCGGGCCCTGGGCGCCGCGGCGCCGCTCCTGCGCTGGGTGCCCGGCGCCGCCGCCACGATCGACGCCCTGGTCGACCCCGGCCGCGCGCCGCCCGACGACGCCCACGGCCTCACGCGCTTCGCGGTGGTCGCGACCGCCCACGGGCCGCGCCGCACCGCGACGGTCACCGCCTCGGGCCGCGATCTCTATGCGATCACGGCCGCGATCGCCGCGCGCCTGGCCCATGGCCTGGCCAACGGCGCCCTCGACGCGATCGGCGTCGTGACGCCGGCCGAGCTGGTCGGCGGCGAGCGCGCGCTCGGCGCGATCGCCGATCTGACGATCGACGTCGCCTTGACCTGACGACGCGCGGCGAAACCACGGCGGCGGCCGTGGGCGCGACCCGGCGGGCCTGGTAGAACGTTCGGGTGGTCCCCGCACTCGCAGGCGTGACTCTCGAAGCCGAAGGCGCGATCGGCGCTGTGCCGGTCCGGCGCTGGCGCCTGAGCAACGGGCTCGGCGTGGTGTGCGCCGTCGATCGCAGCGCGCCGATCGTGTCGTACCAGACCTGGTTCCGGGTCGGCTCGCGCCACGAGGAGGTCGGCCAGACCGGCCTCGCGCACCTGTTCGAGCACCTGATGTTCGGCCAGACCCAGTCGCTGCCGCCCGGCGAGTTCGATCGCGTCGTCGAGGCCACCGGCGGCGAGTCCAACGCCGCGACCTGGGTCGACTGGACCCACTACCGCCTCAGCCTACCGGCCCACGAGCTGCCCCTCGCGATCCGCCTCGAGAGCGAGCGCATGCACCGCCTGGTGCTCGAGTCGGCCACCGTCGAGCCCGAGCGCGACGTTGTCACCAACGAGCGCCGCGAGCGCGTCGAGGACGACATCGACGGCTGGCTCGACGAGCAGCTCATGGCCACCGCGTTCGACGTCCACCCGTATCGCTGGCCGACGATCGGGTGGATGGCGGACATCCGCGCGGTCACCCTCGAGCAGATCCGCGCGTTCTACCGGACCTGGTACGCGGTCAACAACGCCACCCTGGTGGTGGTCGGCGCGATCGACGAGGCCGACCTCCTGGCCCAGGTGGTCGCGGCCTACGGCGATCTGGCGCCCGCCGCCCTGCCCGACCGCGCCGCGCTGATCGAGCCACCGCCGTCGGGGCCGCGGGAGCTGGTCAGCGCCAAGCCGATCTCCAGCGACCGGGTGCTCCTGGGCTGGCGCGCGGTCGGCCAGGCCCACCCCGACTGGGCCGCCCTCGAGCTGGCCACCACGCTCCTGGCCGGCAGCCCGTCGGCCCGGCTGCACCGCCGCCTGGTGATCGAGCGCGAGCTGGTGTCGTCGGTCGACGTCCAGCTCACGCCGTTTCGCGATCCGTCGCTGTGTCGGGTGGCGATGACCTGCACCCGCGGTCATCGCGCCGCCGACGCGATCGCGGTCCTCGACGAGGTCCTGGCCGAGGTGGTGGCCGAGGGCGTCACCCCGGGCGAGCTGATGAAGGCCAAGAACCTGACCGAGACCGACTTCTGGGCCCAGCTCGTCGATGCCGACGGCAAGGCCGAGGCGCTCGGCCACCACGAGACCGCCCTGGGCGACTTCCGGACCCTGGCCGAGCTCGGCCAGCGCCTGGCCGCGGTCACTGCCGAGGACGTGGTCCGGGTGATCGCGACCTACCTGGTGCCGTCGGCGCGCACGACGATCGTCGCGGTCCCCGATGGTGACCCCGAGAGCGAGGACCCCGAGGACGAGGACGCCGAGGACGCCGACGACGCCGACGACGAGGATCACGCCGCGTGACCGCCCGCGTCATCACCGAGCGTTCGTCCGACGCCCCGCTGGTGTGGATCGACGTCGCGATCGGCGGCGGCGCCGCCGCCGATCCGATCGGCGCCGAGGGGCTGCACCGCCACGCCGCGCTCCTGGCGCGCCGCGGCGCCGGGGACCGCGACCGCCGCGCCTTCGACGAGGCCCTCGACAGCCTGGGCGCGGCGATCGACGTGACGATCGGCCGCGACAGCGTGACGCTGTCGGCCCTGGCGCTGACCCGCAACGCCGCGCCGGTGGCCGCGCTCCTCGCCGACATCCTGGCCGCCCCCGGCTTCGCCGACGACGAGCACGCCCGGCTGGGCCGCGAGAGCCCGCAGCTCCTCGACGAGGTCCGCGACGACGACGCCGCCCTGGCGACCCGGTGGTTCGATCGCGAGGTCTGCCCCGGTCACCCGTACGCGCGCACCGCGCTCGGCACCGAGGCGTCCCTGGCCGCCCTCGATCGCGCCGCCGCCGCCGCGCTGTGGCGGCGCGAGGTCGCGGTCGACAACCTGGTGATCGGCATCGCCGGCGACGTCAGCGAGGCCGGCGCCGCCCGGCTCGCGGCGACGCTGACCGAGCGCCTGCCGGCCCGGGCTGAGCGCCCGCCGGTCGAGGTCCCGCCCGCCCCCGACGGTGGACCGGCGCGGGTCGTCCTGGTCGACAAGCCCGAGCGGACCCAGGCCCAGCTCCGCTTCGGCCACGTCGGGCCGCGCTACGGCGAGCCCGACACCGCGGCCATGCTCGCGCTTGAGACCGGCTTCGGCGGGATGTTCTCGTCGCGGCTGATGCAAGAGATCCGGGTCAAGCGCGGGTGGAGCTACGGCGCGGGTTGCGCGCTCCGTCGGTCGCGTCACCGCCACTGGTTCGAGCTGTGGATGGCGACCGGCATCGAGGTCGCCGCGGCCGCGACCGAGCTGACCTACGCCTTGTTCGCCGACCTCGCCGAGCACGGCCTGACCGATGAGGAGCTGGCGCTGGCGCGGTCGTACCTCACCGGTTCGCTGCCGTTCCAGCTCGCCACCGCGCGTCAGCGCATGCAGCTCGCGGTGCGCGACGCGCTGTTCGAGCTCCCGATCGGCTACACCGCCGGCCTGCCGGCCCGGCTGGCCGAGCTATCGTCGGCCGAGGTCCGCGCCGCCGCCAGCCGCCACCTCGATCCGTCGCGCCTGATCACGGTCGCGGTCACGACCGCGGCCGCGGTGCGGGACGGCTTCTCGGCCCAGCCTCGGCCGGTCGCCGAGGTCGCCTACGACGCGTACTGACGCGCGCGGATCACTCCGCGCGGATCACTCCGCCGGGTCGGCGTCGGCCGGCGCGACCTCGTCGGTGTTGGGCCGGGCCACGATCGTCACCGCGCGCTGGTGCGCCGGCAGCGCGGCCCGCTCATCGGCCGACAGGAGCGCGTTCTCGAGCTGACCGAGGCGCTCGACCTCGGCCAGGGCGTTGTAGCCGCCGATGAACTGGCCGCGCAGGTAGACGTACGGCACGGTGTGCTGCTTGGTCTCGTCGGCCAAGCGGGGCGCCAGGGCCTCGTGCTCGGGCTGCTCGAGGTCGATGAAGTCGTAGTCGACCTTGTGCTTCTCGAGCACGGTCATGGCCCGGCCGGTCCACGGGCAGCTCTGCTTGCCGTAGATCTGCGCCTTGATGCCGGGGTTGCCGAGGCCCACCGCCGGCGCGGGGCGCGGGGTGACCGCGGCGACCGCAGCGGCCGCGGCGACCGGGGCCGGGACCTCGGACGGCGCGCGCGGCGCCCCTCCGACCCCGAGCTTGGCTTTGATCCGCGCGACCCGCGGATCGTGGACCCAGCGATCTTGCAGATAGTCGCGCAGGTCGCCGCCGGCCTCGTCGGCGCGGTCGAGGGCCGCGCGCACCGAGGTCTTCACCCGGCTCGCGAGATCCTTGGGCAGGAGGTCCTTGGGCAGCTTGAAGGTCGGCATCGCCATGGCGCGGCACCATAGGCGCCCCGGCGGGCGTCGGCAAGCGCGGCCTCGGTCGCGGCGCGGCGCCGCCCGGCTCAGCCGACCCAGGCCCGGGCGCTGGCGAACATGTGCCGCCAGTCCGAGCGCGGCGACCGCTCGGGATGTGGCATGAGGATCGTGAAGCGACCGTCGGCGGTGGTGACCCCGGTCAGCCCGCCGGGCGAGCCGTTGGGGTTGTGCGGGTAGCGCTCGGTCGGGCGACCGTGGCCGTCGACGAAGCGCAGCGCCACCAGGTGATCGGCGGTCAGCGCCGCCAGATCCCCCGCGGCGCGCTCCTCGGCGCGGCCCTCGCCGTGGGACACCACGATCTGCAGGCGGGCGCCGATCAGATCGCGGAAGAAGATCGACGGCGACGGCAGCACCTCGACCAGGGCCCGCCGGGCCTCGAACCGCTCCGAGCGGTTGGCCACGAACCGCGGCCAGCGCGCGGCGCCCGGGATCAGATCGGCCAGGGCCGCCAACATCTGGCAGCCGTTGCAGACCCCGAGGACGAAGCTGTCGGGCCGGGCGCAGAATCCAGTGAGCGCGGCCCGCGCGGTGGCGCCGAACCGCAGGCTCTTGGCCCAGCCCTGCCCGGCCCCCAGCACGTCGCCGTAGGAGAAGCCGCCGACCGCGACCAGGCCGCGGAACTCGTCGAGCGACCGACCGGCGTGCAGCTCGGTCATGTGGACGTCGACGGCGGTGAAGCCGGCCTGATCGAACAGCGCGGCCATCTCGACGTGGGAGTTGCAGCCCTGCTCGCGCAGGATCGCGACCCGCGGCCGCGGTCCGACGAACCCGCGGCGCGGCGGCGGCGACACCGGCCGCTCGATCAGGCCGGGCTCGCTGGGATCGAGGCGGAGCGCGTGCTCCTCATCGGCGCAGCTCGGATCGTCGCGCCGACGCTGCAGGCGGTAGGTCGTGTCGGACCACCGCCCGCGCAGCTCGGTGCGCGCGCGATCGAAGACGATCCGTCCGTCGGCGTCGACGATCCGGACGCGATCGTCGTCGCTGGGTTGGGCCGTGATCCAGACCTTCCACGCGAAGGCCGCCGGCAGCGCGGCTCGGACCGCGGCGGCGTCGGCGGCGCGCACCGCGATCACCGCGCCCGGGGCCTCGCAGAACAAGGTCGGCACCAGCGCCAGACCGTCGGGGACGCGGATCTCGAGGCCGCAGCCATTGGCGAACGCCATCTCGAGGAGCGTCACCAGCAGGCCGCCATCGGAGCGGTCGTGGTAGGCCAACACGCGCTCGCGCTGGGCGCGCAGGAACCCGAACAGCTCGACCAACCGATCGGGATCGGCGTCGGGGGGATCATCGCCGAGCTGGCCGAGCACCTGGGCCAGCGCCGAGCCCCCCAGGCCCTGGGCCGGCGTCGCGTCGGGGCCGAGATCGATCGCGAGGAGCACGATCGGCCCGCTGTCGCGCGGCCAGACCGGGCTCACCACCCGGGTGACGTCGGTCACCGGGGCCGCGGCGGTGGCGACCAGCGTCACCGGCGCGACCACCGCGCGCTCGCGGTCGCCGTCGCGCCAGATCGTCTTCATCGACATCGAGTCCTTGCCGACCGGCACCGCGATGCCCAGCGCCCGCGCGAAGGCCGCCGCCGCCGCCACCGCGTCGTAGAGCCGCGCGTCCTCGCCGGGCCAGCCGGCCGCCGCCATCCAGTTGCACGACAGCTTGACGTCCGACAGGTGCGCGATCGGCGCGGCCGCCAGGTTGGTCAGGGCCTCGGCGATCGCCAGCCGCGACGCCTTGCCGGGATCGAGCAACGCCACCGGCGGCCGCTCGCCCATCGCCATCGCCTCGCCGGTCACGCCGACGAAGTCGGTGGCGGTCACCGCGACGTCGCCGACCGGGACCTGGAGCGGGCCGACCATCGGCTCGGCCACCACCAGGCCGCCGACCGAGCGATCGCCGATCGTGACCAGGAAGGTCTTGTCGGCGACCGTCGGCAGCGCCAGGACTCGCGCGACCAGCTCGTCGAGGTCGTGCTCGCCCAGGGCCAGCGGCGGGTGGACGACCTCGAGCCGCTCGGCGACCCGGGTCATCCGCGGCGGCTTGCCGAGGATGACGTCGAGCGGCAGCTCGACCGCCGGCGCGCCCAGGAGCGCGTCGTCGACCCGCAGGCCGGCGTCGGCGGTGGCGTGCCCCAAGACCGCCCATGGCGCTCGCTCGCGCGCGCACAGCGCCGCGAACTCGGCCTCGCGGCCGGGGGCCAGCGCGATCACGTAGCGCTCCTGGGCCTCGTTGCACCACAGCTCGGCGGGCGCCATCGCCGGATCGCCCGACGGGATGGCCCGGAGATCGAAGCGCGCGCCGCGGCCGCCGCCGTGGGCCAGCTCGGGCAGCGCGTTCGACAGGCCGCCGGCGCCGACGTCGTGGACCGACAGGATCGGGTTGTCGTCGCCCAGCGCCCAGCAAGCGTCGATCACCTCCTGGCACCGGCGCTGGATCTCGGCGTTGTCGCGCTGCACCGACGCGAAGTCGAGGTCGGCGTGGGACGCGCCCTGGGCCACCGACGACGCCGCGCCGCCGCCGAGGCCGATCAAGAGCGCCGGCCCGCCGAGGACGCCCAGGGGCGCGCCGGCCGGCAGCGGCTGTTTGTGGACGTGGTCGGCGCGGATGTTGCCCAGGCCGCCGGCGATCATCACCGGCTTGTGGAAGCCGCGGACCTCGGGGCCGCGGGGCCCGGCCACGGTCTGCTCGAAGGTCCGGAAGTAGCCGCCCAGGGCCGGCCGACCGAACTCGTTGTTGAACGCCGCGCTGCCGAGGGGCCCGTCGAGCATGATCGCGAGCGGGCTGGCGATCCGCGCCGGCTTGCCGTGATCGACCTCCCACGGCTGCGGCGCCTCGGGCAAGCGCAGGTTGGACACCGTGAAGCCGACCAGCCCGGCCTTGGGCTTGGCGCCGCGACCGGTCGCGCCCTCATCGCGCAGCTCGCCGCCGGCGCCAGTGGCCGCCCCGGGGAACGGCGCGATCGCGGTCGGGTGGTTGTGGGTCTCGACCTTGAGCAAGACGTGGACTGGCTCGCGGTGGTGGCGGTACACGCGATCGGCATCGGGGAAGAAGCGATCGCCCTCGCTGCCGGCCAGGACCGCGGCGTTGTCGCTGTAGGCCGACATCACCCCGGTCGGCGACGACGCGGTGGTGGTCTTGATCAGGCCGAACAGCGAGCGGGTCTGGGCCACGCCGTCGATCACGAACTCGGCGTTGAAGATCTTGTGCCGGCAGTGCTCGCTGTTGGCCTGGGCGAACATCATTAGCTCGACGTCGGTGGGATCGCGCCCGAGCTCGGCGTAGGCCGCGGCCAGGTAGTCGATCTCGTCGGGCGCCAGGGCCAGGCCGAGGGCGCGATCGGCCGCCGCCAGGGCGCCCCGCGGTTCGCCGCCGAGGGCGATCGTGCCGAGGGGGCGCGGCGCCGCGGCCGCGAACAGCCGCTCGTCGAGCACGTCGACCACGCTCTCGGTCATGCGATCGGCCAGCGCGGCCTCGACCGCCGCGGTCCACGGGCCGCGCACCACCCACGCCGTCGCGCGCTCGATCCGGGTCACCGCGGTCAGCCCCGAGGTGTGGGCGATGTCGGTGGCCTTCGACGACCACGGCGAGATCGTGCCCAGGCGCGGCACGACGTAGCGCACGGTCGCGCCGTCGGGCACGACCGGGGCCGCGGCCCGCGCCAGCACCGCGTCGAGGATCGCGGCCTCGTCGGCGGTCAAGGCGCGATCGGCCGCCACCAGGTAGACGTGGTCGGCGGCCACGAGCGAGGTCTCGGGCGCGACCTCGGCGATCGCCGCCGCGGTCCGGGCCAGCCGGGCCGCGGTCCGGGCCGGCCCGCCGGGCACCACCCAGACCGTCACGCCGCCCCCAGGGCCGCGGCGATCCGCGCGCGCGCGTCGCCGGGCACCGGCTCGAAGCGCTCGCCGGTGACCTGCTCGTAGCTGGCGATGTAGCGGCGGGCGGCCTCGACCCGGACGTGATCGGGCAAGGGCGGCGGCGGGCCGTCCCCGCGGTAGCCGGCCTCCTCGGCCAGGTAGCGGCGGACGTACTCCTTGTCGAGGCTGCGCGGCTCGGCGCCGGCGGCCAGGCGCGCCTCGTAGTCGTCGGCGTACCAGTAGCGCGACGAGTCCGGGGTGTGGATCTCGTCGATGACGATGACCTGACCGTCGGCGGTCACGCCGAGCTCGTACTTGGTGTCGGCCAGGATCAACCCGCGCTCGGCGGCCCGGGCCTGACCGAACGCGAACAGGCGCGCGGCGATCGCCGCGGCCTCTTCGAACTCCTGGCCCGACACCTGGCCCATGGCCAGGAGCTCGTCCTGGCTCACCGTGACGTCGTGGCCGCCCTTGGCTGCCTTGGTCGACGGCGTCAGCAACGGCCGCGGCAGCACCTGGTTCTTGCGCAGCCCGTCGGGGAGATCGTGGCCGGCGAAGCGACGCGCACCGGCCTCGTAGGCCCGCCAGATCGAGGTCGAGGTCACGCCCGTCAGATACGCGCGCATCACCAGCTCGACCGCCAGCGGCCGGACCTCGCGCGCGATCGTCACGTTGGGATCGGGCGAGGAGACGACGTGGTTGGGGGCCAGGTGCGCGGTGGCCGCGAACCAGTGCTGGGCCATCTGGTTCAGGACCTGGCCCTTCCACGGGATGAGCCCGATGACCTGATCGAAGGCGCTCAGGCGATCGGTCACGACGATGATCCGCTCGCCGCGCGCGGCGTCGATATAACAGTCGCGGACCTTGCCGTCGTAGCGCACGAGCGCGCCGCGCCCGGCCATGGTCGTCCACCCGGTGTCGGCGAGGGTGTGGGCGAGCTGTGCGTGCAGGGCGGCGTCGGAGTCCATGGCTACCTCGCTACGGCGGGGGGTCGCCCAGCGCTCGGGCCAGGATGGCCGGCGCGTGGCGCAGGTGGTGTTCGAGATCGAAGCAGGCGTCGAGGGCGGCGGCGTCGAGGAACCGGGCGACGTCGGCGTCGGCGCCGAGGAGCGCGCGGAACCGACCGGGCGGCGGACCGCCGCCGATCGCCGCGCCCTCGCGCAGCGCGGCGTGGGCGCAGCGCTGGACGTAGACGTAGGCCTCCTGCCGCGGCAGGCCGGCCGCCACCAGGGCCAGGAGCACCGCCTCGGAGAAGCACAGCCCGCCCGAGGTCTCGAGGTTGGCGCGCATGCGCTCGCGGTGGATCACCAGCTCGCGCACCAGGCGGGTGGCCCGCGCCAGCATGAAGTCGACGAGGATCGTGGCGTCGGGGAAGCTGACCCGCTCGACCGAGGAGTGCGAGATGTCGCGCTCGTGCCACAGCGCGACGTCCTCGAGCCCAGCGCCGGCGTAGCCGCGCAGCAGGCGGGCCAGGCCGGTCAGGTTCTCGGACAGGATCGGGTTCTTCTTGTGCGGCATCGCGCTCGAGCCCTTCTGCCCGGCGCCGAAGCCCTCCTCGGCCTCGCCGACCTCGGTCCGCTGCCAGTGGCGCACGCCGAGCGCGATCTGCTCGATCGCGGTGCCGACCATGGCCAGGGCCCACAACACCTCGGCGTGGCGATCGCGCGCGACGATCTGGGTGGCGACGGTCTCGGCCGCGAGGCCCAGCTCGCCCAGGGCCTCGCGCTCGATCTGCGGATCGAGGTTGCCGTAGACGCCGACCGCGCCGGCCAGCTTGCCGACGGCGATGCCGTCCTTGGCCCGGGTCACGCGGACCTTGGCCCGCGCGCACTCGGCGTACCAGCGCGCGAAGGTCAGGCCGGCGGTGATCGGCTCGGCGTGGATGCCGTGGGATCGCCCCATCATCGGGGTCGCGGCGTGGGCCCGCGCCTGCTCCGCCAGCGCGGCGAGCAGCCCGTCGAGGCCGACCTCGATCGCCGCCAGCGCCCGCGCGGTCTGGAGCGCGAGGGCGCTGTCGAGGACGTCCGACGACGTCATGCCGAGGTGGAGCCAGCGGGCCGGCGCACCGGCCAGCTCCTCGACGTGGGTGAGGAAGGCGATCACGTCGTGGCGGGTGGTGGCCTCGATCGTGAGGATGCGCGCCGGATCGAGGCGCCCCGCCGCCTTGGCCCGCACCTGCTCGGCGGTGCCGGTCGGGACCCGGCCCAGGCGCTCCATCGCCGCGCACGCCGCCAGCTCGATGTCGAGCCACAGGTCGTAGCGGGTGGCGTCGGACCAGATCGCGGCGAACTCGGGGCGTCGATAACGGTCGATCATGATCGCCGCGGGGCCCGCGGCCGGCGACTCCGTACCAAGGTTCGGACGGCCGGCGCAAGGCCCGGCGCGACGCGTCGGCTTTGCCCTGGGATCGGCGCGGGCGTCGTGGTAGAAGCGCCGCCCTGCGAGGCCTGCCATGAAGACCCTGACCGAATTCTCCACCGTGATGCTCCAACGCGGCGCTGCCGCCCGCGCCGCGAAGATCGCCGAAGGGGTCGCCGCCGAGGCGATGGCCGAGGCGATGGCCGGCTCGCTCGGCGTCGCGGCCGACCGCGCCCAGCGGATGATCGAGGCGCTGGACATCGTCGGCGCCGATCTGGCCCGGGTCCGCCTGGTGCGGGTCTTCCAGGGCGAGACCGGTCCGGTCGGCTCCACCGCGGTCGGCGAGTTCCACTACGCGGTCGATCGCGTCGCCACCGGTGGTGGCAAGCGCGATCGCGGCGGCGATCGCGGCGATCGCGGCGGTGATCGCGGCGGCCGCGGTGGCGATCGCGGCGGCGATCGCGGCGGCCGCGGCGGCGGCGAGCGTGGCCCGCCCAAGCCCCGCGGGCTCGGCGCCCTGAAGGCCCTGGCCTCGGGCGGCGACAAGAAGGACGATCGCGAGGATCGCGCGCGCCCGGGGGAGATCCCGCGCGCCGGCCTGGGCTGGGTCCTGACCTCGGCGCCGCGCGACCCGCGCGGCGATCGCGACCGCCGCGGCGGCGGCCCCGGTCGCGGCCCGCGCCGGGGGCGTGGACCCGGTGGCGGCCCCGGCGGCGGTGGCCCGGGTGGTCCTGGCGGCGATCGCCGCGGCCCGCGCCCCGAGGGTGCCGCGGCCGATGCGCCCGGCGGCGACAACCGCGGTCCGCGCCGCGGCCGTGGGCCGGGCGGCCCCGGTGGTGGTCCCGGCGGTGGTGGTCCCGGTGGCCCCGGCGGCGATCGCCGCGGCCCGCGCCCCGATCGCGGCCCGCGCCCCGATCGTGGCCCCCGCCCCGACCGCGGCCCACGTCCGGTGAATACCGCCGCCGACGGCGCCGTCCAAGCGCCGGCCGCCGCACCGGTGGCCCCCACCGAGCCCACCGACAAGGCCTGACCCAGCGCGTTCGCCGACGGCCCACGAGGGCCTACGCGGACACCTGCAACGGCTTTCGCGGACGGGTGTCGTTGGGAGTAGACTCCGCGCGGAGGCCCCCATGTATACGCCCACCGTCTCGATCCTGGCTCGCCTGGCGCCCGCCCTGGTGGCCGTCGCCGCGGCGACGACCTTCACCCCTGGGCCGGCCCACGCCGACGTCTCCAAGAAGGTGATCGCCACCTTCAAGGGCAAGATCCTCATCACCGCCAGCCCCCTCGAGGCCGGCGGCGACGACAAGGGCACCATCGCCGACTGGAAGAAGAAGGCGGTGACCTCGGTCAAGGGCCAGGTCAACGGCAACGACGTCCAGGAGTGGACGTTCAACTACACCGCGTTCCTCGGCAAGCTCGGCGCCACCTCGCTCACGCTCGAGTTCTACGACGGCGACAAGTACGCCGCGAACCGGATGTTGACCGGCATCGACCCCAAGGACCCGGTCCTCGAGGGCGACATCACGATCGACGAGGATGAGGGCCTGACCAAGGGCAAGCGCTACACGCTCAAGCTGGTCGGCAAGGTGAAGGGCAAGGAGGTCACGGTGGCGGCGACCGCGGGCGCGATCACGATGGAGTGAACCAGCCGCGCCGCTCCGGTGCGCTCACGGAGCGGTGGCGGTGGCCGCCAAGGTCGCGCGGGCCGCGGCGACCACCGCGTCGACCGTGAGGCCGAGCTTCTCCATCAGCACCTCGCCGGGCGCCGACGCGCCGTAGCGATCGAGGCCGACCACCCGGCCGTCGAGCCCGACCAGATCGCCCCACGCAAAGCTGACCCCGGCCTCGACCGCGACCCGGGCCCGCACCGTCGGCGGCAGCACCAGATCGCGGTAGCTCGGCGGCTGGGCGACGAAGGCCTGCCAGCACGGCAAGGACACCACGCGCGCGGCGATCCCCTCGGCGGTCAGCCGCTCGTAGGCTGACACCGCCAGCCCGACCTCGGACCCGGTGGCCAGGAGGATCACCTGCGGCGCCGCCGCGCTGTCGCGCAGGACGTAGCCGCCGCGCTCGACCGGCGGGTCGCTCGACACCACCGCGAGGTCTTGTCGCGATAGCACGAGCGCGACCGGTCCGTCGGTGCGCGCCATCGCCACCCGCCAGGCCGCCGCGGTCTCGTTGCCGTCGCACGGCCGAATCACCCACAGGTTGGGCATCGCCCGCAACGCCATCAGGTGCTCGACCGGCTGGTGGGTCGGGCCGTCCTCACCGACGCCGATCGAGTCGTGGGTCCAGACGTAGGTCGCCGGCAGGTGGTTGAGCGCGGCCAGCCGCACCGCCGGCCGCATGTAGTCGGAGAAGACGAAGAACGTCGCCGCGAAGCCGCGGACCCCGCCGTGGTAGGCGAGCCCGTTGACGATCGCGCCCATCGCGTGCTCGCGGATGCCGAAGCGCAGGTTGCGGCCGCCGGCGATCGACCAGTCGCCGCCGGGGACGATGGTCTTGGTCGAGCCGCCGAGATCGGCGTCGCCGCCCAGGAGCCACGGGATGCGCGCCGCCAGGTGGACCATGCACTTGCCCGACGCCACGCGGGTCGCGACCGCGTCGCCGGCCTTCCAGCTCGGCAGACCGTCGGCCCAGCCGGCCGGCAGCTCGCCGCGCGCCGCCAGATCGTAGCTGACCGCCAGCTCGGGGAAGGCCACGCGCCAGGCCGCGAACCGCTGTTCCCAGTCGGCCCGCGCCGCCGCGCCGCGCGCGCCGATCGCCGCGCAGTGGGCGCGGACCTCGTCGGGGACGTGGAACGACGCCTCGGGATCCCAGCCCAGGGCTCGCTTGGCGGCGGCCACCTCGTCGGCGCCCAGCGGCGAGCCGTGGGCCGACGAGGTCCCGGCCTTCTTGGGCGAGCCGTAGCCGATCGTGGTGCGCACGCAGATGAGCGACGGCCGCGCCTCGTCCGCCTTGGCGGCGGCGATCGCGCGATCGATCGCGTCGACGTCGGTGTCGCCGGCCTCGACGCGCAGGACCTGCCACCCCATCGCCGCGTAGCGCGCGCCGACGTCCTCGGTCATCGTCAGCGCGGCCGGGCCGTCGAGGGTGATGCGGTTGTCGTCCCACAGGCAGATCAGCTTGCCCAGCCCGAGGTGGCCGGCCAGGCTGGCCGCCTCCTGGGCCACGCCCTCGACGACGTCGCCGTCGCTGATGAGCGCGTAGGTGTAGTGGTCGACGATGGTGTGCCCGGGGCGGTTCCAGAGCTGGGCGGCGAACCGCTCGGCGATCGCCATGCCGACCGCGTTGGCGTGGCCCTGCCCCAGCGGCCCGGTGGTCGACTCGACGCCGGCGGTCAGGTGGAACTCCGGGTGACCGGGCGTGCGCGAACCCCACTGCCGGAAGGCCTTCAGATCGTCGAGGGACAGCTCGTAGCCAGCGACGTGCAGGAGCGCGTACAGGAGCATCGAGCCGTGGCCAGCCGACAGGACGAAGCGATCGCGGTCGGGCCAGCTCGGCGCGCTCGGATCGACGAGCAGGTGGCGCTGCCACAAGGCGTAGGCCATCGGCGCGGCGCCCATCGGCAGGCCGGGGTGGCCGCTGTTGGCGCGCTGGATCGCGTCGATCGACAGCGTGCGGAGGGTGTTCACGGCGAGCGTCGCGAGGTCGGTCGTCACGGCCGCGGACCCTACCCCAAGCCGGCACCGCCGTCACCGCGGCGAGCCGGATCCGTTATGCTCGCGGCGCATGCTCCTCCGCACCCGCGCGTGGTCCGCCGCTATCGCCGCTGTCGTCACCGCCGCCTCGTGCGGCGGCGGCAAGCGCCCCGCCCCACCGGCCCCACCGGCCAGCCCTGACGCCGCGGTCGCGGTCGAGCCGCCGGCGCCGCCGCCGCGCCGCGACAACCGGGCCCCCGAGCTGTTCGACCCCGGCTGGAAGACCGTCGGCGTCGGCCAGACCGTGGCGTTCTCGGTGGCCGCGATCGACCAGGATCTCGACGACGTCCGGGTCGACGTCACCGCGATGCCGCGCTCGGCGCGCTTCGACGCGTTGACCCAGACCGTGGTGTGGACGCCGACCAAGGCCGAGCTCGGCACCGCGACCTTCACCCTGGCCGTCGACGAGCTGACCGGCCCGGCAGCCGACGCGCCGCCGACCTCGATCAACTGGAGCTTCACCGTCGCCGCCAAGCCCCAGCCGGTGCCGACCGCGCCGTGGGCCGGCGACGAGAACGAACTCCTGTTCACGATCCGCGAGCCGGCGCGCCTGGCCGCCACCGCCAAGGCCTACCCGTTCGTCGACCTGCTGACCTGGAGCGAGGCGTCGATGCGGGCCCACCTGTCGCAAGAGGCGCTGGCCAAGCTCCCGGCCATCGATCCGGCGCAGTCCTACCGAATGTTCCTGAAGAGCCTGGCCGCGACCCACGGCAACCCGCGCCTCGATCCGCACTCCGGCGCCTTCGACACCGCCTTCGCCGAACGCGATCACTGGCAGCTCGTCGCGGTGCGGCCGCGGATCGACAAGAAGTTCCACGAGCTGCGCTTGGTCTACCAGGCCACCCAGGCTCCCGAGCCGGTGTTCGCGATGTTCCGGGTCCGCCCGGTCGAGGATCGCCCCGACCTGCCGCCCGAGGCCAAGGCCGAGAACAACAAGGTCTTCGCCGAGGCGTTCTGGCGCCACTTCCTGACCGCCGACGGCAAGGTCCAGCCGCGGTTCCGCAAGGACCCCAAGGCCCACGGCGCCGCGGTCGCGGCCTTCGTGCGCGACGTGATGAGCTACCGCGGCACCGCGGCGTGGGCGCGCTCGGGCTTCATCGCCCTGCCGACCGAGGCCCGGATGGGCGGCGGCTCGGCCCGCAACCCCGACGGCAGCTACGCCTCGGGAGACGGCTGGGCCTGGAGCGTGCAGAAGCCGTTGATCGCGGCCGACGGCGCGACCCAGAGCTGGGTCAACATCGGCATCCCCGGCTTCTGGACCCAGGCGGTGCCGTCGCCCGATCAGACCGCGTGGGTCGGCACGTGCGCCCCCGACTTCGATCCCGACGATCCCAAGCACCGGCCGGGCTACGACAAGCTGTGTCGCAAGGCCCAGGGGTTCGTCGACCTGCCCGATCTCAGCGGCAAGCAGCCGGCCTCGGGCAAGATCGACGCGGTCAACCTGTACCGCGAGCACAAGCTCGGTCCGGCGGTCGCCGCCCTGCCCCTCGACGATGGTCGCCGCGACCACGGCGAGGAGAACGGCATGACCTGCGCGCAGTGCCACATCCGCAACTTCGGCGTGCGCGACTACCGCGACCCGGCGACCGCCGACCCCAAGGCCGGCGCGCCGACCGTCGGCAACCCGGCGATCGCGACGCTGAACTTCCAGATCGTCCCGGGCCATCGCTGGGAGGCCTACACGCTGCAGTTCATGGCCGATCAGGCGTGCAAGGCCAAGGCCTTCCTCGCCGCCGAGCTGGGCAAGACCCCGGCTTGGCCGTGCGTCCTGGCCGACCCGGCGGCGCCGGCGATCACCCGGCCGCTGCCCGAGTGACGGCATGACCGACAAAAAGAAGCTCCCGGTGGTCGGCGCGCAATCCAGCGCGAGCGACGGAAAGCCGAAATCCGGGAAGTCCGCCAAGGCGGCGACCGGCGGCTGGGCGGCCTTCACCGACGGGGGCGCCGCGCCGGGTTACCTGGTCGCGGCCCGCGTGATCCTGGTCGTGGCCCTGGCGGCGACCATCCCGACCATCCTCGGCGTCGAGCACGGCAACCGGATCCTGTGGACGGTCGGCATCGCCGCCCTGCCGCTGTTCTGGGTGATCGCCGGCTACCACGTGTGGCGGCGGATCTGCCCGCTCGCGGTGGTCGGTCAGCTCGGGCGCCTGGCCGGGCGGCCCGGGACCCGCAAGGCCGACGGCTGGCTGGCGCGCAACTACCTCCTGCTCCAGCTCGGGCTGCTCCTCGTCGGGTTGTCGCTGCGCCTGATCGCCACCAACGGCAGCGCGGTGTGGCTGTCCGGCTTCCTCCTGGTCGTGGTGGTGGCGGCGGCGATCGTGTCGCTCACCTTCGCCGGCAAGACCTGGTGCAACCTGATCTGCCCGGTCGGCCTGGTCGAGAAGATCTACACCGAGCCGGCGCCCCGGGCGGCCGGCGCGGCCGAGCCGACCTCGCAGTGCGCGCCGTGCGTCGCGTGCAAGAAGCACTGCCCCGACATCGACCTCGAGCAGGGCTACTGGAAGGAGCTGCCCGAGGCCGATGTCCGCGGTCGCCGGCTGGCGTACTTCGCCTGGCCCGGCGTGGTCGCCGCGTTCTACGTCTACTACTGGCTCTACGCCGAGACCTGGGACTACTACTTCTCGGGCGCCTGGGCCTACGAGCGCAGCCAACCGTCGACCTGGCTCGAGCCAGGGCTTTACTTCTTCGAGGCGATCCCGCGGGTGATCGCGGCGCCGCTGACGCTGGTCGTCTTCGGGCTGGGCTCGTTCGCCGCCTTCACCGGCCTCGAGTCGCTCCTCGCGCGCCTGGGGCGGCGCCGCCTGGTCGCCGACGCCTCGGACGAGGCCAAGGCCGAGGTGGCGCGGGTCGCCCGCCACCAGTCCCTGGTCCTGGCCGGCTTCGTCGCGATCAACGCCTTCTACTTCTTCGCCGGCCAGCCGACCCTGCGCCGACTGCCGAGCTGGGTGGTCCACGGCTGGAGCGTGGCGGTGGTGTTCGCGACCGCGGCGATCTTCTTCCGGCGCTGGCGGCGCCGCGAGTCCGACCACGTGCAGGAGCGGTTCGCGCAGAAGATCCTGCGCAAGTGGGAGTGGGGCGACGCCCCGCCGTCCGACGACCTGCGCGACATCTACCTCCTGCACAACGAGCGCGCCAAGCAGCGCGAGGCCCGGCTGCGCGCCTACAAGGAGACCGTGCGCGAGCTGGTCGCCGACGGCCTGGTGTCGAAGGGCGAGCTGGTCATCCTCGACAGCCTGCGGGCCCAGCTCGGCGTGTCCGACAAGGATCACCAGAAGATCCTGGCCGAGCTGTCGGCCGAGGAGCGCCAGCTCTTCGACCCGGCCTACCAGGGCTCGGTCGAGCAGCGCCTCAAGAGCCAGCAGTACAAGAAGGCCCTCGAGCGGCTGGTGATCGAGGCCGCGCTGGCTGGCGCCCGGCCGTCCGACGGCGCGCTGGCCTCGCTGGCCGCCGACCACGCGGTCACCCCGGCCGACGCCGCCGCCGAGCTGGCGGCGCTCCTCGGACCGAGCGGTCCGCTCACCACGCTGATCGCGGCCGAGACCGCGGCGATCGCAGAGCTGGCGGCAGCCGCCCGCGCCGCCCACGCCGCCGACACGGTCGGGCACGAGTCGACCACGCTGCGCTTCGTCGCCCACACCGCGCGCTGGCGCGGCAGCGAGCGCGCGGCCCGGGCCCTCGGCCTGTGTGGGGCGATGACGCCGCGCCCCGAGGTGGCGACCGCCCGCGACGCGATCGCCGCCAAGCCGTCGACGGCGCCGACCCGGGTCGACGCGCTGCGCGGCGTGGTCCCCGACGAGCTGCTCAGGCCGCTCGGCGCCGCGGTCGACGCGCTGTGGAACGGCGCGCCGACCCCGCTCGAGGTCGCGCCGCTCCTGGCCATCGCCCGGGATCCGTCGCGCTACCTGCGGGCGGCGCTGGCGATCGTGCTGTCGCGGTTCGACGACGACGGCGCCCGCGCCGCGCTCCTGGCGGCCACCGACGATCCCGATCCGATGGTCCGCCAGGCCGCGGTCCGCGCGTTGGGCGCGCGGGCTCGCCTGACCCGCGAGCTCTTGCACAAGGCCCTCACCGACCCCGAGCCGAAGGTGCGGCAGGCCGCGGTGCGCGCGGTGGCCGGGGGCTCGTCGGGGGAATATCCCGCGGCCGATCCGGCGGTCCTGGCCCAGACCGTGCGCGGCGTCGGCAACGCCGGCGTCTACGCCACCCTCGACGCCAACGCCCGGGTCGAGACCCTGACCGAGATCGAGCGCCTGATGCTCCTGCGTCAGGTGCCGATGTTCGCCGACCTCGCACCCGACGATCTCGATGAGGTCGCCGCGGTGGTGGTCGAGCAGCATCTCCAGATCGGCCAGGACGTGTGCAAGGAGGGCGACGTCGGCGACGCGGTGTTCCTCCTCGTCAAGGGCAAGGTCCGGGTGTTCACCGGTGGCGGCGATCGGCCCGAGCGAACGCTGTCGGAGCTCGGCCCCGGGGCGTGCATCGGCGAGATGGCGGTGTTCGACGCGGCGCCGCGGTCGGCGACCGTGCGCGCGGTCGAGCGGACTCGGCTCCTGGTCGTGCCCGGCGCGGAGTTCAAGGCGCTCCTGGTCGAGCGCCCGGAGATCTCGACCGCGATCATCGCCGAGCTGGTCCGGCGCATGCGCGGCCTCATGGCGGGATGAACGTTGAACTGCGGCGTTTTGCCGCGTACGATCCGTCGGATGAACCTTCGTCGCGAAGCCACCAAGACCATCTGGAAGACCGTCGTGTTCGCCGGCGCCATGCTCGGCACCGCGGCCTGCGGCGGCAAGGCCAAGCCGGCCACCACCGACACCACCGTCGAGGCCCAGCCCGATCAGCCGACCGGCGACCCGTGCGCGGCGACCGATCCGAACCAGACCGCCAACCCGTGCGGCGAGGGTGATCCGTGCGCCGATCCGTGCGCCGACCGCATCCGTGGCTCGAGCGACGAGGGGGATGTCGGGCGTGGGTTCGTGCTGAGTTGAGCGTTCTTTTGGGGAGGTTTGTCACCAAACCTCCCCTCGCTGGGGCGTAGCCCCAGCGAGCCTCCCGGTCGGTTTTTGGGGGAGGTTTGTCACCAAACCTCCCCTCGCTGGAGCGTAGCCCCAGCGAGCCTCCCCTCCGAGACCCCTCCCTCCGGTCGGTTCTTTTTGGGGAGGTTTGTCACCAAGTCACCAAACCTCCCCTCGCTGGGGCGTAGCCCCAGCGAGCCTCCCCTCCGAGACCCCTCCCTCCGGTCGGCGGGCGCCCCCCAGGGGCGCCGGCTGCTTCAGCGCAGTGAGGGGGTGACCTCGGGCGTTTAGTGGCGGCGAGGATGGTGGTGAGGCGGAGACCGAGGCCGAGACCGAGACCGAGTCCGAGGCCGAGGCCGAGGCAGAGACCGAGACGGAGACCGAGACCGAGACCGAGGCCGAGGCCGAGGCCGAGGCCGAGGCCGAGACCGAGACCGAGACCGAGACGGGGGCGGCGGAGGCAGAGGGAGAGGCGGAGGCGGAGCGGACGGGTGTTGGGGACCACGGGGCGGGCGGTGGGTGGCATACTGTGGGCCGTGCAAGCGGGAGATGTGCTCGCCGGCAAGTACCGGCTGGACTCGCCGATCGGCGAGGGCGCGATGGGGGTGGTGTGGCGCGCGCGCCAGGAAGAGCTGGCGCGCGAGGTGGCGGTGAAGATCTTGCACGCGAACCTGGCGAGCCGCGGCGATGCGCGGGCCCGGTTCGTGCGCGAGGCCCGGGTCGCGGCGACGCTCGATCATCCGAACGCGGTGCGGGTCTATGACTTCGGCGAGACGCCGAGCGGGCTGTACCTGGTGATGGAGCTCCTGGCCGGCCAGACCTTGCGCGCCCGCCTCGACGCCGGCGCCGTGCCGCGGACCGACGCCCTCGAGATCGCGCGGGCGATCGCCTTGGTCCTCGAGGCCGCGCACCGGATCAACCTGGTCCATCGCGACATCAAGCCCGAGAACACCTTCCTCGAGACGGCCGCGAGCGGACGACTGATCAAGGTGGTCGACTTCGGCCTGGCCTTCATCGCCGATCCCACGAGCTCGATCGGGCGGATGACCGACGAGGGCATCCTTGGCGGCACGCCGGCGTACATGTCGCCCGAGCAAGCTCGCGGCAAACAGGTCGGCCCGCCGTCCGACATCTACTCGCTGGGCTGCACGCTGTACGAGATGCTGGCCGGCCGACCGCCCTTCCTCGGCCCGGTCGCGGAGCTGTTGACGCGCCACGCCTACGCGCCGCCGCTGTCGCTGCGCGAGCTCGAGATCGAGCCGACGATCCCGATCGACCTCGACGAGCTGGTGCTGTCGATGCTGGGCAAGAGCCCCCCCTTGCGCCCGACCGCGACCGCGGTGGTCGCCGGCCTGACCGCGGCCCTGGCGCCGACCTCGACGACCTCGGGCTCGTTTCGCCTGCGCGAACGCTCCGAGCGGGTCCTGCCGCGCCCGGCCTTCGCCGACGCGCCCGACGACGTCGACACCCTGCCCCTCGCGGTCGACGGCGAGCTCGACGGCGAGCTGCGGGTCGAGCTGGCGGCGGCCGGGATCCGGGTGGTCGAGGCCGGCAACAGCCGGGCCCTGGCCGTGTTCGCCCCGGGCGCCGATCTGCCCCGCTTGCAGGCCCTGGTCGCCGGCTCGTTGCCGGTGATCACCGACGTCGCCGCCGGCGACTTCGACGCCTTGGCGGCCCGGGTCCGGGTCGGCTGCAAGGACGCCCTGCCCCGCCCGGTGCGCGCCGACGCCCTGGCCCGCAAGCTCCGACGCCTCGCCACCTCGAGCCGACGCCTGACCCCGGTCGGCGCCGAGCCCAAATGACCCGCACCTACCCGAGTCGTATGTGGCGAGCGCCCGTCGCGCCGCGGCATGCTCGCCGCCGTGGCCGCCGTGCGTAAGCGCTCGTTCCGCGTCCGCCTCGCGGCCATGACGGTCGCGCTGGTGGTGGCGCCGCTGGTGGCGATCGGCTTCATCCTGATCGACGTCAACCGGGCCGCCCTCGAAGAGTCGATCCGCGGCCAGCTCCGCACCGCGGTCGCCGACCTGGCGCGCGCCGGCGATCGGGCGCTCGATGACACCGAGGCGACCCTGACCGCGATCGGCGCGACCCTGGCCGACCCCGACACCGCCGAGGAGATCCGCATCGCCGTGGTCCGTCGCCTGGTCAGCGCCAGCCCGACGATCGATCAGGTCGGCATCTACGACGCCGACGGCGTCGCGGTCGAGGTGATCGCCGAGACCGGCGCCGGCTCGGTGATGCCCGACCGCCTCCCCGACGATCTTCGGGCCCGCGCCGCCGGCGACCTACCGGCGGTCGGCGCCGCCTTCGCGGGTCCAACCGGCCCGCGGGCGATGATGGTGGTGCCGGCGCGCGGGGTGACCACCTGGTACGTGATGGCCCCGGCGTCCCTGGCCGCGGTCCAGGATCAGGTCGAGCAGCTCGCCCACGACAGCTTCGGCGGCGATCTCGGCAGCGTCTTCATCGTCGACGCCAACCGCCGCATCCTCGCCCACCCCGATCCCGAGGTCGCCTTCGAGCTGCCGGCGGCGCGCACCGATGGCGTGGTCGGCGTGCTGGCCAAGATCGGCTCGAGCGACCCGACCCAGCCCACCCGCTTCGACGCCTTCGGCATCTACCCGCGCGCCGGTGGCGAGGTGGTCGGCGCGGCCCGCAGCCTCCAGGAGGTGCCGTGGGTCGTCGTCGCCGAGCGCCCTGCGGCCACGGTGTTCGCGTCGATCCCGCGGATGCGGCGCGCGGTGATCATCGCGATCGCGCTGGCCGCCCTCGGCGCGATCGGCCTGGCCTTGGTGTGGAGCGGCCGCTTGACCGCGCCGGTCCGGACCCTGGTCGGCTTCGCCGATGACCTCGCGCACCGCCGCTTCGAGCGTCGGGTCCAGGTCGACACCGGCGACGAGCTCGAGGACCTGGCGACCGCGATGTCGAACGCCGCCGCCGACCTGTCGGCCAGCGAGGCGACGATCGCGCGCGAGCGCAAGATCCGCGGCGACCTCGGCCGCTACCTGCCGGCCCAGCTCGTCGATCAGATCGTCGCCGAGAAGCAAGACCTCCGCCTCGGCGGCGAGCGCCGCCAGATCACCGTCCTGTTCGCCGACGTCGCGTCGTTCACCAGCCTGGTCGAGAAGCTCCCGCCCGAGCAGGTGGTCGCGATCCTGAACCAGCTCTTCACGATCCTCACCGAGATCGTCTTCCGCCACGGCGGCACGGTCGACAAGTTCATCGGCGACTGCGTGATGGCGTTCTGGGGCGCGCCCGCCGAGCAGCCGGACCACGCGGCCCGCGCCGTGGCGGCGGCCGAGGACATGCTGCGCTGGCTCGAGATCGGCAACGAGGCCTGGCAGGCGCAGTACGGGGTCACGATCCACCTCGCGATCGGTCTCAACACCGGCGAGGCGGTGGTCGGCAACTTCGGCTCCGAGGCCCGCATGGAGTACACCTGCATCGGCGACACCGTGAACGTCGCGGCCCGGCTCGAGGCCCTGGCGCGGCCGCAGCAGATCCTGGCGTCGCGCGCGACCAAGGACGCCGCGCCCGGCCCCGAGTACATCGCGCTGGGCGCCCACCAGGCGCCGGGCCGCGCCGAGATGATCGAGCTGTACGAGGTGGCGACGTGACGGTCGACAGCAGCCACCCGACCTTGCCGTCGGGCATGTTCGCGGTGGTCGACGTCGCCCAGGTGGTGCTCGACCGCTACCGCCTCGAGGCGCCGCTCGGCGCCGGCGGCATGGGCTCGGTGTGGCGGGCCCGCGACACGGTCCTCGGACGCGAGGTCGCGCTCAAGATCATGAGCCTCGAGGATCCGCTGGCCCGCGGCCGGTTCCTCCGCGAGGGCAAGCTGGCCGCCCGCCTCGATCACCCCGGGCTGTGCAAGATCTACGACGTCGGGCAAGACGGTCCCCGCGGCTTCCTGGTGATGGAGCTCTTGAGCGGCCAGACCCTGTTTCGCCTGGCCGACGGCGGCCTGCCGCTGTCCCGGGCCCTGGCGGTGACCGCCGAGGTCGCCCGGGCCATGGCGCACGCCCACCAGGCCGGCATGATCCACCGCGACCTCAAGCCCGACAACATCCTGATCGACCGTCGGGGCGACGCCGAGCGCGCGGTGGTGATCGACTTCGGCCTGGCGTTCTCCCTCGACGGCGCCGACGCCACCGGCCGGCTGACCCAGGCCGACGTCACCGGCGGCACGCCGATGTACATGTCGCCGGAGCAGGCGCGCGCGGCGCCGCTGACCGCGGCCTCCGACGTCTACGCGCTCGGCTGCATCCTGTTCGAGCTGTGCGCCGATCGACCGCCCTTCGACGGCGCCGCCGCGCTGGTGATGAGCAAACACGTCTACACCGCGCCGCCGGTCTTGACCGCGCTGGTGCCCGGCCTGCCCGACGCGGTCGGCGTCCTGGTCGGGCGGATGCTGCAGAAGGCGCCCGCCGATCGACCGACGATGGCCGAGGTCGCGGTGAGCTGCGAGCGCCTGGCGACCCAGCTCGACGGGGGCGGCTGGCGGCCGGGCTTCGGGCGCGGCAAGGTGGTCGAGGATCGCGCGCACCGGATGGTGACCCAGACCGAGGCGGCGCAGGCCGTGCCGACCGGCGCCGTCCTCGGCACGGTCGCGGTGATCGGCGCGATCCCCGACGAGGTCATGGTGGCGCTGGCGGCCTCGGGCGTCGCGTGCCACCGCTCGGTGCCCGCCGAGGCGGCCGCGGCCGATCTGATCGTCGTCGACGCCGACAGCCCGACCGTCGACGCCTGCCTCGCCACGGGACGCCCGGTGATCGCCGCGGTCGCCGCTGGCGACATCGCCGCCTCGCTGACGTTGGCCCGCCGCGGCGTCGCCGATGTCCTCACCCGCCCGCTGGCCGCCGATGTGGCGGCGCGCAAGATCGAGCGCCGCCTGCGGCGCGCGAAGCCAGGAACGCCGTGATGCCTCATCTCGCCAGCCTTCGTCTCGCGTCTGTCGTCACCTGCGCCGTGGCCCTGGCCGCGCCCGCGCCCGCGTCCGCCGACGAGCCGACCACCGACTACGTGGTCCAGGGCGGCGAGACCTGCATGGAGATCGCGGTCCGGGTGCTGGGCGATCGCCGGCTCTTGCCGGAGCTCCACCGCCTGAACCCCCAGCTCGGCCCGCTGCCCCACCAGCTCGTCGCCGGGCAGATCCTGAAGGTGCCCAAGGTCGAGGACCGCCCCGACGCGCGCCTGACCGGCAAGTCGGGCGACGTCCGGGTTCGCCGCCCCAGCGAGCCGGCGTGGGACGCGGCCCGCCGCGGCATGGATCTGTTCCGGGCCTGGCGGGTCGGCGCCGAGGAGCGCGCCTCGGCCGAGGTGACCTTCATCGACACCCAGCGGCTGTACCTGCGCGAGAACACCGTGGTCGTGATCTACGGTCCCCGAGCGCCGGCGCGCCCGGATCGACGCCCCGGAGGCCGTGCTCGAGCGCGGCGCGCTGCGCAGCCGACTGGGCGAGCTGTCGGGCAAGCGGCTCAAGGTCGTGACGCCATCGTCGGAGTCCGAGCTCGGGCGCGGCAGCGCGCTGGTCGCGGTCGACCCGGCCGGCCTGTCGACGGTGGCCAACCACGACGGCGACGCGGTGGCCGTCCGCGGCAAGGCCGGCGGCAAGGTCGCGGTCGCCTCGGGGATGGGCACGCGGATCGCGGTCGGCAAGCCGCCCGAGCGGCCGCGGCCGCTGCCGCCCGCGCCGCGCTGGATGACCCCCGGCCCCCTCGGCTTCCTGGCGGTCGGCGACGGCGCCACCGTCGACGCGGCGTGGGCCCCCGAGCCCAAGGCCGCGAGCTATCGGATCGAGCTGGCGCGCGGCGACGCAGTGGTCGCGGCCGTCGAGCTTCCGGCGAGCGTGACCCGCTTCGAGCTGCACGGCGCACCGCCCGGTCGCTATCAGGCCCGGATCGCGTCGCTCGATCGCGATCGACTCGAGAGCAAGCCCGGGCCGGCTCTCGAGATCGTGGTCCGCGGCCTGGCGATCGCGGCGCCGGGCGCGGCGACCGCCCCGCTCCCGGCCGCGCTGGCGGACGACGCCCCGATCGCTCCGACCGCGGCCCCGGCCCCGCTCCTGGTCGCCCGCGGCGCCCGCCTCACCACCGACGGGCTGGCCTGCGCGACCGCGGGCGGAGACGCCGCGGCCGAGCTCGTGCTCACCGACGTCGGCCCGACGGCGGTCACCTGCGTCGACGGTGGCCAGGCCTTCGCGCCCCTGGCCCTCGAGGTCGTCGGGGTCGAGGTCGCGCCGCGCTCCGGCACCGTCGAGCTCGAGGCTGGCGCCACCGTCGAGGTCGCCCTGGCGCTGACCAGCAACGCGCCGCTCGGGTCGACCTGGCAGGTCGAGGCGTCCCCCGGCATCACCGCGACCCTGAGCGTCGCGAGCCCGGGCGAGGTGATCGCCACGGTGCGCGCCGCCGCCGACGCACCGGCCAGCGGCTCGATCCGCGTGATCGATCCCGCGACCCAGCGCGCGCTCGGTGAGGTCGCGATCAGCATCCGGCAGCCGGCGCCGACCGAGGTGCCCGAGGCACCGCCGCCGCCCGCGGCAGCGCCGCGCCGGCCGATCGCGACCGCCGGCATCAGCGTCGGCGCCGTGCTCCTGTCGACCGACGCGGTCGGCGGCAATGAGCTGGGCAACCCGGCGCTCGACGGCGACATCGTCGCCAGCGGCGCGGCGGTCACCGCCCGCGCGGCCTGGTGGTTCCGGCCCGCGCTGTTCGCGGAGGCCGAGCTGGCGGTGGTGCCGACCTCGCTGGTCGACCGCGACGACAGCGCCCTGGTGCTGGGCGGCCACGCCTACCTCGGCGTCCGCCTGCTCGAACGCCCCCGCGGCGAGCTGCGCGTGCTCGTGGGCGGCGGCGGCTTCGCCCTGCCCAGCCCGCCGCGCGACCTCGAGCGAGATCTCGATCCTGACGTGGCCTGGGGCGTGACCGCCGCGGTCGCGGCCGATCGCGCCGTGACCTTGCGCCTCGACGGTCGGCAACACCTCGGGGCCGATCGCAGCGGCGGGGTGGCCTCGACCTGGACCGTCGGGTTCGGCCTCGAGTTCGTCCTCGGTCGCGCCCGTTGATTCCCGCGCCGCCACTCTTGCAGGCGCCGGGCCGGGTTGGTAAACCCGACAGCGACGTCGGAGCCGTAGCCAAGTGGTAAGGCAGAGGTCTGCAAAACCTCCATTCCCCGGTTCAAATCCGGGCGGCTCCTCTGTTGGAGGGTTTTTCGAAAAAACCCTCCCCCCTTCGCTTCGCGAAGGGGCCCCCCTCCCATAACGTCCGGATCGCGGGAGCGTCGTGGGCGATCTGGGCGGCGGTGGTGGCACGTGAGGGCCGGCGTTCAGCCGCTGTCTGCTTCAGCGCAGGGAGTTGGTGACCTCGGAAAAAACCCTCCTCCTTCGCAAAGCGAAGGGGCCCCCACCCAAAACGTCCGGATCGCGGGAGCACCGTCGTCCATCTGAGCGGTGGTGGTGGTGCGTGAGGGCCGGCGTTCAGCCGCTGTCTGCTTCAGCGCAGGGAGTCGGTGACCTCCGACAAGACCCTCCCCCTTCGCAAAGCGAAGGGGCCCCCACCCAAAACGTCCGGATCGCGGGAGCATCGTGGGAGATCTGGGGCGGTGGTGGTGGTGCGTGAGGGCCGGCGTTCAGCCGCTGTCTGCTTCAGCGCAGGGAGTTGGTGACCTCCGGCAAAACCCTCCCCCTTCGCAAAGCGAAGGGGCCCCCACCCACCTTTCACGAAGAGGTCCGGATCGCGGGAGCACCGCCGTCCATCTGAGCGGTGGTGGTGGTGGTGCGTGAGGGCCGCCGTTCAGCCGCTGTCTGCTGCAGCGCAGGGAGTTGGTGACCTCCGACATAACCCTCCCCCTTCGCAACGCGAAGGGGCCCCCACCCACCTTTCACGAAGAGGTCCGGATCGCGGGAGCACCGCCGTCCATCTGAGCGGTGGTGGTGGTGGTGCGTGAGGGCCGCCGTTCAGCCGCTGTCTGCTGCAGCGCAGGGA
>JAGPCY010000015.1:4259-24099 GCA_018057825.1 Kofleriaceae bacterium | reverse complement strand
GTTGGTGACCTCCGACATAACCCTCCCCCTTCGCAAAGCGAAGGGGCCCCCACCCACCTTTCACGAAGAGGTCCGGATCGCGGGAGCACCGCCGTCCATGTGAGTGGTGGTGGTGGTGCGTGAGGGCCGGCGTTCAGCCGCTGTCTGCTTCAGCGCAGGGAGTTGGTGACCTCGGACAAACCCTCCCCCTTCGCAATGCGAAGGGGCCACCACCCACCTTTCACGAAGAGGTCCGGATCGCGAGAGCGTCGGCTCGACGCGCGGGCGGTCGACCCGGTAGGGTCCGGTCGTGGCCAAGCTCTACTTCCGCTACGGGACGATGGACAGCGCCAAGACGCTGAACCTCCTCGCCGTCGCCCACAACTACCGCAAGCAGGGTAAGCGCGTCTTGCTGGTCAAGCCGCGGATCGACACCCGCTTCGGCACCACTGCGATCGCGTCGCGCTCGGGCCTGTCCGCCGAGGCCGATCTCATCCTCGATGAGTCCACGGCGCTCGAACCGGCGGCGTTGGCCGGCTACCACTGCGTGCTGGTCGACGAGGCCCAGTTCCTCACCCCGGACCACGTGGTGGCGTTGCGGCGAGCCACGATCGATCCGGGCGTGCCGGTGATCTGCTACGGGCTGCGCACCGACTTTCGGACCCGGCTCTTTCCCGGCGCGCAGCGCCTGATGGAGCTGGCCGACCGCATCGAGGAGGTCAAGGTCACCTGCCAGTACTGCAACGGCAAGGCGATCTGCAACCTGCGGATGGTCGACGGCAAAGCAGCGGTCGACGGGCCAACCGTGCAGCTCGGTGACACCGAGTACCACCCGGTGTGCTGGCGTCACTACGACGCCGCGGTCCAGGCGGCGACCAGCGCGTGAGCGCCGCGCCGCGCGACCGTCAGCGGGTCGTGGGCGGCGCGCCCAGGTAGATGCCGTCGACGCGGCGCTCGAGCGCCGGCGCCGGCAGCTCTCGACAGCGGTAGGTGCGCAGTTCCGCCTGCGCCGCCTGACGCCGCGCCGCCTCGCGCTGGGCCGGGATCAGCCACAGGGCGTCGAGCAGCGAGGCCACCACGACCATCCCAGCCAGGCACCACTTCAGCCAGCCCAGCTCGGGCGGGGGCCGACGGATCTCACAGCGCAGCGGCGGCGGATGCGACAAGTTCGTCCTCGCGGCAGGGGTTCCGTCCCAGGGTAGCGAACCGCGCGCGCCCTGCCTACGGAAAACGTCGCGATCCGCTCAGCAGAACGGTTGATCCACCGGGCACCGGGCGCGGAACCCCTCCCGTCGCCGCGCCGCTTCGCGTTCGAGGTCGAGTCGCCGCTGCCGCAGCGCCGCAGCTCGCGAGGCCAGGGCGCCGCGCCGCGCTTGATCGTTGGCCGTGGCGATCGCGCGCTCGAGGTCATCGAGCTCGCGGCCCAGCACCTCGAGCTCCGAACGGATCGATCCGGGCACAATCCCGCGCCGCAAGCACCGACGCCCGCGGGCGCCTGAGATCAGGTCGGATCGTTTTTGGAGGCGGCCCTGGGGGAGGGTTTCGCCGGAGGTCACCACCACACCGCGCTAGACGATCTCGCCCCACCGATGGAGCACAACCCCGCGCCGAAAGCACCGACGCCCGCGAGAACCGCGGGCGCCTGAGTTCAGGTCGGATCGTTTTGGGAGGGGGCCCCAGCGAATGCTGGGGGAGGTTTTTTTCGAAAAACCCTCAGATCAACTCAGCACAGCGGCTGGTCAGGCGGGCACTTCGGCTTGACCTTCGAGCGACGCTTGTCGATCTCGGCCTGGGCCGCGGCCTGCCGGCGGCGGACCTCAGCAGCACGCGCGTCGAGTTCCGCTTGGCGTGCCGCGATCCGATCGCGATCAGCTTGCGTGTTGGCGGCGGCGAGTTGGCGCTTCGCCTCTTCCTGCTGCGCCTTCAACTCGTCCTGTTCCTGCTGAAGGCCCTCGAGCTTCTTGCGAAAACCGTCGACCTCCTCCGCCATCTTCTGCTGCATTGCCTCAGCCTCACGTCGCGCTCGCTGCGCGGCCGCTTCGTCGTTGCTCTTCTGCACCATGACGACGATGGCGATACCGGCGGCGACGATCGCAAGGCCGACCGTGATCACCAGCCACGTCGGGCGCTTCTTCGACGCCTCGACCCGGCGGATCTCCATCTCCTGCTGGAGGCGGTGGGCCTCGAGCTGGGCCTGGTGCTCGGCGCGCGCGCGGGCCTCGGCCTCCTGGATCCGCATCTGCTCTTCGCGCAGACGCATCGCCGCCATCTCGCGCTCGTGGCGCGCGGCCTCCTCGGCGGCCCGCAGCTTGGCTTCCTCTTCTTCCTTGGCGCGACGCTCGGCGTCGGCCTTGGCGCGCTGCTTGGAGAGTTCGGCCTCTCGCTGGGCGTCCTCCTCCTCCTTGACGCGGCTCTCCTCGATGTTTCGCAGCTCGCGCAGCGAAAATAGGACGGAGTTCTCTCGCTTTTCCGGCTGGGCCATCGTGTCCTCGCGGAGCGCCCGCGCGCAGGGGAAAGTCGCGCTTGGGGGCGTCTCGATCCATATCACGCGTGATCTGTGTCGGCAACGGTGACACCCACGGGTCGATCGGGTTGCACCGCCGCCGACCGGGTGCGATACAACCCCGCTCGCGTGGGCTTCGTCGATCTTCACAACCACTGCCTGTACGCCCTCGATGACGGCGCGCAGGATCCCGCCACCTCGCGGGCGATGCTCCAGGCCCTCGCCGCCCTGGGCTTCACCGAGGTCTACGCGACGCCCCACCAGAAGGCGGGCCAGTTCCTGCCGTCCCGGGCCGCGATCGACAACGCCTACGCCGCGCTGGTGGCCGGCGCCCCGCCGGTCGAGCTCCGCCTGGGCGCCGAGAACATGTGGGACGATGTGTTCTTCGAGCGCTCCCAGCGCGGCGCGATCCCGTCCTACGACGACGGCGACGCCTTCCTGGTCGAGCTGCGGCCCTTCACCCTGCCGGCCGGCCTGGTCGATCAGCTCTTCCGCTGGCGCATGGCCGGGCGGATCCCGGTCCTGGCCCACCCCGAGCGCTACGAGGCGCTGTGGACCGACGACGGCCTGATCGAGCGCCTGCGCCGGCAGTGCGCGTTCGTCGTCGATCTGGCGGCCCTGGCCGGCTACCACGGCAAGCCCCAGCAGAAGGCGGCCCGCCGCCTGGTCGAGGCCGGGATCGCGGTCGCCGTCGCCAGCGACGCCCACACCGTCGAGGACGTCCGGACCGCGGCCGAGGGGCTGGCCTGGATCGAGAAGCGCCTGGGCGCCGCCGCGGTGACCCGGCTCCTCGATGACGGCCCCCGCGCCATCTTGGCCGGCGAGCTGCCCGAGTGATCCGATGAGGCTCCCCGAGTGAACCGATGAAGCTCGCCATCCACCTCACGCTGTCGCTGGCGATGCTCGTCGGCTGCCTCTGGATGATCTGGCCGACCCCCGACGGCCGCGCCGCCCTCGAGGCGGTGTTCGCCGATCTCGGCTGGCGCCACGTCCCCTACTTCCTCGGCTTCTACGGGCTCATCGCGATCGTCCATGTGTGCCGGTCGTGGCGCTGGAACTACCTCCTGGCCCCCCTCGGCGTGCGCATCCCGTTCGGCCGGATGCTGGCGGTGTCGTCGGCCGGCTTCGCCGCGATCCTGCTCCTGCCGGTCCGCCTGGGCGAGCTGGTGCGGCCCGCCCTCATCCGCAAGAAGGGCGAGGTCACCGCCTCGGCCGCCCTCGGCACCGTCGCGGTCGAGCGGATCGCCGACGGCGTCGTGGTCTCGCTCCTGGTGGTCGGCTGCTTCTTCGCGCTCAAGCGCCCCGACTCCCCGGGCTGGATGATGCCGACCGCGTACCTGGCGCTGGCCGGGTTCTCGGTGCTCATGCTGTTCCTCCTGTTCGCGATGTGGCGGCCGCGCCCGACCGTGCGCCTGGCCCTGGCGATGACGCTCCTGCCGCGGTTCGCGCCCAAGCTCGCCGATCGCATCGAGCACAAGGTCCTCGAGGTCATCCGCGGCTTCGCGGTGCTCCGCGATCCGCGCAACCTCCTGGTGTTCGGGGCGTGGAGCGCGGCCTACTGGATCGCCAACGGCCTGGCGACCTGGCTCCTGGCCCGCGGCCTCGGGCTGCCGCTGTCGATGGTCGGCGCCTTCGCCACGATGGGCCTGGTCGCGGTCGGCATCAGCCTGCCTAACGCCCCCGGCCTCGTCGGTCAGTTCCAGTGGCTCACCATGCTCGGCGTGTCCCTCGAGCTCGGCGCCGGCGCCACCGACAAGAGCTCGCCGCTGTTCGGGCCGGTCCTGGCCTACGCGATCTTCATCCACGGCCTACAGGTCATCTGGTACGTCGGCGCCGGCCTGGCCGCGATCGCGACCCGCCACGTCTCGTTCAGCGAGGTCTGGCGCGCCCGCTCGATGGAGCCTGACGCGCCCACGCCGCCGGCCTCGTCGACGGCGGGGGACGAAAAACTGGCCCCGCTGCCCGAGGCGCGCGACGTTTCGGCGTCGTGACCCGCGCCGTCGCCGCCGCCGCCCTCGCCCTCGCGGTCGCCCTGACCGCGACCTCGCCAAGGCCAGCCTGGGCCCGCAGCCAGACCACCGTCACCTACCCGGCCGAGCGGGTGTTCGCGGCCGCGATCCGGTTCGTGCGGATCGACCTCGACGCCAAGATCCTCGACCGCGACGCCGACGCCGGCTTCGTCGTCTTCGAGTACGTCGACGACGGCAAGCCCTACCGCAGCGCCCTCGAGGTGGTCGCGACCGACAAGGGCGTGAGCATCATCCTCGACATCGCCGACCGGCCCGACTACCTCGAGCAGGTGCTCCTCGATCGCCTGCGCCGCCGCCTGCGCGACGACCTGGGCGACGAGCCGCGGCCCACGCCTCCGGCCAAGCCGGCCCCGGCCAAGCCGGAGACGCCGGCGCCCGCCCCCGCCCCGCCAGCCCCGTGATCCGTTCCGGCCGGAGGCTCGTATCGACCGGGAGGACCCCGTGTCGCCCCGTCGCCCTGCCCCCCCGCCCGCCGATCCCGACGTCGCCCTGACGGCGGCGCTCGACAGCGGCGAGGCCCCCGACGACCCGGCGCTGCGGGACGCCCTGGCCGACCTGGCCTGGGCCCTGGTCGCGGTCGCCCCGCGGACCCAGCTTCGCGACCGCCTCCTGGCCGCGGCGGGCGGCGGGCGCCTCGAGCCCTTCACGTCCCGCCTGGCCGCGCTGTTCGACCTCGGGCTCGATCGCGCCCGCGAGGTCCTGGCCTGGGTCGAGGATCCCCACCGCTGGTTGCCGGCGGTGCCCGGCGTCGCCCTGGTCCACGTCCGCGGCGGGCCCGCGGTGGCCGGCGCCGACTGCGGGCTGGTCCGGGTCGCCCCCGGCGTCGGCTTCCCGTGGCACGCCCACCACGCCGAGGAGCGCACCCTGTTCGTGGCCGGGGTCTGCCGCGATCACGCCGGGGCGGTCTATCGTCCCGGCGACGAGCTGGTCCTCGCCGCCGGCTCGGCCCACGCCTTCACCTCGGTCGGCGACACCGAGTTGGTCCTGGGCGTGCGTCACCGCGGCGTCGACTTCACGGCGCCGCGCCCGCCCGGGTGAGGTCGCGCCCTCGGTGTTATGGTCGCGGCGATGACCGCGATCGACCTCCGCTCCGACACCGTGACCCGCCCGACCGCGGCGATGCGGCAGGCCATGGCGACGGCCGAGGTCGGCGACGATGTCTACGGCGAGGACCCGACGGTGCGCGCCCTCGAGGAGGAGGTCGCGGCCGAGCTCGGCGTCGAGGCGGCGCTGTGGGTGCCGAGCGGGACCATGGCCAACCAGATCGCCCTGGCCGCCCAGCTCACTCCGGGCGACGAGGTCATCGTCGGGCAGGACGCCCACTGCTGGCGCTTCGAGTCGGGCGCGCTGGCCGCCCTGGCCGGCGCCCAGACCGCGATGATCGCCGGCGACGGCCGCTTCACCGGCGCCGCGGTGCGGGCCGCCTACAAGCCGCCGATCTACTACCTGTCGCCGTCGCGGGTCGTGGCGGTCGAGAACACCCACAACATGGGCGGCGGCATCGTCTGGCCGCGGGCGCAGCTCGACGACGTCGTCGCCGCGGCGCGCGAGCTCGGCCTGGCCACCCACCTCGACGGCGCCCGGCTGTGGAACGCGGCCGCCGCCACCGGCGCCACGCTCGCCGAGCTGGCCCGCGGCTTCGACTCGATCAGCGTGTGCCTGTCGAAGGGCCTCGGCGCGCCAGCCGGCTCGATGGTCGGCGGCAGCCGCGCGCTCATCACCCGGGTCCACCGCCTGCGCAAGATGTACGGCGGCGGCCTGCGCCAGGTCGGCATCCTGGCGGCGGCCGGTCGCCACGCCCTCGCCCACCACCGCGCGCGCCTGGTCGACGACCACGCCCACGCCCGGCTCCTCGCCGAGCGGCTGGCCGAGGTGCCCGGGTTCACGATCGACCTGGCCTCGGTCCAGACCAACATCGTCGTGATCGCGGTCGCGCCGCCCCTCGACGCGGCCGCCCTGGTCAGCGCCTGCGCCGCCGAGGGGGTCCGGCTCTCCACCATCGCGCCCGGCCGCCTGCGCCTGGTCACCCATCTCGACGTCGACCGCGCCGGCTGCGAGCGCGCCGCCGACGTCCTGGCCGCCGCCGCGCGCCGGCGATGATCGCCCGCGCCGCCACCGTCGCGCTCGTGGTCGCCGCGTGCTCGGCGCCGCCGCTGCCGGTCGATCTGGCGGCGGCCTACGAGCGCGAGCGCGCCGGTGACGTCGAGGGCGCCCTGGCCGCCTACCAGCGCGCCGCCGAGCGCGCCTGCGCCGCGCCGCGCCGCGGACGCCCGACCCGCTCCGACTGCGGCCGGGCCCTGCTCGACCGCGCCCGGCTCCTGGCCGAGACCGGCCGCCTCGACGCCGCGATCGAGGCCTACGCCGCGATCGAGGCCACCACCCAGGCCGACCCGCCGCCGTCGGCCGAGGGGCTGTATCAGGCCGGACGCCTGGCCTACCGCGTCGGGCGGATCGAGGTCGCGGCCGGCTACCTGTGGGCCGCGGTCGAGCAGTACCCCGACGAGGCCTTCGCCGCCGACGCCCTGGGCTTCGTGGTGGCCCGGACCCGGACCGACGCCGCGACCGCGCTGTGGGACCGCCTGGTCGGACTGTACGAGCCGCTGCGCGACACCGACGTCGCCGACAACCTGCTGTGGGCCCTGGCCGAGCTGGCCGCCGCCGAGCGCGCCGCGCCGCGGGTCGCCCTCGACCTGTACGACCGCCTGCCCATCGACCACCCGACCAGCGGCCTGCGCGACGACGCGCGCTGGCGCGCCGCCGCCCTGGCCGATCAGCTCGGCGATCCGGCCGGCGCCGCCACCCGGCTGCGCGGGCTCCTCGCGACCCGCGAGGTCGCGTTCGGCGCCGGCTCGTACTTCTCGGTCTGGCTCGACGACGCCCAGCTCGCGCTGGCCCGCCTCCTGCGCGACCGCCTGGCCGACCCCGCCGGCGCCGCCCGCGCCTTCGCCCGCTTGCCGCGCGACTACCCGCGCTCGATCCTCGTCGACGACGCCCTGGCCGAGCTGGCCGCCCTCGAGGAGACCCGCGGTCAGCCCGCGGCCGCGTGTCGCGCCGCCGCGGAGCTCCTCCGCCGCGATCCGGCGTCGCGCCACGCCGCCGACGCTACCGCCCGCGCCGCCCGCCTCGGCTGTCCGGGAGCCGGACGATGAGCGGGCCGACGGAGCTCGCGGTCGAGCTCGACGACGTCGGCGTCGAGCTAGGCGGAGCGGCGCTCCTGACCGGGGTCACGCTGGCGATCGCCCGCGGCGCCCGGGTCGGCATCATCGGCCCGGCCGCCGCCGGCAAGAGCCTCCTGGTCAAGGTCATGGCCGGCCTGATCCCACCGACCACCGGCCGGCTCCGCCTCGACGGCGTCGACGTCACCGGCTGGACCGAGGCCCGGCTGGCGCCGGTCCGGGCCCGGATCGGCATGCTGTTCCAGAACTACGCGCTCTACGACTTCCTGACCGTGGCCGGCAACGTCGGCTTCCCCCTGGCCCAGCGCGGCGAGCTGCCCGACGCCATCGCCCCCAAGGTCCGCGATCGCCTGCGCGCGGTCGGCCTGGCCGGCAGCGAGGACAAGCTGCCGTCGCAGCTCTCGGGCGGGATGAAGAAGCGGGCCGGCATCGCCCGCGCCACGATCGCCGCCCCCGACCTGGTCCTCTACGACGAGCCGACCGCCGGGCTCGATCCGGTCACGACCTCGAAGGTCTACGATCTGCTGCGCGCCGATCACGACGCCAGCGGCGCGACCGCGATCGCGGTGTCGTCCGACGTCGCCGGGCTGTGCACGTTCGTCGACGAGGTGATCTTCGTCTACCAGGGCCGGCTGGCCTACCGCGGCCCGACCGCGACCCTGGCCGAGGCCCCGGATGCCCGGGTGCGGCAGTTCGTGTCGGGCGCGCTCGACGGGCCCTTGGTCGGGTAGAGTCGCGCCGTGCTCGGCGAGCGGACCCTGACCCAGCTCGGCGCCCGCGCGCTGGCCGTGGCCCGCGAGGTCGGCGGCATCGCGATCCTGACCGGCCAGGTGGTGCGGGCCCTCGTCCCGCCCCGGCTCGACGGCCGCGAGCTGGTCCGCAACCTCCACCGCATGGGCAACCGCTCCCTGCCCATCGTCGCGCTGACCGCGTTCTTCGCCGGCGGCCTGATGGTCGTGCAGTCGGCGCCGTTCGTGAACCGGCTCGGCGCGACCTCCCTGGCGGGATGGGCCGCGGGCTACGCCGTCCTGCGCGAGATCGGCCCGATCCTCATCGGGCTCATGTTCTCGGGCCGGGTCGGGGCCAACAACACCGCCGAGCTCGGCACGATGACCGTGACCGAACAGCTCGACGGCCTGCGCGCCCTCGCCATCGATCCGATCCGCTACCTGATCGTGCCGCGGGTCCTGGCCATGCTGATCATGCTGACCGCGCTCACCATCCTCGGCGATCTGATCGCCCTGGCCGGCGCCGCGGTGGTCGCCAAGCTGGTGATCGACATCGACTGGCGAACGATGTACGCCAGCTTCGCCGACAACCTGACGCCGACCGACTTCCTCCACGGCGTGCAGAAGTCGGTGGCCTTCGGCGCCGCGATCGCGCTGTCGTCGTGCTACTTCGGGGTCACGGTCCGGGGCGGCGCGGTCGGGGTCGGCCGCGCGGTCAACGCCGCGGTGGTCGCGGCCGCGGTGTCGATCATGCTGCTCGACTTCTTCATCACCTACGCGACCGCATGACCCGGCCGCCCCTCGTCGAACGCGCCGCCCGCGCGGTCGGTCGGCCAGCCCTGGCCGCGGCCCGGGCCACCCGCGATCTGTGGCTGGTGCTGGTCGGGGTCCTGGCCGGCGTCATCCGCAGCTACCGCCCGGGCGGCCGCCGCCCGCCGGGCGCGCTCCTCGAGCAGCTCTACGTGATCGGCAACCGCTCGCTGGTGTTCGTGGCCGTGACGCTCGGCTTCATCGGCATGGTCATGATGTACCAGGCCTGCCTGCAGTTCTCGCGCGCGATCGGCGACCTGTCCCAGGTCGGGGTGCAGTTCCTCCGCCTGGTGGTCTCGGACTTCGGCCCGACCCTGACCGGGATGATGCTCGCGACCCGGGTCGGCGCCGGCATCGCCGCCGAGATCGGCTCGATGAAGGTCACCGAGCAGCTCGACGCCCTGCGGATGTCGGGGGTGCTGCCGATCGACTACCTCCTGGCGCCGCGGTTCGTGGCGTCGATCGTCATGACGATCGCGCTGTCCCTGGTCGGCGGCGCGATCATGTACGGCGCCGGCGGGCTGACCGCGCACCTGTCGTTCGGCGTCAACCCGCGCACGTTCTTCGACCCGTCGCTGGTCCTGCCGCGCCACCTGGTGCTCGGGCTGCTCAAGGCCGCGTGCTACGGCGCCGCGATCCCGGTGGTCGCGGGCTTCTGCGGGCTGCGCGCCCGCGGCTCGTCGGAGGGCGTCGGCTGGGCCACCACCGCGGCCGTGGTCGGCAGCTCGTTCGCGGTGATCGCGATCGACTTCGCGCTGTCGGTCGGCGCGCTGTGGCTCTACGGGGGCGAGCTGTGACCCGGCCCTACCTGGCGTTCGTCGACGTCCACAAGGCCTTCGCCGGCAAGCCGGTCCTGCGCGGCATGGACCTGACGGTGGCCAAGGGCGAGATCCTCTACATCATCGGCACCTCGGGGGTCGGCAAGTCGGTCACGATCAAGCACCTGGTCGGCTTCCTCGCGGTCGACCGCGGCGAGATCTGGTTCGACGGCCAGCGCCTCGATCAGCTCGACGAGCGCGCCTTCTACCCGATCCGCCGGCGCATCGGCATGGTCTTTCAGAACGCGACCCTGTTCGACGCCATGACCCTGGCCGAGAACGTCGCGCTGCCGCTGCGCAAGCACCAGCGGATGCGCCAGAAGGACGCCCTGATCGACGCCCGCCGCCGCCTGGCGCAGGTCTACCTGGCCGACTACGCCGACCGCTACCCGGCCGAGCTGTCCGACGGCATGCGCAAGCGCGCGGCGATCGCGCGCACCCTGACCCTGGCCCCCGAGGTCGTGCTCTTCGACGAGCCGACCACCGGCCTCGACCCGGTCAACGCCCGCCGCATCGATCGCCTGATCCGCGAGCTGTCGCGCGACCTCGGCGTCACCGCGATCGTCGTATCCCACGACGTACCGTCGATCATGGCGGTGGCCGATCGGGTGGCCTTCCTGTATCAGGGGCGGGTCCACACCGTCGGGACCCCGGCCGAGCTCGCGGCGACCGCCGATCCGATCGTCGCCCAGTTCATCGCCGGCCGCTCGTCGGGCCCGATGGAGACCCCCGGGTTCTGAGCCGTTACCGGCCGTAGCGATCCGACAGGCGGACCACGTCGTCGAGCTCCGGCGTCGAGACCTCGACCACGTCGGTGTCCTCGAGGGCGATCATGCGGTGGCGCCGCCCGGGCGTGATGTGGAACGGCTGGCGCGGGCCGAGCTCGATCGCGACCGGGTCGTCGCCCTCGAGGTAGTGCTCGAAGCGCAGCTTGCCGGTCAGGACCATGATCGTCTCGTCCTTGACCTGGTGGTACTGGAGCGACAGCGCCTCGCCGGCCCGGACGTGCAGGATCTTCCCGACGTAGCGATCGGTCTTGGCCCAGATGAGCTCATGGCCCCAGGGCTTGGGGACGACGGTGGTCGTCACTTGCCCGGCTCGGCGGCGGGGATCGGGGCCGAGGCGTCGGTCGGGCCGGTCGGCTCGGGCGCGACGAACTTGGGACGGCTGCCCGGGACCTCCTCGCGGCGGTCGACCTTGTTGTCGTAGTCGTCGTCGTAGAGGATCGCGACCAGGGCCCCGTCCTTGTACTGCTCCCAGTAGTCGGGGTTGCCGTCGCCGTTGCGATCGCGGCGGATCGCGGTCAAGGTCTCGAAGCGGTCGTAGACCTCCTTCAGGTCGTACTTGCCGTCGAAGTCGCTGTCGCGCTCGACCTCGAGCCGCTTGCCGGTCTTGGGATCGTAGATCGCCGACATGTCGAACTTGCCGTCGTAGTCGAAGTCGGCCTTCTCGTAGGCGGGCGTCCCCTTGGGGGTGTAGCCGACCACCCAGTCCTTGCGGTTGTCGTGGTCGAAGTCGACCTGCTTGCAGGTCAAGATCTCGACCTGGGTGCCGCCCTGATCCTCGACCTTGTACATCTTCCACACGTCGGGCCGGCCGTCGCGGTTGAGGTCGTAGGGCAGGACGTTCTTGCCGGCGGTCTCGCACAGGGTCGGATCGACCTTGGCGACCTCGCTCGACGGCTCGCCGGAGTTCGACGGCGTCGTGGCGTCTTTCTTGTTCTTCTTGCACGCCGCCGTCGGGGCGAGCGCCAGGATGGCGACGAGGGCGGGACCGAGGCGGGACATTTCCCCAAGCCTAATCGTCGCCCGGAGGGCACGCAAGCCGGCGTGACCCACGCCGTTGACCGTCGTCACGTCAGGCCGTATGGTCCGCGGCCCGTGGCGCGCCGCACGATCCCGATGACGGTCCACCTCAGCCCCGAGGTCGACGGCCGCCTGCGCCTGCTGGCGACCCGGACCGGGCGCGCGGTCGACGACCTGCTCCACGAAGCCACCGAGCTCCTCCTGGCTCGGTACCGCGACCACCTCCCCGAGCAACTGACCTGGCCGGTCGTCGCCGCGCCGTCGCCTGACGATCGGTAGATCCTCGATGTCCACGCCGCCCGAGCGCATCCGCAACTTCTCGATCATCGCCCACATCGATCACGGCAAGACCACGCTGGCCGATCGCATCCTCGAGCACTGCGGCGCCCTCACCGAGCGCGAGCGCGAGGCCCAGTTCCTCGACACCATGGATCTCGAGAAGGAGCGCGGGATCACGATCAAGGCCCAGTCGGTCCGGCTCAAGTACCGGGCCGCCGACGGCAAGGACTACCAGCTCAACCTGATCGACACGCCGGGACACGTCGACTTCCACTACGAGGTGTCGCGGTCGCTGGCCGCGTGCGAGGGCGCGCTCCTGGTGGTCGACGCCGCCCAGGGCGTCGAGGCCCAGACCCTGGCCAACGTCTACGTCGCCCTCGACAACAACCTCGAGATCGTCCCGGTCCTCAACAAGATCGACCTGCCGGTCGCCCGGCCCGACGAGATCAAGCAGCAGATCGAGGACACGATCGGCCTGCCGGCCGACGACGCCTGCCTGGTCAGCGCCAAGACCGGCCTGGGCATCCCCGAGATGGTCGAGGCGCTGGTGCAGCGGATCCCGCCGCCCACCGGCAAGGCCGAGGATCCGCTCGAGGCCCTGATCTTCGATAGCTGGTACGACTCGTTCCGCGGCGTGGTGGTGCTCATCCGGGTGTTCAAGGGCGTGGTCAAGAAGGGCACCCGGGTCCGGTTCTGGAACACCCAGCAGACCTACGAGTGCACCCTGGTCGCGGTGCGCACGCCGCACCTGCTCGAGGTCGACGAGCTGGCCGCCGGCGAGGTCGGGATCATCGCCGCGTCGATCAAGGACATCTCCCACGCCCGGGTCGGCGACACCATGACCGACGCCGACCGGCCCTGCCCGGCGCCGCTGCCCGGGTTCAAGGCGGTGAAGCCGATGGTGTTCGCCGGCCTGTACCCGGTCGACGCCGCCGACTACCAGGACCTGAAGGACGCCCTGGGCAAGCTGGTCCTAAACGACGCCGCCGTGACCTACGAGCCGGAGTCGTCGAGCGCGCTCGGCTTTGGGTTCCGCTGCGGCTTCCTCGGGCTCCTGCACATGGAGATCATCCAGGAGCGGCTCGAGCGCGAGTTCGATCTCAATCTCATCACGACCGCGCCCAGCGTGCAGTACAAGGTGTACTCGGTCGGCGTCGAGCAGCCGGTGATCGTCGACAACCCGGCCAAGGTCCCCGACGGCGGCAAGTTCGACAAGATCGAGGAGCCGGTGATCGCCGCCACCGTGCACCTGCCCCAGGAGTACGTCGGTCCGATCATGCAGCTCTGCGAGGAGCGGCGCGGCCGGCAGCAGGGCCTGCACTACGACAGCGGCGGCCGCGTCCGGGTGGTCTACGAGATCCCGCTGGCCGAGGTGGTCTTCGGGTTCTACGATCGCCTGAAGACGATGAGCCGCGGCTACGCCTCCCTCGACTACGAGCCGGCCGGCTACCGCGAGAGCGAGCTGGTCCGCGTCGACGTCCTGGTCAACGGCGAGCGAGTCGACGCGCTGTCGATCGTCGCCCACAAGGATAACGCGTATCACCGCGGCGTCGAGCTGTGCACCAAGATGAAGGACGTGGTGCCGCGGCAGATGTTCGACGTCGCGATCCAGGCCGCGATCGGCAGCCGGATCATCGCCCGGACCACGGTCAAGGCCATGCGCAAGGACGTCACCGCCAAGTGCTACGGCGGCGACATCTCGCGCAAGAAGAAGCTCCTCGACAAGCAGAAGGAAGGCAAGAAGCGCATGAAGGCGGTCGGCTCGGTCGAGCTGCCGCAGGAGGCGTTCCTCACCGTCTTGAAGGTCGAGTCGTGACCGCAGGCGCTGCCGCCGGGATGCCAGCCGCGGCCCGGCTCGATCGCCGGGTCCGGGCCGAGGCCAAGGGGCTGGTCAAGCTGGCGGCCAAGGCGCTGCGGACCAAGAAGCAGCCCGCCGCCGACCGCGCCGCCCTGGCGCGCGATCTGGCCGCCCTCGAGGAGGCCCTGGCCAAGCGCGACCTGACCGCGGTCCGGCGCCTCCTGCCGGCGGTCGATGCCGCGGTCGACAAGATCGCGGCCCAGGCCGACAAGTCGCCGATCATCGAGTACGCCAGCTCGATCATCACCGCGCTGGCGATCGCGCTGACGCTCCGCGCCTTCGTGGTCGAGGCCTTCAAGATCCCGTCGGCGTCGATGATCCCGACCATGCAGATCGGCGACTTCATCTTCGTCAACAAGCTGATCTACGGCCTGCGGATGCCGTTCACCGACGCCAAGGTCTTCGACGTCCGGTCGCCCCGGCGCGGCGAGGTCGTGGTGTTCCGCCAGCCGTGCACCGACGACACCGACTTCATCAAGCGGGTGGTCGCGCTGCCCGGCGACACCGTCGAGGTGCGCTGCAACCGGCTCTACGTCAACGGCCAGCACGTCGTCGAGACCCTGGCCGAGGCCAAGCACGACTTCCTCGACTACAAGAGCGGGGTCTGGACCCCGACCAGCCGCAGCCGCTACACCGTGACGATGGACGGCACCACCTTCTCGGTGCTCCACGATCTCGGCCAGCCGGCGGACCAGGCCATCGTCGACCAGGGCTGGCCGGCGTTCTGGGCCGCCCACGAAGCGGCCCGGCGCGCCGACGGCGCCCCACCCGAGGTGATCGCGCAGGAGCGCGCCGCGGTGGTCGCGCGCTTCCCGTCCCACGGCAAGCCGAGCGCGGTGTCGGAGTTCCCCGACCCCGACGATCTGCGCAACCTGCCGCAGTGCAAGGACGGCAAGCCGGTCGCGGTCGACCCGGACCAGCTCACCCGGCGGTCGGCTCCCGAGCCGTCGCCCGACAGCCCGAGCTGCGCGCCGCGCCTGGCCTACGTCGTGCCGGCGGGCCACGTCTTCGCGATGGGCGACAACCGCGACGACTCCAACGACTCGCGCGGCTGGGGCCCGGTGCCCCTCGATCACATCAAGGGCAAGGCGATGTTCATCTGGCTGTCGCTCGGGCCCAAGGGTGGCCTCCCGGGGATGGTCGGCCTCGACTTCGGCCTGCGCTGGGACCGCGTCGGCGACTTCGTCCACTGATCGCGGCGGCCCGCCAGCGTGGCCGCGGTCACGCCGATCGGGTTCGGCTGCCGCGGCGCCGCGGCTCCCGCGCTATCGTCGCGCGATGCGCTACCTGTGCTTGGCCCTGGTGCTCGCCGTCGGCTGCGGTGACGGCGAGCCGGTCGGCGACGACGGCACGCCGTGCTACGACCCTGCGCTCGCCGGTGGGCGCTTTCCGGTCCACACCGGCGAGATCGGCGTGTACCGCGTCGAGATCGCCCAGGGCGAGGTCCACCTGGCGGCTGGCTTCACCCATGGCCAGCCCGAGCCGACGCCGCCCCTGGCCCGCGATGTCCGCGCCTTCATCGCGCCCGATCGGTGGCTGCGCTTGACCACGACCGATGGCGTCGTGGTGGTCCAGGAGTGCCGGAGCGGCGGGACGCCCGAGGGCGCGTGTGACGACCTCGGGCCGCCCACCGGGGGTCAGCTCGTCGGCTACCTCGACGGCGTACAGCACGTCGCGTTGCCGCTGTGGACGCCGGCCTGGCCGATCGAGCCGCAGATCGCCGGCTGCCCGCGGCTGTCCTACGGTCACGTCGATCCGGCGCGGTGAGGTCGCCCGCGCCGCCGGTCACCGCGCGGTCAGGCCGCCGTCGATGACCAGCTCGGCGCCGGTGACGAACCGCGACTCGTCGCTGGCCAGGTAGACGATCATCGCCGCGACCTCGTCGGCCTGACCGAGGCGGCCCAGCGGGGCGGCCTGCGCCAGCCGGGCCTTGGCCGCGGCCGGCTCGCCCATCACCGAGGCCATCCGATCGACCATCGGCGTGTCGATGAACGACGGATGGACCGAGTTGCAGCGCACGCCGCGCCCGGCCCGCGCGGCGTGCATCGCGATCGACTTGGTGAGGAGGCGGACCGCGCCCTTGCTGGCGCAGTAGCCAGCCAGGTCGGCCACGCCGATCAGCCCGGCCACGCTCGACAGGTTGATGATGCTGCCGCCGGAGGTCATCGCCGCCAGGGCCGCCCGGCAGCCGAGGAACGTGCCCTCGACGTTGACCCGGTACATCAGGCGAAAGTCCGCCAGCGTGGTGTGCTCGACGTCGCCCCACAGGCCCAGGCCCGCGGAGTTGACCAGCGCGTCGAGGCGGCCGTGCGCGGCGACCACGCCCGCGATCACCTCGGCCCAGCGCGCCTCGTCGGTGACGTCGAGGACCTCGAAGCGGTGCGGCGGTCCGAGGTCGGCCGCCACCGCGGCGCCGCCAGGATCGCGATCGGTGAGGATCACGGTCGCGCCCTCGCGCGCGAGCGACCGCGCGGCGGCCTTGCCGAGGCCCGACGCCGCGCCGGTGACCAGCGCGACCTTGCCATGGACCCGTCCGGAGGGTTGGTTCATGGACCGAACGTACGCCCATCGGGCCGGCCCGGACGACGGCGCGCGCCGATCACAGCTCGGCGCGCAGCCGATCCCACAGCGCGACCCGGGCCGCGATCGCCTGGGCGGCGGCCCGCTCGGCCCGGTCCCAGGCCGCGGCGTCGTCCCCCGCGAGGTCGATCAGCGCCCGCTGCGCCGCCGGCCCGTGGTCGTCGCCGTCGAGCTGGATGTGGCGCTCGACGTAGTAGGTGAACCGCGACGCGGCCCGCGACTCGCGCCAGCGCGGCAACAGTCGGGCGAACATCTCCGGGATCAGATCCTCCCGACCGAACAGGAACGCCGCCAGCACCTCGACCGGATCGCCGTCGAGGGCCTGGCGCAGCGTGTGGGCGACGAAGGTCCGGGCCCCGGCCGGGGCGCCGGCGGCGGCCAGCGCGACCTCGACCGGATCGCCAGCGGTGATCCGATCGAGGAAGCGACGGATCGGCCGGGTGTCGGCGCCGACCTCGTCCATGGCGCCGATGTACAGCTCGCAGTGGCTGACCGCCTCGCCGTCGGGGCCGACGTCGGACTCCTCCCCGTGGATCACGCCGTTGATGAACCGGGCCAGCGCGGTGCGGCTCGGCGGCCGCCACAGCGGCTCGAGCGAGGTGAACTCGCGCTGAAGTCGCTTGGCGAGACACATGAAGTCCCACACGGCGAAGACATGTGTGGCCATGAAGGTCCGCAGTCGCTCGAGGCTATCGACCTCCTGATACAGCGGATGATCGAGCAGGCCCCGACGCGCCGGCTCGATGGCGACGCGCAACGCGGCGAAGCCCAGCGCGGGCTCGACCCGACGGCGAGCGGGATCGTCGACGACCGCCGGATCTTCGGACGCGACGCCATCGGCGGGCCGATGATCGTTCGCAGGGGTGTCGGCAGAGAACCAGTTCGAGGGACGGGCGAGCAGCGCCATCGATTCAGCTCCTGGTTACGTTTGGACAAGCCACGACCAGCTTCTCAGTACCAGACTGGACACGTCTCATCAATCCTCCTCGAGAAACGTAACCAGGACTGCGCGTCTCCGTCGTTGCGAACTTCACCTCTCGCATCGGCCCAGGGTGACCCACGGAGTCCGCGAGCGCGGGCCATCCTCGGTGAGCCACCCCGCGGGGGCGAGGTCACCTCGCTGGCGCGACTCGCGCCGGCCGTGACCGACCACACGCGCTGACTACACCGCCTGACGCGCACGCAGACGTCGCGCACGACCCTCGCACCTCGACCGCGGATCGAGATTTCGGTTCGAGTGCGGAGCGCGCGGCGTGTGGATCGCGCAGCGCACGGATCGCGCGCGGGTCGCGCGCTGGCCTGCCGATCGCGCGGAGCGCGCGCGGTCGCGGCTGGTCGTTCGGAGCGCTGCCGCGGGCCGGCGCCTGCAGGTGCAGGGGCGACCCTGCATCCGGCGAGACTCCGACCCGCACGGCGCGCTGATTTCGCGGCCGCGGCGGTGGTACGCGGCGTGCTCAAGGTCGATTCACCGCGCCGGCGGCGATTGCCCCGGCCTCTCGTCACCTCGAACCTGGATCGAACCCATGCGCGCGATGCTCTCCTCCTCCTTCTTGGCCCTGCTGCTCCTCGGCGCTTGCGATACCTCATCGCCGCCGCCCCCGGCTCGCCTCCAGCTCGCGCAGGTGTGCGCGGTCGCCGAGATCGAAGCGCGGGCCGCGACCCCGGAGCTCGCCACCGATACCGGCAGCGACCTCGTCATCGACGAACCCGGGATCGGTGACCCGCCGCCGCCGCCGCCGCCGCCCCCGCCCACCGACGACGTCCCGCTCGCGTGTTGCGTCTCCGAGACCGGAGCGCCGGTCACCTGCGTCCCGATGGACTACGACGACCTCGATTGCCAGGCGGTGGCCGAGCGGCCCGAGGCCACGGTGCTCACGGAGTACACCGTCGGAACCTACACCGGCACCGCGATCCCCAACGCCTACTTCGGCTGCGACGGCGGCAACGACGACCCGAACAATCAGTGCCAGGAGGGCGACGGCGCGTACGTGCTCCAGGTCCAGGGCGCGGTCGCGGTCATCGAGTTCATCGAGGACGATCAGATCCGGATCTACGATCTCGATGGCGAGACGGTGGTGCGCACCGAGGACGGCGGCGAGCTGCACGCGGTGGTCGCCGCCGGTCACGGCTACGCGGATCCGACCAAGCCGGTGTACCGAAACGGCGTCCTGATCGGCTACGCCAACTACCAGACCGACTGGCTGCCTAACGGCTGCGGCCACACCGGCAACATCTGCTGACCGCCCGCGCCCTCCGCGGCTCTCGGCCTCGGTCTCGGCCTCGGTCTCGGCCTCGGTCTCGGTCTCGGTCTCGGCCTCGGCCTCGACAATCTCGAGCCGGGCCACGCGGAGGATCGCGAACGCCGGCCACCTCGGCGCGGATCAGGTGATGACTCCGGCTCTCGTGCCGTGCGCGACCGACGGCGGTGGCCTGCCCGCGTCGGTCATCCCCACGCGACGACGCCTCCCCGCTCACTCGCGGTGAACGCGCCACCCTCGGCCATCGCGGAGCCCTCGGATCGATCCACCCGGGCTGCCCTCCCGCCGGAGCTCGCGAGGTCGGCGCCATCGCGGGGAACTCCCTCGCGGGCGGCCGGCCACCGCCGCCTCCGTGCCCTCACCACTGCTCCTCGAGCGGGTAGAAGCGCAGCGCGGTGAAGGGGCGCGGGCGCGGACGCAGAAGAAGGCGTGAGCGAAGGTGAAGGCGAGGATCCGGTGATGACTCCGGCTCTGGTGCCGTGCGCGACCGACGGCGGTGGCCTGCCCGCGACGGTCATCCCCACGCGACGACGCCTCCCCGCTCACTCGCGGTGAACGCGCCACCCTCGGCCATCGCGGAGCCCTCGGATCGATCCACCCGGGCTGCCCTCCCGCCGGAGCTCGCGAGGTCGGCGCCATCGCGGGGAACTCCCTCGCGGGCGGCCGGCCACCACCGCCTCCGTGCCCTCACCACCCGGAACCTGCGACCCACGAGCGTTACATCGCCCGTGGTCACCACCCGCCGACGCTGAACCTCCAGCCGACCGGAGGGAGGCGTCTCGGAGGGGAGGCTCGCTGGGGCTACGCCCCAGCGAGGGGAGGTTTGGTGACAAACCTCCCCAAAAAGCACAGGGAGGTTTGCCCGAGGTCTCCTCAACCCACGCTGAATCTCCAGCCGACCGGAGGGAGGCGTCTCGGAGGGGAGGCTCGCTGGGGCTACGCCCCAGCGAGGGGAGGTTTGGTGACAAACCTCCCCAAAAAGCACAGGGAGGTTTGCCCGAGGTCTCCTCAACCCA
>JAGPCY010000015.1:0-4159 GCA_018057825.1 Kofleriaceae bacterium | reverse complement strand
CGCTGAACCTCCAGCCGACCGGAGGGAGGCGTCTCGGAGGGGAGGCTCGCTGGGGCTACGCCCCAGCGAGGGGAGGTTTGGTGACATACCTTCGCCCGACAATGTCGACGGACCCTTGCAACGATGCCCACAACTTGCAGGGCGGAGAGTGTCACCTGATGGCTTCGAGTGGCGTGTAGCGTGGCCGGTTCTGGCCGGGCGCCCGCGCCCGGCGCCGACCGCGGCGTTGAGGGGAGCGGTGACCCGGTCGCCGACCGCGAATGCCAATGGTCTCCGTCGTGGTCTCCCTTGTTCACCGTCACGAGGTCGTCGAACCTGAACACACGGTGGCGTTGCGCAGAGTTCTTAGGTGAAACAGTGTACTGTTTCGTGAATGGATAGGCCCTTTGTACTTCCCGAGCCTCCAGACGACTACCATCTCGTGGTGGCGCCCCGGTATCGAGATGGGAGCGCGAGCGCCCCCTTTCCGAGTGAGGTGCCGATGGCGGTTCGCAAAGTTGCGTACTACCTTGGCGTGGCAGCAGGAAGCGAGGTAGCGCCACCATGCGGACGACCGGGGAGGATCGGGCTCGACAAGGACCACGTAGTCGAGATGGGATGGACCTTCGAAGTCGGCGTTCACGTTTTCCAGGTTCCCGCGCAGTGCCTTAGCGACGAGATGGCACTTGCCGGCTGGGCCAGGCAGTTCCGATCCAGCACAACAGGGACGCGATAACTCATGGTCGCCAAGCGTCGCAGCGCGGGCTACTTGTCTCGTCTCTTGGGCCATTGGTTGTAGCCGATCGTCGGATCGTTGGCGCGTAGCTCGCGGATCAGCGCCACCTCGCGCCGCGAGACCTCCGAAGGTGTAGCCGTTTCCGACTCCCACAAGATCTCTCTCGTGACCGTGAACTGACGGCGTTGCTCCCTTGTGAAGTCCCGCGAGATCAGGACGTCGCTCGCGCTCCCGAAGTAGTTGATACTATCGGTTAGGTCCTTGCCGACATAGATCTTGCCATTTGGATAGATGATCTTGTAGATGACGCTCCGGCCGCGAACGCTCGGGAGCGGCGGCACGGGTCTTTCTCGTCGGCTGGGCGGGCGCTTAGCTTGTCTCAATCTCTCTGGCTTTCCGCTAGTTCAGCAGCGGTCGCGACCTCGCAGTTGGTCACGGTATTGTACGTCGTCCATTCCTTCCTGGATGCAAGGCAGGATTCAGCGTTGGGGGCGCAGACGGACTTGTCTCCGGCGCGAAAGCAATGCGCTGCATCTGCTCGCTCGCATTCGCTCCGAACGCGGAAGTCACCATTCTCATCTTTCTTCGCAGCGGATCGCGCCTTCTTGCACTGCCGAGCGTCGGTCGAGCACATCCAGAAGGCAGGCGGGTCGAGTCCTTTGGCGAAGCACCATGCTGGTGGCGCTGCCCGATCGCTGACAACGACGCCAGAAGGTCGATCGCGATCGAGAAACGCCAGCTTTGGAGTATCAAAGATGCAGTCCTCGCCGCCGCTAGGCTCGCATGGCCGTCCAGTGGTGACGCCAGTCGCGACTCCCGCAAACCCGCAAAGATTCACGCCGGCCGCCTTGGTCGCGACTATCCCCGGGCGCTTCCCTGCACCCATCGTGAACCGTATGTGCTGTCCAGATCGCTCGCGCGAAACGCCGTCCTTGAATACGATTGCCACCACAGCAATCGTCTCCCAATCCAGGTCGGCCCGTTGATAGCCAGAGGCTTGTTCGACGTCTATCGAAATGGACTCGAATTCACCCCATGGCAATGCACTCGGCCCGCCACAGAGCGACAGGAAAGTCTGCCACGCTTGCGTAGCCGCTTCGACTTCCGCCGGCGCGAGGAGGGGGTTGCGGATCGGAACTCTCGGTCGCTGGTCCTGTGCCGCGAAATCGCGCGTTGCCGGCGCCGCGGGCCCGCCTCTATCTCCTTTGCCGGACTCACGGGAGTCACAGCTCCCGGCAACGGAGAGGAATATGCCCACGATAGCGGTGCGCCGCATCACAGGAATGTGCGCTGGTTCGCGCGGCATTGCAAGCGGACACGATGGAGTGCGATGTCGTGTCAAGGCCATCAGACGGGACCTCCCATTCATGTCGAAGCCGCAACGAGCCGGGGGGAGCGTGGCGGCGCCCTGCCGCTCGGTCATCGGGCGAGTCTGTGAGCGGTGGCGGGCCGGCGTCAGCGGCCGGGGCGTCTGGTCCGCGGCGGCCGTGGTGAGCTCCCCGGGGGCCCCCTGCCGGGCCGCCGGTGGGCTGGGCCCTGGCCGCCGGCGTCGGGGCCTACGCTGTGACCGTGCCGCGGGGGGCGGCGCCGCAGTGGACACAGCTATACGCCTCGGCGGGATAGAGGCCGTCGCAGAAGTCGCAGATAGCGGTGCCGGCGAGGGCGCCGGGGAGCTTGGCGAAGCGGCAGCCGAGAGCAGTGAGGACGCGCTCCGCCTCGGCAGAGGTCATGCGGTCGGTGGGGGCGGCCGGGGTCCAGACGATCTCGAGCGCGATGAGGGCGGCCGGGTTCAGGCAGCCGAGTGCCTCGATGGCACGGCGCAGGGCCTCGCCATCCTCCGGGACGCCGACGGTGACGAGCTGGCGACGGGAGGCTACGAGAAGGGTGACGAGCAAGAGTCCCGGACCTTCGCTTGACCGCGTGACGACAGGCGCGTCGTCGATGAGGACCTGGCCGTCCGCGTTGCGGAGGACCTCGGTGGTGTAGGTCGAGCGAGCGGTGCCGGTGCGCTGACGGAACATACGACGGGCTTCGTCGAGGTCGGTCATGGGGTGGTCGATGGCGCCCCCGTAGACCCAGGCCGCGCGGTGTCGACGCAGGAGCACCGTGACCTCGTGGAGCAGGCGGCTGCGACCGTCGGCCTGGGTTGGGTCGGCGGTTCGGCCGAGACGGTCGAGGGCGGCCTGAACCGCGGGGCGCACGGTGGCGTCGAGGACGACGCACACCATGGTGACATCGGCGCGGTCGGCGGTCGGCTCGTGGTCCTCCTCGGGGATGCCAGGGCCGCGATCGCGGAGCGCCATGGCGGCCAGGGCGAAGAGCCCACCGACGAGCACGACCAGCCCGAGTACCGCCCAGGACTCGGCGCCGCCAGCCGGGCGCGAGCCGCTCGACGAGCGGTCCGTGTCATCGTGCGATGAGCGGTGCCGCGACCGCGAGTCGACGGCCCACGAGGTCGAGCTGGGGTCGGTGCTCGAGGTGTCCGGACTGTCGGTGGTGCCCGCCGAGCGCGAGGGGCGATCCCAGTCACCACCGCCGATCGAACCGCCCGACTCCTGGGCGTGCGCGCGGCCACCGAACGCGAAGAGTACGAGGAGAGACAGAGCGGCGCGGGCGGCGTGCAGACCTCGGCGGGCGGCGAGCCCGGTGGCGCGGGCGGTCATCGGAGCGAGACCCGCAAGCTCCAACCGATACTGGAGGTGTCTTGCGCGTGTCCACCATGGATGAAGAAATGCCCGGCCCTGTACTCGTCAGTGCCCGCGGTGCGGCCGATACGCCGCACCTCCGGCCGGAGTTCGTGCGGCATCACGCTCGCGACGAGCTCGATGAAACGGATCGCGGTCTTCTGCGACACCTCGGGATCCAACCGGACCGCCGACCGGTCGATGACGTAGTCGATCGCGAGGCCCACCACGTCGCCCCGCTTGGGGTCCCATCGCAGTACGCAGTCGCCGATGATCGGCACGGCGCCATCGCCTGGGGGGGTGCGGAACCGAATCCGAAACATGGCGCGCTCGACCGGCAAGGTGGTGTCATCGGGCGTGAGGATCGACCCGGCGCCGTCGGCACACCGCCGCACCCACTCGCGGGCAGACTCCTCGGTCCAGCGGTATGGCCACGGCGACGCGCGCCGGTCGCTGCCACAAGCGACCAGGCAGAGGACCAGCAGTGCGACGAAGCGGCTCACGAGTCGACCTCCATCGGCCACAGCAGCGGCACGTCGATGTGATGGCACGCTTGCTTGCGTCCAACCACGTTGGAGCACGGGGGACTGACCGCAGCCCGTGGCGCGGGAACGAGAACGATCAGCACGTCGCCTTACTCTCCGAAGATGTGAACGCCTGAGTGAAAGGAAGTGGAGGAGAGGCGGCCGGTGCGGGCGATGAGATCGAAGCCATCCCGCTTGCCGTGACTCTCACCATCTGGGCCGAGTGCGGCCAGGAG
>JAGPCY010000014.1 GCA_018057825.1 Kofleriaceae bacterium | reverse complement strand
GTTGATGAGCGTCATCCCCGCACGCTGATCCTCCCGCCCCGCGGCCGCAACGACGACGTTCACCTCCCTAGAAACCCGGCGGATTCCGATCGCCTAGCCACCTAACTGATCGGCATTGGAGACCGAGACCGAGACCGAGGCCGATGGGCTAACGATCGCCGTCGCCGCGGAGCCCGGCCCGGCGCATCATCCGATACACCGTCGAGCGCGCGACGCCCAGGCGCGCCGCCACGGCGCTGACGTTGCCGGCGGCGGCGGCCAGGGCCTGGCGCACGGTCGCGGCCTCGACCTCATCGAGGCGCCCAGGCACCGCGGCCACCGCTGGCGCGACCGCCGGTGACGCCGCGACGGTCGAGGTGGTCGCCAGATCCGGCGGCAGGTGCGCGCACGCCAGCGCCGGCGCTCCCCCGGCCAGCACCAGGGCGACGTCGAGGACGGTCTTCAGCTCGCGGACGTTGCCCGGCCACGGGTAGGCCTCGATCCACGCCGCCAGCTCCGGTGCCAGCGTCGGCGCGCGTCGACCCTGACGCGCCGCCAGCTCGCGCACCAGGTGCTCGGCCAGGGCCACCCGATCGCGGCGCGCACGCAAGGCCGGCAGAGTCACGGTCGCGCCCTTGAGCCGGTAGTAGAGATCCTGGCGGAACCGGCCCTCGGCCACCGCGGCGGGCAGGTCGCGACAGGTGGCGGTGACGATGCGGACGTCGGCGTGGGTCGGCCGGGCCTCGCCGACCCGGCGGTAGGTGCCGTCCTCGAGGACGCGCAAGAGCGCGGCCTGCATCGCCGGCGGCATCTCGGCGACCTCGTCGAGGAACAGCGTGCCGCCCGAGGCCTCGGCCAGGTAGCCGGCGCGGCCGGCGCGCTCGGCGCCCGAGAACGCCCCGGGCGCGTAGCCGAACAGCTCGCTCTCGAGGAGGCTGGGCGCGATCGCGCCGCAGTTGACGGCGACGAAGGGGCCGTCGCGCCGCGGGCTGGCGCGGTGGATCGCCGAGGCCACCAGCTCCTTGCCGGCCCCGGTCTCGGCCAGGATCATGATCGGCACCGTCGACGCCGCCATGGTCCGCGCGAAGCCGAGGGCGGTGTCGACCGCCGGGTCGGCCGAGAACAGCGCCGCGAACGGATCGGCCGGCGCCAGGGTCCGCGCCGCGGCCGGGCCGACGCGATCCTCGAGGTACACCACCAGCGCGATCACGCTGCCGTCGACGGCGGCGATCGGATCGACGAAGGCGCGCATCGTCCGCGGTCGGCCATCGGCGCCGCGCACCGTCAGGGCCAGGCCGGTGGCGACCGCGTCGGCGGCCTCGGCCAGGAGCACCCCGAAGCCCAGGCCGAGGGTGGCCTGGACCCGGGTCCCGCCGGCGTCGCCCAGGAGGGCGTGGGCCGCGGCGTTGGCCCGGGCGATCCGGCCCGGCGGCTCGATCAGGAGGACCGGTCCGCGGACCCGCTCGAAGGCCTGGGTCAACGCGCGCGCGACCGCGGCGCCGGCCGAGGCGTAGGCGCCTTGGCGCAGCGCGTCCTCGAGGGCGCGCGCCGCGGCGGTCACGGTGAAGCCGACCACATCGTCGGCGCGCTCGAGTGACGAGGTGGCGTCGAGGACGCCGACCACCCGGCCATCGGGTCCGCAGATCGGCGCGGCGTAGCACACCAGGTTCTGGAACCGCCGACCGTAGTGGGCGTGGCCCTTGACCGCGGTCGGCTGGGCCTCGGTGAGCGCGGTGCCGATCGCGTTGGTGCCGCGCACCGCCTCGCTCCAGCACGCGCCCTCGATCAACCGGACCCGCCGGGCCTCGTCGGCGAAGGCGCCGCCGCCGCGGGTCGAGACCACCACGCCGTCAGGGTCGGCCAGGAGCAACAGGTAGCCGCGCTGGGCCAGGAAGGCCTGGGTCTCGTCGAGGGTCCGGGTCGCGGCCGCGGCCAGGGCGCCGGCCCGCTCGCTGTGCTCGCGCAGGGCCGGGCCGCGCAGCAGGTGATCGTCGGGCACCGCGCCGTCGGCGGCGGCCCCCAGCGTGTGGGCACGTCGCCAGCGCTCGACCACCGGGGTGAAGGCGTGGGGCGCCTCGATCCGCGCGGCGTGATCGTGGAAGCGCTGCCACAGCCACGCCGGGACGTCGTCGAGCAGCACCTCCATGCCCTCGACTGTATCGCAGCCGTCCAACGGCGCGACGCAGTTCGCGCCGGCCGCACCACGGGCGTGGAGCGTTTCGCTCCATGACGCAGCGCGTGCTCACGCCAACCCCGCGGACCGCGGTCGGCTTCGCGGTGGCACGGGCAGTGCTCATCGCCGGGAACAAGGAGGCACCCATGCGATACGCTCGTCCCAACACCCCCGGCGCCAAGGTCACCTATCAGCGCCGCTACGACAACTTCATCGGCGGCACCTACGTCAAGCCGAAGCTCGAGCGCTACTTCGAGAACATCTCGCCGGTCACCGGCCAGGTCTTCTGCGAGGTCGCCCGCTCGTCGGCCGAGGACATCGAGCTCGCCCTCGACGCCGCGCATGGGGCCAAGGTCGCCTGGGGCAAGACCTCGGTGGCCGATCGCTCGGCGGCGCTGCTCAAGCTGGCCGACCTGATGGAGGCCAACCTCGAGATGCTCGCGGTGTCCGAGACCTGGGACAACGGCAAGCCGGTCCGCGAGACCCTGGCCGCCGACCTGCCCCTGGCGATCGATCACTTCCGCTACTTCGCGGGGTGCCTGCGCGCCGAGGAGGGCTCGATGGCCGAGCTCGACGCCAACACCGTCAGCTACCACCTGAAGGAGCCGCTCGGCGTCGTCGGGCAGATCATCCCGTGGAACTTCCCGCTGCTCATGGCGGCGTGGAAGCTGGCCCCGGCCCTGGCCGCCGGCAACTGCGTCGTGCTCAAGCCCGCCGAGCAGACCCCGGCGACGATCCTGCTGTTCGCCGAGCTGGCCGCCAAGGTCTTGCCGCCCGGCGTGCTCAACGTCGTCAACGGCTTCGGCATCGAGGCCGGCAAGCCGCTGGCGTCGAACCGCCGCATCAGCAAGGTGGCGTTCACCGGCGAGACCACCACCGGCCGACTGATCATGCAGTACGCGTCGGAGAACCTGATCCCGGTGACGCTCGAGCTGGGCGGCAAGTCGCCCAACATCTTCTTCGCCGACGTGATGGCCCAGGACGACGACTTCCGGCAGAAGGCCCTCGAGGGCTTCGGCATGTTCGCGCTCAACCAGGGCGAGGTCTGCACCTGCCCGTCGCGCGCCCTGGTCGACAAGAAGATCTACGGCCAGTTCCTCGAGCTGGCGGTGGCCCGCGCCGCGGCCTCCAAGCCCGGCGATCCGCTCGACACCGACACCAAGGTCGGCGCCCAGGCCTCCAACGATCAGCTCGAGAAGATCCTGTCGTACATCGACATCGGCAAGAAGGAGGGCGCGCGGGTCCGCATGGGCGGCGAGCGCGTGACCCTCGGCGGCGATCTGGCCGGCGGCTACTACGTCGCGCCGACGGTGTTCGAGGGCCACAACAAGATGCGCGTGTTCCAGGAGGAGATCTTCGGCCCGGTGGTCTCGGTCGCGTCCTTCGACGGCTTCGACGACGCGATGGCGCAGGCCAACGACACGCTGTACGGCCTGGGCGCCGGCGTGTGGACCCGCGACTTCCACACCGCGTTCCGCGCCGGCCGCGAGCTCCAGGCCGGCCGCGTGTGGACCAACTGCTACCACCTGTACCCGGCCCACGCGGCCTTCGGTGGCTACAAGCAGTCGGGCATCGGCCGCGAGACCCACAAGATGATGCTCGAGCACTACCAGCAGACGAAGAACCTGCTGGTGAGCTACGACCCGAAGCCGATGGGTTTCTTCTGAGCTTTTGGGAGGGTTTGTCACCAAACCCAGGTGGAGGCAGGGGGGACGCTGGATAACACCTGGCACCAAGGTTCGAGGGGGACGTGGATGGTTCGTGCACGGGGTCACGCCCCCGGCGGGTCCCCCTCCCGAGACGCGCCCCTCCGGGGCGCTGTGCTGCTGCGCGAGGGTGGTGGGAGCCTCGGGCTTTTGGAGAGGTCTGTCACCAGACCTCTCCTCGCCGGGGTCACGCCCCCGGCGGGTCCCCCTCCCGAGACGCGCCCCTCCGGGGCGCTGTGCTGCTGCGCGAGGGTGGTGGGAGCCTCGTGCAAACGCTGTCACCAGACCTCTCCTCGCCGGGGTCACGCCCCCGGCGAGCCTCCTCTCCGAGACGCGTCCCTCCGGTCCGCAGCGAGACGTGCTGCGCGGGAGTGGTGGGAGCCTCGGGCGGTGGGGCGAGGGAGTCTCGGGAAGTCTAGAGGATGAGAGGTGGGGCGGAGGATGATGCAAACTGGAGGATGATGATGACGACGCTCGATCGGATTGCGGTGACAGAGGCTGCGCTGGTGATGGTGCGCCAGCTGGCGGCGGCCCATGGGCCGCTGATGTTTCACCTGTCGGGTGGGTGTTGCGATGGCTCGGCGCCGATGTGCTTCGCGGCCGGCGAGTTCCGCTTGGGGGAACACGACGTCAAGCTCGGCGAGGTGGACGGCCACGGGTTCTGGATCGGTGGCGCCCAGTGGGAGCGCTGGCAACACACGGCGATCACGCTCGACCTGGTCAAGGGACGTGGCGCCAGCTTCTCGCTGGAGATCCCCGAAGGAGTGCGCTTCGTGATCCGCAGCGAGGTGTGCGCGGTGCCGTAGCCCGCGGGACGAACGCCCCGGAGCGCGGGCTCAGGTGCCCACGACGCTGTACATGCCGCAGTCGATCGTGGTCAGGGTGTCACCCGAGAACGTGAAGGGCTCGGTCGCAGAGAACTCGCCATCGAAGTCGTTGTCGAGGGCGTCGTTGCCAGCGTCGGGGATCGTGAAGGTCAGGCCGACCGGGCGGATCGCCTCGATGTAGTAGGACCCGGCCGGCACGCCCGAGAAGCTGTAGGCGCCAGTGGTGCTCGAGACCACGACCGCGATCAAGGCGCCGGTGCTCGCCGAGCGCAGGAGGAACGTCACGCCGGGGATCCCCGCCTCGCCGGGATCCTGGAGGCCGTCGCGATCGCGGTCGTTCCACGCCCGATCGCCGATGCAGCCCTCGTCGATGCGGCCGTCGCAGTCGTCGTCGAGACCGTTGCCGCAGACCTCGGCCACCGGCGCCGTGACGGCGACGCACTCACCGTAGCCGGTGCCGTCGGCGTTGCAGGTCTGAGCGCCGGCCGCGCACACCCCGGCGCTGCCGGTGCTGCACGTGACCGTGGTCCCCGGCGCGCACACGCAGCCGTCGTCGACCACGCCGTCGCAGTCGTCGTCGAGCCCATTGCCGCAGGCCTCTGCCACCGGCGCCGTGACGGCGACGCACACGCCGTAGCCGGTGCCGTCGACGTTGCAGGTCATGATGCCCGCGGCGCACACCCCGGCGCTGCCGGTGTCGCAGGTCGCGGTCGAGCCCGGGGCGCACACGCAGCCGTCGTCAGCCACGCCATCGCAGTCGTCATCGAGGCCGTTGCCGCACACCTCGGCGGTCGGCGTGACCTCGCCGGCGCAGGCGCCCCAGGCGGTGCCGTCGGCGGCGCAGGTCTGGGTCCCGGCGACGCAGGCGCCGACGCCCTCGGTGCCCGGGGCGCCGCTGTAGCAGGACTGGCCCGAGCCCGGCGCGCACACGCAGCCCTCGTCGGAGGCGCCGTCGCAGTCGTTGTCGAGCCCGTCGCCGCACACCTCGGCGCTCGGGCCGATCGCGCCGAGGCACGCGCCGTAGCCGGTGCCGTCGGCGTTGCAGGCCTGGGTCCCGGCGGCGCACACGCCGACGCCCGCGGTGCCGGTCGGGAGGTCGTAGCAGCTCAGGGTCGAGCCCGGCGCGCACGAGCAGCCATCGTCGGCCACGCCGTCGCAGTCGTTGTCGAGCCCGTCGCCGCACACCTCGGCGCTCGGGCCGACCGAGCCGACGCAGTTGCCGTAGCCACCGCCATCGGGCGCGCACTTGCGGGCCCCGGCGACGCACACGCCGACCCCGGCGGTGCCGGCCGGGCCGTCGTAGCAGGTCGCGATCGAGCCCGGCACACACACGCAGCTCTCGTCGGCATCGCCGTCGCAGTCGTTGTCGAGACCGTCGCCGCACACCTCGTCGGTCGGCGTGACCTGACCGATGCAGTTGCCGTAGCCACCGCCATCGGGCTCGCACTTGCGGGCGCCGGCGACGCACGCGCCGACCCCGGCGGTGCCGGCCGGGCCGTCGTAGCAGGCCAGGAGCGCGCCGGGCGCGCACACCGTCATGCAGGCGCCGGAACGGCATTCGCCCAGGCAGCAGTCATCGGTGTCGGCGCACGCGCCGCCCTCGGGCGCGCAGGTCGACGCGCACTCGCCGAGGTAGTCGCCATGGGCCAGGTGCGCGCGGACCGCGCTTCGGCTGACCCGGATCGTGTGGGCGTTGCCGGGATTGCCCGGCGGCACGTGGCACACCGTGACCTTGCCGGGGCCGTGACCGTCGTGACCGCAGCGGTCACCGTACTCATCATCGCCGTAGTGACCGTCACCGCCATACCCGCGATGCCCGCCCGGGCCGCGGTCGCATCGTCCCTCCTGCGCCGCGGAGCCCAGGTCATCGGTGGCGTCGAGGCAGCCGGCCAGGGCCACGCCGAGGATGGAAAGCGCGAGGACATTGAAGGTGGTTCGCATCGCAGCTCCGGGTAGATCGCGGCGTCACGTGGTCCCCCGACCACGCGTCACGAGGAGCGTCGCACGATGATCATCCCGATCGCAATGTGTGCGCGAACGAACCATGAAGGTACGACCTATACCGGCCGGGTCTCAGGGTCCGGGCCCGAGCGCAGCAGCTCGGAGCTCAGCGCAGCGGCTCCGCCTGGGTGCGCTCGATGATGTGACTCAAGAACACGCCGACCTGCCACTGGGTCAGGTCGTCGGCGCCGAACTGCCATCGGCGGATCACGCGGACGTCGGCGCCGAGCTGCCAGCCGGCGAGATCGAGGCCGGCGCGCACGCCCGCCAGGGGCGCGAAAAACCCGACGCCCGTGTCGTCGGCGACCGAGTCCACGAGAAACGTCTCCCAGCCGAGGAGGCCGACCGCGCGGAACCCGCGGCCGCGGACCCCGAGGGCCATCGCGAAGGGCAGTCCCAGTCCCCAGTCCTCGCCGGCCTTCCACAGCTCGCCGGCGATCGCGAAGCCGAACACGCCGCCGAACGTGCCGCGGGGCGCCAGGACCGGCAGCACGTCGTAGTCGAGGCGCGCGACCCAGCCGTCGTCGGTCGCGGAGGAGCGCGCCAGCCCGACGGTCAGACCGGCCCCGAGCCCGGCGTGCGGGTGATGACCCGAGCGCTCGGGCGTCGTCGCGACCGCGGCGGGCACCACCGGCTGGGCCACGGCGCCACCGCTCCCCAGAACCACCGCGAGAGCGAGCGCGAACCGCGCGGAGCCGGACATCGTGACCTGCCAACGTCGCGGCGCCCGGTCCGCTTACGGGTCGGGGTCGGACTCGGTCTCGGTCTCGGTCTCGGCCTCGGTCTCGGACTCGGTCTCGGTCTCGGCCTCCGCCTCGGTCTCGCTCTCCGCCTCGGTCTCCGCCTCCGCCTCCTCCTACGCCGTCCGCGGCGGCGCGATCGACAACAGCCGCTCGGCGCGGTTGGCCAGCTCATCCGCCCGGGGATCGCCGAGCGCCCCCTGGGCATTGGCCAGATCGCGCAGGGTCTCGCCCAGCGCGCGCTCGCGACCGATCATCCGCTCCCAGCCTGCGACCGCCCGCTCGAGGGGCCCGACCGCCGCCGCCGGGTCGCCCTCGGCCAGGCGCAGCCGCCCGACCAGCCCGAGGCAGCGCAACCGGGTCGGCGTCGGCGCCAGCCGGTCGGGCTGGCAGACGTGGACCGCGCGCTCGAGGGTGACGGCGGCCGCGCGCACGTCGCGCTCGGCGAGCTGGGCCTCGGCCAGGTGCAGGAGCGACATCGCGACGAAGCCGTGGTTGGCGCCGTGGGTGATCGTGTCGAGCTCGACCGCGCGCGCGAAGCAACCCGCGGCGGCGGCGTAGCGGCCCCGGGCCAGCTCGCAGGTGCCCCAGTTGTTGAGCAGGCGCGAGCGCAAGGACGCGTTCTCCCCGACCCGCTCGAGCGCGACCTCGGCGGCGGCGGCCAGGCCCTCGGCCTCCTCGAACCGCGACAGCCCGAGCCCGACCACCAGGACGAGGAAGGTCCAGACGTTGGCGACCTGCCAGTCGTCGCCGGCCCGCGCCGCTTCGCGCGCGGCCTCGAGCAAGGTCGAGCGCGCGGTGGTGGCGTCGCCGGTGCGGTACTGCAGGTTGCCGCGCAGGTACAGGGTCGCGGCCCGCAGGGGCCGGTAGCCGATGGCGTCGACCTGGGGCCCGAGCTCGACGACGATCTTGAGCGCGCCGCCCAGGTTGCCGCGGCTCTTCAACTGCCAGGCCCGCTCGAGCTGGCTGCGCATGTCCTCGACCCGGCGGGCCACGAACAGATCGTCGGGCGGCGGGAACGCCGCGATCATCGGCTCGGTCGAGCCCGAGCCGTCGAGGGCGGCCCGGCGCGCCGCCTCGCGATCGCGGGTCAGCTCGTCGACGACCGCGTGCATCGACGGGAACCGCGCGCCGGGGTCGACCGCGAGGCCGCGCTCGATCGCGGCCCGGAGCCAGCGCGGCGCGACGCAGGTCGGCGGGAACGGCCGGATGTCGCCGCTGGTCACCGCGCGCATCAAGACCGCCATGTTGTCCCCGAGGAACGGCCGCTGGCCGGTCACGGCCTCGTACAGACACACGAAGAACGAGAACTGATCGGCGGCGGCGCCGACCGGATGGGCCCGGATCTGCTCGGGCGACATGTAGCGCGGCGTGCCGACCGCGGCGCCGACCGGGGTGATGCTCTGATCGAGGGCCAGGATCCCGGCCTCGGTCAGGGGCGGGCCGTCGTCGTCCTCGGTCCAGCGCACCAGGCCGAAGTCGACCACCCGGACCCGGCCGTCCTCCCCGAGGAGCACGTTCTCCGGCTTGAAGTCGCGGTGGACCAGGCCGGCGTCGTGGGCGGCCGCCAGCCCCCGCGCGCACTGCGCGAACACCGACAGCGTCTCGCGCAACGATCGCGGCCCGGCCGCCATCCAATCGCGCAGGCGCTGGCCGAGCACGAACTCCATGGCGATGAAGACCTGGTCTTCGACCAGCCCGACGTCGAAGATCGCGACGATGTTGGGGTGGGCGACCCGGGCGATGGCCTGGGCCTCGCGCAGGAGCCGGGTCGAGCGCGCCGCCGACGAGCCGGCGTGGACCAGCTTGATCGCGACCAGGCGGCCGAGGTCGGGATCGTGGGCCTTGTAGACCACGCCCATGGCCCCGGCGCCGAGCTCCTCGAGCACCACGTAGCGCGAGATCTCGCGGGCGGGCGCCGCCAGCGTGCCGAGCTGATCGGGCGGCTGGTCGATCGTCGAATCGGGCGGACGCGCCATGGACCCGCCGTTCGTACCACGGCCCTCCGACCTCCCTGATAGCTGTGGCCAGATCGCCAACCGGCCTCGCGCCGAGGCCGCCGACGGGGTAGAACGCGCATCATGGCCGTCTTGCCCGAAAGCCTGCTCAGCCCGTCCGACGAGCACGCCCTCCTGCGCGACACCGTCCGGCAGTGGGCGCGCAGCGAGGTCGAGGCCCAGGCCATGGAGCACGACGAGCGCGGCGAGCTGAACCTCGCGCTCCTGCGCAAGGCCGGCGACCTGGGCCTTTTCGGCGTGACCATCCCCGAGGCCGACGGCGGCGCCGGCCTCGACCCGGTGGCGTCGGTGATCGTCCACGAGGAGCTGGCCTACGCCGACCCCGGGTTCGCGCTGGCCTACCTCGCCCACGCGCTCCTGTTCGTCAACAACTTCTACTGGGCCGGCAATCCGAGCCAGCGCGCCCGCTACCTGCCGCGGGCGCTGTCCGGCGAGGTGGTCGGCGCGATGGGCATGACCGAGCCGGGCGCCGGCACCGACGTCCTGGGCATGGGCACGATCGCCCGCCGCGAGGGCGATCACTACGTGCTGTCGGGTCGCAAGACCTTCATCACCAACGGCCCCGAGGCCGGGGTGTTCTGCGTCTACGGCAAGCTCGACGGCAAGATCACCACCTTCGTCGTCGAGCGCGGCTTCGCCGGCTTCGCGACCAGCCCGAAGATCCCCAAGATGGGCATGCGCGCCTCGACCATGAGCGAGCTCATGTTCGACGAGTGTCGGGTGCCGGTCGACAACCTCCTCGGCCGCGAGGGCGGCGGCATCACCAACATGATGCGCAACCTCGAGATCGAGCGCCTCGGCCTGGCCGCGATGTCGGTCGGCATGGCCCAGCGCTGCCTCGACGTCATGGTCCGCTATAGCCAGGAGCGGCGCTCCTTCGGCAAGCCGATCCACGACCTCGGCCAGATCCAGCGGTACATCGGCGACAGCTTCGCCAAGCTGACCGCGATGCGCGCGATGGTCTACGGCGTGGCCGCGACCTGCGGCCCCGACGCCCGCAATCGCCTCGGCACCGACGCCGCCAAGCTGTTCTGCGCCACCGCCGCCAAGGAGATCGCCGACGCCGCGGTCCAGGTCCTGGGCGGCTACGGCTACTGCACCGAGTATCGCGTCGAGCAGTTCCTGCGCGACGCCAAGCTCATCGAGATCGGCGGCGGCACCCTCGAGGCCCACCAGAAGAACATCACGCGCGATCTGACCGCGCGGTGATCGCAAGCCAGGCCGCGAGGTCGGCCGGGCCGGCCGCTGGCCCCGGGCAGGTCCGCCAGCGCGCCTCGGCCAGCGCCACGCGCAGCGCCGCCATCGACGGGAACCGCGCCGCCGGGTCGACCGCCAGGGCCCGGGTCAAGAGCGCCGCGACCTCGGGCGGCACCCCGGCCAGCGCCGGCCGCGGTCCGGTCGCGACGTTGGCCATGGTCTGGTGGGGCGTGTCGGCGTCGAAGGGCCGCGTCCCGGTGATCAGCTCGACCAGGGTGACGCCGAGGGCGAACTGATCGCTGGCGCCGGTCAGCGGAGCGCCGGCCAAGAGCTCGGGCGACATGTACGCGTACTTGCCCTTGCGCAGCCCGCCGGTGCGATCGGCGAGCGCGGTGGCCTTGGCGATGCCGAAGTCGCCGAGCTTGACCTCCCCGGCCGACGACAGAAGGACGTTACTCGGGCTGACGTCGCGGTGGACCAGCCCGAGGGGGAGCCCGCGCTCGTCGCGGGCCTGATGGACGTAGTCGAGGCCAAGCGCCAGCTCCTCGCCGACGTAGAGCGCCAGGGCCAGCGGCAGGCGCCGCGCGCGGGTCGCGCGATCGAGATCGCCACCGTCGACGTACTCGAGGACGACGTAGTAGCGGCCGCCGTCGAGGCCGAGGCCGAGCACCGCCACCAGGTTGCGGTGGGCCAGGCGCCCGCCGAGGTTGGCCTCGTGGATGAGCGCTTGCTCGAGGGCGGCCTCGTCGGCCAGCTCGGGCACCAGGCGCTTGAGCGCGACCAACCGCTCGAAGCCGGCGGCGCCGAAGCCCCGCGCCAACCACACCTCGGCCATGCCGCCGCGCCCGAGGCGGCGCTCGAGGCGGTACGGCCCGACGGTGGTGGCGACGGCAGGCCCGACGAGCGCGCTGGTCATGGCCGATCGTACCCGGACACCAGGGGCCTTCGCGGGTCGACCTCGGTCTCGGCCGCGGCCTCGGCCTCGGTCTCGGCCTCGGTCTCGGTCTCGGTCTCGGCCTCGGTCTCGGTCTCGGCCTCGGTCTCGGCCTCGGTCTCGGTCTCGGTCCCGCACGGCCGCGTCGCAGCAGGCATCTCAGACCGTTCGGTGCGATACGCTCGGGCATGGCCGGGCCCCGCGTCGCGACCGTGTACAGCGAGGCCCTGGCCGGCGACCTGCGGCCGCCGCGCTGTCAGCTCATTGTGGTCGAGGGACCGGACCGCGGCCGGGCCTGTCGGCTGGGCGCAGCGCCGAGCGTCGTCGGCACCGAGACCGGCGTGGCCCTGGTCCTGTCCGACGATCGGGTGTCGGGGCGCCACCTCGAGGTCCGCGCCACCGACACCGGCTTCGCGGTCCGCGACCTCGGCTCGACCAACGGCACCTGGTACGAGGGCTCGCGGCTCGCGGCGGCCGACGTCGCCGCCGGCGCCACGCTCAAGCTCGGCCGCACCGCGGTGCGGATCGAGCCCGAGGCCCAGGCCCTCGAGGTCACCCCGAGTCAGGCCCAGCGCTTCGGCGAGCTGGTCGGCGCCAGCCTGGCGATGCGCGAGGTGTTCGCGGTCCTCGAGCGGGTCGCGCCGACCGACGCCACCGTCCTGGTCGAGGGCGAGACCGGCACCGGCAAGGAGCTGGTGGCGCGCGCCCTCCACGCGGCGTCGCCGCGGCGGTCGGGGCCCTTCGTCGCGGTCGACTGCGGCGCGTTGCCCGAGGGGTTGCTCGACAGCGAGCTGTTCGGCCACGTCAAGGGCGCGTTCACCGGCGCCGCCGCGCCCCGCGGCGGCCTGTTCGTGCGCGCCGATCGCGGCACCATCTTCCTCGACGAGCTGGGCCGGATCCCGCCCAGCGTCCAGGCCCGCCTGCTGCGGGTCCTCGAGGAGCGCATGGTGCGCCCGGTCGGCGGCGATCGCGAGCGCGCGATCGACGTCCGGGTCGTGGCCGCGACCCGCGATCAGCTCGACGCCGAGGTCGCGGCCGGGCGGTTCCGCGCCGATCTGTTGTACCGCCTGGCGGTGGTGCGCCTGCGCCTGCCGCCGCTGCGCAGCCGGCGCGAAGATCTGCCGCGGCTGGTGACCGAGCTGTTGCGCGGCCGCGGCCTCGACGATCCGGCGCCGAGCGGCCCCGGCCTCGAGCGGCTCATCGCCCACGCCTGGCCGGGCAACGTGCGCGAGCTGCGCAACGTGCTCGACCGCGCCCTGGCCCTGGCGCCGGGCGCCCGCCGCTTCGCCGACCTGGCGATCCGGGTCGATCCGGCGAGCGCTGCGCTCGACGACGACGGCGCCGCGGTGCGCACCGATCTGCCGTTCGCCGACGCCAAGGCCCTGGTGGTCCACGCCTTCGAGCGCCGCTACCTGGCCGACCTGCTGGCCAAGGCCGGCGGCAACCTGACCGCGGCCGCGCGCGCCGCCGACCTCGATCGCAAGCACCTGCGGACCTTGGCCCGACGCCACGGCCTGGTCGACGGCGGCGACGACGACTGAGCCCGGCGCGGGCGCGATCACGGCGCGACCAACACGACCACCGCCGAGATGTTGTCGCGGCTGCCGGCGGCGTAGGCGGCCTCGACCAGGGCCGGCGCGGCCACCGCCGGCTCGACGGCCAGGTGCGCGAGGACCTCGTCGTCAGGCAGCACCTCGGACAGGCCGTCGCTGCACAGGAGGAACACGTCGCCGGGCGCGATCGCCTCGACGCGCAGGCTCGGCTCGGCGGCGCTGGTGCCGAGCGCGCGGGTCACGACGTGGCGGTACGGGAAGGCCTCGCGCTCGGCCGGCGACGCGCCGGCCGCCACCAGCTCGGCCCACAGCGAGTGATCGGTCGTGAGCGGCTCGAGTCGGCCGGCGCGCGCGCGATACAAGCGGCTGTCGCCGACGTGGGCGATCGCGATCAGGCCGCGCCGACGATCGACGCGCGCCGCCACCACCGTCGAGCCCATCTGGGCCAGGGGCCCGACCCGGCGCTCGGCGATGCGCGCGCCGGCCAGGCGGGTCGCGACCGCGAGCTCGTTGGCGACCGGATCGAGACGTGGGTCGGCGCGGTACGGCCAGGTCACGTCGCGATCGGCGGCGGTGCGCGCGACCAGCTCGACGATCGCGTCGGTGGCCAGGCGGCTGGCCAGCTCGCCACCAGCGTAGCCGCCCATACCGTCGGCGACGACGAACAGGCCGAGGTCCGCGCGCGCACACACCGCGTCCTCGTTGTAGGGGCGACGTCCAGGGATCGAAGCGGCGGCAGCGGTGAGGTGCATGGCCGCGGGTAGTGCGCGCGCCGTGCCGTCGCCACCGGCCCGGATCGACGGGCGGCGCCGGGGTGCCGATGCCCCGCCTCGCCTGGGCGGCGCCGTCGGGCCGGGGTGGCGACGCCCCGGTCGCGCGCTCTGGTCGGCGGCGCGCGGAGGTGGCATCGTCGGACCGTGCTGGCGACCTTGTGCGTGTTCACGATCCTGGTCCAGGGCGTCGGCGACCTGCCCGATCCGCGGCCGAGCCGCTGGGTGGTCGATCAAGCGGAGGTCCTGTCCGACGACGACCTTGCCGCCCTCGAGCGGACCCTGGCCGCCGAGCGCACCCGGCCGGGGGCCGAGATCGCCGTGGTCACCGTCGACGCGGTGCCGGGCACGGCCAAGCAGTTCGCGACCGCGCTGTTCAACCACTGGCGCCTCGGTCGGGCCGACCGCGACGACGGCGTGCTGGTCCTCCTGGTCATGGCGCAGCGCCGGGTCGAGATCGAGACCGGCGACGGCCTGCAGGCCGCGCTGCCGGCGTCCTGGCTCGCCGAGCTCCAGGCCACGGACATGGTGCCGGCCTTCAAGCAGCGCGCCTTCGGACGCGGCCTGCGCGCCGGCGTCGACGGGATGGCGGCGCGCCTGCGGGCCCTGCCCGGCGAAGCCGACCGGCCGGTCGCCCCCGGTGAGTACCGCGACGATGGCCAGGTCGTGCCCCCCGGCGCGCCGACGGCGCCGATCGCGCGGACCGCGCCGCCCGCGGGGTCCTCGGCTCCGCCCGCGACCGCGCCCCCCACCGGCGACGGCGATGAGGGTCGCGGCGGCCTCGACCTGGCCCTCGCCCTCGGCGGCCTGGGCGCGCTGGGCGTCGGCGGCTTCTTCGGCGGTCGCGCGCTGTGGCGGCGGGCCCGGCGCTGCGACAAGTGCGGCCAGCAGATGCTCTTGCTCGACGAGGTCGCCGACGATGCCCACCTGACGCCCGGGCAGATCGTCGAGGAGCGCGTGCGCTCGGTCAACTACGACGTCCTGGTGTGCCCGGGCTGTCAACACAGCCGCATCAGCGCCAACCGGCGGTGGTTCTCCGGCAAACACGCCTGTCCGGCGTGTAACTACCGCACCGCCTCGGAGTCGAGCTTCACGCTGATCGAGGCCAGCTACAGCCACGGCGGCCAGATCCGCATCACCGAGACCTGCGCGCATTGCCCCCACCGCTCGACCACGATCCGCCACACCGCGAAGCGATCCCGGCCGTCGTCGTCATCGTCGTCGCGCGGCTCGTCGTGGTCGTCGTCCCGCTCGTCGTCGTCGTCGTCCCGCTCGTCGTCGTCGTCGTCCTCGCGCTCGTCGTCGGGCGGCCGCTCGAGCGGCGGCGGCGCCGGCTCGAGCTGGTGACGCGGCGCGATCTCTCCTCCCGCCCGGGTGAGTGACAGGTGGTCACGATCGCGGCCATCCCCGGGCGCCGCGCGCGACGCTCGCGCCATGCATCACTCTGCCCGCGACTTGCTCCGCACCATCGCCGTCGTCACGTCGCTCGCGCTCGCCGGCTGCGCCGAGCAACCTGGCGCGCCCGAGGCCGACGACGCCGGCCCCTTCGCCGACCTCCCGCGCGAGGCCTACCGCCATCAACTCCCCGACGGCCGCATCACCGCCGGCACCGGCTACCGGATCGGCGATCACCTGCTGATCGACGGCGACGTCTTGATCCCGGCCGAGCCCACCCGCCCAGAGGCCACCGCCGCGATCGCCAACTCGCTGTGGCCGAACAAGCGCATCTACTACCAGTTCGAGCCGGCGGTGCCGCAGCACGTCCGCGATCAGGTCGTGGCGGCGACCGGCCCGTGGACCCAGGCCGGCTTCCGGTTCTACCCGCGCACCACCCAGGCCAACTACGTCACGATCACCGGCGCCTACTTCCCGGGCTACGAGTGGGTGTGCGCCGCCTCGCTGGGCTTCCAGCCGCCGGTCATGTACTTCGCCGGCTCGAGCTGCACCACCCACGACTACGTCCACGAGTGGGGCCACATCCTCGGCCTGCATCACGAGCACGCCCGCAACGATCGCGACCAGTACGTGATCGTCGATGGCACTGTCGAGCAGGTGTTCGGCGCCTCGGCCTGGCACGCCACCGGCTACGACTTCGACTCGGTCATGCACTACGACGCTTTCGGGCGGAACAACGACGGTTCGCTCAACTACGACCACGTGAAGATCCGCGCCCGCGATGGCCGGTCGCTCTACTCCTACGGCTGGACCACGACGGCGAGCGCCAGTGATCTGAACGCCCTGTTCTGGGCCTACTGGGTCGAGCCGCCGTGTGGCCCGGGCACCGGCCACGTCTGCCAGTAGCCGCCGCGCGGGCGCGTCCCACGCGCGGGTGAGCCGACGCGACGTGCGCCGCGGCGGCGGCGTGCTCCACTGCCGCGATGCGCCTGCTCGCCAAGCTCGAAGAACCGTCCTACGCCGCCCTGCGCATCATCGCCGGGGCGATGTTCATGTTTCACGGCCTGCAGAAGGTGTTCGGCTGGCTGACCACCCGGCCGACCCCGGACGTCGGCAGCCAGATCTGGATCGGCGGCGTGATCGAGCTGGTCGGCGGCGTGCTGATCGCGATCGGCCTGGGGACCCGTATCGCGGCGCTCCTCAGCTCCGGCACGATGGCGGTGGCCTACTTCCAGTTCCACCACAAGGGCGAGTTCGCCGACTGGAAGTGGCTGCCGATCGCCAACCACGGCGAGCTCGCCGCGCTGTACTGCTTCGTGTTCCTGTTCATCGCCGCGCGCGGCGCGGGCCGGTGGTCCTTCGACGGCCGCGGTCGCTGAGCCGCGGACGCCCGCGGCACTGGCGCGCGGTCGCGGGCCGGGGCCTGGCGTCGCGCCCACCGCGGCACTACGCTCGCGGCATGGCCGCCGAAAAAGAGTTCCTGGGCACCGGCAAGGGCCGGATGTGGACCTACCTGATCATGCTCGGCCTCTTGATCGTGGGCGCGCTGATCGTGAACCTGGTGTACTCGAACCCGACCGCGGCGAAGGAAGGGGTGAGCACGATCATCGGGTTGCCGTCGTGGGCGTTGAGCTTGATCGTGTTCGCGGTCGGCGCGCTGATCTTCTGGCTCGGGCTCAAGATGGAGACCGACTGGCCCGAGGCGATCGGCGCGTTCTTGATCGCCGGCGCGGTGACCTCGGGTCAGATGTTCATCGGCTGGAAGCACTTCGAGCTGGGCGGGCTGTTCGTCGTGCCGTACCTGATCCCGATCGTGGTCTTCCTGGCGCTCCTCATGTACGGCGTCAAGAAGAGCGTGTGACGCCGGCCGCGCCCTGATCGGTCTCGGTCTCGGTCTCGGTCTCGGTCTCGGTCTCGGCCTCGGTCTCGGTCTCGGTCTCGGTCTCGGTCTCGGTCTCGGTCTCGGTCTCGGTCTCGGTCTCGGTCTCGGTCTCGGTCTCGGTCTCGGTCTCCTTCCGGTTCGCGCACACGACGATCGAAATGGCCGCGCGCTGGGCCTACAATGGCGGGATGCGCCTTCCCTTCGCCTTTGCCTGCGCCTCTCTGACCGCGCTCGTCGCCTGCGGCGACGACCCGGCGGCGATCGTCGACGCCTCGATCATCGACAGCTCGACCATCGACGCCACCCAGGGCTCGGATCCGCCGCCGCCGATGGTGACCGTGCTGGTGACCTCGGGCGGGACCCCGGTGTCGGGCGTGCCGGTGTTCTTCCAGAACGCCGACGGCACCTTGGTCTCGGCCACCGCCACCACCAGCGGCGTCGCCAGCGCGGTGATGGGCGAAGGCGGCTACGCGACCGCGGTGCTCGGCGGCGAGGCGCCCCAGGATCGACCGACCGTCACCACCTTCGCCGGGGTCAAGCCCGGCGACACCCTGCGCCTGACGGTGCCGCCGCCCAGCGCCTCGATGTCCTTCGCGCTGACCGTGCCGGCCAACGGCACCCGCGGTCACTACCTGGCGACCTCGCCGTGCGGCACCACCGAGCTGTTCACCGAGCCGGGCTCGACCGTGACCCTGGACGTCACGCTGTTCGACTGCGGCGCCACCACCGACTTCCTGATCTCCAGCGACAACGGCGATGGCGGCCCGGTCCGCGCCTTCCTGGCCCGCGACGTCGCGGTCGCCGACGGCGTGGCCGTGACGCTGAACGGCAGCTACGCCGACGCGCCGGCGGTCGACCAGACCTACACCAACCTGCCGGGCGGGCTCGGCGTGTTCCGGCTGACGCGCGAGCTGTACACCAACCGCGGGCGGGTGTGGAGCGTCGAGAACACCGTCGACGTCGTCAGCCAGACCGCGATCGCCAGCCTGGTGGTGCCGCCGGTGACCGGCGCGATCGGCGTCGCCATCGGCACCCGCGAGAGCGGCGGGCCGAGCTACAGCCAGATCCTCGAGGCGCCGGCGCCCGCGGCCTACACGCTCGACGCCAACGGGCTGTTCCTGCCGGTCTTCGTCGACAGTCCGGGCTTCGATCAGGTGAACTCGACCGTGAGCTGGACCCAGACCGCCGACGGCGCGAGCCCTGACCTGACCATGGCCCAGATCGAGATCGGACGCTCGAGCCTGAAGACCACCTGGCGGTGGCGGATCGTCGCGCCTCACGACGGCGCCAGCGTCCGCCTGCCGGTGTTGCCCGGCGACGGCGCGCCGCTCAACCCGGCGTTCGAGGACTTCGTCTTCGTCGAGTCGGTGACCACCGCCAAGGTGCCCGGCGGCTATGACGCGGTCCGCGCCGACGCCTTCAACGTCGGGTCGCTGGGCGCGCTGGCCGGTCAGCTCACCGGCCGGGTCGTGATCGAGCAGTCGCAGCTCCTGTTCGACAGCGTGCGGCGGCAGCGCGCGTCCACGCCGCGGCGCCGGTGAGCTTCACCGTCGCGGCGCAGGCCGCTGACAGCGGGGCCCGGCTCGGCGTCTTGACCCTGGGCGAGGTCACCGTCGCCACCCCGGCGTTCATGCCGGTTGGGACCCGCGGCTCGGTGCGCGCGGTGCCGCCGGCCGAGGTCGCGGCGCTCGGCGTAGGGCTTCTCCTCGCCAACACCTACCACCTGATCCAGCGGCCTGGCCTCGAGGTCCTGCGGCGGGTCGGCGGCCTGGCGCGGTGGATCGGCTGGTCGGGCGCGGTGCTCACCGACTCCGGCGGGTTCCAGGTCTACTCGCTGGGCCACGCGTGCACGATCGACGACGTCGGCGCGCGCTTCCGCCCTCACCCCGACGGTCCGGTGATCGCGCTCACCCCGGAGTCGGCGATCGCCGCGCAGGAGGTGATCGGCAGCGCGGTGATGATGGTGCTCGATCAATGCGTCGCGACCACCTCGTCGCGGGCGGTGACCGAGGCGGCGTGGACGCGGACTCTGGCCTGGGCCCGGCGGTCGCTGGCGGCGCGGTCGAGGCCCGATCGCCGGCTGTTCGCGATCGTCCAAGGCGGGCGGTTCCCCGACCTGCGGCGCACCAGCGCCGACGCCCTGGTCGAGCTGGGCGGCTTCGACGGCTACGCGATCGGTGGTCTGGCGGTCGGTGAGACCGCCGCCGAGCGCGAGGATCTGACCGAGCTGGTGGCGGCGCGGCTGCCGGTCGATCGCCCGCGCTACCTGATGGGCGTCGGCCGGCCGATCGATCTGCTCGAGGCGGTCCACCGCGGCGTCGATCTGTTCGACTGCATCTTGCCGACCGCGCTGGCGCAACAGGGCGTGGCCTTCACCGCCGCCGGGCGGCTCGAGCTGCGCCGCGCCGCCTACGCCGACGACGATCGTCCGCTCGAGGCGACCTGCGGCTGTCCGGCGTGCGCCTTGCCGCGGTCGTACCTCCACCACCTGGTGAAGACCGCCGAGCCGGTCGGCTGGCAGCTCGTCGCGATCCACAACCTGCGCAGCTACGTCGCGCTCATGACCCGCATCCGCGCCGCGCTCGCCGCCGGCGAGTTCGCCGCGCTGTACCGCCGCGAGCGCGAGGCGCTGGTCGCCGACGACGCCGATCACCCGCCGGGCCCGCGCGCCGGCGTCGGCAAGGCGGCCCGTCGACGTCGCCGCGGCGGCTACGAGATCGTCGACGGTCCACCGGCGCGCATCCGCCACCTGGCCTCGGGCGAGGTCATGCACGTCGGGCCGGCGCCGGCCGACGAGGCCCGCGCGCTGTACCTGGCGCAGCCGCCGGCGATCGCCCGCGCGCTCGACGACGGCGCGCCGGTCGTGGTGTGGGACGTCGGCCTGGGCGCCGCTCACAACGCGATGGCGCTGGTCTCCGCCTGCGCCGCCGCGGCCCCGAGCGATCAGCCGATCGAGCTGGTCAGCTTCGAGCGCGATCTCGATCCGCTGCGCCTGGCGCTGGCCCACCCGCGCGACTTCCCGCACCTCCGCCACGAGGCCCCACACCGCCTGGCCGCGACCGGACGCTACCAGCGCGCGCGCCTGACCTGGACCCTCCACGCCGGCGACGCCCTCGACGCGCTGACCGCGGCGCCGTCACCCGACGTGATCTGGTGGGATCCGTTCTCGCCCAAGGTCGACGCCGCGCTGTGGACCCGCGCCACCTTCGCGCGCGTCGCCGCGGCGCTCGCGCGGCCGTGCGAGCTGGTCACCTACTCGCGGTCGACCGCGGTCCGCACCGCGCTCCTGGCCGCCGGGTTCTGGGTCGCGCGCGGCGCCGCCACCGGCGCCAAGGCCGAGACCACCCGCGCGCTGTGGCCGGCCGCCGGCGCGCCGCCGCGCGACGCCGCGCTCCTCGACGCCACCTGGCTCGACCGCCGGGCGCGCTCGACCGCCGCCTATCCCGCCGACGCCACCGACGCCCGCGCCCGCGCGGCCATCGACGCCGCGCTCGCCGATCACCCGCAGTTCGCGGCGCGGCCGACCTGATAGGCGGCGCGGGCCCCTACCCCGGCGCGCCCCGCGACCGAGGGTTTATCCGGATGGTGATCACCCCGGGGCGGTCAGTACGGTGCCTCCCACGCGCGGTGCCTCCCACGCGCGGCCCTCGCGCGCCCCCACGAACGAGGCACCGATGTCCCGCACCGAGACCCTGAACCGCGCGCTGCGCAACCTGCAAGCCGCCACCGGCGACGTCGAGGCCTGCGCCGTGGTGTCCGAGGATGGCTTGATCATCGCCAGCTCGTTGCCGCAGGGCCTCGAGGAGGGCCGGATCGCGGCCATGAGCGCGGCCCTGATGTCGATCGGGGCGCGCACCGGCTTCGAGCTGCGCCGCGGCCGGATGGAGCAGGTCCTGGTCAAGGGCAGCGACGGTTACGCCCTCATCACCGGCGCCGGCGCCCACGCGGTCTTGCTCGCGCTGGTCCGCAAGGAAGCCAAGCTCGGGCTCATCTTCTACGAACTCAAGCAGACCGTCGACGAGGTCGCCGCGGTCCTCCAGTAACCCACGCGAGGACCACCATGAACACGCTCTACGACCACGCCGGTCACCGCAACCTGATGTTCCACGAGCTGTGCTCGGGCGAGATGATCCAGGCCAACCAGCACCTGATCGTCCACGGCAAGGAGGCGATGCTGCTCGATCCCGGCGGGCACAAGGTGTTCTCGCGCCTGTTGGCCGAGTCCTCGGGGGCGATGGCGCCGGCCAGCCTGCGCTACCTGTTCTTCTCGCATCAGGATCCCGACATCGTCGCGGCCGCCAACGGCTGGCTGATGGCGACCGACGCCGCCGCGCTGGCGCCATCGCTGTGGATGCGCTTCATCCCGCACTTCGGCATCGACGACTACGCGGTCAAGCGCATGACCGGCATCCCCGACGACGGCATGACCGTCGAGCTGGGCGGCCAGCCGATCGAGATCATCCCCGCTCACTTCCTGCACTCGCCGGGCAACTATCACGTCTACGATCCGGTCGCGAAGATCCTGTACTCGGGGGACATCGGCGCGTCGGTCGGCATGGACTACACCGAGGTCACCGACTTCGAGGCCCACCGTCGCTACACCGAGGGCTTCCACCGCCGCTACATGGCGTCGAACCGGGCGCTGCGCGAGTGGGTCGGACGGATCCGTACGCTCGACGTCGAGATCCTGGCGCCGCAGCACGGCGCGCTGTACCGCGGTAAGCCGATGGTCGCGCAGTTCCTCGCCTGGGCCGAGCAGCTCGCGTGCGGCGTCGACCTCATCCCCGGCTGAGCGATGCGGGTCCGCCCAGTCGATCCCGCCGCCGCGCCGGCCGTGTTCCACGGCCTGGTCCGGACCATGGCCGAGGTCCTCGACGCCGAGGACGGCTGGCCGGCGAGCCACGCCGGTCGGGTCGCGCTCCTGGCGCGGCGGATCGCGACCACGATGGGGCTGCCCGAGGCCGCGGCGATCTACTACGCCGCCCTGCTCCACGACGTCGGCGGCAGCGGGCTCGACGAGCACATCACGGTCCACGCCGAGCGCGGCTTCGCCGAGCCGTCGGCCCAGGCCCACCCGCGGCTGGGCGCCGACTGGGTCGAGGCCACGCCGCTCCTGGCGCCGCTCCGGTCGCTGATCGAGCTACACCACGAGCGCCTCGACGGCGGCGGCTTCCCGTTCGGGCGCACCGGCGGCGAGCTGCCGATCGGCGCCACCGTGATCGGGCTGGCCGACAGCCTCGAGCAGGCCCTGCGGATGGCCAGCCCCCGCGATCGGCGCGCCGCCGCCAGCCGCGCGCTCCAGACCGCAGCCCGCGGCGCCGCCCCGGGCACCGCCCTCGAGGCTGCGCGCGCCGTGATCGCCGCTGACCCCGGCCTGCTCGACGCCTTGTTCGACGCCAGCGCGATGAGGTCGGCCCACGACACGCCGCAGCCGGGCTACCCCGGCCTGACCGGCCTCGACCACGGTGGGCTGATCACGCCGCTGGCGCTGGCGCTGGCGCGCTTGATCGACGGCCGGGACCACCGCACCCGTGGCCACTCCGCGCGGGTCGCCCGCTACGGCTTTCAGATCGCGAGCGCGCTGGGCGCCGACGTGATCGATCCGTGGGACGTGGCCTGGGCCGGCCTGCTCCACGGCGTCGGCGCAGTGGCGGTGCCGCGCCGCCAGCTCGAGCTGTTGTGGGCCGGCGACCTCGAGGCGATCGGGCGCGCGCAGCTCCGCGCCGTCGAGATCGTCGGCGGCCTGCCCAGCCTCGAGCACCTGGCCCACGCCATCGCCGCGGTGCGCGCGCGCTGGGACGGCGGCGGCGTGCCGCGCGGCCTGGGTGGCGAGCAGATCCCGCTGGTCGCGCGGATCTTGGCCTACGCCGACGCCTACGACGCGATCGCCGGCTACCAGTCGCCGACCGGTCCGGCGTCGCATCCCCAGGCGCTCGAGCGGCTGCGCGAGCAGGTCGGCCCGATCCTCGATCCACACCTGGCCGAGCTGGCCCTGGCCACCCTCGATCGCTGCGCCGCGGTGCCGCCCGAGGCGCCGGCCCCCCACGCCTGGGCGAGCTTCTTCACCGCCGAGTCCGCCCTGAGCGCGACCACGACCGCCGGGCCCCGACCGGTCGGCCGCGGCGCGCTGCTGGTCGATCTCGAGCCGTGGCAGGCGATCGCCCTCGACGCGACCACCGCGGCGACCGCCGGGCGCCAGGCGCTGACCGAGCTCCTGGGCTGCGCACCCGAGCCCGATCTGGCCGCGACGCTGACCCCGGCCAGCGCCACCGAGCTGCGCGGGCTGCTGACCGCCGCGGCCGCCGGCCAGACCGCGACCGCGTACCTGTTCACCGCCGCCGGACGTCCGGTCGAGGTGGTCGCGCTGCCGTCGCGCGACGGTCAACACCCGCTGCTCGCGCGGGCCGCCGCCAACCGCCTCGAGACCATGGAGCGGCTGGCGCTCTTCTACCGGAACTTCCTGGCCAGCTCGGAGGGCGTCGTGTTCGCCGATCCGACCGGCCGCATCCTCGACGTCAACCGCGCCTTCCTCGACCTGTTCGGCTACTCGCTGCGCGAGGTGATCGGTCAGCACACCCGCATGCTCAAGTCGGGCCGCCAGCCCGAGGCCTTCTACCGTCAGATGTGGGGCGCGATCACCGACCCCGCGATCGGCTCGTGGTCGGGCGAGCTGATCGATCGCCGACGCGACGGTCGCGAGCTGCACGTGCTCATGCGGATCAGCGCGGTGCGCGACGCCAGCGGCGCGTGCGTCGGCTACATCGCCCACCACCAGGACATCAGCGAGCGCAAGCGCGCCGAGGCCGAGCTCGAGCGCCGCGACGCCGAGCTGGTGCGCAAGAACGCCGAGCTCGAGCGCCTCAATCAGTTCAAGACCGACATGGTCGCGATCACCTCCCACGACCTGAAGAGCCCGCTGGCGGCGATCGTCGGCGTGGCCGAACTCCTGGGCAAGAACCTCGACCGCCTGCCGCGCGAGCGGGTCACCGCCTACCTCGATCGGATCGGCGACACCGCGCGCAACCTGACCACGTTCATCAACGACCTGCTCGACCTCGAGAAGATCGAGTCGGGCGCGTTGGCCCTCGACCGCGTGCCGATCCACCTCGACCAGCTCGTGCTCGAGGCCGCCGAGCAGGCCCGCGCCGCCGCCGCCGGTCGGGTCTCGGTCGAGGTCACGGCGCCGCGCTTGGCCCCCGTGGCCGCCGATCCGCTGCGACTCGAGCAGGTGATCGGCAACCTGCTCGCCAACGCGTGCAAGTTCGCCGCGGACGGCACCGCGGTCGAGCTGTCGGTCGCGGCGCCCGACCCGGCGCGGATCCGGATCGAGGTCGCCGACCGCGGCCCGGGTGTCCCGCCCGCGCACCTCGCGACCATCTTCGAGCGCTACTACCAGACGGAGCGCAAAGGCGGCGGCAGCAAGCGCGGCAGCGGCCAAGGCCTGGGCCTGTCGATCGTGCGCAGCTTGGTCGAGCTCCACCGCGGGCGGGTGTGGGCCGAGAACCGCCCGGGCGGCGGCTGCCGGTTCGTGGTCGAGCTGCCGATGGACCGCGACGACCCGCGCCTGGGCCAGCCGGTGGTGGTCATGCTGGCCGGCCAGACCGCCGAGGCCCTCGAGGTGCTCGAGCAGCTCGCGGCGGCCGGCGCGGTCGTGCGCCGGGTCGACACCCTGCCCGAGCTGCGCCGCCTCCAGCGGGTCCTCGAGCCGCAGATGGTCGTGGTCGCGCGCGCCCACCTCGACGCCGACGTGATCGCCCACCTCGAGACCACCGGGGCCCGGCCCCGCCCGACGCAGGTCCTGCTCGATGACGAGCACGGCCCCGGGGGCCCGGCGCTGCTCGATGTCCACCTGGCCCCGCCGGTCCTGCCCGACGAGATCCGCGCGCTCTTGCGCCACACCGTCCGAGGCGCGACATGACCGGCCCCGAGGTCCTGCTCGTCGACGACGATGACCTGCACCGCGAGCTGGTCGCCGACTACCTGACCCTGGGCGGCTTCGCGGTCCGCCACGCCGCCGATGGCCGCGAGGCCCTGGCGGTGATGCGGCGGACCCCACCCGCGGTGGTGCTCCTCGACGTGCAGATGCCGGAGCTCGACGGCGTCGCGGTGTTCGACGAGATGCGGCGCAGCCCCGACCTGGCTGCGATCCCGGTGGTGTTCCTGTCGGGCGTGACCTCGCCCCATGTCCGCGTCCGCGCGCTCGAGCTCGGCGCCGATGACTTCGTCGCCAAGCACACCAACCCCGCCGAGCTGCTGGCCCGCGTCCGCGCGGTGCTGCGCCGCCGCCCGGCGGTCGCGACCGGCGCGGTGGCCCTGGCGGGAACCCTCGGTGGCGACGGCGTCTCCCTCGACGAGCTGCTCCAGACCTTGCTGGCGACCCGGCGCGCGAGCCGGCTGACGCTGTCGCAGCTCGGCGCCAGCGTCACCTGCGCCGGTGGCGCGATCGTCGACGCGCGCTGGCGGGACCACCACGGCCAGGCGGCGCTCGAGCGGGTGGCGCTGGCCGCCCGCGGCAACTTCATCGTCGAGGCCACGGCGGCGCTGGCCGGGCCGAGCGCCCCCGGGCTGTCGCTCCTGGCCGCGCTGGTCGCCCTCGACGACTGCCGGGCCGCGCTGGGCCAACACGCCGACGCCACCCTCGCGCTCGCCGCGGCGCCGCCGACCGCACCGCCCGCGTCGCTGGCGCGCCGGGCCGCGCTGTTTCCGCTGACCGTGGTCGAGCTGCTGGTCAGCCTCGACGGCGACCTGGCCGCGGCCACCGCGACGGTCGTCACCGGGCTGGCCGCCGGCCACCTCATCCCCCTGTCGTTGCGCTCGGAGGTCACCTAGCCATGGGCAACATCGTCTTGGTCGCGAGCCAGAAGGGCGGGGTCGGCAAGACCACGACCGCCTTGAACCTCGCCTACAGCCTGTCGCGCTTCGGCGAGCGGACCCTGGTGATCGACGCCGATCCCCAGGGCAGCCTGGCCGCCGCCGCCAACCTGCGCAAGCGCACCACGCGCGGCCTGATCGATCTGGTGCGCGAGACCGCGCGCCTCGAGGAGGTCGTGGTGCCGACGCGCGACGGCTCGATGGCGGTCGCCAGCCTGGGCATCGCCACCGCCGAGGACGTCCACCAGGTCGAGAGCTGGGCCGCCAGCGGCAAGCTGGCCGAGATCATCGCGCGGATCGCGCAGCCCTACGTCAACACCGTGATCGACGCGCCGTCGGGGATCGGCGCGGTGGTCGAAGCGCTCTTGACCTCCGCGCAGTCGGTCGTCGTGCCGGTCCAGCCGCGGACCCTGACGCTCAAGACCTTGCCGACGTTTCTCCGCGCGGTCCAACACGCGCGCCGGCGCAACCCCGAGCTGCGCATCGCTGGCGTGGTCGTGACCATGCTCGACGCCGATCGCCCCGCCGACCGCCGCGCTTGGGACGAGATCCGGGCCGCGCTGCCCGAGGACGTGCTGTTTCGCGCCGCGATCCCGGCCGACGACCTGTTCGAGGAGGCCAGCCAGCGGGCGGTGCCCGTGGCGTTGGTACCCGGTGGCCAACGCCTGGCCGGGATGTTCATCCAGCTCGCGCTCGAACTGCGCGAGCGCAACCTGATGTGGGAGACCAGCGATGGCGAATCCGCGGATCTCTTCTGAGCTGCAAGAGGCGGCCGCCTTGCTCGGGCAGATCACCGACGACGTCCGGCGTCGGGCCAGCCCGACCCACGGCCGCGGCGAGCGCCTCGAGCGGCTGTTGGCGCAGATGTGTGCGCGCGCGCAGTTCCGCGGCGCCGCGATCGCCGATGATCAAGGCCTGCCGCTCGCGGTCCACAACCTGACCCTGCGGCCCGAGGGCCTGGGAGCGATCGCGTCGGTCCTGGGCGGCGCCTTGGCCACGGTGGCCAAGGTCACCGAGCGCCCTCAGCTCGCGACCATCACCGTCGAGCTGAGCTTCGACGAGAAGCTGGTGGTCCGGCGGGTGATCGAGCCCGACCTGGCCTACTACCTGCTGGTGTTGTGCCCGATCGCGGGCGACGAGCGCGGCGAGATCGAGCTGTCGCTGCGTCAGCTCACCACGATCGTCGGTCGCGGCTCGTGACCAGGAGCGCGCCATGATCCTCGTCGTCGATGACGATCCGGTGATGGTGGCCCAGGTGTGCGACGCGCTGCGCTTGCACGGCCTGACCGCCGACGGCGTGACCGGACCGCGCGAGGCGTTGGCGTGGGCCCGCCGCCAGCCGCCCGCGCTGGTGGTGAGCGACGTCGTCATGCCCGAGCTGACCGGGTTCGAGCTGCGCCGCGCCTACGCCGAGGAGTTCCCCGAGCGCGCGACCCCGTTCCTGTTCCTGTCGTCCCTCGACGATCCGGCCTCGATCGTGGCCGGGCTCGACGCCGGCGCCGACGACTTCCTGGTCAAGCCGGTGGCGGCCGAGGTCCTGGCGGCCAAGATCCGCGTGGCGCTGCGCCGGCAACACCGCCGCGCCGGCACCAGCTTCCGCGGCGACCTGGCCACCCTCGGGTTACCGGCCCTGTTGCGCTTCTGCGAGGCCAAGGGCCTGACCGGGTACCTCGACGTGTTCGCCCCGGAGCGGGTCCACACGCTGCGCTTCTCCGCCGGTCGCCTCGACGACGGCGAGGCCGAGCTCGACGCCATCCTCGGGCTCGATCGCGGCGCCTTCGTCGTCCACTCGCTGCCGCTCGACTTCGGCGACCTGGCCAGCCGCGGGCGCACCGGTCCGGTGCCGATCCTGCGCGACCAGCAGCCGGTCGGACGGGTGTCAGGCGTGCGCCTGCACCAGCGCTTGCTCCAGGTCCAGACCGAGCTGATCGGCGGGGCCGAGCCGGTGATCATCACCCTGGTCACGATCGGCGGCCGTCCACACTGGAAGCAGCGCACCGCCTGCCCGCCCGGCCTCGAGCCCGCGGCGATCCAGGCGCGGCTCGACGAGCAGCACCAAGCGATCGAGGCCCAGCTCGAGGACAAGCTGGCGGCGGCGCTGACCGTGACCGAGACGCCAGCCCCGGCGGTCGACGTGAACGCGCTGTGCGACGCCGGCTACGACCGCTTCCGCGCGCGCGACTACGCGGGCGCGATCGCGGCCTGGGAGGCGGCCCTGGCCCTCGAGCCGAACAGCGCCGCGCTGGCGGTCAACCTGCAAGTCGCGCGGGCGCGGGCCGAGCGCCCCTCGTGCGAGTGACCGGGCGCCAGCGCAACGTCACGCCAACGGCGTCACTCCGCCGGCGTCAGGCCCATGCGCACCGCCCACTTGGTCAGCGCCGCGACCGAGGTCACGCCCAGCTTGTCCATCACCTGCTTGCGATGCGTCTCGACGGTCTTGACCGCGCACCCGAGGCGGTCCGCGATCTCCTTGCTCGTCAGGCCCTCGGCCACCAGCCGCGCGACCTCGCGCTCGCGCGCCGACAGCGAGCGCACCGGCTGGCTGGGCAGCGGCGGCAGCGACGGACTGACGTAGGTGCGCCCAGCCCGCACCGCGCGCAAGGCGACGATGAGCTCGTCGAACGCGGACTGCTTGGCGACGTAGGCCCGGGCGCCGGCCTCGACCATCGCCCCGACCGCGGTCGCGTCGGCGCGGCCGGACAGCGCGACCACCGCGGTCGCCGGACAGATCCGGCGCAGGGTCTTGGCGGCCGTGATGCCGTCCTGGCCGGGCATGGCCACGTCGAGGACGACCAGGTCGGGCGCCAGCTCGACGGCCAGGCGCACCGCGCCGTCGCCATCGCTGGCCTCGCCGACCACCGTGAATTCATCGGACGCCCCGGCCAGGAGCAGCCGCAAGCCCTCACGCATCAGCTCGTGGTCGTCTACCAGCACCACGCGGTACATCGGGCCGAAGTATCTCGGGGCGACACCAAGGCCGTCAAATCGCGCCGGGTGGGCGGACGGGTGTCGATGGGCTAGCGCCGGCGCCGCGCCGATCGCAGCGTCACACGGCGGCGGGTGCGCGCTCTCCTAGGCATGGTCGCCGCTCGCGCCTGGACCTTGGCGTTCCTCATCGGGTTCACGGGTTGCCACGCCTTGTCGAAGGCGCCGCCGGCCCCCACCTCGCCGCCCGCGGGGCCCCTGGCGCGGGCGGACGACACGGTGGAGACCCGCTTCGGGGTGACCTTGATCGATCCGTACCGCTGGCTCGAGGGCGACGACAACCCCGAGGCCGCGGCCTGGATGCGCGCCCAGGGCGCCCACGCCGACGCCTGGCTAGCCGAACTCCCCGGGCGCGAGCGCTTGCTCGCGGAGCTCCACGCGCGCGATCGCGACCTCGCCCGCGACCAGGCCGGCGACTTGCGCACCGCCGACGGCCGGCGGTTCTTTCTCCGTCGAGCGGCCGGCGCGACCCTGTCTGACCTGGTCGTCCGTGAGCCCGATGGTCGGCTCCGAACCCTGGCGACGCCGCCGCCGTCCGACGGCGAGGTCCACTCGGCGATCCAGACCCACATGCCGTCGCCCGACGGGCGCTTCGTCGCGTACAACCTCGCCACCGGGGGCAGCGAGCTGGCCACGATCGTGGTGGTCGAGGTCGCGCGGGGTGTGACCCTCGGCCCGGGCGTGGGGCGGACCTGGGGCGACGCGCCGGTAACCTGGCTGCCCGACAGCTCGGGCTTCGCCTACGTCGAGCTCGCCGAACCGCGCCCCGGCCGCGACCCGCTCTTGGACTCGACGCTGCGCCTGCATCGGCTGGACCCCGCGGCGGGGCCCGACCTCGAGCTCCTCGACGGGCGCGGGCCGGCCTTTGCGCTCGCGCCCGAGGAGTTCGGCCAGCTCACGACCACGGCCGGCTCGGCCTGGCTCGTCGCGCGCGCGACCCTGCCACGCAGCGAGGAGCGCATCGCGGTCGCCCCCACGAGCGCGCTCGATCGCGCCGCCATCGCGACGCCGTGGCGGGTCGTTGCCGACTACGACGATAAGGTCGCTGCGGCGTTCGTCCACGGGGACCGCTTGTACGTGACCTCGTGGAAGGACGCGCCCAACGGCCGCTTGCTGTCCCTGCCCCTCACCGACCCCGACCTGGCGGCCGCGCGGATCGAGGTCACCGAGGACCCCGAGGCGGTCCTGACCGTGGCCAGCGCAGCGCGCGACGCCATGTACTACGTGATGACGCGGGCCGGCCGCTCACGCCTGTATCGCCGGAGCTGGGACGGCGGCCCGGCCACCGAGATCGCGCTGCCCGAGCTCGGCAAGATCTACTGGACCGACACCGACCCGCTCACCGACGGCGTGACGTTCCACCTGGCGACCTGGCTCCGGCCGCGCACCTACTACACCTACGCGCCCACCACCGGCCGTGTGGTCGCGCTGGCGCTCACCGCGACGCCCGCCGGTGCGGTGGAGGACGACCGCTTCGTCGCCGAGCTGGTCGAGGCGACCAGCGCCGACGGCACGCGGGTGCCGATGACGATCCTGCGTCGACGCGACCTCGTCCTCGACGGCACAGCGCCGGCGATCCTGGAGGGATACGGCGGCTACGGCATCAGCCTCGACCCGTGGTTCCAGGCCGAGCACCTGGTGTGGCTCGACCGCGGTGGCGTCCTGGCCTTCGCCCATGTGCGCGGCGGCGGCGAGAAGGGGCGGCGGTGGTACCAGGCTGGCCAGGGCGCCAACAAGCCTCGCGGCGTCGCCGACTTCGTGGCCTGCGCCCAGCACTTGATCGATCGCGGCTACAGCCGCGCCGACCGACTGGCCGCGTACGGCAACAGCATGGGCGGGCTCCTGGTCGGCATGGCGGTCACCACGCGACCGTCGCTGTTCGCCGCGGCGCATCTCGCGGGCGGCGAGGTCAATCCGGTGCGGATGCTCCACGCCCGCAACGGCGCTTCCCAGAAGGCCGAGCTCGGTGACCCGGACACACCCGACGGCCTGCGGCAGGTGGCGGCGATCGACCCGTACCATCACGTGCGCGACGGCCAGCGCTATCCGGCGATGATCGTCACGGTCGGCCTGAACGATCAGCGGGTCTCGCCCTGGATGTCGGCCAAGCTGGTGGCGCGCCTGCGGGCGGCGCGCCCCGACGGCGCTGCGGTGCTGCTGAGGATCGACGCCGAGGCCGGCCATGGCCGCGGCTCCACCCGCGCGCAAGAGCTGGCCCTGGTCGCCGACGTGTGGAGCTTCTTTCTGGCCGCGGCCGGCGCGCGCGAGTTCAGGCGTCGGGACAGACCTCGGTGAAGCCGGCCTCGCAGGCGATGAGCGCGGCGGCCGCGGCCTGGACCGGGTCGGGCGGCAGGCAGTCCTCGGTGCAGGCCGGCGACAGCGCCGTGGCCAGGTACTCGCACGCCATGGCGTTGCCGAGCTCGCAGGCCACGACCAGGTAGTCGCGCTTCGCGGGATCGTCCTCGGCGAGCTGGTAGACGACGTAGGCGCAAGCGTCGGCCACACCGTCGCCACAAGCCTGGTCGAGGGCGTCGCGATCCTTGGCGCGCATGCCCGCCCAGGCGCACGCCACCGGATCGTCGGCGCACAGCGCGGCGATCGGACGGGTCGGGTCGCGCAGCTCGCGGACGCGCTCGCACGCCGGGCTCGAGCCGAGCTCGCAGCCGCGATGGTACACGCCGACCACGACCATCGCCCGCGGCGGGTGGTCCTCGAGGTACTGGCCGGCGGCGAGGCAGGCGTCGGCATCGCCCGCGTCGCAGGCCTCGACCGTGTCGGACACCAGCGCGCACAACTCGCCGGGGCCCAGGATGCACCGCGGGGCGGTCAGGAACGCGACCAGCCGGCCGCTGGTCGACGCGGGACCAGCCGGTCGAGGCAAGCGCGCCGCCGCGGCCCGACGAGCGCGGACGTTGGCGCGGAACCGCTCGATCTCGAGGGCGCGCCGGGTCACGGTCCGCGGACGGTCGGCGTCGCGCCGCGCGCCGGCGGGGCGCTCCTGGGCCCCACCGCAGTCGCGCGCGAGCAGGAGCGCGCCGGCCGCCGCGGCGGCGACGAGCGCGATCCCCAGAGCAAGCCGGGTGCGCCGGTCCACCGATCAAACCTACGGCCGCGCGCCCCGCCACGCCAGCGCGGCGGCTACCCTCGCGCCATGCCCACCGCGCGCGCGCTCCGCACCGCCACCCGCCGCGAGCTGCGGGCCGCGATCGTCGATGGTCACCCGGTCGACCCGGCCCAGCTCGCCGGCTGGACCTACCGCGGCACCAGCCTCGGGCTGCCGCGCGCCCTCGAGCGCCTGAGCTGGAAGACCTTCCAGAAGACCTTCTGGCGCGAGCCCGGCACCGGGCGCTTGCTCGGCTGGAACGTCCGCCTCGAGCAGGACGGCGTCGACGCGCCGAGCCGCCCGCGACTGCGGCGCGGCCGACCGGTGGTCGAGTGGCACTACCAGGTGATCGCGCCGACCGGCGTGGCGACGCCGCGCGGCTTCGATCGCGGCCTGATCATCGACTACGGACTCGGGCGCGCGCGCGAGCCGACCATGGCGCTGATCAAGGACCCGCTGGTGGCGCTCACGCCTGGCTCGGCCGACGAGTTCCTCGGCGTCAGCTACCTGGTGGTCGGCGGTCGCTGCGTCGAGACGCCGACCTACTTCACGCTCGAGCGCGAGGCGCCGATCACCTACGTGCCCTACGACGAGCCGGCGCCGAGCCCGCTGGCCTTGACCGCCACCGAGCGGGCCTGGGCCGAGGCCCTGTTCGCCGCGACCCTCGGCGTCGACGCGCCCGCCCCGGCGACCGGCCTGCCGCGCTGGGACGCGATCGATCGCGCGACGTTCTGGCGGGCCTTCGATGGCCACGCCGCGCCGATCGTGCGCGCCGGGCTGCGCCCGATGCTCTACGCGCTCACGTTCTTGCCGCTGGCCCGCGGCCATCGCCGGCCGTTCTTTCGCCTCGACCCCGCGGCGCAGGCGGCGTTCCTGACCGCGGCCGCCGACGATCGCCTCGCCTTCGTGCGCCAGGCCGTGGCGACGATGAAGACCCTGGCCGGCCTGGCGTACTTCGACGATCCGACCGTGCGCGCGCGGTTCGACGCGGGGCCGCCATGACCCTGGTCGCGCTCGACGGTCGCCTGGTGCGGCGCGCGCTGTCCGACGTCGCCGACGTCGTCGTGGTCGGCAGCGGCCCGGCCGGCGCCACCGTCGCCGCCGACCTGGCGCGGGCCGGCCTGCGGGTGCTGATCGTCGAGGAGGGCCACCACGTCCTTCCGGCCGACTACGCGGCCAGCGGCGTGCGCGCCATGGCCCAGCTCTACCGCGACCTCGGGACGTCCCTGGCCTTCGGGCCGCTGCCGATGCCGTACCTCCAGGGCCGCGCGGTCGGTGGCACCTCGGTCGTGAACGGCGCGATCTGCTGGCGCACGCCGCCCGAGGTGCTGGCCGCCTGGGCCGCGGCCGATCCGCCGCTGGCCGACGCGCTGCCGGCCGAGGTCATCGCCGCCCACGAAGCGCGCCTGGCCGCCCGGCTCGGCGTCGCGCCGACCGACCCCGCGGTCGCTGGCGAGAAGAACCTGGCCCTCGGTCGCGGCGCCGCGGCGCTCGGCGTCGCTCACCGACCGATCGAGCGCAACGTCGTCGGCTGCGTCGGCGCCGGCCGGTGTCTGCAGGGCTGTCCCCACGGCGCCAAGCTGTCGATGGATCGCTCGCTCTTGCCGGACGCGGTGGCGGCCGGCGCGCGGATCGCGGCCGGCTTTCGCGTCGAGCGGATCGCGGTCGCGGCCGGCCGCGCGGTCGCGGTCCACGGCGAGACCGCCGGCGGTGCGCCCTTCACGGTGCGCGCGCGGCTCGCGGTCGTGCTGGCGGCCTCGGCGATCCAGACGCCGTGCCTCTTGCGATCGAGCGGCCTCACCCACGGCCCGGTCGGCGACGGCCTGACCGCGCACCCGGGGGTCTCGGTGACCGCGCGCTTCGATCGCCCGATCCGCGCATGGACCGGCGCGACCCAGGGCCACGAGGTCCTCGGCCTGCGCGGCGAAGGCCTGAAGCTCGAGGCGCTGGGCTTCGACCTCGGCCTCCTGGCCGGGCGCTTGCCCGGAGTCGGGCCGGCCCTGGCGACGCGCCTCGCCGAGCTCGATCGCTACGCAGTGTGGGGCGCGGCGCTCCGGGCCAGCGGCCGCGGGCGCGTCCGCCCCGGCCGCCGACGCCCGTGGGTGACCTACGCGCTCACCGCCGACGATCTGCGCCGCGCGCGCCGCGCGGTCCGGGTCCTGGCCGATCACTTCCTGGCCGCTGGCGCGGTCGAGGTCTATCCGGGCCTGGCCGGGTTTGCCCCGGTCGTGCGCGACCCAGGCGAGGCCGCGCGGATCGAGCGCGACGGGCCGCTCGCGCCGACCGCGTACGCGATGTCGATGACCCACCTGTTCGGCACCGCGCGGATGGGGGCCGATCGCGCGACGAGCGTGGTGCGCCCCGACTTCCGCCACCACACCGTGGCCGGTCTCTACGTCGCCGACTCGAGCGTGTTCCCGACCAACCTCGGGGTCAACCCGCAGCTCCCGATCATGGCGATAGCCGCGCGCTGCGCCGAGCGGATCATCGCCGCGCCGGCGTGAGCGCGGCCGGCCGCCGCGCGCTCAGTCCTCGTTCACGAACAGGCGCTCGTCGCCGCCCGGGCCCGAGCCGCCGGTCACCAGATCGAGATCGCCATCGTCATCGACGTCGCCGAAGGCCGCGGCGGTGGTCGGATCCGAGGCCGGGGTCCCGAAGTGCTTGTCGGTGCGCTCCTTGAACTTGCCGTTGCCGTTATTGCGGTAGTAGCGGTCGGGGCCGCCGAGGAAGCCGTGGCCGGCCAGGAAGGCGCCAGCGTTGGGCAGGTAGACGTCGTCGTCGCCGTCGTCGTCGAGGTCGACCAGGATCAGCCCGGCGATCGTCTCGCCGGTGCCGGGGATGTGGCCGAAGGTCGCGATCCGGAAGTGGCCACAGCCGTCGTTCTTGTAGTACGCGACCGCCTCGTTGCGGCTGTTGCCGACCAGCAGGTCGAGATCGCCGTCGTCGTCGACGTCGCTCAGGCCGCCGCCGCGCGAGGAGTCGGTGGTCACCGGGAACCGCGCGGCGGTCTCGTCGACGAAGTGGCCGGCGCCGTCGTTGATCAGCACGAAGTCCTGGCCGCGGTTCAGGACGATCAGATCGAGGTCGCCGTCGCCGTCGAGGTCGCCGGGGACGATCGCGCCGGTCTGATCGGTGCGGGCCGGCAGGCGCGCCGCGGTCTGGTCGGCGAAGCGGCCGGTGCCGTCGTTGATCCACAGCCGATTCTGATCGCCGCCGGTCGGCGACGGGTTGAACGGGTTCTCGTTGGCGATCAGGATGTCGAGGTCGCCGTCGCCGTCGACGTCGGCGAACCGCGCCTCGGCCGAGATGTCGAAGCGGTTGGCCGGCGGGATCACGATCGGCGGCGGGATCTGGCCGTTGGCCTTGGTGAACACCCCGGCGCCGTCGTTGAGCAACAGATCCTCGCCCAGCACCCCGGCGACGATCGCGTCGGGGTCGCCGTCGCCTTCGACGTCGCCGAAGTCGGCCACCGTGCTGTTCTGGGTGTTGGGGGCCGGCAAGCGCGCGGCGCTGTCGTCGGCGAACTGGCCGGTGCCGTCGTTGATGAGCAGGCGATCGGGGCGCCCGGCCAGGCTGTCCGTGCCCTCGGCCAGGTAGACGTCGAGATCGCCGTCGCCATCGACGTCGACCAGGTTGACGTCGGTGGTCGAGGTCCCGGCCGGGCTGAGATCGGGGCCGAGCTGCGCCGTGCGCTCGACGAACTCGAAGGACTGGCCGTGCGCGAAGGCCAGGGTGGCGGTGGCAAACAACGCGGCCGCGGCGGCCGCCTTGGGGAGACGATGCATCGAGATGCTCCTGGTCAGAAGAATCCCGAAGCCCACCATCACCGCGTGGGGGTGGTCAATCCTCCCGCCGCGGTGAGCCGGGGGCGCGCGGCGAGGCGGAGGCGGAGGCGGAGGCGGAGGCGGAGGCCGAGACCGAGACCGAGGCGGAGGCGGAGGCCGAGACCGAGACGGAGGCCAAGACCGAGGCGGAGGCGGAGGCGGAGGCGGAGGCCGAGACCGAGACCGAGGCGGAGGCGGAGGCCGAGACCGAGACGGAGGCCAAGACCGAGGCGGAGGCGGAGGCGGAGGCGGAGACCGAGACCGAGACCGAGACCGAGACGGAGGCCGAGACCGAGACCGAGGCCGAGACCGAGACCGAGACGGAGGCCGAGACCGAGACCGAGGCGGACGCCGAGACCGAGACGGAGGCCGAGACCGAGGCCGAGACCGAGGCCGGGACGCCGTCGCGGCTAGCGCCAATCGACGCCGAGGCCGAGGTAGGCCGCGTCGCGAAACGTCGTCTGGGTCCCGCCCTGGCCGGGCGCCGCGTCGAGGTAGTTGCCGGTGCCGGCGCCGAGGTGGAGCACCGTCCCGATCACCGCGCTCCACGTCATCGCCGCGCCGGTGTGAACGTACGCGAGCTGGAGCTGAAGGCCCGTATTGAACCGGCGATCACTGCGCGTGCCTTCGAGTCCACCCCAGACCCCACGGACCGTCGCGCTGGTCGCCGCGCGGCGCGACCAGGCCCGAGTGACCACGCCGTAGAGCGCCAGGGCCGACTCGGCCCCGGCCCCGGCGTGCCAGCCGTCGTGCTCGACGAGCTTCGCGTAGACCTCGAGGTCGACCGTCGGCAGCACGCGCGCGCGCTGGTCGCCGTCGGCCTCGTCTGACCGCGAGGTCAGGGCCAGCGCCGGCCCGTGCAAGCGGACCTCGAGCCGGCGCCACCCGTGGGCGACGAACGGGACCACCAGCGCGCGGACTGGCGCCGCGTCGTAGTGCTCGGGCACGCCGATCACCGCCGCGTCGGGCGTGTAGGTCGTCGCATCGGGCGTCGCCATGACCAGCGTCGTCGCCCCGCCGCGTAGCCCTGGCGCGATCCGGGCGTCGCCGCGCGCCACCCAGCAGCCAGCCGGCCCCGCGGCGAGCGCGAGCCCAAGCGACAACGCCCGCGCGCGCACCGTCACCCGCGGCGGGCGATCATGCGCACCGCGCGCATCGCCTCGCCCCACGGCGCGACGTTGGTCATGAGGATCACCAGCTCGTCGGACTCCGGCCGGTGGCACACCGCGATCCGCCAGCCCCAGCGCGGCCCGTCGCCGGCGCCGTAGGTGCCCGCGACCTCGACCAGCGCCCACGACCCGGCCACCGCGTCACACGCCATCGCCGTCGGCGAGTGCCAGCTATCAGAGAACTCGGCGCCCGTCGCCGTCAACGCCAGCCGCCCGGTGTGCGGTGCGCCCTGGTAGCTCCAAGTGTACGTCACCACGTCCGGCCCCACCGCGACCGAGCAGTCGCACCGCTCGGCGGTGTCGCCCACCTCGTCGAGCCACAGCTCCGAGGTCCCGGTCCATGCCGTGCCAGCCAGATCGCCAAAGCTCATGCCCCTGACCCTACACCCGTGACCGGCCCGGCGCTTGGCCCGTCGCGATGATCACGCCCGGGTAGCGGGCGGGGCGACGCCTTCGCGGTCGAAGGCGCGGTAGCCGGCGGCCTCGGCGAGGTGGGGGCGATCGATCTGCGGGGCGTCGGCGAGGTCGGCGACGGTGCGCGCGACCTTGATGATGCGATCGATCGAGCGGGCCGACAGCCAGCGCCGGGCGGCGACCAGCTTGCCCAGGTGGGCCTCGGCCGCGGGCGACAGCGCGCAGGTGGCCCGGGTGGCGGCCGAGCTCATCTCGGCGTTGGTGGCCAGGCCCCACGGCGCCAGCCGCGCCCGCTGCCGCGCCCGCGCCGCCTCGACCCGGGCCCGCACCGCGGCCGAGCTCTCGCCCGGCTCGGCGCTGCGCAGCTCGGCCAGGGCCACCGGCGGCACCGGGATGTGCAGGTCGATGCGGTCGAGGAGCGGCCCCGACAGTCGCCCGCGGTAGCGCTCGATCGCGGTCGTGCTGCACGTACACTCGCGCAGCTTCGAGCCGGCCCAGCCGCACGGGCACGGGTTGGCCGCGGCGACGAACAGGAAGCTGCACGGGAACCGCAAGGTCGCCGCCGCGCGCCCGATGACCACCTCACGCTCCTCGAGAGGCTGGCGCAGGGCCTCGATCGTCGAGCGCTGGAACTCGGGCAGCTCGTCGAGGAACAGCACGCCGCGGTGGGCCAGCGTGATCTCGCCCGGCCGCGGCACCGTGCCGCCGCCCAGGAGCGCCGCCGCCGACACCGAGTGGTGCGGCGCGCGGAACGGCCGCTCGCTCACCATCCCGGCCGGCGCCGCCCCGATCGACGAGTAGATCTTCGTCACCTCCAGCGCCTCGTCGTGGCTCATCGGCGGCAAGATCGACGGGATCCGTCGCGCCAGCATCGACTTGCCGATGCCGGGGGGCCCGACGAACAGGACGTTGTGCCCGCCGGCGATCGCGACCTCGAGCGCGGCCCGGGCCAGGCCCTGGCCGCGGACATCCGCCAGATCGATCGGCGACGGCGCGGGTGGGCCGCCGCGCGGGGTGGCCCGCGGCAGCGCCGGCCCGCCGGTCAACATCGCCACGACCTCTTGCAGGTGATGGGCGCATCGGACCTCGATGCGATCGACGACCGCGGCCTCACCCGCCGACGCCGCCGGCACGATGATGCCGCGCAGGCCGAGGTCGCGGGCCAGGATCGCCGCCGCCAGGGTGCCGCGCACCGGGCGGAGCGCGCCGTCGAGGCCTACCTCGCCGAGCACGAGGAAGTCGTCGAGCAGGCTGAGATCGATCGAGCCGTCGGCGCCCAGGACCCCGACCGCGATCGGCAGATCGAAGGCGGTGCCGGCCTTGGGCACATCGGCGGGCGCCAGGTTGATCGTGATCTTCTGCTGCGGCAGGGCCTGGCCGACCGCCTCGAGGGCGGCGCGGATGCGGACCGAGCCCTCCTTGACGCTGGGCGTGGGCAGACCGACGACGTGATACGACGGCAGACCGCTGACGACGTCGACCTCGACGTCGATGGCGATGGCCTCGATCCCACGGAGCGACGCGGAGCGGACGCGAGCGAGCATGGCGCGGCCCTGAGCACGCCGCGTGCCGCCGGCAACTCCGCGATCGCCCATGCCCGCGCTGTCCGGGCTGTCCGAGATCCGGACGTTTCGTCCGCCCGGCCGGCCACGCCGGACACCGGCCCGGGCCGCGCCGCTGTCCGAATCCGGCCACCGCCGACCACGATCGGCGCCGACCGTGCTGGAATCCCGCGCGGTGACGAACCCCGCGGCCGCGATCGAGGACCAGTGGCTGGCCGGCTGGGATCCCACGCCGGGGATCGTCTCGGTGTGGGCCGAGCCCGACGGCACCGCGACGATCTGGCGTCGGGTCGACGGCGCGCTGATCCGCGAGCGCGCCCGCTTCCGCCCGTGGATCGTCCTCGATCGGCTCGACGACCTGGCCCACCTCGGCCCCGACCTCGGCCCCGACGGCGCCTCGACCCGCGTCACCTACCGCGAGCTGACCGGCCCCGGCGAGCTGCGCTTCCTGGTCCGCGCCGACCACCTGGCGACCCTCGAGGCCGCGGTCCGCCACGGCGCCGCCCGCCGCCTGGGCCGCGCCATCCCCCACCTGCGCGAGCTGGGCCCCGACGCCGCGCTGGTCCTGCCGCCCGACGAGCAGTATCTCGTCGCCAGCGGCCGCACCTACTTCCGCGACCTGGCCTTCGCCGACCTGGCCCGGGCCCAGCTCGACCTCGAGACCACCGGCCTCGATCCGGCCCGCGATCGGGTCTTCCTGATCGCCTGGCGCGGCCCCGACGGCGCGGTCACCACCCTCGAGGCCGACGGCGACGGCGACGCCGCCGAGGCCGCGCTCGTGCACCGCCTGGTGGCCACGGTCCGCGCCGCTGATCCCGATGTCCTCGAGAATCACAACCTCCACGGCTTCGACCTACCGTTCCTCGTCGAGCGCGCCCGCCGCCTCGGCGTGCCGCTGCCGCTCGGGCGGGTCGGCGCGGGCCTGCTCCGCCGCGGCGCCCGGCGCGGCCACGCCGTCGACGATCGCGCGGTGCGCTACCTCGCGCCGGGCCGCGAGCTGATCGACACCCTCGACGCGGTCTTGCGCCACGACTTCGCGGCCCGCGACCTGCCCGGCCACGGCCTGAAGATCGTCGCCCGCCACCTGGGCGTCGCGGTCGCCGATCGCGAGGAGCTCCCCGGCGCCGAGATCGCCGCGATCTACCGCCGCGATCCCGACCGGGTCCGGCGCTACGCCACCGCCGACGTCTGCGAGGTCGCCGGGGTGGCCGAGGTCCTGGGCGGGCCGGCCTTCGCCCTCGCTCGCCTCGCGCCGCGCCGCTACGAACGCCTGGCCGACGCCGGCGCCGCCACCGGCGTGGTCGATCCGCTCTTGGTCCGCGCCTATCTCCGCAGCGGCGCCGCCCTGCCCCGCCACCAGCCCAGCGACGGCACGCCCCACAGCGGCGCGGCGCTGCACCTGTTCGCCACCGGCGTCGCTCACCGCATCGTCAAGGCCGACGTCGCCAGCCTGTACCCGTCGCTCATGCGCCAGCACCGCATCGGCCCGGCCCGCGATCACCTGGGCGCGCTGGTGGCCCTGGTCGATCGGCTGGTGGTCCGCCGCCTCGAGGCCAAAGATCGCGGCCGCGCCGCGCCGCCCGGCTCGCGGGCGCGCGCCGAGCACGAGGCGATGTCGGCGGCGATGAAGCTCCTGGTCAACTCGGCCTACGGCTACCTGGCGGCCGGCGAGCTGACCCGGTTCGCCGACGTCCACGCCGCCAACGAGGTGACCCGGCGCGGCCGCGAGGTGCTGGCGCTCCTGTGCCGCGAGCTGGCGGCCCGCGGCCTGACGCTCCTCGAGGCCGACACCGACGGGGTCTACGCCGCGGCGCCGCCGGGCTGGACCGCCGACGACGAGCGCCGCGCGGTGGCCGAGGTCGGCGCGCTCCTGCCGCCCCTGGTCCGCCTCGAGCTCGACGGCCGCTACGCCGCGATGCTGTCCCACGAGCCGAAGAACTACGCCTTGCTCGGCTACGACGGCCAGCTCGCGCTGCGCGGCGTCGCGTTCCGCTCGAGCCGCGCCGAACCTTTCGGCGAGGCCTTCCTGCGCGCCGCGCTGCCGCCGCTGTTCGCCGGCGACGTCGCCGCGGTGCGCGGCGCCTACCTGGCCACGATCGACCTGCTCCGCGCCCGCCGCCTGGCGCCCTTCGAGGTCGCGTCGCTGGTCCGGCTCAGCCGCGCGCCCGACGAGTACCTGGCCGGCCGCGACGCCCGCCGCGAGCTGGCCTACGAGGCGATGCTCGACGCCGGCCGCACCACCTGGCGGGCCGGCGAGCGGGTCCACGTCTACCGGACCCGGACCGGCGGCGCCCTGGCCCCGGCCCGCCGCGAGGTCGACGATCCCCGCCGCGACTACGACGTCGCCCACTACCTGCGGGTCCTGCGCGACACCTTCGCGACCCGCCTGGCCCGGGCCTTCACGCCCGAGGACTTCGCCGCGGTGTTCGCCGATCCCGATCAACTCGAGCTGTTCGCGCCGCGCCTGGCCGCGATCCGTCCGATCCTCACACCGGTCGCCGACGTCGCCGACCCGACCGTCGCGCCGTGACCCGCGGTCGGCGATCCGAGGCCCACGCCCCCGGGATCGACCGCACCGTCGCGCGCCCGCGGCGCGGCAGCCCCGCGGCCCCCGGCACGCCCGCTGCAACACCGGGGCGCGGAGGACCTATGCGCGACTTCCGATCGATCGACAGCGACGACCTGACCCAGGTCATCGGCGGTGAGGCCACGGCCGCCAACCTCGGGCGCTGCGGCCCCGGCGATGGCATGGCCTGGCTCGGCGACGTCCGCACCCCCGAGTGCCTGCGCCACGATCAGATGGTGCGGAGCCACCTCGACAACGGCTCGAGCAAGCCGATGGCGCACCTGAAGTCGCTGCCGGCGCTGCCATCGGCGGTCGGCTCCTATATAGGTGTGCGCGCCGGTCAGGCCGCCGACGCGGTCAAGGGCCTGTTCAAGTAGGGCTCGGCGACGCGCCGCCGCTCGGCGCGATCACATCGCGCTCGGCCTCGGTCTCGGCCTCGGACTCGGCCTCGGCCTCGGTCTCGGACTCGGACTCGGACTCGGTCTCGGTCTCGGTCTCGGCCTCGGACTCGGTCTCGGACTCGGACTCGGACTCGGACTCGGACTCGGTCTCGGTCTCGGTCTCGGCCTCGGACTCGGCCTCGGCCTCGGTCTCGGTCTCGGCCTCGGACTCGGTCTCGGACTCGGACTCGGACTCGGTCTCGGACTCGGTCTCGGACTCGGTCTCGGGTTCGGGTGCGGGGTCGGAGTCGGTCTCGGCCCCCGCCTCGCCCCCCTCTAACCCATCGAGATCACATCGCCACGAACTCCTCGCCCGGCCCGTGTCAACCGCCGCCCGCCCCTGCGGCTCTTTCCCGTACAGTGCTGGCGCGAGGACCCCTCCTCTTGACGAGCGACTCTCTGCCCGCGGCGCCGGGCCTGACCGAGACGCGCGCCCGCCTCCTGTCCGAGCTGGCCGGCGCCCCGGCGCGCAAGGGCTACGCGATCGCCTACGACCTCCTCGGCAACCGCACCGAGGCCGAAGAGGCGGTCCAAGACGCCCTGGCCCGGGCGTGCGAGAACCTCGCCGATCTGCGCGATCCGGTCGCGGCGCCGGCCTGGTTCCTACGCATCGTCACCAGCGTGTGCCTGCGGGTCCTGCGCCGGCGTCGCCTGCGCCGCGCGGTCTTTGGCCGCTGGCTCGAGCGCGCCGACGCCGAGGACGCCCAGCCGGTCCTGGGCGATGGCCTGCCGACCGCCGAGCTGGGCGCCCGCCTCCACGCCGCCGCGCCGCGCCGCGCTGACGACGCTCTGGCCTCCGAGCGCGAGGTCGCGTCGCTCCTCTCCCACCTCGACGCGCTGCCGGCAAAGCAGCGCGCGGCCCTGGTCCTGCGCTACGGCCACGAGCTGCCGGTGCCCGACATCGCGCAGCTCCTCGGGGTCGAGCAGGCCACCGCCAAGACCCACCTGGTGCGCGGGCTGGCCCGCCTGCGCGAGCTCCTGGAGGACGCGTCGTGACTCGCTGCAACCTGGTCGCCGGCGCGGTCGCCTCGGGCGCGCCTCTCACCGACGCCGAGCGCGCCCACCTGACCGGCTGCCCCGACTGCGCCGCCTTGGTCGCCTTGCCGTCGAACCTGGCGCGGGCCCGCCGCGGCGCCGAGCCGGGGCCGGGCTTCGCCGCGCGAATGACCGCCGGCGCCCACCGCCGCCTCGCGATCCGGCGCCGCCGACGGATCGCCCTGGGGGCCGCTGCGATCGCGGCCGCCGCGCTCCTCGCGGTGGTCGGGACCCGCGCCCTCGGGCCGACGCCGCGCACCGCCTTGCCGACCCCCGCGGTCGCCACCCCGATCTCCGTCGAGCAGCGCGCGCGCGCGCGCGAGCTGCTCGAGCTCGCCAGCTTCGAGCGCGCCATGGCACCGGCCGGGCCGTGGCGCGACCTCGAGGCTCCCCTGCGCGTCCAGCGCGCGCTCCTGCTTCGTCATCGCCCTTCGTCCGGAGGAACTCCATGATCCGCCCGCTCGCCCTCGCCTCGCTGTGCACCAGCGTCTTCGCCACCGCCGCGCTGGCTCAGCCCGCGCCCCCCGCGCCTCCCGCTCCCCCCGCGCCCCCGGCTCCCCCGGCCCCGACCGGCAAGGTCAAGCCGCCCAAGCCGCCCAAGCCGCCCAAGGTCAAGGGCGTGCCGACCGACGCCCAGCTCAAGGCCGAGCTGACTCGCGGCCTCGACCAGGCGATCGCCGAGGTCGAGGGCAACCCCGACATCCCCAAGCAGCTCCGCGACGGCATCCTGAAGACGCTGAAGGAGGCCCGCCAGAGCGGCGATCCGCGGGATCTCACCAGGCTCGCTGACCTGGCGCGCGGGGGCTGGGGCGACGAGCTGCGCAAGGCGATCGAAGATCAGGTCGAGGACGCGCTCAAGGACGCGGGCATCGACGCCGATCTGAGCGCCCGCGGCGGGTCGTTCAAGATCGATCTCGGCAAGGGCGGCCGGTCGTGGGCGTGGAACTGGAACCACGACGACGACGACGATGACGGGTTCGATCTCGATCTCGATCTCGATGACCTCGACTTCGACTTCGACGTCGACCTCGGTTCGCCGTTCGACGATCCGGCGATGGGATGGATGAAGAAGGTGCCGTTCCTGCCGTGGGCGGTGGGACCGGGCAGCCCCGACGTCCCCGACGTCCCCGACCTGCCCGACCTCGACGTCGACGACCTCGACGATCTCGACGCCGGCAAGATCGCCGCGCTCGAGAAGATCGCGGCCGACGAGCGCAAGCTCACCGAGCCGGCGCAGCGCAAGGTCGCCGAGCTGGGCCTCCAGCTCAAGCGCGTGGTCGGTGGCCCCAACCCCAATCAGGCCGAGATCGATCGCTTGGTCGACGCCATCACCGCCGAGGAGGCGAAGATCCGGAAGGCCCGGCTCGGCGCCCTGACCCAGACCCGGAAGGTCGTCGGGAAGTAGCAGGGGTGCGCGGCCGGGTCGCGGCCAGGACCGCGACCGCGCGCTCGAGCTCGGCCGGGGTGTGGGGCGCGAACACCAGGCGCAGCGCGCCGGGCTCGGCGCCGTCGAAGGTGTAACGCGCGCCCGGCGCCACCACCACGCCGCGCGCCGCCGCCGCCGCCAGCCACGCCGCCAGGTCGAGGTCGGGCGCGACCTCGGCCCACAGCGAGATGCCGCCACGCGGCGCCGTCGCGGTGACCGCGCCGCCGAGCTGACGCGTCAGCGCCGCGACCAGGGCGTCGCGCCGGGCCTGGTACAGCACCCGCATCTTACGGACGTGGCGCTCGAGCTCACCATCGCCGATCAGCTCGGCGACCGCCGCCTCCATCGCCAGATCGCCCTGGCGATCCATCGCCGACCGCCAGCGCGCCACCGCGGCGATCACCGGCGGCGGCGCGATCGCGAAGCCGAGCCGCAGCCCGGGGGCCAGGACCTTCGACAGCGTGCCGATGTAGATCACCTGGCCGGTCGGATCGGCGGCCGCCAGCGGCGCCACCGGGTGACCGTCGTAGTGGAACTCGTGATCGTAGTCGTCCTCGAGGACGATCAGCCGGGCGCGGGCGGCCAGCGCGGCCAGCGCCAGGCGCCGGCCAGCGCTCATCGTCACCGTCGTCGGGTACTGGTGGTGCGGCGTGGTGTAAAGCGCGCGCAGCGGCGATCGGGCGTGGGCCCGGGCCAGCGCCGCGACGTCGAGGCCATCGCGATCGACCGCGATCGGCACCAGGACCGCGCCGGCCAGGCGGAGCGCGTCCCACGCCGGCCGGTACCCGAGGGCCTCGACCGCGACCCGATCGCCGGGCCGCAGGAGCGCTCGCGCGCACACGTCGAGGGCCATCTGGCTGCCGCGGGTGACGAGCACGTGCTCGGCGCTGGCCGCGACCCCGCGGGCCCGACGGATCCACGCCGCCAGCGCCGCCCGCAGCGGCGGGTAGCCCTCGGGCGGGCCGTAGGTCAGGAGCGTCGGCGCGCGCCGTCGCACCGCGCGCCGCCAGGCCCGGGCCAGGAGGTCGACCGGGAACCGCCGCGGATCCGGGACCCCGGCCGACAGGAGCACGGTCCGGCGATCGGTCGGCGGCGTCGCCGGCGGTGGCGCGACCGGGACCGGCGGGATCGCGAAGCCCGGCGCGCTCGGCGGCCGCAGCCCCGGGCCCGGCCCGGTCGGCGGCAGCGCGGTCGACACGAACGTGCCCTGGGCCGGCCGGGTCGCGATCCAGCCCTGAGCCTCGAGCTCGGCCAGGGCCGCCAGGACGGTGTTGCGGTGGACGCCGAGCGTCGTCGCCAGGGCGCGGCTCGACGGCAGGCGCTCCCCCGGGACCAGGCGGCCACGGCGGATCTCGGCGGTGATGGCGCCGGCGATCGCGGCGAAGCGCGGGCCGTCGGGGGCGAGAGGTAGCCACATGGCGGACTCCTGACTGGTCTATCCAGAATATCTGAACTGGTACTTCTGGATAGACCAGCCCGAGAGCATCGTACGACCATGCGCCGCGCCGAGTACGCCATGACCCCGGCCGAGGCCCGGGCCTTCCTCGCCACCCAGACCACGTTTCACCTCGCCACCACCACGCCCGACGGCGCGCCGCTCCTGCGCACGCTCCACGGCGTGGTCGTCGACGACTACCTGGTCTTTCACAGCGCGCCCAAGGGCGAGAAGACCACCGCCGTCGGCCGGCCCGCGGTGGCGATCGCCGAGGAGCTGGTCGCGACCGCGCCGTCGACGTTCTTCGATCCCGAGCGCGCGTGTCCGGCCACCACCTACTACCGCAGCGTCGCGATCCACGGCGCGCTCGAGGAGCTGGTCGACCCGCCGCGCAAGGCCGCCGCCCTGGCCGCGCTCATGACCGCGCTGCAACCCGACGGCGGCTACCGGCCGATCACCGCCGACGATCCGATGTACCGCGCCGCGGTCCGCGGCCTCCTGGTCGCCGGGCTGCGACTCGACCGCATCGAGGGCAAGGCCAAGCTGGCGCAGAACCGTCGCCCCGAGGAGATCCCCGCGCTCCTCGACAACCTGTGGCACCGCGGCCAGCCCGGCGACCCGCGCGCGATCGAGCTCATCCGCGCCGCCAACCCCGACGCGCCGCCCCCCGGCTTTCTGATCGGCCCGCCCGGCGTGACGCTTCACGCCTGGATGCCCGCCGACGCCGCGGCGCCGGTGGCCGCGCTCCTCGACGGCACCTACTGGAACCTCGGCTTCACGCGCGCGCAGCTCGCCGCCGCCCACCACGGCTCAACCGCCTGGGTCGGCGCCCGCGCCCCCGACGGCGCGGTGGTCGCCAGCGCTCGAGCCATCGCCGACGGCGCCAAGCGCGGCTGGATCTACGACGTCATCGTCGACCCGGCCTGGCGCGGTCGCGGCGTCGGACAGGCGGTGGTCAAGCTCCTGCTCGCGCACCCGGCGCTGCGCGCGACCGCCACCGTCATGCTCGGCACCCGCGACGCCCAGTCGCTGTACGCGCGCTTCGGCTTCGTCGACGTCGCCGCCCGGCCGCCGCGCCCCTTCGCCACCACCGACATGGTGCGCGAGCAGCGCCCCGGGTGACGGCCGCCGCGCACCGCCGCCCATCCCGCGGCGCGCCGGCGCCGACCCGTAGTATGAACCGGCGATGCGCCGCCTGGTCCTGTCGACCGCTCTCGTCGTGTCCGCCTGCGGCGGCGACGACGCCGCCACCAGCCCCGACGCGCCAACCGCCGACGCCGTCAGCCCCGACGGCGGCGGGTGCCGGCGCACCCCGGCGCCCGCCGACCGCCCGCGCAAAGTGGTCGTGTCCTTGCCGTACACCGCGTCCGGCGGCCAGGCGAACAACTGGGGCGTGTGGCTCCTCGACCAGACCGGCGCCCTGACCGACACCGGCGCGCGCTTCGCGATGGGGCGCGCCACCGGCGGCGTGGTGGCCTTCACTCCCGACGGCCAGGTCGCGATCGCGCCGCAGAGCGACGGCACCCTCGGCGTGGTCCGATTCGACGGCAGCACCCCGGTCGTGGTCCACGCCCGCTTCGACGGCTCGTTCTACGCCGGCGAGGTCGTGATCGCGCCCGACGGCGCCTCGGCGATCGTCGTCGACGGGAACTGGCCCGGCAACGGCGGCGGCCTGTACCGGATCGACATCGGCTGTGACGGCACGCTCACCGATCGCGGCCGCTGGCTGCCGACCAAGCTGGCCCGCGGCCTCCACGTCGTCGGCGATCGCGCCGTGCTGGCGGCGACCGAGGTCGGCGCAACGCCGGCCGGGCACGATCTCCACCTCCTCGACTGGACCCGCGATCCGCCGGTGGTAGTCGCCGGGGTCGACGCCTTCGGCGACGACGACGCGATCGTCGGCGGCGTCGCGGTCACCGCCGACGGTCGGGTCGCGCTGCTCGGCGACACCAGCCAGTTCTCGGGCGTGCCCAACCGCGTCGCGGTGGTCGGGATCGCCGGCGACAGCCTGACCGCGCACCCGGTCCTGACCCCGATCGAAGATCCCTACGCGATCGTGGCCTCGCCGTTCACCGACACCGCGGTGATCGCGTCGGGCTTCGGCGACGCGCTCCTCGGGCTGCGCTACGCCGCCGGCGCGACCCCGCCGGTGACCTTGACCGGCCCGCTCACCTACAGCGGCGGCCGGCCGCAGCTCCCAGGCGACGCGGTGGTGCTCGCGCAAGGACCGCAGCGCGGCCTGGCGATCGTCGCCGAGAACACCGGCCTGCGCCGGCTGCGCTTCGCGCCCAACGCGATCACCGATCTCGGCAAGACCCCGACCGGCACCGGCACCGCCGCCATCCCCGGCGCGCTGGGCGTCGAGCCGTAGCCCGCGCGACCGGGGCTCTGGTCGCCGCCATCACCGCGCCATCTGCTGCGCGAACTTGGCGTTCAGCACCGGATCCTGCGCCAACCGCTGTCCCCACGCGGTCGCCACCGAGGCGTAGCCCATCATGTCGAGACCGAACTGGCCGAGCGCCCCCATCATGTTGCCCGACTGCATGCCCTTCATGAGCCGCACGTAGTCCGACAACCGCGCCACCTTCTGGCCCGGGAACACCACCGGATCGGGATCGCCACCACCGCCGGCCGCGACCTCGCGCTGGGCGCTCGCGGCCGCCGCCATCTCGGCCGCTTGATCGAACTTCTTGGCCTCGAGCTGACACAGGTGGACCGAGGTCGACCCGGTGCCGCCGTCGAAGATCTTGGCCTTGTAGGCCTCGAGCCGGCGACGGGTCACGTCGTCCAGGTCGGGGAACGACAGCCAGGTCACGACCAGCGGCAGCTCCCACGGGCAGAAGCCCTCGGCCGGGATCTGCTGGAACAGCCAGCCGAAGGCCGCCACGACCTCGGCGCGGATCGCCGGATCGCGACGGGCCAGGGAGCCGAGCGCGATGATCGCCGCGCCGGTGGTCCAGTCGCTCGGTCCGTACAGGAGCGCGTACAGCGCCTGCTGCCGGGCGCTGCCGGCCCACGGCTGATGCGGCTCGAGGTGCGCGACGATCAGCGCCGACGCGACCTGGGCGCGCTGCACCCACGGCAACACGCGCCACGACGAGTTGGGCGGGCGCGGCGGAAACACCATGGTCGCCAAGAGCGGGCGCAGCCCACCGCCGCCGAGCTTGGCCGCGGCCTTGGCCGCCATCGGCTCCCACACGTCGAGGGCGAAGGGCTCGCTGGCCAGGCCGTGGACCGTGGTCACGGTCGCGAAGTCGGGGCGATCGATCGCCGGCCGCGGCTGGGTGTCTTCCCACCGCCACAGCGCGTATGGCACCTGGGCCTTGGGCTGACGAGGATCCGGCGTCTGGACCCGCTCGACCTGATAGTCGAGACCGACCTGGGGCCCCCACATCTCCATCTGCAACCAGAACGCCGCGACCACGCTCGGCGACTCGACGTGGGTCAGCTTGAGCTTGACCGTCGAGCCGTGGTGCTGGGCCGGGTTGTCGTACATCTCCTCGAAGATCGCGTTGAGCGCGTTGGCCGAGGCGTCGGCCGGGTGCGGCAAGCGGTTCAGGTACAGCCGCGGCGGATCGAGCTTGGCGTAGAGATCCTCGGCCCGGTGGTTGGCCGGCTCGGCCTCGGTCAGGCGCAGGAGCGCCAGCTTCGAGCCCGGATCGCGGTGACGCAGGTAATGCAGGTAGGTGAGCGACGCCGTGGCCCACGGGTGGTCGGGCTCGAGCTTGGTCGCGGCCTCGTACTGGGCCGCCGCCTCGTCGTGACGCTCGGCGTCGAGCATCATGTCGCCGCAGTCGAGGAAGGCGCTCACGTCCTTGGGGTCGTGCTGCCGCGCGCGGGCGAACCACCGCGCGGCCTCGTCGAGCTGGCCGGCGTCGCGCAGGGCGTTGGCCACGCCGATCGCGGCCTTCCACGACGGGTCGAGCTGGTAGGCGTGCTGCGCGAACCCCAGGGCCTCCCCCGCCGCGCCGACCCGGCGCGCCACCATCGAGCTGCCGAACCACAAGAGGCCCTCGCCGGGATGCGCGGCGCGGATCGCCGCCAGGATGCGCGCCCCCGACTCCACCGTCGGCTTGCGCGGATCGTCGGCCGGGATCGGGGTCGGGCACTTCGACGCGATCTTCAAGATGTCGACGACGATCCCCGAGATCAGCTCGGCCAGCGGGAGGCTCGGCAAGATCCCGGGCTGGGCCAACCACCACTCGCACCACAACATGTACGGGATGTCGGGGCGGATCTCGGCGACGTCGGTGATGAGGTCCATCGCCTCGGACCACCGCCGCTGCCAGGCCAGGACGTAGGCCCGGTTGGCGGCGTCGACGAACGACACGTTGCCGTCGAGTTCGACCAGCTTCATCGGCTCGGGCGCGGCGGCGATGATCTCGTTCAGGAGCGACATCCGCTCCCGATGCATCGGATCGTGGGTCAGCGCGCAGCCGATGTGATGGAGCGCGTGAGGCAAGTCGCGCTGCGCCAGGGCCTGGCGAGCGAGAGCGACGTCGTGGTCGGGCGAACCCTGGCGCGGATCAGACATGCAACCAGCTTGAGTCGGCCCCCCTCGGTTTGTGACGCCGTCCCCTGCCGAAATCTGCCGCCCGCGGCGGAGGTCATGCGCCCGGGTCGGCTCACACGAGCCCGTACGGCCCGCGATCGCGAGGCGGTCTCCATCGATGAGGTCCGGGCCGGTCGGTCAATGGGTGCCGCAGATCTACGTGAACGCCAACGTCCGGAGCACCCGTCCGTAGCGGCCGAGCCGCCGGGCGCACGCGGCGCCGAGGCCGGCGCAGACGCTCGCCGGACCGCTGGCGCAGCGCGGACGGCCCTCGTGTCCTCCCGCTCCGCCGACCTCGACGAGCCCCGACAGCGCGAACGGTAGACTCGAGGGCGACCGACAACCTCGACGAGTCGTCGACCCCGGCCCGCGCGTTCGCGCGAGCGGTCGGCGTCCCCGAAGGCCGGCGCCCTCGAGCCCCTCCGCCGCGTCCTCGAGAGACGTGGGCGTCGGTGGCGTTGATCACTCGATACTACGCCTGAAGATCTGACTTGACGCGGTCCGACCACTCGGCTACATGGTGCACATGAAGCTGGTCGTGGGGGAAGTTCTCGTCCTTGAGTCGGGTCGGCCGGTCGTCGGGCTTGGCGTGACCGTGTTCGCGAAGCTCGATGGTGGCGGCGAGGGCCGTGTAGGCTCGATCGCCACCGATGAGCGAGGGCGGTTTCGGCTGGAAGCCGACGGCGCCGGCTACGTCTGGGATCTCCGCGTCGAGATCGCTGCCACGACGCCGACGCGCACGGTCCTCTACGCCGATGACAAGCACCGTGAACGCGCGGGTGATCTCGAGACATGGACCGTCCGGCTGCCGACCCAGGCGCTGGTCGCGGCAGGGGTCTTGCCTCCGACGCGCTCAGTGGCCGACGAGCTGCCGGCGCTTGGCAGCATCGTCGCGCGTGCGGTGACGGACGCGTCCTTTGAAACCGAGCGACAGAATGTCGTCCGTGGTCGGCTGGACCCGAGGCGCGCGTCCGCCGCGCAGCTCACCACTCGCTTCCGCCAAGAACTCCTGGCGCGTGGACGTGGTGGTGCGCCGACCCAACCCAGCGCGCCGGTAGCGAGCCGCCTGAGGGAGGCGGTCGCGCGCGGCCTGAACCAGGCGAAGCTGCAGCGACCGCGACGCGGCTTCGCGACGCTGTCGGCGGCCGAGCGTGCTGCGGTCGAGGCCGCGACCGCGAGCGACGGCACGATCGCCGCCGGAGCGATCGAGCCACTACTGTTCGGACCAGCACTCGATGGCCCTCGCCTGGCGGTCGACCTGTTGAACACGGTCTGCCGTCGACCGCGAACCTTGGCCGAGGCCTGTACGACGCCGCCGCCCGAGCAGCCCCCTCCGCCCCCTCTCACGACGGTCGACGATCTCGCCGTGGCGGTTTGGGCGCAGCTCCACCCAAGCGATCGCGCCATAGAGCGTCGGCCGACGGACGCCGACGTGATACGTCGTATCGACGGGTTGCAGGTTTCGACCGGGCCGGCTGATGCACCGGCGCTCCATGACTTCAGCGTGCTCCACGTGCCGATCGAGGACGTCTGGGTCGATCTCATCGACGAGGACTCGGTCCGCGCGGCAGGCGCCCTCTACGACGAGCTCGAGCGGTTGGGTGGTCGCCCGGCGGCAACGACCGGGGCGCTCGTCGACCATCTGCTCGGCGAGGCGACCTTCGTCATCAAGCAGGCGCCCGAGGTGATTCGTCGTGCGCAGGTGAGCGCCCAGGCGTCCCTCCTGTGGGCCGAGGCCGGTCCGACAGGTCTCCCAGATCCGCTTGCCCTCGAAGGGACGGGATGGGTGAGCGCGCTCCTGGCCGAGCTCGATCGTAAGCTGGCCGAACCGTATCGCTTCACGGTTTACGCCGCGGACGACTCCGGGACCGCGATCAACTTCGGCCTGATCACCACGTACCGCCAGCGCTGGACCCCGCTCGGCTATCAGGCCGGCCGGCTGGTCGAGACCGTCACGTTGGCGCCGCGCGAGGAGCGGACCTACAGTCGAAAGGTCGCGACCAGCGGCAAGCGCCGACAGCAGACGCAGGAAAAGGCGCGCAGCGTGCTTCGTACGGAGGAGCAGCTCACTCAGCGTGCGGTCCGGGACATTGTCGAGACCGCCGAGCTTCGGACGGGATTTGAGGCTTCCGGAGTGTACGGCGGCGGCAGCGGCAGTTTGAAGATCGACGATGCTCGCACCTCGAGCGACACTCGCCAGCAGTTCCGCGAGGCGGTGATCAAGGCGGCGCGGGAGTACGAGAACGACCACACCATCGACGTATCATTCGAGTCGGCGACCGATACCACCGTCGAACAGACCGGAAAGATCGTCAACCCGAACGAGGAGCTTGCGGTCACGTACCTCTTCTACCAGCTCCAGCGCCGGTACCACGTGGCCGAGCACCTCCACCGGATGACACCGGTCGTGCTGGTCGCGCAGCCAGTCCCGAAGCCAAACTACATCAACGTCGCTTGGCTCTTGCAACACGACTGGATTCTTCGTCGGGTGTTGCTCGATCCGTCGTTCGTATCGGCGCTCGACACCATCAACACCTCACTCGTTGGCGAGGAGGCCACGGTGGGCCAGCTCCGCGCCGACCTTGAGCATCAGCGTGGCGTCGTTGAGGCTCTACGTCAGACCCTGGTCGCCCAGCAGAGCCAGGTGGAGACTCTGTTTCGCGGGCTGCGCGCGAGCATCATCAGCGCCGCCGAGGCCGAGGACGCGCAGGGGGCCTGGCAGTCGGTGTCTCAGTGGATCGCCGGCGGGGGGAGCGAGGAGGCCAACCGCGCACGGGTCGAGACGGCAAGAGAGGCCCTCGAGCGAGCGCAGGCCCGCGAGCGCGCGATGGCGGAGCAGCTCGGCGCTGAAGCCAAGCACTTGTCGGCGATGACGGACCGCTGGGGCGCTGCGACACGGGCCCTGCTCGACAAGACCGTCGACGTCCAGCGCCTGCGCCTACACGTCAAGCAGAACATCCTGTACTACATGCAGGCCATCTGGGACCACGAGCCGGCTGACCAGCGCGTGCTGCGCTTGCACCAGCTGCCGGTCCCGATGGTCGACGGCCAGCTGAGCTACCGGGTCGTGCCGAGCGTGGACGAGCCACCTCTGCCACCCCACTGGACGCGGCCCGTGGTGGTCGAGGCCACGCTCGCGGCTGAGGTCGCCAGCGCCACGGTCCCGCTAGGCGAGCTGGCCGACCTCGAGCGCCCGCTCGGCTACCGAGGCAACTATGCGATCTTCCCGCTACGCGACTCGCACCTGATCGCGCGGTACCTGACTGTCCCGTTCGTGGATCGTCACGGTGGCGCCCACGACCCCGACCATCTCGCGAACCTCACCCGCGCGGAACTCGAGCGGTACGCATGTTGCCTGCGTGAGGTCCTGCCCCCCGACGACTACGAAGCGGTGCGCCCCGGGCTCGAGGAGGCCCACCGTCGGGTGCTCACAGATCCTCGGCCGCTGGAAGAGGAGGTCGTGGTGCCGACCGATGCGCTCTTCATCGAGGCGCTGCCGGCCGCGCATCCGCTCCTCGAGGACTTCAAGCTGCGGCACCGCGCCGCGGACGCCGCCAAGGCCGAAGCGGAGGCCGCTCGCGCTCGCCTCGAGAACCTGCGGCTCGGCGCTCGGCTGTTGGCGGGTGACCTCAGCGACCCCGATATCGATCGCAAGACCGTCATCCAAGGAGTTCCGGCCGGAGTCGTCATTGGCGGGGGCGACCCGTGAGCTGGCGCCGTGTGGCGCGGTCGGGGGGCTAGGGCCATGGCAGGACCTCGAACGGGACTGCGCGACGCGCTCGCATCAGGCGCCTCCACGGAGCAGGTGGATGCGCTTCCCAACATCGAGTCCGCCAGCTCTGCCGAGGCGGAGGCGGCGCTCCTGGCGCTGATCGGAGACCCCGCAGTGAGCGCTGGCTTCCGGCGCGCGACCACGGAAGCGCAGCGCGAAGTTCTGCGGGCGCTGGCCAAGCGCCTCGCCCCGGACGCGGTCGATGCTGGACGTGGCGGCGCAAGCGACCCTCGCGGTGATCGCGGGTTGGGCAACACGATGGCGACGCCGGCGTCCCGTGGGCTCGGGGACCGCCTGACCGGGCCCGCCCAGCGTGCCGTGGGCAACAGGCTCGTCGACCCGGTGTCCCGCGGCCTGACGCCGCCGCCGCGGCCGCTCCGTGTGGGCCCGGATGGTGTGAGTAGTGCCGGAGTCGGACAGTCGACGCTGCCGACCGGCGCTCAAAGCCAGGTTCCGCAGGTTGGAGGCAGTGGTCAGTCACGGCGACCGCCGTGGCGCGATCTGACAGACCAGCTCACCTCGTCGGCATCCGCGGCGATCAAGGCTCTCCTCGAGCAGGTGCGCATCACGCCGCGCCTGACGGCGCGATATCCGTGGGGGGAGGTCCACGCGTTCATGGCCCTCTCGCTGAAGAAGGCGCGGGCACGTTCTCCGAACTGGACGACTTTTGGGCCGGTGCGGCTCGGTGCCGAGATCGGCGTCCCCGAGTTCTCCCAAGGCCTCGACGCGGCGACGAAGCTCGCCCTGATCAAGTACCGCGGCATCAAGCTCACCGAGCTGGGAGTGACCACGGACGACGGCAGCTTGCACGTCGGCTTCAACCTGCAAGCGACGCCACTGTTTCCGGTGGCGATCGAGGTCGAGTGGGCGACTCTCCTCACGCATGAACACCAGTTCCCTGGTTACGACATGGAGATGGACTTCGAGGTCACGCTCGTCGTCGAGGCCACGCCGAGCGTCGATGAGATCAAGCGGCGGGCCGGCCAGATCATCTATCGCGCCCAGCGCTTCTTCGAGCAGCGCTCAGGCCGGGTCATCCGTTGGGGACGCGGTGTGGTCCAGGGGGCACTTCGGCGCGGTGGCATCGTCCTCCGCGGGGCGGCCCTCGGTCTGTGGAAGGCGGGCTCGGCCGCGTCGCGCTTGGGGCCGGCGGTGCGCGCGGTTGGTCGCGGCGCGGCGATCGCAATTCAGGCTGCGGAACTGCCGCTCAGCTCCGCGATCTTCCTAGGCGAGCTGCTCCACCGTCTCGGGTCGATCTCGTGGCGCGCAGACGACGTTCACATTGATGGCGTGTTCATGGGTGGGTTCGTGCAGCTCTATCACGCGCTGGCGGCGTCGTCGTCCCGGCGTCGCGACCTCGAAATTGAGGCGTACTCACCTGGAATGGTGATGCTGGCCGGATTCCCCCTGGACATGACAGATCTAGATCCTCAGTTCATCGTTTCATACGCGGACATTGACCAGGGCAGAAGGGTCGATCTCCTTGGGCTTGACTGGGCCCTTGCCTACTCGAACTGCATGGCTCTCTATCATCAAGCTCGACGGCTAGGCCGCTCTAGCAGAGGAGAGCGAGTACGCGGGGCCATCGAGGGAATGATGCGCGCCGTGGGCTCGGCGGCCGCATTGCAGGAGATCTACTCGTACATCGCGACGCAGTCCGGCTACGAATACGACATTGGCGGCGGCATTCTTGACTCTGTCAACATCCGAGAGCGTGATGGCGTCGCAGCCTGGGAGGCGTTGGCTGACGCTTATGTCGCTCTTGTGGAGGCGCGAAACCGCCTTCGTTCGACTCCGATTCCTCCGTGGGAGATGAACATGGTTCCTGATCGTGACTACTACAAGCTCGTGCTGGGGCTCTACCTGGAGGCCGGCGGCTTTCCGCTGCTACCTGAAGAGGTATAGACATGCGGCGTCTCTGTCTCTTTTTTATCGCGATCTTCGTTGCGTGCTCGCGCGACAAGCCGGTCGAGCGAACGAATCCCGAGGCGCTCCCCCAGAATCGATGTGCCGCAGCGAGCGATCGTCTGGCGGCGCTGATAGCTGACGCTCCTCGCGAAGCCATCGTTCGGTCATCGCGGTTCCATCGGGGTGCCGAGACGAAGGATCCATGGTCTCGAGTGGGGGGATCGGACGCGCCACTGTTCACCATGACCAACGAAGGCGTCGCTTGGTGGGGATGGGAGCGATGGATAGGGTTTGCGGAGCCGCAGTGGAGCGCGGCGGTCGATAGGCTGGCGGCCTCGTGGCGCGACTACGACGCTGGCCTGCTGCTCCTCTATCCAGATGCTCGCACGACTACAGAGAGACTCGCCCTCGCACGCGATCTTGTGCGTCAAGTGGAGATACAACTCGGGCGTTCATTGGACCTTCGGCTGCTGGCGTTGGTTCGGGGTGGCCACGCGCGTTTTGAGATCCCACAGGCGACGCCGGGGTGGGCTCGCGAGCGAATCGCAGACATTCGGTCCACCGGAGAGATGTGGACCGCTCTGACCAAGGAGGCCCTGACGCGAGCGGCCCCTGGGTGTCCGGAGGCGGTGATGGCCGGCGTGACGGTGGTGGACGAGGGGCAGACCGAACGCCAACCGGAGCAAGAGGAGCGAATGCTGGCGGAGCTGGCGGCGTGTGGCTGCCGCGGGGTCGACATGGACGCGTTCACGGGGCTGATGCTCGGGCTCGTGGGCTATCGCAACCCGCTGGGCTGGGTTCGGCTGGCGACGCGTCCAGACGCAGCGCATCGGGTGACGTTGCCGAGGACGGCCACGGTCCAGGCCCTGGTGTCGGCCTGGCCGGCCGACGCGGGGGATCAGCCGGTCTGGGTCGAGGTCGAGTAGGTGGTCGCGGTGTGCGTCACGCTGACGGCTCCATGAGGCGACTCGCTTGTCCCGCCGGCCCCGAGCTTGTAGAGCGCCAACCGGTCGATGTTCGTTGTTCTCGAGGTGAGTGGTCGACGATGCGTTCCATATTCTTGTTTGCAGTGTGCGCGACGCTGGGTTTCGCCTGTTCGCGAGACCAGAGTCCATCGGATCGTGTTGGTAGCGTTCGTCGTGATCAGTGTTCGGAGCGACTGGCGACGCTGCGCGACCACCTGGCGGTCTCGCCGCGAGAAGGGTCGCCGCGGCTCGGGCGCTCGCACCGGACGGCTGTTCCGCCGCGGCAGGTTGCGCCACTGGATGAGTTCGAGGCCCCGTACTACGCGATGAACAACAAGGGGGTCGCGTGGAATGTCATGGACTACTGGGTGCGTCTTGAGGAGCCGTGGCTGTCTGCAACCGTCGACCGGCTCACCACCGTGCTCGCAGACTACTCGTCCGGCGTGCTGCTCATGCACCCCGACCGAGAGACAACTCTGGCGAACCTGGCGCTGGCGAGGAGCGTCATCGCCCGTTCCGAGCAGCACCTTGGGCGACAGTTCGACCTGCGGTTGCTGGTCGACAATGGGCGCTACGCGGCGAGCTACGACCCGCCGGTGGTGCCCACTGGTTGGGTGCGGGCTGCCATCGACGAGATTCGTGCCACACGCGACATGTGGACGGCGCTGACCAAAGAGGCCCTGACGCGAGCGGCCCCTGGGTGCCCAGGGGCGGTGATGGCGGGCGTGACGGTGGTGGACGAGGGGCAGACCGAGCGCCAACCGGAGCAAGAGGAGCGAATGCTGGCGGAGCTGGCGGCGTGTGGCTGCCGCGCGGTCGACATGGACGCGTTCACGGGGCTGATGCTCGGGCTCGTGGGCTATCGCAACCCGCTGGGCTGGGTTCGGCTTGCGACGCGTCCAGACGCGGCGCATCGGGTGACGTTGCCGAGGACAGCCACGGTCCAGGCCCTGGTGTCGGCCTGGCCGGCCGATGCGGGGGATCAGCCGGTCTGGGTCGAGGTCGAGTAGGAGGTCGCGGTGAGCTACGTGCGAGTCCCGATGCCGCCTATGCCGACCAGCTAGCGCCACCGGACGACGAGACTCCGCGATCCAGGCGGTCGCAGGGGGTATCGATGACGAGACCGAGGCCGAGACCGAGGCCGAGACCGAGTCCGAGTCCGAGGCCGAGACCGAGTCCGAGACCGAGTCCGAGGCCGAGACCGAGTCCGAGTCCGAGACCGAGTCCGAGACCGAGACCGAGTCCGAGACCGAAACCGAGTCCGAGACCGAGTCCGAGGCAGCGCGTCGAGGAGTGCAGTCGACTACACGACGAGCGAGCATCGGACGTACGCCCAGATATGCGCGCACATCCGCGTCGCAGCAGGCATATCGAACCGTTTGGTGCCTAGACCTGCGGCGTGACCTGGTGCTGCCCGACCCACAGCGGCTGATCGCTGCCGCCGATCTCGAGCTCGTAGTAGCCCTGCATGGCCGAGCGCACGGTCGCGGCGTGGAGCAGGCCGTCGGCCATCGACACCAGGACGGGCGTCCCCGCGGCCAGGACGGGTGGCTCGGCGGGAGTCGAGGGAGCGGCGGCGGCGGGGACGGCGGGGACGGCGGTCGGGGCCGGCGGTGAGGGCGCGACCTCGGGGACCGGCTCGGCGGCGACGGGCAGGGCCGGCGAGCTGGTGTGCTTGGCGGTGACGTCCTCGCGATCGTCGCCGCGGCCGCCGATCCAGCCCGACACCTCGGTCACCGCGGGCCCGGTGCCGGTCGGCTCGCGGCCGCCGATCCAGCCGGAGACCTCGAGGGGCGGCGAGGCGCCGGCCCCGGTGGGTTCGCGGCCGCTGACCCACCCGGCGGCCTCGGGCGGCGGCGCCAGCCCCGGGCTCGAGCGCGCGTTCAACCAGCCGCCGACGTCGATCGGCTGCAGATCCGGCCCGACCTGCGCGACCTCGAGGGACACGAAGCGAACGAACTGCAGGCCGTAGACCGCGCCGATGCCCGGGTTGTAGCTGGTCAGCTCCTCGATGAGCGACGGGCGCATCGCGGGGTCGGTGACCATCGTCGGCGTCCCGGCCAAGGCGACCTTGCGCGGCAGGACCTTGCCGAGCAGGCGCTCGACGCTGGTCGCCACGCTGGCCTTCAGGCCGTCGTTGACCCGATCGAAGGGCAGGCCGACGAACTGCGCGATCAGCATGCCGGGATCGGCGACCCGGACGAGGACGCTGCCCGAGGCCCGCAACGTCACCGGCAGGCCGGTGGTCGGCGGCGTGAACGACGTCACCATGTCGAAGTCGACGTCGACCGGCCCGGTCAGGACGAAGTACACCGCGAGGGGCTTGCCGGGCTCGGGCGACTGCCACTGGTGGCGGCCTGGTCCGAGGAGCCCGTTGACCGCCCAGGCCGGACACAGCACGACCACCTCGTCGTTCGAGCACGACACGTCGATCGCCGGCCCGAGGGGGAACGGGTACGGGTACACGAGCTGATCGGCAGCCGCCGCGTCGCGAGCAACCAGCATGGCCATGCGGGATGGGAAGTGTAGCGGACCGCGACGCCTGGGGACAACCGCGATGCGCGCCGACCGTTGGCCGACGGCGGGCGCCGGGCTCAGGCCTCAGCCGGCGGGGCGGCCGGGGCCGCGACGCCCTGGCCGACCGGGTGGAGCCGGACCCGCCGGACCCGGCGGGGCGAGGCGTCGATCACCTCGAGCACGGTGCCGTCCTCGGTGGTCAGGCGCTCCCCGGCCTGGGGGATCGAGTGGGCCAGGGCCATGCACAGGCCGGCGATCGTGGTGCGATCGGCGCCGACCGGCAGGTCGAGGTCGAGGGCGCGGTTGACCTTGCGCACCGGGGCCCAGCCCTCGACGATCGCGGTGCCGGAGGGCTCGCGCGTGACCATGGTGTCGGGCTCGTCATCCTCGCTGAAGATGTCGCCGACCAGCTCCTCGATCAGGTCCTCGATGGTCACCAGGCCGGCGAGTCCGCCGTGCTCGTCGGTGACCACCGCCATCTGCACCCGGCGGCGCTGCATCTCGCGCAAGAGATCGAGAGCCCGGGTGCGCTCAACGACCACGTAGGGCGGGCGCAAGATGTCGGTGAACAGCACCAGGCCCTGATCCCAGGCCAGGGCCAGGACGTCGCGGGCCACCACGTAGCCGACGATGTTGTCGATCGAGCCGTCGTAGACCGGCATGCGCGAGTGCCCCTCCTCGAGGATCACCCGCTGGATCTCGTCGGCCGGCGCGCCCTTGCGCAGCGCCACCACGCGGTTGCGCGGCACCATGACCTCGGCGACCGACACGCCCTCGAACTCGAGGGCGCGCGACGCGATCTCCGAGGCCCGGGGGTCGACCGAGCCGGTCTTGGCGGCCTCCTCGACCAGCTCCTGCAGCTCATCGCGCGACAGCCGGGCCTCGGTGAAGTTGGTCTTGTCGCCGAACAGCCGCAGCACCAGGTTCGAGACGCTGGTGAGGAACCACACCAGCGGCCGCATGACGTGCGACAGGAACAGCACCGGGCGCGCGACGATGAACGAGAAGGTGTCGGAGTAGCGCAGGGCCAAGGACTTGGGCACCAGCTCGCCGATGATCAGCTCGGCGAAGGAGATCGCGACGATCACCAGGGCCAGGGCCACGGTGTCGGCCGAGCTGCCCAGGCCGAAGTCGCGCAGGATCTCGGCGATCGCGCCGGCGCCGTGGGCACCGCCGAAGGTCGCGGCCGCGGTGCCGACCACGGTCAGACCGATCTGGAGCGTGGCCAGGAACCGTTCGGGGCGATCGCGCAGCGATTGCACCGCCAGCGCGCGCTTGTCGCCGCGGCGGATGAAGTCGGACAGCCGGGTCTTGCGGACCGAGAGGAGCGCGATCTCTGCGCCTGCGAAGATGCCGTTGCCGACCACCAGCGCGAAGATCAGGACGAAGTCGAGCATGTCGTTCGCGAACCAAGCCGCACCGGCGGCGCCGGAGGCGAGTGTACCGCAAAGCGGTCCGTCCGGCCTGCTGGGCAACCGCGCGACCGCGCGACCGCGCGACCACGCGACCGGGTGCTACAGATCGCGCATGCTGCATGTCGTCACCGGCGCCAGCCGTGGCCTGGGCCGCGAGCTGGTCCGTCAGCTCACCGCTCGCGGCGACACCGCGATCGCCGTCGTCCGGAACCCGGACAGCGCGCGCGACCTGGGGGTCGAGGTGATCGCCGCCGACGTCGCCACCGCGGCCGGAGTGGCCCACCTCGCGGCCGCGATCGGCGACCGCGCGATCGACGTGCTCATCAACAACGCCGGGGTGTGGCCCGACGATGGCCAGGCCCTGGGCCGACTCGACTACGACGCGCTGGCGGCGACCTTCGCGACCAACGCCCTGGGCCCGCTGCGGGTCACCGAGGCGCTGTGGCCGGCGCTGCGCCGCGGCCGCGGCAAGAAGGTCGCGCACCTGTCGTCGGGGATGGCGTCGATCGCCGACAACTCCAGCGGCGGCTGGTACGGCTACCGGATGAGCAAGGCCGCGCTCAACATGGCGAGCCGATCCCTGGCCCGCGACCTGGCGGCCGACGGCATCGCCTCGGCGGTGCTCGATCCCGGCTGGGCCCAGACCGACATGGGCGGGCCCCACGCGCCGACCCCGGTGGCCGAGTCGGTGCGCGGGCTCCTGGCCCAGCTCGATCGCCTCGACCTCGCGACCACCGGCGCGTTCCTGCACTGGCGCGGCGGCACGACGCCGTGGTGAGCGCGTCCGGAAATCCCACAGCCGCACCTCGATCGTCGCCGGATCCGACAGCACCACCACGCCGATCGTGACCCGGGGTCCACGCCCTGGAGCGCCGCGGTCACGGCCCGGGACCTGCTCGAGGGGTCGGCATGAGCTCGCCGTCGCCCACCTCGCTCCTCACCCTCTCGACCCTCGCGGTCGCCGGCCTGGCCGCGCCCGCGGTCGCCAACCCCGACCAACCTCCGACCACCGCCGCCGCCGCCGCGCCGCGCTTCGACGTCGGCGCCCGGGTCGGCGGCTGGGGCTACCGCCGCGAGGGCGATCCGACCCCGGTCGACGGCTGGCGGGCCGGGCGGATGAACGGCGTCGGCGTGTTCGGCAGCCGGACCGTGAGCCCCCGGCTGTTCGTCGAGGTCGGCCTCGATCTGTACTCGTCGGACACGACCGTGCTGTCGAGCCCGGAGACCGACGTCCCGGCCGATCGGGTGAGCGGGCTGGCCACCACCGCGATCGGGGCGCGCCTGCCCCTGGCCCGCTGGCTGCGCGGCTTCGTCCAGGTCGGCGGCGGCGTCGAGGTGACCCGGGTGTCGGTGCCCTACGGCGACGAGCGGGTCCGCGACAGCCGGGTGTTCCCCGCCGGCTTCCTCGGCGCGGGCCTCGATCTGAAGGTCGCGCGCCGCACCTACCTGGGCGGCGCGTTCCGGATGATGGTGATGGGCACCTTCAACTACGACCAGCAACGCCTCGACATGAGCGCCGGCTGGGTGACCACGCCGACCGCCGACGAGGTGTTCGACGCCACCGCGGGCCTGGCCGCCCAGGGCCAGTTCTTCCTCCGCCACGAGCTGTGACGTGCGCGGCCTGGCGATGACCGCAGCGCTCGCGGCGTGCGCCGCGCCGCCGACCGACCCCGGCTACGCCTGGGACCTGCCGGCCGGATTCCCGACGCCGCCGGTGCCCGCCGACAACCCGATGACCGCGGCCAAGGTCGAGCTCGGTCGCCATCTGTTCTACGACGCGCGCCTGTCGGCCAACGGCCTGCAGGCCTGCGGGTCGTGCCACGCTCAGGCCCGCGGCTTCGCCGACGGCCGACCGACCTCGCCCGGATCGACCGGTGAGGCCGGCCGCCGCAACGCCCAGGGCCTGGCCAACGTCGGCTACCTGGCGAGCCTGACCTGGGCCGATCCGACGATGCGCGCGCTCGAGGACCAGGCCCTGGTGCCGATGTTCGGGACCGCGCCGGTCGAGCTCGGGTTGACCGGCGACGCCGCGCCCATGCTGGCCCGGCTGGCCAGCGAGCCGGTGTATCAGGAGCTGTTCACCGCGGCGTTCCCCGAGGATCCGGCGCCGATCGCGATCCCGCGCGTGACCCAGGCCCTGGCCAGCTTCCAGCGCACGCTCGTGGCCGGGCGCGCCCGGGTCGACCGCGGCGAGCTGACGCCGGCCGAGGAGCGCGGTCAGGCGCTGTTCAGCTCGCCGCGCCTGGGCTGCGCTCGCTGCCACGGCGGCTTCGCCTTCACGGTCGCGGTCGGCGACCAGCTCCGATTCTTCAACACCGGCCTGTCGGCCGACGATCCCGATCCCGGCGTCGCGAGCGTCACCGGCGACCCCGAGCATCGCGGCCGGTTTCGCCCCCCCGGCCTGCGCAACGTCGCGGTCACCGCGCCGTACCTGCACGACGGCAGCGCCGCCACGCTCGAGGAGGTGATCGATCTGTACGCGGCCGGGGGCCGCGGCGCCGGAATCGACAACCCGCGCAAGAGCGAGCTCATCACCGGCTTCACCCTCACCGCCGACGAGCGCGCAGATCTGGTGGCGTTCCTGGGCGCGCTGACCGACGAGGTGATGATGACCGACCCGGCGCTCGCCGACCCCTGGCGGTGATCGGCGGCGGCCGAGCGCGAGGGCCGAGCGCGAGGGACAGCGCGAGTAAGCCCCACGGCGGCCCGGCGTGCGCGTACCGTCGGGCCCATGCGGAACCTCGGCGCCCTCTCCCTCGCCCTCTGTGTCGCGGCCTGCGGCGGCGACGACGCCCCGGCCCCGGTCGATCAGCCGGGCTGCGACGGCGCGACCTTCCTGCCGCGCCCGGGCGATCCATCGGCGCGCGGCCCGTGGCCGGTCGGCGCCCGCACCGTGGCGGTCGGGCGCCTCGGCAAGGTCGAGGTCTGGTACCCGGCGACGCCCGGCAGTGAGGCCGGCGGCGAGCGCGTCCGCTACGACATCCGCGCCGCCTTGAACCCGATGCAGCGGGACGTCATCAGCGACGCCGACAACCCGTGGCAGACCTGCGACTGTTACCGCGATCTGCCCCTCGACGAGACCCACGGTCCGTATCCCGCGGTGGTCTTCGTCCACGGCACCGCGGCGTTCCGCCACCAGTCGCTGGCGATCGCGACCCACTGGGCCAGCCGCGGCTTCGTGGTGATCGCCGCCGATCACCCGGGGCTCATCCTCGGCGACGTGCTCACGATGCTGTGCCCCGACACGCCGACCGGCCCCCGCGATCTCGCCGGCGACGTCGCGGCGCTGGTCGCGGCGCTCGGCGCGCCGACCGGCGACCTCGGGTTCCTGGCCGGGCGAGTCGACGCGACCCGGCTGGCGGTGGCGGGTCACTCGGCTGGCGCGGGCGCCGCCGCCGCCGCCGCCGGGCTGCCCGGCGTGAAGGTCGCGATCAGCATGGCCGGCAATCAGGCCGCGACCGCGACCGACCTCACCGGCGTCGTCTTCCTCGCCGGCACGATGGATCCCATCGTCCAGCCGTCGGCGTCGCGCTCGGCCTGGGAGGCGTCGTCGACGCCGCGCCACTACGTCACCCTGGCGCGCGGGGGTCACCTGGCGTTCTCGGATCTGTGCGAGACCAAGAACGCGGCCGGCCAGAACCTGCTCGAGGTCGCCAACGCCTACTCGCTGTGCGGCGCGGCCGCCGCCGGCCTGTTGTTCGACTGCGACCCGGCCTACCTGCCCGGCCCGACCGCCTGGCCGGTGATCAACCACGCCACCACCGCGGTCTTGCAGTCGACGCTCCAGTGCGCGACCGCGGGCGAGGCGGTCGATCGGGTCGACGATCGCTTCGCCGACGTCGCGACCTACGAAGCCGCGCCGTAGTCGCGCCGTGATCGCGTCACCGTGATCGCGCCGCCGTGATCGCGCCGTGATCGCGCTCGGGCGACGACCGGGGGGCCGTGCCCCGGATCGTCGACCACGCGCCTCGCGTCGGCCCGATCCGTCGACGCAAGTAGCCGAGCCCACGACGGCGCGGCCTTGGTACGGAGCCTGCTCTGGTGGTGGACATCCCCGGACATCCCCCGGACATCCCCGCAGCGCCCCCTTCGACCAGGAGCCCACCATGACCCGCCCCGCCGCCGCCACCCTCGAGTTCACCACGATCGACCCCGACGCCCTCGACGACGTCACCGGCGGCGCCTCCTGGGCCGAGTGGGGCGGCTGGGCCGGCAACGGCCTCGGCAAGTTCATGGGCGGCGTCGGCGGCGGCATGCTCGGCGGGGCCGCCGGCACCGCGATCGCGGGCCCGGCTGGGACCGCCGCCGGCACCGCGGTCGGCAGCGTCGCGGGCGGCGCGGCCGGCGGCTACGTCGGCTCGCAGGTCGGGAGCTGGATCGGCAGCAAGTTCGATTGATCGCGCCGGCCCCACCATGACCGCGTCTCCCGAACGACCGCGCGCCCCGATCCCCGCCGCGCGCTCGTCGCGCGCCGAGGACGCCGCCATCGCCGCCATCGTTGGCCTGGTGGTGGTCGGGCTCGCGCAGACCCTCGCCCTCGGACCGGCGATCGCCATCGGCTTCGCCGCCTTCGTCACCCTCCATCTCGTCCTCCACCTCCTCCACCGCCTCTAGCCCCACTAGCCCCCCGGAGCCCTCCCATGTCCACCAACGTCAAGTCCATCCCGAGCTTCGTCACGATCGACACCGCGGCCCTCGACGACGTCACCGGCGGCGCCTCCTGGGCCGAGTGGGGCGAGTGGGCCGGCGGCAAGGTCGGCCAGTGGGGCGGCGCCACTGGCGGCGCGATCCTCGGCTCGGCGGCGGGCACCGCGGTCGCCGGCCCCGGCGTCGGGTCTCTCGCCGGCGGCGCGATCGGCGCCACCGCGGGCAGCGCGGTCGGCGGCTACGCCGGCTCGAACCTCGGCCGTTGGGTCGGCAGCAAGTTCGATTGATCGCCGGCGCGACCGGCTATGCTCGGCGCGCCCGTCGCGGCGCCCGATGGCGAGGACGATCCACGTCAAGCAGCTCGGCCCCCTCGCGGTCGGCCAGTCCCTCGGCGCCGGTCGCATCGCGGCCTTGATCCGCGGCGGCGACGGGTTGCTCGTCGAGGTCGCCGTCGACGGCGCGGTCCTCGCGTTCTCGCTCGCCGCGACCGCGCTGCAGCCCGGACCGTTCCCGGGGTTGCCCGCGCTCAGCTATCGCCGCACCGCGCAGCCGTTCGCGACCGTGGCGCCGATCGGCCACGCGCTGGCCGCCGCCCTGGCGCCGCACTGGCCGGCGGTGACCGCTGCCCCCGACTGGACCGAGGTCGTCGACGCCCTGGGTGACGATCCGCGCGCGGCGGTGGCCCTCGCCGACCTGCTGCCAGCCGAGCGCCTGACCGCGCCGCGCTGCGTGGCACCGTGGACCCGCCTCGAGTACGGCTTCCGCGATCGCTACGGCCCGTGCTGCGCCGACTTCCAGACCGCGCCCGCCCTCGGCCACGGTCCGCCCCTCGCGCTGTGGGCCTCGCCGGCCCTGCGCGGGTTTCGCCGCGCGCTCACCACGCCGACGCCGAGCACCTGCCGCCCGAGCTGCCCGCGCTGGCTCGGCCGCTCCGACGACCTGCGCGCGTTGATCCTGCGCGGCGGGCCCGCGGCGTTCCGCGCCAACCAGGTGGCCGCGGTCCGAGCGATCCTCGCCGGCGACGAGCAGCCGACCTCGACCCCGCTCGAGCTCGTGGTGCCGGCCACCAGCTACTGCAACTACGACTGCCTGATGTGCAGCCACGGCGCCGAGGGCTCGCTGACCGACGAGCTGCCGCCGGCGTTCTATCAGGCGTTGGCGCCGCTGTGGCCAGGCCTGGGACGCCTCGAGGTCCTGGGCGGCGAGCCGCTGGCGTCGCCGGTGTTCCGCGAGTTCCTGGCCGGGCCGGTGTGGCGCGCACACCCGCAGCTCGAGGTCGCGCTCACCACCAACGGCTCGTACCTGACGCCCGACGCGCTCGACCGCTACCGCGACGTCGCCTTCGCCCACGTCACGATCAGCCTGAACGCCGCCACCGCCGCGACCTACGCCGCGGTCAATCGCGGCCTGCCGTGGGCGCGGATCCGCGGTCACCTCGACGCGCTGTGGGCCCGACGCGCCGAGCGCGGCGACCCCGCCGCGATCACCTACAGCTTCGTGATCCTGCGCGCCAACCGCCACGAGCTCGAGGCGTTCACGGCCCTGGCCCTGGCCGACGGCGCCGCGGTCCGCTTCATGTTGCCGGTCGGCGATCGCAACCGCGCCAGCATCCTCACCGACCGCGCGGCCATGGCCGACACCAGCGCCGCCCTGGGCGCGATCGCGGCCGAGCTGCGCCGCCGCGGCCGCGACCACGAGGCCCGCCGCGTCGACGGTGAGCGCGCGGTCCTGACCGATCGCCTGACCCGCGGCGTGGTCCGCGCCCTGCCGGTCGCGGGCGAGTGACCGCGGCGCGCGCTCGGGTCGCAAGGACGCGCGCGCCTGATACCCTGCCGCCATGCGCGCCCGCATCGACGCCGACGAGGTCGTGATCGGCACCGGCACCGTCATCCACCCGACCGCGGTCCTGTGTGGCCCGACCGGGGGCCGGGCCCGTCGGATCGTGCTCGGCGATCACTGCTACGTCGGCGAGAGCGTGCAACTCCGCTGCGACGACTTCGCGATGGGCGACTACGGCAAGATCCATCACCACGGCAACGTCCACGGCGCGCGGCCATGCCACCTCGGCCACAACGCCTGGGTCGGGCAGTACACGCTCCTCGACAGCACCGGCGGGCTCACCATCGGCGACAACTGCGGCATCGGCGCGCACTCCCAGCTCTGGAGCCACATCAAGTACGGCGACACGCTCGAGGGCTGTCGGTTCCTCGGCGAGCGCCCGCTCACGATCGGCAAGGACGTGTGGTTCGTCGGGCACTGCATCGTGTCGCCGATCACCGCCGGCGATCGCGCGATGGCCATGGTCGGCAGCGTGATCACCCGCGACCTGGAGCCCAATCACGTCTACGGCGGCTCGCCGGCGGTCGACCTGACCGCCAAGGTCGGCCCGCAGTTCGCCCCGGTCACGATCGACGCCAAGCTGGCGCGCCTGGGCGAGCTCTTGGCCGAGGCCGCGGCCACCGCCGAGGTCGACCCGACGCCGATCGCGCTGGCCGCCACCGCCGCCGACATCACCGACGACCAGCGCACCTGGTTCGTGGTCGACGATCGCACCTACACCAAGCGCGGGACCGCGGCCGAGGTCGCGTTCATGAAGTTCCTCCTGCCGGCGCGCGGCAAGTTCACGCCCCGCTGAAGGCAGCAGGCGGAGCGCCACGGGCCGCCCGGCTCACCGCGGATCGAGGGCGCGCGGCAAGAGCGCCCAATAACGGCCCTCGCCGCCGAGGTGACCGGCGACGTCGCCGTCGGCGGCGTCAGGACCCCAGTACAGATCCGCGCGCACCGCGCCCTTGATGTTGCCGCCGGTGTCCTGGGCGATCACGAGCTGCCGCCACGGCGCGACCCCGGGGGCGCCGACCCGCGGCGCGTGGGTGTCGATCCACAGCGGCGTCGACGCGGCGATGAAGTTGCGATCGACCGCCGCCGAGCGCCGCGGCGTCAACACGACCTCCTGCGAGCCGATCGCGCCGGCGCGATCGCTCTCCTTGAAGAAGACCATCGAGGCGTCGCCGTCGATGATCTCCTGGACGCGATCGCCGTGGGCAGCCAGGGCGGCGCGGATGCCGGCCATCGTGCCCTGCCCCCGCGGCAGCTCGCCGCGCGCCCGCAGGAGCCGGGCCGGCCCGGTGTAGGGCTGACCGTTCTTGCCGTCGTAGGCCAGCCACAGCTCGCGGCCGTCGTCGAGGATGGCCCGCCCTGAGCCCTCGATGCGCAGGAACAGCTCGTCGATCGGATCGTCGACCCACACCAGCTCGAGGCCGCGGCCGGCGAAGGCGCCGGCGCGGATCTCGGCCCGGGTCGGCAGCGGCACCAGCCCGCCGGTCGCCGGGTCGAGGCGCCCCCACTGCTTGCGCCCCTGACCGTCGGGGCTGCACTTGGCCCAGTCGATCATCACCAGCTCGGGCGGTCGGCGGTAGACCGGGTGCTGGTACGGCCCGTGGCGGCGGCGCGACGCCCGCAGCGGCTGCACGAAGTACGCGGTCATCTTGCCGACCGGCCCGCGCCGCCCGTCGACCTGCCACGGCCGAAACCCCGCCTCGAAGGCGGCCCGGGCGGCGGCATGATCGTCGGGCGGGACCGCCGCCACGGCGGCGCACCCCGCGCGCCAGTCGCCGGCGCGGCCGAAGCGCCGATCGATCCCGATCCACGCGTCGTCGGCCAGCTCGGCCAGCTTGCCGCACGACGCCAGGAACGCGCCGACCGCCTCGCCGTGGCGATCGGCCTCCCACCCCGGCAGGTCGGCCCAGGTGGCGGCGACGAAGCGCGCGCGATCGATCGCCGGCGCCGGCCGCGGCACGACCGCCGGGCACGGCGGGGTCACGTCGATCGCCGCCAGAGACGCCGCCACCGCGACCGGCGCGCCGTCGACCGCGACCGGCGCGCCGTCGACCGGGGCGCCAGCGTCGGCGATCCGCCCGGCGGCTGCCAGCTCGTCGGGCGGCGGCGCGCTCGACGCACGTCCACCTCCGCAGGCGGCGATGAGCGCGAGGGCCAGGGCGCGACGCACGACCCCGATCCTACGCGCGACCGCCCGCGGCTGTTCCTGGAATCGCCCGCCGCGTACACTGGCCGCGCATGTCGATCCGCGATCGCACCCCGCGCCCGCCATCGGCGAAGTACATCACTCCCGAGGGCGCCAAGCGCCTGCGCGACGAGCTCGACTGGCTGTGGACCACCGAGCGGCCGCGGGTCACGCAGCAGGTCGCCGACGCCGCCGCGCTCGGCGATCGCAGCGAGAACGCCGAGTACATCTACGGCAAGCGCCGCCTGCGCGAGATCGATCGGCGCCTGGAGTTCCTGGCCAAGCGCCTCGACGTCCTGACCGTGGTCGACGCCGCTCCACCTGACCGCGGCCGGGTCGCGTTCGGCGCCTGGGTCACCCTCGAGGACGACGACGGCGAGGAGGCCTGCTACCGCCTGGTCGGCCCCGACGAGTTCGATCCCAAGCAGGGCTACATCAGCGTCGACTCACCGGTCGCCAAGGCGGTGCTCGGCCGCCGGGTCGGCGATGAGGTCACGGTGGCGCGCCCCAAGGGCGCCACCAGCTTCACGATCGTCGGCGTCCGCTACGGGGCCGAGTGACCACGGCCGCGGCCGACCGCGCCGACCCGTCGCGCTCGCTCCTGGTCGCGATCGATCGCTACGCCCGCAGCATGTACCGCCTGCGGCGCGGCAACCACGTCGCGCTGCTGCGCGCCGGCGGCGAGGCCTTCCCGGCGATGCTGGCGGCGATCGCCCGGGCCCGGCGCACGATCGGCCTCGAGACCTACATCCTCGAGGACGATCGCACCGGCCAGCGGTTCGCCGACGCGCTGCGCGAGCGCGCCGCGGCTGGGGTCGAGGTCCGGCTCATGTACGACGCGATCGGCGGCTTCGGCCTCGGCGCCAGCTACCTCGCCCGCCTGCGCGCCGCCGGGGTCGAGGTCGTCGAGTGGAACCCGATCGCGCCGTGGCGCGCCCGGTTCGCGTGGTCGCACCGCGACCACCGCAAGATCCTGGTGGTCGACGACGAGGTCGGCTTCACCGGCGGCGTCAACATCTCCGACGACTACGCCGCGGTCGCCGACGGCGGCAAGGGCTGGCACGACCTGCACTGCGAGCTGCGCGGCCCGGTCGTGCGCGACCTGGCGCGGCTGTTCCGCGCGACCTGGATCCGCGCCGGGGGCCGTCCGTACCCGGCGCCGCCCGCCGCCGACGCCGCCGACGCCCCGCGGGCCGGGACGACCGCGGTCCGGGTGGTCGACAACCGCAAGCGCAGCCGGCGCGGCGCGATCCGCCGGGCCTACGTCCGCGCGATCGATCGCGCCCAGGTCGCGGTCCACCTGGCCAACGCGTACTTCCTGCCCGACCGCGGGCTGCGGCGCGCGCTGGTCCGCGCCGCCCGCCGCGGCGTCGACGTCGCGGTGATCGTGCCCGGCCGGTCCGACGTCAAGACCGTGGCCTTCGCCCAGCTCTTCGTCGCCAACCAGCTCGCCAAGGCCGGCGTGCGGATCCTGCGCTGGGACGGTCCGATGATGCACGCCAAGAGCGCGGTGGTCGACGGCGTGTGGTCGGCGGTCGGCAGCTACAACCTCGACGCCCGGAGCTGGCTGTACAACCTCGAGGTGATCGTCGAGGTGATCGATCGCGACGTCGGCGCGGCGATGGACGCGCTGTGGTTCGCCGACTCGCTGCACACCACGGCGTTCGCGCCCGCCGACTACGCGCGCCTGTCGTGGTGGCGCCGGGCCCTGGCCTGGACCGCGTTTCGCTTGCGCCGCTGGCTGTGACCGGCGGCGGTTGCCCGCGGCGCGCCCGACCCGCACAATCCGCGCGATGACCGCGCCGCGCCCTCGCCGCCGCCTCGGCGGAGCCCTGGCGGTTGGCCTCGGCATCTTCTTGTCGCGCATCGCCGGCCTGGTCCGCGAGCGCGTGCTGGCCCACTACCTGGGCCGCAGCGATGAGGCCGGCGCGTTCCGGGCCGCGCTGCGCATCCCCAACTTCTTGCAGAACCTGCTGGGCGAGGGCGTGCTGTCGGCGGCCTTCATCCCGGTCTACACCCGGCTGCGCGCCGAGGGCCGCGACGCCGAGGCCCAGGCCATGGCCCGCGTGGTCGGCACGCTCTTGGCCGTGGTCGCAGCCGCGGTGACCGTGCTCGGCGTCGTCGCTGCCGGGCCGCTGACCGAGCTGATCGCGCCCGGGTTCACCGGCGCGACCCGGGACCTGACCGTGCGCCTGGTCCAGATCACGTTCCCAGGTGTCGCGCTCCTGGTGCTGTCGGCGTGGTGCCTGGGCGTACAGAACAGCCACCGCAAGTTCTTCCTGTCGTACGTCTCGCCGGTGGTGTGGAACGCGGTCGTGATCGGCTTCGCGATCGCCCTCGGGCGGCGGCTCCTGGGCCAGCCCGGCGACCTCGCCGAGTGGATCGCGTGGGGCACCGTGGCCGGGTCCGCGGCCCAGCTCGCGGTGCAGCTCCCGACGGTGTGGCGACTCCTCGGCGGCCTGCGCCCGTCGCTGGCGATGGGCGCGCCGGGGGTCGGCGCCAGCCTGCGCGCGTTTGGGCCGGTGGTGATCGGCCGCGGCTCGGTGCAGCTCTCGTCGTACCTCGATCAGATCCTGGCGAGCTACCTGGGCAGCGCGATCGTCGCCGGCATGAGCGCGGCCCAGGTGCTCGCGACGCTGCCGGTCAGCCTGTTCGGCATGGCGGTGTCGGCCGCCGAGCTGCCCGAGATGGCCCGCGCCACCGGCGATCCCCACGCGATCGCGGCCGCGGTCCGGGCCCGGCTGGCGCCGGCGATGCGCCGGGTGGTGTTCCTGGTCGCGCCGTCGGCGGTGGCCTTCGTCGCGCTGGCCGGCGAGATCGTCGGCCTGGTGTTCCAGACCGGGCGGTTCTCGGCCGAGGACACCCAGGTCGTGGCGCTCATCCTGGCCGGCTCGGCGCTGGGCCTCCTCGCCAACACCCAGGGCCGGCTCCTGGCCTCGGCGTTCTACGCGATGGGCGACACCAAGACCCCGCTGCGCGCCGCGCTGGTCCGGGTCGCCGTCGCCTTCGTCCTCGGGCTGATCGTGGCGCTGCCGCTGCGCGACGCCCTCGGCTACTCGACCACCTGGGGCGCCTTCGGCCTGACCGCCGCCGCCGCCGCCGCCGCGTGGATCGAGTATCTGCTCCTGCGCCGCGCGCTTGGCCACGTCCTCGGCGGTGTACCCGCGCCGCGCGCCCTGACCTGGGGCGCGGTGGGCGCCGCCGTGGTCGCGGGGGCGCTGACCTGGATGGTCGTCACCGCGCTCGGGCCGACAGGCGTCGTCACCCGCGCCGCCCTCGCGCTACCGCTGTTCGGCCTGGCCTACCTGTGGCCGATGTTGGCCTTCCGCGTCCCCGAGGCCACGAGCCTGGTCCGCCGGTTCACGCGGCGGCGGGGCTGACGACCGAGTGGTCCCCTTGGAGAGGCTCGCATCGAGGCGGTGGCGACGTCCCGACCCGCGGCTGGTCGCAGCCCGGAGGCCTCTGGTGTACGCTGCCGCCGTCGCTCGCCGTCGACGCGGGTGTAGCCCGCTACCCACCCCGCCATGAAGCTGCGCGAGATCCGCATCAAGGGCTTCAAGTCGATCGTCGACCAAGCCATATCGCTCGGTCGTTTGAACTGCTTCATCGGCGCCAACGGTGTCGGCAAGAGCAACGTACTCGAGGCCCTCGGGGTCCTCGGTGCGGCGGCCGATGGGCGGGTCGACGACGAGCACATCATCCGCAACGGCGTGCGTGCGGGCTTGCCGCGGTTGTTCAAGACCTCCTTCGCGGGCCACCGGATCCCTCCCCACATCTCGCTCGAGGCGACGGGGGAGCCGGCCGCGACGTTTCGGGTCGCGTTGCGCAACCCACTCGATCGGCCAGCGCCGGCGTGGTCGTTTACGACCGAGTACCTGTCGTCGGGTGAGGTGCCGGTAGTTAGCCGCGGTGTCCGGAGCGCGAAGGACAACCTGGATGAAACGCGGGGTCTGTCCGCGCTGAAGGTCGTCGAACTCGGCGCCGAGGCCCCGGCGTCCCAGCTCGTTAAGGCGCTACAGGCCTACGCGATCTACACGCCCAACACTCCCGCGCTGCGGGCAGCGGTCGCCGATCCGCAGCCGCGCCGACCGGTGGGACTCGCCGGCGGCGGACTGGCCGAGGGCTTCGCGGCGCTCGCGAAGGAGCTCGACGACGAGCTGCTGGACGAGGTCCTGGCGCTGGTCGACTGGGTCCTCGAGATCGGCGTGACCGACACGGTCGGCGACCTGCTTTCGCCCTCGGTGCCCCGCACCAAGCATGTGTTGAAATTCACCGACCGGTTCATGGCGGCCTCGCGCAACACGCTCACGGCCGCCGACGCGAGTGAGGGCGCGCTGTACGTCTTGTTCGCGGCCGTGCTTTGCCTATCGTCGTCGTCACCGTCGGTCTTCGCGATCGACAACCTCGACGCCGCGCTCAACCCGCGGTTGGTGACCCGCCTGGTGGCCCGACTCGCCGGATGGCTCGCCGCGACCGACCCCGATCGGCAGCTCTTGTTCACCGCGCACAACCCGACCGTGCTCGACGGACTCGATCTCGACGACGACGAGGTGCGGCTCTTCGCGGTCGAGCGGAATAGCGCCGGCCACACCACGGTCCGACGGATCACGCTCGCGCCGGACCTCGCTCGTTTGCACGCCCAGTACCCGCTGTCGCGGTTGTGGGCCATGGGACATCTCGGGGCCGTCCCCAGTGTCTGACCCTCGCGTGGCGGTGGTCGCCGAGGGCCCGACCGATGTGATCGTCATCGAGGCCGTGCTCCGCGCGCTGCTGCCGCACCCCTTCGTGCTCACCCAGTTGCAACCCGAGGTGACTCGACCCAAGGTCGGCGCGGGCTGGCCCGGCGTCTTGCGGTGGTGCCGCGACAACGCTGACCGCGGCGTGAAGCGCCTGGAAGACGACCCCGCTCTGCCCGGCTTCGACCTGTTCGTGCTTCACGTCGACGCTGATGTGGCTGATGCGAGCTACGACGACCTCGGCGCCGCGGACGCGCAAGAAGCGGTTCGCCGTGGCTGGCCGACCCTGCCGGCGAGCCAGCCATGTCCACCGCCGTCGTCCAGCGCCGAAGCGATGCGTGCCCGCGTGCTGGCCTGGGCCAACCTGGCGGCACCCGGGCCGAGGACGGTGATCTGTGTCCCTTCCAAGGCGACCGAGGCGTGGCTCGCGGCCGCCTTGTTCGATGACGGTCACAAGCTGCTGGTCGGTCTCGAATGCAACTCCCGGATCGGCACGCACCTCACCGTGCTCCCGAAGGGCCTCCGTATCGCGAAGCGCGAGCGCGAGTACCGGGCTCGCCAGCAGGCCATCACCGCGGCGTGGCCGACGGTGCGGCGCCGGTGCACGCTCGCTGAGCGCTTCTCCATCGAGCTCCTCGCAGCAGCCGGGCTCGGCTGACGACGGCCTCGCTCAGCGCTCGGCGATGATCGAGGCGCAGCACACGACGCCGTCGGTGATGCCGGCGGCGTAGCGGCAGCCGGTGCCGGAGTTCTCGCTGGCGTCGATCCGACCGCCGACCAGGCAGCTCGCCGTGCCCGGGAACTGGAACCGACAGCCGGCGCCGACGCCGCCCATGTCGAGGCCGTCGGCGGTGTCGACCCCGGCGGCGACCTGGGCCGAGCAGTCGGGTCGACAGACGTAGTTGTCGTGAGCGGCGTCGAAGGCGAAGCACCCGGGGAAGCCGATGGCCGCGGCGAACGTGATGTTCGTGACGGCGAAGGTCGAGCCGTCGCAGACCTGCCAGCCCGGGGCACACAGCGCGCCGGCTTGACCGACCTCGCCGTCCCAGGCCCCGGCGCAGGCCGCCACCGTCGGGAACGCCGTGGGGTCGACGAAGCCCTCGCGGGTACCGTCGGCGCAGCCGAGGGCGAGGGGACCCGCACCGTCGGAACCTCCGGCGTCCTCGATGACCACCGCGCCGTCGACCGCGGCGTCCTCAATCGCGACCGCGCCGTCGACCGCGGCGTCCTCGATCGCGACCGCGCCGTCGACCGCGGCGTCCTCGATCGCGACCGCGCCGTCGACCGCGGCGTCGTCGATCGCGAGCGGACCGTCGGCCTCGCCGTCGAGCGGCGGTCCATCGGGCGGCGCAGCGTCGTCTCCGGCGGCGCCATCGGCGCGGGCGTCGAACATCGCGGCGTCGACGATCGCGGTGGGCCCCTGGCCGCAGGCGGCGAACGCGGCGAGCCACAGAGCGCTCCAGGCGGTGCGAGGCATCGCGGTCATGGTAGCGGGCGCGGGCGGCGGTCGCGACGCAGATGTCGCGATCTCGCGGCGGCCGAGCGGACACGTCGGACGCTGGAGCCTCTTCATGAACTGCCAGATTTTCCTGCGATTTTAGGATCCTACATGATGCGACCGGCCTTGGCCCCACGGTTGCTCATGGGGTGGCCTATGACCAAGCTCGTCGCCGTCGCGCTCCTCGCTACCACCGCCATCGTGCAGGCCCAGCCCGCCGCCACCGCGATCGCGACCGAGCCCGCCCCTGCCGCCCCCGCCGCCACGCCACCGCCCCAGACCCACGCCTGGACCGACGTCAACCACATCAACGGCCAGCTCGTGAAGGTCGGCGAGGAGAACGACTACCTGAAGAAGTTCAAGCGCTGGAACGTGTCGGCCAATCCGATCGGCTGGGTGCTCGGCTTCTACGGGGTGTCGGTGAGCTACGGCATCAACAACCAGATGGCGATCCGCGGCGACGTCAACTTCATGAAACCCGTCGACGAGGAGGACACCACCGGCGTCGAGCTGGGCGTCGGCCTGCCGATCTACTTCCGCCGGACCTACCAGGGGCTGTTCCTCGAGCCGGGCCTCATCACCCGCACCACCTCGTCGCCGGAGTACTGCTATGAGTGTGCGAGCGCCGACGACCAGATGGTCACCTCGACCACCTTCGGCCCCCAGGTGCTGGTCGGCTGGCACTGGACCTGGTCGAGCGGCCTCAACTTCGCCATCGCCGGCGGCGTCGGTCGCAACTGGGCCACCAAGCGCAGCGAGTACGCCGACGACGAGCTGTTCGGCAACGGCTACCTGCGGTTTGGCTACGCGTTCTGATCGGCGAGCGAGCGCAGACGAAGCACCGGCTTCGACCGGTCACGGGCAGCGAGCGCGCGGCGGCACCCGCGCGCTCGCGACGTTTCGACCGCGTCGCGCTGCGCCGCGATGGAGCAGGTGCGCCGCGGTGGAGCAGGCGCCCGCCGCCCCGCCCTGCGCAACCGCGCGAACCACCTCGCCCCGACGGTGGCGCGCCGGCTGCACTACCGGGCCCCGTGACCGCGCGCTTCCCGCGGTCACGAGGAGTCCGAATGGCCCACGACCTGTCGATCCACTTCCACGGGGTGCGCGGCTCGATCGCCGCGCCTGGTATCGCGACCGCCAAGGTCGGCGGCAACACGAGCTGCGTCGAGGTGATCGCCGGCGACACCCGGATCGTGTTCGACGCCGGCACCGGGCTGCGCGCGCTGGGCGACCGCCTGATCACCAGCGGCCCCTCGGCGACGACGATCCTGCTCTCGCACCTGCACTGGGACCACATCCAGGGCCTGCCGTTCTTCACGCCGATCTACGTGCCCGGCAACTGGATCGAGGTGGTGACCGGCGGCAACGGGGTCATGCCCCTCGAGGCGGCGCTGCGCCGGCAGATGTCGGCGCCGTTCTTCCCGGTCGAGCTCGATGACGTCCGCGCCCAGCTCCGCTGGCGTGAGCCGCGGGTCGGCGAGGCGTTCGCGGTCGGCGACGTCCGGGTCACGATGGCGAAGCTCAACCACCCCGATCCGGTCTACGGCTACCGCCTCGACTACGCGGGCGCGTCGATCGTCTACGCCACCGACACCGAGCACTTCGCGTGCGTCGATCCCAACCTGGCCCGGCTGTGCGCTGGCGCCGACGTGCTGATCTACGACGCGCAGTACACGCCGGAGGAGTACCCGGGCAAGGTCGGCTGGGGCCACTCGACCTGGGAGGCGGCGGCGGCGCTGGCCGCCACCGCCGGGGTCCGCCAGCTCGTCCTGTACCACCACGATCCGCGCCGCACCGATGATCAGGTCGCGGCGATCGAGGCCCGCGCGGCCCTGGCGCGCCCGGGCACGATCGCGGCCCGCGAAGGCCAGGTGCTGTGGGTCGAGACCCGGGCGACCCGGCGAACCGAGGCGTCGATCCCCGCGGTGTCGGTGGCGTGATCGGGCCGGCCGACGCCACCCGCGGTATCATCGTCAACCGCGCGATGAGCGAAGACGAACAGCGCTTCGAGCTGCTCGCCGACCTGGGCGCGATGATCGCGCGCGAGGTCGAGCTCGACGAGCTGTTGGCGACGTGCGCCGCCCGGGTGGCGCGGGCGATCGGCGCCGAGCGCGCCACGCTGTGGGTAGTCGACGGCGCGACCGGCGAGCTGCGGGCCCGCCTGGCCGACGCCCTCGATCCCGACGACCTGCGCCTGCCGGTCGGCCGCGGCGTGGCCGGCGCGGTGGCCGCCACCGGCGCGCCCATCCTGATCGCCGACGCCGCCCGCGATCCGCGCTGGGATCCCGCGATCGATCGCCGCACCGGCTTCACCACCCGATCGATGCTGTGCGTCCCGGTGCGCGGCCCGGACGGCACGCTGCGCGGTGTGTTGCAGACGCTCAACCACACCGGCGCCGGCTTCACCGGGCGCGAGCAGGTGTTCGCCAGCGCGCTGGCCGATCAGATCGGTCGGGCCCTCGAGTTCACGACGCTGCGCGGCCACCGCGAGCGCCCCGGCGTCGAGGTCCGCGGCCGCTACAACCACGTGGTCGGTCAGTCGCCGACCATGCGCGCGGTCTACGACGTGATCGCGCGCGCCGCCCAGACCGACGCCACCGTGCTCCTGCGCGGCGAGACCGGGACCGGCAAGGGCGTGTTCGCCCGCGCCATCCACGTCAACAGCGCGCGCCAGGCCGGGCCCTTCGTCGCGGTCGACTGCACCACCCTGCCGGCCACCCTGGTCGAGAGCGAGCTGTTCGGCCACGAGCGCGGCGCCTTCACCGGCGCCGACACCCGGGTCATCGGCAAGGTCGAGGCGGCGGCCGGCGGCACCCTGTTCCTCGACGAGCTGGGCGAGATCCCCCTCGAGCTCCAGGGCAAGCTCCTGCGCTTCGTCCAGGAGCGACGGTTCGAGCGGGTCGGCGGGCGAACGCCGCTGTCGAGCGACGTCCGCCTGGTGGTCGCGACCAACCGCGACCTGGCAGCGATGGTGAAGGCCGGGCAGTTTCGCAGCGACCTCTACTTCCGGGTCCGGGTGATCGAGATCGAGCTGCCGGCGCTGCGCAGCCGCGGTCCCGACGACGTGCTGGCGCTGGCCGAGCACTTCGCGGCGTTGTACGGCCGCCGGCATCGGACGGCCGTGCCGAGCTTGTCCGACGACGCCCGGGCCGCGCTGCTCGCCCACACCTGGCCAGGCAACGTCCGCGAGCTGGAGCACGCGATCGAGCGGGCCGTCGTGCTGGCCCGCGGTCCGGTGATCGACGCCGCCGCGCTGGGCCTCGATCGCGGGGTGGCCGCCGCACCAGTCGACGGCGTGGTCGTGCCCCACGGCCTGGCGCTGGCCGAGGTCGAGCGTCGGTACGCCGCGGCGGCGCTGGCCGCGGCCGACGGCAACCAGTCGGCGGCCGCCCGCAGCCTGGCGATCAGCCGCAACCGCCTGGCCCGGCTGCTCAAGCCGTAGCGAGCGGCGCGCGCCCCTGCGACGCCGGTGCGACGGTCGCAGCTCGTCGACGACCGGCCGTGGCGCCGCGGTGAGGCCCTTCGCGGTTGGCCCGGGACGTGAAGTAGTGGGGGACGTGAAGACGTGGCGGTGCCGTAAGAACCGAACGTCCCCGCGCCCACGCGTGTCAGCCGATCGCCCGCGGCGCGCATCTATCTCGACGAGGAGTCCGCCATGTCCACCCCGACCCGCTACGACCAGCTCGTCACCCGCAACCGCTTTCGCCGCACCCGCGACCTGATCGGCGCCGCCATCCTGGCCGCGCTGGTGGCCCTGGCCGCGGGGGCCCTGCGCGACGCCGGCCCGGCCCAGGCCGAGGCCGCCACGTCGTGCGCGCCGACCGCGCCGACCTGCTAGCCGACGCTCAGTCCTCGAGGAAGACCATCGGGTCCTCGGGCCAGGCGTGCTTGGGATAGCGCCGCATGAGCTGGCGCCGCAGGTCGGGGTAGTGGCGCTGCCAGAACCCGGGCAGGTCCTGCGTGACCTGGACCGGGCGCTGGTTGGGCGCGAGCAGGTGCAAGACCACCGCGACCTTTCCGTCGGCGATCACCGGACCGCGCGGCGCGCCGAAGAAGTCCTGCAGCCGCGACGCGATCCACGGCGCGCGATCGAGCTCGTAGTGGATCGGCACCCGGCGACGGCGCGGCAAGATCGCGTGGGTCGGCGCCACCCGATCGATCGCCGACCGCAGCGGCGCCAGGTCGGCGTCGAGCAAGGTCAAGAGCGCGACCTTGCGCAGCTCGGCGAAGCTCGACATCCCGGCGCACGCCTGGCCGAGGGCCGCGACCAGCGCGGCGTCATTGGGGGCGGCCACCCCGGGAACGTGGGCGGCGGCGAAGGTCAACCGGGCGCGCCAGGCGGCCAGGGCGTCGGCGTCGACGAACCGGGTGATGCCGGCAGCCACCGCCTCGCGGGCCACGATCGCGCCGGCCCGCGGATCGCCGCGGGCGCCCGCGGGATCGACGCGCTCGTCGAGGGCGATCGCGCCGTAGCGGGTCCGCTGGGCGCGCTCGACCCGCTCGGCGGCGCGATTCCACACCAGCTCGTCGCTGTCGACCACCCGATCGGGATCGACGTCGAGGAGCCACAGCGGCTCGATCGCGCTGGCCCGCCGCACGCTGACGCCGCGCCCGGTGTCGCTGGCGTCGACCGCGACGAGATACTCGGCGCCGGCCGCGGTCGCCAGCACCGACGACGGCGCCAGGGTCGCCGCGCCGCCAGCCGCGAACACCACGTCGGCCGAGGTGCCGCGCCGCCGCGCCACCCGGTCGGGATAGCCGGCGAGGATCGCGAACCGCAGGGCCTCATCGACCGCGGCGGCGCCGCTCGGACGCGCCCCGCCGCGCCCGGTCAGCCGCTCGAGCTGCTGGGCCGCGCGATCGACCGCGTGGGCCGTCGCCACGTCGAGCCCGAGGTCGCGCAGGGCCGCTGGCCGCATCCGATCGGCCCGGGCCGCCAGCATCGCGTCAAGGTCCTCGATCAGATCGCTGTCGGCGGCGATGCGCGCGACGCCCCGCGGCCCGCGCCGCTCGAGCCGCAGCTCGCGCGCGCCCAGGAGCGCCGCCACGATCGCCCCTTCGCGCGCGACGCCACGGGCCTCGGCCTCGACGAGGAGCCGGGCCTGGCGCGGGTGCGCCGGGTAGCGCAAGAGCCGACGCCCGAGCGCGGTGACCGCGCCGGCGCCGTCGATCGCGCCCAGCCGCGCCAGCAGCTCGTCGGCGGCGGCCATCGCCGCGGCTGGCGGCGCCTCGAACCACGGCACCTCAGTCAGGCGCGCGAAGCCCGCGGCGTGGAGCTCGAGAGCGGCCTCGGTCAGGTCGGCGCGCGCGATCTCCGGCAGGTCGCGCGGCCGCCGGGTGTCGTAGTCGTGCTTGGTGTACAGGCGCAGCGCCCGCCCCGGACGGGTGCGACCGGCGCGGCCGGCCCGCTGGATCGCGCTGGCCTGCGCGATCGGCTCGATCACCAGGCTGGGCATGCCCGACCACGGCGAGTGGCGCGCGACCCGGGCCAGCCCGGCGTCGATCACCGCGACCACGCCGTCGATCGTCACCGAGGTCTCGGCGACATTGGTCGCGAGGATGACCTTGCGCCGCGTCGCCGGCGCGATCGCGCGGTCCTGCTCCTCGGTCGGCAGCTCGCCGTACAGCGGCAGGAGCGCGAGGTCGAAGGTGGCGGCGACCTCGGCGAGTTCGTCCTGGGCGCGCCGGATCTCGCCAGCGCCGGGCAGGAACGCCAGGAGGTCTCCGGCCAGCCCGTCCTGACACAGGCGGCGGACCGCGGCCGCGAGCTGTCGCCCCAGCGGCCGATCGTCGGGGCGCTCGAGGTGCTCGATCGCGATCGGGAACGTCCGGCCTTCGGACACCACGACCGGGGCGTCGAGGAAGGCCGCCACCGGCCCGGGGTCGAGGGTGGCCGACATCGCGATCAGGCGCAGCTCGGGCCGAGTGGTCGCGCGCAGCCGCTGGAGGAGCGCCAGGGCCAGGTCACCGGCCAGGTGACGCTCGTGGAGCTCGTCGAGGATGACCGCGCTGGTGCCGGCCAGGGTCGGGTCGGACAGGAGCCGGCGGGTCAGGACACCCTCGGTCACGAAGCGGATGCGGGTGGCACCGCTGACCTTGCGATCGAAGCGGACCTCGTATCCGACCTCGCCGCCGACCGTGCCGCCGCGCTCCTGGGCGACCCGGGTCGCGGCCAGGCGGGTGGCCAGCCGCCGCGGCTCGAGGACCACGATGTCGCCGGCCCCGGCCAGCCCGGCGTCGAGGAGGGCCCCCGGGACCCGGGTGGTCTTGCCCGCCCCCGGGGGCGCCACCAGGACCGCGGCGCCGCGGTCGCGCACCGCCGCCAGGAGCTCGGGCAGTACAGCGTCGATGGGCAGCGGAGCCAGCACGGCGGCGCAGCCTACTGCCAAGGCGGTGCCGGCGCCGCACGCGCACCTCTATATAGCGGGCGCCGGGGTCGAGCCCGGCGGCCCGGGGCCGCCTGGGGTAGCCCAGGTGTGGGGGACGTTGGGGGCGTCGGGCCACGCGACGCGCCTAGATCCGCGTTTTCGATCGGGTTTCGGCGCGCTCGATGTCAGACCCCGATGGTATTTCTCCACGCAGCACCGGTACCTACCTATAGTAGCTCGTCCTTGACGGTACCCTACCGGTAGCGTAAGGAATCAATATGGCGAAGAAGCAGACTCGGCGGAGCATCAGCGTCAGCCGCACCACTTACGAGCGCCTCAAGGCGTTCTGCGAGACGAGCGGCATCTCGATGAGCCAGTTCGTGGAGACCCGGGTCGGCGACTTCCTGGGCGAGGATGGTCAACCGGCGGCGGTGGTGCCCGCCAGCACTGCTGGAATCGGCGCCGAGCGTCCGCGCCCGGCCCAGCCGACCCAGCAACCGGCGCGCTCCCAACCGGCCCCCATGCGGGCCGCCCCGGCGCCCGCCCGTCCGGCGCCTCGCCCCGCGCCCATGACCTCGGCCGCTGCTCGCTTCGCCGTCGAGCCCCCGCCGCCGATCATCAAGAAGTCCGAGGCCCCGGCGCCCAAGGCGCCGACCATGCCGAAGGCCGATCAGATCTTTACGTTCTGATCTGATCTGATCTGATCTGATCTGATCTGGAGGGTTTTTCGAAAAAACCCTCCCCCCAGCATTCGCTGGGGCCCCCCTCCCATAACGTCCGGATCGCGGGAGCGCCGCCGTCGATCCATGCGGTGGTGGTGGTGCGCCAGGGTGGATGTTCAGCCGCTGTCTGCTTCAGCGCCGTTGGTCGGTGACCTCGGGGAAACCCTCCCCCCAGCATGCGCTGGGGCCCCCCTCCCATAACGTCCGGATCGCGGGAGCGCCGCCGTCGATCTATGCGGTGGTGGTGGTGCGCCAGGGTCGACGTTCAGCCGCTGTCTGCTTCAGCGCCGTTGGTCGGTGACCTCGGGGAAACCCTCCCCCCAGCATGCGCTGGGGCCCCCCTCCCATAACGTCCGGATCGCGGGAGCGCCGCCGTCGATGTGAGAGGTCCGGCGTTGAGCGTGGGCGTCGACGTTCAGCCGCTGTCTGCTTCAGCGCCGTTGGTGGGTGACCTCAAGCAAACCCTCCCCCCAGCAGGCCCCCCTCCCACGACGTCTGGATCGCGGGAGCGCCGCCGTCGATCTGCGAGGTCCGGCGTTGAGCGCCGGCGTCGACGTTCAGCCGCTGTCTGCTTCAGCGCCGTTGGTGGGTGACCTCGTCGGGGTGTGACGGGTGTGGCGTGGTCACGGCGCGACCGGTGGCGGTCACACCGGGAGTGCGCGCAACCGTGCGATCGCGCGCGCGGCGCCGCTGGCGTCGCGGTTGCTGTGATGGGTGGAATGCCGAACCGAACGAGCTTCGTCCCCATCCTCTCCACGCTCGCGCTCGCGCTCGCCGCGTGTGCCGAGCCCGAGCCCGAGCCCGCCCAGCCCGACGGAGCACCATCGATCGCGCCCACCGAGTCGAGCTGTCCTGACGACCTCGGGGTACGCGTCGACGGATGGCGCCTGGCCTTCATCGATGGCGCGCACCTCGTACAGACCTATCGCTGCCTGCACGACGCCTACGTCGCCGAGGGCGACGCGGCCCTCGTGCGCTTCGAGCGCACCTTCCCTGATTACCGGTCGAAGCGCCTCCAGATCGTCCAGGAGACCGACGCGCTGGTCGCCCGCGACGCGCTCACCGTGGCCAACCTACCCAACGCCACGTACGTGGGCGATCCGATCCTGCGGACGCTCGTGAACGCCGGCGCCGAGCTGGTGGTGGGCGACGAGGTCATCGTCCTCGATGACACGCAGTTCTCGGGCGGCGACGGCGGCGACGGCGGCGGCGGCGGGCGCGGCGGCTGCTGCTGGATGTATCGCCAGGTCTCGCGCTGGGACTACGACGGCGACAAGGCGCTGCGCTCCACGACATGGGTCGTAAACCCCTTCCCGATCCCGGGCCTGTGGTTCGGCGCGGTCGGCTCGACCACCGAAGCGTTTCGCCTCCAGTACGGCGACGGCGGGCCGACGCTCGCGCCCGTGAAGGCCATGCGGATCACGGCCGGCGCCGGCTATCGCTACGCCGTCGGCACCTGCGACAGCACCGTCACCGACGACAGCTACGGCACGATCGCCCATGACGCGTACGGCGCCGTCCACGTGAAGCCGTACTACACGTTCCTCTTGCCGTTCTTCGTCACGCAGGCCCACATGTCGAGCCATCTCGCCGACTTCGCTGGCGGCCCGACGATCGACGTCGACCTCAGCCTGTGCGAGGACGATCCGCCGCCGACGCCGATGCCGCTCGGCTACCGGCGCGTCTCGCTCATTCAGGGCACCCTCGGCGCCGCAGGGAACTTCGAGGGCGTCGCGTCGCGTATGGACGGCGGCCTCCAGCACGTCTTCCGCTTGAACGACGCCACGCCGCCGACCTGGCACCGCGGCGAGGTCTTCGCCAGCGGCCAGTTCTGGGGCGTCGCGATGATCCAGAGCAACTACGGCGGCGCCGACGGCGACTTCGAGGTCGTCGCCGCGCGCGACGGCGGCGGCCTCCAGCACTTCCGCCGCGACAACCACTGGCCATACGAGTGGCACGCCGGCGCCACCTTCGGAGGGACGAGCCTCTACCGCGCGGTCGCGATGATCCAGAGCAGCCTCGGGCAGCAGGGCGACTTCGAGGTCATCGTCGCGCTCGCGAGCGGCGGCTTGCAGCACTTCCGCCGCGACAACGACAACGTCTTGGAGCCGGTCTGGGTCGCAGGCCCCGTCTTCGGCACTGGCATCTACCGGGGCGTGTCTCTCATCCAGAGCGACTACGGCAGCGAGGGGAACTTCGAGGTCGTCGCCAGCCGCGACAGCGGAGGCCTCGAGCACTTCTACCGCGACAACGACGCGGCATCGCCGGAGTGGAGCGCGGGCCACACGTTCGTCGGCGGCCCGCACGCCAGCGTCTCCCTGGTGCAGAGCACGTACGGGCCGGGCAACTTCGAGGTCGTCGCGATGACGGCGCTCGGCCTGCGCCACTACTACCGCAGCGGCCTCACCTGGCACGTCGGCCCCTTGCTCGGCGCCGGCGCGCGCGACGTCTCGCTCATCCAGAGCACGCTCGGCGCCCCCGGCGACTTCCAGATCGTCACCGTGCCGTCGGCGCCGGGTCTACGCCCTGCCCACCGCGACAACGACGACGCGGGCATGCCCTGGAGCTGGACCGCGCCGTTCTAGAGCACCGACCGGTTTGAATGCCGTCGCTCGACGCGGACGTGTGAGGCAGATCCGGGCGCACGCCCGAAGCGCAGTGAGGACCGTCGTCAACGACACGACGAGCGAGCATCGGCCGTACGCACGGAGGTGCCCGCACAGCCGCGTCGCAGCAGGCCTCTCAAACCGTTCGGTGCGCGAAAGCCCATGCGATCAGCGCCGAGCCCCCGAGGCGGACCGCTCGCCGAAGGCCCGGCGTCGGGGGCGCGATCGCGACCGTGCGGCGGGCAGTCTGGCCGGTGGCGCCGCGCTACAGCTTCCCGGCGAGGCGGTCCTTGAGGAGCGTGATCTCTTCGTGACCCGGAGGTCGGCGCTGCTCGAGGATCGCGAGGGCCTTCACGAACGCCGCGCGCGCCGCGGCGCGGTCGCCGTCATGGAGCTCGATCATGCCGGTCATCTCGTGCACCTTGGCCATCGCGTAGCTGTCGTCACCCGAGCGCGCCGCGATCGGGCGGGCGCGGGCGACGGCGGCGCGGGCCTCGGCGAAGCGCGCGTCGCGCAGCATCAGGTTCGCCAGGTCGAGCTCCAGCATGTCGGCGGGCGGGTCGTCGCCGATTCGCCGCTGGATCGCGAGCGCGTCGCCTAGCGTCTGCTCGGCGGCGGCGAACTCGCGCCGCGCGACCTGGAGGCGAGCGATCGCGGCCCACGCCGCCACCACCTTCGGGTGGTCGGGACCGAGCGATGCCCGCGTGAGATCGAGCGCGCGACGGACCTGGCGCTCGGCGGCGGCGTGCTCGCCGAGCGCGAGCAGCGCCTCCCCGAGGGCGGTGAGGGTGGGGATGAGGGTCGGCGACGTGGGGCCGTTGACCTCCTCCTTGAGCGCCAGTGCGCGCTCGAGCAAGGTGCGCGCCGCCGCGGCGTTGCCTTGGCGGCGCTCGAGCTCGCCGTGGGTCGTCCAGATGACCGCGAGGTGGCGGTAGCGCGGCCCGTAGTTGCGCTCGAGCACGCTCGCGGCTCGTTCGAGGGCGGCGCGGGCCGCCGGCGCGTCGTCGAGCGCCGTGTTGATCGACGCCAGCCGGTTGAGCATGCGCGCGAGCTCGGAGTTCTCGCCGCGGGTCCGCTCGTGGAACCGGATCGCCTCCTCGTAGAGTCGGCGCGCCTCGGCCTGGTCGCCGCGCTTGGACGCCAGATCGCCCTCTACGCCCCGCAGATCAGCGAGCAGCCGCTCGTGGTTGCCGGCCCGCGTGACGGCCCCGATGGCCGACGGCAACACGAGGGCGGCGGCGGCGGGCTCCTCGAGCCGCGCGACCAGCAGGTCGACGAGCAGGAGCCAGGCCCGCGCCTCCAGGTGGGGGTTGCCGGCCTCCGCGGCGAGCAGGGCGGCGCGCTCGTACATCGCCTTCACGCCGTCGAGCTTGCTGTTCGCGATGTGGGCGCTACCAAGGGCGAGCAGGCCGTCGGCGACGAGCGTCTTGCGCCCGGTCGCCTCGGCCCGTGGCGTCAACGCGGTGATGGTCGCCAGCCCCTCGGCGGGCCGGCCCGCGATCAGGTCGACGTCGACCTGGGCGATCCCCCGGGCGATCGCCTCGATCTCCGCGCGGGCCGCAGGATCGGTGGGCAGCGGTTCGGAGACCATCAAGAGCGTGGGATCGCTGCACTCATCGAGCAGCGGCAGCCCATCGACGAGCGGCGCGGGGTCCTTGGCGGTCGCCAGCGCGCCAAGCGTAGCCTCGAGACTCGCGCGGGCGCGGTCGAGGCACGCATCGCGCAGCTCGAGCCGCGCGAGCGGCTGGGTACGGCGGACGTGGGTGTCCTCACACGCGGCGACGCGGGCGAGACGCCAGCTCGCCATCCACGCGTCGAGGCGGATCATCGCCGGCTGGTCGGCGGGGATCGAGAGCGCAGCGCGGCGCTGCTCGGCGGGGGCGAGCCCGACCGCAGCCTGGGCGCAGGGCGGCGCGGCGGCGGGGCGCCCCTCTCTGGCGGCGAGGGCCACGCCACCACCGGCCAGCGCGACGACGAGCGCGGTGGCGGCGATCGCGCGACGGCGGGTGCGCGCCGGATCGCGGGCGAGCGCGGCGAGCAACGCCGACATGGTCGGCCATCGCGCGCCAGGCTCGGAGGCGAGCGCGCGCCGCAGCGCGGCCTCGACGTAGCGCGGCAGGGGCCGCGCCGGGGGCCCCGGCGGCCGCGCGAGCGACGCGCGCAGGTCGGCCAGCGAGCCGTCGGCGAACGGCCGCGCTCGGGTGAGGGCCTCCCACAGCGCGACCGCGAAGGCGAACTGATCGGCGGCGGCGCCGACGGTCCCGCCGTGGTGCTGCTCCGGCGCCATGTACGCGGGCGTGCCCAGCGCGGTGCCGGTGCGGGTCAGCGGCGTCGTCGCCGACGTCGGCGGGGGCGGCGCGCCGTCGTCGTCGCGCGTGGCCTGGTCGGTCGAGGCGACGGGCACGTCGCCCAACACGAGCCCGAAGTCGGCGACGCGGACCCGCCCGTCCTTGCCGACCAGCACGTTGTCGGGCTTGAAGTCGCGGTGGACCAGCCCGGCCGCGTGCGCTGCCGCCAGCCCGCGCCCGGCGTCGAGGTACAGCGCGAGGATCTCGCTCGCGCGGCGCGGCTCGGCCGCGAGCCAGGTCCGCGCGGTCCCGCCGTCGACGTACTCCATCGCCACGAACGGCTGCCCATCGTGGGTCGCGATCTGGTAGACTGTGACCACGTTGGGGTGGCTCAGTTGCGCGATCGCCGCGGCCTCGCGCGCCAGCCGCTCGACGCTGCGCGCGCCCGCATCGGTCGCGTGAAGCTTGAGCGCCACGTCGCGACCGAGGCGCTGATCGCGGGCCAGGTAGACGACCCCCATGCCGCCGACGCCGAGCATCCGCTCGATGCGGTACGTGCCGGCGATGACCTGGCCGGGAACCAGCGAGACCGGCGGCGAGCGGCGACCCATGCCGACGATCGCGCGCAGGAGCGAGTCGCCCGCGGACGCGCCGGTGGACGCGCCGCTACCACCTGCGGTGACCTCGGCGCTGCTGGCGGCCTCGGGCGGCGACTCACCCATCGGCGTAGCGTACCGCGCGTCGGCTACTTCTTGCAGGTCTCCATCGGGACCTCCTTGAGTTCGACTTGGGGCGCTACCAGGTCGACCTCGTAGCCGCCGCTCGCGAGGATACGCCCCGCCACTTGATCGACGGTGTTGGCGGTGCCGTCCATGATGGTCTGCCGGTAGACGTGGCCCTGCCGGAGCTGCCCGATCTGGCCGGCGGTCACGCGGTCGATGGCGCGTCCACGCTCGGCCAGGGCGCGGCGCTCACTCTCGGGGATGAGGACGCGGGCGGCGAGCCGGTGACCACCGACGGTCGCAGTGACGGTCGTGCCGCCGGAGTGAGGATCCTGGACCGGGACCCGCGCGCCGACGTGACCTTCCATGATCGCGCGCGCCTTGGCGACGCCGCCGTTCCACAGCTCATCGTCGCTCATCTCGACCTCCTTCTCCTCCTCGGCGGCGCTGTCATCGGCGCGGTTGCCCGAGGCGCCGGTCGCGGCGCCCTCCTGCGGATGCTGGGCCCGGATCTTGGCCTTCTCCTCCGGCGTCGGCGGCCGCTTCTGGATGAGGCGCGTGGGGGGCGACAGCGAGCACTCGCCGGTGATGGCGAAGGGGCGCAGCGTCAGGCCGCCGTCGCCGGTGACGGTGCCGCCGCCGGTGACCGTGAGCTTTCCGAGCGTGGCCTCGCCGAGCTCGTACTTGTAGATGTTGTAGACGTCGCCAGGCGTGTTGAGGTCGATGTAGAGCCCACCGGCCGCCTTCACCTCGATACCTCCCGAGATGCCGACGTCGAGCGCGCCGGTGACTTGATCCTCGACGTTCTCGATCGAACCGGTGACCTTCACGCCGGCCGAGGCCGTGGCTGAGACTGCGACGTAGCCGCCGCCGGTGATGCTGAGGACATTGGCGACGCCAGCGCCCACGCCAAGCTTGAGGGTACCGGTCGCGCCCGCCTCCAGCGAACCGCCCCCCGACGCGCTCACCGTCAGCAGGTCGACGCCATCCTCGTACGGGGCCGGCGCCTGGGTCATGACGGTGCTGAAGGCCGCATCCGCCTTGGCGGCCGCACTCACCTCGATGCTGCCCTTGAGCTCGCCGACACCCATGCCGGGGAACTGGACCTGCTGGTTGTACGTGCGCTTGTAGAACTCCTTCTTCTTGCCGCCCTCGAAGCCCAGCGTGCCTTTGGCGCCGTCTTTCCACGAGAAGCCCAACGAGCCACCCAGCTCAGGCAGCACGCCGGCGCTGATCGACTGGCCCTCCAGCCTCGGACGTTTGTGCTTGGTCTTGTCCTCCTCCGACATGCCACCGGCCGATTCCGCGGGGGCGCCGGGTGCCGTGGGCGCGGCCTCGCGGGCCAAGGTCGGGGCGGCGCCGGAGAGAGCGAAGCGAGCGCCCGCGACCATCGCGTCGGCGGCGCGATCGGCCTCGACCTCGGCGCGATCGCTGGGCGCCGAGACCTCGAGCTTGTGCTGGCGCGTGGCCGGGCCGCCCGCCTGCTGGACGGTGTGGGCGACCTCATGGGCGAGCAGGTGCATGCCGAACGGGTCGTCGGGCTGGTAGGCCCCCGCCGCGAAGTGGATGTCCTGGCCGGTGGCGTAGGCGCGAGCCCCGACCGCGCCCGCCGCCGCCGCCGACTCCGGGCCGGTGTGGATGCGCACGCTCGAGAGATCGGCGCCCAGCGACGCCTCGAAGCGGCGCTGGATCGCGCCCGGCAAGGCCTGACCCGATGTGGTGGCGGCGCGCTCGACCGCTGCGTCCGCGTCGGCGGCGACCCCGTTGGCGTCGCGGGCTCCGGGCCCCGGTCCGGCCGGGCGCTCGCCCTCGGGGTTGGCGACCCGCAGGATCACCGTCCGCGGCGCGAGCCGCGAGGTGAGCGTGGACTTTCCCGGGACGCCGCCGGGCCATTGGGGCGGCGGATCGGCCTCGAAAGCGGGAGCAGTGTGGAGCGTGGGGCTGAGCGACATCGCGGACCTCCTGGGTCCTGGTTCAGGCCCACGCCGGAGCGTTTGTGACCGGGTTTCGTTCGGCGGTCGCGAACGGCCTGCCGGGGCCCGACCGCCTCAGTCAGGCACCAGCTTGGCGGCGCGGGCGCGCTCGCGCAGGTCACGCTTCAAGCGCTCGAAGCGCTTGCGCAGCGTCGCCACCTCGCGCGGCGACGGCGGCGGCGCGTCCTCACCCGCCAGGACCCGGGCGATGTCGTTCCAGGCCAGGCCGCCATCGACGCGCAGCCCGAGCAACGCCTGGTCGTCGGGAGCTAGCGACTCGCGCAGGCGGGCGAAGCCGTCCTTGACCTCGGACCGCTGGTGCACTGCGGTCGTCGATCGAACCGCCGCCACCAGCGCCGAGAGCGCCGGCGCATCCGACAGCGGGACCTGCAGGCGCTGCCGGTCGCGCACCCGGAGCCAATGGTGGAACTGGTTGCGGGCGATCGCGTACGCCCACACCCGCAGCGTGCTGTCCCAGCGAAACCCCGGCAGCGCGCGCCACAGCTTCTCGCAGGCGCTCGCGAAGATCTCGCCGGCCGCGTCGGCGTCGCGCGCGAGGCCGACCAGGAACCCGTACAGCTCCGGTCCGTAGGCCCGGATCGCCATCGACGCGACCGCCGTCAGGTCGCCCGCGTCGAACGCGCGTCGCAGCTCGGGTTCGACGGCGTCGCGGGGGGCGTCTTCCATGCCGCGGCGATCGTAGCACCGGGTCCCGGATTCCCTTGGGCGGCCGGTCGGCCACGGCCAGTCGGCCGGGGGTCGTTTCGGGAGGCGCGGGCGGGCGGCCGGCCGGGGCCGCGGGACACATCCTCGACCGGCTGGTCCCGGATCTTCTCGGTCTCGGTCTCGGTCTCGGTCTCGGCCTCGGTCTCGGTCTCGGTCTCGGTCTCGGTCTCGGCCTCGGTCTCGGTCTCGGTCTCGGTCTCGTCTCGGTCTCGGTCTCTTCTCGGTCTCGGCCTCGGTCTCGGTGTCGGTCTCGGTCTCGGTCTCGGTCTCGGTGTCGGTCTCGTCTCGGCCGCGGTCTCGGTCTCGGTCTCGGTCTCGGTCTCGGTCTCGGTCTCGGTCTCCCCCTCCGCCTCCGTCTCGCGGCGCCTCGGTCCGAGGTCCGGTAACCTGGGCCGATGGCGACGCGTACCTCGCAGACGATGCGACCGATGCGACCGATGCGACCGATGCGACCGATGCGATCGATGCCACCTGGCCGCGGGCTCCTCCTCGCGGCGTCCGTGCTGGCGGCGCTGGCGGCGCTGGCGGCGCTGGCGGGCTGCCGCGAGGAGCGCCGATCAGCCGTGCCAGCGACGGCGGAGGCGACAGCGACCGCGACGGCGCCGGGGGCGCCAGCGGCCAAGGCGTCAGCGGGACTGGCGGCGGCGAAGCCGGTCGCGGCGCCGATCGCGCCGGCGGTGGCGCCGGGCTACGAGGTGGCGATCCTCGCGGGCGGGTGCTTCTGGGGGATGGAGGAGCTGCTGCGCGGCGTCGCGGGCGTGATCGAGACCGAGGTCGGGTACGTCGGCGGGGACCCGGCGCTGGCTCGCTACGAGCTGGTGAGCGGCGGCGACACCGGGCACGCCGAGTCGGTGAAGGTGGTCTTCGACCCGAAGCGGCTGAGCTACGCGGAGCTGCTCGAGCGCTGGTACTTCCGCATGCACGACCCGACGACGGTGGATCGTCAGGGCAACGATCGCGGCAGCCAGTACCGGTCGACGATCTTCTACACCTCGATGGCGCAGCAGGCGACGGCGCGCGAGGTCCGCGACCGCGTCGATCGAAGCGGCGCGTGGCCGGCGCCGGTGGTGACGACCCTCGAGCCGGCCGGCGTCTTCACGGCGGCCGAGGCCGACCACCAGGACTACCTGCAGCGCAACCCTGACGGCTACACCTGTCACTTCCTGCGCGAGTGAGCGGCCGCGGGCGGCGGCCGGCGCGCTGACGCGCTACATCGCCTCCATGGCCTCGATCCGCCGGTTCTCCTGCCGACCCGCGGGCGTGTCGTTGGACGCGATCGGGCGCTCGTCGCCGTAGCCGACGGCCTGGATCCGGCTCGCCTCGATGCCCTTGGCGATCAGGTAGTCCCGGACCGCGTCGGCGCGCGCCTGGGACAGCCGCTTGTTCTTCTTGGCACCGCCGACGTTGTCGGTGTGGCCCGAGATCTCGATCTTGGCCGACAGCTTGTGCGCCATGTACTCGACGATGGTGTCGAGGCGCGCGTGGGAGTCGGCGGTCAGCGTGGCCTTGCCGGACTCGAACTGCACGCCCTGGAGCACGAACCGCGGCGCCGGCTCGCTCGGCGCCGGCTCGCTCGGCGCGGTCACGATCGGCGGCGCGACCAGCTCCTCGCGCTGGTAGCGCAGCGTGAGCTTCAGGTTGAGGCGCGGCTGGTCGGCGACCGCGACCTGCGCGGCGACGTCGCGCCGGCCGAGGCTCAGGTAGACCAGATCGTACTTCGCGCCGACCGGGACCAGCACCTCCGCGAACCCGGCGGCGTCGGTCTCCTGGGTGTAGTACTTCTGGCCGGTCGGCGAGGTCAGCGAGATGACGATCCCCGCGATCGGCCCCTTGTCCTTGTCGATGACGAAGAACCGGACCGCGGCCTCGGTGTCGGTGGCCCGGAGCTTGGCGTTGGTCGGGCGCGACGACGCGTCGGTCTGGTTGATCGCGAACTCGCCCGAGTCGCGCGTCTTCCGGCCGGACGTGGTGGGCGCCTCATCGCTCGGCGTGGCCGCGACCGCGTCTCCGACGGCGTCTTCGCCTGGCTTCGCCGCGCCATCGCCTGGCTTCGCCGCCCCCGGCGTCGAACCGCCGCAGGCGAGCAGGTGCACGGTGAGGACGAACAGGAGCGCTCGGGTCATGGGGGATCTTCTCGTGGACGGAGGTGGCGCGGCGATACGGCATCGCCGCCGCGCCCCAAGGCTACCGCAACCGTCGTCGTCAGCGGGGCCGTCCCTCATCCCCGTCCCCGTCCCCGTGCCGATGCAGATGCCCGGGCCCTCCCGCCAGGCGCGCCGCCGCGGCCAGCGCCGGCATGCGAGCCCGCCGTTCGTCGAGCCAGGCCAGCCACTGGTCGACGCCGGCCCCGGTCTTGGCCGACACCTCGATCACCCGCGGCTCGGGCATGGCCCGGGCCAGGGCGTCGTGGATCGCCGCGAGGTCGACGTCGAGGTGCGGCACGAGGTCGGTCTTGGTGATGAGCACCAGGTCGGCCTTGAGGAACATGGTCGGGTACTTGAGCGGCTTGTCCTCGCCCTCGGTCACGGCCAGGGCCACGACGTTGGCGGCCTGGCCGAGATCGTAGACCGCGGGGCACACCAGGTTGCCGACGTTCTCGACGAACAGCACGTCGAGGCCCGCGACCGGCAGCGCGTGGAGCGCGTGGTGCACCATCTTGGCGTCGAGGTGGCACGCCGAGCCGGTGGTGATCGCGCGCGATGGGATGCCGGCTCGCTCGAGGCGGGCGGCGTCGCGATCGGTGGCCAGGTCGCCGGCCAGCGCGGCCAGGCGCAGGCCGCGCTGATGGCGCGCGGTGGCCTCGAGGATCGCGGTCTTGCCGGCGCCCGGCGAGCCCATCAGGTTGATCGCCAGGACGCCCGCGGCCGCGAAGTGTTCGCGGTTGTGCCGCGCGCGCGCGTCGTTGTCGCCGAGGATGCGCCCCTGGATCTCCAGCGGCACGACGTCGGGATCGCCACAGCCACAGTCGGTGCACATCAGGGTCCTCCTTGGTCGTCGTGGGCGTCCAGCTCGATGCGTTGCAAGATGATCTCATCGCCCGACACCAGCCGCGCCGGCGTCGCGCAGGGTCCACACCGCAAGACCGCGCCGCGCGGGATCTCAACCTGGCAGGTCGGGCATCGCCACACCGCCGGCCGCGCGTCGATCACCAGCTCGGCGGCCGCGCACACCGTGCCCTCGCGGAAGGTCTCGAAGGCGGTCGCCAGGAGCTCGGTCTCGACGCCGGCCAGCTCGCCGATCGCGACCTCGACGCGCACGACGAGCGCGCCGGGATGACCACGCACCGCGGCGGCGACCTGATCGACCAGCGCCGAGACGATCGAGTACTCGTGCACTAGTGCCCCCCTGTCGAGATCGCAGCGACGAGACGACCGCGGTGCACTAGCGACCTCCGCCGGCGCCGCCGCGGTCGGGCCCCGGGAACGCCGGGGCGCGCTTGGCGAAGAACGCGTCGAGCCCCTCGGCGAAGTCGGCGCCGTCGGCGATCCGCACCAGCTCCTCGAGCTCGCGATCGAGGTGGACGTCGAGGCGGTCGACGCCGGCGGCCGCGTTCATGAGGCCCTTGGTCACGCCCAGGGCCTCGGTTGGGCCAGCGGCGAGGCGCTCGGCCAGGGCCCGCGCCGCGGCGTCGAGCTCGGCGGCGGGATGGACCGCGGTCACCAGGCCGGCGGCCAGGGCCTCGGCGGCGGTCAAGCGCCCCCCGAGGAGGGCGAACTCGAGTGCCCGGCGCAGGCCGAGGAGCCGCGGCAGGAAGAACGTCGACGACTCGGCGCCGGTCAGGCCGGTCTTGGCGTAGGCCCACTCGAAGGTCGCACGCTCCGAGGCCACGACCAGATCGCACGCCATCGCCAGGCCTAGACCGCCGGCCGCCAGCGGACCGTCGACCGCGGCGATGAACGGCTTGGGCGCGCGCCGGATCTCCGAGATCGTGGCGTGCAGGTACTCGAGGATCGCCTTGAACAGCGCGCCGTACCCGCCGCTCGGCGGCGGCGCGCCCCCGGCCCGCAGGTACCCGAGGTCGTCGGGCTCACCGCCGGCGCGGATGTACTTCAGGTCGGCGCCGCTGCAGAACACCCCGCCGTCGCCGCGCACGATCACCGCGCGCACCGAGCGATCGCGGGCCAGCGCCAGCCCGGCCTTGCGCAGATCGCGCGCGGTGGCGACGTCGAGGGAGTTCATCCGCGCGCGCCGCGCGATCGTCAGGATCCCGACCGCGCCGTGTTGTTCGACGACGATGTGGCTCATGGCGACCTCAACAGATCCTCGGCAGCGGCTCGCCGTCGGGCTCGATCAAGAGCCGCCGACCGAACCCGGTGTCGAGGACGACCCGGCCCGGGGCCTCGGCCAGGCAGGTGCCGACCAGGGCGGCGTCGCGACCGAGCGGGTGGGACCGGACCGCGGCCAGGACCGCGTCGGCGCGATCGGCGCGCACGCCCATCACGACCTTGCCCTCGTTGGCGACGTGCAGCGGATCGATGCCCAGGAGCTCGCCGACCGCGCGCACGTCGTCGCGGATCGGCACCGCGGTCTCGTCGAGCAAGATGCCGACGCCAGCCTTGGCCGCCAGCTCGTGGAGCGCGCTGGCCAGCCCGCCGCGGGTCGGGTCCTTCATCGCGGTGATCGCGTCGCCGCCGACCGCCAGCGCGGCGCGCACCAGGCCGTTGACCGGCGCGACGTCCGAGCGCAGCTCGACCTCGAGGGCGAGCTGGCCGCGGGCCGCCAGGACCGCCAGGCCGTGATCGCCCATCGTCCCCGACACCAGGATGCGATCGCCCGGCCCCAGGCCGCGGTCGGTCACGACCTGCGAGGTCAACCCGACCCCGGACGTGGTCAGCACCAGGCCGTCGACCTCCCCGCGGCCCATGACCTTGGTGTCGCCGGTCATGATCCGCACCCCGGCCTCGGCGCAGGCGTCGCGGATCGAGCGCGCGATCCGCTCGAGGGCGGCGCGCTCGAAGCCCTCCTCGAGCACGACCGCCAGGGTCAACATCGCGGCGTCGGTCGCGCCCATCATCGCCAGGTCGTTGACCGTGCCGCACACCGCCAACCGGCCGATATCGCCGCCGGGGAAGAACAGCGGCTGGACGACGTGGGCGTCGGTGGTGGCGACCAACCAGCGATCGCCGACCCGCACCGCGGCGCCGTCGTCCAGCGCGGCCAGGCCGACCTCACCGTCGGGCATGGCCGGGCCGGCCAGCTCGGCCACGAACACCTCGCCGACCAGCTGCCGCATCGACCGGCCGCCGGCGCCCATCTTGAGCGTCACCCGCGCGCCCGCGGTCACGGCGCCTCCGCCGACGGCGCGAGCCGACCGAGCGCGACCAGGTCGGGGTGGCCGCCGTACTGATGCCAGATCCGGCAGGTCCCCTCGGACGACACCATGCACGCGCCGACCGGATGCTCGGGCGTACACGCGCGACCGAACAGCGAGCAGTCGCGCGGCGCGGCGATGCCGGCCATGATGTCGCCGCACACGCAGTGCTCGACCAGCGCCGGCGGCGCCATCCGCCACAGCGCCTCGACGTCGATGTCGAACCGGCGGCGGGCGTCGACGTGGGCGAAGTCGTCGGTCAGGCGCAGGTTGCCGCTCGGCACGTGGGCGATGCCGCGCCAGCGCCCGCCGATCGGCCGGAACACCCGCCACAGGAGCGCCTGCGCGACCCGGTTGCCGTCGCGGCTCACGCATCGCGGATAGCCGTTGACCACCCGGGCCTCGCCGGCCACGACCAGCTCGACGAGCTGCACCAGGCCAGCCAGGACATCGAGGGGCTCGAAGCCGGCCACCACCACCGGGCGCTTGTGCCGGGTCGCGAAGGGCTCGAACACCGCCGAGCCGGTGATCGTCGCGGCGTGGCCAGCCGCCAGGAACCCCTCGACCCGCGTGCCCGGCATCTCGGCGACGATCTCCATCACCGGCGGGATGTACTTGTGGGCCGACAGGATCGAGAAGTTGGGCGGCGGATCGTCGACCAGCACGGCGGCGGTCGCGACCGCGGTGGTCTCGAAGCCGGTGGCGAAGAACACGATCGGCTCGGTGGTCGTCCGCGCCAGCTCGACGGCCTGGGTCACGCTGTAGACGATGTCGACGTGCGCGCCCTCGGTCTGCGCGTCGGCCAAGGACATCGCGGTGCCCGGGACCTTGAGCATGTCGCCGTAGGTGGCGATCCGGACGCCGGCCCGGGCCAGCGCCACCGCCTCGTCGACCTCAGGCAGGTCGGTGACGCACACCGGGCAGCCCGGGCCCATGATCACGTCGAGGTCGGCGGGGAACGACGCCCGCAGGCCGTAGCGCGCGATGGCCTGCTCGTGGCTGCCGCACACATGCATGATCGAGATCGGCCGACCGGCGGCGGCGACCAGGGCCTGCAGGCGCGCCGCCAGGGCCTTGGCGCGCACCGGGTCGCGGAACCGCATCGCGGTGTTGGCGGCGTCAGTCATCGCGTCGACTCCCCGGCGTCATCGCCGGCGCGGTCGCCCCTGCCACCTCGCCGCGCACGTCGGCCGCCATGAGGTCGTCGCCGTCCGGCGCCCGCAAGAGCTCGTCGTACATCGCCAGGGTCTCGGCGATGTCCTCGGGCGGGATGCGCCGGATCGCGAAGCCGACGTGGTTGAGGACGTAGTCGCCCGGCTCGACCGGCTCATCGATCAGCTCGAGCCGGACGTGCTTTTGCACGCCCCAGAAGTCGACGGTCGCGAGCAGACCGTCGATCGCGACCACTCGTCCGGGGACACCTAGACACATGGCAGTTCGGTCCTTTCGCGTGCGGCGGCCACCAGGACCTGGCCGAGCGCCAGGCCGCCGTCGCCGGCGGGGACCGCTCGAGGAAGATACACCGTCAGCTCGGCGAGTTCGCGCACCAGGCCCTCGGTCAGCGCGCGGTTCTGGAAGCAGCCGCCGGCCAGCACCACCGGGTGGACGCCGCGCTCGGCCACCGCGGCCCGCACCAGCGCGGCGGCGCCGACGATCAGCGCGCGATGAAACCGCGCCGCGATCACGCCGGCGGCGACGCCGGCCACCAGGTCGTCGACCACCGCGCGCACGAGCGGGCGATGATCGAGCTGCCACAGGGCCGCGCGGCGATCGACCGGCAGCGGGTAGGCGCCGTGATCGCCGGCGGCGATGGCGTGGTTCCACGCCAGCGCGACCTGGCCCTCGTGCTGGGCCTGGGCGCGCCCGAGCACCAGCGCGCCGACCCCGTCGAACAGGCGACCGACGCCGTGGACCCGCGGCGCGTTCAGGCCGCCGGCGATCAGCTGCCGCAGCACCCGCACGTCGGCGGACGCACCCCCGGCGAGCCGCTCGACCATGAGCGGCGGCGGCGCGCCGTCGAAGGCGTCGTCGAGGAGCGCGAGGGCGATCCGCCACACCTGGCGCACCGCGCGATCGCCGCCGGCGAGGGCGATCGGCCGCAAGGTCGCGATCCGCGCACAGGCCGCTGCGTCGCCGACCAGGAGCTCGCCACCCCACGCGGTGCCGTCGTCGCCCAGGCCGGTGCCGTCCCAGGCCAAGCCGAGCACCGGGCCAGCCAGGCCGTGCTCGGCCATGACCGCGGCGACGTGAGCGTGGTGGTGCTGCACCGCGACGTGGGTGACGTCGGTGCGGGCCAGGGCCAGCCGCGTCGACAGATAGTCGGGATGGAGATCGTGGGCCACGACCTCGGGCCGCACCCGCACCAGGCGCTCCATCCGCTCGATCGCCTCGGCGCAGAACTCCAGGGCCCGCGGGTTGTCGAGATCGCCGACGTGGGGGCCCAGGTACGCGAGGTCGCCGTGGGCCAGGCAAAAGGTGTTCTTCAGGTGCGCGCCGACCGCCAGCACCGGCCGCGCGATCGGCCGGGCCAAGACGATCGGTCGCGGCACGTAGCCGCGCGAGCGCCGCAGGATCATCGGCCCGCCGGCCACGACCTGGGCAACCGAGTCATCGCACCGAGTCGCGATCGGGCGGTCGTGGAGCAAGAGCGCGTCGGCCAGCGGCGCCAGCCGGTTCCGGGCGTCGTGATCGGTCTGCGCGATCGGCTCGTCGCTGACGTTGCCCGAGGTTAGGACCAGCGGCGCGCCGACCGCGGCGACGAGCAGGTGGTGGAGCGGCGTGTACGGCAAGAGCAGCCCGACCAGCGGGGTGTCGGGCGCGACGCCGTCGGCCAGGCCGGCGTCGGGGCGGCGCGGCACCAGCGTGATCGGCCGCTCGGGCCCGGCGAGGACCGCGAGGTCATCGGCGTCGAGGACCGCCAGCCGTTGGGCCGCGGCCAGGTCGGCGACCATCACCGCGAACGGCTTGACGTCGCGGTGCTTGCGGGCGCGCAGGGTCGCGACCGCGACCGGATCGTCTGCGCGACACGCCAGGTGGAAGCCACCCAGGCCCTTCACGGCGACGATCGCGCCGCCGCGCAGGAGCGCGGCCGCGTCGGCCAGCGGCGCGCCGGGGCCGGGCGGCTCGAGGGCCAGGGTCGGGCCACACACCGGACACGCGATCGGCTGGGCGTGGAAGCGGCGGTCGTCGGGGTCGTGGTACTCGCCGGCGCACGCCGGACACAGCGGGAACCCGGCCATCGTCGTGAGCGGCCGGTCGTAGGGCAGGTCGAGGGCGATCGTGAAGCGCGGTCCGCAGTAGGTGCAGCTCGTGAACGGGTACTGGTAGTGACGGTCGGCGGGGTCGGCGACCTCGGCCAGACACGCGGCGCAGGTCGTCAGGTCGGGTGGGATCGACAGCGCGACCGCGCCCGCGACCGCGCTGGCGTCGATCGCGAAGCCGCCCGGCGCGACCTCGGCCAGCGGCTGCCAGGCCACCTCGCGCACCCGACCGGGGGCCTCCGCCCCGAGCCGCGCGACGAAGGCGTCGAGCACCGCGCCGTCGGCGAACGCCTCGATCACCACGCCGGCCGCGTCGTTGCGGACCCGGCCGGCGACGCCGAGGGTCCGAGCCAGCCGATAGACCCACGGCCGGAAGCCGACGCCCTGCACGGTGCCGGTGACCGCGATCCGCCGCCCGGTGCTCACGCGCCGACGGCCTCCACGACCTCGGCCACCACCGCCGCCGCGAGGGCCGGCATCGCCGCCTCGACCGCCGACGACAGCTCGAGCCCGAGCGCGATCACCGCCGGGGTCACGCCGTGGACGACGACCCGGCGCGGCGACCGCCCGAGGAGCCGCAGGTTGGCCAGCAGATCGTTGATGCCGTGCTGGTGCGGCGACAGCTTGTTGGACAGCGCGGCCGGGATGCGATCGCCCTCGAGGCGGACCAGCGCGCCCGGGACCTCGCCGGCGACCGCGTCGACGATCACCAGGAGGTCGAGGTCCTCGAGGTCGCCGAGGAGCTCGTGGGTCGAGGTGCCGCCGTCGATCACGGTCACGCCGGCCGGCAGCGCGCCCGCGGCCTCGAGCCGCTCGACGCAGCGCACCCCCAGTCCCTCGTCGCCCATGATCAGGTTGCCGACGCCGAGGACGACGATCCGCGCGGGGTCCACTACAGCGCCCTGACGCTGACGATGTCGCGGCGCGCGGGATCGATCAGGTGGACCGCGCAGGCCAGGCACGGGTCGAAGGAGTGGATCGTGCGCAGGACCTCGAGCGGGCGCTCGGGGTCGGCCAAGGGCGTGCCCAGGAGCGAGCTCTCGTAGGGGCCGAGCTGATCGGCCTCGTTGCGCGGCGCCGCGTTCCAGGTCGTCGGGACGACCGCCTGGTAGTTCTTGATCACGCCGCCGGCGATCACGACCCAGTGCGACAGCATCCCGCGCGGCGCCTCGTGGAAGCCGAAGCCCGAGACCTCGCCCGACGGGAAGACCGGCTTCTCGAAGGTGTGGTGGTCGCCCTTGGCGATGTTGGCCATGAGCAGGTCGTACTGCCCGGCCAGGATCTCGACGTTGCGCGCGCACATGACCGCGCGCGCGGCGTGGCGGCCGATCGTCGAGTGCAGGCCGTCGAGCGGCACCTTGATCTTGGCGACCGCCTCGACGATGCCGAGCACCCGGGTCAGGTGCTTGACGATGGCCTCGTCGCCGACCGCGGCCGCCACCAGCACCCGCGCCAGCGGCCCGACCTGGGCCGGCTGCCCGGCGAAGGTCGGCGACTTGACGAAGGAGTACTTCCCGGCCGGCTGATGGTCGGTGTACTCGGCGATGGTCTCGCCCTGGTACGGGTGCAGCGGCCCCTTGCCGCCCTGATACCACGCGTGCTTGACGCTCTCGGCGACGTTGTCCTTGAGCAGCGCGTCGCCGAACTTGGTGATGCGCTGGACCTTGGTCAGGTCGCCGCCCGGGAGGTACCCGCCCGAGGTCACGAACTCGGTGCCGCGCTCGTCGAGGGGGAAGTCGGGCGCCGCCAGGTAGTTGGTGACGCCGCGGCCGATCGTCGTCCACTCGGGATAGAACGCCGCCACCGCAGCGACGTCGACGACGTAGACCTCGTTGATGAACTGCGCCAGCTCGTCGATCAACGCCTTGACCGCCAGCAGGCGCTCGAGGGTCAGGACCGACTGGCTGTCGAGGGCGATCGGGTTGGACACGCCACCGACGGCGACGTTCTGGATGTGCGGCGTCTTGCTGCCCAGGATCGAGACGATCTTGTTGGCCTTGCGCTGGACGTCGAGGGCCTGCAGGTAGTGCGTGACCGCCAGGAGGTTGACCTCGGGCGGCAGCTTCATCGCCGGGTGGCCCCAGTAGCCGTTGGCGAAGATGCCGAGCTGGCCGCTGCCGACCAGGGTCTCGAGGCGGGCCTTGGTCGCGGCCTGGACCGCGACGCCGTTGTGCGGCCACGGCGACAGGCTCTCGGCCAGGGCCGCGGTCGCCTTGGGGTCGGCCTTGAGCGCCGAGGTGACGTCGACCCAGTCGAGGGCCGACAGGTGGTAGAAGTGGACGATCTCGTCGTGGATCGCGTGGGCCGCGATCATCAGGTTGCGGATGTACTGGGCGTTCTTGGGCACCGCCATGCCGAGCGCGTTCTCGACCGCGCGCACCGAGGCGATCGCGTGCACGGTGGTGCAGACGCCGCAGAACCGCTGGGTGATGGCCCAGGCGTCGCGCGGATCGCGGCCGAGAAGGATCTGCTCGACCCCGCGCCACATGGTGCCCGAGGCCCAGGCGTCGGTGACCTTGCCGCCGTCGACCTCGCAGTCGATGCGGAGGTGGCCCTCGATGCGGGTGATGGGATCGATGACGATGCGCTTGCCCATGGTCCGCTTTCCTTAGGCGGTGCCGGCGGCGGCGCGGCTACGGCCCAGCTTGGGCAGCACCGGCAGCACCCGGATCGCGATGATGAAGGCCAAGATCTCGAAGGCGATGAGGCCGATCGTGACGGCGAGCTCGCCGAGCGACGGGAAGTAGCGCCACCCGGCGCCGGTATCGTACGCCACCAGGTAGGCGTCGAGGCGGTACAGGATGCCGGCCAGGGCCATCGCCATGGCGGCGACGAACACCCGCGCCGGCCGCCGTCCGGCCGGCCCGAGGAGCAGGACCACCGGGACCGCGAACAGGACGGTCTCGATCCAGAACATGACCACCAGGGGCCGGAGCGTGGTCAGCGCGCCGAGCTGGCCGCGCACGCCCAGGTCGACGAAGCGGGCGATCAGGAAGCCGGCGGCCAGCACCTGGCCGACCCGCATCAGCTTGCCGAGCAGGTCGCGCTCGACCGGCCGGCGCAGGGCCAGCGAGGTCACGCTGCCCTCGACCACGACCGCGGCCAGGCCCATGCCGATGGTCGACGTGAGGAACAAGACCGGCAAGAGCCGGGTCTGGTAGATCGGATCGATCTGCGGCCCGAACACGATCAGCATCGAGCCCAGCGACGACTGGTGCATGGTCGGCAGGAGTACGCCGATCGCGACGACGAAGAACAGCACGCGCTCGATCTTGCGCCGCACCCGCACCATGCCCAGGCGCTCGAGCACCATCGGCGCCAGCTCGAGGAACAGGATCAAGGTGTAGGCGGCGATGCACACCGCGACCTCGAACAGGACCGAGTTGATCTGGGCGTAGCGCGGCGTGAAGACGTGCCAGAAGTCCCAGTAGCGGCCGATGTCGAAGAACACCGACGCGCCGGCCATGACGTAGCCGAACAGCGCGGTCAGGAGCGCCGGCCGCACGATCGGGTGGTACTGGCCGCGGTTCATGATGTACGCGACGAAGGCGACGGTGAAGCCGCTGGCGCCCAGCGCCGAGCCGACGACCACGTCCCAGGCGATCCACAGGCCCCAGGGGTAGCCGTCCGACAGGTTGGTGACCGCGCCGATGCCGCGCAGGAACCGGACCGCGAGCACGGCGACCATGATCGCGACCAGCGCGGCCAGGACACCGGTGAACGGCGTGAGCAGCTTGCCGCCGAGGGGCGCCGGCGCCTCATCGTGGTCGTGGGCCGGGTCGTGGGTGACGGCGCTCATGGCGCGCCCCCGTCGTCGGTCGGCGGCGTGGTCGGCGGGGTCGGCGCTGGCGCGGGTGGCGCCGGGTCGCGGCGCGGCCGCATGTTGCGCCAGGCCAGGACCGCCAGCGTGCCGAGGAACCCCAGCGGCGCGAGCAGCCCGTTGTAGATCGCGTGCTGCAGCGACTCGGAGATGCGGGCCGGCGCCACCTTCGGCAGCGGCGGCTTGTTGAGCAGGTCGAACGGCACCCCCGACAGGTGCAGGACCTGGGTGCCGCCGATCTCGTGCTCGCCGTAGGTGCGCTCGACGTAGCTCCCGGCGGTGCCCTGGTAGGTGTCGCCGCCGCCGATCTTGCCGCGCGGATACGTGGTCGGGGTGCCGGGGGTGAGGGCCCGTCGGCGCGCGACCTCGGCCTTCAGGTCGATCACCGGGCCGAACAGGGTCGCGCCGGTCGGGCACACCTCGGCGCACGCGGCGTACTTACCCTCGGCGGCGCGGTGCTGGCAGAGCTGGCACTTGGAGATCTTGGGCACCGGGGTGTCGTAGGTGAAGCGCGGCACGCTGAACGGGCACGCCGCGACGCAGTAGCGGCAGCCGATGCACGCGTCGACGCTGTACTTGACGATGCCGGTCTTCGGATCCTTGGTCATCGCCGACACCGGGCACGCCGACACGCACGACGGGTCGACGCAGTGCATGCACGAGACCTTGGTGAACGCGAACCCGTCCTCGACCTGGTCCTTCTTGGTCGCGGCGCCGTCGCGATAGACCTTGATGACGTTCAGGGTCTTGCCCGAGATGTCGAGGGGGGCATCCCAGTAGTCGCCGATCGCCAGCTCGGTGCGCTCGGCCGGCAGGTCGTTGGCTTCCTTGCACGCCGACATGCACGCCCGGCAGCCGATGCACAGCGTGCCGTCGAACAGGAGGCCCACCGCCCCGTCGGGCATGGGCCGCAGGCCACGGGCCTCGGCCTCCTTGCACAGCGGCGCCGCGGCGACCGCGCCGGTCCCACCGGCCAGACCTCGGAGGAGCGTTCTGCGGGTCAGCATCGTGGACCTCCGCTACCGGGTGACGTCATCGCCGGCGGCCGGGGGCGGCTCGTCGGGCTGGTTGCCGAGGTTCTTGGCCAGGCGGGCGCCGACGCCGATCGCCAGACCGCCGACCGCGGCGACCGTGGCCACGGTGGCGAGGGTCGCGCCTTGCCCCTGGGGCTCGGCCGGGCGGGCGAACTGGGTCGGCGGCGTCACCGTCAGGAGGTCGGCCAGGGCGTGGATCGGCTTGGTGAAGCCGACGCCCTTCTCGGTGCAGCCGATGCACGGGTGACCGCAGCCGACCGGCCACGAGCCCGGCCCGGCGTCGCCGAACAGGACGGTCGGGCAGTTGGCGTAGGTCTCGGGGCCCTTACAGCCGAGCTTGTACAGGCACCAGCCCTGGCGGTGGCCCTCGTCGCCGAACTCGGTGGCGAAGCGGCCGGCGTCGAAGTGGGCGCGGCGCTCGCAGTTCTCGTGGATGAGTCGACCGTAGGCGAAGGTCGGGCGACCCTTGGCGTCGAGCTCGGGCAGGGCTCCGAGCACGAGGTAGTGCACGACGGTGGTGAGGAAGTTGTACGGGTTGGGCGGACAGCCGGGGATGTTGAGCACCGGCTTGCCGAGGATCTCGGCCACCGGGCTGGCCCCGGTCGGGTTGGGCGACGTCGACGGCATCCCGCCCCACGACGCGCACGAGCCGATCGCGATCACCGCCGCGGCGTCGGCGGCGCACTCCTTGACCATCTCGATCGCGGTCTGGCCGCCGATCTTGCAGAACGCACCGTTGATCCCGGTGGGGATCGCGCCCTCGACGACCAGGATGTACTTGCCCTTGTTCTCCGCCATCGCCGCGCGCCGGGCCGCCTCGGCCTGGTGGCCCGCCGCGGCCATGAGCGTCTCGTGATAGTCGAGCGAGATCACGTCGAGGATGAGCTTCTCGAGGGTCGGGTGCTCGGCCCGCAAGAGGCTCTCGCTGCAGCCGGTGCACTCCTGGAAGTGCAGCCAGATCACCGATGGTCGGCGCGCGGTCACCAGGGCCTGGGCCACCGCCGGCCCGGCGGCCATCGACAGCCCCATCGCCGCCGCCAGCCCGCCGCACAGCTTGAGGAACTGTCGCCGCTGCATCCCGAAGCGCGCCGAGGCGCCGTCGAGAGGATCGGTCGGGCGAGCGAGCGGGAGCTTGCGTGACATGGGATCCCCCCTCAGGGTGCGCGGGTGCGTGGGTGCGTGGGCAGCGTGGGCCGCGTGGGCCGCGTGGGCAGCGTGGGTAGCCTCGTTGCATCAAGTGGGCCCGCTCACCGATGCACCTTCAGCCGGTTTGTGCGAAGGACGCGCGCGGTCCTCCGGAACCCGATGCAAGTTTTGCGGAGTTTCTCCGCCGTCCGACCTCCGGACGCTGCGCTCTGGGGACTGAGCCGCCTCATGGCGCGGCGCGGCACGGCGCGACGCGAGCCAGCCGGTCCGCGGTCAGCGCCGCTGCGCCTCAGGGGTCAGCGGGTCGACGGATCAGCGGGTCACAGCCGGGGCGTCGGACAGGCGGATCGGGTGCTCGCGCGACGCTCCCAGGCGGACCCGGGTCGGCGGGCCGTCGCGGTAGCCGGTGATGCGACCGACGGCGTCGGGATCGGGCTCGCGCAGGGCGACGCCCGACGCGGCGATGGTCTCGCCGATCTCGATCACGCCCTCGCGGTAGCGCAGGCGCTTGTTGAAGCCCCAGGTCGTGGCGGCCAGGCCGTGGCGCGCGAGGAAGGCCTGCTCGATCGGGGTCGGGTCGTCGAAGGTCCCCGACTGGGTCGTGCGATCGAGCTCGACGTCGACCGCGGCCCGGGTCGGATCGATCAGCGCGCGCCCGGTGCCGTCGTCGATCGCGAAGACCACGCCCTGGAGCTCGCGGACCCGATTGCGCCAGCGCCCCGACTTGCCGCTCGACACCCACTCGTCGATCACGGCCTCGTAGCAGACGCACGGCCGACCGGTGAGCGGCGCGATCACGGTCGCCCCGGGCTGGACCACACCGTCGAGGCGGACCGAGGCGCCGTCGACGGCCTCGGCGATCCGGCGACGCGGCGCCGCCGCCAGGAGCCGGCGCAGGCGCTGGCGCGGGCCGAAGTACCAGCCCGACCAGGTCAGGCCGCCGACCACGATCAGCGCCAGGACGAAGAGCCCGATCACGTGAACCTCACCGGCGCTGGAAGGCGACGAAGCGATCGAGCTCGGCGACCAGGGCCGCGCGCTGCTCCTGCTCGAACCCGGGGGCCGGCTCCATATTAGAGCACCGAACGGTTTGAGATGCCTGCTGCGACGCGGCCGTGCGGGCACCTCCGGGCGTACGTCCGATGCTCGCTCGTCGTGTAGTTGACTACACTCCTCACTGCGCTTCGGGCGTGCGCCCGGATCTGCCTCACACGTCCGCGTCTCGCGACGGCATTCAAACCGTTCGGTGCTCTGGCGATCTGCTCGTCGAAGCACGCCAACATCGCCGCGCGGATCGGCTCGCCGTCGAGCTGCTCGCCGTCGCCCCAGACCCGGCACGGGGTCACCGCCATGATCGCGTTCATGAGCGCGATCGCGGCGAACGCCGGATCGAAGGTCTCGTCGATCTCGGGGGACTCGAGGAACTCTTCGACCGGCTCCATCAGCTCGGTCAGGGAGGCGCCGACGAAGTCGAGCGCGGCGTCGTTGCCAAACGGTCCAGCGGCCCAGGTGCCCATCCGCGGAGCGTAGCGCAGCGCTACTGGTTGCGGACGCAGTAGTAGCCGATGATCGGCCCGGTCGGCGCCGGCCCCATCCAACCTGTGCCGCAGGACTGCGTGTGCTGATAGACCAGGGCGATGGCCGTGCCGCTCACCGTCGAGCCGGCGGTCAGAGACACCGGCTGGAGCCAGGTCGTCGCCGGGATCAGGTCGGTGCCGTTGCGACAGCCGAGGAAGCGCCCGCCGGCCTCGCCGATCCGGTACGCGCCGGTGCGCGCGGCCCCGACGTCGACGCTGAGCGTGCGGAACTCGCTGGGCGCGAGCTGCTCGACCGGGGACGCGAAGGCCCCGACCGCGGTGTTCTGGATCCGACCGGCACCGGCGACCGCGGGGAAGTTCACGACCGGCGCGGTCGGCCCACAGTCCCAGCCGTCGTCGGGGTCGCAGGTGCCGTCGCGATCGAGGTCGGGGCACGGGGCGTCGATCACCGGGGTCGGCCCGGGCGCGTCGATCTCTCGCGCGTCGACCGCGCCGCCGCCGCTGTCGGGGTCGTCGGGGCTCCCGTCGGTCGTCTGGCTGCGCTGACCGGTGGGGTCGAAGGCACAGGCCGCGAGGCCGAGCGCGATGGTGGCAGACGCCGCGCGCATCAGGGCGAGGTTACTCGCGCGCCCGGGCTGGCGTCAACGCGCGCCCGCGACCGCACCGTCCCGTCAACGCGCGCCCGCGACCGCGCCGTCCAGGAACGTGCGCCGGATCGCACGCGCCAGCGCCCACAGCGCCAGGAGCCCGATCAGCGCCAGCGCGACGTAGACCATCGTCAGGTACCAGTAGTCGCCGGGCCGCTCGTCGGCCAAGACGACCCACGCGCCGTCGGGCAGCGAGCGCGGCGCCCACACCGCGGCCACGTCGATCGCCGCCCACGGGATCACGCCGGCTGGGCCGGCGACCCCGACCTGATCGGCCGCGAGCTGGCCCCACGGCGTGCGCAGCCGGGTCGACGACGGCTCGACCCGGGCCCCCCACAGCTCGGCGCCGTCGAGGGCGGCCTGGACGCTGGCCACCGCGTCAGGGCGACGGATCTCCCATCGCACCAGCTCGTCGGTCGAGGCCAGCGGCGCCTGCCCGACGCTGATGAGCTGAGCGCTGGCCAAGGCCTCGGCCCAGGCGGCGTCGGTCGCCCGCGCGCCCGCCTTGGCCGCGACTACCACGGCTGCGCCGGGGTCGACCACCGCCAGCTCGATCTCGGTCGCGGCGTCGATCGTCAGGGTGGTGCCGTCGAGGAGGGTGAGCTGGGTGGCACCGCCAGTCCGGGCCGCCTGTAACGCCGCGCCGGCCGCGAAGCGCGGGGCCGGAAACTCGCGCAGCCCGCGCGCGACCGCGTCGGCCATGCGCGCCGAGTCGAGGCGACGAAGCCGCCCGGTCACCCGGTCGTCGTGCTGGAAGTGCTCCCAGTCCTCGCCCGGCAACGCCAGCCACACCCGATCGGAGGAGCCGCGCACCGGCACCAGGCGGTTGCCGCGGCTGCCCTCGGTGACCCGCAGGCGCAGCGCGCCGGCCAGCTCGGCGCTGGCCGCCAGCGTCACGTAGCTCTCCTCGGCCAGCTCGCCCTTGGCGATCGCCTCCGCGGTCACCGAGCGCGGCGCGTCGCCGGCCCGCGAGAACGCGAAGTCGTGGCGCAGGCGCACCATCGCGATCGCGCACAGCGCGACGATACCCGCCGCGGTGATGATCCCGACCTTGGGCGCCGGTCGGCGCAACCGCACCAGCTCGGGATCGAGGTCGTCAGCGCCCATCGGGGCACCGGGTTCGCGGGGCGCAGCGTCGGCCATGGCCAAGGCGGGCATCGTATCCTCACCTCCGACACCGCGCCAGCCGCAGGGTTGCAACGATCGTCGGCCCCGGACTACGGTCGGGCGTGGCCACTGGATCGTCCGGGTCGAGCGAGGAGCCGCGGCCAGCCAGCCGCGAGCGCCCGCTGCGGGTCAGCGATCTGGTGCGCTGGGCCAACGCCGCCGTCGAGCGCTACGGCCTCCTGTGGGTCGAGGGCGAGGTCGGCGAGATCAAGCGCCCGACCAGCGGTCACGTCTACTTCGTCCTGCGCGACAAGGCCGGCCAGGTGCCGGCGGTGATGTGGCGGACCACCGCCGCGCGCCTGCGCTTCCCCCTCGAGGCCGGGGCCAAGGTCCGGGTCCGCGGCAAGCTCGGGGTGTTCGAGCGCGACGGCCGGCTCCAGCTCTACGTCGACTACGCCGAGCCGCTCGGCGTCGGCGCCGAGGCGGTCGCCCTCGAGGAGCTCAAGCGCCGGCTGGCCGCCGATGGCCTGTTCGCCGACGCGCGCAAGCGGCCGCTGCCTCGCCTGCCGAAGCGGATCGGGGTCGTGACCTCGCGCACCGGGGCCGCGGTCCGCGACATCGCCCGCACGATCCACCGCCGGTTCCCCCCGGCCCAGGTGATCGTGGCCGACTGCCAGGTCCAAGGCGCCACCGCGCCGGCCCAGATCGTCGCCGCGCTGCGGATGATCGAGCAGGCCGGGGTCGAGGTCGTGATCCTCGGCCGCGGCGGCGGGGCGGTCGCCGATCTGGCGGCGTTCAACGACGAGCGCGTGGTGCGCGCGGTCGCCGCGTGCGCGGTCCCGGTGGTGAGCGCGGTCGGCCATGAGGTCGACGTGACGCTGTGCGATCTGGCCGCCGATCGCCGGGCCTCGACGCCGACCGCCGCTGGCGAGCTGGTGGTGCCGGTCCGCGACGAGCTGCGCGCCCTGGTCGAGACCGAGACCCGGCGCCTGCGCCGCGAGCTCGGCCTGGCGATGCGCGCCGCGCGCCAGGAGCTCGACGATCTGGCGACCGCCGGCGCCGCCGCGGTGGGCGCCGGGCTGGCCGCGCGCCGCGCCGGGCTGCGCGCCCTCGAGCTGCGCCTGGCCGCCGCCCACCCGCGGGCTCAGATCGCGAGCCGACGCGCCGCCCTGACCGCGCTTGAGCAGCGCCTGACCTCGCCGGCCGCCCGGATCGCCGCCGGCCGCCGCGCCCTCGACGGCTACGCCGCCCGGCTGGCGGCCGCGACCCGCCGCGGCCTCGAGCGGCGCCGCGCCTCCTTCGCGGCCGCGGTCGCTCGCCTCGACGCGCTCAGCCCGCTCCGGGTCCTCGAGCGCGGCTACGCCCTGGCCACCCGCGACGGCCACGTCGTCACCGACGCCGCGACCCTGGCCCCGGGCGATCCGATCGAGCTGCGGCTGGCCCGCGGCCGCGCCCGCGGCCGGATCACCGACGTCGAGCCGTGATCTGTTAGGGTCGCGGGCGATGGTCGAACGCCCGCGCCGCCCAGGGTCCCAGGCCGGTCGGGTTCGGCGCGCGCCGTCGCGGCCGCGCGCCGCGAGCGCCGAGCCGATCGACGACGCCCAGGTGGTCGAGGTCGCGCCGCTGCCGCCGCTGCCGACGGCGCGGGTCGCGCTGCACGAGGCCACCGCCGAGGCCCTGGCCGCGGCCCGAGCCGCGGTGGTCGCCCAGGGCTTCGCGGTCGCGTACGCCGCGGTCGGCGCCACCGCGATCGCCGAGATCAACCGCCGCCTGGTCGCCGACGCCGCGCCCGATGTCGTCCTGGTTGGCCTGCCCGCCGGCGCCGCGATCCTCGACGCCGCCCGCGCCCTCGAGCCGCGCCGTCCGGTTTCGATCGCGGCGGTCGCCGGCGCCGGGCTCGCGGCCGCCGAGCGGGCCCACGCCGCCGGCGCCGATCTGGTCGCGCTTCGCCCCCACGACGTCGAGCGACTCGGGCCGGTGCTGTTCGCCGCGGCCAAGCTGGCCGAGGAGCGCCGCGCCGCGCTGGCCGCGCGCGGCAACGAGCGCCGGCTGCGCGAGCGCCTCGATCGCCTGGCCCAGGCCGACCCGGCGACCGGCCTCCAGCCGATCGAGTTCTTCCAGCGCGCCCTCGAGCTCGAGGTCAAGCGGGCCCGCCGCTACGGCTACGCGCTGGCGGTGTGCATGCTGAAGGTCGGCGCGCGCGGCGGCGGCGCCCTCGACGGTGATCGCCGCAGCCAGGCGATGGCGACCTTGACCGCGGCGGTCCGCGACATCGATCTGCCGGTCGAGATCGCCGGCGATCGCGTGCTCGTGCTCTTGCCGTACACCGACGCCGCCGGGGCCACGCTGGTCGCCGAGCGGGCGCGCGCCGCGGTCGAGGCCACCGGCCTGGCCGCGGTGGCCGGAGTCGCCGGCGTGGCCGGCGGGGCGCCGCTGTCCTTGGCCGCCCTCATGCGCGAGGCCGCGGCCGCGCTGCGCGCCGCCGAGCGAGGCCCGACGCCGGTGGTGGTGGCGTGATGCGTCACCTGACCGCGGTCCTCGGCTGGCCGATCGCGCACTCGAAGAGCCCGGTCCTCCACGACGCCGCCTTCGCCGCGGTCGGCCTCGACGCAGTCATGGTGCCGTGCGCGGTGCCGCCCGATCCTCCCGCTCGGCTCCTCGCGGCGGTGCGCGGCCTGGCCGCCGTCGACGCGCTGGGCGCCAGCGTCACCGTGCCGCACAAGCAGACGGTGGTCGCGGCCTGCGACCAGCTCAGCCCGCTGGCCGCCGCGGTCGGCGCGGTCAACTGCCTGGTCTTCGTCGACGGGGCGGTCCACGGCCACAACACCGACGTCGACGGCTTCGTCGATGGCCTGCGCGCCGCCGCGGTGCCGCTGGCCGGGGCCGCGATCGTGCTCGGCGGGGGCGGTGCCGCGCGCGCGGTCGCCGCCGGCCTGGGCGCCGCCGGCCTGACGACCGCGGTCTTCGCCCGTCGCCCCGAGGCGGTGACCTGGACCGCCGCGGCGCCGTGGACCGCGCTGCCGGCTCACCTGGGCGACGCCGCGCTGGTGGTCGACGCCACCTCGGCCGGCCTCGACGACGCCGCCGACGCCGCCCTGGCCGCGGCGATGCCGTGGGCCGCGCTCGCCCCGACCGCGGCGGTGGCGTCCCTCATCTACCATCGCCCGACGCGGTTCCTGACCGCGGCCGCCGCCCGCGGCCACCGCACCGTCGACGGCCGCGCTATGCTCGTCTACCAGGCGGCCCGGGCGTTCACGCTGTGGACCGGGGTCGCCGCGCCGACGGCCGCGATGGCCGCGGCCCTCGACGCCTCACGGTGACGGCGACGGCGGCGGCGCGGTCGAGCCGGGCGCGCCCTCGATCGTGACGCCGACCGACGGGGTCGTCACCGCGCCGGCCGCGGCGGCGTCCGACGCCTTCTGGCAGCGCGACACCGCCGGGTCCCACGACCGGAGCTGATCGGCCAGGCCGCGATCGATCGCCGTCAGGGCCTTGAGGCTGCCGTAGGCCTCGTTGCACCGACCGGCGGCCGCGAACTCGCGGGCCTGGGCGGCCAGCTTGACCGCCACCGGGTCGTGGAGGTCGATCGCCGACAGCGGCGGCGGCGGCGGCGGGGCGATCGCCACCGGCGGCGGCGGTGGCCGCTCGGGGTTCGAGACCGGCAAGAGCTGGGCGACGATCGTCGCGCCCAGCGCGATCAGCGACACCGTGGCCACGGTGTTGCGGTTGCTGATGCGATCGTCCTCGCACTGCTGCGACGAGCCGGCCCCGGCCGAGTCGCACTCCTGCAGCATGAACGACACCGCCCACGCCGCGGTCGCCGCGGTCACGACCGCGCCGGTCACGACCAGGCCGGTCCGCTGATTGCGGGTGACCGCACATCCCGAGGCGAGCGCGGTCGCCACCAGCGCCGCGCAGATCCGTTGGCTCCCGTGCATCACCGGCCGAAGGTACCAGCCGGGCCCGACCGGGCAACTCCCCGGCGCAGACCGTGCATAACAAACACCAAACCGCGCGGAGACGTCCGATGCGCAGAGCCAAGTCGCGGGATCGACTCGGGACGGTCGGTCCATGGATCACATCATCGCTGTTGCTGGCAGTCACAGGTACCGGCCTGGCCGTGGCGCAACCGCCACCCGCGGTCGCGCCCGAGCCGCGCTGGGTCGACGATCCCTACGCGCCCCACGACACCACCGGCGCCAACCTGCGCTTCGGCAGCGCGGTCGGCCACCTGATCCATGACGACAAGCAGTACACCGCGCTCGGCGCAGCGATCGCGGTCGGGCCGCGCTTCGATCGCTACACCCTCGAGGCCGACTACCTGTACCTCGATCTGTCGGAGCCCGGGCCGTCGAGCCTGCGCTACGGCAGCGCCCATCGCCTGGGCGTGATGGCGCGGGTCGACGTGATCCGGTTCGGCCCCCACGCGGTCGGCGCCAACTCGATGCTCGCGCTCTACGCGGAGGCCGGCGCCGCGCGGCAGTGGCATCGCTGGAGCCGACCGTCGGCCACCGAGCCGGCGCGACTGACCCCGATCGACAGCGTCGCCTCGATCGGCGTGGTCGGGTTTGGCCTCAACCTCGATCACCGGCTCGAGAAGCCCCTCGGCTTCCCCAACCGGATCGGCTGGCAGCTCGGCTGGCAGCTCACCGCGACGCCGAGCCACCTGCCCGACGAGACCGTCTTGTGCCGCGGCCCGACCTGCACCACCGCCGCGCCGACCATGCCGAGCGCACCGAGCCGCAACACCGCGCTCCTGGTCACGTCGACGATCGCCTTCACCTGGTGATCGTCCTCGCGCGCGGTCCGACGCGCGGTCCCAAACCTGCGACGGCGGCCCGATGGCCGCCGCGGTGACGTCGCGCCGAGGGCGGCCTCAGCCCGGCTGGCTGGCCGAGTGGCGACGGATGAAGGTCGGCACGTCGAGCTCGTTCTCGATCTCGTCAGTCAAGACGCCCTTGAGGCTCGGGCGCGGCAGCTTCTTGCGCTCGGGCAGAGTCGGGGCCATCGCCGGGTCGGCGGCCGACGGCCCCGAGCCCATGGCCAGGCGCATCGAGGTCTCGGGCTCCGGCACCGGCTCGATCGCGCCCAGCTCCGACAGCGCGCGCTCGACCGGGGTCATCTCGTCGGCCCACGACACGTCGACGTCGGCGTCCTCGACCACCATGGCCTGGGTCTTGATCTCGCCCGAGGCCTTGCGCGCCGGCGGCACCAGCGCGGTCGGGTACTCCTTGGTCGTGACGCTGGCCGAGTCGTACGGCAGGGTCACCTGCTGCGAGGTCCGGCCGCGGATCGGCTGCGGCACCTCGACCGGCGGCGCCACCACCTTGCCCAGGCGGTCGAAGCCGGTCGCGATCACCGTGATGCGGACCTCGTCGGTCAGGTTGGGGTCGATGACCGAGCCGAAGATGATGTTGGCGTCTTCGTGGGCGGCCTTCTGGATCAAGGTCGACGCCTCGTTGACCTCGTGCAGGGTCAGGTCGGGGCCACCGGTGATGTTGATCAGGATGCCGGTCGCGCCGTCGATCGAGACGTCCTCGAGGAGCGGCGAGCTGATCGCCATCTCGGCGGCCTCGGTCGCGCGCTTCTTGCCCGAGCCGACGCCGGCGCCCATGAGCGCGCGGCCCATGTTGTTCATGATCGTGCGGACGTCGGCGAAGTCGACGTTGATCAGGCCGGGCACGGTCATGAGATCGCTGATGCCCTGGACCGCGTTCAGCAGCACCGAGTCGGCGCGCCGGAAGGCGTCGACCATCGACATCTGCGCGCCGGCCAGCGCCAGGAGGCGGTTGTTGGGGATGACGATCAGGGTGTCGACCGCGGCCTCGAGGCGGCTGATGCCGTCGTCGGCGTTCTTGCCGCGCTTCTTGCCCTCGAAGCCGAAGGGCTTGGTGACCACGCCGACGGTCAGGGCGCCGCAGTCGCGCGCGACCTGGGCGATGACCGGGGCCGCGCCAGTGCCGGTGCCGCCGCCCATGCCGGCGGTGACGAACACCATGTCGGCGCCCGAGATCGCGTCGGCGATCTGCTGGATGCTCTCCTCGGCGGCGCGGCGGCCGATCTCGGGGTTGGCGCCGGCGCCCAGGCCCTTGGTCAGGGCGCCGCCGAGCCCGATCTTGTGCGGCGCGAGGTTGGCCTCGAGCGCCTGGCGGTCGGTGTTGGCCGCCACGAACTCGACGCCGTCGAGGTTACCGCTGATCATGGTGTTGACGGCGTTGCCGCCACCACCGCCCACGCCGATGACCAGGATCTTGGCGTGGTTGACGTCGTCGAAGTCGATGAGGGCCATGTGATCTCTCCCGTTTGGTAAGCCCATATGAAAGGGCGGGATCTGCTGGGGCAACTTTTTCGTGGCAGCGCGGTGAGAATGTTTGCGATCCGGATCGGCTCGGCGGATCACGCCGGCGCCGGGGCGCCGCGCGGTCAGAAGATCTCGGCCAGCCGCGACCACGCCCGCTTGATCAAGCCGCGATCCGAGGCCTGCTGGGCCTGCTGGCGATGGGCGGCGGTGCGGCCCTGGCTGGCGCCGTAGACCACCAGGCCGACCCCGGTGGCGTAGGCCGGCGAGCGCACCACGTCGACCAGCCCGCCGATCCGCACCGGGTGGGCGCGCCGCACCGGCAGGCCGAGGACCTGCTCGGCGACCTCGGCGGTGCCCTCGAGGATCGTGGCGCCGCCGGTCAGGACGATGCCGGCGGCCAGGCCGTCGGCGTAGCCCGAGCGCATCAGCTCGCGCTTGACGTGCTCGAAGATCTCCTCGACCCGCGGCTCGATGATCTCGACCAAGGTCGAGCGCGGCAGGACCCGCGGCCCGCGCCCGCCGACCGACGGCACCTCCATCGTGTCGCCGTCGCCGATCATCGAGCGCGACGCGCAGCCGTACTTGCGCTTGATCTTCTCGGCCGAGTCGAGCGGCGTGCGCAAGACGGTGGCGATGTCGTTGGTGACGTGGCCGCCGCCCAGCGGCAGGACCGCGGTGTGGACGATCGCGCCATCGGCGAACACCGCGATGTCGCAGGTGCCGCCGCCGATGTCGACCAGCGCGACGCCGAGTTCCTTCTCGTCGTCCTCGAGGACCGCCTGGGCCGAGGCCAGGGGCTCGAGGACGATGTCGGCGACCTGCAGGCCGCAGCGGTTGGCGCACTTGACGACGTTCTGGGCGCTGGTGACCGCGGTCGTGACGATGTGGACCTTGGCCTCGAGGCGGACCCCGGCCATGCCCAGCGGATCGCGGATGCCGTCCTGGTCGTCGATCACGTACTGCTGCGGCAGGACGTGGAGCACCTCGCGGTCCATCGGGATCGCGACCGCCTTGGCCGCCTCGATGACCCGGGCGATGTCGGCGTCGCGGACCTCCTTGTCCTTGACCGCGACGATGCCGTGGCTGTTGAGGCCGCGCACGTGGGCCCCGGAGATCGCCGCGAACACCGACGAGATCTGGCACCCGGCCATGTTCTCGGCCTCGTCGATCGCGGCCCGGATCGCCGACACCGTGGCGTCGATGTTGACCACGACGCCGCGGCGCAGGCCCTTCGACGGGGCCGTGCCGATGCCGATGATGTCGATGCCGTCGTCGGTCACCTCGCCGGCGATCGCCGCGATCTTGGTGGTGCCGATGTCGAGGCCGACGATGATCTCGGAAGTCTTGGTCTTGGCCATGGTGTGCTCGGGTCCTCGCGGATCAGTCGAACGAGACGGTGACGAGGTCGGGGCGGGCGGCGTTGTCGAGGCGCAGGGCGCGCAGGCGGCGGCGCTCGTCGGGCGACAGCGCGGCCCACACCGCGTCGAAGCGGGCCAGGCGGCCCGGCAGCGCGGCCGGATCGGCGGCGCCCAGGCGCACCGCGATCGCGTCGTCGTAGGTGTAGAGCGTGGTGCCGCTGGGCTCGACCCGGACCTCGCCGGCCTTGGGCCGGGTCTGGCCCCAGGCCGCCAGCACCGCGAGGCCGGCGCGGGTCCGCGCGGTGGCCTCGGTCGGCGCCGCAGCGAACAGCTCGCGGTTGATGCCCGAGATGACCGGCAGGTCGCGACCCTCGCCGCGCGCCAGGTCGACGCGCTTGAACGGCGCGCCCGAGGCGTCGGCCAGGTACAGCCCGTCGGCCGAGATCACCGCGGCCGGGCGGCGCTCGGTGACGTCGACGACCACGGTGCGCGGCAGCTTGCGGCGGACCGCGACGGTGGCGATCCACGGCTCGGCGGCCAGCGCAGCCTCGGCGGCGTCGGTGTCGAGGCGGAAGATGTTGTCGCCCAGCGCGAACGGCAGGCGCGACCGGATCTCGTCCTCGGTCAACGCGGCCTCACCGTGGACCTCGACGGTCGCGACGGCGAAGCGCGGCGAGGTGGTGAGCCAGCGGTAGCCGGCGTAGCCAGCGCCCGCGACGCCGGCGATCACCGCGGCGATCCCGATCGCCGGCGCGGCCCGCCGCAGGGCCCGACCGCAGGCGTCGACCACCTGCTTGGGCGCCGGCAGGCGCTCGCGCAGCGGCGTCCGCACGCGGCGGTTGCCGCGCGGCGGACGCAAGGTCAGCCGCGACACCCGCGGGACGCGGGCCTCGTCGACGCGGCTGGCGCCGCCCCTCGGCCGGGATCGATCCATCATGGGCGAAATACGCACGCGTGGATCGCGCGGGCAATTTTTCGACCGCGCCGCCGATCGAAATGCCATCACTCCGGATCTCTCCCGGGACGGGTGTTCAGTAGCGAACCACCCTCGGTCGGGGTCTGGCCCCGCCTATGCAGTATCGACGGGCATGCGCACCGCCATCTTGTCCGTCGTCCTCGTCGGCGTCGCCGCGTGTGCGACCCCGCGGCCGCAACCCGAGCCCCCCAAGAGCGCGAGCGAGCACCTGCGCGAGGCCGCGCGCCACGAGCAGGAGGCCGCCGCCCACGAGCAGGCCGCCGCCGAGGCCGCGCGCTCGGGCTACGAGGGCTACGCCTGCGGCGATCGGGCGCTGTCGGATCAGACCCAGACCGGCGGCGAACCGGTGACCCGCTGGGTGCCGTGCTGGAGCGTCGAGCGCGACGCCAGCGCCGCCCACCGGGCCGAGGCCGAGCGCCTGCGCGCCGAGGCCCGCGCCCACCGCGCAACCGCGCGCACCTTGGCCGACGTCGAGCGCACCTTCTGCGCGATCATGCCCGAGGACGAGCTGACCCACACGCCGTTCTACCACCGCACCGACGTCGCCTCGGTCGAGCCCTACCGCGAGGGCGACGCGCTGGCCGGCGCCCAGATCACCTTCCGCCCCGTCCGCGGCCTCACCGTCGAGTGGATGCGCGAGGCGCTCCTGTGTCACCGCGCGCGGGCCGCGTCGCTCGGCTACCCGGCGACGTACATGCCCTACGACCCGACCACGCTGCGCGCCACCCACCTGGCGGTCGCGACCGCGGGCGGCGCGGTGGTGGTGACCGTGCGCGCCGACGACGACGTCACCGCGGCGGTGGTGTGGTCGCGGGCCCAGGCCTTGAAGCCGTGACCTAGTCGATCGGTCTCGGTCTCCGCCTCCGCCTCCGCCTCGGTCTCGGTCTCGGCCTCCGTCTCGGTCTCGGCCTCGGTCTCGGTCTCGGTCTCAGTCTCCGCCTCGGTCTCGGTCTCGGTCTCCGCCTCGGTCTCGGTCTCGGTCTCGGTCTCCGCCTCGCGCCGGGACCACCGGTCGATGATGAAGGGCTGACCAGACCGTGACATCGACCCGCCGGGCCTGCGGCTAGCGTGCCCCGGTGTCTGCGTCTGCCCTCCCCGTCCCCCCGCGCCGGATCACGCTCGCTGAGCTCGCCCGCCATGGCGGCCAGGACGGCAGCTACTGGATCGAGGTCGAAGGCCAGGTCTACGACGTCAGCAGCTTCGCGCCGCGCCACCCCGGCGGTGGGCTCCTGACCCTCGGGGCCGGGCGCCCGACGACCACGCTGTTCGAGGCGTACCACCCGGGGCCGGGCCTCGACCGCGCCCGCAAGGCCCTGGCCGCCCGCGGCACCGTGGTCGGCACCCTGGCTCCCGACGAGCAGACGCCGTATGGCGATCCCGCGTTCTTCACCGCGGTGCGCACCCGGGTCGACGCCCACCTGCGCGCCCGCGGCCTCGACCACCACAGCGGCGGCTGGTGGCTCGGGCTCGAGGCGATCGTGCTGCTCGCGCTGTTCGTCGGCGCCTGGGCCTGGCGGGTGAGCGCCGGCTCGTATGTGGCCGCGGTGCTCGGCGGGATCCTGATCGCGCGCCTGGGCTTCGTCATGCACAGCGGCAACCACGCCGCCCTCGGTCGCCGCGGCCGCGGCGCGCGCGCGGTCGGCGGGATCATGGACGTGATCGGCGGGTCGAGTCTGGTGTGGCGCTACGCCCATCAGGTCTCGCACCACGGCCAGCCCAACGTGGCGGGCGCCGACAACGACGCCGAGATCGGCTACCCGCTCCTGCGCTTCCATCCGGCGCTGCCGCGGCGCCCGTGGCACCGGTTCCAGGTCGCGATCCTGGCCGTCGGCATCAGCGTCGGCCTGGTGAAGTGGCTGGTCTCCGACCTCGTCTACCTCGTCCGCGGCCGGGTCAACCACGTCGGGTTTCACGTCCCCCGCGCGGCCTGGGTCCAGGTCCTCGTCGGCAAGGCCCTGTGGGCGGCGATGCACGTCGTCGTGCCGGTGGTCCTGCTCGGGCCGCTCCACGGCCTGGCCACGACCTTGGTGATGATGGCCGTCGGCGCCTACTACATGGAAGGCATCTTCATCGTGAACCACCTGCAGGCCGACCTGGTGCCGACCCCCGGCGCCCACTGGGCGGTGCAGCAGGTGCAGGCCAGCGCCAACTGGGGTTCGGGCGCGCGCTGGACCAACTGGATCTCCGGCGGCCTCAACCATCAGCTCGAGCACCACCTGTTCCCGAGCATGTCGATCTACCTGTACCCGACCATCTCGCCGGTGGTGCGCGCGACCTGCGCCGAGTTCGGCCTCGTCTACCGCGACTGCGGCGGCTACGCAGCGGCCCTGGCCCGATGCGTCGCCCACCTCCACGACCTCGGGCGGCAGCCGTCGCGGGCGTCGACCGAGGCCGCCCCGGTGGCCGAGCCCGCCCTCGAGGCCGCCGGCGCTGGCGCCGCGCCGGGCGTATAGTCGCGGCATGCGCACCGCCGTCCTCGTCGCCCTCGCCTGCGGGGCCTGCGCCCGCGACGCGCCATCGCCCAAGCCGCTGCCGCCCGACCGCGCCGAGGCCATCCTCCACGAGCGGATCTGGCTCGATCGCGCGCCGTCCTCGCCGACCGATCGCTTCCAGCTCGCGCTGTTCGATCGCGCCGGCAGCGGCGTGCTGCAGCGGCGCACGGTGTGGAAGGGCGACTTCGAGCTGTTCTTCTACGAGGCCGACGACGGCGAGCTCGAGTTCCACCTCCCGGGCAGCGGCGCGTCGGCGCGCTCGAGCTACCGCATCGTCCGCATGACCGGCCCCGAGCGCGCAGACCACAAGCTGGTGATCGACCATCCGCCGACCGGGCCCCGCGAGTACTGGGGCTGGCGGCTCGACGGCCAGACCGACGCCGACGCCTGGATCGCGCGGCGGTTCGCGCCGGCGCGGTAGCCACCCGAGGTCCCCGCCCCCCCCCGCGCGTCACGGCGGACAGACGACGCTGCGCGTGACCGGCGGCGCGCAACCGTGGTCGTCGCACTGCGGGGGCTCGCCGTGCAACCAGCAGCCCTCCCCGAGCTGGTACACGTTCCACGGCGCGCTCGTCGCGATGCCCTCGGCTGGGCACGGGTAGGGCGCGGTCTTCGCTGCCTCGCACGCGGTGACGTCGCCGTCGGCGCACACCGCGGTGTCGACGATCGTACATACGTCGTCGAACTGGTGATTGACCTGCCAGGTGCGGGTCGCGCCTTCGAAGCTCGTCGGGGTCGGCGCTGGCGCCGGCACGACCGCGGTGCCCGGCGTACGTTGCCCGCCGCACGCGGCCGCCGCGACCATCCAGGGCAGGAGCAGGGAGGTGCGCATCGAGCGTCGAGGCTATCACGGTCGCCGCCGCTGCCGTCGCGGCGCGCGGTCAGAGCTGCGAGATGACCTTGCCCATGGCCTGGTACTCGGCGCGGGCCGCGCGCATCAGGTGGCGCATCGCGATCGCCGTGCCCTCGTCGGCGGCCAGGAACGCGGCCCGCAGCGCGGCGTTCTTGATGTAGCCGCCGGTCATCTCGAAGCGATGGGCCAGGCCGTCGAAGTCGATGTCGGCGGAGACCTCGGCCTGGGCCGGCAAGAGCGTGCGCCACAGCCGCTCGCGCTCCTCGGGCTCGGGCACCGGGAAGTCGACCCGCAGCGACAGCCGGCGGCGGAAGGCCTCGTCGATCGAGGTCTCGTGGTTGGTGGTCAAGATGACCACGCCGGCGAAGGCCTCCATCCGCTGCAGCAGGTAGTTGACCTCGAGGTTGGCGTAGCGATCGTTACTCGACTTGACCTCGGTGCGCTTGGCGAACAGCGAGTCGGCCTCGTCGAACAGGAGGATGGCGTGGCCGGCCTCGGCGGCGTCGAACAGCTCGGCCAGGTTCTTCTCGGTCTCGCCGATCCACTTCGAAACGACCTTCGACAGATCGACCTGGTAGAGGTCGAGCTTCAGCTCCTCGGCGATCAGGCCGGCGACCATGGTCTTGCCGGTGCCGGGCGGCCCGGAGAACAGCGCCGACAGGCCGAGGCCCTTGGCGACCTTGCGGCCGAAGCCCCAGCTCTCGTAGACCAGGCGCCGGTGGCGGATGCGGGCGATGAACTCGCGGACCTCGAGCACCGCGTCGTCGGGCAAGACCAGGTCGTCCCAGGTCTGGCGCCAGGTGATGCGCATGCCCAGGGTCGCCAGCTTGGCGTCGAGGACGCCGCGCAGACCCTCGTGGAGATCGGGCGCGACCAGCGTGGGATCGTGGCCGGAGTTGCTGCGCGCCTTGGCCTTGGCGACCGCGGCGACGGCGGCGGCGTTGATCACGCCGGGGGTGATGAAGTAGCGCTCGGCCGCCCACCGCGGCAGGTCGGGGTTGGCGTCGGTCGGCAGGGCCCGCCGCCACAGCTCCTCGCGGGTGGTCTCGCCCGGCACCGGGACCTCGAGGACCACCGCGCCGCGACCCATCTGCGGCGGCTTGCCGGTGATCTTGCCGCAGGTCGCGGCGATCGGGCCGGTGTAGGCGCCGAGCAGGATCTCGTCGGCGCGGAAGTTCATCGCCTCAGGCCCGAGCTGATCGACGCCGTCGAGAACGACCACCGCGTGCCACAGGATCGCCTCGCGCAAGAGCATCGGCCCGAGCTGGCGCAGACTGGCCTCGTCGCGCGGCAGGGCCTTGGCGCGGATGCGCATGGTCGAAAAGCCGTGGCTGGCAGCGGCCGCCGCCAGGAGGGTCTTGCGGCCTGAGCCGTCGTGGCCCGACAGCAAGAGCACCGGGTGTGGCCGACCGCGCCGCGCGGTCTCGATCGCAGCGCCGACCAGCCCGGTCAGCTCGTCGAACAGCGGGCCGTCGAGCACCAGGTCGGCCGGCGGCATCGGCGAGATCAGATCGACGAACCGGGTCAGCTCGCGATCGAGGACGTCCTTGCCGTGGACCAGCTCGATCACGCGCTCGACGGCGCGCACCCGGCGCAACACGAACGCGACGTCGGAGATGCGGTCGACGTGGATCAGGCCGCAGCGCAGGAGCACGCCGTCGGCGCCCAGCTCCTCGGGGACGCGAGCCTTCTCCGGCCCGTGGTAGAGGAGCTCGGCCAGGAGGCCGACGTCGGGGTGGGGCCGCGAGTGATCGGCCATGAGCCCGCGCACCCGCTCGCGCAGCGACACGTCGATCTCGAGGCCGACCAGGAGCACCAGCACGCGGACCTCGGTCGGCGACAGGCGAAACACCCGGCGCAGGCGCTCGAGGGGGACGTGGTCGATCTCCGACACCTCGACCCGCGCCCGTGACACCCGATCGTGCTCGGCCAGCTCCTCGGCGAGCCGCGCGAGATCGGCGTCGCGCTCCCAGTGGCGGATATCCCCGAGCTGCTTGCGCCGGACCGCGGCGCGCAGGAGCGTGTCGCAGATCCGGAGCTGATCGAACAGGTGATCGACGGCGCGAGCGTAGGGCGGCGGGGCCACGCGACTACGTTACGGTGCGGCGAGACCGCGGTCCACGCCTCGCGGTCGCTCGATCCGGCGCCCCGCCCCGCCGAGGCCGCGCCGCGGCGACCGCCGGGGCGATCCGGCGGCCGATCGATCCGCCGATGGGGTAGGCTCGTACCTGCTCCATGGTCGCCCGCTCGCCTGCCCTGCGCCGACGTCGCCTCGCGGCGACCATCGGCGTGGCCTGGCTCCTGGCGGTCTTGATCTTGCCGGCCCTGCACCTGGGCCACCACGATCACGCCCACGAGCACCGCGCGGACGGCACGATCGTGACCGTCACGGTCACGGTGACGAGCGACGACCACGACCACGGCCCGGGCGCGGCGCCCCACCGCCACGACGACCTGGCGGATGAGTTCTCGGAGGAGGACGCGGCGGCCGACCACGGCGCCCCGCCCCGGCGCGAGCCCGATCGCCCCGCGGTGTCCGCGCCGCACCTCGATCACGCCGCCGCCGGCGCCGCCCACCTCGGGCTCGCGGTGCTCGAGCCGCCGCCACCGACCGTGCCGGCCCGCGCCACCGCGGCGCCGCTCCGTCCGCTCCCGCCGCCGCCGATTGATCCCGACGACGTGCTGCGCGCGCGCCCGCGCGCTCGCGCGCCGCCCCGGTAGGACCTCGCCGTCGTCGCCGCCTCGCGGCGCCCTCGCCCTCGTCCTCGACCGGGAGTGCCCATGCACGCTCGCCTCGTGGCCGGCGCGCTGGTGCTGGTCGCGCCCGCGTTCGCGTGGGGGCAGCCAGCCCGTGCCGTCGTGCCCGTCTCGCCGTCACCCGATCCCGCCGCCACCACCGCCGACCTCGACGCCCAGCTCGCCGCCTACCTCGCCGCTCACGGCGACGAGGTGACCGAGGTGATCGTCGTCGACGACGTGGCCGCGCCGGTGGTGAGCCCCACCAGCTCGGTGCGCGTGGTGTCGGCCCGCGACCTCGCGCTCACGCCCCACAAGAACGCCGATGACCTCTTGCGCGTCGTGCCCGGCCTGTACCAGAGCCAGCACGGCAGCGAGGGCAAAGGCCAGCAGTACTTCTTGCGCGGCTTCGACGCGATCCACGGCGCCGATCTCGCGATCCGGGTCGGCGGCGTCCTCTTGAACGAGCAGTCCAACGTCCACGGCCAGGGCTACGCCGATCTCGGGGTGGTCATCCCCGAGGTCGTGACCGGGGTGGTCGCGCGCAAGGGGCCCTTCGAGCTCGGCGATGGCTGGTTCGCCACCGCCGGCGCGATCGATCTGACCCTCGGTACCGAGGAGCGCGGCCATCGGGTCGGCTACACCCTGGGCTCGACCAACCGCCATCAGGTCGTGGCGCTGACCGCGCCGCACGACGGGCCCACCGCCGAGCTCGCGGCGGTCGAGGTGATGCGCGATGACGGCTTCGGCCAGGGCCGGAGCGCCGCGCGGGCGACCGCGGTGGCCCAGACCGAGCTGAGAAGCGGCGCCGTAGTCCTGCGGCCGCTGGTGCTCGGTCACGCCGCCCGGTTCGGCGAGCCGGGCGTGATCCCCCTCGACGATCTCGAGCGCGGCACGTTCGATCGCGGCAGCGCGCCGTCCGGCGAGCTGGGCGGCGCGGCCCGGCGGCTCCTCGCCGGGATGGCGCTGCAGTGGGGCGAAGGGCGCGACCGCGTCGACGGCGGCGCGTGGCTGGGCTGGCGCGGCCTCGAGCTGACCGAGAACTTCACCGGCTACCTGACCAACCCCGAGCTCGGCGACGCCCGCTACCAGCGCCACACCGCGACCAGCGGTGGGGCCCGCGTGGCGTGGCAGCGCGCGGTCGGCGCCCGGGTCCGCGTGGTCGCGGGGCTCGAGTTGGCCCACGAGGCGCTGACCCAGCTCGAAGATCGGGTCGACGCCGACGGCACGCCGTGGCGCGCCGAGCGCGCCCTCGACGCGACGATCACCAGCGTCGGCGGCTGGCTGGGCGGAGAGGTAAGGCGCGGCCGCGTCACCGCGGTCGGCGGGGCCCACGTCGCGGCGCAGCAGGTCGACGCCCGCGATCGCCTCACGCCCGAGGCCAGCGATCGCGGCGCGGTCGGCGCGGTCGCGCCGCGGCTGACCGTGGCCTGGCGCCGCGATCGCCTCCAGCTCGCGGCCGCCGCCGGTCGCGGGCTGCGTCCGCCCGAGGCCCGGGCCTTCACCCGGCGACCGTCGCGCGAGGGCGAGGACGCCTCGACCTACGACGGCGGCGACGCCGCGATCACCGCCGCCGACGCGGTCGAGCTGGGCGGGCAGTGGCGCAACGCGCACCTGGCGCTGGCTGCCACCGGCTTCGCCACCTGGATCGAGCGCGAGTCGCTGTTCGATCACGTCTCCGGCGTGAACGCCCTGCGCGACGGCTCGCGTCGCCTCGGGGTCGAGGTCGCGATCGAGGCCGCGCCGTGGCCCGGGCTGCGCGTGCGCGGCGACGTGACCGCGGTCGACGCGCGCTACGTCGTGACCGACAACCCGGTGCCGGGGGCGCCGCGCCTCCTGGCCAGCGGCGAGCTGCGCTGGGAACACGGGCCGTGGAGCGCCGGCGTCGCCGGTCGGTTCCTCGGGCCACGGCCGCTGTCCCACGGCGCCACCGCCGCCGCGTCGGCGGTGGTCGATGGGCTAGCGGGGTGGCGACGCGGCCGCTGGCAGCTCGTGCTGCAGCTCGACAACCTGACCGCCACCGACTGGAACGAGGGCGAGTACCACTTCGCCTCGCGCTGGGATCGCGCGCAGCCCGCGAGCGCGCTGCCCCGCGTCCACATCTCACCTGGACGTCCGTTCGGCGTCCGCCTCGGGGCCGCGCTCACGCTGTAGCCCCCACGGAGACCCCATGTCCCGCACCTTCCTGCCCCCTGCTCTGTTCGCCGCGGCGCTGGCCGCGTGCAGCGCCTCCGAGGAGGCCGCCACGATCCAGCTCCCGGTCACCACCACCGCGGGCCCGCCGCCCGCGCTCACCACCGACCTCGGCTACACGATCACGTTGACCTCGGTGCGCGCCGCGATCGCCGACGTGCAGTTCACGATCGAGGGCGAACAGCACGCCGCGGCGCGCATCGCCCCGCCACACCCCGGCCACAGCGCCGGCGGCGAGGTCACCGGCGAGCTGCCCGGCCGCTTCATCCTGCGCTGGGACGCCGCGGCCCCGACCACCCTCGGGCTGGCGACCCTGATCGTCGGCGACTACCAGGGCGCGAACTTCGGGTTCCGCGCCGCCGATGCCGCCGATGGCCTGGCCGCCGACGACCCGCTCGTCGGCCACGCCTTGCACGTCACCGGCACGGTCGAGCGCGACGGCGCCACGACCGGGTTCGACGCGGTGCTCGACGTCGAGGTCGACACCGCGGTCATCGGCGCGCCGTTCGCCGCGGTGATCACCGAGACCGCGACCGCGCCGCTGGCGATCGACTTCCGGCCGACCGACGCGACCGAGGGCGACACCGCCTTCGACGGCCTCGACTTCGCGACCCTGCCGGTCACCGCCGGCGTCCTCACCCTGCGGCCCGGCTCCCTCGAGCACAACGTGCTGCGCCGGACCATCACCACCCACGACCACTACGCCGTCGCCCCACGCTGACGGCCCGATCAGGAGCTCCCATGGCTCGCACCACCGCCACCACCACGTTCAAGACTGCGCTCTTCACCACCTGTGCCCTGGCCCTGACGGCCTGCGGCGACGATCCTCAGCCCGGCACGCTCGCGGTGTCGGTGTGGGGTGAGGACTTCATCGAGGAGGGCATCCCGGCCGACGAGCTGATCGACGGCTGGGCCATCGGCTTCGACGCCTTCGTGGTGTCGATCGGCAACACCGTCGGGCGCGCCGGCGAGGACGGCACCGACGTCGGCGACCCGACGTTCCGCCTGGTCGACCTGGCGCAGCCCACCGCGGGCGCTGGTCACGCCCTGGTCGAGCTCGCCGACGCCCCGCCCGGCTACTACGATCACTTCGGCTACGAGCTGCGCGCCGCGCCGAACCCGATCGCGGTCAACGTCGACGCGACCACCGCCGCCGCCATGACCGCCGGTGGCTACAGCGTGTGGGTGCGCGGCCAGGCGACCAAGGGCAGCGAGACGCGGACCTTCGACTGGGGCTTCACCACCAAGCTGACCTTCCTGCACTGCGATCTGGGCGGCGACGTCGACGGCAACACCTTGGCGGCGCGGGCCACGATCCACGCCGATCACCTGTTCTACGACGACGCGGTCTCCGATGAGCCCAACGTCGCGTTCCAGCTCATCGCCGACGCCGACGGCGCCGACGGCACCATCGCCGACGGCGCGATCACCTTCGCCGAGCTGGCCGCGGTCGATCTGCGCGGCCAGGCCCGCTACCAGGTCGGCTCGCTACGCGATCCGGCGGGCGCCGCGATCGTCAACCTCGCGCAGTACATCGTGCATCAGGTGACGACCGTCGGTCACATCAACGGCGAGGGCCACTGCGAAGACGTGGTGGCGCAGCCGTAGCGCTACGGCAGCCCCACCAGCGCCGGCAGCTCCGCCACCGCGACCGCCAGGAGCAACACCGCGCACGGGCGCCACATCCGCAAGACGTCCGGCGGCCCTTCCCGCAGAGACGTCGCGCGCTCAGTCGTCGTCGGAGTCGTCGTCCGAATCGACCAGGTCCCCGCTCTCCTTCATCGCGTTCTTGACCAGGTCCTCGATGCCGGCGCAGGCGCCGTCGTTGCGATCGTCGATCACGTAGCGGCCGCCGACCGGGGTCAAGGTCGCCGCGCACGCCGCCAGGTCGACGCCCGCGAGCCAGTTGGTCGCGGCGAAGCGGGCGATCAGGTCGTCGCCTTCGGCCACCGCGACGCCGCCGGGCTGCTCGATGCGGATGTCCTCGTCGAAGTTGAGGCGCAGGTCGAGGATCGCCGGGGTGCCGCCGTCGTCGAAGCTGGCGATCACCGCCAGGGCGTTGTCGTCGAGGGGGCTGCCCGGCTCGACCAGGCCTTGCTCGGGCAGGCCGTCGTCGACGCGCAGGTCGATCCGGCGGTAGGTGCCGGCCGGGATGGTCACCCCCGCCAGGCTCGGGGTCGAGGTCCCGGCGATCATGTCGACCACGAACGGGCCGGCGATGTGGATCTTGGCCTCGTCGTCGAGGTCGTCGGCGTCGTCACACTCGGCGCCGCTGAGGCGATCGGCGATGTCGGCGCAGGTCGTACCGCTCGGCAGGTCGAGCTCGATGTGCCGCAGGTGGAGGAGGCCCTGATCGATCGTGAACGACAGCCCCTGGGCGTCGGCGGCCACCGGGCGCTGCCCGGCGCTGGTCAGGGCCGAGACCGCGACGCCAGCCTCGCCGCCGCCGCCACACGCGGCCGCGAAGAGCGAACCCGAGACGATGCCAAGGAGGGAAAGGCGAGGAGAGATGTTCGGCATGACTGGAAGATGAGCAACCCGCGCGCCAGGCCTAACCAAGCGAGATCAGGGGAAGACCGGGATCGATTGTGCAGGCCGCGGACAACCCGCACTGTGCAAGCCACGGCCGGGCGGGGAGTGGGAGCGAGGCGGAGGCGGAGGCCGAGACCGAGGCCGAGGCCGAGACCGAGACCGAGGCCGAGACCGAGACCGAGACCGAGGCCGAGACCGAGACCGAGGCCGAGACCGAGGCCGAGACCGAGACCGAGGCCGAGACCGAGACCGAGTCCGAGACCGAGACCGAGGCCGAGACCGAGACCGAGACCGAGGCCGAGACCGAGACCGAGACCGAGTCCGAGACCGAGACCGAGACCGAGACCGAGACCGAGGCCGAGGCCGAGACCGAGACCGAGACCGACCCCGAGACCGAGGCCGAGGCCGAGACCGAGACCGAGGCCGAGACCGAGGCGGCCACCCGAACCCGAACCGTACCCGAACCCGACCCCGCCCCCGCCCCCGACCCCGACCCCGAGGAGGATCGCGCCTAGAACTGGCGCCGCGAGTCGATGAGGATCGTGACGGGGCCGTCGTTGACCAGCTCGACCTGCATGTCGGCGCGGAACACCCCGGTCGCGACCCGCGCCACGCCGGCCGCCCGGGTGGCGGCCACCGCTTGCTCGTAGAGCGCCTCGGCCGGACCCGGCGCAAGGGCGTCGACGAAGGCCGGGCGCCGACCCTTGCGGACGTCACCGTACAGCGTGAACTGCGAGATCAGGAGGACCCCGCCCCCGACGTCCTTGACCGACCGGTTCATCTTGCCGTCGTCGTCGGCGAAGATCCGCAGCCCGACGAGCTTGTCGACGACGTAGGTGACATCGTCGGGACCGTCGCCCGCGCCGGCGCCCAGCAGCACCACCAGGCCGTGCTCGATCGCGCCCACGACCGCCCCGTCGACCTTGACCTGGCCGCGCCGGCAGCGCTGGACGACCGCTCGCATCGCACGTTTATATACGGAGCCCGCCCCTGCCCAGGCAACCTCCCGCGGTCACCCTCGGTCCAACCCGGACACCCCCTCCGCTCCCGTCTTGCCCAAGGCCTGCTAGGATGCGCGCCCTCATGTCCCGCGTCGCCATCGTGATCGTGTCGCTCCTCGCCGCCGCCTGCGGCCAGGAGATCGGCGACGAGTGCTCGACCAGCCTCGACTGCGGGGATGGCAGCAACCCCGCCCGCATCTGCGACACCGCGTCGCCCGGCGGCTACTGCACCGAGCAGGGCTGCGACTGGAACACCTGCCCCGACGAGGCCGTGTGCGTCCGGTTCTACGCCGCGTCCTTCGGCAACCGGCCGTGCGACCCGGCCACCGAAGACCTGGCCACAGACATGTGCTCGATCGATGAGGTCTGCACCCTGCGCGGCCAGTGCGTCCCGCGGTCCTCCGAGGTCCGCTACTGCATGCGGACCTGCTCGGGCTCCGGCGACTGCCGCGACCGCTACGAGTGCCGCGACGAGTCCCTCATGCGCGAGCACGGCGGCGAGCCGGTGCCCAAGCCCGGCGAGCGCCTGACCGGCGACCTGCAGGCGTTCTGCGCCGCGGAGCCGTAGAGAGCGATCAACCCTACGGGTGCGCTCCCCGGGACGTTCGTTTCGTCTCACTCACCGCAAGAACAGGCTGAAGCGGACGTCGTAGCGCCCGCCGTCGCCCGGTCGGACTAGGCCCGTGACGCGATGGACCCAAGCAGGTGGGCCGTACCAGTTCCCATTCATGGGGGCGGGGAGTCGGACGCTCGCGGGCGAGCACGAGATCGCGTGCCCGCGCTGCGCGGAGGCGGCGTTGCGCGGCTACTTCCACGCCTTCAAGCCAGAGACTGGTCGCGGGACGCTCTGGGTGTGGTGCCCCCGATGCCGCACGACGACTCACCTGCCACGCGTCACCCCGAAAGTTGAGGTCGGTCCTGATCCGTTTGCAGACCTGTCGCTCGAGCAGTTCGACGCGCTGGAGCGCAGCGAGCCACTACTGGATCGCCTCGACCGGCTCTGGGAACAAGGCGCGCTGTGGTTCGCGAGCACGCGCGGTGCTCGTCGGCGCTGAATCCCTGGTGATGGATAGACCCCGCCGACGCGACCGGCCAAGCGCCCGGTTCGCTGGCCGCTTCCGCCCCGGGGCCTCGCAGCGTCTCGGCCTCGGTCTCGGTCTCGGTCTCGGCCTCGGTCTCGGCCTCGGCCTCGGCCTCGGCCCCGGTCTCGGTCTCGCCCGCTTCCGCCTCGGGGCCTCGTAGCGGCTCGGGGCACCGCTCGTCGCGGGGCGCCCGGGCGGCGAGAACGGGCGGGTTGATCGGGCGCGGAGGCTCGGCATCCCGTAGCATCGCGGCGATGCAACGTCTCGCGCTGCCGCTCGCGCTCGCGCTGTCCGCCTGTGGCGGGAGCCAGGTCTCGACCCCGCCGCTGGTGGTGCCGACGGAGGGGGCCGACGCAGAGGCCCTCGAGCTACCCGACACGGCGCCCTACGCGGGCTTGTTCGTGAAGGGCGCGCGCTGGGCGTTCCCGCTGGTGACGGGCGCGGAGCTGCCGCTCGAGCCGTCGCCGCAGATCACCTGCGAGGTGGTGGCGCAGCGCGCCTATGCGACGGCGCGGGTTGGGTTCCTGACCTGCGAGAGCGATCGCGAGCTGGTGAGCACGGGGGGCGTGCCGTTCAACCGCTTGCTGCCACGGGTCGGCGTGATCGCCACCGCGACCGGCCTGTGGTTCACCGAGCACCTCACCACCGTGACCCCGCTGCCCGACGACGAGGCCGGAGTGCTGGCGTGGACCGCCACCGAGCCGATGCGGCTGGCCGCCGAGCCGGCGCCGCGGACCGCGACCGCCCACGCCGACGCCGATGCGGCCGCCGGGCTGCCCGCCATCGACGGCCGCCTCGACGCCTTCGCCCTCGACGACGCCTGGTGCGCCGCGACCGAGAACCAGCTCGGCACCACCGCGACCCGATGGATCGTGTGCTTGCACCCGACCCGCGGCCTGGTCGGCGGCGGCACCGCCCTGGCCGAACGCGGCATCATCGCGGGCGCCCTGGCCTGGGGCCAGGCCCCGGCGCTGCCGTCGTCGCAGCCCTTCACCACGCCTCTCGACGTCGAGGCCGCCACCGTGCGCCTCGACGATCCCGGCAAGGGCAAGCGCGCCCGGTTGACGGTGACCGCGGCGGCGGGCTCGACGCAGCCGGTGGCCTACGAGATCGCGACCCGCGCGATCTCCGACAACGGCACCGGGACCAAGGCCGAGGTCGAGCAGCCGACCACGGTGTTGCGCGGCACCGCGCAGGTCGTCGCGATCGAGCCGAGCGGCCGGTTCCGTTACACGTTCACGGTCGCCGAGGCCACCGCGCTGGGCCCGCGCGCGACGCCGGCCACCGTCGCCGGGATGGAGACCCTGGTGGGCGCGGTCTTCGCGAGCGAGGTCGACCCCGATGGTCGGGTCGCCGCCAGCGCGGTCACGGTGCCGCGACCGCGACCATTCACGCCGCGGGTGCTGGCCGGGCTCACCGAGTCGATGGCCACCTTCGTCGCGCTGCCGAGCGAGCCGATCGCGCCCGGCGCGCGCTGGACCACGACGGTGCCGACGCGCATCGGCGGCCGCGACACGGTCGTGACCGTGCAGTCGAAGCTGGTCAGCCGCAAGGGCGCGGTCGCGGTGATCGCGTCGACCGCGACCCATCCGCCGGTGGTGTCGGCGGTCGACGGCGGCCAGGCCCAGCTCGCTACCGCGACCACGATCACGACCGTGCTCACCGACGGCCGCTTGATCCCGACCCGCGCCGGCGAGGAGCGGATCGTCGCCACCGTCGAGCCGACCGCCGGCGTCGCCAACCCGGCGCGCCGCGAGCGCCACGAGCTGGTCCGCCGCATCCGGATCCTGCCGCAGTAATGCGCGCCGGCGCGCCGCTGCCGCGGCTGGTCGCGGCCGAGCCTGGCCCCGATGAGCTAGGTCGGCTGCTGGTGTGGGCGACCCTGGCCGGCGCCGAGGTCGACGCGATCGCGCTGGGCCCGTCGCCGCTCGGCGGCCGCGGGGTGTTCGCGCGCCGCGCGGTCGCGGCCGAGGCCCCGCTGGCCTTCGTGCCGCGCCACCTGATGGTGACCGACGGCGACGTCGCCGCCGGCCCGATCGGCGCGCAGCTCGCGGCGCGCGCCGAGGACCTCGGCCCGCAGGCGGTGATGGCCGCGTGGCTGGCCGACGCGCGCGCCGATCCCGAATCGCCGTGGCGGCCCTACGTCGACGCGCTGCCGATCGCGATCGCGCTGCCGCAGTTTCGCCCGATCGACGAGCGCCTGGCGCTGGTCGGCACCCGCGCGCTGGCTGCGATCGAGGACGCGATCGCCCTGGTCGTCGCCGACGCGGCGGTGATCGCGCCGCTCCTGCCGAGCGCCGCCGACCTCGCGACCTACGCCTGGGCGCGGGCCGCGATCCGCAGCCGGTGCTTCGGCGTCGACGGGCTGGTCGGGGCCGGCCGGGCCTTGGTCCCGGTGATCGAGCTGTGCAACTGCGGGCCGCCGACCGCGCGCTGGGGCTACGACGCCGCGCGCGCCGGCTTCGCGCTGACCGCCAGCCAGGCGCTGGCCGAGGGCGACGAGATCGTGATCTCCTACGGCGGCTTCGACAACGCCACGCTCATGTCGGGCTACGGCTTCGCGGTCGCCGACAACCCCGACGACGAGGTCGGCCTCTGTCTGGCTGGGCCGACCGGGGTCGAGGTCTGGCCGGTCGCCGCCACCGTCGACGATCGCCTGCGCGCCGCGCTGGCCGCCGCCGAGGCGGTGGCGGGCGGCTGGGGCGTCGCGCTGTTCGCGACCGCGGTCGACGCCGCGCGCGCCGTCCTCGGGGTCGGGCCGGCGGCGGTCGGCGAGCCGGCGTGGCAGGCGACCTGCGCCACGGTCCGCGCCGGCGAGCGGGCCGTCCTCGACGCCCTGGCCGAGGCCGCGGCACACCTGGCCCCGGTCGCTGCCGCGCCGAGCCCGGCGGCCTGGCGCGCGCTGGCCGCCGCTCTCGCCGACGCGCCCAGCCGAGGCGCCGCGCTGGCCCGGACCTATGCCGCGGCGTTCGCGCCGCACACCGCGCCCGCGTGATACCACCGAGCCGTGGCGACGCTGAACATGATCGAGGGGATGACCGACCGCGCGGCGCGGATCGCGGCCTACCGCGAGCTCCTCCGCACCCAGTCCTCGCACTCGCTGGCGTGGTTCAACCTCGCGGTCGACGAGCTCGATGGCGGCGATCGGATCGCGGCGCGCCGGGCCGCGCTCGCCGCGCTGGCGATCGACGACGCGCTCCGCGCCAAGCTGCCCGAGCGGCTGCGCGACCACCTCGAGTTCGGCGGCTACCGCCTGCGCCGCGAGGCCCACGCCAGCGGCAGCCAGCTCCTGTACGTCGCCGAGCGGGTCGACGGCGGCGAGGTCTTCCTGCGCAGCCTGCGCGATCGCCCTCACGACCTGGCGGTCGCGGCCTACCAGGCCCACCAGGCGGTGCCGGTGGCCGCGGTCGAGCTGATCGCCGCCCTGGGCACCGTCGTGGTGACCGGCGGCGAGACCTTCCAGGTCCTCGAGCATCAGCCCGGCCGCCCGGTCGGTCAGCTCCTGCGCGGCGACGGCCCCGAGCGCGGCTTCGGCGTCGAGGTCGTGCCGCGCATCGACGGTGAGGTCGCGGCCGGGCTGGCCCTCGAGATCCTCGAGCAGCTCGCGGCGTCGCGCCACGCCCTCAACCCCGATCCCGACCTGTGGCTGCGGACCCGGCGCGGCGTGATCTCGCTGGGCCCGCCCGGCTGGTCGCCGACCGTCGACTGGATGGCGCCCGAGGAGCGCGATCCGGGCGCCGATCAGGGCCGGGTAGCGGTCTACCGCGCCGCGCTCCTGGTGTGGGTGGCGCTGACCGGGCGCACCGCCCCGCCCCTCGATCTGTCCGATCGCCGGACACTCGCCCTCGAGGCGCTGCCCGAGCGCTACCAGCCGGTCGGTCCGACGCTGACGTCGGCGGTGGCCCCGCAGCCGACTGCCCGTCCGACGCTGGCGACGTTGATCGACCGCCTGCGCGCGGTCGCGACCTCGAGCGTCAGCGGCTCGCAGCCGGCGCGACCATCGGTGCCCGGCTTCAAGATCGTCCGGCCGCTCGGCGAGGGCGGCTTCGGGACGGTGTGGGAGGCGCTCACGCCCGACGGCGGCCGGGTCGCGCTCAAGCTCCTGCACCCGCACCTCGCGACCAGCGCCGAGGCCCGGGCGCGGTTCTTCGCCGAGGCCGAGGTCGCGGCCGCGGTCGAGCATCCCGGCGTGGTCCGCGCCCTCGACCGCGGCACTCACGACGGGACGCACTACGTCGTCATGGAGATGGTCGACGGCGAGTCCCTCGATCGCCGGCTCGCGCGCGGCCCGCTGTCTCCCGCCGACACCGCGCACCTCGGGCGTGAGGTCGCGGCCGCGGTCGGCGCGCTGCACGACGCCACGCCGCCGGTCATCCATCGCGATCTCAAGCCGGCCAACCTCATGTTGGCGCCGCGCGACGCCGCCGCCGGGGGCCCGACGTGGTCCGCCCGGGTGTGCGACTTCGGCGTGGCCAAGCTCCTCGACGAGCCCGATCTCGAGGGCACGCCGTACACCCGGACCGGGCACTGGAACGGCTCGCCCCCGTACATGGCGCCCGAGCAGTGGCGCCAGGAGCCGGTCGACGCCCGCACCGACATCTACGGCCTGGGCTGCGTGCTCTACGAGGCGGTCTCCGGGTCGCCGCCGTTCGCCGGCAAGGCCTACGCGCTCCTCGACGCCCACCTGCACAAGCCGCCGCCGCCGCTGCCGCCGACGGTGCCGCCCGGTCTGGCCGCGGTGATCGAGCGCATGCTCGCCAAGGACCCGGCGGCGCGGTTCGCGTCGATGGCGGAGGTCGAGACGGCCCTCGGCGAGCCGACGCTCCTGCGCCCGACGGAGCCCGCGAGGACGCCGGCCGATACTGCGACGTCCACGGACACGACGACGTCCACGGACACGACGATCTCGAAAGAACCGACTGATTCCACGGACACCGCGACCTCCTCTGATTCGGCAGCGACCCACCAGCCGGCCGATGCCGACGCCGAACCGCCGACACCGCGGCGTCCACGCCCGCCGCGCTCGCCCTCCGACCCCGCCGTCACCGCCGCGGTGCGGCGCCCCGGTCGACCGACCGCGCTCTACGCCACGCTGGGTGCGATCGGCGTGGTCGCGGCCGGGATCGTGGTTTGGCGGCTGATCGACCCGCCGAACGGCGGCGGCGGCGGCGGCGGCGGCGGCACCGGTACTGGCACCGGCACGGGCAGCGCGCCGCCGACGGTGACGCGGCTAGCCGCCACCGAGGCGCTGCGCGCCGAGCTGCGCGTCCTCGGCTGGTCGCGGGACAGCAACCGGTTCTTCGTCGAGCTCGCCTACGGACGCCGGCCCGGCGAGCCGACGCCGTGGCGGGTCGTCGCCGAGTACGACGCCCTGCGGGAGGACGCGGTCACCCGCTGGTGGGATCACTCCGACCCCGGCCACGCCGTCGATGGCGAGGTCGGCTGGGGCGCGCCAGCGCCGGGCCGCTTCGCCGAGCCCCTCGAGCCCCTGACCTCGGTCGACCGCGCGCGCCTGGCCATCGAGCTGTGCGACCCGCCGTCGTCGCGCAAGGCCCCGACCGCGATCGAGCCGGCCGACGGCTTCATCGTGCGCTGGGCCGCCACCGGCGCGATGCCGGCGACCGCGTGCGCGCGCCCCGAGGATCGAGGGCTGGTGGTCGTCCGCGATCGCACCCAGGGGTGGTCGCGGATGCTGCGCTACGCGTACAAGCCCGGCCGCCTGCCCGGCGCCGGTCACCTCTCGCTCTACCTGTCACCCGACCGTCGCCGGGTCGCGATCGCGATCATCGACCGCGCCGACGACGGCGGCGAGCGCTCGCTGCGAGTGTTCAACCGCGCCCTGGGCGCCCAGGTCCACGTCGTCGCCCGCGAGCTGCGCACCGCGCGGGCCGCGGTCATGCGCCTCGAGCGCGTCGGGCTGGCCGCGACCTACGAGGTGCGACCGTCCGTCGGCCGGCGGATCTTGCTCGCCAACGACGACGCCGGGCCGATCGGCCAGGAGGCCGGCCGCGCCCTGGGGCTCGACGGGTTCGTCGTCGACGCCACCGCCGACGACTCGCTCAAGTGGCGCGACGTGATCATCGAGCTCGGCGCGCGGTGACGTTCGCGCGGCGCGACCCTGCGCGCCCGCGGCTCACTGCTTGTAGCTGCGGATGATCTTCACCAGCTCGGCGATCGTCGCGTCCGAGAGCTGCGGGCTGGCCGGCATGAGCGGCGACTTGCCCATGGCCTGGCCGCCGAGCTTGATGGTCTTGGCCAGATCCTCATCGGTGATCGACGCCTGCCACGCGGCGTCGGTGTAGGCCCGGGGCTTGGGGTTCAAGCTGGCCGCCGCCGGGCCGTCGCCCAGGCCGCTGCCGCCGTGGCAGCTGAAGCACAGCCCACCGGTCGCGAACAGCGCCTTGGCCTCGTCGGCCGGCGCAGCCGCCGCCGGGGTCGGCGCGGGAGCCGGGGTCGGCGCGGGAGCCGGGGTCGGCGCAGGCGCGGGCGCGGGCGCAGGCGTGGGGGCCGGGGCCGGCTCGGCCGGCTTGTCGGACTTCTTGCCGCACGCAGCGGCCAACGCGATCACGAGGACGAAGAGGGTCTTGCGCATGGGCGACGCATAGCAAATCGTCGACGATGACGCTCGCCCTTTGCGCCGCTGATTCGTCGCGGCGGCCTGCGCATATTGCCGCAGGCGACGCGCAAGCCTCGCGCCGCCAGCTCGACGTCGCGAGCAGCCTGCGCGCCTGCGCCGCACCCAGCGCCCCGCTCCGATCGTATCGTCGCGAAACGCCGTCGCAGGCGCGGTGGCGCGCCACCTGCATCTCGGTCAACGAGCGCCGACGGACTCCCCGATGTACGCCCTCTACCTCGCCTCGGTCTGGCTCCACATCCTCGCGGTGGTCGTCTGGCTCGGCGGCGCCGCGTTCCTGGTCCTCGCGATCGTGCCGTACCTGCGCAAGGGCGATCGCCAGACCGCGGGCGCGCTCCTGCGCGATCTCGGGCTGCGCCTGCGCACCGTCGGCTGGAGCTGCTTCGCGATCCTCACCGTCACCGGGACCTACAACCTGTGGCTGCGCGGCGTCAGCCTGGGCGATCTATTCGACCCGACCTGGCGCCGCACCGCCCTGGGCGCCGCGGTCACGTACAAGCTGCTCGGCTTCTTCGCCATCCTCGGGTTGTCGATCGCCCACGACTTCTTCCTGGGGCCACGCGCCGCCGAGCGCGCCGCCGCCGGCGCCGCCCCCGCGGAGCTCGAGCGCCTGCGCCGGTGGGCGAGCTGGCTGGCCCGCGTCACCGTCGTCGTGGCCCTGGGCATGGTCGCCCTGGGCGTGATCATCGTCCGCGGCTGGCCGTGAGCCGCGTCGCGCCCGCCGTCACGGCATCGCCACCAGCGCCGGCGCGGTGACGACTGACGACGTGCCGAGCTGGCTCCAGTGGTTGGCGCCGGCGCACCACACCGCGCCACCCTCGGCGATCGCGCAGGTCGTGTTGGCGCTGGCCTCGACGCTCTTCCAGTCGGTCGCGGCGCCGATCTGCTGCGGGGTCTCGACCGGCCCGATCGCGCCGTGCCCGAACCACTCGCTATCGCCCCAGCACCACAGCGTCCCGTCGGCGCGGATCGCGCAGGCGTGGGCAGCGCCGGCAGCGACGTCAGCCCAGGTCTCGACCGCGCCGACCTGGGTCGGCGTGGCCACCGCGGTCACCGCCCCGCCGAGGCCGAGCTGCTGCCGGGCGTTGTCGCCCCAGCAGTACAGCCGCCCGACGCCACCGACCCCGCGGATGCCACAGGTCGCGAAGCCGCCGGCGCTGACCGCTTGCCAGTCGCTGTCGGTGCCGACCCGCTCGAACCGCGTGCGCACGCCGCCGGTCACGCCGATCCCGAGCTGACCGCGACCGTTGTGACCCCAGCAGTACAGATCCTCGGCGTCGTCGATCGCGCAGGTGTGGATCGGCCCGAGGCTGAGCGCGCGCCACGGCTGGCTCGCGGTCAAGACCTGCACCGGGACCTCGCGCGAGGTCTGCGAGGTGTCGCCGACCTGGCCGTGGGCGTTGCTACCCCAGCACCACAGGTCGTGATCGCGCGACGCCGCACACGTGGTGTGTTGCCCGACGGCGAGCCGCACCCACTGCCCCGGCACCTGGACCGGCGTCGCCGACGCGCCGGCCGCGCCGTTGCCGAGGGCGCCGTCGGTGTCCGCGCCCCAGCACCAAAGGCCCTCGGCGCGATCGAGCCCACACGCGTGGTAGAGGCCCGGCACGACCAGGTTCCACTCGCCGGGCAACGTCGAGAGCGTCGCGCGGGTCGCGAAGGTGCCGTCGCCGCGCGCGCCGGTATAACCGAAGCCGGCGCACCCGGCGGTGCGATCGTCGCGCACCGCGCAGGTCGAGAACTGCTGCACCGCCACCGCGCTCGCGGTCAGGCCCGACCAGCGGGTGAAGGTCGGCTGTTCGGTCGGCGCGCGGGTCCCGAGCTGGTCGTAGCCGTGGTGGCCCCAGCACCAGGCCGCGCCATCGGTGGTGAGCGCGCAGGCGTGGTCGGCCACCGCGGTCCCGACCACGTCCCAGTCGGTGCGCGTGCCGATCTGCACCGGCGTCGCCACCACGCCGTCGGGGTCGCCGCCGTCGCCGACCACGCCGGCCGCGTCGTCGCCCCAGCACCACAGCGCTCCGCCGGTCACGCCGCAGGTGTGGCCGGCGCCCGCGGCCACCGAGGTCCACGACGCCGACGACACCTTGACCGGCGCCAGCCGATCGTCTTGCTCGCCGTCGCCGATCGCGCCGCGCGCGCCCCGGCCCCAGCACCACAGCCCGTCGTCGCGGGTCGCGCAGGTGTGGGCGCCGCCGGCGTGGACGCTCAGCCAGGTCGCGGCCGGGGTCACGGTCACGAGCTGCGGGATCGTCGAGTCGCCGCGCGTGCCGGACCCGAGCTGACCGTCGGCGCCCAGGCCCCAGCACGCCAGGCCGACCGCACCCACCGCGCAGGTGTGGTAGGCCCCAGCGGAGATCGCTGACCACGGCCCACCGTTGACCGGCACCGGCGCGTTGGCGTCGATGGTCGTGCCGTTGCCGAGCTGGCCGTGGCGGTTGTAGCCCCAGCACCAGGCGCGGCCGTCGGTGGCGAGGGCGCACTGATGGGTGAGGCCAACGGTCAAGGCCTGCCACTTGAGGGCCCCGGTCGCCAGGCGCGGCACGGCGGCGTCGGCCGTAGTGCCGTCGCCGAACCCGAAGCCGCCGTAGCCCCAGCACCAGGCGGTGTCGTCGGCGGCCAGCGCGCACACCCGCAGGTAGCCAGCAGCGATCGCCTTCCACGGACCGCCGGCCACCTGGGTCGGCGTCGCGCGGTGTCGATCGGTGCCGTCGCCGAGCTGGCCGCGATCGTTGGCGCCCCAGCACCAGGCGGCGCCGGCGCCATCGAGGCCGCAGGTGGCGTCATGGCCGGCGGCGATCTGCGCGAGGGCCCGCCCGCAGGTCCGGCCGTCCCCGACCTGCGCCGCCGGGCAGGTGCAGGTGTAGCTCTCGACGGTGTCGACGCAGGTCGCGGTCGGCGCGCAGTCGTCGGTGCCCTGGGCACACTCGTCGACGCCGAGCCCGCGCGGCTCGAACCCGCAGCCGAGGGTCAGCAGCGCGAGCGCAGCGATCCGACGCACGAGCATCGCGCCATCCTACGCACTCTCGCCGCCGACGTCAGCGGCCGCGATCACGTCGCGCGCTTTACCGCCCCGATGCCGCGTGCCAGACTGACCCACTTCCCCGAGCGAGCGTATGGCGCCTAACCTGCCGACCACCCCCTATGTCTGTCACAACCTGATCGCCGGCCAGTGGCGGCCGTCCGCCGGCGGCGATCGCGAGGTCCGCTCGCCGTATACCGGTGGGCTGATCGGCACGGTCCCGATGTCGACCGCCGAGGACGTCGACGCCGCGGTCGCCGCCGCCACCACCGCCGCCGCCGCCTGGCGCCGGGTGCCGATCAAGGAGCGGGCCGCCGTCCTGTTCCGGTTCCGCGACCAGGTGCTGGCCGCCGCCGACGAGCTCGGCCACGCCGCCGCCGCCGAGTCGGGCAAGACCGTCGCCGAGGGTCGGGCCGGCGTGCTCAAGGGCGTCGAGGTCGTCGAGTACGCGCTGTCGCTGCAGAACCTCGACAGCGGCGGCGCGCTCGAGGTCAGCCGCGGCGTGACCTGCGAGCTGCGGCGCGAGCCCCTGGGCGTGGTCGGCGGCATCGTGCCGTTCAACTTCCCCGCCATGGTGCCGTTCTGGATGTTCCCGATCGCGATCGCCACCGGCAACGCCTTCGTGCTCAAGCCGTCGGAGAAGGTGCCGATCACGATGTGCAAGGTCGCCGAGCTGTGGCGGGCCGCCGGCCTGCCCGACGGCGTGTTCTCCCTGGTCCACGGCGGCCGCGAGACCGTCGACGCCTTGGTCGAGCACCCCGGCATCGCCGCGGTCGGCTTCGTCGGCAGCTCGCCGGTGGCGCGCTCGGTCTACGCCAAGGCCGCGCTGGCCGGCAAGCGCGCGCTGTGCCTGGGCGGCGCCAAGAACCCGATCATCTTGGCCCCCGACGCCGATCCGGCGCTCGCGGTCCCGGGCATCGTCGACAGCTTCACCGGCTGCGCCGGCCAGCGCTGCATGGCCGCCAGCCTGCTCATCGCCGTCGGCGACGACCCCGCGGTCGACCGGATGATCGATGCCGTGGTGGCCCGCGCCGCCGGGATCAAGCTCGGCGTCGACATGGGGGCGATCATCGATCGCGCCGCGGTCGCGCGCCTGACCGCCGCCGTCGATCGCGCCCAGGCCGACGGCGCGGTGGTGCGCCTCGATGGCCGCCGGCCGACCCCGCCGGCGGGCGCCGAGGGTGGCAACTGGTTTGGCCCGACCATCCTCGACCGCGCCGATCCGTCCTGGCCGTGCGCGGTCGACGAGCTGTTCGGCCCGATCATCACGATCGTCCGGGTCAAGAACCTCGACGCCGCCCTCGCCCTCGACGCCGCCAACGCCTACGGCAACGCGTGCAGCGTCTTCACCTCGAGCGGCGCGGTGGCCCGGGCGGTCGCCGAGCGCGCCAGCGCCGGCATGATCGGCGTGAACATCGGCGTCCCGGTGCCGCGCGAGCCCTTCGCGTTCGGCGGCACCAAGGGCTCGCGCTTCGGCCACGGCGACATCACCGGCGCCGGCGGCCTCGAGTTCTGGACCCAGCACAAGAAGATCACGTCGAAGTGGGCGCTCCAACAGGACGCCACCTGGATGTCCTGACCGGCGCGGGTCGCGGCGGCCAGCGCCGCGCTTTACCGCCCCCGCCGCCCGTGCCACAGTCTGGGTTTTCCCGCGCGCGCCGGGCGGCTGCGCGGTCGGGTGTTTTTCGGAGACCTCCATGAGCAGCAAGCACATCAAGCTCACCTCGCACCCCGGCGCCCACGGCGTAAAGCCGATCGCCATCAACTGGGGTGCCGCCGATCCGGCGACCCGCGGACCGGTCATCGCGACGCTGACCAACCCGGAGCACCGCAACGTCATCGGCACCCACTCGGGGTCCTACGCCGTCTACCGCGCCCTGGCGATCGCCTCGGGCGCGCTCGACAAGAGCCACAAGCCCGACCTGACCAACACCTCGCCGACCACCAAGATCGGGCCGTTCCCGCAGTGGACCGACCCGGAGAAGATGGTGTCGATCGACCCGTGGGGCGCCGACGTCGCCACGGTGTTTCGCGACTACCTCGACAAGGGCTACGACGTCCGGCCGACGATCGCGGTCACCCAGGCCCACATCGACATGCCGGAGATCGTCGACGCGGTCGAGCGCGGTCGGCTCAAGGTCGACGGCAAGATCATGAAGAGCGTGCGCGAGATCCCGGTGACCAAGGCCGCGACCGAGCCGGTCTGGTACCTGCCCGGCGTCGCCAAGCGCTTCGGCTGCACCGAGAGCGAGCTGCGCCGCACGCTGTTCGAGCAGACCGGCGGCATGTTCCCCGAGCTGGTCACCCGCGGCGACCTCGACGTCTTCCTGCCGCCGATCGGCGGCCAGACCGTCTACATCTTCGGCGACCCGACCAAGCTGTCGGACCCGACGGTGCCGCTGACCGCGCGGGTCCACGACGAGTGCAACGGCTCCGACGTGTTCGGCTCCGACATCTGCACCTGCCGTCCGTACCTGGCCCACGCGATCGAGGAGTGCATCCGCGGCGCCCAGGACGGCGGCGTCGGCCTGATCGTGTACTTCCGCAAGGAGGGCCGGGCGCTGGGCGAGGTCACCAAGTTCCTCGTGTACAACGCGCGCAAGCGCCAGGAGGGTGGTGACTCGGCCGCGCAGTACTTCGCGCGCACCGAGTGCGTCGCCGGCGTTCAAGACATGCGCTTCCAGGAGCTCATGCCCGACGTCCTGCACTGGCTCGGCGTGCAGAAGATCCACCGCCTGGTGTCGATGTCGAACATGAAGTACGACGCGATCGTGCGCGGCGGCATCGAGGTCGGCGAGCGCGTCCGGATCCCGGACGAGCTGATCCCGGCCGACGCCCGGGTCGAGATGGACGCCAAGATGGCGGCCGGCTACTTCACCCCCGACGGCAAGGCCCCCGACGCCACCGAGCTGGCCCAGGCCAAGGGTCGCGGGTTGGCGGAATGAGCGGCTACGATCCGGGCAGCGGGTTCATCGCGCCGGGCGCGGCGGCCGACGCCGGCACCGCGGTCGCCTACCTGCGCTCGCCGCTGGCGGTCAGGGTCCGCTCGACCAACGTGCTCGAGGCCGGCCTGCTCGGCGAGCTGCGCCACTTCCGGGTCGATCGCGGTCGCATCGACGCGGTCGCCGAGCGCGTCATCGCCGTCACCAAGGCCAACTACCCCAACCTGCGCATCCCGGTCCACGGCCGGCTCGGCCACTTCCGGGTCGGCGGCGTCGACCGGGTCGCGCCGCTGGTCGCCGCGGTCGGTGGCGGCGGGGTCGCGGCGGCCGAGGCGTTGATCGATCTGGTCATGGTGAGCGTGCTGCTCGACGCCGGCGCCGGCGACGCCTGGCGCTACCGCGAGACCGCGACCGGTCAGGAGGTCGGGCGCAGCGAGGGCCTGGCGGTGGCCAGCCTGCGGGCCTTCGAGGCCGGGCTGTTCTCGGCCGATCCGCTCCTGCCGCTGCGGGTCGACGCCGCCGCGCTGCGTGCCCTCGAGGACGACCAGCTCGCCGCCGCGTTCCAGGTCGGGCCCGACAACCCGCTGGTCGGCGTCGGCGGTCGAGTCGGCCTGCTGCGTCGCCTGGGCGAGGCGGTCGACGACAACCCCGCCCTGTTCCCCGGCGGCCGGCCGAGCGGCCTGCTGGCCTCGGTGCGCGCCCGCGGCGCCGAGGTCCGGGCCGGCGATCTGCTCGGCGATCTGCTCGAGGGGCTGGGCCCGATCTGGCCTGGTCGCATCGAGCTCGGCGGCGTCAACCTCGGCGACTGCTGGCGCCACCCGGCGGCTGGCGGCACCGGTATGTCGGCGGGCCTGGTGCCGTTCCACAAGCTGTCGCAGTGGCTGTGCTACTCGCTGTTCGAGCCCTTCGAGCTCGGCGGCGTGCGCGTGGTCCAGCCCGGCGCCATGACCGGCCTGCCCGAGTACCGCAACGGCGGACTCCTGGTCGATCTCGGCGTCCTGGTGCCGCGCCACGACGGCGTGCTCGGCGACGTCCACCGCGTCGACAGCGAGGTCGTCGTCGAGTGGCGCGCCCTCACCGTGGCGCTCCTCGACTGGGTCGCCGACGCCGTGCGCGAGAAGCTCGGCGTCACGCCCGACCAGCTCCCGCTGGCCCGCATCCTCGAGGGCGGCACCTGGCACGCCGGCCGCCAGCTCGCCCGCGAGCGTCGCCCCGGCGGCGGTAGCCCGATCCGCGTCGACAGCGACGGTACGGTCTTCTAGCTTCGGCGCGGCGGGCTACAGCTTGACGCGCTCGGCCCAGCGGGTGGCGAGGGCCTCCTCGACGTCCGGGCTGAGGTCGTTGTCGCGGAGGTCGAGGTAGCGCAAGGCCGGGAAGCGACCGGCGGCGATCGCGTCCGCGCCGACCGGGCCGAGGCCGGCCTCGGTGAGGTCGAGGGCCTCGAGGTGGTCCCAGCCGCCGGCGGCGAGCGCGCGCGCCCCGCGATCGCCGAGGTTGGTGCGCGCGAGGCCGAGCCAGCGCAGCGAGATCGCGCCGGGCCAGCGGGTCAGGGCCTTGCCGACGTCGGGGCCGAGGTCGTTGTCGCGCAGCTCGAGGTGCTCGAGGCGGAGCGAGGCCGGGCCGGCGAGGAGCTCGGACAGGCTGCGCTCCGTCAGGTCGACGTCGACCAAGAAAAGCTCCCGCGGCCGGAGCCCGGCGCGGGCCAGGAGCCGGAGGCCGGCCTCGCCGAGGCGGTTGCCGCTCACGTCGAGCCTCTCGAGGTTGTCGCGGAAGGTCGCCGCCGCCAGCGCGCGCATCCCGACGGCGGTCAGGCCGACGTCGGAGAGGTCGAGGGTCCGTAGTCCAGCGAGCCGCGGCGAGGCCGCGAGGATCGCGACGCCGGCGTCGCCGAGCTTGCTGGTCGCCACGCGCAGCTCGCGCAGCCCGGTCGGCGCGGCCGCCGCGAGGACCTTGGCACCGGCCTCACCGAGCGGAGCGACCGACAGGTCGAGCACCTCGAGCACGTGAGCGTGGGGAAGCGCCAAGACCGCCTGCACCGCAGCCAGGTCGATCGTGTGGCCCATCATGCGCAGGCCGCGGGTCGTACCGGCGGCCAGCGCGGCGTCGAGCTCGGCGAGGAGCGCGGCGTCGATCGGGCGGCGCGCGGTGTCGAACAGCTCGACCTTGGCCGGGCCGGGCGGCGGGGCCACGCCGGCGTCGGGAGTCGGCGCGGTCGGTGGAGCGGGGGTGCCGGTCGACAGCACGACCACCCGCGGCCACGGCGGCGCCGCGACCGCGCCCACCGGGATCGGGTTGTGGAGCAGCTCGAGGTGGACCAGCGCGTTCAAGCTCGACGCATCGGCGAGCGCGCGCGCGCCATCGGCGCCGAGCTGGTTGCCGGTCAGCGTGAGCTCGCGGAGCGCGCCCAGCCCGCGGGCCGCGGCGAGCGCGCGGGCGCCTGCGTCGCCGATCTGGTTGTGACCGAGGGCGAGGCTCGTGAGCGCCGGCCAGCGCGACGCCGCGGCCACCGCGCGCGCGCCGTCGTCCCCGAGGCCCCAGCCGCCGAGGTCGAGGTGGGTCAGGCGCGGCAAGGCGACCGCGGCCAGCGCCGTCGCGCCAGCGGGGCCGGCCCCGAGGCCGGCAGCCCGAAGCTCGATGAGGCTATCGGCCCGCGCGGTCACCAGGGCCGCCAGGCCCGGCCCGTCGACGCGGGTGTTCGACACGTCGAGGCGCGCCAGCGCCGCGAGGGCGTCGAGGGGTCGCAGGTCGGAGATCGGATTGTCCGCGACGTCGAGCGCGACCAGACGCGGCGCGCCGGCGACCACCGCGGCCAGCGCGGCGTCGTCGAGGCCGGCCGCGCGCGTCGCCAGCTCGACGAGCGCTCCCGCCCACGGCGCGGCCGCGACGGCCCGCGCGCCCTCAGCGCCGAGCGGATTGCCGCCCAGGTCGAGGGCGCGCAGGGCCGGCCGCGGGGTCGCGGCCAAGGCGCGCACTCCGACCGCGGTCACCGCGTTGCCGGCCAGCGCGAGCCGCTCGACGGCCGCGGCCGGGGCCAGCGCGGCGACCGCGTCGTCATCGAGGCCATCGTCGTCGAGGGCGAGGTCGGTGAGGCGCGCCACGAGCGGTCCATCGGTCAGCGCGACCACGCCGTCGCGACCGAGCCGGCTGTCGGACAGGGCCAGGCGGCGCAGGCCAGGCAGCGGCGCGGCCGCGAGCGCGCGCGCGCCGGCGACGCCAGCGCGGTTGCCCGACAGGTCGAGGGCCGCGAGCCGCGCCGGCGGCTGCGCCGACCACGCCGCCACCAGGGCCGCGACGCCGTCGGCGCCGAGCTGGTTGTCGCGCAGGTCGAGCTCGGCGACCTCGGCGAACCCGGCCACCGCCGGGGCCCCGAGCGCGGTCAGCTCGACGCTGGCGAGCCCGAGGATGCGCACGCCCTTCAGGTGCGGCGAGGCCGCGAGGGCGGCGACGCCGCGATCGCCGATCGGGTTCTGGCTCACGTCGAGGGTGGTGAGCGAGGCCAGCCGCGGATCGGCAGCCAGCGCGATCGCGCCGTCGGGGCCGAGGCCGTTGTCGGCCAAGGACAGCGTCGTCAAGCGCGGGAGCTTCGGCGTCGCCAGGAGCGCCCGCACGCCGACGTCGCCCAGCGCGTTGCGCGCCAGGTCGAGATGGCGGACGTCGGCCAGGCCGGGCGCGGCCACGAGCGCGTCGATCACCGCGGCGCCTCGTCGGCCGCCGGCGACGTCGAGGTGCGCGCCCGGGCTGGGGCGACCGGCGACCGGCTCGGTCCGCGGCGACCGGCTCTTCGAACAGGCCGCGCCCAGGAGCGCGCCGGCCAAGGTGGCGCGGGCGACGATGCGAAACATGATCTTGCCCATATCACTCGTGGGCTCCGGCGTCGCCCCCGCCACCCACCGCGGCGCCTCCGACCGCCCCGGTCGCCCCCGCGGCGCCTGCGGCCCACGGCGGCAGGTGGCGCGCCTCGACCACGACGTAGGCATAGGTGCGGGCCGGGCTGCTGCGGCCGGTCGACAGCGCGGCGACGAACTCGCCATAGGCGTCCTCGGGCGCGACCTGACAGCCGATCGAGTGGGTCGTCGCGTCGCCGCGGTGGATCAACACGCCGGTGCCGACCGCGGTGCCGGGGACGTCGCGCTCGCCGGGGTCGATGCGCCCGTCGGCGTCCCAGTCGCGATCGACTGGCGCCATGCCGTTGCCGTTGGCCGAGATCCCGGCGTCGACGGACCAGAACGCGTAGCCGCCCTTGTCGCCGCTGCGCAGGTTCGCGACGTACTGCCCCTCGTGCAGCCACGGCAGCGCGTTGTTCTCGGACATGTCGCCGGTGTTGCTCTCGCCCGAGCCGCTGTTGTTGCGGGTCCGAGCGGCGTCGTAGGCCCGGCGCGCGTCGCGCTTCTGATCGGCGGTCGATGCGGGATCCGCCTCGACCCGCTCCCACTCGCGACGCAAGCGCTCCTCTTCGCTGGCCAGGTGCTGCTGGCGCGCGATGATCCACGCGCCGCGGGCGCGGGCGTAGGAGTCGCGGGCGCTGGTCTTGGCCGCCTCGGCCGCGGTCTTGCTGTCGGCCGGGGCCTGGATGCCGGCGCTGACGGTGCCGCTGCCGAGCAAGCGGATCGCGCGGTCGGCCTCGAGGATCGCGCGGGCCGCGGCCTGGCGCGCGGCCAACGCGGTGGTGAGCGCGGTGGTCGCCAGGGCCTGGGTCCCGGTGGTCGCGACGGTGGCCACGGCCCGATTGGCCGACGAGGTCTCGGCGGTGGTGGCCTGGGTGGCCGCGGTCGCCGCGCTGGTGGTGGCGTCGGCGGCGTGTTGCTGGGCGTCGCGCGCCACCGTGTCGGCGTCGGTGGCGGCGGTGATCGCGCGGCGATCGGTGCGGCTGACCGCGCCCCGGCTGTCGCTGTTGAAGCCGCCGAAGCCGGCCTCAGCGCTGAGCTGATCGTCGCCGTGGGCCCGGGTGTCGCCCAGCTTGGTCGCGCCGATGCCGGTGTTGCTCCACTCCCAGTTGGGGGCGTGCTGGACGCCGGGCGCGGTGCCGTCGCGCCACAGGAGGAACATGCGCCCAGTGAAGTCAGTCCGCCCGGTGACCGCGGTCCGCGCGCTGGCGGCGTGGGCGGTCGTGGTCCGCTCGTATTCGCGGATGTTGAAGGCCATGAACTTGATCGGGTTGGCCGAGCTGATCGGCACGCTCAGATCGGTCTCCTGGAAGGTGAAGCCCCGGGCCGAACACACCCGCTGGAAGTACGCATACAGCTCGGCCTCGGTGCGGGTCTCGAGATCGAGGATCGGCGGCACCGCGCCCAGATCGTCGACCGGCGCGTAGCTCGGGCCGTCGAGGAGCTGCATGACGCGGTCGAAGAAGGCGGTGCGCTGCGCGCCGCCACCGAAGCGCACCGTCGGGATCTCGCGACGCCAGGCGGTGATCGCCTGGTGTTGCGCGGTGCGGTTGAGCGGTCGCAGCGCGTCGGCGACCTCGGCCTCGCTCGGCATCGTGCCGGCCATGAGGCGCCCGCGGATCGTACCGAGCATAAGCGCGGTGTCACCGCGCAAGATCGGCGGCCAGTTCGCCTCGGGCCCGTAGATCCGGATGTTGTGCGCGCGCCACAAGGCATCGCCGGTCAGGTGGGCATCGATCGCGGTGTCGAGGGCGGTCGGGGTCGCGCCGACGCCGACCGGGGTGAGCTGACGCAGGTGCTCGAGCACCACGGTCGGGTCGAAGCCGCCGGCGGTCAGCTCGGTCGTCACCGAGGTCTCGGTGATCGGCGGCGGCCCGGCGTCGACCGTCCCGCCGTCGGTCGCGCCACCGTCGCGGCCGGCCTCGCCGCCCGCGGTCTCGGGGCCGCGGGTCTCGCGCTCGGGATCGCGGCAGCGCTTGAGCGACAGGCCCGTCGACATCGCTGCGCCGACCCGGCCGATCGTGCTGGTGACGCCACCGTAGAGCCGACGCAGGACGCCCTCGGCCGCCTGATCGGCGTCGGCCTCGGCGGCCGGCTCGTCGCTCGCCTCGGCGCCCTTGGCCGCGACCGCGGCGCCGCCGCCCCGCTGTTGCTGGACGTGAGCCAGCTCGTGGGCCATGAGCGCGTCGCCCTCCGGCGTGCCCGGCTGGTACTGCCCGGCGCCGAAGGCGACGTGGTTGCCGACGGTGAACGCCAGCGCACCCTGCCGCCGCGCCTCGGCCTGCGCGCCGGCGTCGGTGTGGACCCGCACGTCGTCGAAGCGATCGCCAAACGCGCCCTCCATCCGCGCCGCGGTGTCGGCTGGCAGCGCGCTGCCGCCGCCGAGCCGAGCCAGCACCGCGCCGCCGTCGGACCGCTCGCCGTCACCCGCGCCGTCGGCCTTGCGCAGGACCCGGGGCCCGGCGGCGTCCGCCACCTCCGCCGCCGACAACCCCGCGGCCGCCAGCTCGCCGGCGATGTCGCCGCCGCCGCGCCAGCGCGCGATGCTGGCCCGCAGCCGCGCGCAGATCGGCGCGATGTAGTCGTTGGCGGTGCGCGCCGCGCCCCCAGCGTAGCGCCGGGCCAGGCGGTCGAGCGTGGCGGCGTCGCTGTCGGCGTGGCGCGCGAACCACCGCTCGATGTAGGGGCAACCGGCCGCCGACCACATCGGCCCGAGCGCCTCGGTCGCGGTCGCGATCACCTCGCGGCGCAAGAGCGCAAGGAACGCCGAGCGCGTGAGCTGGCCGGCGGTCGCCGCTTGACCATCCTCGACGATCAGCCCGCCCGCCGCCTCGCGCCCCTCGGCCTCGGGGGTCGCCGTCGGATCGGCGGCCCGCTGCACCGCGACCGGGTGTCCTGCCGCCGCCCGGATCGGCGCGCCGTCGTCGGCGGGCCCATCGGCGGCCGCCGCGCCCAGGTGCAACCCGAACGGATCGTCGCCGGCGGTCGCGTCCCCGACCTCGCCCCCGCCCTGAGCCGCGGCCGCGCCGTCGGGCGCCAAGCCGACCGGCCCGGCGCCACGCCCCGCCGCCCAGCGCTGCACCACCCGGCTGCGCTTGCCAGCGGCGCCGAGCGCGTCGCCACCCGAGGCCTCGGGCCCCAACCGTGACGCGTGCTCGCGATCGCTCATCACCTCGAAGCTACACCCGCCGAGGCCGGCCCGACCGGCAAACTTCGACGACGACCTCACCCCGCCAGGGTGACCGTGACGTCATCGCACGGTACGCCCGAGCGGCACGTCGCCGGCCTGGCCGAGGTGGACGTTGGCCAGCCACGAGCCGTCGCGCCGGGCGACGTAGAAGTTCCCGGTCGACGGCCGCCACACCGCGAGCTCGGTGATCGCGTCGCCGTCGTAGTCGAGCGACACCGGCTCGTCGCCCGGCGCGCCGAACTGGGTGCGGATCTCGCCGCCGGCCGAGGCCAGGACGTACCAGGTGCCGTTGCTCGGCCGCCACACCGCGCGATCGCTCTTGCGATCGCCGTCGAAGTCGCCGACCACCGGAACGTCGCCGGCCTCGCCGTAGACGTGATGTGTGTAGTAGCCGGGGTTCGTGCTGTTGAGGACGAACCACGACCCGGCCCACACCCCCGACGGCCGGAACAAGGCCAGGTCGGTCACGCCGTCACCGTCGTAGTCGGCCAGCACCGGCACGTCGCCGGCCTCGCCCCACGGGCCGTAGCTCCAGCCGCTGCCGTCGGGCTCGCGAACGTAGAAGTGACGAGTCGACGGGCGGTACACGACCAGCTCGGCGCGACCGTCGCCGTCGAGGTCGGCCACCGACGGCAGATCGCCGGTGGCGCCCCACTGCACCCGCTGCTCGCCGCCGGTGCTCTTGCGGATGAACCAGGTGCCCTGGTACGGGCCGGCCGGCCGCCACACCGCGGGATCGGACCAGCCGTCGCCGTCGAAGTCGCCGGCCAGCGGGACGTCGCCGGCCTCGCCGTAGCCCAGCCCCCACGGCAAGGTCGTGCCGAACCACTGTCCGGTTCCCGGACGCCACACGGCGAGATCCGAGCGGCCGTCGTTGTCGTAGTCCGTCGCGTCACGCCAGCCGTACAGCTCGCGCACGCCCTGGACGTCGAGCGGCGTCAGCGCGCCGGTGTTGTTCCCGCCGGCCTGGCAGTAGTTCATGATCGAGTTGGCGTCGTAGGCGGTCACCTGGGTCCCGGCCACCGCTGCGGCGCCGCCCCGGCACGCGACCGCGTGGGCGTCCATGCTGCCGTCCTGCTCGTGCGAGAAGCCGAGCACATGTCCGAACTCGTGACCGACCACGTAGCGCAGGCGATCGTCGGTGTCGACGCGCTCGAGGCGCAGGGCGGCGGCGTTCCACTGCACCGGCAGCTCGAACGCCACGCTCATCGAGGCGTCACCGGTCGCCGGCGGGAACAGCGCGGCGGTGCCGACCCGGGCCGAGCCGCCGATCTCGATGGTGGGCGCCGGCGTGTAGCCGCGGTTGCGCACCCGCACCATGGTCTCGGTGCCGGTGGTCGGACAGGCGCCGCGGTCGACGAAGCGGATGCCGGACAGCGCCTGCCAGGTCCGGCGGAGGTGGTCGAGCGTGAAGGCCCGCTCGGCGGCGAAGCCGTCCCAGGCCAGCGGCGCCTGGCCAGGCTCCCAGCACACCGGGATGTCGCGGTTGCCGCGCTCACCGGGGCCGTGCCACAGCGTGGTCGCCGAGTTGACGAAGATGGTCTCCTCGGCGTCGCCGAGGTCGGGGGCGTCGACGGCGCAAGCCAGGCTCGAGGTGGCGAACAGCGCAGCGGTGATGGACAGCGTGGATGAGCGGTGCATGAATCCTCCGCCCGCCGTGACGGCGCCCCGGCCCCGTCTTCGCGGCCTTTCGCGCGCGGTCGTCCACGTCGGGGAACGTTCCCCGGGTGTTGTTCCTTCGCGGGCCCTTAGCCGCCGCGATGGCAGTCGGCGGTGAAGCTGGTCAGGCTGCCCGCCGCAGCGCCCAGCTCCGCCTCGAGCGCCGCGGTCAGATCGTGGTAGCGCGGCGCCGCCGGGTCGATGAGATCGATCAGGAACACCCGATCGGCGATCAGCAAGGTTGGGCCGCCGGCCTCGGCCTGGCACGCCGCGGTCTCGCAGCCGCACGCGATCGTCGCCAGCACCGCGTCGTCGCCGCACCAGCGCGCGTACTTGTGGTGGAACACGTCGCACGCCTGGTCGGACGCGAGATCGAACAGCTCGGCGGCCGGACGGTGCGCGAACAGCTGCGCCGCATCGGTCGGCACCACCCCGGGCGCCACCGCCGGATCGAACGGCAGCGCGAAGATCTGGCTCTGCCGTCCGCCGGCCAGGGCCGGGGTCCCTTGCTCGGTACACAGGAGGCGCGTCCCGTCGGGCGACCAGTCGGCGTGGGCACAGCCCTCGAGCGCGACCGGGACGCCATCGATCACCGCGCGGAGGTCGAGCACCCAGGCGCGTCCGTCGTCGCGATCGACCACGATCGGCATCGGCGACTGCGTCAGCGTCGGACAGCTCGGCGCCGGGGTCGGCGCGCCGCCACCGCAGGCCCGTGGCGCGGTCGGGCCGCCAGCGTCGAACTTGCCGTGGCCGGCCAGAAGGGACGCGATCGTGGGATGCCCGATGGTGTCCTCGAACGCGAACGAGCGATCGCCGGCGACCACCACCGGCCCGACCGGCGCCGTCGCCGCGTCGGCGACGACCGAGGTCCGCTGCCAGCGCGCCACCGGTACGCAGGTCCCATCGGGGCGGGCGCAGGTCGCCGACGGATCCGCGGTCGACACCGCCACCGCGCCATCGATCGACCACGTCGGCCAGGCCTGGATCGCAGGGCCGGGCAGCGCCGCGCCTAGGTCATCGGCCGCGCCGGCCACGGTCCGGACCCGGACGCTGACCCCGGCGGCGTGGCGGTGGGCGAAGGCCAGCCAGGTCCCGGTGGGATCGAAGGTCGCCTGCCACGCACCCTCGCCCGCCGTCGGCGGATCGACCACGACCGCGTGCGCCGTGGCCGCCGCGCCGTCGAGGTCCCAGGTCATCGCGTGGAGCGCGCACCCGCGCGCGTCGCTGGCCGCCTCGCCCGCGAACCAGCAGCCGTCGGCCGCACCGCGCACGCCCGCCGCCAGCACCACCGCCACCGCGCCACGCCCGCCCGACGCATCGACGCTGGCATCGCGATCGATCGGCATCGCGTCTCTGCCACAGCCGGCCACCAGCACGAGCAAGAACGTAGCCTCGGATCGTGTGCCCATGTGGCCATGGACCGCGGTCCAGCGCCGCTCGTTAAGCGCCGCACGCACCGCGCGCACCTCGCGGGAGCGACGAGGCCCTGCGCTACCATGACGCGATGCCCACGTCGAAGCCTCGCGCCCCGCGCGCGAGGGTCAAGCCCGCGACAGTCGCCGCGCCCACGCCGAAACCACGCAGCCCGCGTTCAAAGGCACAGCCCGCGCCGAGCGCCACGCCGTCACGCCACCCGCCCAAGGCGCGCACCGCCGCCACGCAGCGGCTCGTCGAGCGCCTGCGGACGCTGTGCCTCGCCTTGCCCGACGTCGTCGAGCAGGAGGCCTGGGCCGAGCCGACCTGGCGCGTCGGCGGCCGGATCTTCGCCCAGTGCGACACCTACCATCACGACAGCCCCCACCTGGCGGCCTGGCTGCCGGCCCCCGATGGCGCCCAGGCCGCGCTGATCGAAGCCCACCCCGCGCACATCTTCCGGCCGCCCTACGTCGGTCACCGCGGCTGGATCGCGATCATCCTCGACACCGACGTCGACTGGGCGCTGGTCGCGCAGCTCATCGGCGTGGCCTACGACCTGATCAAGCCGGCGCCCAAAGCGCCGCGCGCGCGCCCGGCGGGACCGACGCGCGGCGCGCGCCGACCACGATGACGAAGTGGCCCAACCGATCGCGTCGCGCGCGTCGACCGAGCGCCCGCGGCTCGTCAGCGCCAGCGACGCGGCGCCTCCTCGACGCGTGCGATGATCATCGACCGTGCCGTCCGCCGGGCATCCCATCGAGCGACTGACCAAGCGACAGCGCGAGGTGCTGCGCCTGATGGCCCAAGGCCTGGCCAACAAGGAGATCGCCACCGAGCTCGGCATCTCCACCGAGACCGCGCGGACCCACGCCGCGGCGATCCTGTCCGGCCTCGGCGTCGAGAACCGGACCGAGGCGACCGCCACCTACCTGCGCTGGTCCCCTCGGCTCGACCGCGCCGAGGTGGTGCTGGCGCGCCCGGCGATCGCCGTCTTGCCGATCCCGGCGACCGGCGCGAAGGCCGCGCCGCTGCTGGCGCAGGCGCTCGCCCGCGAGTTGACGTCGCTCCTGTCGCGCTGGTGCCACTTCCCGGTGATCGCCCACGCCGCCACCCGGGATCCGCGCGGTCTCGGCGACACCACCGCCGAGATCGGCGCGCGGCTGGGAGCGCGTTTTCTCGTCGATGGTGCCCTGACGTGCTGGCGTCAGCGCTGGCGCTTGACGATGCACGTGGTCGACGCCTCGACCAGCCGGCTGGTGTGGACCGAGCACCTCGACCTGACGCCCCGCCGCTGGTTCGCGACGCAAGATCAGGTGTGCGCGCGCCTGGTCGCCTCAGCCTACCCGCGCCTGATCGCCGCGGTCCACCCGCCGCTCGCCAGCGACAGCCCGGGCGACCTGCCAGCGTGGCAGCTCACGCACGTCGGGTTCGCCCTCCACGAGAGCCGCGATCGCAACGCCAACCAGCGCGCTCACGACACGTTCACGGCGGCGATCACGCGGGATCCGACGTCGAGCTTGGCCCACTACGGTCGCGGCCTGTCCGCCTACGATGCGCTGCTCAACCAGTGGGCACCGGCGGGCCCGGCGCTCGATCGCCTGGCCGCGGACGCCGACCGCTGCCTGACGCTGGCGCCCGATCGCGCCGAGGGCCACTTCCTCGCGGCCCGGCACCTTCAGGCGCGCGGCAAACACGACCGGGCCCCGCCGCTATTGCGGTCGGCGATCGCGGCCAACCCGAGCTTCGCCCCGGCCTACGCGCTGCTGGGCCAGACGCTACTGCTCACCGGTCTGCCCGACGAGGGGCTGACGCGCATGCGCCAGGCCTGTCGCCTCGACCCGCGGTCGTTCGTCACCGGGCTCGCGGTCGCGCACTTCGCCCGCCGCGAGTACCGCGAGACCATCGACGCGGTCACGGCAGCGATCGCGGTGAACCCGCGGTATCCGTTCGCGCGCGCGCTGGCCGCGGCCGCCACCTGGCTCGCGGGCGACCGAGTCGCGGCCCGCCGCCACGCCAGCGACCTCGTCGCCCTCGCGCCACGGTTCTCGCCGCGCGAGTTCGCGCGGACCTTCGGCGAGCGCGTCGACGCGGTCCACCGGCTGACCTCCGCTCTGACGCGGGCCCTCGGACGTCCGGCGCGGGTCAGCGCGGCGTCGGGATCCAGCTCGGCGGGATGAGGATCGACGGCCACAGCGCGGTGATGTACACGCCGTTGCCGCGATCCATCACGCCGATCACGACCGCGTACAACCCGACGATCGCGCTGATCACGCCGCCCGCGGCCGCGAGCGCCTGGGCCGCTGGCACCGCCGAACACGCGGCCGAGATCGCCGCGACGACGCCGGCGACCGCCGATGCACCCGCCGCGAGGTCCTTGGCGGCCTGCGACGACAGGACGAACACCAGGCCCCACCACTGCGGGACGACCTCGACGTAGGCTTCGGCGGCTGCAGCCAGATCCCCGGCCGGCGGCGGATGCAGGTCGCCGACCAGGAGCGGCACCATGCGGGCGAACAACTGCTGATCGCGGTCGCTGATCGTGAGCCCCGACAGCGGCGACGCCAGCGGCATGGCGAGCACGGCGGACTCGGTGGGCGTGGCGCTGGGCGTGGCGGTGGTCATGGTCATGAGTTCTCCTCGAGGGAATCGGGTTGGAAGACCTGGCCCACGCTACCGATCGAGCGCGCCCGCCACCATCCGACGGATCGCGTACCCCGATCGGGTGAGGCCGCTCGGTCGCCGCGGCCCGACCGATCGCGCCGACGCGCCGACGATCGCCAAATTCTTGGGCCGGCGCCGCGGCCGCGGCACGATCCGCGGATGATGATCGAACGCCGTCACCGCCGCTCGTCGCAGCGCGGCCCCGCCCTCGACCACCAGCTCACCGCGTGCCGCGACGCCGGGGGCCTCGACGCGATCGTCGTCGGCGATGCCGACGGCCTGGTGGTCGCAGCCGCCGGCGCGCCCGAGCTGTGCGCCGAGCTCGCCGCGCGCGGCGCCGCCCAGGCCGACGCGCTGTCGTTCCCCCTCGACGGGACCCGGCTGGCGGTGATCGCTCGCGGCGGCACCCCGGCGGCGCGGCAGCGCGAGCTGGCCCGCGCGGCCGCCGGCGCCCACCGCATCCTCGCCGGCTGATCGCCGTCGCGCCTCAGCTCGGCGTGCGACGCCGGACGATCGCGCGCCCGACCAGCGTCGCGTCGCGACGATCGACCGCGGTGGTGACGTAGGTCAGCGGGTTGAACGCCAGTCGGCCGTCGGTGAACCGCAGGATCGCCATGCCGTGGTCGGCGTCGGCGGGATCGTCGAGCGGGATCGCCCACAGCCGGGCATCGCGCGCTCGGCGACGTCGCCGACATAGGCCGCCACCTGATCGAGCAACTCGGCCTGGGCCGGCGCGATCAGCGCATCGTAGGTGTGGTGGGCGATCAGGTGGGCGACCAGCGGCTCGATCGACGCGACGCTGCCATCGAGGGCGGCCGCGAGTTCGGGCAGGCGCGCGCGCAACGCCTTGACCTTGTCGGGCAGACAGGTCAACCACCAGTCGAACTCGTCCCGGGTCTTCACGAGCCGAGGGTAACGCAGTCCGTACCTGGCCTGGGTCGCCTTCGCGACCGCGCTCAACGCCGCGTTGTGGTCGATGAACTAGCGGGCCTCGGATTCGGGTTCAGTCTCGGCCTCGGTCTCGGCCTCGGTCTCGGTCTCGGTCTCGGCCTCCGTCTCGGTCTCGGCCTCCGTCTCGGCCTCTCCGTCTCCGTCTCCCCCTCCGCAAACCTCTGGTCCTGCACGGGCGAACAGGCGTGGCCTGCGCGGTACCGCGCAGCTTGCGGCAGCGCTCTCGACCGGCGCTGATTCTGCGCGTTCGCCGGGAACTCCTCGCGTTTGCACGGGGCCCGCGGCCCCTTCGACCGGGCGCGCCCCTTGCACAAACGCACGTACATGAAGGTGTCCAGCTTCCGTCCCCAGGATCTGCGCAACATCGCGCTCATCGGGCGGGCCGGCGCCGGCAAGACGACCCTGGCCGAGGCCATCCTCCACCGCGCCGGCGCGATCACGCGCATGGGTTCGGTCGAGGACGCGACCACGACCAGCGACTACGAGCCGGAGGCCCGGGCCCACCACCATTCGATCAGCGCGACGATGTTGTTCGCGACCCATCAGGGCCGCGAGATCAACATGATCGACACGCCGGGGCACCCCGACTTCGTCGGCCACGCCCTGGCCGCGCTGCCCGCGGTCGAGACCGCGGTCCTCGTCGTCGACGCCGCGACCGGCGTCGATCTGCCGACCCGCCGCCTGTACGCCGCCGCGGGCGAGCTCGGCCTGGCCCGCATGGTCGTCGTCAACAAGATCGACCTCGCGCCGGCCGCGCTGCCCGGCATGCTCGAGCGGCTGCGCGCCAGCCTCGGGCCCAACCTCCACTGCATCAACCTGCCGGCCAAGGGCGGCACCGACGTGATCGACTGCTTCGATCGCGACGCCGGCCAGGCCGACTTCGGCTCGGTGGCCGCGGTCCACCAAGAGATGCTCGAGTCGAGCATCGAGATCGACGACGCCTTGCTCGAGCGCTACCTCGGCGGCGAGGCGATCGATCTGCCGAGCCTGCGCGCGTGCTTCGTCGCGGCGATGGCCCGGGGCCACGTCGTACCGGTCCTGTTCACCGCCGCCAGCCGCGAGGTCGGGGTCGACGATCTGGTCCACATCCTCGTCGAGGAGGCGCCCAGCCCCGTGGCGGCCCGACCGCGCCGCCTGCGCCAGGGCGAGCGGCCGCTCGAGATCGCGTGCGACGCCGAGGCGCCGCTCATCGCTCACGTATGGAAGGTCGCCAACGATCCCTTCGCCGGCAAGCTGGCGATGATCCGGGTCCTCCAGGGCACCCTCACCAGCGAGACCCCGTTCGTGGTCGCCGGCGATCGACGGCCGCGCAAGGCCGGCCAGATCCTCAAGGTCGAGGGCCGCGAGCACCCCGAGATCGAGGGCCAGGTCGCCTACGCCGGTGATCTGATCGCGCTAGCGCGGATCGACGATCTGCACGTCGACGCGCTCCTCCACGCCCCCGGCGTCGCCGAGGACCTGGCGCCGATCAAGCCGCGCTATCCGGCGCCGGTGCTGTCCTTGGCCCTCGACGCCGCGACCAAGGCCGATGACGCCAAGCTCGGCAGCGCGCTGCAGCGGCTGTGCGAGGAGGATCCGACCCTGGTCGCCGGCCAGGACCGCCAGATCCGCGACTACGTGGTCAGCGGCCTGGGCGAGCTGCACCTGAAGGTCGTGCTCGAGAAGCTGAAGAACCGCTTCGGCGTGTCGGTCACGACCCGGCCGCCGCGGGTGTCGTACCGCGAGACCATCACCGCGGTGGCCGAGGGCCACTTCCGGCTGAAGAAGCAGACCGGCGGCGCCGGGCAGTTCGCCGAGGTGTTCCTGCGGATCGAGCCGCGCGGGCGCGGCGAGGGCTTCGAGTTCGTCGACGACGTGTTCGGCGGCGCGATCCCGCACCAGTTCATCGGCTCGGTCGAGCGCGGCATCCACGACGCGCTCGAGGCCGGCGCGCTGTCGGGCTCGCCGGTCCAGGACGTCCGCGTGGTCTTGACCGACGGCAAGGCCCACTCGGTCGACAGCAAGGACGTCGCCTTCCGCAGCGCTGGCAAGCTGGCGTTCCGCGACGCCTTCGCCCGCGCCCGACCGGTGCTGCTCGAGCCGATCGTCACGCTGACGATCACCGTGCCCGAGGCCCACACCGGCGCGGTCACGACCGATCTGAAGAACATGCGCGGGCGGGTCATGGGCTTCGACAGCCTGCCCGAGAGCATCACCGTCATCCACGCCCAGGCGCCCCTGGCCGAGGTCGGCAACTACGTCGGCCAGCTCCGCGGCGCCACCGCCGGCCAGGGCAGCTTCACGATGGAGCTGTCGCACTACGACATCGCCCCGACCGCCGTCCAGCAGCGGGTCACCGCCGCCTACAAGCCGCACACCGAGGAGTAGATCGAACTATGGATACCACCGTCTCGCTCATGGCCAAGACCCTCGGCGCCCACGGCGTCGAATCCGCTGGCGCCGATGCTCGCTTCGCCGTCGAGGGCAGCGATGGCTCGGTCATGAAGGTCTCGCTCGAGGGTCGACAGCAGCGCTTCATGGCGGTGCTGATCGACGCCGCCGGCGTCACCCGCGCCTCCCTCGACGTCGCGCCCGTGTCCCACGTCGTCGACGACAAGTCGACCGCGGGCCGGATCACGCTCCACGTCGGCAAGCACCGCATCCACATCGACAGCCAGCCGACGCCGGCGATCGAGATGGTCACCGCCGAAGAGTGACCACGCCCGACGCGTGACCGCCCGCGTCAGTCCGTGACCTTGAACCGGATGGCGGCGCCGGCCGGGAGGTCTTTCAACTGCGCGGCCAGGTGGCCGTGGAAGGCGATCACCTCGTCGGCCGCGACCGCCTTCATCGACACGCCCGCGCGGGCCTCCTCAGTGCACAGCGGCGGATAGGCCAGCGCGAGGTGGCCCGGCGCCAGGCGCAGCCCGCGCAGGTGATGGCGTCCCAACCAGCGATCGGGATCGGCCAGCGCCGCGGCAAAGAACCCGTCGAGATCGACGCCGGCGTCGTGCCAGCGGCCGGTCTCGGCGGCCAGCCGCCACACCCGCCCGGCGCGCAGCACGAACTGATTGCCGAGGCCATCCTGCGCGAAGCACAGGTCGCGGGCCTCGAGGGTGTACAGGCGCTTAAGCGTCGGGCGGGCCCGCGAGATCGAATGCCAGCCCGGCTCGACGCAGCCGCCGCGCACATGGAGCGCGCCGCCGAGCGCGATCCAGCCGTTGTGCTGCCGGAGGTAGCCCCGCAGGGGCTCCGGGTAGCTGTCGATCAGCCCTTCTAGATCCTCAGGGCCACCGGTGAAGCTCACGTCGGGGAAGACGTGCCGGCCGAGCGTCAACGTCGTCATGCCGCGAGGTTGCCACGTGAGGACGCCCCAAGGATCGGCGCGGTTCAGGCTGCGGCCGCGGGCGCGGCCGACGACGGCGCTCTTGACGTCGGCCAGGCCGGGCCGCGATCGGGGACGCCGAGGATGACCGCGGCGCGCGGCGCGAGGTCGTCGATCACCCCGGCCAGCGCGCGCAACGCGTAGCGATCGAGGCCGAGGGCGAGGGCGCTGGTGCGCAGCGCCGCGGTCGCCGGCTCGCCGACCCGCAGGTGAACCAACCCCGACAGCACGCGCACCGCGTGGGCGTCCGGCTGATCGAGCTCGTCCGCGAGCTGGTCGTCGTGGTGATGGGCACACAGCACGGCGATCTCGTCGGGCAGCCCCCAGGCCGTCAGCGCCGCGGCGCCCAGCCGCGCGTGGGCCCGATCGACCACCTCCTCGGCGACCCGATCGCCGATCGGAGGACTGCCGCCGGCGTGCTCGAGACGCGCCAGGGCGTCGTAGGCCGCGGTGCGGCCGACGTCGAGGAACAAGGCGGCGACGTAGGCGACGTCGGCGGCGTGCAGGCCGCGGTTCTGGCCGTACCACGCGACCGCGAAGGCGGTGGTCAGCGCGCGATGGACGATCTGATCGCCGCGCTCGCGTCGGCCGGGCGACGCCGCCATCGGGTCCGGCTCATGGAGCGCGCGCGCGGCCATGCCCAGGGCGAGCTGGCGCACCAGCTCGACGCCCAGGCGCTCGACCGCGGTCCGCACCTCGGCGACCGCGACCCCGCGCCGGAACTCGGGCGAGTTGGCCATCGTCAGCACCGCCGCCACCACCGCCGGCTCGCGCAGCACCGCCCGGACCGCGCCGTTGACGTCTTGATCGTCGAGAGCCAGGAGCTCACCGACGCGCCCGACCGCCGGGCGGAACCCGCTGGTCGCGATGTCGGCCCGGGCCACCAGCGGCTCGAGCGCCCGGATCAGCCGCGCGTCGGCGGCGTCGAACGCGGGCGGCGCGTGAGCCACGTCGGCCGCCGGCTCGATCAGCGCGGCCAGCGCGACCTCGACCGGATCGACGGCGCGGCGCGGCGCGGCGCGACGCGCGGTCGCCGCCGGCGGGCGCGACCACAGCCAGCCCAGCAGGCGCCGGGCCCATCCCGGGTGGTCGCGATGCGGCGCGGGGGAGGCCATGCGATCGACATCGACCGTCCGCCGGCGATCTTGAGGGCCGACCGGCGCCATCGACCGCTCGATCGCCATGATATCGTCCAAACCATGCTTGGACGGAGGATCGTGATCATCGCGCTCGGTGGAGCCCTCGCAGCGTGCGGCAAGCCGGGAGCGCAGCCCGCCACCGTCCCGACCGCGCCCCCTGCGCCCGCCGCGGCGCCCACCCCGCGCGAGGCCGTGCTCGCCGACGCCGCCGCGCTGCGCGACGCCATCTGCGCTTGTCGCGAGCCGACCTGCCTCGAAGGACCGAGCGCCACCTACGATCAACTTGCGAGCAGGCACTCGGCCGACGAGCTCGAGGCCGCGACGTGGGATCTCGCGCCCATCGACGCCACGGTCGCCTTCTGCCGGGATCGCGTGCGCATGGGGAGCGCGGACCCCCTGGCTGTAGAGGCGATCGCGACCTTCGAACGCGCCGCCGAGTCGATGTGCGCCTGCAAGGACAAGCCGTGCGCCGATCGCGTCAACGTCGAGCTCGAGGCCGCGATGGAGCGCTACAAGGACGTGAAGGGCACCGAGGCCCAGGCCCGCAGCCTCGAGCCGACGATGAAGCGCTACATGGAATGCTCGATGCGCGTCGTCGGCGTCGAGCCCGTCGACAGCAACGGCAAGCCGAGCCGCTAGATCGGCGGGGGGCCGCGCGGTGCCGGCTTGACTCATGGTGCGATCCGGAGCTGCCAGGCCTGGTCGTACGGCGGCGCCGACTGCGGCCGCGGCGGGCACGACCGCTGCTCGACCGGTCGCACCGTCCCGCGCGCCCAGCCGTCGACCGACAGGCACTGGCTCTGATCGCTGCCCGGCGACACGCGGTTGGTCACGTTGAAGAGGCCCGAGCTCCACGGCAGGATCGTCCAGCGCTGGCTCAGCCCATTGTGACACTCGAGCTGCTGGAGGTTCGTCCCCGAGGCCATCGCACCGCCCGGCACGCCCAGGCACAGCCCGCTGTGGTCAGCGACCAGGCGAAACCCGATCGGGTCGACGGTTGGCTGGCGCCAGAACCGCTGGTTGCTGCGGCCATGACACGGGTAGTAGTTGACGCCGACCCCTGGGTACGGGCTGGCGTCGGGGACGTCTAGGCAGCTATCGACCGCTGCCACGCCGCCGGCTGGGTTGCCGAGCAGGTACCGGGTGGCGATCGTGAACGCGGTCGCGCCCGGCGCGGTACGGACGTCGGCCAGCGCCCGCATGCGCTCGATCCACGTGGCGTCCACGCGGTACGGCCGCAAGGTCGGGACGCCGCTGGTGCCGAGGTCAATCATCCCGACCGCGGCCACCCGGCTAGGGTTGCCGTCGAAGCAGACCAGTCCCTGGTCGCCGGGATCGATGCGGCCCTGGTTGACCTCGAAGGCGAGGTGGTCGCCGAGATCGCCGGTGACCGTGATCTGCAGCGCGAGCTGGGTCGTGTTGCCGTTGACGGTGCCGTAGCCGATGCACGTCAGGGGCACGCCCACGAGCGCGGCGTCTCCACGGGTATCGAGAGCGAAGCGCGGCGTCAGGTCTCCGTCGAGCTGCAGGACCGAACCCGGCCCGAGGTGGTTCACGAAGCGGCCCGACCGCGTGACGCTCTGATGGCCGGTGGTGTTGTGCTCGACCACCCGGAGATCGCGTGGAGCCGCGCCGCGGGCCCAGCGCTCGTGGACGTAGATCAGGTCGTGAGCGATCACGAGGGCCGGCTGGAGCGCGAGGGGATTGCTGGCCGGTGCGACCCCGACGATGCCCGAAACGAACGAGGTGCCGATGCCCCAGATCGGCTGCTCGGTCTCGCCGAGCTCCTCGAGCGCGGGGTCGTCGATAGGGGCCTCGACGCAGGCCGCCAGGGTGGCGAGGGTGAAGATGATGAGCGGACGAGATGGATGGCGCATGTCCGCCACCCGTGCAGCCACCAGGCCACCGCCGACGCCGCTGGGACGCTCGCCTAGCGCCCCTCGCGGCGGACCGGTCCCATGGGACGTCCCCTGCGCGTCGTCGCCGCCCCGCGATGGCGGGCCGCCGGCGCGACCGCCGTCAGCCGATCGGCGGATCCTGCGGGACCGGCGGGACCAGGAAGAAGACGTCGCGGCGGTCGAGCTCGGTGACGCCGTCGCCGGTGACGACGACCGTGGCGCGGAAGAGCTGCGGCTCGTTGGTGGCCGGCACCGTGGTGTTGGGCTTCGACACCAGCTTCCAGCACACCGGCGTGCCGGCGCGGACGTTGTCGAACGAGTCGCGGAAGCCGTCGCCGTTGGTGTCGAGATCGGCCAGGCCGTTGGCGCACTGGGCGGTGCCGAGCTGCAGCGTCTCGAGGTGGTCGATGAACGACGCGATCGCGTCGACGCCATCGCTGGGATCGTCGTTGGCAGCGGCGGCCATATCGAGGGGCAGGCCGCCCGCCAGGGTACGGATGCCGTCCTCGATCGCGGTGGCCGCGGCAGCATCGGCGCCGCTGAAGACCAGCGGGGCGTTGCCGGCGGCGGCGTCGATCGCGCCGGTGTCGCGGGCCATGTTCTGCAGGTCGCCGATCACCGTCGAGCTCGAGCCCGAGCCATAGATGCCCAGGAGCTTGGCGTTGCGGGCGTTCATCGCGCTGGCCACGGTGGTGCGGTCCGGACACACGTAGGTGCCGCCCGACGACAGCGGCGGCTCGTCGGTGACCAGCGCGATCACCGGGATGACGCCGGCGCGGAAGCACGGGTAACCGAAGGTCCCAGCCGGGCAGCCGGTCCGGGCCGGCGTCGACGACACCGAGCAGCCCGAGCCGCTCGAGCCGTTGCCGGTGATCGAGGCCCAGGTGCCGAAAGTCAGCGGCTCGTTGGTCGAGGACCCGCTGACGTTGGAGACCGTGGTGCCCGAGAAGTTGGGGTCGCTCTGGATGCTCAGGTAGTTGGTGAAGGGCTGGGTGGTGGTGTACCCGATGCCGCCCAGGCCGGCCCACAGGTTGGACAGGCAGGTGGCCGGCGCGCCGGTGCCGAACGGCGGGCACTGCAAGCGATCGACCACGCCGCCCATGTTGTCCTTGATCGAGGTGGTCTCGCTCGCCATCGAGCCCGAGCGATCGATCAGCACGTACAGGTCGAGGTTCTGGACCCGGGTCTGGAAGTCGAGGTCGTCCTCGGTCGGCGTCTGCGCGCCCATGTACGGCTCGATGAAGACGAAGTCGCCGTTGGCCTGCGGGTTGTCGCTGGCGTCGTTGGCGTCGGTGCCGGCGGCCTCCTCGATCAGATCGCTGACGCCGTCGCCGTCGGTGTCGCCAGTGGTGGCCGACGACTCGGCGCCGTCGCGCACGCCGTTGCAGTTGGCGTCCTCGGCGCCGTCGGTCAGGCCGTCGTCGTCGCTGTCGCGATCGTTGAAGTCGGGCCGGGTGTCGCCGTCGGTGTCGCGGGGCGGGATCGCGCCGCCCGACTCGAGCTGATCGCTCAGGCAGTCGCCGTCGGAGTCAGTGTCGCGCCAATTGCCGAGGCCGTCGCCATCGTAGTCGACGACGCCGTCGTGGAGGTCGGGGATGGTGTCGTTGTCGGAGTCGTTGTCCGAGAAGTCGGGGTTGCCATCGCCATCCGTGTCGACCGGGTTGGTCGCGTCGGCGCCGATCTCGAGGACGTCGGTCAGGGCGTCGCCGTCGTCGTCGAGGTCGGCGAAGTCGGGCCGACCATCGCTGTCGAGGTCACCGGCGCCGTCGACCCCATCGACCCGGCCGTTGTTGTCAGAGTCGGTGTCGCGGAAGTCGGGGGTGCCGTCGCTGTCCGAGTCGAACGGCGAGGTCGCGAGGTCGTCGTCGCCGGCCTCGCGGTAGTCGTCGATGCCGTCGCCATCGGAGTCGGCGTCCTGGAAGTCGGGCGTGCCGTCGCCGTCCGTGTCCACGTTACCGGCGGCGCCCTCCTGGACGTCGGTGAGGCCGTCGTTGTCGGCGTCGTCGGCGGGCGGCGGCGTGGTGCCATCGTCCCCGCCGCAGCCGAGAAGCGCGGTGGCGAGGGCGGTGGCGAGCAACAAGCGAACGTTCTTCATGGGTCCCCTGACGCGGCGGTGGCCGACCAGACCTCGGTCGACCGAAGCCACATCGCGATTCAAACACGTTCCGTGCCAGGCTCGGAAGCCCCGTCGCGGTCGGCACCCCCATCGATCACCGCGAGATTCGCGAGGTCTGACGCCATCCTGCCTGCGCCCTCACCCTGCTGGGGTCAGCTGTCCTGGGTCCACAGTGGCCAGGCCCGTTCAGGCCGCGTGTTCCCTCTACGGTCGCCGTGCGCGCAGGTCTTCGGCCCGACCGATCGGGGCGACGCCAGCGCCACACTCGCTCCTACATCGTCGCCTGCGCACGACCGTGAGCGCTCAGTGCAGACGGCTCGCACCAGGCCTACATCGTCGCCGTCGACGCGTCGCGCAGTTACGCCTGGCACTCGGGTTGCGATAGCGCCGCCCCATGCGCTCCGTCCGCGCCCTCGCCCTCATCCCCCTGGTGCTCTTCCTGGCCTTCGCCGCCTGCACGACCGACGTGGTCGTCGACGGCCACGATCACGGCGACGAGGAGGACGTCCTCCTGTCGGACCCCGACCTGCCCGATCGCCACCTGTTCGCGGCCGGCGCCACGGTCGGCGACGTCGCCCGCACCGCGTGCTCGACCGCCGGGGTGAAGCCCCTGGCCCAGCAGCTCCTCGCCGAGGTCAACTGCCTGCGGCCCGACACCTTGACGTCGATCGCGACCATCCCCGGCGTCAGCCTGGGCGCCGGGGCGCTGCCGCAGTTGAACGTCGGCGCGGCTCGCGGCCTGCGCGCGGCGACCAGCGGCGCGGCGATCTCGATCTCGTCGACCACCCGAGCCACCGCCCAGCAGTACGTCCTCTACTACTGGTACACCAAGGGCCGCTGCACCAGCGTGGTCAGCCTCGCGGCCAAGCCCGGTCGTTCGAACCACGAGTCCGGCGTCGCCATCGACGTACCGTCGTACTCGTCGTGGCGGACCCGGCTCACCAACCAGGGCTACCGCTGGTTCGGCTCGGGCGACGCGGTCCACTTCGACTATCAGGGCGCGGGCGCGGTCGACATCCGCACCCTCGCGGTCAAGGCCTTCCAGCGGCTGTGGAACCGCAACAACCCCGGCGATCGGATCGCCGAGGACGGCGTCTGGGGTGACGCGACCGCGGCGCGGATGGATCGCTCGCCGGCCGGCGGCTTCGCGATCGGCCCGGCCTGCGACGCGGGCGGCACCCCCGTCCCGCCGCCACCGCCGACCGCGACCGTGACCCTGACCGGCGTGATCTACGAGGGCGCCGACACCAGCGCGCGGATCGCGGGCGCCACCGTCACCGTCGGCGCGCGCTCGACCACGACCTCCGCCGACGGCACGTACACGCTGACCGGACTGGCCACCGGCAACGCCACGATCACCGCGGCCAAGACCGGCTTCCGCACCAGCTCGATCGACCGGGTGCTGGCCAGCGGGGTCGAGAACTGGGGCTCGATCAGCCTGGCCCGGGCCGCCGGCACCGGGATCCTGACCGGCGTGATCTACCGCGGCAGCGACACCAGCGCCCGACTGGCCGGCGCCACCGTGACCTTGTCGACCGGCCAGACCGCCACCTCCGACGCCAGCGGCGTGTACCGCTTCGCCGCCGTCGCCGAGGGCGCGGTGACGATCACCGCGAGCAAGGCCGGCTTCACCACCCGCTCGATCACGCGGACGATCGCGCGCGCGGTCGAGAACTGGGGCTCGATCGGCCTGGCCTCGGGCAGCGCCCTCGTCGACGAATGCGCCGACCTGCCGACGACCGGCGCCTGCGACGGCGCGATCGTCAGTCACTGCGACGGCGGTCGGCTGGTGCAGGTGGACTGCGCGGCCTCGGGCCAGACCTGCGGCGTGTCGGCCGAGGGCTACGCCGACTGCGAGTAGCCTCGCCTCACGCCAGGTCGAAGATCAGGACCTCGCCGTCGCCCGCGAGCACCAGCGGCCCCGGGGTCGACGTCGACGCGCCATCGCCGGCGGACAGCGCGGTGGCGCCGACCGTGACCGCGCCGCGCGCGACCTGGAGCCAGGCGTGGCGCCCGGGCGCGACCACATGCTCGACGGTCTGGCCAGGCGACAGCCGGGCCGCGTAGACCCGGGCGTCCTGGTGGATCGTCACCGAGCCGGCCGCGCCGTCGGGCGACGCGATCAGCCGCAGCCGCCCGGCCAGCTCCTCGGGCGGGACCGCGATCTGCTCGTAGCTCGGCGCGTGGCCAGCGCGGTCGGGCACGATCCAGATCTGGAGGAAGTGGACCGGCGTCGTCGACGATGGGTTGAGCTCGCTGTGCCTGACGCCGGTGCCCGCGCTCATGCGCTGGACGTCGCCGGGGCGGATGGTCGAGCCGTTGCCCAGGGAGTCGCGGTGGGCCAGCTCGCCGGCCAGCACGTACGAGATGATCTCCATGTCGCGGTGACCGTGGGTGCCGAAGCCCATGTTCGGCGCGACCCGATCGTCGTTGATCACGCGCAGGGCCCGGAAGCCCATGTGCCGCGGGTCGTGGTAGTCGGCGAACGAGAACGAGTGGTAGCTGTCGAGCCAGCCGTGATCGGCGTGACCGCGCTCGGCGGCGGGGCGAACGGTGAGCGTCATGGGACCCACGGTAGCCCTGCCCGAGCGCTCCGGAAGCGGCGGCGGTGGAACGGTCCGTTCGCCCACGGCCCGACGATCTGTGCGATCCACGGGGGGATGGACTTCTCGACCCCGGCCCACCTGACCCCGATCCTCGACGGCGTCGACCGCCTGCTCACCGACCGCATCATCCCGGCCGAGGCCGAGGTCCTGGCCCGCGGGTTCGCCGCGGCCGGCCCGCTCCTCGACGAGCTGCGCGCCGCGGTCAAGGCCGCCGGGCTGTGGGGCCCGCAGCTCCCCAAGGACGTCGGTGGGCTTGGCCTGGGCCTGGTCGATCACGCGCTGGTGTCGGAGCGCCTCGGTCGCTCGCCGCTCGGCCACTACGCCTTCGGCTGTCAGGCGCCCGACGCCGGCAACCTCGAGGTGCTGCACAAGTGGGGCAGCCCGGAGCAGAAGGCGCGGTGGATGATGCCCCTGGCCGCCGGTGAGCTGCGGAGCTGCTTCTCGATGACCGAGCCCGACAACCCCGGGTCGAACCCAACGATGCTGTCGTGTACCGCGACCAAGGACGGCGATCACTGGGTCATCGACGGCCACAAGTGGTTCACCACCGGCGCCGACGGCGCGGCCTTCGCGATCGTCATGGCGGTGACCAACCCGAGCGCGGCGCCCCACGCCCGCGCGTCGATGATCATCGTGCCGACCGACACGCCTGGCTTCGAGCTGGTGCGCAACATCCCGATCATGGGCGACGCCGGCGCCGGCTGGGCCAGCCACGGCGAGATCCGCTACCGCGACTGCCGGGTGCCGGTCGCCAACCTGCTCGGCCCCGAGGGCGCCGGCTTCCTGATCGCCCAGGAGCGCCTCGGCCCTGGCCGCATCCACCACTGCATGCGGTGGATCGGCATCTGCGAGCGGGTGTTCGAGCTCATGTGCGCGCGCGCCGCCGCCCGCAAGATCGCCCCCGACAAGACCCTGGCCAGCCGCCAGGTGATCCAGGCCTGGATCGCCGAGGCCCGGGCCGAGATCGACGCCGCGCGCCTCCTGACGCTCAACGCGGCGTGGACCATCGAGCACCGCGGCTTCCACGCCGCCCGCGATCAGGTGTCGATCATCAAGTTCTACGTCGCCGACGTGATGATGCGGTTGATCGATCGCGCGATCCAGGTCCACGGCGCGCTGGGCGTCACCAGCGACACGCTCCTGGCCCACTACTACGTCCACGAGCGCGGCGCGCGCATCTACGATGGCCCCGACGAGGTCCACAAGATGGTCGTGGCCAAGCGCCTGCTGGCCAAGCACGGAGGCGCGGCGTGACGGTCGGCGGACCGCGGCCGCCGCGTCGCGGTGAGGAGCTCGACGCCGGCGCCCTGGGCGCCTGGCTCGACGGCGTCCTCGGCGGCCACGCGCCGGTCGAGGTGCTGCAGTTCCCGGGCGGCCACTCCAACCTGACCTACCAGATCACGCGCGGCGCCGAGGCCTTCGTCCTGCGCCGACCGCCCTTCGGCTCCAAGGTCAAGACCGCTCACGACATGGGCCGCGAGCACACCGTGCTGTCGGCGCTGGCCCCGGTCTACCCCAAGGCCCCGCGCCCGATCGCGCTGTGCACCGACGACGCCGTGCTCGGCTGCACGTTCTACCTGATGGAGCAGAAGGACGGCGTGATCCTGCGCAAGGACGTGCCGACCGACCTCGCCCTCGACGCCGCCACCAACCGGCGGCTGTGCGAGCTCCTGATCGACGCCCTGGCCGAGCTCCACGCGGTCGACTTCGCGGCGGTGGGCCTGGCCGGGCTGGGCAAGCCGGCCGGGTACGTCGGGCGCCAGGTCGCGGGCTGGACCGAGCGCTACGCCGGGTCGCGCACCGACGAGCTGCCGGTGGTCGACGAGGTCGCGGCCTGGCTGGCGGCCCATCAGCCGGCCGACGGTCCGCCGGCGCTCCTCCACAACGACTGGAAGTTCGACAACCTGATCTTCGATCGCGGCTTGACCCAGGTGGTCGGCGTCCTCGACTGGGAGATGGCGACGCTCGGCGATCCGCGCATGGACCTCGGGACCTCGCTCGGCTACTGGGTCGAGGCCAACGACGCGCAGCCGATGCACATGCTGCGGTTCGGCCTCACCCACCTGCCGGGCATGATGACGCGGGCCGAGGTGCTGGCCCGCTACGTCGCGGTCAGCGGCCGCGCGGTCGAGGACGCGGTCTTCTACTACGCCTACGGGCTGTGGAAGACCGCGGTGGTCGCCCAGCAGATCTACTACCGGTTCGCCAAGGGCCTGACCACGGATCCGCGCTTCGCGATCTTCATCCACGGCGTCAAGGCGCTGTCCGAGCAGGCGGCGCGGGCGATCGATGCCGGCCGCCTGTAGGCCAACTACTAATTCACATATAAATTAGTAGTCTTCGCTCTGTGGCGAGGTACAATTCGCCGCAGGAGCTAGTCCATGAAGGCGGCGAACCCTCCCACGTTCCCGAGTCTTCTCAGAGGGTTGGACCTCACCAGCGAGCGAGCCCAGCGCCTCTTCACAGGGCGGCCCGAGGTCGACGGGGAGTACTACCACTGGGACGATCTGGCCTACCGAACGCCACCGGCCGGGCTGTCCCGGGACGAGTGGTGGCTTTCGCTCTTGAGCGCCCGCCACGCCACCTCGGTGTCGCTCCCGCTAGAGGACCGGGGCACGAGCTTCGGCATCTCCAACCCCGACTCGCTCCGGCGCCTGGTCCACACGATCGATCGCGACGCGAGCGGGCGCATCGAGCTGCCGGAGCCGGTCACCAACCCGGCGACCCGGGATCGCTACGTCGTCGCCGGCCTGATGGAGGAGGCCATCACCTCGAGTCAGCTCGAAGGTGCGTCGACCACCCGGCGAGCGGCCAAGGAGATGCTCGCGAAGGGCCGCCCGCCGCGCAATGACAGCGAGCGCATGATCCTCAGCAACTACCGCGCGATGGAGTGGGTGCGCGAGCATCAACACCAGCCCATCACGCCGAAGGCGGTGCAGGAGCTCCATCGCGTCGTGGTCGCGGGCACCCTCCCGGCTGACGATGCGGGCCGCTTCCGCCGAGCGGACGAGGATGTTCGGGTCATCGACGTCGCGAGCGGCGAGGTCGTCCACACGCCTCCACCGGCCGACTCGCTGCCGGAGCGCCTGGCGATGCTAGGGCGCTTCGCCGCCGGGGAGGTCCCTGAGGGCTTCCTGCACCCGGTCGTCCGCGCGATCCTCCTGCACTTCTGGATCGGCTTCGATCACCCGTTCGTCGACGGCAACGGCCGGACGGCGCGGGCCGTGTTCTACTGGCAGATGCTGCGCGAGGGCTACTGGCTGACCGAGTTCATCTCGATCTCGCGCCTGCTCAACAAAGCGCGCGCTCAGTACGCGCGCTCCTATGTGCGTAGCGAGTCGACGCACGACGCGACCTACTTCGTCTTGTACCAGCTCCAGATCGTGCGCCGGGCGATCGAGGACGTGTTCGCCTACGTGCGGCGCAAGGCCAACGAGGTCAGGTCGATCGACGTACTGCTTCGCGGCGTGCGCGGGGTCAACCGCCGCCAACGCCAGCTCCTGGCCAAGGCCGTGCGCAGCGCCGACGCTGAGTTCACGATCGACGCGCACCGCACTAGCCAGGGCGTGACCTACCAGACCGCGCGCACCGACCTCCTCGCCCTCGCCGAGCGCGGCTGGCTGCTCAAGCACCAGGACGGACGGGCGTTCGTCTTCACCCCGGCGCCCGACCTCGACCATCGACTGCGCACTGCCCGCTCAGCGGCGCCGCGGGCCACCGCCCGCACCACCCGCCCCGGCGCTTGATCGCCGCACCGCGTCGACACTGCGCCGGCCGCGCGCTTGCTCGACCGCCGTGGGCGCGTGGTAAACCCCGAGGCAGATGCCGCCGCGCACGTTCTCGCTCACGCCCGGCAAGCGGGTGCTGTACCTGACCAAGGACCCCGAGCGGATCCGTCGCCAGCTCGCCGGCGAGCTGACCCTCCGCATGGAGGACCTGTCGCCCGACGAGCTCCTCGACGACATCAACACCGACGCCATGACCCCGGCGTGGGTGTGCTTCGACTACGACCCGGCGGCGATCGCCAAGAACGCCTACGCCGGGTTGATCGTCGCCGGCCAACGCCTCTTGCCCCCCGAGGCCCTGGCCGCCGGCGGGTTCGAGGTCATCGTCGCCGGCGCCCAGAAGGGCGTCGGCAGCTCGCGCGAGACCGCGGCGCAGTGCGAGGTGTGGAGCGGCAGCCGGCTGGCGATCGCGTCGTCCTTCGCGCCGATCCACGCCCGCAACAACATCAACATCGGCCAGCTCATGGGCGACCACGCCCTGCTCCGTCGGCTCGAGGCCGGCGAGGCGGTGGCCCTCGACGAGTTCACCCGCGGCCACGACGCGATCACCGCGCTCATCATCGAGTGCGGCGGCCTCCTGCCGTTCTCGGCCAAGCTGGCCAAGGGCGAGGTCACGGTGCCGCCGACCGGCACCACCGAACGACCGATGAACCTGACCGAGAAGGTGCTGGCGTCGCGGCTCCTGCCGGGCCAAGGCAGCTACGTGAAGCCCGGCGACGCGGTCCTGGTCCGGGTCGACGCCGGCTACTCGCACGAGTTCACCTCGGCCCAGGTCGACTGGTTCCTGCGCCAGGAGTACGGCGACGACTACCGCCTGAAGGACCCGACCAAGTTCGCGGTCTTCGAGGACCACCTGATCTACGCCGACGGCGTGCCGGCGATGGCCAAGTTCGCCGACAAGATCGAGGAGCTGCGGGTCCGGCAACGGGCCTTCGCCGCCCACACCGGCGTGCGCAACTACGGCGCGGTCGACGGCGTGTCGCCCGGCATCTGCCACCAGATCGCCCGCGAGCAGTTCCTCGACCCGGGCGACTTCGTGCAGGCCACCGACAGCCACACCTGCATGGGCGGGGCCTCGGGGGCGTTGTCGTGGGGCGTCGGCGCGACCGAGTACGCGGCGCTGGCCTACTGGGGCTTCACCCCGATCGCGGTGCCGGAGTCGATCCGCTTCGAGCTGGTCGGCGCGCTGGCGCCCGGCGTCACCGCCAAGGACGTGATGCTCTTCATCCTGGCCAACCACGCCAAGCGCGAGGAGACGCTCAACCGCGTGATGGAGTTCGGCGGCCCCGGGCTGTTCGCGCTGTCGCCCGACGAGCGCGCCACGCTGGCCAACATGGCCACCGAGTGCTCGGCCCGCGGCGCGATCATGGAGGTCGACGACGTCATGCTCGACTGGATCGCCAGCCACCGACCGGGCTGCGATCGCGCGGCGCTGGCGGCCAAGGTGATGACGCCGGATCCCGGCGCCCACCACGACGGCGGCGTCCACGTCATCGACCTGGCGACGATCGCGCCGATGGTGGCGACGCCGGGCGATCCCGATCGCGGCGTCGCCTCGGATCCCAAGAACGGCGCGCTCATCGCCGCGCTGCCACGGGTCAAGCTCGACATCGCCTACGGCGGGTCGTGCACCGCGGGCAAGCGCGACGACGTCGACTTCTACGCCGAGGTCATGGCCGAGGCCGAGCGGGCCGGCAAGAAGGTCGCCGACGGCGTGCGCTTCGTGATCCAGTTCGGCTCGACCGACGTCGAGGACTACGCCCGGGCCCAGGGCTACACCGAGCTGTTCGCGCGCACCGGCGTCGAGCTGATCAAGCCCGGCTGCGGCGCGTGCATCGGGTGTGGGCCCGGCGTCTCGGACCGCACCGACCAGATCACCGTGTCGGCGATCAACCGCAACTACAAGGGCCGCAGCGGCCCAGGCCAGCTCTACCTGGCGTCGCCGCTCACGGTGGCGGCCTCGGCGGTGGCCGGTGAGGTCGTCGCCTACGAGCCCGGCATGTTCGAGCGGAAGTAGCGCGATGCGCCGCGCCGCCGTGCTCGCGCTGGGCCTGGCCATGGCCAGTTGAGCGAGAGCGGCCGGCCGTGCTCGACCGCCGGCGAGGGGCGCCTCGCACCTATATATAGGGGAGGGTTCAGTCCGGGCCTTGACGGCTTCATCACGGGGACTTACCTGGTTGTTGCGGATCATCCGCAGGTAGAGATGCTCGCCGACCCCGCTCCCGACCGGGCCCGCCGCCTCGCCCACCTGACCGAGGTGGCGCGCGACGCGGGCGTGCGGATGACCCACCAGCGCCTGGAGATCTTCCGCGAGCTGGTGGCCTCGACCGAGCACCCCGACGCCGAGTCGATCTTTCGGGCCGTGCAGCGCCGGGTCCCAACGGTGTCCCTCGACACCGTGTACCGGACGCTGTGGCGGCTCCACGAGCTCGGCCTGGTCGTGACCCTCGGACCGTCCTACGACCGGGCGCGGTTCGACGCCAACCTCGACCACCATCACCACTACGTCTGCACCCGGTGCGGGTTGGTGCGCGACTTCGTGCGCCCCGAGGCCGGGGCCGGCGACGAGCGCGATCACCTGATCGCCAACTACGTGCCCGACGGCGTGCGCGCGCTGGGCACGATCACCGACGCCCACGTCGAGGTGCGCGGCGTGTGCGCGGCCTGCGTGGCAACTGCTTCGAGAAAGGAACCCGACCTGCCATGACCACGACCATCGACATCGGCATCGACGCCGCCAAGCGCGAGGAGATCGCCGGCGGCCTGTCCCACGTGTTGGCCGACACGTACACGCTCTATCTCAAGACCCACAACTTCCACTGGAACGTCACCGGGCCGATGTTCCAGACGCTCCACCTCATGTTCGAGGCCCACTACAACGAGCTGGCCCTCGCCGTCGATCTGGTGGCCGAGCGCATCCGCGCGCTCGGCTTCCCGGCGCCCGGCACGTACAAGCAGTTCGCGGCGCTGTCGGCGATCACCGAAGAGGACGGCGTGCCCAAGGCCCAGGAGATGATCAAGCTCCTGGTGGCCGGCCACGAGACCGTGGCCCGCACTGCGCGCAAGGTGTTCAAGACCGCCGAGGAGGTCAGCGATCAGCCGACCTGCGATCTGCTGACCCAGCGCATGCAGGTCCACGAGAAGACCGCGTGGATGCTGCGCAGCTTGCTCGAGTAGGCCGCGGCGACGGACGACGGGCGGCGGCCTCGCGACCGCGCGCTGCGACAGCCGCGGGACGTCGCACTAGCCGCGGGGCGAGGCGGCCGGCCCTCGGCGCGACCGCGTAGCGCGTCCCGGCGTGTGATCCTCGGTGGCGCGCGGCGTGCACTTCGCGCGCGCTGTCGCATCCCGCGAACCCGAGGTCCCTCTTCCATGCGCTGCCGCCCCCCTGCTCCGCCCGCGCCGCCGTCCCGGCGCGCCCTCGCCCTGCGCGCCACTGCCCTCCTCACCGGGCTGACCGTCGCCTGCGGTGGGTCGTCGCCTCCGACGACCGCGTCCCGTCCAACGACCCCGACGAGCACTCGCCCGACCGAGTCGGAGCCAACCACCGCGACACCGACCAGCGCCCCGGCGGCGCCGATGCGCCAGCTCGACGCCGAGACCCCCGTGGTCATGGCGACCGGCGCGACGTTCTCCGCCGCGCCCGGGTGGTGGCTCGCCGACGAGCGCGACGGCTTGGTCCACCTCGACGAGCCCAGCCGCGAGCTGTCGATGTGGTTGGTGGCGACGACCGCGACCGATCGCGCCGGCGCGGTGGCCGAGGCCTGGCGCAAGGTGCGGCCCGGGTTCGCCCTCGCGGTCGCCCAGGACGAGGAGGGGCCGCCCGACGACGGCTGGGACGCGCTGGCCCAGACGGTGTACGTCACGCCGTCGGAGGAGTCGCGGGTCGTGCTCGCGCTCGCCATGCGCTCGGGCAAGGCCTGGTACGTCGCGCTGATCGACGGCAGCCAGGCGGCCTTGGGCCGGCGCGGCGCGCAGCTCGGCGCGACGCTCAAGAGCCTGCGCACGCCGGGGATGGACCGCGAGTCGTTCGCCGGCCGACCGATCAAGCTCGACGCCGAGACCCTGCGCGCCTTCGACGCCTACGTCGAAGAGGCCCGCGTCGCGGCCGGCATCCCCGGGGTCGCGGTCCAGGTCGTGAGCCGCGACCGCGTGCTCCTGTCGTCGGGCCACGGCGTGCGCTCGCTGGCCGCGAAACAGCCGGTTACGCCGTCGACGCGCTTCATGATCGGCTCGACCACCAAGTCGCTGACGACGCTGCTCATGGCGACGCTCGCCGATCGCGGGCTTCTGACCTGGGACACGCCGATCACCAGGCTCCTGCCCGGCTTCGCGCTGGGCGACGCCGCGACCACCGAGGCGGTGACGCTGCGCCACACGGTGTGCGCGTGCACCGGCATGCCGCGCCAGGACCTCGAGTTCATCATGGAGTTCGCCGGCTGGACCGCCGAGCGACGCCTGGCGACGATGAAGGACATGAAGCCGACCACCGGCTTCGGTGAGACCTTCCAGTACTCGAACCTGATGGTCGCCACCGGCGGCTACGCGGCGGCGCGCGCCGCGCAGCCCAAGGGCCCGCTGGCGGACGCCTACGCCAAGGCGCTGTCCCGCTACGTGCTGAAACCGCTGGGCATGACCGCCACCACGATGGAGCTGGCGACCGGCAAGCGCGCCGACGCCGCGCAGCCCCACGCCCAGGATCTCTCGCTCACCTACCGGCCGATCGCGCTCGGCAACGAGGGCGCGGTCGAGTCGGTCGGCCCGGCCGGCGGCGCCTGGTCGACGGTCGAGGATCTCGGTCGCTACCTGCAGCTCGAGCTGCGCAAGGGCCGCGACGCCCGGGGCAAGGTGGTTGTCTCCGAGGACAACCTCCTGGCGCGGCGACAGCCGCAGGTGAAGATCTCCGAGAACCAGAGCTACGGTCTGGGCGTGTTCACCGACGCCGACCTGGGCGTGCCGACCTTCGGCCACGGCGGCAACACCATCGGCTTCACCTCGGATCTGGTGTTCCTCCCCGAGCACGACGTCGGCCTGGTGGTCTTGACCAACGCCGGCGGCGCCAACAGCTTCCGCAGCGCGGTCCACCGCAAGTTCCTCGAGCTGGCGTTCGCGGGCAAGGCCCAGGCCGAGCGCGACCTGGCCCACGCCCTGGCCCAGGCCAAGACCGAGATGGCGTCCGAGGTCGCGCTCATCGACGCCGCCGCGCCGGCCGCGTGGTTCGACGCGCTGATCGGCCGCTACCGCGCCGACGGCATCGGCGCGGTCGAGGTGCGCCGCGACGGCGACCGGGTGATCTTCGACGCTGGCGAGTGGTCGTCGGCGATCAGCCGCTACCGCGGCCGCGACGGCTCCGACTGGATCATCTTGACCGACCCGCCGTGGGCCGGCTTCACGCTCATGCTCGCCGACGACGGCGGCCGCCCCAAGCTGGTCCTCGACGCCGGCCAGCAGAAGTACGAGCTACGCCGGATCCCGGGCTGAGCCTCCCGGCGCTTCAGCCCACGAGGAGCTGCTGCCGAAGCGCCTCGGCGTGGACGTGGGGAGCGTCGCGCGCCAGGGCCTGGGCGGCGGCCGCGCGATCCTTGCCCGCGGAGAGATCCTCGAGGTACCGATCCCAGTAGTGCTGACGCTCAGCACGCCAATCGGGGCCGTCGAGCTTCAAGCGCTCAATGGTCGCGCGGATCTGCGAACGGAGGAGGTCTGGCTGCGCCGGGTCCGGATAGATCGACAGCAGCGCGAACTCGAGATGGAACCACCCGGCGTGGACGGTGAACGGATCGAGGACGTCGCGGTGATCACCTTTGGCCCCGTTGGCTCGACCGCTGGCGAAACGGAAGTTGGACCACTCGTACGCGAGATCCGGACGCACCGACTTGGGCACAAAGTGATCGACCGAGGCGAAGCCTGTGCCGGGCGGGACCCACAACGCCGAATAGGCACAGACCCCGCCGTACCGCCGTCGGAGATCGTCGAGGGCGACGCGCCACTTCTCACCGCCCGTCCAGAAGTCCTTCCGATAGTCGGGCTCCCCCTTCTTCGGCAAGGGACCGGCGAGGCCACCGGCTGCACCTCGGCGCTGGGCCAGCCAGGCCCGGCCCGGATCGCGCACCGTGCGGTCGAAATCGTCGGGAGCCGCCTGGGGGACGACCGGGATCATCGCTTCGAGGCCCGCGGCCGTCGCGGCGACGGCCACTGTGGTGCGGGTTCGCGCGCCGTCGACGGCAGACCACTCGCGGGCCGCGCGGGTGGCGAAGGCGCCGGGTGAGCGGTGAGGTGCCGCCAACGCGGCCAGAACGGATCGTGAGGACCGAGCGATGCAGCCAATCTCTTTTCGAGGGTCCGGAGCTGCTCGCCAGGGACCGGACCGGACTGCAACGCCCGCGCGACCTCGTCGAGCAGCCGCTGCGCTTCGGGCGCACGGTCGGACACATGGTTGAAGGCCTCACTGCGCAACCAAGCCGCTGCGACCCCGCGACGCTCGAACTTTCGAGGAACGACCTCGACCTCACCATCGACGAGGTCGAGGTCTAGCCAGGCGTCGTCCTTTCCGAACCAGTCCTCCGCCGCGACCATGACCAGCGGCGAATGCGTGGTGGCGACGATCTGCACGCGCGCGCCGCCCGCACCGAGTAGATGGTCGACCAGACCACGCAGGGCACCCAAGATCGTGCGCTGCCAGCGCGGGTGGAGGTGCGACTCCAGCTCATCGATCAGAAACGTGATGTCGCGGACTGGAGGCAGCTTCTGGAGCTGACTCTGGGCGCGGTTCTCCAGCCAGGTCCACACCAGGAGGTACGCCAAAGCGCAGATCCGCCGCAGCCCCGCCGACGCGAGCGTGATCGGCACCTCCTGACCGTTCGGCGCGCGTAGGGTCGGGACGCGCTGAGTGCTGCCGGAGACCACGGCCGGGCTCCCCAGCACGATCGGCTCGTCGGGCGGAGCCAAACGTGCGAGGGCCGACTCGGTGAGTCGGAGTGCCTCACCCTTCTCGAGTTGCCAGGTCAGCCAATCGCGGACCAGGCCATTGCAGACCGGCCGCGCCGGATCGCCCTTGCCGTACCAGACCTCGTCGCGCGTGAACGTGAAGGCCTGTGGGCGCTCTGGGTCCGCCCCTTCGCGCGTCTTGTAGTAGTTGCGCGCCGGGTCCCACACCGAGAAGCCGCCGTCGACCTGCGCGTAGAGCACGAGCCCCGGATCGGCGGGGCGCCCGCGCTGATTCCGCGACCACTCCTGCCGCTTGGCGTCAAACGACGCCGTCACGGGATGGGCGGGCTTCGATCGGGTATCGAATCGAAACTCGATAGCCGGATTCGCGTCTGATCGCGGACGAGCCGGCTCCGCGGCCCAGGTCCGGGTCAACGACCACCAGATCACGTCCAGGAGGAAGCTCTTGCCGACGCCGTTGTCCCCGGTGACCAAGTTGACTCGCTCACCGAGATCGACCTTCATCGCCCGCGCCGGGCCAACGCCCCGGATCTCGAGATGACGTAACATCGCCGCCGAGCATATCGCGACTTGGCGTCGCGGCGAGGGTGGCGGCCGCAACGCGGCGAAGCGCTACGGCGTGGCCCAGGCGCACACGGTGCCGCGGGCGTCGGCGCCGACCAGGGTGGACTGCTCGGGGTGCCAGGCCAGGGCGGTGGCCTCGCCGTCGAGGAAGCCGTAGCACAGCGGCCGGTTGGCGCGCCTCGGCTCCCACAGCAAGACCGAGCTGTCGGCGCTGGCGCTGGCGAGCTGCCCTTTCTTGGGATGGAAGGCGAGCTGGGTGCACAGCCCCTCGTGCGCGGCGAGCTGGATCGGCCGACTGCCCTCGGGGCCCTTGCCGCGGAAGTCCCACACCGTGACGGTGGCGTCGCCGCCGGTGGCGAGCAGGCTCGACTCGCGATCCCAGGCCAGGGCCTTGGGCTTGGCCGGGTAGCCGGTCATCTCCGAGTCCTTGCCGGCCGGCAGACGCCAGAAGTGCACCGACGCGTCCTGGCTGCCGCAGGCGAGGATCTTGCCATCGGGGCTCCACGCCACCGAGATGAGCGACCCCTTCCACGCCAGGTGACGCGCGACGCCGCCCTCGAGGAGCGGCAACAGGTGTACGCCGCCGTAGGCGATCGCGGCCAGGCCGGCGCTATCGGCGCGCCAGGCCAGGCCCGCGACCGTGCTCGGCAGCGCCTCGGACTCGAGTCGCGGCGCGCCGGTCGCAGTCCAGACCCGCACCGCGCGCCCGGCCGCGATCGCGACGTGGGCCCCGTCGGGCGACCACGCGACGTGCTCGACCCAGGCCCGGCCGCCGGCCGGCAACGCGGCGATCGCGGCGCCGGTCGCGCTCCACAGCCGGGCGGTGGGTTCGCCGCCGCAGGTCGCGATGCGCTGGCCATCGGGCGACACCGCCAACCCGAGGACGCCGCCGGGATGCGCGGCGACGCGGAAGCGCTCGCGGCCCTTGGGCAGCTCGATCCCGACGAGCTGACCGTCGCCGAGGCCGACGACCACCAACCCGTCCGCGCTGACCGCGAGCGCGGTGACGTACTCGCCGAGCTCGCCCCGGGTCCGGACGATCAGCTCGACGCGCTTGGCGGCGGGGCTCACGCGCGGCATGCCTCGACTCCTGCGATGAGCGCCGCGCGATCGAGGCGGCGGCCGATGAAGACCAGATCGCTGCCCCGAGCGGCGTCGCCCCACGGGAGATCGGGGCGACCGTCGAACAGCATGTGCACGCCCTGGAAGACGTAGCGCCGATCCTGACCGGCGATGTCGAGGATCCCCTTCATCCGGAAGATGTCGGTGCCGCGCTCGCGCAGGAGCTGCCCGAGCCACTGGTTCAGGCGATCGCCGTCGAGCGGGCGGTCGAGGTGGATGCCGACCGACGTGACCTCGGCGTCGTGGACGTGGCCGGCGGCCAGCGCCCCGACCGCCACGGGCGCGACCCGCGCGCCGGCGCGCTCGAGGCGCAGGTCGAACTCGTCGGCGCCGTGCTGGCTGTACAGACCGAGCCGCGTCGGCGCGGCTAGGTCGAGGCGGCGACGGGCATCACCGGCGCCGACCGCGATGGTCGTCGGCAGGGGCGCGTCGACCAGGAGCTCTCCGGCGGTCGCGCGGTCGGGCTCGACCCAGCGCGCCAGCGCGCGGTCGGCCGGCCCCCGGGCCTCGGCGACCTCGCCGGCCGGCAGCGCCAGGGCCAGGACGTCGATCGTCGGGTCGGGACCGGGGCCGAGCACCAGCTCGTAGCCGCCGGCCGCCAGCTCGTAGGTCCCGGCCCACTCGAACGGGTACTCCGGCTCGAGGAAGGTCGGCTTCTGGGCCACCGCGCGATCGAGGTCGAAGCCGCCGACGTCGAGCACGGTCGTGAGCGGGACGTCGGCCTGGGTCGCGCGCACGACCTTGGCCAGCCGGTTCATCGCGGTGACCCGCCGCTCGAGGGCGGCCAGCTCGTCAGCGCCGACCAGGTCGGTCTTGTTGAGGACCAGGACGTCGGCGAACGCGATCTGCTCGCGACACTCGGCCGAGTCGTCGAGGTGGAGGTGGACGTGCTTGGCGTCGACCAGCGTGACGATACCGTCAAGCGCGTAGCGCGCCCGGACCTCGTCATCGACGAAGAAGGTCTGAGCCACCGGCCCCGGGTCGGCCAGGCCGGTGGTCTCGACCAGCACCCGGTCGAAGCGATCGCGCCGCTTGGCCAGGTTGCCGAGAATGCGGATCAGATCGCCGCGAACGGTGCAGCAGATGCAACCGTTGTTCATCTCGAACACCTCCTCATCGGCCTCGATCACCAGGGCCTGGTCGATGCCGATCTCGCCGAACTCATTCTCGATGACCGCGATCCGCTGGCCGTGGTGTTCGGTCAGGATGCGGTTCAAGAGGGTGGTCTTGCCGGCCCCGAGGAAGCCAGTCAGGATCGTGACGGGGATCTTGTCCATGGGCTCCATCCGGAGCTACTCTATTCGCAACTTGATTGCAAGCGTGGACCGCCGATACCCCCTGGGGTATCGTGGGGGCGTGCACACCGTCCACCACAAGAAGAAGCTGGTCGCCCGGGTCCGCCGGGTCCGCGGCCAGATCGACGCGGTCGAGCGCGCCCTGGTCGCCGAGCGCGGCTGCGAGGAGGTGATCCGGACGATCGCCGCCGCCCGCGGCGCGATCGACGCCCTGGCCGCCGAGGTCCTGTGCGACCACGTCCTCGATCATGTGGCCGCCCCAGGGCTGTCGCGCCCGGCCCGGGCCGCCGCCGCCGCCGAGCTGGCCCAGGTCCTCCGTCGCTTCGTCGGGTGATCGCCATGCACACCCGGACCCTCCCCGCCCCGTGCACGGTCCGCCGGCCGGTCGGTGCCCAGCGCAAGGAGCGCGGCCTGCGCCTGGTCGTCGGGCTGACCGCGGCGACCATGGTGATCGAGATCGTGGTCGGCTACGCGACCGGCTCGATGGCGCTCCTCGCCGACGGCTGGCACATGGCGACCCACGTCGCCGCCCTGGGCCTGGCCGCCCTCGCCTACGCGGCCGCCCGCCGCTACGCCGATCACCACGCCCTGGCCTTTGGCACCGGCAAGGTCCGGGCCCTGGCCGGCTTCGCCAGCGCGGTCGCCCTCGCCCTGGTGGCGGTGGCGACGGTCGGCGAGTCGATCGCCCGGCTGGCCGCGCCGCACGCGATCGACTACGCCCGGTCGCTGCCGGTCGCGGTGATCGGCCTGGTGGTCAACCTGGCGAGCGTCGCCTTGCTGCACGCCCACGGCGACGACGAGCACGCTCGCGATGAGCGCGATGGTCAGGACCACGATCACGACGACGATCACGATCACGATCACGATCGCGACCACGATCACGATCACGACCACGATCACCACGGTCACGATCACAACCACCGCGCGGCGGCCGCCCACGTGGTCGCCGACGCCTTCACCAGCGTGCTGGCGATCGTGGCGCTGGTGGTCGGCCGCGAGCTCGGCTGGGTGTGGGCCGACGCCGTGTCGGGGGTGGTCGGCGGGTGCTTGATCCTGGTCTGGGGCCAGGCGCTGGCGCGCGCGGCAGGCGCCGAGCTCCTCGACGTCGTGCCGTCGACCGCCCTCGCGCGAGACCTGCGGGCAACCCTCGAGGCCGTCGATGATGTTCGGGTGCGCGATCTCCACGTCTGGTCGATCGGCGGTGGGCGGCGCTGCTGCGTGGTCAGCCTGGTCTCGGCCGTGCCGCGCGAGCCGGCGGCCTACCGCGCCACCCTGCGCCGGTTCCGCCTGGACCACGTGACGATCGAGGTCGAGCGCTGCCACCATGCAGCGGCCGACGCCGCCCCCGCTCACCCGACCAGCGCATCGACCCCGAGCTGACCGAGCATCCACGTGCCCAGCGCCAGGCTGAGCAGCGCACCGACGAGCGCGACCAGCCGACCGCGGCGCCGGCGCTGCAGCGCCCGACCGACGCCGGCCAGGGCCACGGTCAGCCCGATCATGCCGAGCATCGTGCCGAGGGCGACCAGCGCCAAGTAGGTCGCTGCCAGGCCGGGGGACGGAACCGTCGTCGACGCGAGGAGCGCGGCACCGGCCGAACCTGCGAGACCGTGCACCAGCCCGAACGCGAGCGGCCGCAGGGTGCCAGCGGTCGGTGGGCTCCCCGCCGGCTCGACCCGGCGCAGCCGCAGCAGGTGCCAAGCCCCGAGGGCCACGAGCATCACGCCGACCAGGGCCTCGGCGGCGACCTCCAGCGCCCCGGGCAGCTTGACGCCAGCCAGGACGATCGCCAGGCCGAGGCCGAGGAAGGTCGCGGTGTGCCCGAGGCCCCACAGCGCCGCGATCCGCGCGGCCCGAAGCGCGCTGCGCTCGCGATCGACCAGCGCCGCGATCACGACGACGTGGTCGGGGTCGGTCGCATGGCGAACCCCCAGTCCGATCCCAAACCACAGGATCGACCAGCCGGTCATGCCGGCACCGCGGCGCCGCTCACCGCGCCTCGGCGCTGGCGATCAGCACGACCCGGGTCACGCCGGTGCCCGCGATCGGCGGCGAGCGGTGGACCACCCCGCGCCCGTCGGGGTGCAGCGCGCCCTTCATGACCAGCACGTCGCCGATCGCCGCGTGCTGAACGGCCGCGCCATCGGGGACGATCGCGCGGTTGGCGTCGCACGGACAGTCGGGGGGATGCTCGAGGGCGGCCCGCGCCACCGCACCCGGCGGGACCCACTCGGTGCCCGGCCCGACGTAGGTGGTGATCAGCCGGTAGCGGACGTAGTCGACGTGGAACTTGCGGCACTGGTCACCGCGCACCGGACCGAACCACACCCGCAAGCGGGGCGCGGCCGCCAGCGACCCCAGGCGCTCGATCAGGTCGGCCAGGTCGTCGTGGACCCAGGCCCGCGCGGCGACCGGCAGGCCAGCCACCGCCGGCGCCAGCGCGTCGCGGGTCGGCGCGATCAGCCGCTCGAAGCCGGCCGGCTTGGTCTCGGCCCAGGTCGCCAGGGTCCGGGTGACCTGGTCGGGCACCGGCCGCCGCCACACCGCCAGGTCGACCGTCGAGGTCGTCAGGGCCGACAGCACCACCGGGTCGGCGGCGGCGCGCCAGCCGTCGTCGAGGGTCGGGGCGACGCTCGGGGGCGGACGGCAAGACGGGGCGGCGGACGCCGGCTGGGCGAGGGACATCGCCGGACGTTTTACGCCGGGCCGATTCCTTTTGCAACTCTGTTGCGATACATCCGACCCGGCGGTGGACTACCCGCGCCGGCCGCGCCGCGGCGGCGACCGCGATCAGGTCGCGACGGCGGCCAGGCGGACCTGGCGCCGCAACCGGAAGTGCTCGGTCAGGCCTCCGGCCAGCAGGATCGCGACGCCGACCCACTCGAGCAGGTGGGCGCTCGGCACCGCGTGACCGATCGCCACCGCGGTCGCGCCGACCACCGCGACCGACAGCGGCCAGCGGCGCCCGGTCCGCACGGTCCGCCACGCGCTCACCCCGAGGGACCCTGCCAGGGCCACCACCAGGAGCGCGACGTGCTGGGTCTCCGACAGACCGAAGCCGACCCCCAGGACCGCGAACAGCTTGGCGTAGGTGGTCACGCACGCCGGACACAGCGCGCAAGCCAGGATCGGCAGCAGCAGGGACCACCAACCGGCCCCGGCCGGCGGACGAGCCCGGTGGGCGGTGCAGTCGCAGGTCTGACGGCAGGCGGCGCGCGGGGTCGCGGACATTGGCGAGAAGCTACCCTGGGGCCGCCTGGTCATGCAATCATGTTGCGTACATCGACGAAGGGACCGGATCGGGGCTTGACCCATGTGCAACACTGTTGCATCTTGCGACCCATGGATCCCCATCCGGCTCGGCTCCCCGTCACCGTCCTATCTGGCTTCCTCGGCGCCGGCAAGACCACGCTGCTCAACCACATCCTGGCCAACCGCGAGGGCCGCCGGGTCGCGGTCATCGTCAACGACATGAGCGAGGTCAACATCGACGCCCGCCTGGTCAGTGCCGGCGACGCGGCCGTCGCCCGGGTCGATGAGCAGCTCGTCGAGATGCAGAACGGCTGCATCTGCTGCACGCTGCGCGAAGATCTGCTGCGCGAGGTCGCCCGCCTGGCCGAGGCCGGGCGCTTCGACTACCTGCTAGTCGAGTCGACCGGGATCTCCGAGCCGCTGCCGGTGGCCGAGACCTTCACCTTCGAGGACGAGGCCGGGCGCCGGCTGGCCGACCTGGCCAAGCTCGACACCATGGTCACGGTGGTCGACGCCCACAACTTCCTGGCCGACTGGCTGAGCGAAGACGATCTCCAGGTCCGCCAGGCCGCGCTCGGCGACGACGACCGCCGGACCGTGGTCGACCTGCTGGTCGAGCAGATCGAGTTCGCCGACGTGCTGGTGATCAGCAAGGTCGATCTGGTGTCGAGCGACGACCTCGATCGGGTCGAGGGCATCTTGCGCCACTTGAACCCCGACGCGGTGCAGGTCCGGGCCGACCACGGTCGCGTGCCGTTGACCGAGGTGCTGGCCACCGGCCGCTTCGATCTCGATCGCGCCGCCCGCGCCCCGGGCTGGCTCAAGGAGGCCCGCGGCGAGCACGTCCCCGAGACCGAGGCCTATGGCATCGGCAGCTTCGTCTACCGCGCGCGCGTACCGTTCCACCCCGCCCGGCTGTGGGCGGTGCTCCAGGACCCCGACGCCTGGGACGGCGTCCTGCGCTCCAAGGGGTTCTTCTGGCTGGCCACCCGCATGGACCTGCGCGGGCTGTGGTCCCAGGCCGGCCTGTCGGCCAGCGCCAGCACCGCCGGGTGGTGGCGGGCGGCGCTGCCGCCCGAGGTCCGCGTCCAGACCGCCGCCGAGCCCGGCGTGACCTGGGATCCGCGCTGGGGCGACCGCCGCCAGGAGCTGGTCTTCATCGGCGTCGACCTCGAGGAGGCCGAGCTGCGGGCCGGCCTCGACGCCGCGCTCCTGACCCCGACCGAGCTGGCGGCCGGGCCCGCGGCCTGGGCCGACTTCGACGATCCCTTCCCGGCCTGGACCGAGGCCAGCGAGGACGACGACAACGACGACGACGACGACCGGCCAGCCACCGGCGGCGCGGCATGACCGCGGCGGGGTCCGAGCCGCCTTGCCCGGTCGACGCGAACGCGCGACAGTACCGGGACATGTCCGGCAAGACCCGTCTGCTACGCGACGACGACCTGCGCCAGCTCCTGGTGGCGCGCGGGCTGCGCGTCACGGAGCAGCGGATGACCGTGTTGCGCGAGCTGGCCAAGCTGCGCATCCCGACGAGCCACTCCGAGCTGACCGAGCGGCTGGCCGGCGACGGCATGGATCGCGTCACGATCTATCGCAACCTCTTGTCCCTGACCGAGGCCGGGCTCCTGATCAAGACCCAGCTCGGCGACAACGTCTGGCGCTTCGAGCTCCCGCGCACCGCCGCCGCCACCCACGGCGAGCACCCGCACTTCGTGTGCAACGACTGCGGCACCGTCGCCTGCCTCCCGGCCAGCTCGGTGTCGTTGCGCGGCGAGGCCTCGCGCAACCAGGTCGCCGAGGTCCAGCTCCGCGGCCGTTGCACCGACTGCGCCCGGCCGTAGCCGCCGGGACGGAGCTCCCTCGTCGCGCCGCGGACCGCCGAGACGACGTGCTAACCATCGGGGGGCCGCTTGAGCTCCGGCGGGCTAGATCCCGATCTCGATCCCGACCCCGACCCCGATCCCGATCGGGGTGCCCTAGCCGCGAAACTGCGCGGGATCGATCGCCAGGCGGCGGAGCCAGCGATGGATCTGCTCGCGGTGCTTGCCGAGATCGCGCGCGACCGCGGTGACGTTGCCGTCGTGGCGGGACAGGGCCTCGACCAGGGACGCGCGCAGGCCGTCGTCGCGCCGCGAGCGCGCCGCGATGGTCGCGACCGGTCGCGCCCCCGGCGGGCCGCCGTGGATCGCCAGGCCGGGCGGCAGGTGACCGACGTCGATCGGACCGGCGCCGGCCCTGGCCACGGCGGCGGCCAGGGTCCGCTCGAGCTCGCGCACGTTCAGGAGCCAGCGATGCCGGAGCAGCGCCAGGGCGGCGGCCGGGGTCAGCGCCAGCCCGGCCCCACCGACGCGCTCGAGCAGCCGCGCGATCAGGAGGCCGAGGTCGCCGCGGCGTTCGCGCAGCGGCGTCAGCTCGATCGCGACGCCCAGGAGGCGCGCGTGGAGATCGGCGCGGAACTGCCCGAGCTCGACCAGGGCCTCGAGGTCGCGGTGGGTGGCGACGCACAGGCGGAAGTCGACCGGCACCGCGTGGGACTCGCCGACCGGCACGACCGCGCGTTCCTGTAGCACCCGCAAGAGCGCGGTCTGCGCCGGCGGCGGCAGCTCGCCGATCTCGTCGAGGAATAGGGTCCCGCGGTCGGCGGCGCGGACATACCCTGGCCGCTCCTCGGTCGCGCCCGAGAACGCGCCGCGCCGATGCCCGAACAGCTCGGCCTCGACGAGCTGCGCCGCCAGGCCGCCGCAATGCACCGCGACGAAGGCGCCGCGGCGCCCGGACAGCGCGTGCAGCGCCCGCGCGTAGACCTCCTTGCCGGTCCCGGTCTCGCCGCCGAGGACCACCGGGACCATGGACCGCGCCACCGCGGCCAGCTCGTCGGCGTGACGCCGCAATCGATCGTCGAAGCTGGCCAGGGCCGGGCTCGGCGCGGCCAGCTCGTCGCTGGTCTGATCGGCGGGCCGCACGCCGACCACCTCCTCGTCGGCCAGGAGGAAGAACGTGTGGCCGAGCCCGAGCAGCGCGCCGGGGGCGACCGCCGCGCAGCGGACCGGCTCGCCGTCGACGGTGGCGCCGTTCTTGGACCCGGCGTCCTGGAAGACCCAGCGGTCGCCGACCCGGGTCAGGTGGCCGTGCACAGCGGACATGCGCGGATCCGGCACCGCCACTCGCAGGTCGCTCCGCCCGTCGAGGGTCGTGCGCCACGCGCCGCGCTCGCCGCGCCCGAGTTCGATGCGGTCGACGCCCTCGAGCTCATGGCGCGAGCTCGGGCCGAGCGGCCGCCCGGCGTCGAGCAGCACGTACAGCGCGGTCACCGCCCGTGCGCCGTCCGGCGGCGCCGGCCGCGATCGCAGCGAGTCGCTGAGCGTCTCGTTCACGCGCGCGCAGGGTAGCCGCAGCCGATCGCCGCCACCATCACCCCGCCGCGGTCATCCGCGCGCTGGCGACGGTCAGCGGACGACCGCGGCCCGTCGCTCGAGGCGGATGGGCCCGGAGGCCGGCGTGTAGATCGCCACCGTGCGCGGCCCGCCCGCGGCCGTGAACGCGACCAAGAGCTCGAGGTGACCGTCGCGATCCAGATCGGCCGCGCCCAGCACGTCCAGCACGTCGGCGCCGAGGCGCATCCGGTACCACGAGAAGCGGGGATGTGGACATGGGGCGCCACGGTGAACGACGCCTTCGACGTCGCCCGGTCCGCGGAAGCTCTCCAGCGGAAACGACTCCGCGGCGCCGTCGCCATCGAGGTCGCCGATCAGGTGGGCGTCGACGACGCAGACCTGGCCGACCGCGATGTCCGGTCGCGTCTTCGGATGCGCGAGGTCCCCGCGGATCGCGACCGAGATCCCGCAGTTCCCCGCATCGCCGCAGCTGACATCGGTGACATAGACCTTCTCGGGCAGGCGGTACGCACACGGTCCGCCGCCGTCGTAGTAGTAGGACTCCCCGACGAACCCGCGCGGGTCAGCGGGCACTCCAGTCACTTCGGTGACAAACTCGCCGTGCCGGACGCCGCGCGATCCGAGCACCTGGAATCGTTGCGGCCCTTCGGCCATCGGAGCGCGCGCCGCGGACACCTCGGCCGTCCAGGCGAGGTCGCCACCCGCGAACAGCGGGAACAGATGCGGCCTGCCGAGCTGTGGCGACTTACAGGTCTCCCCAACCAGGTAACGCGGCCCGACGGTCCCCGGCGCTGGCCCGGCGTCCGCAGCGGCCGGCGTGGGCGCGGGCGTGGGCGTGGGCGCCGGAACCGGCCCCGCAGGCTCAGCGCTGCGCCCGCAACTCAGCACCACCGCGATAGACCACGCGAATCGCCGCTCCATGGACGTGAAGCTACCACGCTCCTGCGATCGACGACGAGTTCGTCGGCGGTGGTCACGCCCTCGGCCGCGGATGATCGGTTCGTCTTGTCTGGAGAGCGCCACTGTGGCTCACCTGGCCGCGGGCTGCACTCCAAAGGCACCGGAGGCACCGGAGGCGCCGGCGCCGCTGCCCACCCCGGACGTTACACAGCATGCCATCCTTGCTCGCAGCGGGGAGTCCCTGTTATCGTCAGTTCATGAGTGGATGGTGGCTGGGAGCCAGTGCGCGCGGTGTCGCGGCCGGCCGCGCGGCGCCGGTGGACCCCGGGCCCGCGCCGATCGCGCACGTCAACGCCGCGTGCCGCGCCGTGTCGACCTGTGCGTCGGGGTCAGCGGACGACCGCGGCCCGTCGCTCGAGGCGGATGGGCCCGGAGGCCGGCGTGTAGATCGCCACCGTGCGCGGCCCGCCCGCGGCCGTGAACGCGACCAAGAGCTCGAGGTTACCGTCGCGATCCAGATCGGCCGCGCCCAGCACGTCCAGCACGTCGGCGCCGATGCGCATCCGGTACCACGAGAAACGGGGATGTGGACATGGGGCGCCACGGTGAGCGACGCCTTCGACGTCGCCCGGTCCGCGGAAGCCCTCCAGCGGAAACGACTCCGCGGCGCCGTCGCCATCGAGGTCGCCGATCAGGTGGGCGTCGACGACGCAGACCTGGCCGACCGCGATGTCCGGTCGCTTCTTCGGATGCGCGAGGTCCCCGCGGATCGCGACCGAGATCCCGCAGTTCCCCGCATCGCCACAGCCGGCATCGATGATATAGACCTGCTCGGGCAGGCGGTACGCACACGGTCCGCTCCCCTCTTCGTAGTGGGACTCTCCGACGAACCCGCGCGGGTCATCGGGGACGCCGTTCACGTCGGTGAGGATGTGGCCGTGCCGCACGCCGCGCGATCCGAGCACCTGGAAGCGTTGCGGCCCTTCGGCCAGGGGAGCGCGCGCCGCAGACGCCTCTGCTGTCCAGGCGAGGTCGCCACCCGCGAACAGCGGGAACAGATGCGGCCTGCCGAGCTGTGGCGACTTACAGGTCTCCCCAACCAGGTAACGCGGCCCGACGGTCCCCGGCGCTGGCCCGGCGTCCGCAGCGGCCGGCGCGGGCGCGGGCGCGGGCGCGGGCGTGGGCGTGGGCGTGGACGCCGGAACCGGCCCCGCAGGCTCAGCGCTGCGCCCGCAACTCAGCACCACCGCGACAGACCACGCGAATCGCCGCTCCATGGACGTGAAGCTACCACGCTCCCGCGATCGACGACGAGTTCATCGGCGGTGGCCACGCCCCCGGTCGCGGGCGATCGGTTCGTCTTGTCTGGAGAGCGCCACTGTGGCTCACCAAGCTTCGGGAGTCGGTCGGTGGGAGGTGCATGTATCAGCGCCTGCGCATGGCCCCGCCGCCGTCGCCTGGCATCGAATCGATCGTGCGTGGATGCGGCTTGCGATCACCCGACCCCGGTGTTCGGATACAGGTCGCATGTTCGGTCGGTTGTCGAAGGGCGTGTCCCTGGCGTCGTCGGCGCGCTTGCTCGGTGCGGCCTGGCGGGCCGCGGGCTGCACTCCACAGGCACGGGAGGCACCAGAGGCGCCGGCGCCGCTGCCGACCCCGGACGTTACACAGCATGCCACCCTTGCTCGCAGCGGGGAGTCCCTGTTATCGTCAGGTCATGAGTGGATGGTGGCTGGGAGCCTGCGCGCGCGGTGTCGCGGCCGGCCGCGCGGCGCCGGTGGACCCCGGGCCCGCGCCGATCGCGCGCGTCAACGCCGAGCGCCGCGCCGTGTCGACCTGGGCGTCGGCGTCAGCGGACGACCGCTGCCCGTCGCTCGAGGCGGATGGGCCCGGAGGCCGGCGTGTAGATCGCCACCGTGCGCGGCCCGCCCGCGGCCGTAAACGCGACCAAGAGCTCGAGGTGACCGTCGCGATCCAGATCGGCCGCGCCCAGCACGTCCAGCACGTCGGCGCCGAGGCGCATCCGGTACCACGAGAAGCGCGGATGTGGACATGGGGCGCCACGGTGAACGACGCCTTCGACGTCGCCCGGTCCACGGAAGCCCTCCAGCGGAAACGACTCCGCGGCGCCGTCGCCATCGAGGTCGCCGATCAAGTTGGCGTCGACGACGCAGACCTGGCCGACCGCGATGTCCGGTCGCGTCTTCGGATGCGCGAGGTCCCCGCGGACCGCGACCGAGATCCCGCAGTTCCCCGCATCGCCACAGCCGGCATCGATGACATAGACCTTCTCGGGCAGGCGGTACGCACACGGTCCGGCGCCGCCGTCGTAGTAGTAGGACTCCCCGACGAACCCGCGCGGGTCAGGTGGGACGCTATGCGCGTCGGTGACGAACTCGCCGTGCCGCACGCCGCGCGATCCGAGCACCTGGAAGCGTTGCGGCCCTTCGGCCAGGGGAGCGCGCGCCGCAGACGCCTCTGCTGTCCAGGCGAGGTCGCCACCCGCGAACAGCGGGTACAGATGCGACCTACCGAGCTGTGGCGACCTACAGGTCTCCCCAACCAGGTAGCGCGGCCCGACGGTCCCCGGCGCTGGTCCGGCGTCCACAGGCGCCAGTGCGGGAGTCGGCGTTGGCCCAGGAACCGGCCCCGCAGGCTCAGCGCTGCGCCCGCAACTCATCGCGACTGCAACAGACCACGCGAACCGCTGGACCATGGACACCACACTACCACACACGCGAGGAGGAGCGCATGAGCAACTACGGCTGGGTACCGCGCATCGACGATGCTGACGACTATCTCAATCGCCTCGCGCTGCTGGTGTCCCGACGACCGAACATGGAGATGATCGAGATCGTCAACACGCTCCAGAGCTTCCTCGAAGAAGCGACCGCGCGCGCCGCTCCGCCCCCTCCGATCGACGACGAGCTCGTCGTCGGTGGCCACGCCAACCGTCGCGGCGACTGGATGGTCGATCCGTTTCCGTTCTCCCCGATCGGACCATGGACCGACTTCGAGGCGCTCGTGAGTTCCCTGCGTAGCCCGAACAACACCATCGCGATCCCCGATGAACTCGTCGGATTCTCGGCCGCCGCACCCGCCCCGACGGCGCGCGCCTTTCACGTCAAGGGCTGCAACCTGGGACAGGCGACGCCGTGGCTCATCAAGCTCCGGGAGGCGCTCGGCGGCCATGTGCGCGTATCGGCCCCGAAGCACTACCACGGTGTCTCGACCAACGGCACCGAGGGCGTCACCGCGATCGAGATCCTCGAATGGATGGCCTACGAGTTCGTCGTGTTCCAAAAGACGCCGTTTGCGAACCGGAATGCGCTGGCGGCTGCGTTCCACGCCAAAGGCTTCACCCGCCCGGACGGGACACCGATCCCGCGCGCGGACTTCCTCGCTTGGCTGAGGCTCCTGGGAGTGGGCAGGCTAGATCAGACCACGACCACCGAGCGCAAGCGCGTTCGCTTGCCGTTGGGTCGCAACATCGGGGGGCACAGGTTCGCACGGGGGCTAGTGGCCTTCTACTGCCGCACGCCGAGAAATTCGGTCGTCACCCATGAAATCACCTTCCCCACCCTGTCGGAGATCCCGGAGACCGACGCCGAACGCCTGGCGCGGCTGCCGACGTGGCTCTCTCGTGCGAGTGAATTCGAGGACACACACCCGTACCCAGTGTTCCGCCGGCACGGCTACCCGACCCTGACCGACATGATCGACGGCCTCAAGTGGTCGTTCGTCGTCGACGCCGCGGCCACCCAACCGAAGGTCCTGTGCATCGGCGGACGCTTCGAGTACCAGTTGCTCATCCCGATCGCGAACCCGGGCCCCCGCGGGACGGTGGCTCCAACCAGGGCGCCGCTGATCTACAATCACATCCCGGAGACCGGCGCTCCGGTCGTGCCGCCCGCGTTCGACGAGACCGACGCCTTCTTCTACGGGACGGTGCCGTGAGTTCGACGCTGCGCGGTCTCGCGGAGGCCCTGGGTGGAGCGCTGTTGCCGCTGGTCGAGGCCAGCGACGACGCCGACCTGGCGGTGGACTTCTTGCGCCTCCTGGGCTGGGACGTAACGTCGGCGCCACCCTCGTTCCTGGCGCTCCAGGGTCCGACGTCGTTCGCGTTCGACAACGCGGCGGGCGGCGATGACGGAACTGCGGTCGAACTCGAGGTTCTGGTCCCATCGGTGCTGGCGGCTTGGAATGCCATCGACGCGCTGGCGACCGCCGCCGACCTGACCGCGGCCCAGCGCAGTGAACTCCCGGCGCAGATCGTCGACTGCTTGCTGGTCGACCAGCTCCGCAGCCACTTCCCGGGCTGGTACGCGCTGCTCGACGCGCTCGGCGTCGTGCGCGAGGAGTTCGTGCCGGCGGCGCCGGACCGGCTGCCGTACCAGCGGCAGGTGCTCGATCGCGCCAAGCTCCTCGAGTACCTCGACGCGCCGGTCGACACGCTGAAGGCGAGCTACCACTGGGGCGACCCCGCCTTCGACGGCGCGCGCCTGACCCGCGCGGCGGTCGCCCTGGCCCGGGCGCTCGGTGCGCAGGTCGATCGCTACGCGCCGCCAGCCGCGATCGTCAGCGCGCTCGGCGCGGTGGCGATCGGGCCACGCGCGGTGCTGGTCGAGCGGAGCGGCCTTCCGCTGGTGGTCGGCCTGGCGGTGTTGCGGGTGCCAGCCACCGTGGGCGCAGACGCCGGCTTCGCCGTCGTGCCGACCGCGAGCGCGCCGACCGGAAGTCGGGTCGCGTGCTCCGGCGGCGTGCTGCGGATCGACGGCGACCTGGCTGCGGGCGTCGGGGTCGCGATCCGGGCTGGCGTGCCGCCCCAGGCCGTGGCCGGCGCCGGGTTCCGGGTCGCCTACGAGGAGGCCTTCGACGCGCCGACGACGTTGGTCGGTGATGACGACGGCGCGCGCGTCGAGGTCGGCGGGGTCACCGCGGCTGTCGAGGTATCCGGCGCTGGCGCCGGCCTGGAGCTTACCGCGGCGATCGCGGCCAACGACCTGACGCTGGTCCTCGACGGCGCGGCGGCCGACGGGTTTGTGGGCGCGGTGCTCCCGAGCGCGGGCTCGCGCATCGCGTTCCCCCTGGCGGTCTCGTGGTCGAGCCGGACCGGCTTGGCCGTGAGCGGCAGCGCGGAGCTGGCAGCGACCGTGCCGGTGTCCCGTCGGCTCGGGCCGCTCGAAGTGACGGAGGTGTCGGTCGGGCTGCGCGACACCAGTCCGGGTGGCGGACCGCCGTCGCTGGCACTGGAGGTCGGCACCACGCTGCACGGCGCAGTCGGCCCCGTGGGGTTCGCGGTTGAGGACGTCGGGGTAGTCCTGGGGCTCGAACTGGCGGCCGGGAACCTCGGACCGCTGGGCGTGCAGGTCGGCTTCAAGCCCCCGGCCGGGGTGCGCCTCGCGATCGCCACGGGGCCGGTCGAGGGCAACGGCTACCTTCGCAACGACAACGGCCGCTATCAGGGGGCGCTCGCTCTCGACGTGTTCGGGAACTCGCTGTCGGCCGTCGGCTCGCTCGACGCGACCGGCGCCGGGTACTCCCTGGTCGCGACCGTCGCGTCCGAGTTCGCGCCGATCCCGCTGCCGCTCGGGTTCTCGCTCGAGGGCGTCGGTGGCCTGTTCGCGCTCCACCGCCGCGTCGAGACGGACGCTCTCCGCGCGACGCTGCGGTCGTCAGCGGGCATGGCCGACCTGTTCTTCCCCACCGATCCGGTCGCGCAGGCGGACCGCGTCACGACAGATCTGGCGCGGTACTTCCCAGCGGCGCCGGGCCGGCACGTGTTCGGGCCGGCGGCCAAGCTCGGCTGGGGCACGCCGACGATCGTCGAGGCCACGGTGGCGCTGCTGCTCGAGGTGCCGGCGCCGGTGCGGCTGGTGCTCCTGGGCCACGCTGCGATCG
>JAGPCY010000043.1 GCA_018057825.1 Kofleriaceae bacterium | reverse complement strand
GGTTCGGGGTCGGGGTCGGGTTGGTGGGCTGGGGATGGTTGACCGTGTCCGTAATAACGGATAGCGTGGTGGGGATGGATCGTGAGCAGCACGCGTGGATCTAGGTAAGCGAAAGCGCGGCAAGGTGCCGGAGAAGGCGCCGGCGGCGACCGAGGAGGTCCCCGACCTGGCGCCGGTGGTCGGCAACAACCTGCGCCGGCTCCGGACCAAGCGCGGGCTGTCGCTCGAGAAGCTCTCGCAGCTCTCGGGGGTCAGCCGGGCGATGCTGGGCCAGATCGAGCTCGGGCAGAGCGCACCGACGATCAACGTGCTGTGGAAGATCGCGCGGGCCCTCGAGGTCACGTTCTCGGCGCTGATCTCCAACCGCTCGCAGTCGGGCACGCTGGTCCTGCGCGCCGATCAGGCCAAGGTCCTGACCAGCAAGGATCGCTCGTTCACCTCGCGCGCGCTGTTTCCCTTCGATGAGCCGCGCCGGGTCGAGTTCTACGAGCTGCGCCTGTCGGCCGGCGGCGTCGAGGAGGCCGACGGCCACGCCCCCGGCACCGCCGAGAACCTGGTGGTCACCGCCGGTCAGGTCGAGCTCGACGTCGGCGGCGAGACCAACCGCCTGAGCGCCGGCGACTCGATCCTGTTCGAGGCCGACAGCCCTCACGCCTACCGCAACGTCGGCAAGGGCGAGGCGGTGATGTACTTGGTCATGACCTACGCCGAAGAGGTCGGCTGACCTTCACGCTGCGCGCGTACGTCATCCTCACCGGACCGTCTCGGCCCCGGACTCCGCCCCGGCCTCGGACTCGGTCTCGGACTCGGTCTCGGACTCGGTCTCCGTCTCCGTCTCGGCCTCGGCCTCGGGTTCGGGTTCGGGTTCGGGTTCGGGTTCGGGTTCGGGTTCGGGTTCGGGTTCGGGTTCGGGTTCGGGTTCCGGTTCCGGTTCCGGTTCGGTCTCGGCCTCCGTCTCGGCCTCGGCCTCGGTCTCGGTCTCGGTCTCGGTCTCGGTCTCCGTCTCCGTCTCCGTCTCCGTCCCGTCCTCCCTCACCTCACCGTCGACGGTAGCGCAGGCGCCAGATCGGCAGGCCGGTCTCCTCGGCGTTCTGCTCGCGCCACGACCGCACACCGAACGGGTTGCCGGTCCGCCAGAACGACCACGGCCCGGCCTGGTTGACCAGGCAGTCGTCGCGGCCCTCGAAGGCCTCGAGGCCGGCGAGCGCCAGGTCCCAGACGTCGGTCTGCATGAACACGTCGGCGTCGGGCTTGAGGAGCGGGATCAGGCCGGCGACCAGTTCGTCGTCGACCATCCGGCGGTGGGCGTGGCGGCGCTTGAACCACGGATCGGGGAAGTTGACGTAGACCCGGTCGATCGACGCGGGCGCGAAGATGTCGGCCAGGTGCTTCTGGGCGTGGGCGAAGACCGCGACCACCGGCGCGCCGCAGGCCGCGGCCTTACGGTTGACCCACACGACCAGCTCGTCGCGGATCTCGAGGCCGACGTAGTGCCGGGTCGGGTCCTGCGCGGCGCGCTCGAAGAGAAACTGGGCGTCGGCGCATCCGATCTCGACCTCGAGGGGCCGCGCCGGATCGAGGTCGGGGCGGACCCCGCGGAAGGTGTCGTAGTACGACAGCGTCGGGTTGACGTGCTGGCGGATGCGCACCGAGAGACCTGCTAGCGCGGCACGACCACCGCGTCGAGCGCGGCGAAGCCGAACTGCCGCACGTTCAGCGGCGACTCGAGGGCGGCGAGGCCGTCGCGATCGACCCAGCGCCAGTCGGCCAGCTCGTCGTTGGGCACGACCACGGCGTCGTCGGCGACGTCGGCGACGAAGACGAAGTTCAGGTGCAGCCCCTTCGAGCCGGCCTGGTGCTCCTCGTAGCCGAGCAGGCCCCACGGCACGCCGTCGAAGGCGCCGGCCAGCGGGCCGAACCGCCCGGCCAGGCCGGTCTCCTCGCGCAGCTCGCGGGCCGCCGCCTCGAGCGGGGTCTCGCCGGGCTCGAGCTCGCCGCCGACCGGCAGCCAGGTCTGGAGCCGCTTGTGAAAGATCGCCAGCACCTCGCGGCCGCGCCGCCGGGCGTAGACCGCGACCGAGAAGGCGCGACGGGAGTCGGTCATGGCAGCACCTCGAAGTCGACGGCGTTGGACGAGCGCCCGTCGACGGTGACGTAGATCGCGGTCGCGCCCAGCGCCGCCTGGGTCGGCACGGTCACGACGATGGTCCCGGCGCCCCACGACCGCACCGGCGCCCGCACGATCGGCGCGCGCAGCCCGACGTCGACCGCGCCCGACGGCAGGTCGACGCAGGTCCCAGCCGCGGTGACCGCGCCCGCGCCGCAGAACCCGGCGCCGGTCAGCACCACGTCGGCGCCGCGGGCGGCCGCCACCGGCGCGACCGCGTCGACGGTCGGGCCCGGCGCGGCGTCGCAGCCGAGGCCGGCCGCGAGGGCGAGCGAGGCGAGGCGCACCATTCGAGCCTACTGCGGGACCTTCTTCCAGTCCTCGAGAAAGCGCGCCAGGCCGAGGTCGGTCAGCGGGTGCTTGGCGAGCTGGAGCAGGACCGACAGCGGGCAGGTCGCGACGTGGGCGCCCATGCGCGCGGCCTGCTGGACGTGCATCGGGTGACGGACCGAGGCCACCAGCACCTGGGTCGCGAACCCGTAGTGATCGTAGATCTCGAGGATCTCGCTGATGAGCTGCATGCCGTCGGTCGAGACGTCGTCGAGGCGGCCGACGAACGGCGAGATATAGGTCGCGCCGGCCTTGGCCGCGAGCAGCGCCTGGGTCGCGCTGAAGCACAGCGTGACGTTGGTCTTGATGCCCTCGTCGGTGCAGCGCTTGGTGGCCTTCAGGCCCTCGGCGATGAGCGGGATCTTGACGACGATGTTGGAGCGCAGCGCCGCCAGCTCGCGCGCCTCCTTCATCATCTCGTCGCAGGTGGTCGACACCACCTCGGCCGACACCGGGCCGTCGACCACGTCGCAGATCTCGAGGAGGACGTCGCGGAACTTGCGCCCGGTCTTGGCGACCAGCGACGGGTTGGTGGTCACGCCGTCGACGAGCCCCATCGCGGCGGCTTCCTTGATCTCGCGGACGTCAGCGGTGTCGATGAAGAACTGCACGAGGAGCCTCCGATTGCTTGCGCGCGCGGGCGCGGGGACGTAGCGTGGCGACGGCGCGCACTCTACGCGCGGCGAGATCCGCCGGTCAACGGCGGGACCCTTCATGGCCAAGCACGTCATCGTCGGATGCGCAGGACTCCCCACCGGCGTCGGGTGGCCGCGCTACTTTCAGCGGCTACCTTACCTTGAGCTGAACGCGCTCCACATCGGCCCGGTGCGGCCGGCGGTGGTGAAGCGCTGGCGGCAGAGCGTGACCCGGGCCCGCGCCTTCGGCGTGGTCGCCCCGGCGATCATCACCCATGAGCCCGGCCCCAAGGGCTTCGGCCCCCGCGGCTGGCCGATCCCGGCCGAGCGCCGCGCCGAGATCGGGCGGTTCCGCCCGGGCGAGGTCCGCGATCACGGCGTGGCCGCGCTGCGCGACGCCTGCGCGACCCTCGACGCCGCGGTCTCGGTGTTCCGCACCGGACCCGAGTTCACGCCGTCGTCCGCCAACCGCGACCTGATGCGGCGCTTCTTCGCCGAGGTCATGCCGGCCGAGGCCCTCGGCGACTGCCTGCGGGTGTGGCACCCGACCGGCCTGTGGGATCCGCCGGCCGCCCACGCCTTCGCCGCCGAGCTCGGCATCGTCTGCGCCCACGACCCGCTGGTCGCCGATCCGACCGGGGCCTTCGCGCCGTTCTTCGCGGAGCTCGAGGGCGAAGACGCGTACCTCGTGGTCAGCGGCCTCGGTCGGGCCCGCCGCCACCTGAGCGGCGAGCAGCTCGAAGAGCTGGCGCTGATCGCGCAGCGCCACCAGCGCGCGTGGGTGGTCATGGCCACCAACCAGCCCTTCGCCGACGCGATCCGGTTCAGCCGAACCGCGACCACCCTCGAGCATGGCGACGATCTGTCGCACGACGAGGACGACGCCGATCACGCGGCAGAACTCGACGATCCTCACGACGAGGATGAGGCCAACTGATCGGCTGGCGGAGCAGCCGCGGAGCTGCCGCGGACCTGCCGGCGGATCGGCCAAGATGAACTCGCGCGAGCTGCGTTCGCGCGAGCTGCGTTCGCACGAGACGCAGCAGACGACGTGCGGCGAGACCGCACGTGAACAGAGCGTGCGCGGCGAGACCGTGCGCGGTGAAACCGTGCGCGCCGCTACAAGACGAAGGTCGCGCGCGGCACCGGCAGCTCGCCTGCGAGCTTCACGGGCGCTGGCTTCGGTGCGGGCACGTCGGGTGCGCGCGGCGCCGAGGACTGCGGCTGCTGCTTCGTGGACTTGTCGCTTTTCCGCTGCGCCGGACGCGCAGATGCCTGATTATGCGCCATATTCCCCCCTTGGGATGAGACTTCCTGAGGTTACGAATAGGCCACTCCCGATGTCAATCGGGCGCCTCGGGTCCTTTTTCGCGAAGCAGCCGGCGCGTAGAAATGTTCAACTCGGCTGATCGGCCCCGGCTCTCGGCCCGGCCGCCCACCCCTCCGACGACGGTAACCTATGGACTTTTCACATCTTGTTGAGCCGGCGACGGCCGCTGCGGTCGACCTCTTGGTCTTCGTCGTCCACGGGGAGCCCGGCAAGGACCCACTGTGGAAGCAGGTCGACGGTGCCCTCGGCGGTGACCTGGCCGCCGCCGCCAAGGCCCAGGGCTTCGACGGTAAGGGCTCTCAATCCTTGACGCTTTGGACCAGCAGCCGGATCCCGGCCAAGCACGTCCTGGCGCTCGGCGCCGGCCCGCGCGGCGAGCTCCGTCCCCCGGCGCTGCGCGATCTCGCCGCCACCGCCGCGCAGGTGGCCGGCCGGATCGGCGCGACCTCCTTGGCCTTTGTCGTCCCCGGCCTCGGGGCCAAGCAGAGCGCAGGGCTCCAGTGCCTGGTCGAGGGGGCGGTGCTCGGCACCTACAAGTTCGCCCGCTACCTCACCAGCGAGGACGCCAAGCGCCCGCATACCCTAGCGAATTTTGGCATCTTGACCGACCCGAAGGGCAAGAAGCCGACCGCCGCCGAGGCCCGGGCCGTGAAGAACGCCATCGAGCGCGGCAAGGTCACCGCCGCCGCCGTGTGCCGCGCCCGCGATCTGATCAACGAGCCGGCGGCCTACATGACCCCCTCGCAGATGGCCGCGGAGGCCACCGCGATCGCCAAGCGCCACGATCAGCTCTCGGTCACCGTGCACGGCGCCAAGAAGTGCGCCGAGCTCGGCATGGGCATGTTCTTGGCGGTCGGCCAGGGCTCCGAGCAGGAGTCGAAGCTCATCCACATGGTCTACCAGCCGGCCAAGAAGGCGAAGAAGAAGATCGCCCTCATCGGCAAGGGCGTGACCTTCGACTCCGGCGGCTACTCCCTCAAGCCGTCCGACGCCATGATGGACATGAAGGTCGACATGTCGGGCGCGGCCGCCGTGATCTGCGCGATGGACGCGATCGCCACGCTCGGCTCGGACTACGAGGTCCACGCGATCGCAGCGTGCTGCGAGAACCTGGTGTCGGGGCGGGCCTACAAGCTCGGCGACGTCCTGACCTCGATGGACGGCACGACGGTCGAGATCAACAACACCGACGCCGAGGGTCGCCTGACCCTGGGCGACGCGATCACCTACGCGCGCACCCAGGTCGAGCCCGACGAGATGTTCGACTTCGCGACCCTGACCGGGGCCTGCATGGTCGCGCTCGGGCCGTACACCGCCGGCGTCATGTCGGACCACGATCGCCTGGCCAAGGACTGGCTGGCCGCCGCCGAGCACACCGGCGAGGACATGTGGCGGCTGCCGCTCAATCCGCGGCTGCGCGATCAGCTGAAGAGCCCGATCGCCGACCTGCGCAACACCGGCGAGCGGTTCGGCGGCGCGATCACCGCGGGCCTGTTCCTCAAGGTGTTCGCCAAGGACACGCCGTGGGTCCACGTCGACCTCGCCGGGCCGGCGTCGATCACCAGCGGACGGCCCCACCAGCCCCGCGGCGGGACCGGCTTCGCGGTGGCGACCATCGTGCACTACGTCGCCAAGGCCTGAGGCGACCCGCCCCGAGCCATCGCCCTCGCCGGGCCGCACCACCCGCGGCCGGTCATCTCATCGCCGCGGGTGCGAGCCGGGCCGTCCCGGCGCCGCTCGGCGACTCTCCGCCCATGCGCCTCTCCAAGTGGTTGTATCTGCTTGGGTTTCTAGCCGCGCGCCGGGTCGCCAAAATTGACTCGCGCCGCCGGCCCTGCTAGACTGGCTAAACGTCTGGCTCCGGTCACCCGAGGTCTACTTTGAAACAGTTTCAGGTTGGAGAAAAAGCGGTCTACCCGGTCCACGGCGTGGCCGAGGTGATCGCGCTCGAGAAGCGCGACATCGGTGGGGCCCAGACCAGCGTCTACATCCTCAAGATCCTCGAGACCGGTCTCAAGATCATGGTGCCGACCGCCAACGCCGGCGCCGTCGGGCTGCGCGAGCTGATCGCGTCGAAGCAGGTCAAAGAGGTCTACGCGATCTTGAAGTCGCGCGATGTCCCGCGCGACACGCAGACCTGGAACCGCCGCTACCGCGAGTACATGGAGAAGATCAAGACCGGCTCGGTCTTCGAGATCGCCGAGGTGCTCCGCGACCTGTGCGTGCTGCGGGCGACCAAGGATCTGTCCTTCGGCGAGCGGCGCATGCTCGAGACCGCGCGCGCGCTGCTGGTGAAGGAGATCGCGATCGCCAAGGGCGCGCCGGAGGACAAGGTCGGGGCCGAGGTCGACGCGCTGTTCTCCAAAGCGGCGGCGTGATCCCGGAGGGTCTTTCACAAAGACCCTCCCCCGGCATTCGCCGGGGCCCCCTCCCAAAACGTTCCGACCTAGCGCCAGGGGCTGGTGCCTCCACGGGGTGGTGGTAGTGGTGCGTGAGCGTCGGCGTTCAGCCGCTGTCTGCATGCACCTCCGGAGGGTGGTGAACTCAAACAAACCCTCGCCAGGCATTCGCCGGGGCCCCCTCCCAAAACGTCCGGATCGCGGGAGCGCCGCCGTCGGTGTGACCGGTCGTGGTGGTGCGTGAGCGTCGGCGTTCAGCCGCTGTCTGCATGCACCTCCGGAGGTGGTGAACTCAAACAAACCCTCCCCCGGCATTCGCCGGGGCCCCCTCCCAAAAACGTTCCGACCTAGCGCGAAGGTAGTGCCTTCACGGGGTGGTGGTGGTGGTGCGTGAGCGATGCGGTGGCCGCGAGCGAGGTCGGACTCGGACTCGGACTCGGACTCGGACTCGGACTCGGACTCGGACTCGGACTCGGACTCGGACTCGGACTCGGACTCGGACTCGGACTCGGACTCGGGATCGGGATCGGGGATCGGTGATCAGGCGAGGCCGAGGAGGGGGAGGAGGAGGCGGAGGCCGAGGAGGACGACGAGGAAGCCGAGGAGGTCGAAGAGGATGCCGGCGCGGAGCATCTGGCCGATGCGGACGCGGCCGGTGCCGTAGGCGAGGGCGTTGGGCGCGGTGGAGATCGGCATCATGAAGCCGAAGGAGGCGCCGATGGTGGCGCCGAGGACGGCGGCGATGGGTGGGGTGCCGGTGGCGTCGGCGAGGCTGATCGCGAGGGGCGCCATGAGGGTCGCGGTGGCGGTGTTGCTGGTGGCCTCGGACAGGACGATGGAGACGCCGATGCACAGCGCGACGACGACCCAGGTCGACGACGCGCCCGTCCACGCCACGAGCTGACGGCCCCAGGCGTCGGTCAGGCCGGTCGTGCGCGCGAGATCGCCGAGCAGGATGCCGCCGCCGAACAGGAGGATCACGCCCCAGTCGATCTGGGTCGCCTCGCGCCAGGTCAGCGCCGGGCGCCGGGTCGCGCCGACGCCGCCGCCGGGCAGGACGAACAACGACACGCCGGCGAGGATCGCGACGACCTCCTCGGTGAGATGGCCCTTGGCCCAGCGCGCCGCGGCCGAGCCTGGTGCGGCCAGGTCGAGGACGGTCGGCGCCAGCCAGCCGAGGACGGCGAGGCCCAGCGCGAAGGCGATCGACCATTCGCCGGTGCGCCACGTGGTGGCCGCGGTCGGGCGCAAGGCGACCTGGGCCTCGCCGACGCGAAACACCGCGAACAACACGAGCCACATCGCGCCGAGCATCGCTAGGCCGATGGGCAGACCGACGGCGGCCCAGGTCCCGAAGCTGAGGTCGTGGCCGGCGGCGCGGAGCTGGCCGATGCCGATCAGGTTCGGCGGCGTGCCGACCGGCGTGGCCAGGCCGCCCATCGACGCCGCCCACGCGATCGCGAGCACCAGCGCGGCCTGGTAGCGCTGGCCCGCGCCGTGGCTGGCGGCCAGCGCGATCGGCAAGAGGATCGCAGTGGCGGCGGCGTTCGACATGAACGCCGACATCGCGAAGGCCGCGGCCGACAACGCGATCACGAGGGAGCGAGGTCCACGTGCCAGGCGCCCGGCGGCGGCCGCGGCTCGCTCCCCGAGACCGTGGACCCGCATGGCCTCGGCGACGAAGAACGCGCCGACGAACATGAACAAGAGCGGCGAGCCGAAGGCGCCGAACGCGACCTTGGGCGGCGCCAGATCGAGCATCACCGCCAGGGCCGCGACGACCAGCGCGACCGCCGCGGCCGGCAGGGCCTCGATCAGCCACCAGGTGACCGCCAGGACCATGACCGCGGTCAGCCCCGGCGCCACGCCGTCGCGATCGAGCCAGGCCACCAGGCCGGCGAGGACCGGACCGGCGATCAGGCCGACGGCGCGCTTGCGCCGCTCGAAGGTCGCGCCGGGCAGGTCGACGTCGACGAGATCGGCCTCGGACGGGTCGTCGCTCTCCACCAGCCGACGCTACCGCGGCGTCAGGCGCAGTGGGTGCGCAGGAAGTCGAGCGTGCGATCCCAGGCCACCCGGGCGTCGGCCGGGCTGTAGACCTCGGGGCGCTGCTCGTTCATGAAGGCGTGATCGGCGTCGTAGATATGCAGGTCCATCGGCTGGCCGCGCTCGGCCAGGGTCTGCTGGATGCGCTCGGCGAGCTCGGGCTTGGCCCAGCCGTCGGTGCGGCAGAAGTGCGCCAGGATCGGCACGTCGACCTGACTCCAGTCGGGATCCTTGGGCACGCCGTAGAACGGCACCGACGCGCACAGGCCGCGCACGAAGCAGGCGGCGCGGAAGGCGTAGGCGCCGCCCATACAGAAGCCGAGGATCGCGACCTTGCCGGTGGTGCGCGGATGATCGCGCAGGAACCCGGCGGCGGCGCGCAGGTCGGCGAGGGCGCGGTCGCCCGGCAGCGCGAGCATCATCTGCATCGCCTCGGCCGGGTCCTTGGTGGTCTGGCCGCGGTACAGATCGACCGCCAGCGCGACGAAGCCTTCCTGGGCCAGGCGCTCCGCCACGCCCTCGGTCTGGACGTTCAGGCCCCAGAACTCGTGGACCACGATCACCGCCGGCGCGCGACCACCACCGGTCGGGCACGCCAGGGCGCCGCGCGCGGTGTCGCCGGTCTCGGTCGCAAACGAAACTCGCTCGATCATGGTCGGCTCCTCGCTGGCGACGTTTATACTGCGCGCCATGACCGGCACCAAGGGCGCGCGCAGCCGACGCTTCGGCGAGGGCATGGCGGCCGCGGCCCAGGCCATGAACGCCTCGGTCGACTTCGACCGCCGCCTGCTCGCCCACGACGTCGCCGGCTCGACCGCCCACGCCCACATGCTGGCCGCGGTCGGCATCATCGCCGAGGCCGACGCCGCGGCGATCGCCACCGGGCTGGCCGCGGTCGAGGCCGACCTCGCAGGCGGCGCGCTGCCGTGGGACCCGGCCCTCGAGGACGTCCACATGAACGTCGAGGCGCGGCTGATCGAGCGCATCGGCGACGCCGGGCGCCGCCTGCACACCGGGCGCAGCCGCAACGATCAGGTCGCACTCGATCTGCGGCTGTACGCGCGGGCGGCGATCGCCCAGCTCGACGATGCCGCCGCCGAGCTCCAGCGCGCGCTCCTGGCCCAGGCCGAGCGCCACGTCGACACGCTCATGCCCGGCTACACCCACCTGCAGCGGGCCCAGCCGATCCGCGCCGCGCACCACTTCCTGGCCTACGTCGAGATGCTGGCCCGCGATCGCGCGCGCTGGGCCGACTGCCTGACCCGGGTCGCGGTGTCGCCGCTCGGCTCGGGGGCGCTGGCCGCCACCACGTTCCCGATCGATCGCGGCGCGGTGGCGCGCGCGCTGGCGCTGCCGGCGATCACCCACAACAGCCTCGACGCCGTCGGCGATCGCGACTTCGCGATCGAGCTGGTCGGGGCCTGCGCGCTGGCGAGCGTCCACCTGTCGCGGCTCGGCGAGGAGCTGGTCCTGTGGACGTCGCAGGAGTTCGGCTTCGCCCGGCTGGCCGACGCGTGGTGCTCGGGCAGCTCGCTCATGCCGCAGAAGAAGAACCCCGACCTGGCCGAGCTGCTGCGGGCCAAGGTCGGCCGGGTCACCGGCGCCTGGGTCACCCTCATGACCGTGGTGAAGGGCCTGCCGCTGGCCTACAACAAGGATCTGCAGGAGACCCAGGAGCCGCTGTACGACGCGGTCGAGACCACCACCGCGTGCCTCGAGGTCGCGGCCGGGATGATCGGCTCCCTCGAGCTCGATCGCGCGGCGCTGGCGGCCGCGGTCGATCGCGGTTACCTGGTGGCGACCGAGCTGGCCGACTACCTGGTGGCCCAGGGCGCGGCCTTCCGCGACGCCCACGACGTCGCCGGTGGCCTGGTCCGGACCGCGGTCGCCGCCGGCCGCGAGCTGGCCGAGCTGTCGCTCGACGAGCTGCGCGCCGCTGACCCGCGCTTCGCCGACGACGTCTACGCCTGGCTCGAGCCGGCGCGCGCGGTCGATCGCCGCGACGTCGTCGGCGGCCCGGCCCGTACCCGCATCGAGCACGAGCTGGCGCGCTGGCGCCACCTGCTGGGAGTCTCCGCGTGACCCGAATCCCGTTCCACTACGTCGACGACCGCCTGCACTGCGAGGACGTGCCCCTGGCCGCGATCGCCGCCGAGGTCGGCACCCCGACCTACGTCTACAGCAAGGCCGCGATCGTCGGCGCCTACCGCGCCTACGCCGCCGCCCTGGCCGGACTCGATCACCTGATCTGCTACAGCGTGAAGGCCAACTCGTCGCTCGGCATCCTGAGCGTGCTGATCGCCGAGGGCGCCGGCGCCGACATCGTGTCGGGCGGCGAGCTGTACCGCTGGCAGCGAGCCGGCGGCGACCCCGCCAAGGTGGTCTTCTCGGGCGTCGGCAAGACCGAGGCCGAGCTGCGCGACGCCCTGACCGCCGGCATCCTGGCCTTCAACGTCGAGTCGGTGGAGGAGCTGGTGGTGCTCGATCGCCTGGCTCGCTCGGCCGGCCTGATCGCGCCGGTGTCGATCCGGGTCAACCCCGACGTCGATCCCCAGACCCACCCGTACATCTCGACCGGCCTCAAACAAAACAAGTTCGGCATCGACGCCAGCGCGGCCCGCGAGGTGTTCCGCCGTGCCGCCGGCCTGCCCAACCTGGCGGTGCGCGGCATCGACTGCCACATCGGCAGCCAGCTCACCAAGACCGCGCCGTTCGCCCACGCGATCGAGCGGCTGCGCGCGCTGATCGACGGCATCGCCGCCGACGGCATCGAGCTGTCGCTGATCGACATCGGCGGTGGGCTGGGGATCGACTACGGCAAGGACGGCGACGCCGCGCCGCCCAGCCACGCCGAGTACGGGGTCGCGGTCAAGGCCGCGCTGGCGCCGCTGACCAGCCGCGCCAAGATCCGCCTGATCATCGAGCCGGGGCGCTCGATCGTCGGGCCGGCCGGCGCGCTCGTGACCCGGGTCTTGTACCGCAAGGCCGGCGAGGCCAAGCACTTCACGGTGGTCGACGCCGCGATCAACGATCTGATCCGCCCGTCGTTCTACGGCAGCTACCACCCGATGCTGCCGGTGCTGCGCCGGGCCGACGCCGCGACGCTCACGACCGACGTGGTCGGCCCGATCTGCGAGACCGGCGACTTCCTGGCCCGCGACCGCGCGATGCCGGCGATGCCGCAGGGCGATCTGCTGGCGATCGGCGCCGCTGGCGCCTACGGCTTCACGATGTCGTCGAACTACAACACCCGGCCGCGGGCCGCCGAGGTCATGGTCGACGGCGCGCGCTGGCGGGTGATCCGCGAGCGCGAGACCCTGGCCCACCTGGTCGCCGGCGAGCGGACCTACCCGTAGGCCGGGCGCGTGGCCGCCAAGGATCGACTCGACAACCTGGTGGTGGCCCGCGGGCTGGCGCCGTCGCGAGCTCGGGCCCAGGCCATCATCCTGGCCGGCAAGGTCGAGGTCGACGGCGCGATCGCGACCAAGGCCGGCGATCGGATCGCGGTCGACGCCGCGATCGCGCTCCGCGAGGCCGATCACCCTTACGTGTCGCGCGGCGCGCTCAAGCTGGTGAAGGGCCTCGACGCCTTCGCGATCGATCCGACCGGGGCGGTGGCCCTCGACGTCGGCGCCTCGACCGGCGGCTTCACCGACGTGCTCTTGCGCCGCGGCGCCGCCAAGGTGTTCGCGATCGACGTCGGCTACGGCCAGCTCGCCTGGGCGCTGCGTCAGGATCCGCGGGTGGTGGTGCTCGACCGCCAGAACATCCGCGAGCTGACGCCCGAGCGTCTCGGACAACCCGCCGACCTCGCGGTGATCGACACCTCGTTCATCTCGCTGACCCTGGTCCTGCCCCACGTCGCGACCTTGCTCGGGCCCCCCGGCGGCAAGCCGATCGTGGCCCTGGTCAAGCCGCAGTTCGAGGTCGGGCGCGAGCGCATCGGCAAGGGCGGCGTCGTCCGGGATCCGGACGCGCGGGCTGACGCGATCGCCAAGGTCGCGACCTGGGGCCGGGCCCACGGCTTCACCGTCGGCGACGCGGTGGAGTCGCCGATCACCGGGCCGGCCGGCAACGTCGAGTACCTGCTGCTCCTGCGCACGCCGGCGGCGTGACGCGCCGCGATCACGCCGGGGTCGGCGCGAACAGCGCGCGGATCTCGTCGGGGATCTTGCGCGGCCGCCCGGTGGCGAAGTCGATGAAGGCCCAGGTCGTGGCGGCCCGCGCGGCCACGACGCCGTCGCCGCGCGTCAGCTCGGTCTTGCGCACGCACGACACGCCCTTCATGTCTTCGACCCAGGTGGTCAGCTCGACCGCGTCGCCGAGCCGGACCTGGGCCAGGTAGTCGAGCTCGTGGCGGCGCACGACCCAGCCGGCGCCGAGCCGCTGGTAGGCCGCGCCGTCCCAGCCCAGCGCGGTCGAGTGAGCGACCGCGATCTCCAGCACCCAGCGCAGGTAGACCTGGTTGCCGACGTGGCCGAGCTCGTCGATATCGGCCGGCGCGGCGACGACCGCGATGGCGTGGCGGCGGTGCGGCATCGCGGCCATGACTACCGCAGACCGGTGCGGGACGCAAAGCGCCGACACCGGCGTAGCCGCGCGGCGCCGCGGGACGCTCACCGCGCGATCGTGCGCACGACCGCGAGCTGACGATCGAGCGCCGTGACCCGCGACGGCTCGACGATCCACACCCGATCGCCGGCCGCGTGATAGGGCTGCGGCGCGACCGCGTCGGCCGGCGCGGCGTAGCGAGCCCCGCCCCAGGTCACGACCCGGTCGGCGATCACCAGGCCGGGCGCGGTCGACGGCGGGGTGGTCGACATCGGCGACGTCGGCGCGCCATCGGCCAAGGTCCAGGCCGCCAACGTCGCGCCGGTGCGCGCGACGAGCTGGCCGTCGGCCAGCCAGACCGCGTCGGGCCAGGCCGCGACCTCGACCTTCCACGCCAGGCGCTGGGCGTCGAGCTCGACCGCGATCAGGCGCGCGGTGCCGTCGGGCCGGGCCAGGACCTCGGCCGACCAGCCGCCGGCGAAGGTCGTCGACCGTCCGGCCGCGGTGTAGCCGGCGCGATCCGACACCGCGTCCTCGAGGAGCTCGAAGGACGCCAGCTTGGAGCCACGCGCAGTATCGAAGGCGAAGAGCTGCGGTCGGCCGTCGCGCACGATGCGCACCGTGACCACCGAGGTCGTGGCCGCGATCGCTGGCGTGCCGACCGCGCCGGCGTAGCGCGGCACCAGGGCCCGCCAGCGCAGGCGGTCGGGGCCGTGGACCTCGAGGAAGTAGCGGTCGCCGCGCTCGCGCCGCAGGAGCACCGCGCCGCCGTCGGGCGTGGCGATCGCGTCGACGAAGGCGCCCGGCGTCGGCCGCGAACGCACCAGCCACCACGAGCCCAGCCCGCCCAGCCCGAAGGCCAGCGCGAGCGCGATTGCGACGACGAGTCGACCCGAGCGAGCGGCCATGAGCGCCGCGACCGTAGCAGGTCCGCGCCGGTCCGGCGCCACGCGCGGTGCGACCGGACGCCGCGCCGTCGCACGGTCGTGCCGGCGCGCTCCTACGCCAGGGCGATCTCGACCCGGGCGTCGTTGTAGCAGGGCCCGCCGCCCAGGTCGGTGAGGGTCTGGGGCACCAGCGCCGTCGCGGCGGCGCCATTGCCAGTATGGAACCGCCAGGTCCCCTTGGGCAGGAGCGCGACGCCGGGGCGCAGGTGGCGCGAGATCGCGGCCAGGCACACGACCTCGCCCAGGTCGTTCCACACCCGCACCGTCGCCCCGGCGGTGATGCCGCGGGCCGCGGCGTCGTCGGGATGCAGCTCGACCGCCGCCGGCGCCGTCCGGAGCTGGCCGAAGGTGGAGCTGATCTGCGACGCGATCGCCGGGGAGATCAGCGCCAGCGGATAGGCCGCGGTCGCTGGATCGGGCTGGTAGCCGTAGAGCCCGGCCGGGGCCTGGGCCTCGAGGGCGGCCGGCGCCAGATCGATCTTGCCGTCGGCGGTGGCCGGGAACAGGTCGACGAACAAGATCGGCGCCGTCGGGGTCGGCGCCGCCACGCCGTCGGCCGCGAGCTGCCCGCGCAGCGCGCGGCGATCGGCAGCGAAGATCGCCTCGACCACCGCGTCCTCGGTCAGCGGATCCCCCGGGCGATCGAGCCCGAGGCGGGCCGACAGCGCCGCGAACACCTGATGGTTGCTGCGCGCCTCGCCCGGCGGGGCAACCACCGCCGGCGAGTCGAACAAGCGCATCACGCCGTAGCCGCGCCGGACCTCGCGGTGCTCGAGGAACGCGGTCGCCGGCAGGACCACGTCGGCGAACCGGCAGGTGTCGGTCAGGACCTGCTCGTGGACGACCGTGAACAGATCGTCGCGCGCCAGGCCACGCTCGACCGCGCGCTGGTCGGGGACGGTCTGCGCCGGGTTGCAGTTGTAGATGACTACCGCGCGGATCGCCGGGTCGGCGTGGGCCAGGGCGTCGCCCAGGCGGGTCAGGTTGATCGCGCGGGTCGGCGGCTCGGGCTCGGCGATGCCGGCCTCGGGGCCGACGCCCCAGCCGACGTCGCCGTTCGACATCGTGTAGCCACCGCCGCGCACGCCGAACTTCCCGGCGATCGCCGGCAGCGCGAGGATCGCAGCGATCGCCGAGCCGCCGTTGCGGTTGCGCTCGACGCCCCAGCCGACCCGGATCACCGCCGGTGAGGCCGCGGCGTACAGCGCGACGAAGCGCGCCAGGTCGTCGACCGCGCAGCCGCTCTCGGCCGCGGCCCGCTCGAGGGTCCACGGCGCGGCCGCCGCGGTCAGGGCCTCGAGCCCGCGGGCGTGGGCGGCCAGGAAGCCGCGATCGGCGTGACCGCGCGCGAACAGCTCGCGGATGAGCGCCAGGGCCACCGGCAGATCGGTGCCGGGGCGCACCGCCAGGTGGAGGTCGGCGCGCCGGGCCAGCGGGGTCGCGCGCGGATCGACGACGATCAACCGCGCGCCGGCCGCCATCGCCCGCTCGATGATCGGCACCAGGTGGATGCCGCTGGCCGACGGGTTGGCGCCCCACACCACGATCAGCCGCGCGTGCGGGTAGTCCTCGAGGGCGACGCCGGGCACCGTGCCGTACAGCCCGCGCACCGCCGCGGTCGACGGCGCCGCGCACAGCGTGCGCTCGCAGCGCGACGCGCCCAGCCGTCGGAACAGCCGGGTCGCGGCGCCGCCCTCGGTGAGCCAGCCGTTCGAGCCGCCGTAGTGGACCGGCAGGATGGCCTCGCCGCCGTGGCTGGCCTTGATCGCGGCCAGCCGGCCGGCGATCTCGTCGAGCGCCTCATCCCAGGTGATCGGCGCGAACTCGCCCTGCCCCTTGGCGCCGATCCGGCGCAGCGGCGTCAACACCCGATGGGGTCCGTACAGGTGCTCGCCGAGCCGCCGCACCTTGCCGCAGATGAAGCCGTCGGTGATCGGGTTGCGCCGATCGCCGTCGATCCGGGTCACCCGGCCGGCCTCGACCTCGACCTCGAGGCTGCACAGGTCCGGGCAGTCGAGGGGACAGGCGCTGCGATGGACGGTGGCCATGCCCGCTTATAGCGCGCCGGCGACGCCGACCATCAGGCCACGACCACCGGCCGGGTCGGTCAGCGGCGCGACCTGGGGTCGGACCCGCAGCTTGGGGGCGTCGTAGTCGCGGGTCAGGAACACGCCCAGGCCCAGGCCGATCGCCATGCCGGCCAGGGTGAAGTGCGAGCGGCTCTCGTCGGAGTTGGCGCCCTCGCCGCTCGACTGCAGGCCGTTTTGCACCGCCAGCCCGGCGACCAGGCCGGCCGCGCCCGCCAGGTCGATGTAGATCACGCGGCGCCGGCTGAGGTCGTAGCGACGCGCCATCACCGCGCCGGTCAGGAGCCCGAGGTTGGTGCCGGCCGCGGTCAGCGCCAGCTCGGTGCGATCGCCGCCGCTGAAGACCTGGGTGAACAGCACGCCGCTGACCGAGCCCCACAGGAGGCCGGTGTTGACCAGCGCGGCGTCGCCATCGCTGACGTCGTAGGCGCCCAGGACCCAGGCCGCGGTCCCGGCGCCCACCGCCGCGCCGCCCAGGGCGATCGACGACACCACCCGCTCGTCCTCGGACAGCGCGGCCCCGAGCTGCAGCCCGTCGAGCAGGCCCGCGGTGGTCGCGGTCATGAGCAAGGACGCGGTGCCCTGGCGGATGTCGGACGGGATGAACAGGTAGCCGGCCAGCGCTCCGCCGACGATGCCGGCGACCGCGCCACCGCCCAGGGTGCCGTCGTCGGATTCGGCGACCAGGCCGGCCGAGGTCACGACGTAGCCGCCGAGCGCCGCGGCGCCGGTGACCGCCAGCCAGCGCGCGGTCGACGGTGGCCGATCGAGCTGGATCGACGCCTCGGCCACGCCCTGGGCCTGGACCTCGATGGTCTGGCTGACCGGCAACCAGCCGCGCTGATCGACCTCGATCTTGTGCGGGCCCAGATCGACCTCGCCGTCGAAGCTGCCGAGGCCGACCACGCGATCGTCGACCAGGATCCGGGCGTCGCCCGGCACGGTCTGGATCCGCAGGCGACCGCGCCGCGGCGTCAGGCGGTACGAGTAGCTGTACGGCCGGCCGACCCCGACCTCGAGCTCGACCTCGATCGGCTCGAAGTTGGGGCGCTCGACGGTCATCGTGTAGCGCCCGGCCGGCAGCTCGATCACGTCCTCGGTGTTGGCGGTGGCGGTGCCGCGCACGCCCTCGGCGTTGCGCACCGTGACCGCGGCCTCGGGCGGCTCGGTCGCGACCCGGATCTGCGAGCGCAGGCCGGCCAGCACCTGCAGCCGCGAGCCGGCGTTGCGCTGCTCGACCGCGTCGTCGGTGTCGACCACGAACCGCTCGAGGTAGGCGATCGCGTGCTCGTAGCGGACCGAGCGCTCGTAGGCCTGAGCGATGTCCTTCAGCAAGGACGGCTTGGCGATCAGGCAGTGGGCCGCGACCAGCTCGACGATCGCGCCGTCGTAGTCGCCCTGCACGTACAAGACGACGCCGCGGTTGTAGTGCTCGGTGAACCGCTCGGCCCGCGCCGCGTCGGCCACGGTCGGGCGCGGCGGGCAGTCGTCGATGGCCAGGGCCAGCCGACGCGCGCCGAGGAAGCCGTCGTCATCGGCCGCGGCCGGCGCCGGCGCGGCGATGATCGCCGCGGCGCACAGCCAGAGCACCTGGGCTCGCCGCATCACTTGTTGAGCGGGTTGCCGCCCAGCTCGCCGCCGGCGGTGTCGTCGATGCCGGAGCCCGAGCCGGCGCCGACCTTGCCGGAACCCGAGCCCGAACCCGCGCCGACCTTGCCCGAGCCGGGCCCGGGCCGCGGCGGACGGCGCCCGGTCTGGCCCTGCTTGAGCTTGCTCAGCTTGCACATGACCTTGGGCGTGCGCTCGACACGATCGGTGGCCGACCGCACCTTGCACAGCCCCTCGTGGCCGGGCAGCGACAGCACCAGCTCGACCTCTTCGTTCGACAGCGGCAGCTCGATGTTGCACGGCGCGGTGCAGAAGTCGCGACCACCCTCGCTGACCATGGCGCCCGGCATGTTGGTCTCGATCCGCACGGTGACGATCTCGACCTGGGGCGGCGGCGGCGGCGGCGGCGCGTCGATCGGGGGCGGCGGCGGCGGCCCGGCATCGATCACCACCGGGGCGGCGGCGCGCCGGCGATCACCACCCATGGTCTGGGTCACGACCACCACGACCGCCGCGACGATCGCCGCCAGGGCGGCCACCCACGCCACCACGCGCAGCGACGACCGGCGCGTCAGCGGGCGCCGCGGCCCGGTGATGCGGGCGCGCTGCGTCGAGTGGGTCGGATCGTCGATCACCGTCGACAGATCGGCGACCAGCTCGTCGGTGGTCTGGTAGCGCTCGGCGGGATCCTTGGCCAGCGCCTTCAGGATGATGTTGACGAACTCCTCGCTCAGCTCGGGCCGGACCTCGCGCGGCGGCCGCGGCTCGTCGTTCAGGACCTGCGAGATGATCGCCAGGTAGTTGGTGCCGGTGAACGGCACCCGCCCGGTCGCCAGCTCGTACATGATCACGCCCAGGGCGTAGACGTCGATGCGGGCGTCGAGGGCGTCGTCGCCGCGCGCCTGCTCCGGCGACATGTAGAGCGGCGTGCCCAGGACCATGCCGGTCTGGGTCAGGCGCGGCGAGTCGGCCTCGCCGGCGTCGGACTGCCGCAGCGCCTTCGAGATGCCGAAGTCGACGACCTTGACGAAGTCCTTGTCCTTGCGGCGGAGCAAGAAGACGTTGTCGGGTTTGACGTCGCGGTGGACGATGCCCTTGGCGTGGGCGGCGCCGAGCGCCGAGGCGATCTGCCGGGCGATGTCGGCGATCCGGGTCTCGGGCAGCGGGCCCTCGCGGTTGAGCAGCTCGGCCAGCGACTCACCCTCGAGGAACTCCATCACGACGAAGGTCCGGCCGTCGTCGGTCTGGCCGAAGTCGGTGATGTCGATGATGTGCTCGTGGCCGATCGCCGACGCCAGCCGGGCCTCTTGCTCGAGGCGCGCGACCACCTGCTCCTTGCGCGCGTACTTGTCGAGCAGGACCTTGACCGCGACCCGCTTGCCGATGAGCGTGTGGGTCGCCTCGTAGACCGCGCCCATGCCGCCCTGGCCGATCTTGCGGGTCACCATGTAGCGGCCCGACAGGGTCGTGCCGATCAGATCTTCCTCGGCCTGATGGCGGCGCACCCCCGACGGCGGCTCGGCCTCGGGCTCGGTGTACTCGCCCGGCGCCGGCGTGGTCATCGCCATCGCGGTGTCGGCGGCGGCGATCACCGCCGAGTCGCCCGACGCGACGCCGGGTTCGCTGCGGACGACCGCGCGGGCGCCTGACGACGCGCGCGCGCCGCTATCCCCGGGGGCGTCGTCGCCCGTGCCGCGTCCGGTCATGATCTCGCGATCGATGGTAGGTGGGCGACCCCGCCAAGTCAAACCCGCACACCTGCTGGAATATTGCGGACCTCGACGAGCGGAAGGGGTCTTGGGCAGCCCGGTGTGATCGAGGTCTCGTCGGCGCCCGCCTACTCACCCGCGGCGGCGCGGCCGATGAGCAGATGGGCGTCGCTGCGACACCTGCCCAGCCCCACGGGTCCTCGACCGCACCCTCAGCGCCGCGTTTGCACCAGCTTCCATCCGTTGCCCGACGGATCGCGAAACCCGGCGTCGACGTTGCCGTAGCGCTCGGTCGGCGGCTGGGTGAACTCGACGCCGGCGGCCCGCAGGCGGTCGTAGGCCGCGCGGCAGTCGTCGACCGCCATGACCAGGGGGGGCATCGCGCCCTTGGCCACGACCTCGTCCAGGCTCTGGGTGGTGGCCGGGTCGTGGATCGGTGGACCTGGCCGGAACAGGCCGAGCTGGACGTCGGGCTGGTTGGGGGCCTGCACCGTGAGCCAGCGGAACTCGCCGTTGCGCACGTCGGTGTGGATCTTGAACCCGAGCTTGTCGACGTAGAACGCCACAGCCTCGTCCTGATCGCGGACATACAGGCCGATGAGATCGATGCGGAGCTGCATGGCGAGGTGCTAGCGTTTCGGGCGCTGGCGGCGCTTCTCCGAAACTGCGATCGTAAGATCGGGACGCGTGGCGGCGGCGACGTGGCAGCTCGGCACCGGCGCAGCCGGGGCGCGGCCCCGCTCGCGGACCCGCACCGACCGCGGCGTCGCCCCGACGATGTCGCGAAACGTCCGGCCAAACGTGCCCTGGCTGCTCCACCCGGTCTGGAACGCGATCTCGGTGATCGATAGGTCGGTCTCACGCAGGAGCGCGGTCGCTCGCTCGATGCGCCGGGTCAGCAGGTAGCGATGGGGCGGGACGCCGAAGGCGACCTTGAACGAGCGCGCGAAGTGCGCCGCCGACACGCCGCTGACCTGGGCCAGGCGCGGCACCGGCCAGGCCTCGTGCGGTGCGGCGTCGAGGTGATCGCGGGCCCGCAGGAGCCGACGAAGCAGCGCCGGATCCGGGCGCGCCGGCCCAGGCGAGACGGTCGTGGCACGGCGGGGCACGACGCTAAGCTACCGCGACCACGGGACGACGGCCCGGGGACCACCGCCCCCACGGGCTCACGCTCCGTTTTTTTTTCGCGCCGTGTCGATTTCGGCTCGGCTCGATCGACGCATGGTCAGGAGCGACGAACGCTTCGGATCAAACGAAAGGAACGAGCATGAAAGTCATGGTCATGGTCAAGGCGACGGCCAACAGCGAGGCCGGCGCGCTGCCCTCGGCGGAGCTGATCGAGGCGATGTCGAAGTTCAACGACGAGCTGGTGGCCGCCGGGGTGATGCTGGCCGGGGACGGGCTGACCCCGAGCCGCCTCGGCAAGCGGGTCCGCTTCTCGAGCGACGGCACCGAGCGCCAGATCCTCGACGGCCCGTTCACCGAGACCCGCGAGCTGGTGGCCGGCTTCTGGATGTGGGAGGTGAAGTCGATGGACGAGGCCCTCGAGTGGGCCCGGCGCTGCCCGGCGCCGATGCCGGGCGAGGAGTGCGACCTCGAGCTGCGGCCGGTGGTCGGCCTCGAGGACTTCGGCGACGTGGTGACCCCGGAGATGCTCGAGCGTGAGGCCAAGCAGCGCGCGGCGCTGGCGGCGAAGGGCGCGTGAGCGTCACCCGCGTCGCGGTCGAGACGGTGTGGCGCCTCGAGGCGCCTCGCCTCATCGGTGGCCTGACGCGGGTGGTGCGCGACCTCGCCCTCGCCGAAGACCTGGCCCACGACGCGCTGGTCGCGGCCCTCGAGCAGTGGCCGCGCGACGGCCTCCCGCACAACCCCGGGGCGTGGTTGATGGCGACCGCGCGCCATCGCGCCGTGGACGCGCTGCGCCGCGGCCGGATGCTCGCCGACAAGCACGCGATGCTGGAGGCGGAGGCGCCGCGCGCCGCCCTGCCGGTCGAGCTCGACGATGGCGGCGACGATACGCTCCGGCTCATCTTCATCGCCTGCCACCCCGTCCTGGCCCGCGAGGCGCGGGTGGCGCTGACGCTGCGGCTGGTCGCCGGCCTCACGGTCCCCGAGCTCGCGCGCGCCTACCGCGCCAGCGAGCCGACGATCGCGCAGCGCCTGGTCCGCGCCAAGCGCACCCTCGGCGAGGCCCGGGTGCCGTTCGAGTTGCCCACCGGCGCCGCGCTGGTCGACCGCCTGCCGTCGGTGCTCGAGGTCATCTACCTGGTGTTCAACGAGGGCTACGCCGCGTCGCGCGGCGACGACCTCCTGCGGCCGGAGCTGTGCGCCGAGGCGATGCGGCTCGGCCGGATGCTGAGCGCGCGCTTGCCCGAGGAGGCCGAGGTGCACGGCCTGGTCGCGCTCATGGAGTTGCAGGCGTCGCGCCTGCGGGCGCGGGTCGACGCCGCCGGCGACCCGGTGCTCCTGACCGAGCAACGGCGCAGCCTGTGGGACCGCGCGCTCATCCAGCACGGCCTCGCCGCGCTGGCCCAGGCCGAGGCCCGGGCCAGACCGCTCGGGGTCTACGCCCTGCAAGCGGCGATCGCGGCGTGTCACGCGCGCGCGCCGAGCGTCGACGCGACCGACTGGCCGCGCATCGTCGCGCTCTACGACGCCCTGCTCGCGGTCACCGGCTCGCCGATCGTGGCGCTCAACCGCGCGGTCGCGGTCGGGATGGCCGATGGCCCCGAGGCCGGGCTGATCCTGGTCGACGAGCTGGTCGACCTGCCGAGCCTGCGCGACTTCCACCTCGTGCCGGCCGTCCAGGGCGACCTCCTGCTGAAGCTCGGCCAGCGCGCCGCGGCGGGTCAGGCCTTCGCGCGCGCCGCGGCGCTGGCGACCAACCAGCGCGAGCGCACGCTGCTCCTGCGGCGCGCTGCCCAGGCCACCGACTCGCCGTCGTAGCTCTCGGTCTCCGCCTCGGTCTCGGCCTCGGTCTCGGCCTCGGTCTCGGTCTCGGTCTCGGCCTCGGCCTCGGTCTCCGCCTCCGTCTCGCTCTCGGCCTCGGCCTCGGTCTCGGCCTCGGCCTCGGTCTCGGTCTCCGCCTCGGTCTCGGTCTCAGCCTCCGCCTCCGCCTCCGTCGCGCACCGCTACGTACCGCTACGCGGTCTCGAGCCGCATGCGCGTCCGCACTACGCCGTCGCCGCCGGGCTCGGCGGTGACAGTCGCGGCCGGGGCGATCCGCTTCCAGAACGCCAGCGCGGCGGGGTTCTCGGGGCGCACGGTCCACGACCAGGCGCCGGCGTGGGTCGCGAACAGCGCGTGCGCGGCCGTGGCCCCGACCCCGTGGCGGCGGGCCCCGGCGATCACGAAGAACTCCTCGACGTGGGCGACCCCGTCGTCGTCGATCGCCACCAGCGCGAAGCCCAGCGGTCGGTCGTCGGCGTCGAGGAGCAGGTAGGCGGCGTGGCGCGCCTGATCGGCCCACGCCGACAGCGTCGGATAGACGTAGCGCGCGTCGGCGCCGATCGCGGTCGGCACCAGCGCGCTCCACTCGTGCATGTAGAGCTGCAAGAGGCGATCGAGCCTCGGCTCATCGTGTGCGACGCGGACCACGCTCGGCATCGTCGGTAGTCTGCCACGCCGCGGATCGCGCGCGGCGCCTTGCTCGGGCGCCAGGTTCGGGGGTAGATGGACCCATGACTCCGGAAGGCCTGCTCGGCCAGCGCGCCACGCTTGGGCTCCGTCGCGTCGACGGCGCCGGTGGGCTGGTGGCAGTCGACGAGCGGCCCGACGCGCCGACGATCTTCGTGCCGGCGCGCGAGCTGCCGGCCGACGCGCGGGTCGGTCAGGCGCTGGCGGTGTTCGTGTACCGCGACTCCGAGGAGCGCGTGGTGGCGACGACGATCGAGCCCCGGCTCGCCCTCGGCGAGGTGGCGTTCCTCGAGGTCACCGCGCTGGTCGATCACGGGGCCTACGTCGACTGGGGCCTGGGCAAGGAGCTCCTGGTGCCGTTCGCCGAGCAGACCCGCGAGCTCTGGGTCGGGGCGCGCCATCCGTTCGGGCTGTTCCTCGACAAGAGCCAGCGGCTGGCGGCGACGATGCGCGTCGGCGACCTGCTCACCGAAGGCGGCGACTTCGCGCTCGACGAGTGGGTCGAGGGCGAGGCCTGGCGCGACGACCCCGACCTGGGCCTGTTCGCGATCCTCGAGCGCGCGTACCTCGGCCTGGTCCCGGCGAGCGAGCCCCACCGCCTCGGGCGCGGCGCGCCGGCGCGGTTCCGCATCGCCGAGATCCTTCCGGACGGCAAGCTGGTCCTGTCGCTGCGCGGCCACGCCCACGAAGAGCTCGCCCACGACGCCGAGATCATCCTGGCCGCGCTGCGCGGGCCACGTCCGCCCCGCGTCGGCGACCGCTCGTCGCCCGACGAGCTCCGCGCGGTGTTCGGCCTGTCCAAGAAGGCCTTCAAGCGCGCCGTCGGCCGCTTGCTCAAGGAGCGCGCGGTCACGATCGACGAGGCCGGCTTCGTGGTCCCGACCGCGGCACCCTGAACCGCGGGGTCAAGAGCGTCCAGCCGAGCCGCAGGTTGGTCAGGGCGGTGTGAACCGGGCCTCGCACGCGTGGGCCTCGCGGTCCAGGCGCCTCAGCTCGTCGGTGATCGCGGGCGATGGGGTGTGCGTGCGCAGGCGATCCTCGCGGAGCGCGACCCAGCGGTCGTAGTCGATCGTGGCCTGGGCCGCGCAGCGCCAGGTGTCACACGCGCAGATCTGCTTGGTCCGGGCCCGACGCTTGGCGAGCACGGAGTCCTCGCCGCTGACGCTGCCGCCGCAGGCCGCGACGGCCACCAGGAGCACGATCGGGGCGAAGGTCGACACTCGCCTACGATAGATCGGCCGAGAGGAGACGCCGCGAGCATCGCCGCGCGCGTGAACTGGGTCACAAGCTCGAGCGTCTCCGCTCCCCCTCGGTCTCCACCTCCGTCTCGGCCTCGGTCTCCGCCTCCGCCTCGGTCTCGGCCTCCGCCTCGGTCTCGGTCTCGGTCTCGGTCTCGGTCTCGGTCTCGGTCTCGGTCTCGGTCTCGGCCTCCGCCTCGGTCTCGGCCTCCGCCTCGGTCTCGGCCTCCGCCTCGGTCTCGGCCTCCGCCTCGACCTCGGTCTCGGTCTCGGTCTCGGCCTCCGCCTCGGTCTCCACCTCCGTCTCGGTCTCGGCCTCGGTCTCCGCCTCGGTCTCGGCCTCCGCCTCGGCCTCGGTCTCGGTCTCGTCGGCTACCGCGCGCAGGCGAAACCCGCGATGATCGGGCATGCCCGCGCTGCCCGCTGCCTTCGCGACCCTGGTCGCGACCGAGTCCTTGCCGCTCGACGACTTCGCGGCCCAGGCGCTGCAAGACCTGCCGCGCCCCAGCCTCCTGCCGGTCGCCCGCCAGGCGGCGGAGCTGCTCGGTGCCGGCGTCGGCTCGCTCCTCGTCGAGCTCGGCGTCGACCGCGCGGCGATCCGCGCGCCGCTGACCGTCGGCGACCTGCGGGTCCCAGCCCTGGCGCAGGTCCGTTCGGGCCGCGCGGTCGTCGGGCCGAGCGAGCGCGATCGCTCCCGGGTCCAGCTCGTCCAGCGCGCGCTCCAGGCGGTGGCGGCGCGGGTCACCGACGCGCCGACCGCGCTGCGCCTGCCGACCTGGGGCAGCGACGGCGGCTACGGCGACGAGACGGTGGCCGCGGTGACCGCGCTCCAGCGCTGGCGGAGCCTGGCGACCACCGGCAGCTTCGGGCGCGCCGAGCTGGCGGCGGTCGAGGCCCTGCTGGCCGATCGGCCGGTCCCCGATCTGTTCGATCCCGAGCATCCCGTCCCCGCGCTCGGCAAGGGTGCCCGCCGCGTGGTCGCGGTCGCACGGGCGATCTGCGCCGCCACCGCCGCCGCGCCGTTCACCGCGCGCGTCGACGGCGTCCGCTACACCTGCCACGCGGAACAGTTCGGCGTCGCGCCGACGCCGGGCCTGTTGCGCCTGCCCGGCGGCGTGGCCTATGGCCTCGGCGCGCGCGGCTACTGGAAGTGCAACGTCTTCGGCGGAGCCGTGGTCGCGCTCGCCGATCTTCCGGTGCCGACCTTCCAGGCCGGCACGCATCGCCACTATCCGCGGGCCGAGCGCTTCGGCGAGGCCCTGGCGCGCAAGGCCGGGTGGCAGCAGGTCGCGCACCTCGACCACCGCGCGCCGACCGACCCGAACCAGGCCACGGTCAGCGCCGCCAATGACCGGGCGATCGCGCGCCTGCTCGGCCAGGTCCGCCCCGGCGATCTGCTGTTCGTCGATCACCCCGGGCCGCCGGGTGACGATGGTGGCCACACCCGCGTGTGTACGCGGGCCGCGCGCAGCCGCGATCCCGAGGTCGCGCCCCTGTTCGCCCAGGCTCGCCACGATCAGGCGCGCGAGGAGCGCGACGGCCTGGCGGAGCTGGCAGGTGGACGCGAGACGCAGTTCTGGCTGTTGCGCTCGCTCCTGTGAGCGGTCGCGCGCGCGATCATCGCGGTCAGACCGGACAGCTCACGACGACCTCGCGGTAGTCGACCTCGACGCAGGTGGCGCCGGTCGCGCGCATCGTGCAGGTCCGGCTGCGGTTCTGCGGTGACACCGTCGCCTGGTACGAGCAGCCGGAGCGGGTGATGAAGCCGCAGCTCGCGTCGCACCGCTGGTACGACGCGCCGCAGGTCGACCACGCCGACCACGCGCCGCAGGTCTTGGTCCCGGTGCAGTTGCGATCGGCCGTGCACGTGCCGACCACCTGGCTCGGCTCGGTGCTGGGCCCGGGCGCGGTCGGATCGTCGTCGACCGCCGCGGGGTCGTCCGGCGGGGCGAGGTCGTCGGAGGACTCGAGACATCCCCCGAGCGCGGTGAACATGAGTCCCAGCATCGCAAGCGTGTCGAGGCGCATCGTCAGCTCCTGGTGTAACCGCGCGCCGGTCGATCCAGCGCGTCGGTGCTGGGTATACGGAGGGACCGCTGCGCCGGCTCCCGCGCGGCCGATTCTATGCATCGAGTCGATGCGGCCCGCGCCGGCCGATCCGCGCCGGCCGATCCGCAGGTCGCGGTGGTCCGTACTCACGCCATGCTCTGGCTGCGCCGCGCAGTGACGGTGCCGTCGCTGGCCGCGGCGCGCTCGGTCAGCTTCCTCCTGCATCACGGCCTGCGCGCGTACGTCGTCCGCACGCGCGGCGTGGTCCACGAGAAGCGGCTGTATGGCGGCACGGCGCTGGGCGGCGCGACCGCGCGCCGGCTGGTGCAGGTGGTCCTCGCGGGCCGGCTTCGCCTCGACGATGGCGCGCGCACCGCGTGGCTCGACGCCGGGTCGATCTCGTCACAGCCCCACGGCCTCGACGGCGAGCGCTGGGAGGGCGAGCCCTTCGTGGCGCTGGTGGTCGACTGGGAGCCGACCCCTGGCGAGCGCGTTCCGTCGTGGACCGTGGCCCGGTTGTCGGCGGCGGAGCTGACGCGGGCCCGCGCCTGGGCCGAGACCCTCGAGGCCGCGACCGCGCCGCCGGGCGCGCAGGCCGCGTTGACGCTCGAGCTGCTCGCCTGGCTCCGCAGCCTCGGCGAGACGCCGCCCGAGCGCGACACCGCGAGCTTGCTCGCGCCGATCCCGCCGGCGACCCGGGCCTTGGCCGGCGCGTTCGGCGACGCGCTGTCGGAGCTGGCCGGCCGACCGATGCTCGTCGATCTCGAGCGGGCGCTGGCCCGCTCGGGGCGCCACCTGCGCCGCGACTTCGCCGCGCTCGATCGCTACTACGCTTTTCCCGGCGGCACCTCGTGGCATCGCGTCCTGCACCAGTGGCGCTTGTCGGTCGCCACGTGTCTGATGACCGCGCCGCGGGCGACCACCGAGGGCGTGGCTGCGATCCTCGGCTACGGCTCGCCGCGCGCCTTCTGCCTCGCCATGCACCAAGCCGGCCTGCCGTCACCGGGCGCGATCGCGGCGGCCGCGGCGCGGCTGGCGTGACGACGTCGGCGCCGGGCTGCTGTGCGGGGCGTCGCCGCCCAGGGCGCGCTGGACCTTCCGAGGTAGGGTCGCCAGGGCCAACGCGTAGCTCTCGCGCAGGCAGGAGCGCAGCCCGGCGTCGGATAGATCGAGGGCGTGGGTGCGCTGGATCCAGGTCAGGCCGCGCGACGCGAGGTACGGCGCCGGGCGACAGCCGCGCAGGTGCTCGAGGAGATCGAACTGCGCGCGCGTGCACTTGAACGTCACCGCGAGCTGATCGTCGTCACTCCAGCCGGCGATCGCGAACACCTTGCCGCCGATCTTCCAGACGTGCGCGCCGCCCCACTGCACGACGTGGGTCGCGTGAGGCAGCGCGCGGCAGAACCGGTTGTACGCGGCGAGGTCCATCGGCGGGTCGCCGCCCAGCGTAGCGCACCGCGGTCGCGGCCTCGACCGCGGCTACTGCGCGGTCCCGGTGCGACACCGCTCGGCCAGGTCCTTCCAGGCGGAGGCCGAGCCGGCGCCGCCGAAGTAGCGCCAGATCCCGACCAGCCGCTTGCCGTGCAGGCGCTCGCAGCGCTCCATCGCGGCGCTGGCCCGCGGATCCTGCTCGCGGCGCGCGGCGCCGATCACCGCCGCCAGCGCCGCTGGATCGGTGACCTGCGCGAACTCGCGGACCGCCTGGAACCGCCGCGCGGCCTGGGCCCAGAACCGCACGTTGGCGCGGCGCGGCGCGCCGGGGTCGCCCAGCCGCGCGAGCAACATGACCGCGGTCGGATCCTTGGGGAGCGCCGCGAGCCCATCGGCGATCCGCCGGGTCTGCGCGACGGAGACCAGGTCGAGCAGGGCCGGTTCATCGACGAGGTAGATCAGGGCCTCGTTGGCGACCGCGGGCTCGGCGCCGGCGATCGCCTCGACCAGCACCTCGACCCGCGCCGCGGGCGTGGTCGCGCGCGCCCAGGCCGCGATCACCGGTCGCCACGGCGCCGGCCGCGCGAGGTGCCCGTCGTGGGCGCCGACCGGGAAGCCGTCGGCGCCGAGGAACACCAGGGCGTCGCGCCCCGGGAGGAACGCGCCGCGACAGCTCGTCTCCGATTCCTGAGCCACCAGGGTCGTGGCCGCGGCGCCCTTGACCAGCGTGGTGACCGCGAGCTCGACGTCGCCGGGCGCGAGGCGCCGGTCGGAGTTGCTCGGCGTCCGCACCACCCGCACGAAGGCCACGGTGGTCGCGCGATCGAACAGCTCAAAGGGGGTCTCGTGGCGCTTCTTGCAGGCCTCGGCGACCGCGGGGCGCAGCGCGGCGAGGGCGACGATCAGCGCGAGCAGCGGCTTCATCGCTCCGGACTGTCAGCGAGGCCACCCGAGGTGTCGCCGAGGCTCACCACCGCGGGCAGCTCGCGAGGGCGTCGAGGGACCTCGCGGACAACACGCAGCGGCGCTCGCCGGGATCGGGCGCGCGCTCACAGCGAGCCTTCATCGCCACCCGCCGGGCGTCGAAGCGCCGCACCATGTTGCCGCTGGGGTCGCCGGCGGCGTAGAGCGCGCGCAGATGCCCGAGGGCGGCGTCACAGTCCTCGCGCGGCGCGCGGCGCCCCAGCCCGTGGAGAAATCCAAAGGTCGCGACCGCACCCAGCGCCAGGCTCATCAGGCCGGCGCGCCACCCGAGGCGGAGATGCCCCTGCCAGGCGCTGACCGCGCCGGACAAGACCAGCGCGACGCCCAGCCCGAAGGCGGCGACGTCGGCCCACTGGGACAGCCCCTTGGGCACAGCCTGCGGGCGGTCGATGTATCCGCGAGCGATGAGGAGCGCACCACAGACCGCTGCGAGCAATGGGATCAGCCGCTTCATGATCCAACCTCCACGTCCGGCGATTGTTCCACAGGCGCCGCTGCCGGTGGGCCACCACGCTCCGTGAAGAGGTGGTCACGCAAGGGTCCGACGCGCTGTGCGATCGAAGCCGCTTGCCGGCGGCACGGGCTGTGCATCTGCGCTTCGTGGTGTTCCCTGTGTTTACTGTGCTCGCCAGGTCTCGTGTCGTCGCGAGGACGCGGCTCCTCGGCTGTCTGCTCGCGCTGGTCGCCTGTGGTGGCCCACCACCACCTCGACCCCATCGACCGGAGCGCCCGCCCGACCCTTTCCTCGAGAAGCACGAGGCCTGGGTCTACGTCGACGAGCAGCGCTACGTGGTCGCCGACACCTGCGGCATGGGGCCCTACGAGATCGTGTTCCCGGAGCGCGCGGCCGACGATCCGCGCTTCGCGTATGGGCGTCGCCTGGTGTTCCTGGTGTACGGGCCGCGCAAGCTGTCGATCGACAACCGGGTCGAGACCAGGCGCGTCCAGACCGGCATCCACGTCAGCGGCGACGAGATCGCGACCGAGCACCTCGCGTGCCGGGCCGGCGACGGCGTCCCGGTCGGGACGGTCACGGGGACCGCGCGCGCTGGCGGCACGGCCCAACCCGTCGCCCGCGTCGGCGCCCCGGCTGCGCCGCGCAACTGGCATCTCGCCCTCGACGCGCCGAGCGACGCGCTGCCGAAGCTCGCGCCCCACGACGGACCGGCGCCCCGGTCGCCGCAGCTCCAGCAGTCCGGCGCGATGGTGTTCTTCCCGCAGGGCAACCCGTACTACTACGCTGACGAGTACTGGTCGCAACGTCACGTCGGCGAGGCGACCGCGGCGGTGCGGCTGCGCTTCTGGTTCCCGATGCCCTCGGACCTGCGCGGCATGGTCTTCCGCGTCATCGAGGAGGCCCTGGTGCCGGAGGAGCTCCCCGACTACGCCGCCGACTTCGCGCGGCGGGTGGCGATGGTGACGCAGCGCCACGACGACGAGCGCCCGGCCCAGCGCCGGGCGTTCGAGGAGCGCCTCGCCCACTGCAAGGCCTTCCCCGACGACGCGACCCGGTGTCGCCCCGGCCGCGTCAGCATGAGCATCCCGCCGCCACCGCGGGCCGAGGTGCGGCCGAAGGCGCCGCCGGGCGACGACCTCGCCTGGGTGCCTGGCTACTGGAGCTTCGACGACGAGCTGGCCGACTTCGTGTGGATCTCCGGGACCTACGTGGTCCGCCCGAAGCGGCCGGTGGTCGTCGCGGCGGCGCCGGTCGCGTCACCCCCGGTCGCGTCACCCCCGGTCGCGTCACCCCCGGTCGCGTCACCCCCGGTCGTCGTCGAGCCAGCCCGGGAGCTCGATGCGGCGATCGCGGCCGCGCCGGCGCCGAAGGTCGAGGCGGTGGCGCCGCCGCCGCCGGCGGTCGCCGCCCAGCCCAACGCCGTGTGGGTCGCCGGCCACTGGGTCCTCGTCGGGCGGACCTGGCGCTGGACCCCCGGGGCCTGGATCAACGGACCGGTCGGGACCCGGTTCCGCGCGCCGGTGGTCCACGTGCGCAACCAGCTCCGCATCTATCTCCCGGGCGGCTGGGTCCGCCTGGGCTCGTGACCCGAGGAGCGGAGCGCGATCGCGCGCGATCAGCCGCGCTCACCCGAGGCGGGCGCGGATCGACATCGAGAACAGCTCCTGGCTCGGGCGCCATCCCTTGGCGCGGGGCGGAAACGTGGCGTCGAAGGCCTCGAGGCCGGGCGACGGCTCGAAGACCTCGCTGAAGTGAGTGGTCCAGGTCTCGCGGGCCAAGGCCCCTGGGGTCAGCTCGAGCGCGAGCAGCCCGAACGGCGAGCTGCCATCGGCGGCGACGATGCCGAGGTCGCGCGCGTTGCGGAAGCCGTAGCCCACGTAGTTGTGCGGATGACCCTGCAGCACGATCGCGGCGTAACCCTGGGCCCGCCCGAGCTCGGCGACCCGCTCGATCAGGGCCCGGCCGATGCTCCGGCGCTGCACGTCGGGATGCACGGTCACCGGTCCGACGGTGAGCGCCGCGAGCTCACGCGCGCCGGCGCGCAGGCGGTTCCGCGTGGACATGATGTTCCCGACCAGGCGACCGTCGAGCACGGCCACGAGCGACAGCGCCGGCACGAAGTCGGCGTGATCGCGCATGAGGTGGACGAGGTAGTGCTCGTCACAGCCTGGGACGTGGACGTCCCAGAACGCCTCGCGGGTCAGCTCCTCGACCGCGCGCGGATCGGCCGTGGCCTCGAGACGAAGGTCACACGCGAGCGGGGGTTGGCGCGACACCCGCACAGCCTACACGGTCGGTGACGCGCGCGCTCGGGCGCCACGGCCGGCGGCGCCCGCGAGCTGCGGCTACAGGTTGCAGTCGAGGAAGTCCGAGGCCAGCGTCTCGACGAGCAGGCTCTCGCTCACCCCACCGGCGACCAGCTCCTCCGCGAAGCGGCAGATCCCGAGCGGGGCGTCGGCGCCAGTCGACGGGGTGAAGCCGGTAGCGAAGATGACGTCCAGTTGTTCGTCGGCGCTGGCGTTGGCCATCACGGCCGCCAGGTTGTCCTGCAGGTCGACGAGCGACAGCGCGAGGCGATCGTCGGACACGCCCAGCGTCGGGTTGGCGTCGGCCGGGTCCCACAGGTCGCACAGCACCTGCTCGACGTCCTCGATGATGTGGCGGCCCTGGGTGCAGGTCGCGGCGCTGGCGGAGCACACCGGCGTGCCGTCGAACAGCTCGAACTCCGGGGCCACCAGCGACCGATTCTCGATCGACGCGCAGCTCAGGCCGACGTTGGCCCCATCGAAGGTCACCCGCCGGACGAACTCGGCCCAGCCCTCCTTGAAGGCCGCGATCGTGTACTCGCGCGAGTCACCGTCGTACGCCAGGTCGTCGCTCGTCACGCCGTCGCCGTCGCTGTCGAACTCCAGATCGGTCCACTTGCCCAGGCCGCCCCAGGCCCAGTAGTGCGTCAGGTGGCCGTACTCGTGGGCGGTCACCGCGCCGCTGACCCAGGTGGCCGGCGCCATCTCGCACAGCCGGTCGGCCTGGTGCGAGTGAGCGGTGCCGCCGGTGACGCCGGGGAAGTACGCGCGGATCTGCCCCCACGCGTCGTGATCGAAGGGGAGGTCGTGGGCCAGGTGGACCTGGCGCGTGGCGTCTACCATCGACGCGAAGACGTTGGCGGCCTGGGCCGCCAGGTCAGTGCTGACGCCCGGGGTCAGGCCGTAGCTGTTCTGGAAGTAGTCGACGCCCAGGTCGACGATGGTCTGCTGATGCACCGCGACCGGCGCGAGGTTGGTCGCGTCGTGGTACCAGCGCGCCCACGTCGTGCCCCAGTTGCTGGTGTCGGTGTAGTGGTCGGTCGTGCCCTCGCCCTGTGGGTCGTCGACCGAGAAGCACCGGGTCGACGGCGACGCGCAGTTCTCGAGGACGATCTTGGCGCCGATCGAGATCCCGTTGTCGTTGGCGCCGTCGTAGTCAGCGCGGCAGCTATCGCAGATCGAACCGGTCCACTGCCAGGTCCCGTCGGCGGCGATCTGAGTCGAGCCGACGAAGTTCGTCGCGGCACAGGTCGAGGTCGCGCCGATGTAGGCCTGATCGATCTCGAACAAGCTGACCTTGCCGTCGTAGAGCCCGAGGTAGTTCTGCTTGTCGTTCGAGGTCGCGTAGGGGTCGGCGGTGCCGGCGATCGTCGGGAAGATCGTCTTGCGATCGGCGAACCGGCCGTACTTGCGCAGGTCGTTGTAGAAGACCTTGCCCTTCACGGTGATGGTCTTGCACACCGCCGGGAGGCCACCGGTCTCGTCGACAGGTGGGCTGCCGGGATCATCGACCGGGACCTGCTGCGCGACCCCATCGGTGGGCGGCGGAGGAGGTTCGGTGCAGGCGGCGGCGAGGACGAGCGTGGCGACGGCGATCGGGGAGCGTGGGATGGGCATGGCGCGAGGGACTGCAACCGACGAGCCACGCTCCAAGGCCCAGGACAGCGCGCTACGGCGGTGACGACGGGACCTCGAGGTCCCGCCCGGCAGAATCGGCCGGCCGATCCAGCAGCCCGGCCGGCGACGACGGCCGTCGCGCGCGCCAGCGGTTGTCGATCCGCGCTTCTGGACGCGGCGCCGGAGGGCGGAGAGCTGGAACGACGACTGCAATGGTTCCTGTCATGCTGAAATCCAAGCTCCTGTCCCTGCTCCTGGCATCCTCCGCCCTGGTCTTCGCTGGCTGCGTGTCCGAACCGGACGACGAGGTCGGCTCCGACGAACTCGCCGAGATCGAGAGCGAACTCGACCTCGAGCCGGTGCCGCTGTGTCCGGACCTGAATGACGTCTACTTCGAGGTTCCGCAGTCGTGCACCCGCGACGGCCAGCTCGGGATCAAGATCTGCCACCAGACCTGCGACTTCGATCGCGTCCTCGCGTTCACGCCGACCGGGACGACCTGCAAGATCGTGAGCAAGACCTGTACGCCATGGCAGTGCGGGCCGTGCGAGGTGGTCGAGATCGAGGGACCACTGCCCTGAGCAGAGACGCGCGGCCCCACGTGTTCCCGCAGCCAGTTGACGACTGGCTGGATCGGTCGGAGCGGATCCGTCACAGGACGGATCGCCATGCGGAGCGGCCAACTGACTCACCCCCCGCTTGGGCCTTGCGCCCGACGGAACACGCCCGACCATGGCGGTGGTGGCGACGGTGGCGACACCAGGACAGGCGGCGCTCCGCGGTCACCCATCCCAACAACGTCGGAGGTCGATCATGCGGCGTCGCTTGTTCATCAGTGACATTCACATGGGGGATACACGCTCCCTCGAATCGAAGCCCCGCTACGGTTGGCTCGACGCCAACGAGGCGGCTCGGCTCGGCCGGTTCCTCACGTCGTCCGAAGCGTGGGCCTGCGACGAGCTCTACGTGCTCGGCGACTTCCTCGACCTCTGGACCACGCCGATCGACGTCGTGCCGGCCACGCCCGCTGAGATCCTGGCGAGCCCGCACAACCAACCGATCGTCCTTGGCCTGCGCGCCTGGCGTGAGGCCGGGAAAGGCCTTCACTACGTCGCGGGCAACCACGACATGCAGGTGACCGCAGAGGATCTGGCGCCGCTGGGCTTCACCTTCCACGCCGCCCCGGTGGTCGACGGTGCGTTCCGGTTCAGGCACGGCCACGAGCATTCCCTGTTCAACGGGCCCGACCCTGCCGGCCGCCCTCGTCCTTTCGGCTACTACATCACTCGGTTCGTCGCCAAGCTGAGCAAGCGAAACAAGCTCCGCATGGTACTGCGCAACCCCGACGAGGTCCTCGCGCTGGCGACGGGTGGCAAGCGGCTGGGCGAAGCGGTGTTCGATGTCGTCGTCGACGCCGCAGGGCTGCGCGCGGACCAACCGATCCGCGAGGCCGGCGGCCCGGAACTCACGGTCGGTGACATCCGGCCGATGTTCGCGAACCTCTACGAGGAGTGGAGCGCGGCCGGCCGAGGCTCCGCCGCCACGGCCGTGACCTGCGAGTGGGACCCGTGGTACGGGATGCCGATCGAGCCCGGGACGATCACCATCGCCGGGCACTCCCATTCGCGAGTCTTCAACTTCAACACGTCGTCGCGGCAGATCTACGTCAACACCGGGGCCTGGGAGGACAAGGTCGCGCACTACGCGGTGAGCTGGACCGACGCCTCGCACGCCTACGCCGCGCTCTACCGCTGGGACGGTGACCATGGCGTGTACGTGAACAAGGCCGGCATCGCGTTCACCTGATGGGCCGGCCCTGACGACGAGGAGTGGGAGATCGGCGCGATGGCCGGGCCACTCCCGCGCTCGCTGGAGCACACCTTTCGGGTGATGGCGCGGCGCCAGAGGATCTCGCACAGTGATGGGATGTACGACCGCGACGCCGACGCTAAGCGCCGTAGCGAAGGGGCCGATGGCGGGAGCGCGGGTATGCCCGGCAAGAAGACCCTCGCTGAGCGCGTCTCGGTGCAGCGCCGGGCGGCGCCGAGCGCGGCCGGTAGCCTGCCACCGCCGAGCGCCGACTACGCCGATCCGTTCTGGTTCGCTCCGGTCCAGGCGCTCGAAGGCCAGACCCATGGCGAAGCGGCCGAGGTCGCGACCATCGCCACCGCCGGCGTCGCCGGTGCGTCGTCACCGCTGCCGTTCCACGACACCATCCAACGCTCGTTCGGCGACCACGACGTCTCGGGCGTCCGCGCGCAGGTCGGTGGCGCCGGCGGCGAGGCCGCGGCCGCGATCGGGGCGACCGCCTACGCCACGGGCGACCGCGTGGCGTTCGCGGGAGCCCCCGATCTGTTCACCGCAGCGCACGAGGCGGCGCACGTCGTGCAACAGCGCGCTGGCGTCCACCTGCGCAGCGCCGATCCGGACGGTGGCGAGCCGACCTGGCTAGAGGACCACGCCGATCAGGTGGCCGCCCGCGTGGTGCGCGGCGAGTCGGCGGCGCCGCTGCTCGACGAGGTCGCCCGGCCCGGTCAGGTGGGGGGCGCGGCCGGCGTCCAGCGGATGAAGGTGTTCCGCGGCAAGGCCGGTGACTGGCGTTTGCCGGTCAGCAAGAAGGAGACCGGAGCCGAGCTGACGGACCTAGACGACCTCTCGAAGTTCAGCAACAAGCTGTTCTTCGTCGAGACGGACAACCTGCCGCCCAAGGAGCGCGAGCGGCTGATCGAGATCATCGCCAAGGCCGGCCACGGCGACATCGCGCGCGCGGTCCGCGCCGAGATCGGCGGCTCCATCTACGTCGAAGCGGCGGAGGTGAACGGCACCATGGAGCGGGTCGCGGAGCTCCTCGGTCCGCTGACCGATGGCGTGGAGGTGCGACTCGTACCCGACCTGCTCGCGCAGCTACAGGATCTGGCCAAGACCCTGGCCGGCCACGGCCAGCGGGTCATCATCAACGCCCGCGACCTCGGAACCCGGGCCGGGATCATCAAGCGCCTCGAGGGTGACCAGCTCGATCTCGACGCCGCGATCGAGCAGCTCACGGCGGCGGTCGAGAAGGGCGATCCACCCGAGACCCTGGTCAAGTACGAGCGCAAGACCCTGAAGCGCAAGCAGGCCTTGGCCCAGGCCCGCCAAATCAAGGAGACCCAGGCCTACGCCGACCTCACCGACGGCAAGCAATGGCAGCGCGAAGGACTCGACGACAAGGTCGAGCGACCGAAGTCGGAGCTGCCGCCGAGCCCCGAGCAGGACCAGGAGCTGCGCGCCCAGCAGATCTGGGAGCTGTCGAAGAAGAACCTCGAGCGCCTGAAGTCCCAGGTCAACCTCGATGGCCCGGCGGGGGAGCTATACGGCCGACTGATCACGTTGCCGTGGGTCCTCAAGCACGCGACCGGCGCGTTCAACGCCATCGTCAACAGCGGCGTGCTGTCGTCGCTGACCGAGCTGCGCGCCGAGGGCTCAGGCCAGAAGGCCTCCGGCATGTCGAGCGACAAGAACATCGAGAACAAGGGCGACGGCGGGTTCGCGTTCTTCCGTATGGACGCCAACAACGACCCGATGGAGACGCGCTACGGGCCGACCACCATCCTCGCCGACGCCAGTCTGCTCACCGAGGCCAACGGCTGGGTGTCGCTCCACGATCAGCTCGTGCCGCTCGACCGACCGGCGATGAAGCGGCTGATGTTCCAGGGCCAGGTCCAGCGGACGTCCGAGCACGATCCACAGCACCTGGGCACTGGCAAGCAGACCTCGTGGACCAACACCTACCCGATGAACGAGCAGCAGCCGCCGGTCGAGGTGTCGTTTCTCGATGAGGTGTTCTGCGGCGCCGATGTGCTGCCGGGGATCGCGCTGTCGGTCCTCCTCGAGCTGCAGCGCATCGGCGGCAAGTTTCAGGAGCACGCCTACCAGCTCACCGAGGACAAGGACCTGCGAGCCCTGGTGGCGTCGCTGTTCCGCGTCGAGGCCAAGCTGCCTTGGTCGTGGCAGCTCGATGAGCACGCGCACACGGCAGTGCACAACCCCGACGGCGACGGCCGCTACCTGCGCAGCGGGATCATCCACCCCGAGGGCATGGCCGCGGGCGCGGCCTTCGACGAGTGCAAGCGCTATCAGACCATGATCGACAACGTGCTGGTGGCGGTCGCCAAGGCCGAGGAGCTACCCAAGCAGCTCGTCGAGCAGCGCAAGTTGATCGGCTTCCTCCGCGAGATGGTCGGCAAGCGGGTGCGCGCCCACGAGCTGGCGATCGTGTTCCAGGCGGCCGCGCGGCGCGAGCTACAGGCCGAGGAGACCGACGAGAACACGGCCCGGGTCGAGGTCGCCACGCGGGTCGTCGGACAGCGCGCGCAGCAGCTCGCCGAGGAGCAGCAGAATCTGTCGCGCGCCGAGTACGCCCTCGAGGAGCTGCCGCGTCGTCACCACGAGAACCAGCGACTCGGCCCCAAGGCCGAGCGCTATCGCGCGCTGCGCGACAAGCTCGAGCTGGCCAAGATGGCGGAGCGCGAGGACACGCTCGAGAACAATGACGAGTGGGCCGAGGACGACGAGTACCTGTCGCCCGAGGAGGCCCTCGAGCTGGCCGGCTACAAGAAGGTCCTGGCCGAGGACTGAACCGGCCGGCCGGGCTACTTCGCGGCGAAGGTACCGCCGCCGGCCTGGCAGTCCTTCTCGACGTCGGCGGCCGGGATCGGGTAGCCCTCGTAGAAGAAGTCCTTGCCGGTAGGCTTGGCGCAGGTGCCGATGACCTTGGCGGTCGGGCACGGCGTCTCGCTGAACTTGGCGCTGGCCGAGATCTCCGGCGAGCACAGCTTGGCCAGGCTCTCGGTGCCGAGAGCGAGGTTGTCGCCGCGGTACTCGCGGCAGCTCATCGCGCTGGGCATGTCACACGACGCGACCTTGCCGCCACCGCCGCCACCGCCGCCACCGCCGCCGCCGCCGCCACCGCCGCCGCCGCCGGACGCGTCCTTCTTCTTGTCGCCGCCGCATGCGGCGAGCGCGAGCATGGTGAGGATGACGAGGGAACGGAGCGGACGGAGCTTCGACATGGCCGCATGCTAGTGGCTGTCATCGGCGTCGTCGACCGTCGGCGCGCTGGATCGCGTCGGGTCAGCGCGGCGCGGTGGGCGCGGGTACGGCGCGCAGCCCCTCGAGCACCGTGGTCAGCGCCGGCCCGAGGTCGCTCGCGCCAGCGAGGCGGATGGCGACGCTGCCGTCGTCGCCGTCACCCAGCACCGCGCGCAGCCGTCCAGCGGCGGTGTCGTCCTCGGGGATCAACGCGGGAGACGGGTTCCATTGCAGGTAGTAGATCGGCACCCCTGCGGCGCCGTAGCGAGCCTTGATCGCGGCGAGGTCAACGTCTCGGGAGGTCAGGCCGGCGCCGATCACCACGACCGCGCGACGCCGGGCCGGCGTCGCGGTCAGCGTCTCGAGCGCGGCGGTGAGCCCGTCGGCCAGGTTGCGCTCCGAGCGATCGGCGTAGGTGCGCTGGGGGCCGAGGGCCTTGCCCGACAGGCGCGCCGCCGGCCCCATCGGCAGCGCGATCGTCGAGGTCCGGCCGTAGGTGATGAGCGACGCGCGGGCGCCGCGTCCGAGGCGGTGCCCCAGGCCGCGCCGGCCGGCGCCGAGCGCCGCGACCAGGGCGGCGTGGGCGCCAGGCGTGGTCCGGACGACGCGGCACAGGGTGCCGGGGCGCGTGGCCTGGCAGGTCTCGGCGCGGGCGTAGGCGTCGTTGCCCATGAAGGCCGCGGTCCCCTCGACGAGGACCACCACCGCGACGGGGGCCTCGCGGGGCTGGGCCGCGGCCGGCGGCGCGAGCGAGCCGACGGCGAGGACGACGATGGCGGAGACGGCGAGCGATAGGGAGAGGGCGGCGAGGCGAGAGATTCCGTACATGGTGGCTCCTGGGCGCCCGGGGGCGCCGGTTGATCCACCGGGATATCGACCGGTCGAGCCGGCGGTTGCGTAGCGCCGTGGCGGCGGCCGAAGGGCTCGGCTGCGCTGGCGGACCTCACCGCGGTCGGCGCTTGCGGATGAGCCCTTCTTGGGCGGCGCTCGCGACCAGCCGGCCGGCGCGATCGAAGAACTGGCCGCGCACCAGGCCGCGGCCGCCCGAGGCCGACGGGCTATCGATCGTGTAGAGCAGCCAGTCATCGAAGCGGAACGGGCGGTGGAACCACATGACGTGGTCGAGCGACGCGACCTGCATGTCGGGCGCCAGCCAGCTCACGCCGTGGGGATCCATCGCGGTGCCGAGGAACGAGAAGTCCGAGGCGTAGGCCAGGAGGTAGCGGTGCAGGGCCGGCTCATCCGGCAGCGCGTCGACCGCGCGGTACCACATGCGCCGGCGCGGTTCCGCCGGGCGCGGCCGCAGCGGATCGCGGACCTCGACCGGGCGGATCTCGATCGGGCGCTCGGCCACCGCCATGGCCCGCAGCAGCGGCGGGAGCTGGTCGGCGATCGCCAGGGCCATGTCGCGCTCCGAGCGCAGCTCGTCGGGGGGCCGCACCTCCGGCACCGGGTCCTGATGATCGAAGCCGTCCTCGGCGACCTGGAACGACGCCTCGAGGCTGAAGATCGCCTCGCCCTCCTGGAGCGCGGCGACCCGGCGCGTCGTGAAGGTGGCGCCGTCGCGCAGGCGATCGACCTGGTAGACGATCGGCCGCTTCACGTCACCGGCGCGCATGAAGTAGCCGTGCAGCGAGTGCACCGGGCGGTCGGCGCTCACGGTCTGGGCCGCGGCCGACAGGGCCTGGCCGAGCACCTGCCCACCGAAGATCGCGCCCCACCCGAGATCCTGGCTGCGGCCGCGGAACAGATCGCGGTCGAGGCGTTCGAGGGCCAGGAGATCGACGAGGGAGGCGAGCACGGGCTGCATGGACGGTGCTCTAGCACCGGCTGGTGAAAGGCGCGGCTGTCGGCGGCGAGGGTTCACCACCGACGCCATGCAGGTACCTGAAATGACGCTCGGCACACGCCTTGCGAAAGGTCGGACCATGCTTCGGCTGCCTCCTACGATCTCGCGCACGGCGCTCGTCGGCGCGCTCGCCCTGTCGGTCCTGGTCAGCGGGTGCGGGATGACGTCACGGAACCGCCCGGCGGCGACGGTCGCGGGGTTCGCGGTCACGGCCCTGGGGGTTGGGCTGATCGCCGCGGGTTCGGACCCGATCGACTCGGACGACAACGGCGTCAACGACTTCTCCTTCAACGACAACCACGCCGGCCCGGTGATCGGTGCGCTCCTGGTCCTGGCTGGGCTCGGCACCGCGATCACCGCGATCGCGAGCTCGGAGCCCGCCCCCGCGACCGCGCCGACCCTGACCACGCCGGCAGCGGCGCCCCCCGCGGCGATCCCGGCCGGTCCGGGCGCGTCCTCCGCGGGTGGACTCCCGCCGTTGCCGGAGCTCCCGGCGACCGCCACCGTGCTCCGTCTGGCCAAGCAGGTGCGCTCGATCGCTCACCGCGGCGAGTGCCGCGCCGCCCAGTCGACGCTGATCGAGCTGGCCAGCTACGACGCCGACTACGCCCGCGCGCTCGCCGCCGGGCCGGTGATGGCGCCGTGCCCGCCGGCCAGCCGCTGACGGCCAGCGGGGCGGCCGAAGGGACCGCGACCGCTCCGCGTCACCGCGATCACTTGCTCGACGAGTAGGGCAACGACGAGTGGTGCAAGACGATGCGGAGCGCTCCGGTGGCGTCGCGCTTGTACCCGAAGGTCTTGTCGACCATGACCTTGTTACCCTTCACGTCCTCGAAGTGGACGTTGCCCATCGCGATCGCCATGTCGCCCGAGGTCACGATCTCGGCGAGCGCCGGCGTGCAGGTCACCCACTTCCTCAGCGCGAAGCCGGTGTCGTCGGGGTAAGCCGGATCGCCGCCCACGAAGTAGGCCAGGGCGCCGGCCTTGGTCATGCGGAAGGTCTGGGCGCCGAAGGTCAAGGTCGGCTTGAACAGCACCGGACCCTCGGCGTAGTTGTACGCGGTGTCGATGACCTGGGAGGCCAGGGTCTTGGCCTCCTCGGGGGTCGCGGTCTTGCCGAGCTGAACCAGCGCGGAGCACCAGGCGGTCTGGGCGGCCTCGACCTGGGCCCGGGTGATGGCGGGCTGAGCCGTCGGACTGGTCGGCGCAGGCGTGGCGGTCGCGCAGGCCGCGGTGAGGGTCGCGAGAGCGGTCGTGGTGAGGAGGAGCGAGTACTTCATTTAGGATCTCCTGGTGGTAGGAGCTTCCTTTCTGGTCATCCCGCAGGTGCGATCAAGACCGCAAAAACGAACTCGATCGTGCGAGAAAATGGAACGTTGTCTCGTCGGCCCCAAGCGCGCTCGACCGTGGCACTGCCGGTTCGCTGAACCCTGACAGGAGGCTGTCAGCGGCTTCGGTTGTCCTCGCCGCATGCACACCGATTTCGACTTCTTGCTGGGCCGCTGGCACGTCCACCACCGCCGCCTCGACGACCGCCTGGTCGGCTGCACGACCTGGAGCGAGTTCGCCGGCACCTGCGACGCCCGGCCGATCCTCGGCGGTCGCGGCAACCTCGACGACAACACCCTCGAGCTGCCGACCGGTACGTACCGCGCGGCGTCGCTCCGCGCCTACGACCCGGCCACCGACCGCTGGTCGATCTGGTGGCTCGACGGCCGCCATCCCGACCGCCTCGACGTCCCCGTGGTCGGAGCCTTCGTCCAGGGCGTCGGCACCTTCCTCGCCCACGACCAGCTCGCCGGTCGACCGATCCAGGTCCGCTTTCGCTGGACCATCGAAGACCCGGGGCGACCGCGCTGGGAGCAGGCGTTCTCGGCCGATGGCGGAGCGACCTGGGAGACCAACTGGACGATGGCGTTCACCCGCGCGGAGTGACAGTCGGGTGACAAGCTTCCGCCCCCGCGGGAATGACTTCTCTGATCGAAGCGTCTAGGTTCGCGCCAATGCTGTCTTTCCGCGCGCAGCTCGCTTCCCTCCTCCTCGCCGTCGCCGTCGCCGCATGCGGCGGCAAGGCCAAGCCCTCGGCGGGCAACCCGCCGGGCCCGGCCGCGACCCCGATCGCGCCGCTCACCGCCGATGGCACGTCCCTCGCCGACGACGCCATGCTCGCCTGCGCCGACCCAGCGCAACCCGACGCCACCCTGTCGCTCATGGGCCAGGGCAGCTTCGAATACCAGGGCGCCGGCGCCGCGGTCACCGGGACCTACGAGTTCGCTGGAGGCATGGTCCGGTTCACGCCGAAGGACGCCGAGGCCTGGGCGTCGTTGACCGGGTGGGCCTTGGAGCTGCCGGTCGCGGCGGACCTGACGACGGTCGGTGGGCTGACCTGCCGCGTCCCCGGCGTGTAGTTGGCGACGGCGGCCGAGGCCGAGACCGAGGCCGAGGCCGGGACCGAGACCGAGACCGAGGCGGAGGCCGAGGCCGAGACCGAGGCCGAGACCAAGGCTAGAGCACCCGAACGGTTCGGTGCTCTCTAGCACCTCGGGATGTTGACCAGCTCCTCGCCGTGGCCGGTCACGACCAGGGGCGTGGGCCGGCTGATGCCGAAGTTCCAGAACACCGATCGCGAGTTGTTGTGGGTGCGGTACTTCGAGCCCGACGACACGCCGGCGATGTTCGTGGTCAACGACGACATCGCGGTGCCGCCGGTGGTGACGAAGTCATAGGGGTTGCCGCGGAACTCCCAGTTCACGCGGGTGCTGGTCTTGCAATACCGCAGCTCGACGAAGGACGTCGACGTCGAGGACACCCGACGCCAGCCGCTCCAGCCGTAGAGCGCGAGGTCGTCGCGGTCGAGATCGCCGGGCTCGACCTCGTCGGACGGCTCGTGAAGCTCGAGGTCTTCGACCTCGTCATCGAGAGCGCAAGCCGAGACCGTCAGGGAGAGAGCCAGGATGGATACGAGGTGCGTCGCGTGGGGCATGCGAGCCGATACGCGCTCCGCACGCAGTCCTTTCGGTCGCTCGCGAGATCGTGCGATCGGTCCCGCCGCCGGCCTGGCCCCACGCGCCGGTCGCTCACGGTGCCGACAGGCCGGTGCGGAAGAGCCGGAACGGTCGATTGTCGCCGAGGAAGCCGATCGACATCGCATAGCCACCCGCACCCGCGGCGTAGGCGCAGGCCCCGGCGAACCTGGTCGGCGCCGTCGCGATCACGCGGCGCGGCGTGGCGACCCCGTCCGCTCCGCGCACCACCCGCGCCGCAGCGAGGTCGGCGATCGGGAACACCAGGCAGCCGTGATAACCGGCGGCGTCGGACGGCGTGGCGGCGACGTAGAGCGCGCCGTCGGCGGCGATCAGCTCGGCGGCGTTGATCGATGCGCCGGGGCGCAGGCACGCGGCGTCGGCCGGTCGCAGCAAGGTGCCGGCCGCGGTCCAGGTCGCCGCGTGATCGGTCGAGCGCAGGAGCTCGATCCGGATCCGCGGCGTCGCGCCCTCGAGGTAGATGCAGCCCACCGCGAGGTGGAGCGAGCCCGGCAGCCACAGCGCCCCGGGCTCGGTCAGGGCCAGGCAGTCGGCCAGGCCGGGGAGCGTCGAGGCGTTGGTCGTCACGCCGGTCGACGAGTACGGCGCCGGCGAGGTCCAGCCGATCAGCTTCTGCGGCGGCGTCCATGGACCCTCGACCCGGGCCGCGGTCTGGAGCGCGATCGTCCCGATCCGGTAGTGCAGCGCCACCCCGGGCCCGACCAGGTAGCGGTGGGCGAACAGCTTCCAGCGCCGGGCGGGGTCAGGGTCGTCGGCGTCGTACACCAGCGACGACACCTCGGAGATCAGACGGCCGGCGCACGACCCGCCGGGGCACTCGGTCGCATCTGACGACGGCAGAGTCGCGGCCTCCGGCTGATTGAGCTCGGCGACGTAGGTCCAGGTCGCGCCGCCATCGCTCGACACCGCGACCCGGGTGCGGATCGTCTCCTGGGTCGGGACCGACGAGTACGCCATCGCGCCGGCGGTGGCGCCCGTCGGGTAGACGAAGCTCGGGTCGAAGATGCCCATCGCCGAGCCGGAGTCCTCGACCACTGCGAGCTCCGCGGCGGCGCGGTTGTCGATGACGTTGGCCGGCGGGCAGGCCAGGCCGGCGTCCGGCGAGGCGGCGTCGGAAGCGGCGTCGGCAGCCGAGGCGTCGACCGAGCTGGCGTCCTCGCCGGAAGCGTCCCGGGCGCCCTCGGGGGTGTCGGAACACGCCACGGCGACGAGGCCGAGGACCGCCAGCCACGGGCCGAGTGACGCGAACCGCGACGGCGAAGGCGCCCTGTTGCTCATGCCGAACCCACTACGCAACCCCCGTGCCACGCGCTGGCCGAGGCGCGCGCAGGCGCCTCATGACGAAGTCATCGACGCTCGTCAGACAGATCTCGGATAGGGGACCTCGAGGGCGGGACAACGAGCGAGAGACGCTGACGCCATGCGCCCCGGTCGGGTCGCCAGCGCGACCGCGAGCTGGACGACGGCGACCAATCCGAAGACCACCGGCGCTGGCGAGGCGTCGGGATCGTGGCGATGGACCAGGGCGCTGACGACGCCGCCGCCAGCGGTGCCGAGCAGCATGCCGAGGCTGCCGGCGCCATGGACGACCCCCATGGCCGCAGCTCGCGCTCCCGGCGCGGCGCCCGCGGCGACCGCCAGCGCGCTGCCGTAGACCGCGCCCGAGGCCAGGCCGGCGGTCACCAGGACCACCGGCAGCCACACCGCCGGGGTCACCGGCAGGAGCGCGAAGGCCACCCCGAATAGATAGAGGCCATGGGCCGCGATCCGGCCGGGCGAGTAGCGCTCGGCGAGCTTGCCCAGCGGGTACGTCGACAGCGCGAAGGAGACGACGAAGCAGGTGACCAGGGCGCCGACGACGGTGTCGGACAGGCCCAACCGCTGGTGACACCAGATCGCGAAGGTGACGACGAACCCGCCGACCGCGAACCGCTCGGCGAACACCCAGGCCGACGGCCGGCCGAGGCCGGCGAGGGGCGACCGCGGCGGCGCCGCCACCTCGATCGCGAGGCCGCCCACCGAAACCTCGGCCGCGACCGCGAGCTGCAGCAGCCCGGCGACCAGGAGCACCGCGCGCGGATCGATCGCGAGCAGCGCGACCCCCACCGGGCTGCCGGCTGCCACCGCGGCGATCACCGCCGCGCCCAGCATGCCGCCGCGACCCGGGCGGTCGCCGCGGGCGCCGGCGCCCATCAGGATCGCCAGCGCCCCAGCCGAGGCGCCACCCTGGACGACCCGCAGGAGGAGGATCAGCCCGTAGGCCGGTGCGACCAGCGTCGCCAGCAAGAGGGCGCCGTCGAGGGCCGAGGCCCACGCGGCGAGGGCGCGCCCGGCCCGCCGACGATCGGCGACGATCGCGAGGAGCGGGCCACCGATCACCGCGCCGAGCGCGGCGGCGGCGACGAAGCCGTGGGCGGCCCCCGGCTTGCCGGGGAACAGGTCGGTGCACAGCGGACGCAGGGCCGGGATGAGCACGGTGCCGGACAGCACCGATGCGAACACCAGGAACGGCAGCCGCCAAGATCCAGCGCGATGGGCCACGTCGAGTAGGTCGGCCGGGTCGGTCGACGGTGAAGCCCCGCGGCCCTGACCGGCCCGCCGCCACTCCCGATCGCCTCCGAAGAAAGCGCGCGATCGAGGGGCCGAGGGCTACACGACCGGCGCTTCGGGCCGATACGAGCTTCCGTGGATCCTATCGAGCCCGACGCGGTGCGCCTGCCTGCCACCCTCGACGTGGAGACCGTCGCCGCGGCGCACGCCGCCCTGACCGCGCGCGCCGACGCGGCGCTGGTCGTAGATCTCGGCGCGGTGGAGCAGGTCGACCTCGCCGGTCTCCAGCTCCTGTGCGCGCTGGTGCGCACCGCCGCCCATCACCAGCGCCCGCTGGCGTGGCGCGGCGCGTCGCGCGCGTTGCACGTCGCGGCGAACACGCTCGGCCTGGGCCACGTGCTCGGGCTGCCGGAGGCCCCATGAACCCCGACGCGCTGCAGGCCTCGCTCATGGCCACTTTCTTCGAGGAGAGCTTCGAGGGCCTCGAGCGCCTCGAGAGCGGCCTGGTGCACCTCGATAGCGACGCCGGTCGCGATCTGATCGACGACCTGTTCCGCGCCATCCACTCGATCAAGGGCGGCGCCGGTGTGGTCGGGATCGCTGAGGTCGGGCCGCTGGCACACGCGATCGAGAGCGTGTTCGACCGGCTGCGGCGCGGCACCCGGGCCACCGCCGAGATGTCGGCCGGGCTCCTGCGAGCCGTCGACGTGCTCCGCAGCGCGCTGGCGGCGCGCCAGGCCGGCCGACCGACCAGCGGCGAGGCGTGCGAGCGGGCCGTCGCCGAGGTCGAGCGGCTGGTGGGTGCGGCACCGACCACCGCCGCGGCGCGGCCCGAGATCACGCTGTGGTCGATCGGCATCGCGCCCCGGCCCGACGCGCTGCGCGCCAAGCTCGACCTGCTCCCGGTGTTCGACCGCCTGTCCGAGTTCGGCCCGGCGTTCGTGAACGCCGAGGTCGACGCGGTGCCCCTGCTCGCGGACCTCGACCCCACCCGCAGCTACCTGCGGTGGGACCTCATGCTCTCGACCAGCGCCACCCAGGCCGAGCTCGACTCGGTGGTCCGTTGGATCGACGACACCTGCGACGTGACGGTCGCGCCGATCGCCGCCGAGGCTCAGCCCGAGCCGGATCCGGTAGCGCCCCCGCCGGCCCCGGTCGCCGAGGCGGCGCCCGCCGCGCCCCGCGACGCCCGCGAGGCCACGCCGGCCGGCGGCTCGATCCGCGTCAGCATCGACAAGATCGACGCGCTCATCAACATGGTCGGTGAGCTGGTCATCACCCAGTCGATGCTGGGCGAGCTCGACAGCGAGGGCCCGCTCGACGCGCGCCGGCTGGCGCGGATCCGCGAGGGCCTGGGCCAGCTCGCGCGCAACACGCGATCGCTGCAGGACAGCGTCATGCGCTTGCGCAGCATGTCCGTGGGCACGGTCTTCAACCGGTTCCCGCGCCTGGTGCGCGAGCTGGGCGAGCGCCTGGGCAAGGAGATCGCGCTCGAGATCACGGGCCAGAACACCGAGCTCGACAAGGCGGTGCTGGAGAAGCTGAGCGACCCGCTGGTGCACCTGGTCCGCAACGCGATCGATCACGGCATCGAGCCCACGACCGACCGCGTGGCCGCTGGCAAGGCGGCCGCCGGCACCATCCGACTGCACGCCGAGCACCGCGGCGGCGACGTCGTCGTCGAGATCGCCGATGACGGCCGCGGCCTCGATGCCGCGCGCATCGTCGCCACCGCCCGGGCCAAGGGCCTGATCAGCGCCGACGCCGTGCTCGATGACCGCGCCGCGTACCAGCTCGTCTTCCTGCCCGGGTTCTCCACCGCCAAGGAGGTCTCGGACCTGTCCGGGCGCGGCGTCGGCATGGACGTCGTGCGGCGCCACGTGAAGGAGCTCGGCGGCGACATCGCGCTCGACTCGCGCCCCGGGCTGGGCACGCGCATCACGCTGCGGTTGCCGCTCACCCTGGCCATCATCGACGGCCAGCTCGTGCGCCTCGGCGAGCACCAGGTGGTCATCCCGCTCTTGTCGATCACCGAGTCGGTCGAGCTCGAGCCGTCCCGCACCTCCCGGCTGGGCGGCACGCTCGACGTCTACCGCCTGCGCGATCAGCTCGTGCCCATGCTGGACCTCGCGGCGCTGCTCGACCTGCCGCGCCACACCGGGCAGCGGCAGATCATGGTGGTCGTCACCGTCGACGGCACCCAGGTTGGCCTCTTGGTCGACGAGGTGCTCGCGCAACAGCAAGTGGTGGTCAAGAGCCTGGAGGCCAACTACCACCGGGTGCCCGGCCTGGCCGGCGCCACCATCCTCGGCGACGGCCAGGTCGCCTTCATCCTCGACGTAGTGGCGCTGGTCCAAGCCGCTCGTGCGCCATCGCTCATCGCCGCCGCTGCGGCCTAGGGTGCCATGACGATCGCTGACCAATCACAGCTCTTGACGTTCTTCGTATCGGGCGCCGAGTACGGCGTCGACATCCTGCGGGTCCAGGAGATCCGCGGGTGGTCCGCGCCGATGCCGATGCCCCGGACCCCGACCTTCGTGAAGGGCGTCATCAACATCCGCGGCGACATCGTGCCGATCGCCGACCTGCGCGAGCGCCTCGGCATGTCGCCGCAGGAGGCCACGCCGACCACCGCGATCGTCGTCTTGCGCATCGAGCAGGACGGTCGCTCGACCGTGCGCGGCATCGTCGTCGACGCCATGTCGGACGTCACCACGGTCGACGCCGCGCACATCAAGCCGCCGCCCGACGTCGTCGAGGCAGCCGGCTTCGCCGCCTTCGCGCGCGGCATCGCCATCGTCGACGAGAAGCTCATCACCATCCTCGACGTCGACGGCGTCTTCCCCGCCGCCGTCTCGAACGACAACCACGACACCCTGGACGCGGCCATCGCCGCGCCGTGACGGAGCCTGCTTCATGCCAACCCGGACCCCTCGCCGCCGCGTGACCCTCGCCCCCCCGTCGCCGCGCACCAAGAGCGTGGTGGCGCCCCGCCGCGCCGTCCGCCCCGCGGCGGCGCCAGTCGTCGATCCGACCCGCGCTGCGCTCGACGGCCTCGCCGCCTCGGTGATGTGCGTCGACCGCGATCGCCGGATCACCTCGTGCAACCGGGCCATGACGGCGACCCTCCGCCGCCACGCCGCCGCGTTGCGCGCCGCGTTCGCCGGCCTCGATCCCGAGGCGCCGGTCGGCACCTCGACCGACGCGGTGTATCGCCATCCCGAGCTGGCCGCCGCCATCGCGGCCGACCCGGCGCGGGCGGCGCAGGCGACCCTCGCCATCGGGACCCAGTGGTTCCGCGTGACGGTGACGCCGACCACCGCGCCCGACGGCCAGCCCCTGGGCGGGACCCTCGAGTGGCAAGACGTCAGCGAAGCGCGCGCCCGGGAGACCGAGGCGGTGGTGAGCGCCGCTCAGATCACGGCGATCGGCAAGTCGCAGGCGGTGATCCACTTCGACCTCGACGGCAAGGTGCAGTGGGCCAACGACAACTTCCTGAAGACCCTCGGCTACCAGCTCGAGGAGATCGTCGGCAAGCACCACGCGATGTTCGTCGACCCGGCCTACGCGACGAGCGACGCCTACCGGCAGTTCTGGCGCAACCTGAGCGAGGGCAAGTTCGACGCCGGGGAGTACAAGCGGATCGGGCGCGGCGGCAAGGAGGTGTGGATCCAGGCCTCGTACAATCCGATCCTCGACCTCGAGGGGCGACCGCTCAAGGTCGTGAAGTTCGCGACCGACATCACCGCGGCCAAGCTGGCGGCGGCCGACGCCGGCGGCCAGATCGCGGCGATCGGCAAGTCGCAGGCGGTGATCCACTTCGACCTCGACGGCAAGGTGCAGTGGGCCAACGACAACTTCCTCAAGACCCTCGGCTACCAGCTCGACGAGATCGTCGGCAAGCCCCACGCGATGTTCGTCGACCCGGTCTACGCGGCCAGCGACGCCTACCGGCAGTTCTGGCGCAACCTGGGCGAGGGCAAGTTCGACGCCGGCGAGTACAAGCGGATCGGGCGCGGCGGCAAGGAGGTGTGGATCCAGGCCTCGTACAACCCGATCTTCGATCTCGACGGCCGGCCGGTCAAGGTCGTGAAGTTCGCGACCGACGTCACCGCGAGCAAGCTGGCGGCGGCCGACTCCGGCGGTCAGATCGCGGCCATCGGCAAGTCGCAGGCGGTGATCCACTTCGACCTCGACGGCAAGGTGCAGTGGGCCAACGACAACTTCCTCCAGACCCTGGGCTACCGGCTCGACGAGATCGTCGGCAGGCACCACTCGATGTTCGTCGACCCGGCCTACGCGGCGAGCGACGCCTACCGGCAGTTCTGGCGCAACCTGGGTGACGGCAAGTTCGACGCCGGCGAGTACAAGCGGATCGGGCGCGGCGGCAAGGAGGTGTGGATCCAGGCCTCGTACAACCCGATCCTCGACCTCAACGGGCGACCGGCCAAGGTCGTGAAGTTCGCGACCGACGTCACCGCGGCCAAGCTGGCGGCGGCCGACTCCGGCGGTCAGATCGCGGCCATCGGCAAGTCGCAGGCGGTCATCGAGTTCGACCTCGATGGCAAGATCTTGCAGGCCAACGACAACTTCCTGCGCACCGTCGGCTACCGCGCCGAAGAGGTGGTCGGGAAGCACCACTCGATGTTCGTCAGTCCGGACTACGCGGCCAGTGACGCCTACCGCCAGTTCTGGGAGCGGCTGCGCAGCGGCCGCTTCGACGCTGGCGAGTATCAGCGCGTAGGGCGCAACGGCGCCGAGCTGTGGCTGCAGGCCTCGTACAATCCGATCCTCGATCTCAACGGCCGGCCGTTCAAGGTGGTGAAGTACGCCACCGACATCACGCTCGAGAAGCGCGGGCAGCAGGACCTGGCGCGCCTGATCACGGCGGCGTCGGGCGGCAAGCTCGACCAGCGGATCGACGCCACCGGCTATGTCGGCGCGACGCTGGCGACCGTGCAGGGCGTCAACCGGCTGATGGACGGCGTCGCCACGCCGCTGCGCGAGATCAAGCGGGTGGTGACGGCGCTGGCCGCCGGCGACCTCACGGCGTCGATGGCCGGCGACTACCAGGGCGAGTTCGCCGAGGTCCGCGACGCGGTCAACCAGTCGATGGCGTCGCTGCGCGAGATGGTGGGCCGGATCCTCGATGGCGCCGGGGCGATCAGCGCGGCGTCGCAGCAGATCGCCGAGGGCAACGACAACCTCAACACCCGCACGCAGGAGCAGAGCGCGGCCCTCGAGGAGACGGCGTCGAGCCTCGAGGAGATGACCGCGACGGTGAAGCAGAACGCCAACAACGCCAATCAGGCCAACCAGCTCGCGGCCGGCGCGCGCGACGTCGCCGACAAGGGCGGGCGCGTGGTCGAGGCGGCGGTCGGCGCGATGGCCGCGATCACCGACAGCTCGGCCAAGGTCGCCGACATCATCGGGGTGATCGAGCAGATCGCGTTCCAGACCAACATGCTGGCGCTCAACGCTGCGGTCGAGGCGGCGCGGGCCGGGGATCAGGGGCGCGGGTTCGCGGTGGTCGCGGCCGAGGTGCGCAACCTGGCCCAGCGCAGCGCGGCGGCGGCGCGCGAGATCAAGTCGCTCATCCAGGACAGCGCCGACAAGGTCGGCCAGGGCGCCAAGCTGGTGCACCAGTCGGGCGAGACCTTGCGCGAGATCGTCACCTCGGTGAAGAAGGTCTCCGACATCATCGCCGAGATCACGGTCGCCAGCGACGAGCAGGCCACCGGCATCGAGCAGATCAACACCGCCGTCACCCAGATGGACCGCGGCACCCAGGAGAACGCGGCGCTGGTCGAGGAGGCCACCGCGGCCGCCACCTCCCTGACCGATCAGGCGCTGGCCCTGAACGACCTCATGGGGTTCTTCAAGACCGGCGCCGCCCGCGCCGCCCGCCCCGCCGCGCCGGCGGCGGCCGCGGCGCCCCCCGGAGCCAAGCCCAGCGCCAAGCCCGGGCCGAGCCGGCGTCCCGCCGCGCCAGCGGCGTCGCCCCCGCCCACCCGTCGCGTCCCCACGGTGCGCGACAACCAGAACTGGGACGAGTTCTGAACCAAGCGTCCCATCACCTCACGTCACAACACAGCCAGCCGACCTCTCGAGGTTCCCATGCCCCGCAAGCCCCAGAAGCCCTCGCCGTCCTCCGCGCGATCCGCGCCCCGCCGCGATCGCCTGACCCTGGCGCCGTCGCCCCCTGCGGGCGGCCGACGCCCGGTGGCGGCGCCCAAGCTGACGCGCCGTGACCCGGCCCCGCCGCCGGCGGCGAAGCGCGGTCGGCGCGGACCGGCGCTCGGGCTCGATGCCTTCGCGCGCGCCGCGGTCGAGGGCATCACCAGCGCGGTGATGTGCGTGGACGACGAGCTGCGCATCACGTTCATGAACCTGGCGGCCCAGCAGCTCATGCGCAAGCACACCGCGGTCTTCCGGGCGCAGTTCCCGGGGTTCGACCCCGAGCGGCTGATCGGCACCTGCATCGACGTGTTCCACAAGCGCCCGGCGCACCAGCGCGGCTTGCTGGCCAACCCCGAGCGGCTGCCCCACCAGGCGGTCATCCAGGTCGGGCCCATGTCGTTCCGGCTGACGATGGCGGCCGTGCGTGACCCCGCCGGTCACGTGGTCGGCGCCAGCCTGGAGTGGCTCGACGTCACCGAGCTCCGCGCCCGCGAGGCCGAGAACGCCGACTACATGGGGCAGGTGCAGGCGATCGGCAAGTCGCAGGCGGTGGTCCACTTCGCGCCCGACGGCACGGTGCAGTGGGTCAACGAGAACTTCCTGCAGGCGGTCGGCTACCGCGCCGAGGAGGTGATCGGCAAGCACCACGCCATCTTCGTGGACCCGACGTACGCGCGGTCGCCCGAGTACACCGCGTTCTGGGAGCGGCTGCGCGGCGGCACCTTCGACGCCGGCGACTACCAGCGCGTCGGGCGCAACGGCGCCGAGCTGTGGCTGCAGGCGACCTACAACCCGATCCTCGACGCCGCCGGCAAGGTGACCAAGGTCGTCAAGTACGCCACCAACATCACCGCCCAGAAGCGCAGCCAGCTCGCCCTGGCCGACCTGATCCTGGCGGCCGCGGCCGGCCATCTCGACCGTCGCCTCGACGCCACCGGCCAGCACGGCGCGACGCTGGCGATGACCAACGGCATCAACCAGCTCATGGATGGCATCGCCGCGCCGCTGCGCGAGATCAAGCGCGTGGTGGCCGCGCAGGCCGCCGGCGACCTCACGGCGTCGATGGCCGGCGACTACCAGGGCGAGTTCGCCGAGGTCCGCGACGCGGTCAACCAGTCGATGGCGTCGCTGCGCGAGATGGTGGGCCGGATCCTCGACGGGTCCGGCGCGATCAGCGCGGCGTCGCAGCAGATCGCTGAGGGCAACGACAACCTCAACACCCGCACGCAGGAGCAGAGCGCGGCGCTCGAGCAGACGGCGTCGAGCCTCGAGGAGATGACCGCGACGGTGAAGCAGAACGCCAACAACGCCAATCAGGCCAACCAGCTCGCGGCCGGGGCGCGCGACGTCGCCGACAAGGGCGGGCGCGTGCTCGAGGCGGCGGTCGGCGCGATGGCCGCGATCACCGACAGCTCGGCCAAGGTGGCGGACATCATCGGGGTGATCGAGCAGATCGCGTTCCAGACCAACATGCTGGCGCTCAACGCCGCGGTCGAGGCCGCGCGCGCTGGCGATCAGGGGCGCGGGTTCGCGGTGGTCGCGGCCGAGGTACGCAACCTGGCGCAGCGCAGCGCGGCGGCGGCGCGCGAGATCAAGGGCCTCATCCAGGACAGCGCCGACAAGGTCGGCCAGGGCGCCAAGCTGGTGCACCAGTCGGGCGAGACCTTGCGCGAGATCGTCACCTCCGTGAAGAAGGTCTCCGACATCATCGCCGAGATCACGGTCGCCAGCGACGAGCAGGCCACCGGCATCGAGCAGATCAACACCGCCGTCACGCAGATGGACCGCGGCACCCAGGAGAACGCAGCGCTGGTCGAGGAGGCCACCGCGGCCGCGGCCTCGCTGACCGATCAGGCGCTGGCCCTGAACGACCTCATGGGGTTCTTCAAGACCGGCGCCGCCCGCGCCGCCGCGCCGGTGGCGGCCGCGTCGACCTCCGGCGGCAAGCCCGGGGCCAAGCCCGGGGCCAAGCCGGGGCCGCGCCGACGTCCCGACTCGTCGGCGTCGAGGCCCACCGCGCCCGCCCGTCGCGCTGCCGCGGCCCGCGACAGCCAAGACTGGGACGAGTTCTAGGCCATGTCGGCGAGCAGCGCACCGCTCCTGGACGATGGCACCTTCGCCCGCCTCCGCGCGCTGGTGCACGCGCGCACCGGCATCGCGCTCGGCCCGGGCAAGCGTCAGCTATGCCAGACCCGGCTGATGCGGCGGCTCCGGGTCCTCGGGCTGGACAGCTTCCGGGACTACCTGCGCCACCTCGACGATCCGCACAGCGCTGAGCACGGCGAGCTGGTCAGCGCGATCACCACCAACGTCACCGCGTTCTTCCGCGAGCCGCACCACTTCGACTGGATGTCGACCACGCTCGTGCCCGCGCTGCAACGCGAGCCAGAGCGCACCCGCTTGCGGGTGTGGTCGGCCGGGTGCTCGACGGGCGAGGAGCCCTGGTCCTTGGCGATGGTGCTCGACGAGGCCCGGCTGCCGGCGCGATGGGACGTCAAGGTGCTGGCCACCGACATCGACGCCGACGTGCTGGCGGCCGCCGACGCCGGGATCTACCCTGACGAGCGGGTGCGACCGGTGAGCGCCGCCCGCCGCAGCCAGTACTTCGTGCGCGGCACGGGCGACGACACCGACCACTGGCGGATCGCGCCGCGCCTGCGCGAGCGCGTCCGCTTCCGTCGCCTAAACCTGTTCGAGACCTGGCCGATGCGCCAGCGCTTCGACCTGATCATGTGCCGCAACGTGATCATCTACTTCACGCCCGAGGACAAGCGGCGCCTGGTCGCGCGCTTCGCCGAGGCCCTGGTCCCCGGCGGCCACCTGGTGCTGGGGCACTCCGAGTCCCTGCTCGGCGACCTGCCGGGCCTGGTACCGACCGGCAAGACGATCTACCGCCGCCGGGTGCCGTGAACGCCGCCGCCGCCGTCCCCGGGTTCTGGGATCACCGCCACCAGGCGTGGACCGTGCCGGTGATGGTCGGCGAGCTCTACGTCACCGACGGCGACGAGCACCTGGCGACCGTGCTCGGGTCGTGCGTCGCCACCTGCGTGCGCGATCGCGCCACCGGCGTCGGCGGCATGTGCCACATGCTCTTGCCCGAGACCGTCGGGTTCGTGCCCCGCCTGGTCGGCGCCATGGTGGAGGAGGTGCTGGCGTACGGCGGTCACCGGGACGACCTCGAGGTCAAGCTTTTCGGCGGCGGTCGGGTGATCGTCGCCACGAGCGACATCGGCGCGCTCAACGTCGCCGCCGTGCGGGCCTACCTCTTCCAGCTCGGGCTGACGGTGGTCGCCGAGGACGTCGGCGGGCCGGTAGCCCGGCGGCTTCGCTATCACCCACGGACGGGGCACACGCTGATCCAGCGCTTGCCGATGACCGTGGACCCAGAAGGACCCATCCCATGACCCGGCGAATCCGGACCCTCGTCGTCGATGACTCGGCGTTGATGCGCAAGCTCCTCACCGAGGTCCTGACGACCGACCCTGGCATCGAGGTGGTCGGCACCGCCGGCGACCCGTTCGTCGCGCGCGATCTGATCAAGCAGCTCGCGCCCGATGTCCTCACCCTCGACGTCGAGATGCCGCGCATGGACGGTCTCACCTTCCTGCGCAACCTGATGCGGCTGCGGCCGATGCCGGTCGTCATGGTGTCGTCGCTGACCGAGCAGAGCGCCGAGGTGACCCTGGCGGCGCTCGAGCTCGGGGCCTTCGACTTCGTGACCAAGCCGAAGCTGGATCTGGCGCACGGCCTGTCCGCGGTCGCGCGCGACATCGTCGGCAAGGTCAAGGCGGCGGCCAGCAGCAAGCCGCGCACCCCGCGGCCGCGCCAGGCGGTGCCGGTGGTGCGCTCGCTCGACGCGGTGCGCATGACCGATCAGCTCATCGCGATCGGCGCGTCGACTGGCGGCACCGAGGCGATCGCCGAGGTGCTGCGCGGCATGCCGCCCGACTCGCCCGGCGTGGTGATCGTGCAGCACATCCCGCCGGAGTTCAGCCGCCGATTCGCCGAGCGCCTCGATCGCGACAGCGCGCTGTCGGTGCGCGAGGCCCGCGATGGCGACGCGATCCTGGTGGGCCACGCCTACGTGGCGCCCGGGGATCGCCACCTGCGGATCGTGCGCTCCGGCGCGCGCTGGCAGTGTCGGTTGAGCGACGAGGCGCCGGTCAGCGGCCACCGGCCGAGCGTCGACGTGCTGTTCGAGTCGGTGGCGCAGCAGGCCGGCAAGAACGCGGTGGGCGTGCTCTTGACGGGCATGGGCGCCGACGGTGCCCGCGGCCTGGGCGCGATGCGTGAGGCGTCCGCGATCACGATCGCTCAGGATCGCGAGACGTCCGTGGTGTGGGGGATGCCCGGCGAGGCGGTCAAGCGCGGCGCGGCGGTCGAGGTCGTGCCGCTGGGCCAGGTGGCCGGGCGCTTGACCAACCTCTACCGCCGCGCGGCGTGAGCGCCGCGGGCTGCTCCGCGCCCGACCGCGAGCGTCGGGCTCCGCGATCGCCCACGAGCTGATTCGCCCGTCGGCGAGCCGATCGCCCCGGCGGCCCCCGTCTGCGAGCCAGTCGGCCCGCGCCTCGGTCGCGGCCTCGGTCTCGGTCTCGGCCTCGGTCTCGGCCTCGGTCTCGGTCTCGGCCTCGGTCTCGGCCTCGGTCGCGGCCTCGGTCTCGGCCTCGGTCTCGGCCTCGGTCTCGGCCTCGGTCTCGGCCTCGGCCTCCTCCCTCCGCGGCCGGCAAGCCGGTTCTCCCCTCGGCGAGCCAGTCCGCTAGTCGGTCGGTGGTCGGCTTGTTAGGGCCCGCGAATGAACAAGTCGGTCGAAGATCGCGGTCGAGGCGCCCGGATGGCAAGGCGCGAGGAGCGGCGCACACTCTCGGTGTGAAACCGACGAGCAACGCCGCCAGCCGGGATGGATCGGCCGCGAGATCGGCTGAGTTGTTCTTTCGCGGGCCCTTAGCCACCCAGCTGGCTTGTCCGACGGGCCGTCGGCGACCGACCCGGCCCGTCACGGGCCATTCGGCGACCGGCGCGGCCCGTCAGGCAGCCGGTTCGAGCACCGCAGGTTCGGTGCTGAAATTCAGGCGGCGGCGCCCAGGCCCTTGATGATGCGCTGCAGGTGGCCGCCGAGCTTGTCCTCGAGGTCAAACGAGACCGAGCCGGACGGCTTGGTCAGCACCGCCGTGGCGCCGAGCGCCCGGGCCTTGTCGACGTTGGGGTTGCCGGGGTTGGCGACCGACGACAGGATCACGATCGGAACCCGCGTGCGTTGCCGCGCCTGCTTGAGGAAGGTCAGGCCATCCATCACCGGCATCTCGATGTCGGACACGACCAGGGTCGGCTGGGCGGCCGCGAGCTGCTGCAACGCGACCATGCCGTTCTCGCACAGCGCCACCACTCGGGCGCCAGGGATCTTGCAGACGATGCTCTGGAGGAGCATGCGCATCATCGCGGAGTCGTCGACGATCATCACCCGGATGTCAGCCATGGTCCTTCCGGAATCGGCCGCAACCGGCGGCCGTTGAGCCCCATCGCGCCAGGGATCTTCGCAAGCGGTCGGGCGCGCCAGGGACCCATCTCCGGGCCGAGCCGACGATCGTAGCTGGCGCGGTCCGGCCACGTCCGCGCCCGAAGATCGTCCGCCGGCACGATCGCGCGAACCCTCTCGCGCGCGACCTGGCTCCCACGAGCGGAGGCAATCATGACCGGAAAGCTCCTGGGTTCGATCCTCATCGGTGCGACGCTGGCGGCCTGCGGGGCTGGCGACGGCGGGTTGCCTGGTCCGACCGGACCCGCGACGCCCGAGCTCGCCGCCGACCTCCAGTTCTTGCGCGAGGAAGAGAAGCTGGCGCGGGACGTCTACCTCACGCTGTACGACGCGTGGCAACTCGCGCCGCACCAGAACATCGCCGAGTCCGAACAGACCCACACCGACCGGGTCCTCGACCTGCTCGTCGCGCTCGACCTCCCTGACCCGGTCGTCGACGACACCGTCGGCGTGTTCGTGAACCCGCAGCTCGCCGGCCTGTACGTCGAGCTGGTGGCCACCGGCCGGCGGACCGAGGTCGCGTCGCTCGAGGTCGGCGCCACGATCGAGGATCTCGACCTACGCGATCTGAACCTGATGGCGGCCCGGACCACCGACGCCGGGGTGCTCGCGACCTACGAGGCGCTGGCGTGTGGATCGCGCAATCACCTGCGGAGCTTCTCGTCACAGCTCGGGTCGCGCGGCGTGACCTACGCGCCGCACTACCTGAGCCAGACCGACTACGACGCCATCGTCTCCAGTGACCGCGAGAGCTGCGGCCGGTAAGAGCCCGCGGACACAGCGCGCCGGACCGCGCCCCCGCGCGGTCAGCTCCGGACCAGGACTCGCAGGGGCACCCAGCCGCGGCGGGCGGCGTCGGGGACGCGCTTGCCGCCGGCGCCGTCCTTGCCGAGGTAGCCGTAGACCCAGACCTCATGGTGCCCGGGGTCCATCGCGGCGTGCTCGAAGACGCCGACCCGGCGGCGGAAGCTCGCGCCCTTGGGGACGAAGAACGCCTCGCCGGGCACCGCGGTCTCGAAGGCGACCGGCGGGGCGTCAGCCTGCGGTAGGTTCATGCTGACGGTGAAGTACGAGTGCTGACCGCCGCGGCCGTCGGCGGTGGTGCGCTCGAGGTAGTGCTCGAGCTTGTTGGCGTCGCCCTTCTGCGCGTGGTTGATGTACGCGTGGCGACCGTCCTCGTGGGCAGTCGGCTGGGCGCGCCCACCGTCGCCGAACCGGTAGCGCTCGAAGCGCGCGCCGGACGGGACCTGGGCCGGGGTCCACGACGCCTGCTTGCGCACGGCCGTGCGCAGCGCGCGGGCGTCGCCACCCTCGAGGGACCGCACCGGCAGCCACGCGCTGCCGCGGCCGTCGGCCCAGACGAACACGCACGGCGTCGCGGCCCCGTCGATCAGCAGGTTGCGGTAGCCGACGTTCAGGCAGATCCGCATCTGGTTGGTCACCTGATCGAAGACCTCGGTGCGCCGTCCGCTGGTGATCCGGTAGCGCAGCGCGGTGCCGCCGACGACCTTCCACAGATCGCGTCCACCGACGCGAACCCCGGGGCGATTGACCTGCTGGGCGTCGCGCTTGGGCTGCGAGTGGACGACGTCGCGGTTGTAGCGATCGCCGGGGCTGTAGCGTCGACCGGGTTTGCGCTGAACCACGCGCGCCGCGGTCGTGGTGACCGGCGCTGCGGTCGTGGCAGGGGACGATGACCGATCGTCGCCGGAGGCGTCGGCCGGCGCACCCGGAAGGGCGGTCGACGCCACGGTGGCGGGGGCGCCGTCGGGCCGGTCGGGCTCCGCCCCGAGGTCGGCGCCGAGCTCGGCCGCGTCGGCCTCCGGTCGATCAGGCGGCGCTGCGTCGTGACCGTCGTCATCGCCGTGGTCGCCGTGGTCGCCGTGGTCGCCGTGGTCGTCGTCGGCCGGGCCGAGGTCCTCCGCGGGCGGTTCGTCGAGGGAGGCCTCGCGGCGGCGTTCCTCCGCGGTCAGGTGCAGCGCGAACGGGTCGTCGACGGCGCCGAGGTCGGAGCGGCTCGGTGCCGCCGCGGCCGCGGTCGCCTCGGGGGCCTCGGAGGAGGTCCGGCGCTGGACGCCGGCGCGCCACGGGCGCGCGCCGACCGTCCGGTTCGAGTCGCTCGCGGACGGGGAGGTGGCGGGCTCCGTGGCCCAGGGTGCGGAGGCGCGGTGGCGCATGGTCCCGCGGCCGTCAGCAAGCTGTGGGCCAGGTGATGAGAGCCGAGAATTGACCGGCGGTCAATAGTTTGGAGGCGTGGCCTGCGCTCGCCCTGGGGCCGAAGTCACCGTCGGAGATGTCGCGAGCGCACACGGCCGTGGGCAGCCGGTGTCCAGCCTCTATTGAATCCTGGCCAGTAGCGATCGGCACGCCGGTTGCTGTCGGCGAGCGCCATGTTGTCGTCTCGCTCCATCGGTTCGTGCTGGCTCCTGATCCTTGCGACCGCCGCCTGTGACGTCGGTGAGGTCGACGACCCCGACGATCTCCTCGACCCGACCGTCGAGGAGGCCGATCCACTCGCGCTGACCGCTGGCGTCAACGGCGCCGCCTGCACCGGCAGCCCCTACAACTGCAAGTTCCGCGCGACCGGGGGCAACCGGGTGATGACCGCCAGCGGCGAGGAGTCTTGGGGGATCGAGCCGGGCGGGCAAGTCCGCGACGGCGATGGCGGGGCGCTGGCGACCCAGACCGGCACCCGGCTGATCTTCAACTACGGCCAGACGCGCTTCCTCGCCGGTGAGGCCCACGCGCTGGCGCTGTCGACGTCCAACGGCAGCGCCGGCTGGTATCCGATCGGCCGCATCAAGGGCGAGGCGTCGTTCCGCGCGCGGATGGGCGAGGTCAACGCCCGGGATCCGGGTCGCGGCCGGATGGCCTGCTACCAGATCCGCGATGGACACGACCCCGCGATCGAGCTGCGCAAGGTCGTCTACGACAGCCGCGACAGCCACGAGCGCGTCGGCGACTATCTGCCGTTGCCGCGCCGAAACGGTCGGCGGTCCGCCAACCTGGTGTTCAGCGTGCCCGGCTTCGGGCTCGGCGGCGCGACCACCGATCATTTCCCGGCGGGCACGCGCTTCCAGCGCGTCGAGGTGCCGACCTCGACGGGCCGACCGTCGATCTCGATCCCGACGTACGTCGCTGGCGCCGACGGTCGATACACCGTCCGTCGCGGCAGCGTGCGCTTCCTCTACGGCTACGTGCGCGCCGCCGACGGCGTGCGTCGCTTCGGATGGATGGCCGAGGACGCGCTGCGGCCGTCGTCGGGTTGCGACTGAGGCGCGGCGAGCATCGCGGCGCACCGGTGCGGTCGTCGCTCACCGGCGCTATTGGGAGCGCCGCGGACCATGCCGAACTGCCAGCGCGACCCAGGTGGGCGTGGGGCTCGGGCTCAGCGGCGTACGCAGGTCTTGCGATCCGCGCTCTGTCCCCAACGTCCGTTCGGGCGCGCGGTGCACCGGCTGTAACCGTTGTAGATGAGGCCGTTGATCGCCGGGCCAACGTTGCCGCCGGTCAGCGCCGGATCCCACTCCCCGAGGACGCCGTTCAAGCAGAACAGAGTGTAGTCGAGGCCGCCGTTGGGGAAGTCGTAGCAGTCCGACGGGCACCAGACCGGATAGATCGTCTTCGAGGCCCCGCTGGCCAGGACGAAGCCGTCGCCGAAGGGGCACGACGCGCCGACGACCGGCTGGTCGGTCTCGGCGAGGGTCGGGTCGTCGGCCTCGACGCAGGAGGAGGCGAGGAGCGCAGCGCCGAGGAGCGCCGCAGCGGACAGGGAGTGGATCGACATGGCGCGACGGTACGCAGCTCGTCGGGACGCGCGCGAGGGGATGCCTGACCTGGCCTGAAGCCGGTAGCGCCGCCGCATCGCACCGCTCGCCGGTTGGCGGTGAGTGGAGGCGCGGTCGGCGCGCCGACAGCGGCGTCGTGAGCGGCCGGCGCTCGGCGAAGCACCCGTCCGCGGTGAATCGCAGAGGCCTGCGGCGATCCGTCGCAGCCGATCTCGGTGCCGCAGAACCGCAAGCGTCGTTGCGTTCCTCGGCCCGGTCGAGCGCGCGCGCTGGCTGTGCTACGCCCGACGCGATGGAGCCGATCGATCTCCTGCGCTGCCCGCGGTGCTCGATCACCCTCGACGCCTATCGCTCGGGGATGTGGCGCTGCCCGGCGTGCACCGGGGTCCTGGTCACCGATGCGGCGCTCCGGGAGAGCCTGCTCGAGGCGGGGAGCACCGCGGTCATGGTCGGTGGCGCCGCGCGCCCGAGCGACGGGCTCCGCGCGTGCCCGCGGTGCGGCGACGCGATGGCGGCGATCTGGTGGTCCCGGCAACCGGTCGATCGCTGCGAGCGGCACGGCACCTGGTTCGATCCCGACGAGCTCGCGCCAGTGCTGCGCGCCGCCGCCGAAGGGGCCGCGGCGCGCCGGGAGGTCGAGGACGAGACCCGTCAGCGCGAGGGCATGAGCAGCGTGTTGTCCTTCGTGCTCGATCTCTTCGATTGAGCCGCCCGCGTCGACGCTCAGCGGGACCACAGCCACGCGGCCCCGGCGAGCTGCGCGACGAGCGCGAGGCCGACGACCGCCACGAAGCGAGGCTTGGCGGTCTTGTGACGTCGCCGGTGGCCGTACATCGCCGCCAAGGCGCCGAGCGCGCCGCCGGCCACCGCGAGGCCCAGGAGCGTGCGCTCGCGGATGCGCCAGGTGCCGCGGCGCGCCCGCGCCTTGTCGACGCGGAACGCGGCCCAGGTCGCGAGGTTGAGCGCGCCCAGGAGGGCCAGGGCTGCGAGGGTCGGTGAGCTCAACGCCGGGTCCGGCGCTTGGGTCGGCGCGTGGTCTTTGCGGCGAGCGGGTGCCGGCGGAGCTTCATCGCCGTCGATCCTCGCACAGCGTCGCCGCCACGTGAGCGCGCCGGCCGCCGAGGGACCGGGCGCCCGCGCTGGCCGCCGAATGCACTACGCTCCCGCGATGCTCGCTCCTTCCGACCACGCCCGCCGCGATGCGATCCTGTCGTTCTGGTTCGGCCCGGCGGACGCTCCGCTGACGGCGACGGTGACCCGCTGGTTCCAGCGCGACGACGCCCTCGACGCCCAGATCGCGCGCGAGTTCGGCGACGACGTGGCGGCGGCGGCGGCTGGCGAGCACGCCGCGTGGACGGCCGAGCCTCGAGGCGCCCTGGCCCTGGTCGTGCTCCTCGATCAGTTCACGCGCAACGCCTTCCGCGGCACGCCGGGGGCCTTCGCGTCCGATCCGCAGGCCCTGGCGATCGCCCAGGCCGCGCTGACCGATGGCACCGATCGCGCGCTGGGCTGGCTCGAGCGCTACGTCCTGCGGATGCCCCTCATGCACGCCGAAGATCGCGCGGTGCAAGACGCCAGCGTGACCGCCTTCGCCGCGCTTCACGCCGAGGCCAGCGCCGCCGGCGCCGCGCCTGCGGTGGTCGAGATCCTGGCCGGCGCGGTCGACTACGCCCGACGTCACGCTGCGATCGTCGCGCGCTTCGGCCGCTATCCGCACCGCAACGCGATCCTCGGCCGGGCCTCGACCGACGAGGAGCTGGCGTTCCTGCGCGAGCCGGGCTCGGCGTTCTGACCACGGCGTTCGGACCGCGGCCGACCTCGGTCTCGGACTCGGTCTCGGCCTCGGCCTCGGTCTCGGTCTCGGTCTCGGTCTCGGTCTCGGTCTCGGTCTCGGTCTCGGCCTCGGTCTCGGTCTCGGTCTAGCGAGCGCCGACCGCCGCCACGAGGACCTCGATCGCGCGATCGCGGGCCGCCGGATCGGGATGAAACCCCAGCGGTCGCCCGCTCAAGCGGGCCACGAAGTACGCCGCGACGTCCTTGACCCGATAGGCCCGGTCGTTGCCGATCGTCGCCTCTTCACTGCCCTCGTACAGCACCACCTCGGTTCGGTCGATCAGGCCGAGTAAGGCCGGGATCGCCGCCTCGCCCAGCGCCAGGAGGTGGCGGCCGCTCGGGCCGACGTCCTCGAGATCGTACAGGAGGCCCCAGGCGTTGCCAGCCACCCAGCCGCCGGTCGCGAGGGCGCCGTGGGTGTGGCCGATCGCGCGGGCGTAGACGTCGGCGAGGGCCGGTCCAAGCGCGCTCGGCGAGAAGCCCGGCTGATGCGCGAAGAGGAGCTCGGCGGCCAGGAAGCGCGCGTGAGGGTCGACCATCGGATCGCCGATCACGTGGTGCAGCGTCGCGGCGTGCGCGCGCACCAGCGCGGTCGCCTCGCGATCATCGGCGCGCTGGAACAGCTCGAGGTACCCCAGCGCGAGGAGCCGGCGCACGACCGCGGGCTGATCGGGGGGCGTCGGCGCGACAGCGGGTGGGGCGCTGACGCCGGCCAGCGGGCGCTCCGCGGGCGGCGGGCGGCCCGCGGTCGCGAAGCGCTCGGATGGCGTCGCGGCGCGCGGCCACAGGGCGACGGCGGCCGCCGCTGCGACGGCGACCATGGCCGCCGCGATCGCGATCGCGACGCGTCGGCGGCGCGCGGCGCGCTCGATCGGGATCGGGGTCGCGTCGTCGAGGGGGACGGCGTGGGCGACCGCGGTCGGGCCGGGCGCGTCAGCCAGGACTGCGGCCAGCACCTGGGCGCGGGTGGCGTCGGCCAGCGGGATCGGGGCGGTGCGCACGCGAGCGAGCAGTCCCTCGAGCTCGTCGTCGTCGGTCATGGGGTCCTCGGCGGGCGCGGCCCGGTCGCGGCGGCCAGGCGGGTCGTCAGGGCGCGACGCGCGGTCAGCGCGCGCTGCTTGGCGGCGTCGGTCGTGATGCCCAGGAGCTCGCCGGCCTCGCGCGCGGTCAGGCCGTCGATCGCGATCAAGACGAAGGCCACGCGCTGCTCGGGCGGCAGCTCGGCGAGCAACGCGAACACCCGCGCCAGCTCCTCGCGGCCGGCGGCGCGGGCTCCCGGGTCGCTGGCCCCGGACGTCATCGCCGCGAGCGCGTCGTCGTCGAAGACCAGGGGCCGCCGTCGCTGCCCGCGCAGGTGGTCGAGGGCGACGTTCACCGCGATCCGGTGGATGAACGTCGCGAGGTCGGCCTCGCCGCGGAACTGCGGCAACGCGCGGTGGACGCGCAAGAAGGTCTGCTGCAAGAGGTCGTCACGCTCGCTGATCGGACCGACCAGATGGGTCAGGCGCGCGTAGACCCGATCGACGTGCTGGTGGTACAGGCGCGCGAACGCCGCGGCGTCACCGGCCCGGGCCAAGGCCACGGTCGGATCGCCCTCGGGCCTCGGTTCGGAAGGGGGCGCCACGGCCACCAGGTCCATACCCCTTGGACGCCGGGCGAGTCGCGATCGGAAGCGCCGATCGCACCGCCGCGGCGCCGCGGCGCCCGACGCGAGGCGTCACGCGCGGGCTGGGGCCGCCGTCACTCGTTGCCGCAGGCGTCCGGCGTCCGGTTCTCCTCCGGGCAGTCCTCGACCGGGACCATGCCGCTCTGCAGGTCGCCGGCCGACGCGATCGTGCAGCACACCAGCTCCGGGTCGGTGGGGGCCGGCTCCGACGGGGTGGGCTCGGCCGGCGCCGCCGGCTTGGCCTTGCCGCCACACGCCGCGACGGTGAACGCGAAGGACAGGCTGATCACGAGGGTGCGTAGACGCATCCCACCATCTCGCCACGGTCAGCGCCCGACGACAAGTCCACCTGGCGCCTTCGCGCGCCGCCGCGATCAGCCGCGCCGCACCGCCCGGGCGCTCGGCAGCTCGGGCAACGCGGCCAAGAGGGCGCGGGCCCGGCGCCAGGCCAGGAAGGCGCGGACGACGTGGACGTACAACCAGATCCCGGCGATGCCGCCGAACACCAGAAACGACGCCCAGGTCCGCCGCTGCCCCGGGTCGGCCACGTCGTGCAGGGCCAGGGCCGCCCACGCCGCGGTCGCGACCAGCGCGATGACGAGGCCGAGGATCGTCGCCCAGCCCTTGACCGCGGCGTCGCGCCCCAGCTCGTCGCGGGCCCGGCCGGCGGTACCGTCGAGGGCGAAGCCACATCCGCAGGTCGCGACGTAGCTCTCGTTGAGCAGGCCGCACCGCAGGCACCGTCGGGGCGCGCCGCTCATCGCCGACCTGCGCCGACGCGCGGTGGCGTCGCTCGCGAGGTCGCGCGCCGCGCCATTGGCTCCACCATTGCCTCCACCGTAGCACGGCCGCCGCGTCGGCCCGCCGAGCCGGAGCGTGAGGCGCCGCGGCCGCAGGGCTGTGAGCAGGCGCACGTCGACCCCGTCGTCGCGGCCGGCTACGCTGTTCGGATATGCGTGCCGTCGCCCTCGTCTTCACCTCCGCCCTGGCGCTCGCTGCGCTCACGGCCCCAGCCCTCGCCGAGCGTCACCGTTCTGGCCACGGCCATCCCAAGCCGTCCGCGCCGGTCAGCCTCACCGCGCTCGCGCAGCCCAGCGACGCCGGCTGGCAGGTCGTGGTCGACGCCATCCCGCATCGCGCGGTCGACGTCCTCGAGGTCGAGGTCGACGGCCGGATCGCCCGGTTCGGCGCGACCGCGGCGCAGGCGCGGCGCCAGCTCGTGGTCCCGGTCGCGGTGGCGCCCGGCGCTGGTCGCGACGTCGTCGTGACCGTGCGCGCCGGAGGCCGCAGCAGGAGCCAGCTCGTGCGGCTGGGCGCGCCGGCCCCGGTCGCCAAGCCGACGCCGGTCACGGTCCGTCGGGTCAACGGCGTCGGGGTCGCGGAGGTGCGGCGATGAGCGCCCGGACGATCGCCGCGGCGCTCCTCGCGGTGGCCGCGTGCGGCGGCTCCGATGGGCCGCCCAGCCTGACCGGCGTGGTCACCTACGAGGATCGCGCCCAGCTCTCGAACGGCCGGCTGGCGACCGAGCTGGTGCCGACGCCGGCCCGGGCGATCACGGTCAGCCTGATCTCCGACGCCGACGGCGCGGTCCTGGCGACCACGACCACCGACGACGAGGGCCGCTACACCTTCGCCTTCGTCGAGCCGCTGGTCGAGCCCGACGGTCCGGTCCACCTCTTGGCCGCGGCGATGAACGAGAGCCCTGAGCGTCCGATCCGGGTGGTGCGGCGCGACCGCATGGTCCACGGCTTCGGCGGCGAGACCTTCACCTACGACGGCGCCGACGTCGACCTGCTGATCCCGGAGAGCGCGGCCGGCGTCGCCGAGGCCTTCAACGTCTTCGACATGGCGGTGCGCTCGGCCGATCTGACCCTGGGCGACCTCGGCGTCATGCCGGTCCCGGTCACCGCGATCTGGGAGCGCGGCTCGAACGACGGCACCTACTACAGCGGCGACGCCACGATCCACCTCCTGGGCGCGGCCAGCGACGACGACGGCTACGACGACACCGTGATCGTCCACGAGCTCGGCCACTTCATCGAGGACACCGTCGGCCGCAGCGACAGCCCAGGTGGGCCCCACGACGGTTCGCCCACCGATCCCAACCTGGCGTGGTCCGAGGGCTTCGCGACCTACTGGGCGATGGCGATCCTCGGCGCGCCGTTCTACGGCGACTCGAACTCCGGCGGCGGCTGGGGCTACAACGCCGACACCACCGTGACCCGGGCGCCGGCCCCGACCGGGGAGCTCGGCCAGGACGTCGGCGAGAACCTGACCACCGAGGTCTTGTGGGACCTCGGCGACGGCGGCAGCGGCGACGACGACGGCCTGGCCGGCGACCACCTGAGCGTCTTGAAGGTGCAGCCGATGTACCTGCGGACCGCGGCGCTGCGCAACATCGGCGAACCCGGGGTCGACCTGGTCGACCACCTCGACGGGTTCTTCCTGGCCGAGGGCAACGACGACTGCGCGGCGGTCCGGCAGATCGTGAACACGACCCGGGGCTTTCCCTACGACTTCGGCGGTCCGGGCGGTCGCTGCCCGTAGGGGCCCGGAGCGGACCTCTGGCGGCGGTTGAACGCGGAGGTGGCGTCCGACCGGCCCGGTCCGGTGTCGCGCCGTGGCACCATGGAGGTCATGGCGACCACCTCCCGTGCGCGTACGAGCCGGCTGTCCGGAACCCGGACATCCGGCAAGACGACGCCGAGCAAGCCGACCGCCGCCCCCGCCGCCTCGAAGCGGACCGCGGCCACCGCCGGGGCCGCCCGACCCAAGCCCAAGGCGCGCACCGCCGCGGCCAAGACCGGGCCGACCGCGATCGGCTTCGACACCTACCTCGCGAAGCTGTCGCGATCGCGCCGGGCCGACGCTGAGACCCTCGACGCGATCATGCGAACCGCGACCCGGCAGCCGCCGGTGATCTGGGGCTCCGGCATCGTCGGCTACGGCAGCCTGCGCTACGTCTACGACAGCGGTCGCGAGGGCGACTGGCCGATCGTGGCCTTCGCGGTGCGCAGCGCCGGCGTCACCGTGTACCTGATGGACGGCTTCACCGAGCGCACCGCGCTCCTGGCGCGCCTGGGCCGCCACAAGACCGCCAAGGCCTGTCTGTACCTGGCGCGGGTCGCCGACGTCGACCGCCCGGCGCTGGCGTCCTTGGTGCGGGCCTCGGTCGCGGCCATGCGCGCGCGCTACCGCCCGTCGCCGCGCTGAGTTTGACCTCCCGTTTCCGCCCCCGAGGTCTCCGCCTCGGTCTCGGTCTCGGTCTCCGCCTCGGTCTCCGCCTCGGTCTCGGTCTCCGCCTCGGTCTCCGCCTCGGTCTCGGTCTCCGCCTCGGTCTCGGTCTCGGTCTCCGCCTCGGTCTCCGCCTCGGTCTCGGTCTCGTCTCCCGCCCCCTCGCCGCCGCCGGCGCGTCGTCATCTCGCGCGCTTGCTCACCGTTCACCCCGGACGGATGCGCACGGACCTCTCACCGACCCTCACGCACCTCCCACAGGATCGATCGATCGCGCCGGCGCGCGCGCTAGCACGGGTGACGCGGGGCCGAGGTCGCATGACGCGACGTCGCCGCTCCGCGAAGGAGATCCGATGCTCAAGCGCATGTTCCTGTCGTTCGCCTTGGTCCTCAGCGTCGCCACCACCGCCTGCGTCGAGAGCGACCAGCCGACCGAGTCCGACGTCGCCGAGGCGGCGCCGCGCGTGGTCGACGTCCCGGTCGACGTCCCGCAGTCGCTGCTCAACCCCGACACCACGTTCTCGCTGGTCCCCGAGGCGATCTGCGGCCGCGCGTTCTGCTCCAACAAGCAGCCGTGGACGGTCTGCTACTGCCCGCTCGGCTCGGGCCTCTACAAGAAGTCGACCTGCTCCGAGGGCTGCAACACCGGCCTGCCCCCGGGCGACCCGACCGACTGATCGATCGGGCGCCACCGCGGCGGCGCCGGCGTCGCCGCAGGCATCTCAGACCGTTCGGTGCGCTAGGCTGCCGGCCATGGCCGCGATCGTCCGGGTGCCGCTGTCGAACGTCGTCATGGGCAGCGACTACACCTGCACGATCACCGTCGGCGCGGCCGCCACGCCGGTGACCGTGCTCGTCGACACCGGGTCGAGCACCCTGGCGATCGATGGCCAGTGGTTCGATCCGGCGAAGGCGGCGGCGCGGACCACCGAGCTGGCCCAGGCCATCGAGTACGGCGCCGGGCGGTGGACCGGCGCGGTGGTGCAGGCCGCGGTCGGGCTCGGCGACGTGACCTTGCCCGACGCGTGCCTGGCCGTGACCTACGGCGAGACCGCCGCGGTCTTCGGCGGCGCCCAGGGCATCCTGGGCCTGGCCTACACGCCGCTCGACGCCGCCTACCGGCTGCCCGGCGACACCTGGGCCGGACGCTATCCGCCCGAGCAGGTCCTCGCCGGTGCGCTGATCGATCTGCCGCCGTACTTCACCCAGCTCGAGCAGGCCGGCCTCGTGCCCGACGCGTTCGCGCTCGCGATCCGGCGTGCCTCGGTGTGCCTGGCGACCGACGCGCCGGCCCGCGACCCGCAGAACCACGGCGTCCTGGTCCTGGGCGACGTCGCCGCGGCCACCGAGCTGTACCAAGGCGAGCGCACGACCCTCGCCGTGGTCCACGATCTCTGGTACGGCGTCAACCTCACCGCGATCGCGGTCGGCGATCAGCCGGCGATCGCGGTCGCGCCGGTGGCGGCCAGCGATCCCCTGGGCTCGAACGCGATCGTCGACAGCGGCACCAACGCCCTGGTCTTCGCGCAGCCGGTCTTCGACGCGGTGCGGGCCAGCTTCGCGGCGATCGCGCCAGCGCTGGCGGCGGCCCTCGACACCCACGCGGTCGGTGCGCCGTCCGGCCTGGCCAACGCCGACCTCGACCTGACGCGGTGGCCGCCGCTGCACCTGACCTTCGAGGCCCCGGACGGCGGGGTCGCCACCGTGACCATCCCGCCCGCGGCCTATTGGCAGCGCGACGCGGGGCGGCGTGGCGAGGCCCTGGCCTACCTCCAGGGCGACGGCGGTTCGCAGGGCGGGCGCTCGATCCTCGGCCTGCCGCTCTTGATCGATCGTTACGTCATCTTCGATCGCGGGGCCGCCGCGGGTCGCGGGCTGATCCACCTGGCCGCCGCGCGCTGACGGCGCCTACGGCAGCTCGCCAGGCAGCTCGTCCAGCGGCCCATCACAGCGCGTCCTTGCCGAGGACCGACCAATCGTCGTGGCCGTGGCCGCGCGCGATCAGCGCGTCCATCCGCGCGGCGATCGTCGGCACCAAGAGGAGCGCGACCTCGGCCAGCTCGGCCTCGGCCAGCACCAGGCCGGCGTCCTTGCGCGCCATCGCCAGCTCCCACGACGGCGTGGCGTAGTCGCCCGAGGCCATGCGTCGAGCCCGGGCCGCGGTCATCGCGCCCGGGTTGAAGTGATCGAACAGCGCGATGGCGTCGGCCGGCGCCATCCCGACCGCCTTGCCGACCGCCAGCAGATCGGCGACCGCCGCGGTGAAGCCCATGAGGAAGGTGTTGCCCACGAGCTTCATCGCGGCCGCGGCGTCGACCCGCTCGCCGAGATCGAGCAGCTTGCCGGTCATCGGCGCGAGCAGCGGGGTGACCCGCGCGACGCGGTCGCGCTCGCCCGACACCAGCATGAGTCCGGTGCCGTCGCGAGCGTTCTGCGGGCCCATGAACACCGGGGCGTGGACGTAGGTGAGATCGGTGCGCGCGGTGCGGGCCCGGGCCCCGGCGGTCGAGGTCGTGGTGTGATCGATCACCAGCGCGCCCGGCGCGCAGCGCGCCGCGGCCAGCACGCCGTCGACCGCGGCGTCATCGGACACCACGACGTGGATCCGCTCGGCGCCGTCGACCGCGGCGGCGGCGTCGGTGAACACCTCCAGGCCCTCGGCCGCCAGCGGCGCGGCGCGGGTGGCGGTGCGGTTCCACACCCGCACGGCGTGGCCCTTGCCGTGGAGCGCACGCGCGAAGTTCGCGCCCAGAAGACCGGTGCCGAGGATCGTGATCATGGCGCGACTGTGCCACGGCCGCCACGCGCGGTCGCGACGGCAGCTCCTGGATGGTCGCGGCGCCGTGCGAGGAAGTCGGGTCGTGCGGCCAGGCGGAGCCGCGCGACCGCGCGTCGCGAAAGTCGACAGCCGGAGCGGGGTGCGCCGCCGGCTGTCGCGCCTGACCACACGATCGACGCGCGGCCGCGCCTCTGACGGAGCGCGGGCTGGCCCGGGGCGTGCACTGCCGCGGTCGCGATGTTTCGGTACGCCACACCTGTCGCGCTGTCCCTGATCCTCTTCCCGGCGTGCGACGGCGATCCCGCCGTCACCCCCGACGGCGGCGCCCCAGACGCGGCGGTCGACGCCAGCCCCGACGCCCCTGGGGTCCCGGCCTTCCCGTGTGGGCCGACCCTGACCACCGCGTGGACCCGGTGCGACGGCAACGCGATCGTGCGGCCGGGGCGCCGCTTCGCCGACGGCAACCTCGAGCTCAGCGTCGGCGACCCCGACGTCATGTACGACGCCGACGAGCGGCGGTGGAAGGCGTGGTGGTCGTCGGGGGCGGCGCTGACGCCGACCGCGACGGAGTCCCAGGTCAACATCATGTACGCCGAGAGCGCTGACGGCCTCCACTGGGACGTCCAGCTCGAGCCGGTCCTGCGCTCCGGCACCGACCCGACCAACTGGGACAACAGCAAGGTCGAGACGCCGACGGTGATCAAGGTCCCGACCAACCCGCCCGATCGCCGCTACGTGATGTTCTACGCGGGCGGCAACGACGTCGACTACCCGCACACCGATCGCCTGGCCTACACCTGGTATCAGCTCGGCGTGGCGTTCTCGCCCGACGGCAAGCGCTTCACGCGCATGCCCGCTGCCGAGTCCCCTTACGCGGTCGCGGGCTCGGGCTTCCGCAAGGTCGAGGGCCTCCTGCTCCTGGCGCGGGACGCCTTCCCGGCCGGGCTGGGCGCCGCCAACGGCGTGGTCGCCGATCCCGAGGTGATCGTCGACGGCGATCAGGTCCACCTGTTCTTCTCGTCCCTGGCCACCGCCGCCGATCGCACGAGCTACCTCGCCTATGGCATCAGCACCGCGCGGGTGACGTCGCTCGCGACCCCTCGGCTGGCGATGGGCCCGGCCAACCCGGTCCTGGTCGGCGCCGCGCAGCCCAGCGTGATCGCGGTCGACGACACCTTCGAGCTGTACGCGATCTACGATTCGCCCGAGGACGACGCCCGCATGCCGTCGGTCTTCAACCCGTACTACGGCATCTGGCGCCACACCTCGTCCGACCTCGCGACCTGGAGCAGCCGCGGCGCCAGCCACGACTTCTCGATGGCCGACGGCCCGGCCGAGGAGCGCTACGGCTGGGTCAAGGCCGGCGACGTGGTCTACGCCGACGGCATCCGCCGGTTCTACTACCCGACCTTCCGCAGCGACGACGTCCCCGCCGGCTTCTTCTGCCCGGTGCGCCACGGCTCGGTCGTACCGCTACCTCCGGGCTCGATCGAAAACGTCGGCCCCGGCCTCGACGTCGTCCCCGGCATCATCGCGCTGTCGGTCGCCGCCCGACGGTAGGCGCGCGGCCGCGCGCAGCTCAGTCGAGGCCATACTTCTGGACCAGGCGGATCAGGTTGCGGCGCGACACCTTGAGCTCGGCCGAGGCGCGGGTCTTGTTGCCGCGGTGGCGGCGCAAGGACTCGACGATCATGCGGCGCTCGAGATCCTCGACGGCGGCGGGCAGCGAGCCGGGGTCGAGGAGCGCCGCGGCGCTGGGCTCGGCGTGATGGTGGCGGATGCGCGAGGACAGGAGCTCCTCTTCGATCGTCGTGTCGTCGCCCGACAGCACCACCAGGCGCTCGATCTCGTTCTCGAGCTCGCGCACGTTGCCCGGCCACGGATAGGCCATCATCCGTCCCAGACAGCCGGGCGTCAGCTCCTTGTCGCGGCGGCCGTGGCGCTGCTTGGCGAGGAAGTAGGCGGCCAGGACCGGGATGTCCTCGACGCGCTCGCGCAGCGCCGGCAGGGTCAGGTTGATGACGTGGATGCGGTAGTAGAGGTCCTCGCGGAACTGGCCGGCCGCGACCATGCCCTGGAGATCGCGGTTGGTGGCGGCGATGATCCGGACGTCGACCTTGCGCGTCTCGGTGTCGCCGACCCGGTTGAACGTGCCCTCCTGCAACACGCGCAGGACCTTGACCTGCAAGGTCGGCGACATGTCGCCGATCTCGTCGAGGAAGAACGTGCCGGTGTCGGCGACCTCGAACAGGCCGGGCTTGTCGGACACCGCGCCGGTGAAGGCGCCGCGCTTGTGGCCGAACAGCTCCGAGTCGAGCAGGTTGTCGTTGAAGGCCGAGCAGTTGGTGACGACGAAGGGCCGGGTCGCGCGCGGTGAGCCCTGGTGGATCGCCCGCGCCACGAGCTCCTTGCCGGTGCCGTTCTCGCCCTGGATCAGGACCGTCGAGTCCGAGCGGGCGACCCGGGCCAGCGTGCCGTAGAGCTGCTGCATCGCCGGCGCGCCGCCGATGATCTCGCCAAAGGAGGCGCGGGGCGCGGCGCCCAGGCTCGGCGCCGCGATCATCGCGGCGTCGGCGACCTCGCGGGCCGCCTCGGCCAGGAGCTCGCCCAGGAGCCCGACCTCGCCCTCGGACAGGGCGCCGTCGGTGTAGCCGCCGACCAGGAGCGCCCCGGCCACCGAGCGCCCGAGCTTGATCGGCGCAGCGATCTCGCGCAGCCGCGGGTGGGGACTGACGACCAGCCACGGATCGTCGGTCGCGCGGACCGCGTCTCCGACCGAGCCGACGCAGCCGCCGCCCTCGCAACGATCGTCGTGGCGGTGGGGCAAGCTGGCCGGGCCGGAGGCATCGATCCATCCGAAGGCGAGGCCGCGCCGCGCAGCGACCGCCTCGAGCTGGCGGACCAGCCCGATCGAGTCGAGGCGGTCCCAGGCGACGGGTGTCGTCTTCACGGTCGGCAGTGTGACAACACGTCGCAACCGGGGCAACGAGAATCGCGGGTGTTTTGCCGTCAGCCTGTAACGCGAGCGATGCGCGGCTGCCTCGCGCGATATTAGCCGAATGATCTCAAACTTATGCGTGCATGTGCCGACATGTCGCAGTGTCGGGTGCGACACCTCCCCGGGTGGCGCCGTGCAGAGCGAACTGACCTCGTGACCGGGCCCTGTAAGGGGGTCGGGATCGGGATCGGGGTCGGGGTCGGGGTCGGGGTCGGGGTCGGGGTC
>JAGPCY010000013.1 GCA_018057825.1 Kofleriaceae bacterium | reverse complement strand
TTGAACTCTGGCTTGAAGGTTCGCCGCCGACGCGGCAGCTTGGAAGGAGACGAAGTGCTCATGGATGCCTCGCTCATCTTGACGGTGGTCGGATGGCGGGTGTCCAGAAAATCGGGGCAGGCTCAGGTTCGGGTTCGGGTTCGGGTTCGGGTCCGTGCGACGAACCACTCGTCGAGCCCACGGCTACGGCCTGTAGGCTCGAGGGTGCAACCTCGGCCCTTCGCTCTATGCGGCTACGGGGCGCGCGTCCTATCCCGCCGCCGCGGCCAGGGCCACTTCTCGCCGCTCACCACCCGGTCGAGATTCCCGCGGTCTCACACGCCCATCGACGCGAACCGCGCCCGCGAACCGCGCCCGCGAACCGCGCCCGCGAACCGCGCCCGCGAACCGCGCCCGCGAACCACGCCCGCGAACCACGCTCGCGAACCACGCCGGCGAGCCGCGCTCGCGAGCCACGCCCGCGAACCACGCCGGCGAACCACGCAGGCGAACCAAGCCCGCGAACCGCGCCGGCGCGCCACGCCTTCGCGCATCGGCAGCGAAGCACGCCCTCGAAGGACCACGTCGGACGCGGCGCCGTCGACGCCACGCGCCCCCGCTGCGGATCCGCGCTAGCCTCGGGCGGATGCCGGCGCTCGCGCTCACCATCGACGACCGGCCGCCGCTGACGCACGTCCGCTACAAGAACGCGGCCCGCGGCGGCGGCTCGGTCACGGCCCATCTCGTCGTCGAGCGGGCGCGGGCGAGGGCCTTGCCGGACGGACTCGACGCGCTGGTCTTGACCGGCGATCTCCAAGGCGTGGTGCCCGACCCGCGCGGCGGCCCGAATCAGCTCCTGGGCGTCGCGGTGGCCGAGGTCCTCGAGGAGCTGGCCTTCGACGAGGTGCTGCCCCCGGCCGACCGGATCGGCGTGATCCTGGCCGGCGATCTCTACAGCGTCCCAGACGCGGATCGGCGCGGCGGCCACGGCGACGTCGCGCCGGTGTGGCTGGCCTTCGCGGAGCGCTTCGCCTGGGTCGCCGGGGTGGCCGGCAACCACGACGAGGTCGAGGCCGTGCCGGCGCGCGCCAACCTCCATCTCCTCGACGGTCAGCAGCGGTCCCTCGGCGGGCTCCGGATCGGCGGGGTCGGGCGCATCATCGGCGCCCCCGGCAAGCGCGGCCGACGCGACCACGACGCGCAGCTCAAGCAGATCGCGGCCGCCGGCGCCGGCGCCGACCTGCTCGTCCTCCACGAAGGGCCACCGGGCGCGCGACCCGACCAGCGCGGCCACGCCGCGATCGCCGAGGCCCTCGCCGATCTCGGCGTGCCGCTCACGGTGTGTGGCCACGATCACTGGCCGGTGGCCCTGGCCGACACCGCCCACGGTCAGGTGCTGAACGTCGACGCCCGGGTGGTCGTGGTGGAGCGGTGACGCGCGGTCAGCGCCCGCGCGCGCGGGCGCTGATCTACACTCGACCGATGCGATCCGGCGTCCGGCAGGTCCTGCAATGCGCGGCCGCCCTCGCGCTGGCGACGGGCTGCGGTCGCATCGGCTACGACGCGACCGCGACGGTGGACGGAGGCGACGCCCCGGATGCGCCAGCCGCCTGCGCCCTGCGCGCGGTCAGCCTGGGCCGCGATCATGGCTGCGCGGTCGACGCGGCGGGTGGGGTCTGGTGTTGGGGCGACAACGGCCGCGGCAAGGTCGGGGTCACCGGCGGCGGCTGGCAGCCGAACCCGGTGGCGGTGCCGACGGCGGCCCCGGCTCTCGACGTCGTGACCAACTCCGGCGCGAGCTGCGCGCGGTTCGCCGATCGCACGATCGCCTGCTGGGGCGCCGACAAGGGCGGCGTCGGCGGCACGCCCTTGGGCGCGGTGACCCCGGTGGCGCTGCCCGGCCCGGTCGACGAACTGGTCGGCGGCCTGGGCTTCTTCTGCGCGCGCTTGGCGGATGGCGGGGTGGCCTGCTGGGGCGACAACGTGAAGGGCCAGGTCGGGATCGCCCCGACCGCCGAGCCCGAGGACGTCCGGCTGGTTTCGGAGGTCACGGACGCCATCGATCTCGAGGCCGGCCACCGCGCCGTGTGCGCACGCACCGCCCGCGGCACGGTCTGGTGCTGGGGCGACAACCGCGCCGGCCAGCTCGGCCTCGGCACCACCAGCCACGACGAGCGCCCGGCCGAGGCCACGATCTTGAATGGCGCCGACGAGCTGGCGATGGGCGGCCGCCACACCTGCGCGCGGCAAGGCGGTGTGGTCCGCTGCGTCGGCTACAACGATCGCCACCAGAGCGGCCCCGGCGACAACGATCTTCTGACCCTCGGGCCACCGCTGGCCACCGACGCGATCGCGGTGGTCGCCCAGGCCCGGACCACCTGCATCCTCGCCCGCGACGGTCGCGTCACCTGCCACGGCCTCAACCGCGGCGGCGAGCGCGGCGGCGGGACCCTGGCGCGCGACGCGACGCCCGCGGCGATCCCGGGCCTGACCGCGACCCGGATCGCGGCCGGCGCCCACGTCGCCTGCGCCGAGGCCGCCGGCGGCGCCCTGGCCTGCTGGGGCGACGACCTGACCGGAGGGCTCGGGCGCGGCCGCCTGGCGCTGGCGACCGAGCCGGTGCAGCTCGGCGCCGCGGTCACCCCGGACTTCGACGAGGTCGCGGTCACCGGCGACGCGGTGTGCGCGGCCGCCGCCGACGGCGATGTCTGGTGCTGGGGCGAGAACGACTACGGCACGCTCGGCGATGGCTCCTTCGATGGCAGCCCGCTGCCGCGGCGGGCGATCGACGCGGCGCCCGGCGCGCCGATCACCAACCTGGTGGCCTCGGGGGGCTTCTTCTGCGGCCGCGACCCGACCGGGCTGTGGTGCTGGGGCGCCGGCTTCCCCGGCGACGGCAGCGGCGGCGTCCACCCGACGCCGATCCGCGGCGTCACCGGGACCATCGACGCGGTCGCCCTCGGCCACGACCACGCCTGCGCGGTGATCGACGGCGTGCTGCGCTGCTGGGGCCAGAACCCGCTGGGCCAGCTCGGCACCGGCGAGGTCGTCGACGCCTTCACGCCGACGATCGTGCCCGGTCTCACCGGCGTCACCGCGGTGTCGGCCAACTCCAACCACACCTGCGCGATCACCGGCAACGGCCTGTACTGCTGGGGCAACAACTCCAACGGCCAGCTCGGCCCGGGCCGGGCGACCGTCGAGCCGGCGCCGGTCCGGATCGCGCTGCCCGGCGACGTCGCGGCGGTGGCGGTCGCGGCCGGCAACGCCCACACCTGCGCGATCGACGCCGGCGGCGTGCTGTCGTGCTGGGGCCTGGGCGACTCCGGTCAGCTCGGCTTCGACAGCCCCGGCACCTCGACGCCTACGGTGGTGACCGCGGTCGGCCGGGTCGACGCGGTGTGGGCCCACGCCGACTCGACCTGCGCCCGGCGGCTCGATGGGCTCACCGCATGCTTCGGCGCCAACGGCAGCGGCGCGCTGGGCAACGGCGGCCGCTTCGGCGGCTTCACCCCGCAGCGCTTCGGCCAGATCGACGCCGTGGCGCCGATCGCCGGGATCGGCGCCGGCCACGACGTGCGCTGCGCGGTGCGGGCCGACGGCGCGCTGTGGTGCGCCGGTCGCGCCAGCCGGGGCGCCCTCGGCCCGACCCTCCTGGGCTGGACCCCGGCGCCGGTCGGGTTGGCCTGCCGGTAGCGAACCGAGCGCGGCGGGGCGTAACCGCGGCCGGCCTGGCCGCCACTACCTACCCGATGGTGCCCTCGTCCGCCGGACCGCCCGGGTTTGACCCCCTCCGGGATCCTGGTGTAACTCAGGGCACCCCAAGGCCTACGCCCGGCGTACGCCCACCCGGAGGCTCCATGCTCGCGCCCGTCCGTCGAACCGCAGTCCGCCTCGGCTTGTGTGCCGCCCTCGCCGCGCTCGCGGCGCTGCCTGGGCGCGCCGCCGCCCAGGCCGGCGACGTCAACATCAACCCGTTTCGGCCCGCGATCGACTCGCGCGGCTACATCACGGTCAACGCCTCGCAGGTCCTCGGCCACAAGGACGTGTCGATCGGCATCCTGATGGACGGCGCCTACAAGCTGCTCGACTTCGACGACGGTACTGAGAACTTCACGGTCCAGTACCTCGTCACCCCGACCCTGGTCCTGGCCGGCGGCCTGAAGCTCGGCCCGGCCGAGATCGAGTTCGGCGTCAGCGCCCCGTTCGTGATCATGGCCGGCGATCGCGGCCCCGACAGCGACGGCGGCACGCCCAACATGTCGAGCGACGATCAAGAGTTCGGCGTCTCGGGCCAGGGCATCGGCAACATCGGCGTCCACCTGAAGACCCGCTTCCTCAAGACCTCGCGTGGCCCCAAGATCGGCCTGGGCCTGGTGGCCAGCGCCTACCTGCCGACGGTCAACACCGACAAGCGGTTCCTCGGCGAGGACAAGCTGGCGCCCCAGGTGATGGCCATCCTCGACAAGGAGTTCGGGCGGTCGCGGCGCTTGCGCGCCTCGCTCAACGCCGGCATCCGCATCCGCACCGGCACCACCGAATACACCGACACCGGCTCGGGCGACGCCGGCTCGCCGTCGACCGGCGAGGCCTTCAAGGCCGCCAACGAGATCCCGGTCGGGATCGGCCTGGCCTACGCGCTCACCCCGCAGAAGTTCGACCTGGTGGCCGAGGCCTTCGGCGCGGTGCCGCTGTCGGGCGAGAACTACCAGCCGATGGAGGCGATCGGCGGCATCAAGGTCTACCTGGCGCGCAACTCGTTCTTCACCCTCGGCGGCGGCGCCGGCGTCATCCCGGGCAAGGTCGGCAACCCGCGCATCCGCGGCTTCATCGGCATCGTCTTCGAGCCCAGCATCGGCGACCGCGACGGCGACGGCTACAAGGACGACGTCGACGGCTGCCCCAACGACCCCGAGGACTTCGATGACTTCGAGGACGAGGACGGCTGCCCCGAGCTCGACAATGACAAGGACGGCATCCTCGACGAGGACGACAAGTGCCCGCTCAACCCCGAGGACAAGGACCAGTTCGAGGACGAGGACGGCTGCCCCGAGGGCAACAAGAACGATCGCGACGGCGACGGCCTGCTCGACGACGTCGATCAGTGCCCGGACGACCCCGAGGACTTCGACAAGTTCCAGGACGAGGACGGCTGCCCCGACCCCGACAACGATCAGGACGGCATCCTCGACGTCGACGACCTGTGCCCCAACGACCCCGAGGACATGGACGGCTGGGAGGACGAGGACGGCTGCCCGGATCCGGACAACGACAAGGACCGCATCCTCGACAACGACGATCGCTGCCCCAACGAGCCCGAGACCCGCAACGGCTTCGAGGACGAGGACGGCTGCCCCGATCGCGGCCGCGTCATCCTGACCGGCACCAAGATCGAGATCCTCGACAAGGTCTTCTTCGAGTACAACAAGGACATCATCAAGTCGGAGTCGTTCCCGATCCTCGACGCGGTGGCCGCGACCCTCGAGGGCAACCCCGACATCCAGAAGGTCGAGATCCAGGGCCACACCGACGAGCAGGGCAACGACGCCTACAACCTGGACCTGTCGAACCGGCGCGCGGCCTCGGTCCGGCGCTACCTGATCGACAAGGGCATCGCCGAGGATCGCCTCGACTCCCAGGGCTACGGCGAGACCCAGCCCCTCGACAACCGCCGGACCCAGGCGGCCTACGCCAAGAACCGCCGCGTCGAGTTCCTGATCATCAAGCGGACCAACGACGCCGGCAAGTGAGCGCAGCCCACGCGGGCGCGACCGCGCCGGCGTAACCACCGCGCGACCACCACGTACGACCCGGGAGACCGGGTCGTTCGCGTTTTCGGACCGGCCTGGCCCACGGCGTGCATTCTCGGCCGCCACCACCGCCACGACTGCCACGACCGCCTCGCCGTTCCATCCTGGTATGCCTCCCGTCCTCGCTCCCGCCCTCGGCTTCGGCCTCGGCCTGCGCCCGCCGCACTACGCGGAGGTCCTGGCCGGCGCGCCGGCGGTCGACTGGTGGGAGGTCATCAGCGAGAACTTCCTGGTCGCCGGGGGTAACCCGCGCCGGGTCCTGCGCGAGGTGCGCGCGCGCTGGCCGGTGGCGCTGCACGGGGTGTCGCTGTCGATCGGCGCCGCCGAGCCGGTCGACCGCGACTACCTCGAGCGCCTGGCGGTCCTGGTCGCCGAGGTCGAGCCGGCGATCGTGAGCGATCACCTGTGCTGGACCGGGCTGGGCGGCCACCAGAGCCACGATCTCTGGCCGCTGCCGTACACCGAGGAGGCGCTCGCCCTGGTGGTGGCCAAGGTCGGCCAGGTCCAGGACCACCTGGGCCGGCAGATCCTCCTCGAGAATCCGTCGAGCTACGTCACCTTCGCGGCCAGCGCGATCCCCGAGGCCGAGTTCCTGGCCGAGGTCGCGCGCCGGGCCGGCTGCGGGATCCTGCTCGACGTCAACAACGTCTACGTCAGCGCCACCAACCACGGCTGGGACGCCGCGGCCTACCTGGCGGCCATCCCACCCGACCGGGTCGGGCAGCTCCACCTCGCCGGCCACAGCCACCAGGGCCGCTGGCTGATCGACACCCACGACCACCCGATCCCCGACGGGGTCCAGGCGCTGTACGCCACCGCGGCCGCGCGCTTCCCGGGCGTGCCGACGATGATCGAGCGCGACGATCGCATCCCGCCGTTGGCGGAGCTGGTGGCCGAGCTCGACGCCGTGCGGGCGATCGCGGAGCGGGCGCGATGACCGCGCTGGCGGCGCTCCAGGCGCGGTTCCTCGCGCTGGTCACCACCGGCCGCGGCGATCCGCGTGGCCTCTTGGCCAGCGGCGAGCTCGGCATCTACGCCCACGCCTACGGCGCGCGGCTGCTCGAGGCGCTGCGGGGCGATCATCCCAAGCTCGAGGCCGCGCTCGGTGCCGCGCAGTTCGCGACCCTGATCGAGGGCTACGTCGCGGCCCGGCCGCCGTCCAGCTTCACCCTCCGCGACTACGGGATCGATCTGCCGGGCTGGCTGGCCACCGCCGACGCGCCGCCGTGGGCGGCCGACCTGGCCCGCCTCGAGCGCGCCCGGGTCGAGGTGTTCGACGCCGCCGATCAGGTGGCGCTGTCGCGCGACGAGGTCGCCGCGCTGCCGCCCGAGGCCCTGGCCGCGCTGCCGCTCCGATGGCTCGCCGCCAGCGCGGTGGTGCCGCTGGCGTGGACGGTCGACGACACCTGGAGCGATCTCGAGGACGACGTAGCGCCGCGCCCGCCGACGCCGACCGCGCGGGTGGTCCTGGTGTGGCGCCGCGACCTGGCGGTCATCCACCGCACCCTCGAGGCCGACGAGGCGGCCCTGGCGTCGGCGGTGGCCGCCGGCGTGACCTTCGCCGAGGCGTGCGAGGTGGTCGCCAGGTTCACCGACGAGCCCGCCGCGCGCGCGATCGAGCTCCTGCTGCGCTGGCTCGAGGCCGAGGCGCTGGCGCCGACGGCGCGCTCCACCCCCGCCCAGGACGACCATGGCTGACCCCGCGCTCACGACCACCCCGCCCGCGCCCACCGCGTCCCCAACCGTCCGCGCTGGACGACGCCTGGCCGTCGGCGACGTCGCGCCGCCGCTCGCGGCGACCTCGCTGGCCGGCGCGGCGATCGCGCCGCCACGCCCCGGCGAGGTCCTGTACCTGCAGTTCCGCCGGTTCGCCGGCTGTCCGGTGTGCAACCTGCACCTGCGCCAGGTCGCGGCCCGCGTCGACGAGCTGCGCGCCGCCGGGGTGCGGGTGGTCGCGGTCTTCCACAGCGAGGCCGCGACCATGGTGCCGTACCAGGGCGATCTCCCCTTCGAGGTGATCGCCGACCCGGGCAAGGCGCTGTACCGCGCCTTCGCGGTCGAGGCGAGCTGGCGTTCGATCCTCGATCCGCGCTCGTGGTGGCCGATGCTGCGCGGGATGTTCGCCCGCCACCCATGGTCGGCTCGCCGGGGCGAGGGCGGCCACCTCGGCCTGCCGGCCGAGTTCCTCCTGGGCGCCGACGGCGTCGTGCGCGCGGCCCACTACGGGCGCCACGCCGCCGACCACTGGTCGGTCGATCAGGTTCTGGCCCTGGCGCGCGGCTAGCCGCGCCGTCCAGGTTGGAACGGCGCTCGTCCAGGTTGGAGTGGCGAGCGCGTCGAAGGGCTTGCCGCACCACCGGACCCTGGCACACTGCCTGCTACCGAGGACGTCAACATGCTCGCACGCTCTGCCCTCATCTTCGCCGCGCTATGCGCGACCGCCTCGGTCGCTGCCGCCGACGTGCAACGCTTCGCCGGCGACGGCTTCGTGATCACCGCGACCACCGCCGAGCCGCCGGTCACCGGCTCGCCGCTCGCGATCGTGGTCGATCTGACCCCGACCGGCGGCTACAAGGTCAACGAGGAGTATCCGATCTCCCTCGAGCTGACCGCGCCCGCCGACGTGACCACCGCCAAGGCCAAGCTCGGCCGCGGCGACGCCAAGGTCGCCGCCAGCGGCGCGCGCTTCACGTTCCAGGTCACGCCCAAGAGCGCCGGCGACAAGCGCGTGGGCGCCAAGCTCAAGTTCGCGCTGTGCACCGCCACGACCTGCGAGCCGCGCAAGCACGCGGTCGAGCTGCGCCTCACGGTGCGCTGATCGGCGCGGCCGGGCCGGAGTCGAGGGCGGCGCCGCGAGCGGAGACCGCGACCAGCCAGCCGCGACCACACCAGGTCGCGAACCACCGCCGGATCATCGCCGCGCCGCGCGCCGGCAGGAGCGGCGCCGCGGCCGCCAGCGCCGCGGCCAGGGAGCCGGTGGCCGCCACCGTCGCTAGCACCGCGTGGGCCGCGGGGTGGAGGCGCTCCACGCTCCGCCCGTCGTCGCCACGGAAGACCACCAGGTGCCGGACCTTGGCGCCGGGTGCGAGATCGCGCCGCCGTGGCCGCGGTCCGCCGCGACGGGCCGCGCGCCACAGCCGATCGATCGGCGCCCGCGCCGCGATCAGCGTGACGTGGGGCGCGAGGGCCAGGCGCTCGGTCGCCAGGTCGGCCGCCGACACCGCGGTGCCGGCCCCGGCGGTGAAGGCCCGGACCCAGGCGTCCTCGAGGGCGATCAGCTCGGCGGCGGCGCGGGGCAGGGAGCCGCGCGCGGCGGCGGCGGCGGCGAAGGCCGGCAGCCCGGTCCCCAGCGCGCGCAGGCTGCGGTCGCGCGGCGGGTGCGCGGCGAGGTAGGCCTCGAAGCACGCCGCGCTGGCGGCGTCGCCGAGGAGCCAGGTCGTGGCCGGGAGATCCTCACGCAGCGAGTCGAGGAGCCGGAACCAGTACTGCCGGTGGTACAGGTCGAAGCACGCGGCGGCCGACAGGCGCGGCGACGGGCGCAGCGCGGCCACGGCGGTGGCGATCGCCGGTGACGGTGGCGCTGGCGAGGGCGGCAAGCCCGCCCGGACGCGATCCTCGCCGGCGAGCGGCGCGGCCAGCCCGTCGAGGAAGGCGCGCTGCGCGGCGCGCACGGCGTCAGCTCGCACGGGCGTAGGCTCCGGCGGCGGGCGCTGGTGCGGTGGCGGTAGCGGTCGCGGCGATCGCGGTCGCGGCGATCGCGCGGGCCCGGGCGGCCTCCTCGAGGAGCGTGGCCAGGGGCGGCACGTCGGCGTCCCACTCGAGGAGCGTCGGCGCCGCGCCGAAGCGCGCGACCGCGTCGGCGTAGAGCGCCCACACCGGGTCGGCGACCGCGCGATCGTGGGTGTCGATCAGGTAGCCGTCGTGGGGCGCGTGGCCGGCCAGGTGAAACTGCGCGATGCGCGCCGCCGGCAACCGCGCGAGGTAGGTCCGCGGCTCCCAGCCGTGGTTGGTGGCGCTGACGTAGACGTTGTTGACGTCGAGCAAGATCCCGCAGTCGGCGGCCTCGGCCACCTCAGCGACGAAGTCCCACTCGGTCATCGTCGACTCGCGCCACTGCGCGTACGAGCTGACGTTCTCGATCGCGAACGGCCGGCCCAAGGTGTCCTGGACCGCGCGGATCGCGTCGGCGCACAGCGCGACCAGCTCGCGGGTGTAGGGCAGCGGCAGGAGATCGTGGCTGGTGCGGCCGTCGACCGCGCCCCAGCACAGGTGGTCGGTGACCCAGCGCGCGTCGACCCGATCGGCCAGCGCGCGGACCCGCGCCAGGTGCGCGCGGTCGACGCCGTCGGCCGAACCGACGTAGAGGCCAACCGCGTGGACCACCAGCGGGTAGCGCCGGCCGATCCGCTCGAGGGTCTCGAGCGGACGGCCACCGTCGACCAGGTAGTTCTCGGCGAGCAGCTCGAGCCAGCCGACCTCGGGCGCGGACGCGCACAGGTCGTCGACGTGGGCGGCGCGTAGACCGAGGCCAACCCCGAGGTCGCGATGGGGATGCCGGCGAGGGGCGGTCACGCGCTACCTCACTTCTTGCCGCCGCAGCCGTCCTTGCCGCCGCAGGCCTCCTTGTCCTTGTCCTTCTGGGTGTCCTTGCCGCCGCAGCCGTCCTTGCCGCCACACGACGACTTGTCCTTGCTCTTGTCCTTGTCCTTGTCGGCCGGAGGCGGCGCCTTCTTCTCGCCCTCGGGGGCGGGCTTGTCGTCGAAGGTGATGGGATCGGCTGGCGCGGCGCCGGTCGGCGCGGCAGCGGCGGCGTTGGCGCCGGCGAGCGCCGCGGCGAGGAGGAGGGCGGTGGTGGTGGTCTTCATGGTGTGGGATCCTTCGGTGCGAGTGGGTCTGGAGAGACAGGTTGCGTCGGGCGACGAGGAGGACCGCGTCGACCGGCTCAGGCCACGACCGGCGCGGCGGCGCGCGGCGGGGCGAGGCCTGGCACCCAGCGCGTCAGGGCGCGGTCGAGGGAGATCGCGCCGCCGCCGGTGAGCGCGAGGTGGAGGAAGGCGACCAGGTAGATCGCCTCGATCCCGCCGAGGACCTCGGTCCAGCCGGCGGCCTCGGGCCAGATCGCGGTGTAGATGGCGACCGCCATGACGCTGACCAGGAGCGCGGCGGCCAGGCGGGTGCCGAGCCCGACGAGCAAGAGCAGGCCACCGACGAACTCGATGCCGGCGACCATCGGCGCCTGGATGTGGGCGGCCGGGATGTCGAGAGACGTGAAGAACTTCTCGACGCGGTCGAGGTTGTTCAGCTTGCCCCAGCCGGTCTTGATGAAGGCGACGCCGAGGACGATGCGCAGGGCCAGCGGCGCCAGCCAGGCGGCGCGATCGGTGAGCGAGTGAACGCGAGCGGTCAGGGTCTTCAGCATGGCAACTCCACGCGGGTGACGCGGCGATCGCGGGGAGCGATCGACCGGCCGCGCCCTCCGCGAAGGGCGCAGCGCGAGCGCGCGATCGGACGGTCGAAGACGACGTCGGATCGGCGACGCGAGAGGGCTCGCTCACGATGGACGCGGCGCCGAGCGAGCGAGCGGCGCCGCCATCGCGCGACGGGGACACGCCCCGCGCGCGCCGGTCACATGCCGGCGACGACCGACCCGCCCTTGGCCTTGCACTCCTCCTCGGTCATGTCGACGAAGCCCTGGCCCTTGCAGCCGTTCTGACCGGCGCACGCGTTCGCCGCGGTCTTGCAGCCGCTCTGGCCCTTGCAGGCGTTGACGCCGCCGCAGTGGACCTTGGCGGTCTTCTCGGCGGGCGCGGCGGCGGCGGCGGTCGGCTCGGCCTTGGCCGGCTCCTTCGCGGCGGGCGCGGCGGCGGGCGCGGCGGCGCCGCCCTTGTCATCGGCCTTGTCGTCGGCCTTCTTGCAGGCGGCAGCGAACATCGAGCCAGCGGCCAACGCGATCATCATTCCGTGCTTGAGCGAAGGGGTCATGGGTCTCCTGGATCGTTAGCGAGAGGGACGAGGGTGAGCGTCGGACGAACCGACCTGACCGCCGACCTACGCGGCCGGCGAACACGAGTTACGAGATCGCGCAGGCAACCCAGCGCTACGACGACGAGCGCCGACGGCGTGACGATCGGACGCGTCGTCATGGCGCCGAGCTCCGACCGCGCGCGTCGCGGAGCGCCAAGGTGGTCGACGCCAGGGACACGACGAAGGGCACGACGTAGGACAGCGCGAGCTTCCAGAAGAAACCGGCGCACACCGGCTCCTGACACAGGTGGTCGCCGTGGTTGATGCACACGAGCAGCGAGCCGACGGCGAGGGCGATCACCGCGGAGCGCGTCAACATGGCGCGCCAGGGCAGGTGTTGTCCGACGACGGTCACGGTTCGGCCCTGAGCAGGTTCGATGCCAACGCCGTGGGCGCTCGACCGACGCGCTTTCGGGGTCGCGCGGTCACCGACCGCCCATTCCGGAACGTGAGCATTCCACGATGGAATGACGGCGGCCGACGCCGGCGTGAGCATCGCTCTGTAACCTGGCAGGCCACGTGCAACGTAGGAGCGCCATGGCCTCGCCCTGCGAACGCTGCCGCCGCGCCGTCGCCCCGGGCGCGGCCTTCTGCGCCGCCTGCGGTCAGCCCCACCACGCCGGGCTCCTCGGGGCGCTGATCGACGGGCGCTATCAGATCGAGGCGTTCGTCGGCGCTGGCGGCATGGGCCGGGTGTACCGCGCGGTCCACGTCGCCCTGGAGCGCGAGGTGGCGATCAAGGTGCTGGCGCCCGAGGTCGCGAACCGTCCCGAGCTGCTCGAGCGGTTTCGCCGCGAGGCGGTGGCGACCAGCCGCCTGGCCCACCCCAACGTGGTCGGGGCCCTCGACTTCGGCCGCCACGACGGCGTGCCGTTCTTCGTGATGGAGTGGCTCGACGGTGACAGCCTCGAGGCGCTCCTGACCCACGGCCCACTGACGCCGGCCCGGGCGCTCACGATCGCCGCCCAGATCGCCGATGCCCTGGGCGCGGCCCATGCCCACAAGATCGTCCACCGCGACGTCAAGCCCGGCAACGTGATCCGGCTGCGCGGCGCGACCGATGAGGTCAAGGTCGTCGACTTCGGGCTCGCGCTCTTGCGCGACGATCGCGGCGGGCTGACCCAGGCCGGGCTGGCGATGGGCACGCCGGCCTACCTCGCGCCCGAGCAGATCACCGGCGACGAGGTCGGGCCGGCCGCCGATGTCTATGCCCTGGGCGGCCTGTTGTTCGAGCTGTTGGTCGGCGAGCCGGCGGTTGGCCGCGGCGATCCGCTGACGCTCCTGCATCGCCACCTGGCGGGCGAGCTGCCGGCGCCGTCGACGCGCCGACCGACGCTGGCGGTGGCCGGGCTCGACGAGCTGGTCGCCCGCCTGTTGGCCCACGCCCCAGCGGCGCGACCGCCCGACGGCGCTGCGGCCGCGGCGGCGATCCGCGAGGTCCTGGCGCGCCTGACCGGACCATCGCTGGCGCGGCCGCTGACGCCGGCGAGTCGCGCGGTCCTGGTCGTCGCCACCGACGGCGATCCGCCGGCCGAGGCCGAGGCCGCCCTGGTCGCGGCGATCACCGCCGGCGGCGGCGTGCCGGCGCGGGCGGTCGGCGATGAGCGCTTCGCCCACTTCCCGTCGAGCGAGCTGGCGGTCTTGGCCGCGGTGGGCCTGGCCGAGCAGCTGGCGCCCTGGGCGCCGCGCCAGGCGGTCCACGCCGGTGAGGTCCAGCTCGGCGCCGGCGGCGGCCTGTTCGGCGCGGTCGTCAACCAAGCGCTGCGGATCGTCCGGTTGGCCCGTCCCGGCGACGTCCTGGTGGCGGCGCCCGCGGTGGCCGACGCCGGCCTCGCGGTCGGCGCGCTCCTGATCGATCACGGCGAGCTGCACCTCGGCCCGAGCGCGCCGCCGGTCGCGGTGGCGCGGGTGGCGACCGCCCAACCGCCGGACGCCGCGCCCGAGGTGGCCGGCCGCCCGGCTGGCGATGCCCTCGACTACACCTGCCTGTGCGGCGCCACGACCCGGATCGCCGCGTGCTGTCCGTCGACGGTGGTCGAGACCCGGTGCGGGCGGTGCTCGCAGCTCCTGCGGGTGGTGCCGCGCGTGGTCGCCGCCCTCCCCGACGACGCCACCGACACCACCGCGTTTGACGCGATCGCCGTCGACGACGCGCCGCCGGCGTCACCCGAACACTCGATCCTGTCCCAACTCGCCGCCCTGGAGTGACCCATGCAACCCGTCCCGTCGCCCTCGCCCACCGCCGCCGCCGTCCAGGCCCGCTACGCGCAGCGAGTCAAAGCCCGCCTCGATCGTCCGGCGATCGCGATCGCCGACGCCCGCGACGGCATCGTCGACTGTTTCATCGCCACCTACTTTCAGGGCGTGGCCCTGGGCCTGAAGTCGCTGGTCGCGATCGATGGCACCGACGACGACGTCGCCCGGGTCACCGCGGCGATGTTCCGCCGGCGCCTGCGCCAGCACGGCGTCAGCTTCGAGGCGCCGACCGTCGAGGCGCTGACCGCGGTCAAGGACGAGGTCGATCGCGAGCTCCACATCGGCGAGCTGCCCGCCGACCTCCGCGCGGTCCACGATCAGGTGTGCACGCTGCTCCTGGCCAAGGCCGACGGGTCCATGCCCCACCAGCCCGGCCGCTCGGTGGTCGAGCCGAGCGCGAGCGCGCCCACGATCGCGACGCCCGCGCCACTGCCCGCGCCGCCGGTGCCCCCGGCCGCACCGCGCGCCGCCGCCCCCGCGCCGACCCCCGCGCCCGCCCCCGCGACCGTCCCCGACGAGCTGCGCCGCACGTTCGAGCGCCACCTGGGCGAGGTCGGCCGGGCGGCGACCACCGGCGCGACCACCGCCGCGCTGCGGGCGCGGCTGGCCCAGGCCGAGGCGCTCCTGGTCGCCCTCGACGCCTTCGCGCCGCCGCGGTGATCAGCGCCGCGCGGTCAGCGCCGCTCAGTCGTCGCCGCCCGACACGCCCCAGGCCTTGAGCTTGCGCCACAGCGTGTTGGTGCCGATGCCCAGGGCGCGCGCGGTCGCGGCCCGACTGCCCCGGTTGCGCTCGAGGACGACGAGCGTGTAGCGGCGCTCGAGCTCGGCCAGGGTGAGTTCGCCCGCGGTCAAGGCCGCCGCCGGATCGGCGCCCCGCTCGCGCAGCTCGGCCGGCAGGTGCGCGACCGCGAGCTTGCCGTCGTCGCCGGCGACCACCACCGCGTGCTCGATCGCGTGCTCGAGCTCGCGGACGTTGCCGGGCCAGGGGTAGGAGGTGAGCACCGCCGCGACCTCGGGCGACAACAAGCGGGTCGGCAGCTTGTAAGCGGCGCAGGTCTTGGCCAGGAAGTGGCGGGCCAGCGGCAGGATCTCCTCGCGGCGCTCGCGCAGCGGCGGCACCTCGACCGGCACGACCTTGAGTCGGTAGTACAGGTCCTGGCGGAACCGCCCGGCGGCGACCTCGTCGGCGAGACGACGATGGGTCGCGGCCACCACCCGGACGTCGATCGCCGTCGACGCGGTGGCGCCGACCGGACGGACCTCGCGCTCCTGCAGGACCCGCAGGAGCTTGACCTGGGTGGCCGCGGTCATCTCGCCGATCTCGTCGAGGAAGACCGTGCCGCCGCGGGCGGCCGCGAACAACCCGGGCTTGTCGGTGGTGGCCCCGGTGAAGGCGCCGCGGACGTGGCCGAACAGCTCGCTCTCGAGGAGCGGCTCGGGCATGGCCCCGCAGTTGACCGCGATGAACGGCCCGGCCGCGCGCGCCGACTGCTGGTGGATCAACCGCGCGATGCGCTCCTTGCCGACGCCGCTCTCGCCCGCGATCAGCACGGTGGCGTCGACCGGCGCGACCCGGGCGATCAGATCGAGGACGCGCAACATGCCGCGGCTGCGCGCCGACAGCGCCGCGGCCACGCCGTCGACCGGGCTGAGCGGCGCGGCCGCCACCTCGCCCTCCGCGGTCGCCCGCAGCTCGGCGTCGCGGGCCGACAACTCCCGGGCCAGCGCCGGGGCCTGGTACTCGACGGCGATCGCGTCGGCCTCGGCGCCCCAAGCCTCGCGCGGCCGGCCCAGCACCCGACAGCGCTCGTGGCCGAGGGCCCGACACTCCTGCTCGATGACGAACACCTCGCGACCGAGCACCGCGGTCGAGAAGCCCGAGGCGTAGCCGGCCAAGGTCCAGCAGCTCGGCGCCGCGGCCGGACCGAGCACCCGGGCGTGCTGCTCGGCCTCGTAGGAGCCGTGCCAGTGGACCTCGAGGGCGAACTCGCCGCGCTCGCGATCGACCGCGAGCTGCACGACCTCGGGTCGGACCTTGCCCTGGTGGGCCTGGAGCGCCGGGCAGGTCAACCACCAGTCGCGATCGCTGGCCTCGGGGACGAAGCTGCGCATCGTCAAGGCGTCGCGGTAGCCGTTGGCGAAGCCGAACCGCCGCAAGATGCCGCGGGCGGCGTCGAGGCCGAGGCCATCGATCAGCTCGCGGCGCAGGCTGCCGAAAGCGTCGGCGTCCCACAGCAGCATGCGGCGATCGCGCAGGCTGATGCGGCCGGGCGCGAAGTCGAGGAGCTCGGTCAGGGCCAGGTCAGCGGTCGGCATCGGGCGTGCTCACCATACGCGCCAACCGCGGCCGCGGTCACGGCGGGATCCGCCCACCCGGCGTCAGCCCTCGCCCACCCGGACCAGCCCGGGGAAGGCCTCCGGCTTGTACATCGACGAACCGAGCAGCAACCGGGCCGCCTCCTGCACGCCCTCGGTGACCGCCGGATGAGGATGGGGGCAGCGATCGAGATCGGCCAGCGTGCCGCCGCTCTCGATGAGGAGCGCCGCGCCCTGGATGCAGCTCGAGGCCTGGGGGCCGACGACCCGTAGCCCGAGGAGCTTGCCGTCGGCGTCGGCCAGGAGCTTGACGAAGCCGTCGGTGGCCCGCATCGCGATGGCCCGGCGTAGGACCGCATGGGACACCACCGCGGCGCGGTAGCGCACCCCGGCGGCGATGGCCTGCTGCTCGTTCCACCCGACCGCGGCGACCTCGGGCCGGAAGAAGTAGATCGCGCTCTTGGCCTGGTAGGCGATGGGCGGCGGCGCCCGGCCGGCGAGATCGTCGACCGCGTGACGGCCCTCCTGCTCGGCGACGTTGGCCAGCATCACGTCGGGGGTGACGTCGCCGGCGGCCCAGACGTGCGGGGCCGAGGTCCGCGCGGTGCCGGGCGCAGTGGCGGCGATCGCGCCGCCCGTCACCGCCACGCCCGGATGCTCGAGGCCGAGGCCGTCGAGGCTAGGCGTGCGCCCGATCGCGAGCAGCACGCAGTCGACCTCGCGCTCGAGGGGCGTGGTCGCGCCGTCGGCGCCGACGCGGTGACCGGTCAGGCGCACGCCGTCGGCGGTGCGCTCGATGCGCTCGAGGCGCGCGCCGGCGTGGACCGTGATGCCCAGGTTGGCGAAGCTGGCGGCGACCTCGGCGGCGACGTCGGCGTCCTCGAACGGCAAGATCCGCGGCCCGCGATCGAACAGCTCGACCGCGGTCTGGCCGAGGTTGGCGAAGATCGTCGCGTACTCGCAGCCGACCACGCCGGCGCCGACGATCGCCAGCCGGCGGGGCAGCGCCGGCAGACGCTCGATGTGATCGCTCGTGACGATGCGCGCGCCGTCGACCTCGACCCCGGGGAGGCCACGCGGCCGCGAGCCGACCGCGATCACGAAGCGGTCGGCGTCGATCGTGATGGCGTCCTCGCCGTCGACCGCGATGCGGTCGCGGCCGACGAACCGGCCCCGGCCGCGCAGGCGGGTGACGACGCCGCCGGTCGGCGAGGGCGCGGCCCACGCCGCCAGCAGGCGCTCGGCGTGATCCCACGCGGCGCGACACGCGGCGCCGACCTCGGCCACCACCGCGCCCCAGTCGACGGTCAGGGCCCGGCCGTCGTAGCCGCGGTCGGTGCGGCGGGCCCGGGCGTAGTCCATCGACAGGTGCCACAGGGTCTTCGACGACAGCGCGCCGTCGGCGATCCCGACCCCACCCGGTCGACCGGGCTCGATCAAAGCGGTGCGCAGGCCGAGGTCGTAGGCGCGAGCGGCGGCGGCCAGCCCGGCCGGGCCAGCGCCGAGGATGCACAGATCGTAGCGCGGCGTCATGTTCGTCCGTACTGTACCGCGGTGACCACCGCGATCATCGAGCAGTACTACGCGGCCTTCAACGCCGGCGACTGGCCCGCCATGTTGGCCTGCCTCACCGACGACGTCGCCCACGATCTCAACCAGGGCGGGCGCGAGATCGGGCGCGCCACCTTCGCCGCCTTCCTGGCCCGCATGGAGCGCAGCTACCGCGAGCGCTTGGCCGACATCGTGATCTACGCAGCGCCCGGCGCGCCCGAGCGGCTGGCCGCCGAGTACGTCGTCCACGGTGAGTACCTGGCCGACGACGCCGGCCTGCCGCCGGCCCGCGGGCAGCGCTACGTCCTGCCGGGCGGCGCGTTCTTCACCCTGCGCGACGGCAAGATCGCGCGGGTCACCAACTACTACAACCTCACCGACTGGCTGGAGCAGGTGAAGTGAGCGCGCTGCGGGTCGAGCCGGTCACCGGCGCCGACGTCGCTCGCTATCTGTCGGCCCTCGCGGTCCTGCGGATCGAGGTCTTCCGCGAGTGGCCGTACCTGTACGACGGCGACGTCGCCTACGAGGAGCGCTACCTAGCGCCCTACGCCACCGCGGCCGACACCGTCGTCGTGATCGCGTGGGACGGCGACGAGCTGATCGGCGCCGCGACCGCGATGCCCTTGGCCGCCCACTCCGACGCGGTCGCGCCGCCGCTGGTCGCCGCCGACTACGACCCGGCGACGGTCTACTACTTCGGCGAGTCGGTGCTGCGCCCCGACCACCGCGGCCGCGGCCTGGGTCACCGGTTCTTCGACGAGCGCGAGGCCTTCGCCCGGGCCCGCGGCTACCGCACCGCGACGTTTTGCGCGGTCGCCCGCCCGGCCGATCACCCGCGCCGACCGCCGAGCTACCGCCCCCTCGACGGGTTCTGGACCAAGCGCGGCTTCGTCCGGCGTCCGGACATCACGGCCGGCTTCGCGTGGAAGGATCTCGACGACGACGGCGAGACCACCAAGCCGATGGTGTTCTGGACCAAGGAGCTGACGTGACCACGCTCGGGGTCGCGGCCCTGGCGTTTCCGATCGAGCCGGTCGGCTCGGTGGCCGGCCACGCGGCCAAGCTCGACGCCCTGGTCGCCGCGGCGGTGGCCGACGGCGCCGAGGTGATCGTCGTGCCCGAGTACGCGGCGATGGAGCTGACCTCGGCGCTGGCGCCGGCGATCGCCGCCGACCTCGACGCCCAGCTCGGCGCGCTCCAGGACCTGGTGCCGGCCTACCGCGACGCCTGCGCGGCGATCGCGCGACGGCGTGGCGTCCACCTCCTGGCCGGCTCGCTGCCCGAGCGCGGCGACGACGGCCGCTACCGCAACCTCGCCCGGCTGTACGCGCCGTCGGGCGACGCGGTGGCGATCGCCAAGACCCAGATGACCCGGTTCGAGCGCGAGCGCTGGGGCGTGACCGGCGGCGACGGCCCGACGGTGGTCGACACCGCGGTCGGGCCCCTGGGCGTCGCGATCTGCTACGACAGTGAGTTCCCGCTCCTGGTCCGCGCCATGGCCGCGGCCGGGGCCCGGGTCGTGCTGGTGCCGAGCTGCACCGACGCGCTCGCCGGCTACTGGCGGGTCCGGGTCGCGTGCCAGGCCCGGGCGCTCGAGAACCAGTGCTACGTGGTCCAGGCCCCGACGGTCGGGCTGGCGCCATGGTCGCCCGCGGTCGACGACAACCACGGCGCGGCGGCGATCTACGCCCCCCCCGACCGCGGCTTCCCCGACGACGGCGTGGTCGCGATCGGCGAGCTCGATCGGCCCGGCGCGGTGGTGGCGCGCCTCGATCTGTCGGCCATCGATCGGGTCCGCGCCGACGGCCAGGTCCTGGGCCATCGCGACTGGGACGCGGTCGCCCACACCGCCCCGCGCCTGACCCGGCTCGCCCTCGCGTAGGGCGCGGCGGGCCGGGGGTCCGGATCCCCCCGGTTGACCGCCCGGATCCGGCCTCGTAACGTCAGTGGGTGGCCGAGCCCGATGGGATCTCGAGGTCGTGGAGCGACCTCCACCGGCTGCGCGCCAGCTTCGACGCGCCGCTCGGGGTCGCCGCGCGCGCGGCCATGCGCGGCCTGGCTCGCTCGCTGGGCGCGACCGCGGTGCCGCTGTGCGCCCGGGCGCTGGCCGGCGATGCCGAGCGTCGGGCCTACGCCGTCGAGCTCTTGCGGGCGATCGCCGCGGTCGCCTACGGCCGCGTGGTCGACGAGCTGCGCGCGGTCGTGGCCCGGCCGGCCAGCGACGACGCCAAGCTGACCGCGCTGGCGCTCCTGGCCGAGCTCGGCGACGAGACCACCACCGCGCGCTTCGCCGACCCGCGCCAGGTCCACCGTCAGTCCCTGGCCCGGTTCGCCGATCAGCTCGACACCCCGGCCGAGATCGCCAGCGCCGCCGACCTGCTGGTGTCGCGGCTCGGCGCCGACGAGCTGGTCGAGTTCGTCGAGGCGTTCTCCGAGGCCGATCCCGAGCGAGCCCGTCAGCTCGGCGACGAGCTGGCCGGCCGGGTCGATCTCGACGTCGCGGCGCGCGGCGAGCTCGGCCGGGTGACCGCGCCGCTCAAGCTGGCGTCCACCGCCGGGCCCGGCCGTCCCCCGGCCCGGGCCCTGGGGCGCCCGGCGCTCCTGGTCGGGCTGCGCCACCCCGACGGCCGGACGGTGATCACGGTGGTGCGCAAGGCCAGCGATCGCTGGCGCGCGCTGGCGGTCCTGTGCGGCGAAGACGGCGCGCTCTTGTCGGTGCGCTACGACGACGACACCACGCCGCGCGCGATCCGCGACGCGATCGTCGGGCCGCTGACCACCGACGGCTACCAGCCGATCGCGATGACCTCGAGCGCGGCCCATCGCGCGGTGGCCAGCGCGGCCAAGCGCGCGGTCGCGGCCGGGCGGGCCCTGCCGTCGGGCTACTACCTCGGCCGCGATCTGCTGGGCCTGGCCGATCACCACCTGGGCGCGCCCCCGGGCCCCGAGCGCGGCGCGCTCCTCGGCCGGGCGATCGATCTGCTGGCCGGCGGCGCGCCGGCCCGGGCCCGGCCGCTCCTCGAGCACTGCGCCCGCACCGGGGCCGACGACGCCGACGCCCACGCCCACCTCGGCCTGTGCCGCTACGCCGAGGGCGACTACCCGGGCGCGGTCGAGGCCCTGACCCGCGCGGCCTGGCTTGAGCCGGGTTGGCCGCTGCACCACTGGAACCTGGCGGCCGCCGCCCACCGCGCCGGCGATCTCGCGAGCTGCGCCCGCGCCCTCCACGACTTCCTCGAGCACGCCGACGATCGCCTGGCCGCACACCTCGACACCGAGCACCGCCACCGGGTCGCGCTGGCTCGCCGCTTCCTCGCCGATCACGGCGCGCTGCGCCGGACCCGCCCCGGCGATCAGGGCTTCGCGCCCAGCACGTAGCGCACGGTGATGCGGGCGATCCCAGGTCGTGGCCGGGTCGGCAGGCGCCACTGGCGCGCGCGATCCTCGACACAGCCGGCGACCCCGGCCAGGCCACCCTCGCCGCGCGCGGGCTCCGTCGCCGCCCCGGTGACCGCGCCGGCGCGATCGACCTCGAGGGTCAAGCGCAGGACCCCACCGCTGGACGGGTCGCGCTGAAGCCCGGCCTCGAGGCAGCCGAGGACCTCGGCCTGGCGGACGGCGAGCAGCGCCGGCACCACATCGCCGTACTGGGTGTTGTCGGTCGGGGCCGACAGCCGCGCGAAGTCGGCGGCGTATTCGGCGACCCGCGCGCGATCGGCGCGCGCCGCCGCCTCCGGCAGCGCGGCGAAGCGCTGATACAGCTCGTCGGCCAGGGCCCGGTAGCCGAGGTCGCCGGTGGTCGCGAAGACGGTGTGGGCCTCGACCGCGCGCGCCGCGACGGCGTCGCCGATCGCCTGGTGCTCGTCGACACATCCGGCGCAGGCCCGCGCGGCGTCGAGGGCGGCCTGCCAGGCCGCGCGCTGCTGCTCGGTGGTGCCGGTCCGACGGACGAACTCGGCGATCATCCGGCGGCCCACCGCGGTGGCGGCCGGGGTTGGCGTCGGGGTCACGGCCAGCGCCCGCGCCAGGGCCTCGGCGGCCTGGGCCGGCCGACCGGCGAAGCCGTAGGCGGTGGCGAGCTGGGTGAAGAGCGCCGCCTGGCGCGCCGGCGCCCCCGACACCGCGGCGACCGCGTCGGCGCTGACCGCGAGGGGCAAGCCGCTGGCGGCGTGCATGAGGACGAAGTCGCGATCGATCGCGGCCTGGCTGGCGGCGGCGGTCCAGCCCTGGGCCGCCAGGGTGATCGCCGCGGCGGCGCCGGGACCATCGCCGGCGCGCCACCGCGTCCACGCGATCACGTAGGCCTGCTCCGGGCGGGCCGCGGCCGGGGTCTGACCGCTGACCAGGGCCAGCGCGATGGCATCGTCGCCGTCGCGCAACCGAGCGTAGGCGAGCTGGGTCTTGGCGGCCAGCCCGCTGCTGCGATCGCCGAAGCGCGCCGACAGCTCGGCCAGGTAGGGCTCGGCGCCGGCGGCATCGTCGACGGCGAAGGCCAGGGCCGCCCCCATGACCAAGGTCACCTCGTCGGTCGCGGCGCCATCGCGGGCCCGCACCTCGGCGACCGCCGCCTGGGCCTCGGCGAGAAGCGCGGCCCGCCGGGCCGGATCGATCCGCGCCGCCTCGAAGAGCGCGGTGGCCAAGAGGTGGACGTCGAGGGCGCGCTTGGCCGCGCCGGCCCGGCGATCGCCGCGCGAGCGCGCGACCGCGGCCCGCAGGCGCTCGAGGGTGGCCTTGCGCGGCCCACGCACGAGGAGCATCGACGGTGGCGGCACCGCGGCCGGCTGGTAGCGCTCGCCGGTCAGGGCGACCTGGCCGGCGTCGATCGCGACGTCCTCGTCGACCGCCACCGGCGCGCTCGGCCCACTCGGCGGTGGCTGCGACGATGCGCCGCAGCCGACCACCGCGACGGCGAGGACGGCCCGAGCGCACGTCGAGGTCACCGGCCGGTGATACCACGACGGCGCGGGACAATGGCGGCCCGCGACGAGCGCACCTCGGCGATCCCGGGTAGGATGCGCGCGTGCGACGCCTGCTGTTGTCGATCGCCGTCATCGCTTCGCTCTCCGGCTGCGCCGTCGTGCGCCCGCACGAACGCCAGAACCTGGCGCGCCGCGAGATGACGGCGGATCGCGACCCCGGCGAGGCTCGCTTCCGTCAGCACCAGACCGGGTCGCGCGAAGGCGCCGACGGCGGCACCGGCGAGCCCGGCGGCGGCTGCGGATGCAACTGATGCGGTCGACGCGCGCGACGACGACGGCGTTGGTGCTCGCGCTGGGGCTCGGCGCGGCCGCGCCGGCCCGCGCCGACGGCGAGCTCCAGGTCCGCGGCGTCTACTACAAGGAGCGCGCGACCCGGGTCCAGCAGCCGATGATCGACGGCCGCTTCGACCTCGGCGATCACGGCACGCTGCAAGGGCATCTCCTGGTCGACGCCATCAGCTCGGCGTCGGCAGTGGCCAGCGGCGGCGCCGCCTTCGACGAGCGCCGGGTCGAGGGCGGCCTCGGCTACAGCCATGTGTTCGGCAAGCTCACGCTGGGCGCGACCGCGCGCTACTCGACCGAGCCCGACTACCGCTCGACCTTCGCCACCGTGCGCGGCCAGGCCGAGCTGTTCCAGCGCAACCTGACGCTCGGGCTGACCGTCGGCGCCGGCCACGATCAGGTGTCCAACGCCGGCGCGTCCGACCTGGTCGAGCGCGTCCGCGGCACCCTCGACACCGGGCTGGTGTCGGCCAGCGTGTCCCAGCTCTTCGGCGAGAACACGGTCGGCGCGATCACCTACGATCTGATCTTGCTCGACGGGTTTCAGCAGAACCCGTACCGCAGGGTCCCGTTCGACAACGGGGCCTTCGCCGAGGTTCACCCCGACTCGCGGGTGCGCCAGGCCGCCGCGCTGTCGCTGCGGCGCTTCGTGCCGCGCACCGAGACCACGGTGATCGCGGCCTACCGGTATTACCGCGATGACTGGGGCATCGTCGCTCACACGCCAGAGCTGCGGTTCGCTCAGGCCGCCGGCGACAACGTGGTCTTCGGCGGCGGCTATCGCTTTCATGTGCAGACCGCCGCGGACTTCTGGCGGGAACGCTACAACGGCCTCGATCCGATGAGTCAGCCGCTGCGCACCGCCGACGGCAAGCTGGCCGACATCACCACGCACACGATGACCGCCAAGCTCGCCGTGATGGGCGCCACGTTCGGGTGGGAGGATCGCTGGGCGGACGTGCGCATGGAGGTCATCCTCGAGTACTACCTCCAGGACGACCGCTACTTTGGCAACGCCGGGATCGCCCATGCCGCTGTCACGATTCCTCTCACGTATTGATCGCGCTCGCGTCCTCGGCGCGACCGCTGGCTTCGCGGCGGTCGCCGCGATCGCGCTGGCCGGCTGCTCCGACGACGCCACCTGCGGCCCGGGCACCGCGACCGCCGACGGCGCGACCCTGACCGTCGACGGCCAGACCTTCCGCTATGGCGGCTGGGTCGGCGGCCAGAACAACGACTGCAACGTCGCCGGCACCGGCGTGATCAGCGTGACGGTCGCCGGGACCCAGACCGGTGACACCTCGCCGCTGACGTTGTGTCTGCCCCGGCCGGACCTGCTCGACGCGACGCCGGTCGCCCTGACCCACGATCGCATCCCGCCGGCCGCCGACGATCGCGCCCAGCTCATCGACGCGGTCGCGGTCCTGGCCGGCGGCTGCGTGGCCCGCCTCGACGGCACCCAGCCGCTGGCCGCCACCGCCAGCTTCGCCGGCCTGTGCGACGACGGCGGCGACCCCGCCGGGTTCGCCGTGACCTTGGCCGGCACGATCCCGATGAACGTCACCTGCGGCAGCGGCGCGCCGACCGCCGCCACCGCGACCCTGGGCGGCACCGTCGCGGTCACTGTACTTCCGCGCTGACGGGCGATCGAGCGGCGCGCGCTCAGGGCGGCCTACTTCCGCGCTGACGCGCGATCGATCGGCGCGCTCAGCTCGGCGTGCGCGCGCGCTGACGGGCGATCGAGCGGCGCGCGCTCAGCTCGGCGTGCGCGCGCGCTGACCAGCCGCGATCTCGACCGCGGTCAGCCCGGCGATGCGGGCGCGCAGCGCGGCGGCGTCGGGCGCGGGCACCGGCGCGACCGACCATCGGCGGACCGTGCCGTCGGCCGACGCGGTCACCAGCTCAGCGTCGCCGAGCCAGGCCAGGCTCCACACCGGCCCGCCGTGGCCCGACAGCACCCGGCTATCGCCGCTGGCCAGCTCCCACACCCGCGCGGTGCGATCGTAGCTGGCGCTGGCCAGGCGCGCGCCGTCGGGCGAGAACGCCAGGTCGAAGACGCCGTCGCGGTGACCGCGCAGCGTCGCCAGCTCGGCGCCGGTAGTGGCGTCCCACACCCGGACCGCGCGGCTCTCGACCCCGGCCGCGACCCGTCGACCGTCGGGCGACACCGCCGACACGGGATAGGCGTAGACCGAGTTGGCCAGGGTGACCACGGTGCCGCGGGCCGGATCCCACAGCCGCATGCCGACGCCGACGTCGGGGTCGCCGGCGATCACCACCCGAGCCTCGTCGGGCAGAAACCCGGCGGTGGCGAGCGGCGACAGCCCGAGCTCGGCGCGGGTCAGCGCGTCCAGCTCGACCCCGGTGGCGCGATCGATCACCGCGAACCGCTCGCGATCGCGCAGGAGCACGGCGCCGCCATCGGCGCGGACCATCACGGTGCCGCCCGGCTCGACCTGGGCCAGGACCGCGGCGCCAGCGCCCGCGTCGTGCCAGACCCGGCCTTGATCGTCGACGGTGAAGATGGCGCCATCGCGGGCGAAGCGGACCCCGGCCGCGGTCGCCGGTAGGCGGATGACCCGGCTCTCGCCGTCGCGCCACTGCAGGTACTCCGTGGGGCTGCGGCGGAACACGGCGTAGGAGCCGTCGCGGGTCAGGGCCGCGCCGTTGACCCCCACGCCGGGCGCGGACAAGCGCAGCTCGGTGGTGCGGGCCGCGAGATCGACGTCGACCAGGCGCGCGTCCTGCCCCAGGCTCAAGACCCGGACCCGATCGCGGCCCAGGGCCGCGACCGTGCGCACCTGATCGAGGTGCCCCACGACCACGGCGCGCCGCGCGTCGAGGTGCCACAACCGCATCGAATCGTCGTAGCTGGTCGACAGCACGGTCCGGCCATCGGCGGTGATCGCCACCGTGAGGACGTCGTCGGTGTGGCCGCGTAGCGCGCGGGTGTCGCCGGTGACCAGATCCCAGACCCGCACCGTGCCCTCGTCGCCGGCGGTGACCAGGCGCGCGCCATCGGCGGCGAAGGCCGCCTCGAACACGCCGTCGGCGTGGCCGCGCAGCACGTCGACCGCGCCGTCGGCGAGATCGATCAAGATGACCTCGGGCCCACCGCCGACCAGGGCGGCCCGGCGCTGGGCCGGATCGAGGACGATCTGGTTGACCTCGGCGTCGAGGGCGCGCAAGAGCTTGACCGCGCCGGTGGCGAGGTCGACCCGGTGGAGCGCGGTGGTCGTGGCGACCAGCGCGACCGCGCCGTCGTCGGTGACGATCAGGCGGTGCGGCATGCCCGGCACGCGGGCCACTACCTCGCCCGGACCATCGCCGCGCCAGCGTCGGACCGCACCGTCGGCGCCGTGGCCGAGGCGGACGCTGGCGGCCCGGCCATCCCAGGCGGCGGTCAGGTGCTGGAGATGGCGCCCGGGGGGGAACAGCGGCGTCACCGCCCCGGTCGCGTCGCAGCGGATCAGCTCGGCGCCGGTGTCGATGACCAGGCCGCCATCGGCCAGCGGATGCAGCGCGCGGACCCCGGCCACGGTCGCCAGCTCGACGCGCCGGCCGGTGGCGAGGTCGAGGACGGCGACTCGACCGCTGGCATCGCCGACCGCCAGCCCACCGTCGGCGCGGCCGGCCAGGGCGGTGATCGCGGCCCGGCCATCGCCGAGCTGGCGGGCCCGCCCGGTGGCGACGTCGAAGACCCGCAGGCGGCCGTCCGCTTGACCGATCGCGACGTAGCGCCCGTCGCGCGCCAGGACCGCGCCGCGCGGCCGCTCGGCGAGCGGCCAGACGTGACGCGCCACGCCCGCGGCCTCGGCCTCGTCGACCAGGGCCCGCACCGCGGGCGCGCTCGCGTCGTCGATCGGATAGCGCTTGAGCCAGGCCAGCGCGGTGGTGGGATCGCTGGCGACCGCGGCGGTGGCCTGGGCGATCACCAGCGCGTGCTGGCCGGCCTGGGCCTCGGCGCGCGCCGCCTCGGCCTCGACCCGACGGGCCTGGGCCTCACGCCTCTCGTCGAGGACGCGCCACACCAGGGCGATCGCGACCGCGGCGATCGCGACCATCGCCAGGGCCGCCATCGCGACGTAGCCGCGGTGGCGCACGATCCACCGACGCACCAGGCGCCAGGTGCCGTAGTGCTGGGCGGTCACCAGCTTGCCGGTCTGGTAGCGCTTGAGGTCGGCCGCGAGCTCGCGCGCCGTCGGGTAGCGCTCGGCGACGTCGCGGGCCATGGCCTTGACGACGATGGCCTCGAGATCGGCGGGGACGCCGGGCGCCACCGCCGCCAGCGCCCGCGGCGGGCCGGCGTGGACCTGGGCCAACATCGCCTGCACCGAGTCGCCCTCGATCGGCGGCCGCCCGGCCAGGAGCTCGTAGAGCATCGCGCCCAGGGCGTAGACGTCGGCGGCCGGGCCGACCGCCTCCCCGCGGGCCTGCTCGGGCGGCATGTACTGCGGCGTGCCGATCACGCGCCCGGTCACGGTGGCGGACAGGCTGGGCGGCGACGACCCCAGGGCCGGCAGCGGCACCGCGTCGACCACCCGGAGGTCGCGGGCCAGGCCCCAGTCGATCACGACGGTCTCCCCGAACTCGCCGATCAGCACGTTCGCCGGCTTGAGGTCGCGATGCACGACTTGCTCGCTGTGCGCGTATCCCACCGCCTCGCAGGCGGCGATCAGGTGCGGCAGGAGCGCCAGCCGCTCGGCCGTCGTGGTGGCCGCGGCCAGGACCTCCTTCAGGGTCCGCCCCGAGACCAGCTTCATCACGTAGAACGGGTCGCCGTTGGTCCAACGCCCGGCCTCGTGGACCGGGACGATCCCCGGGTGCTCGAGGCGCGCCGTGATCATGGCCTCGCGCAGGAAGAGCTGCTCCCCCAGCTCCGAGGTGCGGAGCAGCTCCTTGACCGCCACCAGCCGACCCAGCCGACGATCCCGCGCCCGCATGACCCGACCTAGCCCGCCCCGCCCCTGCTCGGCCAGGAGCTCGTAGCGATCGTCGACCCGAGCCTCGTCGGTGGACAAGGTCTCACGCGGCGGCGCGACCCCGGCGCCGACGCGCGGTCCCAGCGTCGGGGTCAGATCGGTGGCGAGCGGTGATTCGGCGGTTCCCGGCGGCGGCACGAGCGCTCCACGTCGCGGCGGCGCCCACGGGCGCCCACGGGTGAGGATGCCACAGGCGGCCGGTCGGTTGACCGCGAGGTTTCGGGAGGTCAACCGGCGCCGTCCAACCGCCGATTCCCGTATCGTGCCGGGGATGAAGGCCCGTCTCGCGGCGCTCGGCGCGGTCGCGGCGGTCGCGGCGCGGGTCACCCCGACGGTGGCCGAGCCGGCGCGAACCCTGCGGCTCGAGGCCGACGCCGTCGTGCCGTTCGCCGAGTGGGACCGGGTGGCCGGCGGCGGCGCCGGCGGTGGGCTGGCGCTCGCGGTGACGCTCGCCCCCGACCTCGAGGTCACCGGCCGGATCGCCGTCGTGCTCCACCGCCAGGTCGTCGACGGCCCGGTGGCCACCCGCCTCCTCGAGGCGCCGATCGTCGGCGGCGCCCGCTACACCGCGGCCCGGCTCGGCCGGGTCGCCGGCTTCGTCTTCGGTGAGGTCGGCATGGTCGCGACCCGCACGTCGGTCCAGATCGGCGACCTGGCCGACCACGACAGCGAGCTGGGCTTCGCCGCGGCGATCGGCGGCGGGATCCGGCTCGATCGCGTCGACCTGCGGATCGCCGCCTGGCTGGCCGACCTCGGCGATCTCGATCGCGGGGTCGGCGCGACCGCCGCGGTCGCCGTCGACGTCCTGCGCTGGTGACCCGCTCGACCGCGCCGCGTGCCTAGCCCGCCTGGCCCGCCTAGCGCCCGCCTAGCGCCCGCGCAGGCCGGCGCGGAACCGGGCCGGCAGGAGCGACTCGTGCTTGGCCTTGGGCGGCGGCCCGACGATCGGCGCCGCGATCGGCCCGCCCTCGTCCCGGCCGAAATCGATCACGCCGGCGCGGGCCGGCGCCGCCGGCGGGGCGACCGGCATCTCGAGGAGGACCAGCGCCCGGCTGTGGGCCTCGAGGGTCAGCTCCGCGCGGAGCTCGCCGTCGCCCACGCGCGCGCTCACCGCGTAGCGGCCGGCCGGCAGCTTCCAGGTCCCGACCGCCACCGGGGTGTCGGGGAAGGCGTCGATGCGCACGGTCGCCGGGGCGCCCACGGCGTCGCCGCGAAAGCCGATCTCGACCTGCGACCAGGCCTCGGCGGTGGCCCGCCGGGCGATCGCGATCCGCGCCGCCCGCGCGGCCTCGGCGCGGGCCGGCACCTCGGCGCAATGCGCGATCAGGAAGCTGGCCCGCGGGTGCTGGCCGGCGGCGACCAGGTCGAGGGCCGCGGCGCACAGCCGGTCCGCCTGGCCCGAGGCCACGGCGCCCGCGACGTCGATCGGCGCCGGCCGCGGCTTGCGCTTGCCGCGCGCCTGGCCCCCGCCGGCGTGAGCGATCGCGGGGACCGCGACGAGAAGCACGAGGAGCAGGGGCGCGCGCATGATCGATCGACAGCGTCCGCGGCCCACGGTTGCAGCCGCCAGCATTGCGACCAGCATTGCCACCAGCATTGCGACCAGCATGCCACGCCGGCGCGAGATCGGCAGACCGACCGGTTCCCCGCCGCTACCCGTCGCAGGCTAGCGCGTCACCCCGCGAGTGTGGTGAGTTCATTCGACGGGGTGACGTCAGCGCGTGCTGAGGCCCCCCGTCCCTGCCGTACCGATGCACCCCAACCGCCGTCCCCCTCGCCCAACCGGAACAGGCATCGACGTCGATCGCTGCGGCAGCGTGGAGCTGGGCGGCTTTCGCCTGGTGCGGGTGCTCGGCGAAGGTGGGTTCGGCACCGCCTACCTGGCCGAGCAGCTCGGGCTGGGACGGCTGGCGGTGGTCAAGGTCCTGCGCCGGGCGCTCCTCGAGTCGCCGCGGCGCGACGCGATCCTGGCGCGGTTCGACACCGAGGTCCGGGCCGCGACCCGGCTCCAGCACCCCAACCTGTGCACGGTCTACACCGTCGATCGCACGAGCGACGGCGCCCCCGCGGTGGCGATGGAGTTCATCGACGGCGAGATCCTGCGCAGCCGCCTCGAGCGCCTGGCCGGTCACCCGATGGCGGTGGCCGAGCTGGTGCCGCTGTTCCGCCAGCTCGTCGGCGTGGTCCGCGCGGTCCACGCCCAGCGCATCCGCCACGGCGACCTGTCGCCCAACAACGTGATGTTGACGATGGACCACGACGGCCAGCGCCTGGTCAAGCTGGTCGACTTCGGCATCGCGTCGCTGCTCGACTCGAGCGACGCCGACTTCGCCGCCGGCACCCCGGGCTACTCGGCGCCCGAGCAGTTCCGCGGCGAGACCACGACCGCGTCCGATCTATTCGGCCTAGGCGCGCTCCTGTACTGGGCCGCGACCGGCCACGAGCTGTTCGCCGGCGTCGCCCCCGAGGACATCGTCGCCGAGACCAACCGCTGGCAGCTCGGCGCCAACCCGCACGACGTCAACCCCGACGTGCCGGCCGGCCTGGCCGCGCTGATCCGCGGCCTGCTCGACCCGGCGCCGGGGATGCGGCCATCTCTCGACGAGATCCTCGAGGAGCTCGACGCCCTGGTCACGCCCCACGCCAAGAGCGTCGCGCGCCGGGTCCTGATCGTCGATGGCGCCGAGGCGATCGCGCCCCAGGTCGGGGCCCAGCTCGCGCCCTACGGCGTGCGGATCGCGGTCACCGGCGATCCGCGGCGCGCCACCCGCTCCGAGGGCGAGTTCGCGGCCATCGTCGTGAACGCCAGCCTGACCGCGCCGCGGGCCGGCGCGATCCACGCTCATCTCGCCGAGTTCCTCCCCGACGTGCCGGTCCTGGTGGTCGCCCTCGGCACCGCGCCGGTGGCGTGGGACGACGTGCCGTTTCGCGATCGCGTGCGCCTGCCCGGCGGCGGGTACCGCCTGATCGAGCTGGGCGAGACCTTGCGCGCGCGCCGGGCGGCGCCGACCCACGCGGCGGCGGCCGCGGTCTCGCAGACCGATGGCGTGCCCCTGGCGACCGCGCGCACCTACCTGTCGGGCTCGCAGCCGACCGCGGCCGGCCATCCGACGACCGGCTCGGGGCCAACCGCGGCGTACGAGTCGTTCCTCGGCGCGATGCCCGAGCTGTTGCTCGAGCTCGAGGCCGCGAGCGGCGCGCCCGAGCTGCCGCGGCTGGCCGAGCGGATCTCCGGGCTGGCCCGCGCCGCGCGGGTCCGCGAGGTCGAGGCGCTGGCGACCATGATCGCCGCTCTCGGCGACACCGGCGACCTGACCGATCCCACCTCGCTGATCGCCGATCTGAGCGCGGCCTTCATCCAGTCGGTGCGCGCCCGCGCCGGCCTCCGCTAGTCCGAGGAGCCATGTCCCCAACCACGACCGTCGACTGTCGCGGCCTGGCCTGTCCCGAGCCGGTGCTGCGCACCGCCCGCGCCGCCAAGCAGCTCGCCCCCGCGGGCGGCCTCCTCGAGGTGCTCGCCGATGACGACGCCTTCCCGGCCGACGTGCGGAGCTGGTGCCGGAGCGCCGGCGCCGCCCTGGTGTCCCTCGAGCCCCACGGCGCCGCCCACCGCGCCGTGATCGAGATCGCCGCCAAGGCCGCGGCGACCGGATCGCGCGCGAGCGGCCCGCCGCGCCTCGACTTCCGCGGTCGGCAATGCCCCGAGCCGATCCTCGGGCTGGCCCGCCACGCTCGCACCCAGCCTGGCCTGGTCGAGGTGCTGGCCGACGATCCGGCGTTCCGCGCCGACCTCGACGCCTGGTGTCGCAACGCCGGGGCCCGCCTCGAGCGCATCGAGCTCGACGGCGGCGCGGTGCGCGCGCTGGTCGACATCCCAGCCCGCCGCGTCACCGGCTCGGGTCCGGTGGTGCGGGCCACGACCGCGCCCGAGGTCCTCGACTACCGCGGCAAGCAGTGCCCCGAGCCGGTCCTGGCCCTGGCCCGCCACAACCGCACCAACCCCGGCGGCGCGGTCGAGATCGTCGCCGACGATCCGGCCTTCGAGGCCGATGTGGAGGCGTGGTCGCGCTCGAGCGGCGCCACGATCGCGGCCAAGGTCCGCGACGGCGCGGCCCTGCGGGTCACGCTCCAGCTCGCCAGCCGCACCGGCCCGATCCGGACCAGCGCGGCCTTCGCGGCGGTCGACGCGCCCGCGCCGATGCCTGCGGCGGCGCCCGCGCCGCGCGGCGCGTCGAGCGCGGTCTACGAGGCTCGCTTCGACTGGCGGGCCCGCACCGCCGACGAGGCGATCGCGGCGGTGCGCACGGTGGCCGGCATGGGCAACGCGATGACCGCCGAGCTGCTCCTGCCCGACGCCGCCGCGACCCACGAGGCGGTGCGCGCGCTGGTCGGCGCGGGCCACGAGCTGATCGAGGTCGACGCGCGGGCCGGCCGGGCCGCGGTTCGACTGGTCGCGGCCCCGACCTCGACCGCGCTGGTCGCGCGCGACGCCACCGCCGTGGCCCGCGCCGCCGACGCCCCCGACTGCACGCTCCTGGTCTTGCACAACGATCTCGAGAGCCTCTTGGCGGCGATGCTGGTGGCCAACGGCGCCGCCGCCTCGGGGATGCGGGTGCTGGTGTTCTTCACGTTCTGGGGGCTGAACGCGCTGCGCGGCGACGAGCCCAACCCGACCGAGCCCAAGGCCAAGGTGTCGTTCCTGCAGCGGGTCTTCAAGTGGCTCATGCCGCGCGGCCCTCGCAAGCAGCAGCTCGGCAAGCTCAACTTCGGCGGCGCCGGCTCGCGCATCATGGGCTCGATCATGCGCCAGCAGCAGATCACCGATCTGCCGACGCTCATGCGCTCGGCCGACGAGCTGGGGGTGCGCATGGTGGCGTGCACGATGAGCATGTCGGTCATGGGCATCACCAAGCGCGACCTCCACCCGTACCAGCACCTCGAGTACGCCGGGGTCGCGACCTTCGTCGACGCCGCCCGGTCGAGCCAGACCAGCCTCGTGTTCTGATGTTGATCGGCCTCACTCCGATCGAGCTCGAGGCCGATCGTGGCCTGGTCATCGTCGACATGCGCCCGCCCGAGGAGCGGGTCACCGAGCTCGGCTTCATCCCCGGCTCGATCCTCCTGCCCTACGCCGACGAGCCGGTGCAGTTCGCCGAGCGCCTGGCCCACCTCGGCGCCGACGGCCCGGTGGTCCTGTCGTGCGTCAGCGGCCGGCGCAGCGGCCTGGCGGTCGACGCCCTGGCGCCGCTGCTCGGGCCGACCCGTCACCTCGAGGGTGGGCTCCTGGCCTGGGGCGCGGCCGGGTACCCGCTGTGCCACGCCGAGGAGCGACCGGCGCCGGCGGCGCGGACCTTCCACGCCAGCTTCCGCTCGACCTTCCTGGCCGAGCTGATCCAGGTGTCGGTCGACACCGGCCTCGAGCTCGATCCGCTGGCGCTGCTCACCCACGTCTACCAGGCCAGCGGCGTCGCCCCGGCCCCGGCGGCGCCGACCCCGGGACCGACCGGGACCTGGCGCCTGCTCGACCGCGCCGCCGGGCTCTTGCGCGCCCTCGGCACCGACTCCGATCGCCTGGTCGACTTCCTCGAGCCGCTGTACGCGCTGCGCTGATCGCGGGGCCGGCCGGCTGGCGGCGGCCCGGCTCCCGGGGCTACCCTCGACGGATGGACGACGCGGAGCGGGACGACGCGCGCACCTGGGCCGAGCGCTACATCGCGATCATCGAGGCCTACGATCTGTGCCCGTGGGCGGCGCCGGCCCGGGCCCGCGGCGAGGTGTGGATCGAGGCCTGCGAGGTCGACGACGTCGAGGACACCCTGGCCCGCTTCACCGCCACCCCGACCGCGGTGGTCGGGCTGTGCGTGGTCCCGAACTTCGACGGCGATCCGACCGCGCTCCGGCGCTGGCGCGGCGCGCTGTGCGAGCGCCCGCTCGGCAAGGTCCTGGCCCTGGCCGACTTCCATCCCGACGCCACCCTCGACGCGACCACGCCGCAGCGGCTGATCCCGTTCCTGCGCCGCTCCCCCGATCCGCTGATCCAGGCGGTCCGCCACGAGACCCTGGCCGGCCTGCGCCGCGGCGGCACGATGCTGGTGCCGTCAGATCAGCTCGCCGCCCTGGCCGGCCGTCCGCCGCCGCGGCCGCGCGACGTGAGCGAGCAGGTCGCCGAGGACAACCACGCGCGCATGGCGCGCGACGGCGCCGCCCTGGCCGCCGCCCTCGACGAGCTGGTCACCGCGCGGCGCGCCGACCGAGCCAGCCGCGGACGTCCGCGGCGATGAGGCCGTGGAGCGCGAAGGCGATCACGATCGGGATCCACAGCGGCTGCAAGAACAGCCCGACCGCGCGCAGGAGCGACACGACGATCACCATGCCCAGGCGGATCCGGGCGTAGAGCTGGCGGCGGGCCGGCGCGAGGAACGGCAGCGCGAGATCGAGCGGCAGGTACAAGAGCAGCGCCTCGTTCCAGCGCACGGTCGGGATCGTGCTGACGATCGCCACCGTCCACAGCACGATCCCGAGGAGCCCCGCCGGGACCGCGGCGAACGCGATCGCCGCGCGCTCGAAGCGCCCGGTGACGCGGGCCACCGCCAGCGGCAGCACGAAGAGCAGGCCAATCAGGAGCGCCCACGGCCGCCCGGTCGGGCCGTCGTCGGGGATCGGCGGGCCGCGCCGCTGGTAGACGACGTCGGCCGGGACCCCGAACCGCGCCGCGACCTCGTCGCGCAAGACGAACGGGTGGTACATCGCCTCCCAGATCGTCGGGTGATGATCGAGGTAGCGCCCGAGGGCGAAGTCGGCGAAGGCGATGAGCGGCGGCAGCTCGGCCAGGCCGCGCCGCCCCATCTCGCGCAGGGTCTGCGGGAACCGGCGGCCCGAGTCGACCTTGAGCTTGCCGCCCGAGCCTTGATCGATGATGTCGCGCAGCCGGGTCGTGCAGTTGTCGACGAAGTGATCGTAGATGTACGAGCCGCGCTTGGGATCGAGGTCGCCCAGGAGCGTGGCCTCGACGGCGCGGGCCTCTTCGGGCGACAGCGGCAGGCGTTGCCGCCAGATCGTGCGATCCTCGCGCTGGTAGAACCGCAGCATGCCGCGCAGCGGGATGGCCTCGACGAAGAACACCTGCTGGCCGCGGATGAAGCGCCAGGTCAGGGTCGCGCCCGGGATCGTGAAGTCGGTGACCCCGTAGTTGAAGCACGCGGTCTCGCGCTCCGGCTCCTGGTAGTCGAGGCACAGCGCGGTGTGGCCGAACTTCTCGAAGATCAGCGCGCCGCGGCCGAACGTGTAGAGCTCGACCACCGGCGGGGTCACGCCCGGCGTGGCCTCGATCAGGCCCATGCGGCCGACCTGGGCCGCAGCGGGGCCGAGCCCGGCGACCACGACCGCGACCGCGAGCGCGACGGCGACGGCGAGACGGCGCGCGGTCATTTCGGCTTCGCGAACACGGCCGGGTCGACCGTGGGATCGATCTCGACCGACTCGACGGTCAGCTCCGACTTCTCATCGCCGCCGGCGCTCGACCGCTTGTGCGCGATCTGCAGGCCGTCGACCAGGCGGTAGTCATCGTAGGTCTCGCGGGCCTCGGCGGCGCCGTTCATGTAGCGGGTCTGGCGCAGGAGCTTGGTCTTCTGATCGATCAGCAAGAGCGCCTCGATGCCGTCGGGGCTGCGGACCGCGACCACGTCGCAGGTGGCGCTGCCGACCTTGTCGGTGCCGACCAGCGCGGCCAGGACCCCGGGGCCCTTGGCGTTGACCAGGATCAGCTCGCCGTCGATGAAGCGCTGCTGGGCCAGGGCCGCGAGCTGGGCCGCCGGCAGATCGTCGAGGCCCCCGGGTCCGCTCTGCCAGCCGCTGCCGGCGGTCACCGCCAGGACGACGTTGAACTGCTTGGCCAGCTCGATGTCCATGCGCATCTTGTCGGGCAGGACCAGGGTGCGCTTGAAGGTGACCGGCAGGGTCTGGCCCTGGGTCACCAAGGTCCCCGAGGCGGTCATCTTGAGCGCCTTCAGGGTGGTGATGCGGGCGCCCTTGGCGGCGATCGCGGCGTCGAGGATCTTGGTCCCGGCTGCGATCTTGGCCGGGTCGACCGCGGCCGGCTCACCGCCGCCGGGCTGCGGGCCGATCGGCTTGGTGAACTCGACCCGCTCGAAGCGCATGCCGACGGCCTCGAGGACGGGCGCCAGCTTGTCGCCGTCGCCGACCAGGACGACCGCCAGGTTGTCGGGGGTCAAGAGCTCGGCCGCCGCCGCCGCCGCCTCGTCGCGGGTGACCTTGCCGACCAGGAGCGGGAAGTTGGCGACGTAGGCCTCGGACAGCCCGTGCAGATCGGCGGTGATGAGGGCGGCCGCCAGATCGTCGGCGCTGTCCATGCGCAGGGCGTAGCCGCCGGCCAGGTGGGCGATCGCGGCCGCGACCTCGTCGTCGGTCGGGCCGGCCGCCGCCATCTTCTCCAGCTCCCCGCGCACCAGCGCCACCGTCTCGAGGGTCTCTCCGGTGCGGGTGAAGGTGGTCGCGACCCAGGCGCCGCGCTCGAGGTTGCGGTCGAAGCTCGACGACGCGCCGTAGGTCTTGCCGGCCTCGGACCGCACCACGGTCATCAGCCGCGACGCGAAGCCGCCGCCGCCCAGGACGTCGTTCCACACCAGCGTCGCGAAGAACCGCGGGTCGTCGTGGCGCAGCCCGAGCTGCCCGAGGCGGATCTCGGTCTGGGTCTGGCCCGGCTTGTCGACCAGGCGGATCGCGGCGCGCGGCGCCGGCTCGGCCTGGGGCGGCCGCGGCGGCAGCTTGGCCTTCTTCCAGCCGCCGAAGCGCCGCGCGATCTCGGCCTTGAGCTTGGGCACGTCGACCGCGCCGGCGATCGCCAGGGTGGCGTTGTTGGGCGCGAACCACGCCTTGTGCCAGGCGATCAGATCCTCGCGGCGCAGGGCGTTCACCCACGCCGCCGACACCACGCGACCGCGCGGGTGATCGTCGCCCCACAGGAGGTTCTGCAGGTGGGCATTGGCCAGCGCACCGGCGTCGTCGAGGCGCCGACCGACCTCGGCGAGCTGGACCTGCTTGGCGTAGGCCAGCTCGTCGGCCGGGAAGCTCGGCCGCATCGCCATGTCGGGCACCAGGCCCAGGCAGGTGCCGGCGTCCTTGGCCAGCGCGGCGCAGGTGATCCAGGTCGTCTCGAGGGTGGCGTCGGCGGTGATCGTGCCGCCGACGAAGTCGATGGCCTTGGCGATCTGGAGCGCGCTCTTGCCGCCGGCGCCCTTGGGCAAGAGATCGGCCGTCAGCTCGGCGACCCCGACCAGCCCGGGCGGCTCATCGCCAGCGCCAGCCCGCACGACGAGCTGCATGGCCACGGTCGGCAGGCGATCGTCTTTGACCACCACGACCTGGAGGCCGTTGGGCAAGGTCCACCGCTCGATCGGCGGCAGCGCCAGGGCCCGCGGCGGCGGCGACGGCGGCGGCGTGATCAGATCGGTGCGGCCGGCCCACGGATCCTTGGGCTTGACCACCGGCGCCTCGGCCGGCGGCGGCTCGACGTTGGCGGTGCCGTCGCCGGGCAGCCGCGGGATGACCTCGCGGCCCGGCCCCGGGCCGCAGGCGACGACGACGAGGGGCAGCGCGAACCAGCGGCGGATCATGGCGTGCTCCGGACCGGCACGACGACCGTGGTCGCCCGCGCCGGGGTCAGGTAGGTCTTGGCGACCCGCGCCAGGTCGGCCGCGGTCACCTGCTCGATGGCGTCGACGTCGCGCAGGAACTGGCCGGGGTCGCCGGTCAGGATCCACGATTGGCCGATCTGCGCGGCCAGCCCGCGCGGGCTCTGCAGCCCGAACACGAACGACGACAGCACCTGGTTCTTGACCTTGCGCAGCTCGTCGGCGGCCGGCGGCTTGGCCGCGACCTTGGCGACCTCGTCGGCGATCGCGGCCTCGATCGCGGGCGCGCCGTCGGCGTCGCGAAACACCGCCAGGGCCAGGAACAGCCCGGGGTGCTCGCGGACCAGGATCGGCGCCGCGGCCTCGACGCCGAGCGGGCGCTTGGCCTTGGGATCGGGCGCCTTGATGCGCTGGCGCAGCCGCGACGACTCGCCGGCGCCCATCACCAGCGACAGGAGCTGGAGCGCGTAGACGTCGACGTGCTTGGCCTCGGGGATCTTCCAGCCGACCAAGACGATGCCGATCTGCCCGGGGTCGACGACCTCGCGGCGCGGCGCGGTCTGCTCGGGCTCAGGGGCGGCGTCGGCCGGGCGCGGCGGCGGCGGCCCGCCGGGGATCGCGCCGAAGTGGCGCTCGACGGCGGCCTTGACCTCGGCGGCGGCCGGCGCCCCGACCACCACGACCAGCGCGTTGCCCGGCTGATAATACGCGTCGTAGAACGTGCGCAGATCGGCGGCGGTGGTGCGATCGAGGTCGGCGATCGTGCCGCCCGCGGTCCAGGCGTAGGGGTGCTTGGCGAACGCGATCTGGAGGAACCGCAGGAGGCCCTGGGCGATCGGATCGTTGTCCTGGCGACGGATCTCCTCTTTCACGACCTCGCGCTCGGTCGCGATCATGTCGTCGCGGAACAGGAGGTTGCGCATGCGCTCGGCCTCGAGGGACAGCACGAAGTCGAGCTCGCCGGCCGGCACCACCTGGGTGTACGCGGTGGCGTCCTCGGTGGTCTGGGCGTTGGCGTCGCCGCCGACCCGGCCGATGAAGCGCGCGTGCTCCTCGGGGCGGACCCGCTGGGTGCCCTTGAACATCATGTGCTCGAACATGTGGGCCGAGCCCTTGCGATCGCGGGGCTCGTCCTTCGAGCCGGCCCGGTACCAGACCTCGACCGCGACCACCGGGGCGGCGTCGTGGCGGAGGTAGGCGACCCGCAGGCCGTTGGCCAGGGTCCACTGCTCGAGAGTCGGCAGCTTGAGCGTCGGGGCCTTGGCCGGCGTGGTCGCGGCGGCGGGCGGCGGGCGGCGGGCGGCGGTGCCGGGGGCGGCGGGCTGAGCCAGGGCCGCCGTGGGCACGACCACGGCCAGCGCGAGCGCAGCGAGGCGGGGCAATGTGGGCATGGTTCCTCGCGCGGAAGCTAGCCCGAATGATCGGCCGCTGCCATGGCCGGGGCGGGAAGTCGGCGTCGGGGCGTAGCGTCGCGATCGGCTTTGCGCTATACGTCACGCGATGGCCGATCGAGCCGCCGAGCGCGCGCGCCTGACCGGGTACATCGTCGCGAGTCGCCGCGTGCAGCGCCAGCTCGCGACGGTGCTGGCCCCCCTCGGCGCCGTCGGGCTCATCCTCGCGGTGTGGCAGCCGCTGTGGGGTGGGCTCGTGCTCCTGGCGGCGGTGATCGTCGCGATCTGCGGCTTCTGGGTCACCGCGGCCCACATCTCGGATTGGAAGATGCAGATCGCTCGGCTCGAGCGACTCGACCGCGGGGCGCGCCCGGACCGCGCTGGCGAAGGTCCGACCGACCCGCGAGGCGCCCGTCTCGGCCGGTGACCGCGCCGAACTGGCGCATCGTGCTGACCTCGCAACGGTTTTCTATCGACGGGCGCGCGTAGTGTCGAATTACAGTCCTATCAAAACGTATGAACAACGGATTTGTTCAATCATCCCGGGGGGGAGCGAGGTAGCCGCGGATAGCAATACGGCATTTCTTCGACTTGACTGGAACGAAATTTCGGGCCAGGCTTCCGCCCGTACCAGAAACTGTCTTTCACCGCGCGGGGCCGATTCCCCGCAATAAGAATGCGAGGTCGACGTGGCCCGAGCTGCAGCCCAAGCGACGAATGACGAAGGAGCCCGCGTGATCGATGTGACCGGCGTGAAGGTCTTCTCCGCGACCAAGGCCAAGGAGCGCGAACTCCTCGGCGAGGTCATCACCGACTGGATGCGCACCAACCAGGATCGCATCGACATCGTCGACAAGATCGTGACGCAGTCGTCGGACTCGGAGTTCCACTGCCTGACGATCACGCTGTTCTACAAGCACAAGGCGTAAGCCGCGCGCGAGGCGTGCTCGGCCACCCTCGGCCGCTGGCTGCCCTCGCCGTGTGACGCTCGCGACCGCGCCCGGGGGCCCCTCGGGCGCGAGCCGTTTTCGGCCCGGCCGGTGCCAGAGTTCGGCGCCCGGGATCGGCGCCAGAGTTCGGCGCCCGGGATCGACGTCGCGGCCGAAGCCCAGGGCGGCCGCCGACCTGGCCGGATCCAGCTTGCTATTGGCCAGGCGATCGGATACCCCTTCGCACCTCTATGGAAAGCTCGTTCGGTAAGCCGGTCGAAGTCGAGGTCCGCGACAGCCTCGAGAAGGCCATGAAGATCCTCAAGCAGAAGATGTCCAAGGAGGGCATCCTGCAGGAGCTGAAGCGCCGCCGCTTCTACGAGAAGCCCTCGGTGAAGAAGAAGCGGAAGACCCGCGAGGCGCGCAAGCGGCTGCGCCGCGAGATGAAGCGCAAGGCTGGCTTCGGCGCGACCGGCCCCGGCCGCATGTAAGCGGCCGTGACCGAAACTCTCGAGTGGGTCGAGATCATCGTCCCGGCCACCGCCGGTGACGTCGACGAGATCGCCGCCCTCCTGGCCGACGCGTGTGAGCCGGCCAAGGAAGGCACCGAGGTCCGCGGCGACGAGGTCGTGATCTGGGCGCCCCTGGCCGATCAAGAGGCGACCCTGGCCGAGGTCCGGGTCGCCGTCGCGGCGTTCGCCGAGGCCGGGCTGGGCGTCGATCCCGGCGCGGTGCGAGCCCAACCGGCCTTGCCGGAGGCCGAGTGGCGCGACGCCTGGAAGCGGTACTTCCACGTCACCCGGGTCAGCCCGCGGCTGGTCGTGGTGCCGAGCTGGGAGAGCTTCACGCCCGGGCCCGACGACGTGACGATCGCCCTCGACCCGGGCATGGCCTTCGGGACCGGCACCCACGCCTCGACCCGCCTGGTCCTCGAGGAGCTCGACCGCCTGGCCGCCGACGGCCGGGCCCCGGCCGCGGTCCTCGACGTCGGCGCCGGCTCGGGGATCCTGGCGATCGCCGCGGTCAAGCTGTGGCCGGCGGCCCGGGTGATCGCGGTCGACAACGATCCGATCGCGGTGGCCGCGTGCGCCGAGAACGCGGCGGTCAACGCCGCGTCCGAGCGGATCACCGCCGCCGCGACGCCGGTCGGCGAGGTCGGCGGCACCTTCGAGCTGGTCCTGGCCAACATCCAGGCCCACGTCCTGCGCGAGCTGCGCGACGCGATCGCGCCTCGGGTCGCCCCCGGCGGCACGTTGATCCTCTCGGGGCTGCTCACGCCCCAGGCCGAGGCCGTCGCCGACGAGTACGTCGCCGCCGGGCTGCGGAAGGTAGCGATCCGGCCGAGCGCCGCCGACCCGGCGTGGTCGAGCGCGGTGCTCGAGCGACCGTGACCGCCGCGCTCCTGGTCGCGCCGGCTCGCTTGGTCCCCGGTCCCCTCGTCGTCGACGGCGACGACTACGGCTACCTGTTCCGCGCCCGCCGCCTGGCGGTCGGCGACCCGGTCCGGGTCTTCGACGGCGCCGGTCGCGAGGCCCTGGCGACCGTGGCTGAGGTCGGCCCGACCCGGGCGGTGCTGGCGATCGACGAGATCGTGGCGACGCCGCCGCGCCGGCCCCACCTGACCGTGCTGCAGGCCGTGATCAAGGGCGAGCGGATGGACTGGTGCCTCGAGAAGCTGGTCGAGGTCGGGGTCGACGCGATCGTGCCGTGCGAGACCGCGCGCACGGTGGTCCGCGTCGAGCCGGCCAAGCGCGCGGCCCGGCGCGAGCGCCATCAGGCGGTGGCCGCCGCCGCGGCCCGGCAGTGTGGGCGCGCCGATCTGCCGACCGTGGCGGCGATCACGCCGCTGGCGGCCGCGCTGGGCGCGGTGTCGGCGCCGGGGCGGCTCCTCGCGGACCCCGCCGGACCACCGCTGTCGGCCGCCCAGGCCAAGGCGCCGGCGGTCGCGATCCTGGTCGGCCCCGAGGGCGGCCTGTCCGACGACGAGCGCGCCGCGGCCCTGGCCGCCGGCTTCGCCCCGGTGTCCCTGGGGCCGACCATCCTCCGGGCCGAGACCGCCGGCCTGATCCTGGCCGCGGCCCTCCGGCTATTTGCCCCCGGCCCCGCCCCCGCCGTATAAGCAGGCATGAGCGAACCCGAGCCGGCCATCCTCGGGGTCGACCGGGCGTCCCCGGCGACCGCCGCGGCCGCGCCCCGGCCGCGCCCCCGCCCGGCGGCGCGCACCGTCACCGCCGCGGGCTTCGGCCGGCGCCTGGGCGCCGCGATGATCGATCTGGCGATCATCGTCCCGGTCGCGATCGCGCTGATCGCCCTGGCCGCCGCGATCGCCGACATCCACCCGCCGCCGTCGCGGGTCCGTGGCCTCGACTTCTGGCTCGATCTGCTGCTGGTGAGCGACCCGGCGATGATGACCGGGATCGTGATCGCGGTCGCGGTCGGCGCGCTCTACGCCTACGTCTTTCAGGCCACCCTCGGCCAGACCATCGGGATGCGCGTGCTCGGCCTGCGCGTGATCGACGTCTACGGCGAGCGCCCCTCGCTGCCGCGGATCGGCCTGCGGGTGGTCGGATACCTGCTCGGGGTCATGACCCTGTCGCTCGGGTACCTGTGGATCGCCTTTGACGCCGAGAAGCGTGGCCTGCACGATTGGATCGCCGGGACGTACGTGATCCGGGTGTGACCATGCCCTCCCGCCTGAGCTCCCTCCTGGTCCGCGACGGGCTCGTCGGCGTGAAGCGCATGGAGAAGGCGTTTCAGCGTCAGGTGATCTACGGCGGCAGCCTCGACACCACGCTGATCGAGATGGGGCTGGTCCCCGAGGAGCGCCTGACCCAGTACCTGGCCTTGACCTCCGGGCTGCCGCCGGCCAACCGCGCCGAGTGCAACGTGTTCGACGCGCTGGCGGTGCAGCGGTGCGGGCGCGAGGTCGCGCACCGCTACAAGGTGGTGCCGCTGACCTTCGATCACGGCTCGCTGCGGGTCCTGGTCTACGACCCGGTCGACATGGCCGCCCTCGAGGAGCTGGCCGACGAGCTCGACTGCGCGGTCCAGCCGCTGATCGTGCCCGAGTACCGCTGGCACGTGGTCTTCGCGCGGACCTTCGGCGGCCAGGCCAGCGCGCGGTTCTCGACGCTGGCGCGCCAAGCCGAGGCGACGCCGACGGTGGCGCCGGTCGGCCGAGCCCGCACGGTGATCGTCGACGGCGACGAGCGCGTGGTCGACGTACCGCCGCCGCCCCTGGCCCCGGTCGGCCCCGAGGCCGTGACGATGCGGCTCACCGCGCTCACCGATGAGCAGGCCGCCGCGGTGCCGGTGCCGACGCCGCCGCGCCGCGATCGCAGCGATCGCCGGGTGACCCAGATGGGCGTGGCGATGCCGGCGCCGCCGCCGCGCACGATCGACGCCGAGGAGCCGGTCGCCGGCGAGGTCGCGGCGCCGCCGATCGTCGCGCGCTCGCGCACCGCCGAGATGGCCACCCCGAGGCTGGCCGCGCACCTGGCCGAGACCGAGGCCCGCCGGCGCGAGGCCGACGAGCGCCGCTCGGTGCCACCGCCGATCCGCCCGACCCCGGGCGACGGCGTGCCGACCGGTCCCTTGGCCGGCCGCGACTCGCCCACGCCGCTGTCGCCGACCACCCAGGCGATGCTGGCGGTGTCGCTGGCGCCGGCCGACGGCACCCCGATGCCGGCGCTGGTCGCCCGCGGCCAGATCGCCGGAGCCGGCGATCGCGACGCGGTGTTCATGGCGCTCTTGCGCGGGCTGCGCTCGAAGACGCGGTGGGCCGGGCTCCTCACGGTGCAAGGCGGCGCCGCGATCGGTCGGATCGCCCTGGCCGAGCCCGGGCTCGACGTCACCCAGATGGCGCAGGTGCTCATCCCGCTGGACCTCGCCTCGCCGTTTCGCGCGGCGATCGCCGCGGCGCATCCGTACTGCGGGCCGCTGTCGATCGGTCACGCCGAGCTCGACGTGATGTTGACCCGGATGGGCGGCGTGGTGCCGCCGGCCGGCCTGCTCCTGCCGATCGTCCTGCGCGAACGCACGGTGGCGCTGGCGGTGGCCCACCGCGGCCCGGGCGCCCTGGCCCTGGCCGAGATCACCGACCTGTTGCCGCTGGCGACCGCGACCGCCGACGCCCTGGGCCGGCTGATCGCGCGCAGCAAGGCCGTCGGCTACCGCGCGCCGACCGCCGATCCGGCGGCGCCGATCGCGCCGATCGATCCGTCGACGGTGGCGACCAAGCAGCAGCGGCCGCGGCCGGCCGGCTGGGCGGTGCCGAGCCCCGACGCCGCGCCGCCCGCGCCGCTCCCGTCGGCGTCCGCGCCGCCGGCGCCCGCCCCGGCCCCGCCGCCGATCGAGGTCGTGCTCGACGCGGTCGACAGCGATGACGACGCGGTCGCGGCGGCCGCGATCGCGGCGGCCCAGGCGCGCGCCGACGAGGCGCTGCCGGTGGTGGCGGCGCGCTTCCCCGGTCGGCTGCGGGTCGATCGCTACCGGGTGTCGGGCCGCGCCCTGCGCCCCGGCCAGTACGGCAACCTCCTCGAGCTGGTGGTCAGCCTGGGCGCGCCGGCCGGCGAGCTCTTGCTCGAGCGGCTGACCGACGCCCACCGCGACGTCCGGTTCTACGCCGCGGTGTGCCTGACCAGCCTGCGCCTGCGCAGCGCGGTCTATCCCCTGGTCGAGCGCCTGTTCGACAGCGACTACGGGGTGCGGGCCTGCGCGATCGAGGCCCTGGCCACCTACCCGGCCCGCGACCTCGATCTGGCGATGGTCCGAGCCCGCCACGCCCTGCACAGCGAGGATCTCGATCGGGTCGAGGCCGCCGCCACCGCGATCGCCGAGCTCGGCGATCGCGCCGCGATCCCCGATCTGGTCGATCTCCTCGCGCTCGACGGCCGCCGGGCCGAGCACGCGCGGCGAGCCCTGGTCGCCCTGGCCCGGGTCGATCACGGGACCTCGGAGCGGCGCTGGCGGCGGTGGTGGGACGAGCACCGCGAGCGCCACCGGATCGAGTGGTTGATCGACGCGCTCGACGCCAAGGAGCCCCACCTGCGCCAGGCCGCGCTCGAAGATCTGCGGCGCATGACCGGCGAGTCGCTGGGCGCGAGCGACGACGTGGGCCGGCGCGATCGCGGCGAGCTGCAGGCGCGGTGGCAGGCCTGGTGGCGCGACACCGGCCGGCGGCGCTTCGTTCGCGACGACGACGAGCGGCTGCGCCCGACCGGGATGCTGCCGACCCGGCGGGATTGATGTTCCCGACCACCCGCGCCTCGGCGGTGAGCGACCTGGGCGACCCCGACCCGCGGATCGCGTCGCGGGCGCGAGCGGTGATCGCCGAGGTCTACTGGCGGCCGCTCTACCTCTACGTGCGCCTGCGCCACCATCGCCCCCCGGCCGACGCCGAGGATCTGACCCAGGGGTTCTTCGCCACCGCGCTTCACCGCGACGCCCTGGCCAGCTACGACCCCGGGCGCGGCCGGTTCCGCACCTTCTTGCGCCGCTGCGTCGACCGCTACGTGATCGACGTCCACCGCCGCGAGCGCGCGGCCCGGCGCGACGCCGGCGTGACCCTCGACTTCGCCGCCGCCGAGCGCGAGGTCGCGGCCGCCAGCGCCGGCGATCCCGACGCCGCCTTCGAGGCGTCGTGGCTGCGCCACCTGGTGACGGTGGCGCGCGATCGCACGGTCGCGACGCTGATCGCCAAGGCCCGCCCGGTCCACGCCGCGTTGTTCGAGGCCTTCCACGGCGACGCGCCGCCGAGCTACGCCGCCGCCGCCGCCGCCCATGGCATCACGGTCACCGACGTCACCAACTGGCTGGCCTACGCGCGGCGCGAGTTCCGGCGCACCGCGCTCGAGCTGTTGCGCGAGCTGTGCCACGACGACGCCGAGTTCGTCGCCGAGGCCAAGGCGGTGTTCGGCCTCGACGTCACTCCGTGACGGCCGGCCGCCCGCGCCTCGATCAGCGCGCCGCGGCGCACCGCGGGTGGGGCGCGCCCTGGGCGCAGGCCTGGGCGATCGCGGCGGAGGCGCGCGCGCGGTGGATCGCCGGGCCGCGGCCGGCGTCGAGCAGCCCGGCCACCGCCCAGCAGCTCGGGTAGTCGGCCAGCTCGCAGCCGCGCGTGAGTGCGTCGACCGCGAGCGCGTCGTCGGCGCCGAGCCGACCATCGGGGCTCGTGTACTCGAGCCCGAGGCGTCGGCAGGTGTGGCCGCTGCCCAGGTCGCAGCCGCGGCGCAGGACCGCGGCCGCCGCCGCGCGGATCGCGCCGTCGTCGCCGCCGCGCCCGAGCTGCTCGAGGCCGCGGGTCGCCGCCTTGGTGCAGGCCCGACCGCTGCCCAGGTCGCAGCCGCGGGTCAGCGCGGTCCGCGCCCCGGCGTCGTCCTTGACCAGTCCGCCGAAGCCGAGCGCGTGGCCCTCGCCCAGGAAGTAGCAGGCCTCGCCGTCGCCGGCCGCGCATCGGGCGGCGCAGCCGCGGCGGACGTCGACGTCGCAACCGGCGGCCGGCGCACCGCCCATGGGCGGGCCCGCGCCGGTCGAGCGCTCGGCGCGCCACGCCACCGTCAGCCCGATCGCGCCGGCGACAACCAGCGCCGCCGCCAAGGTCAGGCCGCGCCGAGCCCGCCGCGGCACCGCGACCGTCGTCGTCGGCACCAGCCGCGGCCGGAGCGCCAGGGTCGCGCGATCGCGCGCAGCGCGGGCGGCCGCCATCGTGGCCAGCTCGGCCTCGACGACCGTGGCGTCGGCTAGACGATCGTCGGGCTGCTTGGCCAGGAGGGCAGCGATCAGGTGGGCCAGGCGCGGCGGCACCTCGGGGCGCACCGCGGTGAGCGGGGTCGGCTCGTGTAACAGCACCTGGGCCAGGACCGCCATCACCTCGTCGCCGGCGAACGGCGGCGCGCCCGCCAGGGCCTGGTACAAGGTCGCGCCCAGCGCGAACAGATCGGCGCGACCGTCGACGGCGCGGCGGCCCAGGGCCTGCTCGGGCGCCATGTAGCCCGGCGTGCCGATGAGCTGGCCGGTGTGGGTCAGATCGCGGTCGTGCCCCTTGGCGACGCCGAAGTCGATCAGCCGCGCCGCCGCGACCGCGCCGCCGACCAGGATCACGTTCGACGGCTTCACGTCGCGATGGATTACGGCCTGGCCATGGGCGTAGGCGAGGGCCGCGGCCAGGCGCTGGCCGAGCGCGATCGCGTCGTCGATCGCCAGCGGCCCGCCGCGCAGGCGGTCGGCCAGGGTCTCGCCGTCGAGCCACTCCATCGCCAGGTACGGCTGACCGCGCCCGGTGACGCCGTGGGCGACGTAGCCGACGATCGCCGGGTGGTCGAGGCGCTCGAGGATCTCGGCCTCGGCGGTGAACCGCGCCCGCTCGGAGAGCCCGGTGGCGGCCAAGAGCTTGATCGCCAGGGGGCGACCATCGTCGCGCGCCCGCGCCCGCATGACCTCGCCCATGCCGCCGGTGCCGGCCGCGCCGATCACCTCGAACCGCGCCTCGAAGGTCGGATCCGCGATCAGCGCCCGCAGGCGGCCGAGCTCGTCGTCGCTCGTCACCCGCGCTACCGCACGACCTCGACGCAGGTGGTCCACCACGACGCGCCGCCGCGCTCGTCGCGCTGCACTACCCACAGGTCGATCGCCCGCCGCGCCACCCCGTCGGGCAGCTCGCCGGTCCGCCACTCGGTGTCGATCACCGCCGGGTTGCCGGCCGGATCGCGCGGGCCGCCGGTGTCGCCGCGCGAGAAGTCGCCGCCGGTGGCCAGCCACTGGTAGCGCAGGTTTTCGGTGAACGTCCGCGAGCCGCCCTCGAAGGTCGGCACGACGTAGGTCTCGAAGGACCCCGGCCGCGGCACCGGGGTCAGCTTGAGCTCGGCGCCGACCGGCACCTCGGTGCGCGGGCCGCCGTCGGTGCACCCGCCGCGCGGCAGGGCGATCGGCGTCTCCAACCCGGCGCCGCGATCGATCTGCGCGGTCAGCTCGTCGACCGCGGGGTTGGTGTTGGCCACGCGCTCGGCCGGGACCTTGGCCGAGAACCGGATCTGCTTGCCCAGGTACACCGCCTGCTCCTCGCCGGCGCCGCGCGGCACCGCGCGCACCAGCAGGTTGACGTCGACGCCGCCGAAGCCCTGCAGCGAGTCGTCCTCGAAGGTCCGGCGCACGATCGCGGTCAAGCCCGGACCGGCCGGGATGACGCCACACGCGACCTGGCTGACCTCGGTGATCGCGGTCGGCGTCGGCTCGAGGGTGGCCGGCAAGGACGGCGCGTCGACCTGATCGCAGCGCATGTCGCGCTTGGGCGGGCACAAGGTCATCTGCCAGTCGAGGACGCGGCGCTCCGGGTCGGCGTACAGCGCGCACACCCGGACGTCGGCCAGCTCGATCGCCAGCGGGTTGGCGGGATCGATCACGACCACCTGCTCGGGCGGCTCGGCGACCGCCGCCAGCGGCCGCAGATCGATCACGATCGCGGGATCCTCGAACGAGCCGCAGGCCGCGACCGCCAGCGCGAGCCCGAGCGCCGCCGCCCTCACCACTGCCCCCGAATGCCGATCGTCGGCAGAAACGGGATCCCCGACACCGGGGCCGACTCGCGAAAGCGGTAGTCCCATTGTGTGGCCTCGGCGTTGGACGCGTTCAAGAGGTTCTGGATGTCGAGGTACAGGCCCATGCTCCACAGCTTGAACAACCAGGCCTTCTCGACGCGGACGTCGACCTGCTGGAAGTACGGCCGGCGCGCCGTGCGCTGGCCGCCGCTGACCGGATCGAAGTCGCCCTGATCGGCGTCGTAGGTGGCGCCGACGAACGGGGTCTCGGGCCGGCCGCTCGACAGCCGCAGCCGCCCGCCGAGCTCCCAGCCACCGCCCGGCTTCCACGACACCACCGCGTTCAGGTTGTGCGGCTGATCGAAGGCGGTCGGCACGGTGCGCGAGGTCGGGAACCGCTGCTGGGTCGAGTGCGAGTAGGTGTACGACAGCCAGCCGAAGATCGTGTCGCTGATCTCGCGCTTGATCAGGACCTCGAGGCCGTAGGTCGCGCTGACGCCGGAGTTGATGACCCGCTCGGGGGTCACGACCGTACCGCCGTCGCTCTCGGCGTCCTGGGTGAAGTGGATGAGCTCGCGGCGATCGATGTAGTAGACCTCGCCGTCGACCAGCCACAGCCGGTTGGGCCGCCACTCGCCGCCCAGGCCGAGGTGCAGCCCGCGCTCGCTGCGGACCTCGGGGTTGCCGAAGCGCGCGTCGAGGGCCTCGGGTTGCGGCGGCTGGTGGAAGAGCCCCGCGTAGCCCTTGACCAGCGCGGTCGGGGTGGCCTGGAAGCGCGCGGTCAGGCGCGGATCGATCGTGGCGAAGGTCTGGGCGGCGATGACGTAGCCGTCGAGCCGGAGCCCGGGCAGGAGCCGCAGGCGGTCGGTGACGTCGATCGCCAGGTCGGCGTGGAGCGCCAGGCCGAGGGTCTGGACCGTGCGGGTGATCGGCGTCGGATCGATGTCGATGTCGTCCTCGTCGCGGATGTTGGTGTCGTCGGCGACGTTGGCGTCGTAGCCGGTGACCCGGGCGTCGAGATCGAAGCCGACGTCGAGCAGCAGGCGCTTGGCCAGCGGGCCCTTGAGCCGCAGGCGGTGGGTGAACTGGTAGGCGACGATGTCAGCGCCGGTGAACGGCCCGGCGGCGTCGGTCTGGCCGGCGGCGAAGAAGATCGAGTCGCGGCCGATGGCCGGCGACAGCGTGAGCTGCCACTGGTCGCCGAGGGGCCGGGTGTAGCGCGCGATCAGGCGCGAGAACCGCACCGCGCTGTTGAGCTCGAGGCTGCGCTCCTCGCCGGCCTCGGCCTGGACCACGTCGAGGGTGTCGCTCGAGGTGATCGCGAACAAGGACAGCTTGCCGTCGGCGCCGCCGTCCCAGTCGGCGCGGATCGTGCCGTCCCAGTAGATCGGCACCACCACCTGGGTCGAGCCCGGGGACGGCTCGGGCAAGACCAGCCCGAGGAAGGCGTCGATGTACGAGCGTCGCCCAGCCACCGCCAGGGCCCACCGCTTCGACAGCGGGGCCCGGATGTAACCGCCGGCGTCAAACAGATCGACGTCGGCCGAGCCGTGGATGCCGTCGGCGACCGCGGCCCGGGTCTCGAGGGCGACGACGCCGCCGTGGCTGCGCCCGAAGCGCGCCGGATAGCCGCCGGGATACAGCTCGATGCCCTCGAGCATCTCGGGGTTGAGGACGCTGGGCCCGCCGAGGAAGTGAAACAGGAGCGGCACCTTGTGGCCGTCGATGTAGACCAGGCTGTCGTCGGGATTGGAGCCGCGGATGAGCAAGAAGCCGAGGCCGAACGGCGTCCGGGCCACACCCGGCAAGGTCTGGATGACCCGCACCGGATCGCCGAACGTGCCGGGCACGCTGGTGAGCTGCGCCCGCTGCAGGGTCCGGCGCGTGACCTCGAGGTTGTCGCGCTCGCCCTCGATCACCGTGGCGTAGAGCGAGCCGCCGCGCGGCCGCATCCACAGCCGGACCTCGACCCGCTCGTCGGCGGCCAGCGCCACCGCGCGCTCGAGGCGATCGAAGCGATCGGCGACCACCAGCACGGTGTACGGCCCGGGCGCGACGCCGTGGAACGCGAACCGACCGTCGTCGTCGGTGACCGCGTCCAGGCCGAGCTCGGCCAGCGACACGATCGCGCCCGCCACCGCCGACCGGGTGCCGCGCTCGACCACCTGGCCCTCGAGGGCGATCGGCTTGCGGTAGTCGCCGCCGTGGCTGGGCGGACCGACCGCGGCCGGGTCGACGGTCGCCGGGTCGTCGCCGGGCGTGGGATCGGGCGGCGGCGGCGCCGGCTCGTCCTCGATCACGAAGTGGATCACGGTCTCGACGGTGATCGGCCCGGGCTTGCCGTCGAACTCGGCCGGCTCGAAGACGTACTCGCGGGCGGCCGCGATCGCGGCCTCGTCGAAGCCGTCGCCGACCGGGGTCGGCACGACGACGTCGGCGACCACGCCGTCGGCGTCGATCGAGATCCGCACCGCGACGTGGGCGGTCTTGCCCGCCGCTAGCGCGGCCGGCGGATACTCGGGGGCGACCGACTGGATGAGGACCGGCGGCTTGGTCAGGACCGGGGCCTTGGCCGGCGGCGGCGGGGCATCGCGCCGCACGCCCTCCTGGGCCGCGGCCGCCCCGACGGCGAACCCCAGCGCCAGGCCGACGAGCGCGGCGAACCAACGGCGAGACATCGGGCCAAGCCTACTCGAGATCGGCGCGCTGTCCGGTCGGCCGCCGGCCGGTCACGGCATGACCGCGACCGGATTGGGCGACACCACCCCGGTCCGCTCCAGGTCGCCGCGCACGACGATCCGTCCGACGCCACCACCGCCGCCGCAGCCGTCGTAGGTCGACAGCCCGCGGCCCGCGCCCGCCGGCTGGCCCGATGAGCCGCCGCCGCCGCCACACGGCATCCCGCCCAGGGTCCCGCCGGCCGCGCCCATCGTCGTGACCGTGCCGTCGGCACCGGCGGTGCCTTGCCCGGCCGCCAGGGAGGTCGCCGCGCCGCCGCCGCCGCCGTTGGCGGCCACCGCGCCAGCGATCGAGACCTGGGGCGCCTGCAGGTAGATCGCGCCGCCGGCGCCACCGCCGCGGCCAGCCTCGGCGCCGCTCGCGCATTGGCGACCGGGTGGGCCCCCGCCGCCGCCGGCGTCGATCACGCCGGTCACGGCGATCGAGGTGACCGCGGTGAGCTGGAGCGCGCCGCCGCCACCACCACCGGGAGCACCGGGGTTGCCGCACTCCGAGGTCTGGGCCGCGCCGCCGCCACCGGAGCCGCCGGCCAGCACCGTGAGCTGGGCGTCGCCCCAGCTCACGCCCGGCACGCCGCCCTCCACCGCCGGAGTCCCACCGTCGGCGCCGCCGCGTCCGCCTGGCTGCCCGTAGCCGCCGCCACCGCCACCTCCGCCGTTGGGTGCGTTGGTCTCGCCGTCGCCGCCGCGCCCGAGCCCCATGCTGCCGGACGATCCGCCGGGGCCGGGCCGCTCGCGGTCGGCGCTGACGTCGAGCCGCCCGGCGATGTCGATGCGGTCGGCGATCACGATCAGCGGGCGGGTGCCGGTGACCTGCAGCGTGACGTCGGCGCTGAGGATCACGGAGCGCGCGTGGATCACGATCACCTCGGCGCCGCCCGGCGTGGCCCGGGCCACGGTCGCCGTGACGCCCGGGGGGAGGCCACCGGGCCCGCTCATGGTGGTGTCGAGGGCCTGGTCCTCGGCGATCAGCCAGTCGCCGGTGCCGAGGTAGCTATCGGCCTCGGTCAGGTGGGCGACCATCGGCGGCGGCCCATCGACCGGCACCGCGTCGACCGCGGCGTCGACCGCCGTCCCGCCATCGGCGCAGTCCGACGCCTCGAGGACGCAGGTGTTGGCCAGCGGGCCGGCCCCGCTACCGTAGACCAGCGCGCCGCAGCACAGATCGCTCGGGAACGCGCAGAAGCCGGTGGCGCTCACGCAGGTGCCGCCGCCACACGCCGTGTCATCGGCGCAGCGATGCTCGGCCGGCCCGAGGCAGCCGGCCAGGACCACGGCCCACAGGGCGGCGCACCTCATCGCGGCCAGGATACACCGCGACCCTCGCGCCCCCAACCGGTTGTGCCATACTCACGCGATGCCGCGCGCGCTCGGGCTGCTCGTGTTCGCGACGCTGGCGACCGCGTGCGCCGGACCGCCGCGCGATCAGCCCGCCGATGCCGGCCCGACCGATGACGCGGTCACCGCCGGCGACGCCAGCGCCAGCGACGCCGCCGGCCCCGGGTTCCTGGTGCAGTACGCCGACCCCGACCACGGCCCCTTCCGCGGCTCGACCCTGGCGGTGATCCGCGGCCAGGGCTTCCGCGAGACCGACGAGGTGTGGATCGGCGGCCGCCTGGTCATCGGCCAGCGCTTCATCGACTCGCGGCGGTTCGAGATCCTGACCCCACCAGGCGAGCCCGGCCCGGCGACCCTCGAGATCCGCCGCGCCGGCGGCGGCGTCGAGCGCGCCGCCGCCTTCACCTACGACGCCATCGCCCTCGATCCCCCCAGCGGCTCGGTGGCCGGCGGCACCTTCGTGACGCTGACCGGCTTCGGCACCGACTTCGCGCCGGGCGCGGTGGTGCGCTTCGATGGCGTGCCGCTGTCGGGGGTGGTGGTCGAGAACGCCCAGCGCCTGACCGGCTTCGCCCCGCCCGGGGTCGCCGGCGACGCCGACGTCGAGGTCACCGTCCCCGGGGTCGCGACCTACCGCGCTGGCCGGGCCTACACCTACTTCACCACCGGCGATCCCTTCGCCGGCGGCATGTCGGGGGGCCCGCTGGCCGGGACCCTGAACGTCGTGGTCCTCGACCAGAACACCAAAGACGGGATCCCGGGGGCCTTCGTCGCGGTCGGCGATCCCGCCACGACCACGCATCGCGGCACCACCGACGCCCTCGGCCAGATCACCTTCTCGGGCGCCGACCTGGTCGGCCCGGTGACCGTGGTCGCGACCGCCGCCGAGCACGAGGTCGCGTCGTTTCACTGCTTCGACGCCGCCAACCTGACGATCTGGCTGCGCTCGCCGGTGCCGCCGCCCGAGACCGGCCCGCCGCCGGTCGGGGTCAGCGGCGCGACGATCCGCGGCCACGTCGTCTTCGGCGACGGCGTCGGCCTGGGCTCGCCGCTGTGGAACCTGGTGCCCGAGCCGCGCACGCCGACCGAGAAGAAGCGGGTCTACGTCACCAGCGCGGCCGGGTCGCTGACCGGCGGGCCGGCGCCGCCGCTGGCGTTCATCGACTACGAGTTCGATCCCGAGCGCCTGGCCTGGCCGTACACCGTGGCCGCCCGCCCCGGCGCGCTGGCGGTGGTGGCGATGGCCGGGCTCTACGATCCCGCCCGCGATCCCGACGGTAACAACCGCGACGGCTTCGAGCCCTTCGCGGTCGGCGTCGCCCGCGGCGTCCTGGTCGGCCCGGGCGAGGACAAGACCGGGGTCGACGTCGTCGTCAACGTACCCCTCGACGCCGCGCTGCGGGTTCAGCTCGTCGATCCGCCGGCCTTCGAGCTCGGGCGCGGCCCGACCCAGCGCATCTTCCGCGGCGGCGCCGACCTGGGCGGCGAGGGCCTGGTCCACTTCGGCCGCCACGGCCTCAGCCAGCCGACCTCCGATGGCTTGGTGCCGGGCGAGACCCGCTTCATCGGCAGCGACCCCGATCTCACGGTCCGCGGCATCCCGGCCCTGGCCCGCAGCCTGGCCGACGGCTCCTACGCGATGTCGGTCGGGGCCTACGCCGACGGCGGCGCGCCGCCGTTCTCGGTCCGGGTCGTCCGCGAGGTCACCTCGACTAACCGCCCGGTGGTGATCGACGACTTCCTCGCCGTGCCGCGCGCCCTCGACCCGACGCCGACCGCGGTCGCCAGCGGCCGGCGGGTCGTGGTGGGTGGGCTGCCGCCGGCCGACGCGGTGCCGACCTTCCGCCTGCACATGCTCTACGACGCGGTCGGCAACCCGGTGTGGCGTGGCATCACCTGCGGCGAGCTGACCACCGTCGAGCTGCCCGACCTGTCGGCCCAGGGCGTGAGCTACCCGCCGAGCGCCCAGCCGACGACCTGGGTGAGCTGGTCGATCACGACCGCGGGGAGCTACGACACGTTCAGCTACCGCTGGCTGGGCAGCGCCTACTGGCGGGCCTACGCCACCGACTCCTGGGTCGTGCAGTTCCCGTGATCGCGCGCGCCGTGAACCTGCTCCGACTGGCCGCCGTCGCCGTCGCCGCCGCCGCCTGCTCGACCGGCAAGGCCGGCCCGGTGTGCGTCGAGAGCGCCGAGCGCTGCTCGGCCAACCGCCTCGAGGAGTGCAACGACGACGGCACCGCCTGGGTGGTCGTCGACGACTGCTCGGCCTCGGGAGAGCTGTGCGTGATGGGCACCGGCTGCGCGCCGTGCGTGCCCGACAGCGTGGCCTGCGACGGCCAGGACATCGTGCGGTGCCGCCCCGATGGCTCGGACTTCGACGTCGTCGCCACCTGTGACGGCAGCCAGCAGCAGGTGTGCGCCGGCGGCCTGTGCAAGGACGCCTGCGCCCTGGCCGCCGACAGCCGCGACTACGAGGGCTGCGAGTACTGGGCGGTCGACCTCGACAACGCGGTGGTCGCGACCCAGGGCGCGGCGGCGGCCCAGCAGTTCTCGCTGGTGGTGTCCAACGCCAGCCTCCTCGACGCCACCGTCCGGGTCGAGCTGTGGTGCACCGACGCCGACGCCGCCGATCCGCGGACCCCGTGCACCCCGGGGCAGCCGTTCACCGTGCGCGGGCCCTTCGCGATGGGCCCGGGCGACCTGCGGGTGATCGATCTCGACCCCCGCGAGGTCGACGGCTCGAGCCGCCCCGAGCTCAACGACGGCACCGGCACCGCGCGCTCGCGCCACGCCTACCGGCTGGTGTCGAACGCGCCGATCATCGCCTACCAGTTCAACCCGCTCGAGAACGTCGGCGTGTTCTCCAACGACGCCTCGCTGCTCCTGCCGACCGAAGCGCTGTCGGGTCGCTACCTGGTGCCGTCGTGGCCCCAGACCCTGGCCCGCACCGAGGACCCGCTCAACAACGCCGGCATCGACCTGCGGGCGTTCCTGACCATCGTCGGCGTCGAGGACGAGACCGCGGTCGAGGTCACGCTGTCGACCGCGATCCTGGGCGGCGGCGACCTGCCAGCGGCCGCGGCCAACCAGACCATCACCTTCAACCTCGATCGCTTCGAGATCGTCAACCTCGAGACCGACGGCTTCAACGCCGACTTCACCGGCACCCGGGTGGTGACCAGCGGCGGCAAGCGGGTCGCGGTCTTCACCGGCAGCGAGGCCTCGGACGCGCCGCGCTTCGACACCCTGGCGACCCGGCAGTGCTGCGCCGATCACCTCGAGGAGCAGGTCTTCCCCGAGGACAGCCTCGGCACCAAGTTCGTCGCGGTCAAGACCCCGCTCCGGTCGCGGCTGGTCGACGCCGCCGGCTGGGACGTCGCGGTGGTGCCCGACGAGCCGGAGTACTGGCGGATCATGGCCACCGTCGATCCGACCGCGATCACGACCAACCTGCCACCGCCCAACGATCGGTTCTCGCTCGGCCGCGGCGCCTCGGTGATCATCGAGGCCGAGCGCGACTTCCTGTTCGAGTCCGACCAGCCGGTCGCGGTGATCCAGGTGCCGGCCAGCCAGCAGGCCACCGGCATCCCGTCGACCTTGCCCGACGGCCTGCGCCCGCCGGGCGGCGATCCCTCGCTCATCTGGATGCCGCCGGTCGAGCAGTGGCGCAACCGCTACCTGTTCCTGGTGCCCAACAAGTACGCCTTCGACTTCCTCTTGATCGCCGCGCCGGCCAGCGCGCGGTTGCGCTACGACGGCTTGCCGATCGACGAGGTCTTGACCTGCGAGCGCGAGCCGATCGGCAGCCAGGTCCCGATCAACGGCGGCGCGCCGATCGAGTACCTGGCCATCCGCTGCCAGCTCGCGTTCCCCATGCCGGGCGGCCCCGGGCTGCAAGACGACGGCGTGCACAGCCTGGCCTCCGAGGGCGGCGAGCCGATCGGGTTGATCGTCTGGGGCTGGGATAGCTTCGTCAGCTACGGCTACCCCGGCGGCTCCAACGTCGATCGGATCAACCTGCAATGAGCCGCGTGGGCCTCGTCCTCGCGATCGCGGCGGCGCTGGCGAGCGGCTGCGGCAAGGACGCGCGGCCGACCGGCGGCAACCCCTACGGCCTGCCGGCCCTCGACCGACCGTGGACCGTGCGCGAGCAGGCCGAGGCCGCGGCGATCGTGACCGACCTGTGCGAGCGCGGCGCGACCACCATGCCGGCCTTCGGCTCGCCGGCCTTCTCCCGCCTGGTCGACGCCAACAACCGCACCACCCTGGTCGCGTCGCCGCTGCCGGCCCGCCACGACGCGATCACCGCGCACACCGCCGCGCTCCTCGAGATCTACACCGCCTACTTCGCCTGCGGCCGACTGCCCGAGGCCCTGGCCGCCAACGCCGCGCTCCTCGAGGGCTACGCCGAGTCCCTGGCGGTCGGCCGGGCCATGCGCGACGCCGCCGCCCCCGACAGCCCCGAGCGCGCCAGCCGCCAGGCCGGGCTCGACAAGATGATCGCCGGCCTCGACGGCGGGATCGCCTCGACCGTGGCCATGCTGGGCGACGTCGAGATCCCGGGCGACGTCCCGCCCGCGGTCGGGCAGCGCCTCGGCGCCGCGATCGCCGCCGTCCGCGCCGAGCTACCCGCGGGCCTCCTCGACGACACGATCGCCACCCTGCGCCAGGCCGCGACCGCCGTGACCGATCCCGAGCGCCGCCGCGCCGTCGCCGCGGCCGCCGCCGCCCTCGACTGACGGCGCTCGCCTCCCGCCGCGGTCAGTCCTTGCGGAGGTCGTCGTCATCGGGGTTGCGCGGCAGCGCCTCCCCGCACGGCGGGCGCTTGCGCACGATGACCTTGACGTTGCCATCGTTCTCGGTGATCGCGTCCCACAGGTCCACGTCCTTGGTGCGAGCGTGGACCGCGTTGACGTAGTCGTTCATCCGCTCGGCGTCGAAGATCGTCAACGGCACGAAGTCCTCGGTGCCGTTGCGCCACTTGACCAGGTCGATCGGTCGGACGAAGCGCTTGCCAGCGTTGATGCCCTGCCCGCGCGGCCAGCGATGCCAGCCACCGGCCAGCCACGCCACCAGGTTCGAGCCGTAGGGGTAGGTCTCGTACGACCGCGGCAGATCTTTGACGTCGAGGCTGTTGGCGATCGTGCTCATACCGATCCCGAGCTGCTGGGCCCACTCGTCGACCATCTTGCTGCGCGGCAGGAGCCGCGACAGCTCGACCCAGAGCTGCCCGAACGCGGTGCAGCCGGCGCCCTCGAGGCGGCGCGGCCGGGTGTGGCCGGAGTAGACCATCTGGCCGACCTGGTTGCGGACCTTCTGGTAGTGCTCGCGCAAGGTCACGCATTGATCGTGATCGAGCGGGAAGCGCATCCGCGACATCATGCCGGGGTGGCGAGCGCGCTTCTGGAGGTCCGCCGCGACCTTGGGGTTGCCCTCGTCGAGCGCGCCCGGGAACGGGTAGAACATGACGCCCATGCCCCCGGACGCGGCCCGGAAGTTGTCCCAGTAGCTCTGCAGCTTGTTGCCGCCACTGGTGAAGCCAGTGAGCGGGATGCGCAGGGCCTTGCCGAGGCCGTTGGTGCAGGTCATCTCGACGTGGATGTGGCCGATGAAGTGGCCGAGCTCGGCCTTGCCATCGGCGACGTTGCGATCGCCGCGCACCGAGGACGCCAGCGCGGTGGCGATCAGATCGACCGGGGCCCGAAAGTCCAGGTGGCCGGGGGGCGGCAGGACGATCACGTCGAGGGTGCCCTGGTACAGCGGGCTGCCCGGCGCCGGGGCGCGGGCGGTGGCCCGGTCGAGCCCACCCAGGTCGCGCGGGGTCGGGTCACGGGTCGTCTCGCAGACCGCGCGGCACCGTCCGCCATCGCAGGTCTCGACCGGTTCGCACGCCTGCGGCTGGCAGACGCCGTCGACGCAGGCGCCGTCGCCACATTCGAGGTCACCGGCGCAGGCCGCCTCGATGCAGTAGCCGGCGGCACACGTCAGGCCGTCGGCGCACGGGGTGCTCGCGTCGCAGAACCGGCAGGCGCCATCGACGCACAACCCGGTCGGACAGTCGTCGCCGCAGGCGCGCTCGATCGGGACGCATCCGACGCCGGCGTCGTCGCAGGTGAACCCGGGCGCACAGTCGCCACAGACCTGCTCGATCGGCACGCAGGTCCGCGCGCCCCCGGCCGCGAAGGTCGGGCAGGTCCAGCCCTCGGCGCAGTCGGCCGCGACCGTGCACGGCGACGGCGGCGCGCACACCCCGTCGACGCACACCCCGTACGGGCATTGATCGTGGCGATCGCAGGTGTCGGGCGCGCAGCCGCCGGCGACGCACCGCTCTCCGACCGCGCACTCATCGTCGTACTCGCACTCGCCGACCGGCACGCAGGTCCAGGTAGCCGGGGCGCAGGCGGTCCCGATCGGGCACGCCTCGTCCGAGGTGCAGTCGGGCACCACGCAGCGCGGGGCGCCGTCGGGCCCGAGCGCCGGGAGCTGGCCGTCGGGGCAGGTCGGCTCGCCACAGGTCGGCGGCGGGTCCGTGGTCGGTGGCGGCGCCCCCGAGCCCGGCGCGATCAGCGCCAGCGGCGGAGGCGTCGACGGTTCGACACAGGCGCCAACCAGCGCCAGCGCCAGGGTCGCGAGAAATCCAGAGCGGCGGTTCACGGCGCACCTCCCGGCGGAGGCGGCAGCGCCGGGGCAGCGTCCTCCTCGAGGTGTTTGATCTCGACCGGGGTCAGATCCGCGAGCTCTTCGTCGCAGCCGGCGGTGGCGTAGGTCAACCGGACGTCGCGCAGGTGGACCGCGATGTCGTTGGCGTCCATCAGGTCGTCCTCCTCGCACACCGCTAGGTGACCGCTGAGTTCGGTCTTGCCGACGATGGCCGGCTTCGCCGACCACGAGGTGCTCTTGCGCACCGGGTAGCTGCCAGTGTTCTCGTCGTAGCCGGCCTCGCGGTCGACGTAGACGTCGTCCTCCCACGCGCCGGTCAGGAAGGCGCGGCAGCCGCCCGGCAGGACCGCCGGCTCCACGGTCTCTCCGACGCACTGCCCATCGGCGCCGCCCTTGATCTGACCGCCGCGGAGCGAAAAGGTCGCAGCGCGATCGGGGCGCCCGGTCCAATCCCAGCCGATGAGCTGGCAGGCCGGGTTGCCGTGGGCCTGGCTCGAGTTGAAGTCGCTGTCGTCGTCGCTGATCAGCTCGAGCTGGGTGTACGTGGTGTCGAGCACCTTGGTGGTGACGTCGGCGAGGCCGTTCCTGCAGCTCAGGTTGAAGTCGAACCCGACCGAGGCGTCACACTCGAAGCGCACGTCGGTGTTGGTCGAGGAGCTCCCGAGGGTGGTGTAGAGCTTCCACGGCATGGTCGCGGTCGGCTGCATCGGCGGCAGCCGGACCTGGACCGCGGCGCTGCGCAGCGCGGGGTCGCGGACCGCGCAGGCCCGGCCCGGCATCATGGCCACGGCCGCGCGGGCCACGGCCGGCGAACCGCCCAGATCGCTGGCCCCGACCATGGCGTCGAGGACCGCCGGCAGGTTCGGATAGGGCGACCCGGCGACCGCGGCCAACGCCAGGACGTGGCCGTCGCGCAGGGCGCGCTCGCCGATCGCGTCGACGCCGGCGGCCACGCTCCCGGCGGCCCGGGCGTGGAGATCGACGTCGGGCCACGACCCGGCCAGGTCGTCGACGGTGCCGCGCTCGATCAGCGCCTCGACCTCGTGCAGCTCGACCCCGTCGAAGGACCGCCAGCGGACCCGCGACGCGACCACGTCGACCTCGCTCCACGCGCCAGTCGTCGGATCGACCAGCCGGCTGGTGAGCTGCCCACCCGGCAAGACCACGACCTCGGCGGTCCAGGTCTGTCCGGCGGCGGTCAGGGCCACGGTCTCGCGACGCGCGCCGTCGCCGTCGGGGGTCGACGGCACCGCGCGGACGGCGACCGCCAGGTCAGGGGGCGCCTCGGGCGTGGACGAGACACAGCCCGCGGCGGTCAGGAACCATACGGCCACGAGGCCGGCGCATCGCTTCAGCATGACGATCTCCTTGGCGCGAGGGAGTGAGTCGCGCGCGCCGACCGTCAGTGCAGCCGCCATGCCGCAAGGTGGGAGCCCGCCTGCGCTTCGGTTCGCGCGGGTTGGCCCAGGACGCCGGTCGGCCGCTGTCGACGCCGACGCAACGGTGTCGCGCCCGCCGCAACACCCGGTCGCGGGGCCGTGCGCGAGCCCCGGCCTCGACCGTCAGCTCGCGGCGCTGCCGCCGCCGCCGAACCGCGCGGCCCAGGCCGCCACCTGCTCGTCTTCGATCTTGCCGAAGAGCAGGCCGCCGTCGGTGAAGGCGTGGCCGGCCGGCAGGACCGCCAGCTCCTCGGCCATCGGCCGCTCGGGCCAGCCGCGGGCGTCGGCGGGGACGCCGAGGTCATCGAGGATCTTGGCCGAGGTGGTCGGCATGATCGGCGCCGACAAGATGGCCAGCACCCGGACCAGGTTGAGCGCGACCCGCACGATCACCGCCGCGCGATCGCGATCGGTCTTGATCGCCGACCACGGGGCGGCGTCAGCCAGGTAGGTGTTGGCCTCGACCCAGATCGCCCGCAGCTCCTGCAGGCCCTTGCGGAACGCGACCGCGTCGAGGTGGCGGCCCAGCTCGGCGATCCGGCCGTCGAGGTCGGCGCACAGCTTGGCCTCGCGCTCGCCGGGCGCGCCGCCGTCGGGCAAGGTCGGCCCCAGCTTGCTGTGGGCGAACTTGACGATGCGGTTGACGAAGTTGCCGTAGACGCCGACGAGATCCTTGTTGATCGTGCCGGCGAAGCCGTCCCAGGTGAAGTCCGAGTCGCTCGACTCCGGCGTGTTGGCCATGAGCCAGTAGCGCCAGACGTCGGCCGGCAGGAGCTCGAGAGCGTGATCCATGAACACGCCGCGATGGCTCGAGGTCGAGAACTTGCCGCCCTCGAAGGTCAGCCAGTTGACGCCCTTGATGAAGTCGGGCTGCTTCCACGGCTCCCGGCTGCCCAGGATCGTCGACGGGAAGATGATCGTGTGGAAGGGGATGTTGTCCTTGGCCATGAACTGCGTGTAGCGGACGTCATCGGCCTGCCACCACCACGACCGCCAGTCGCGGTTGGCCGGATCGGCGTCCGACCACTCCTTGGTCGCGCCGATGTACTCGATCGGCGCGTCGAACCACACGTAGAACACCTTGTCCTCGAAGCCCGGGCGATCGACCGGCACGCCCCACTTGAGGTCGCGCGTGATGCACCGCTCCTGCACGCCCTCGTTCAACCATTTGTAGGCGATCGAGCTGGTCAAGGTCGGCCAGTCGGCCTGGTGGCTGTCGATCCAGGCCCGGACCTCGTCGGCCAGCTTGGGCAGATCGATGAACAGGTGCTTGGACTCGCGCAGCTCGAGGTTGGTCGAGCCCGACAAGGTCGAGCGCGGGTTGAGCAGATCGGCCGGGTCGAGCACCCGCGTGCACGACTCGCATTGATCGCCGCGGGCGTTGGTCGAGCCGCAGTGCGGGCAGGTCCCGGTGACGTACCGATCGGGCAGCCAGCGGCCGTCGTCGGGCGAGTACATCTGCCGGGTGACGCGCTCGACCAAAAAGCCGTGCTCGCCCAGCCGGCGCGCGAAGTGTTGGGTCAACTCGCGGTTCTGCGGCGACGAGCTGCGGCCGAAGTGATCGAACGACAGCGCGAACCGCTCGCCGAGCTGGCGCTGGACCTCGTGCATCTGCCGACAGTACTCGTCGACCGGCAGGCCAGCGTCGTGGGCCGACAGCTCGGCCGGGGTGCCGTGCTCGTCGGTGGCGCAGATCGCCAGCACCTGGTGGCCGCGGGCGCGCAGGTAGCGGGCGTACACGTCGGCCGGCAGCATCGAGCCGACCAGGTTGCCCAGGTGCTTGACGCCGTTGATGTACGGGAGCGCGCTCGTGATCAAGTGCCGCATCGACGGGGGTTCTACCACGCGCGGTCGGCTTGGCGTCGACGGCCTGGCCGTGGTGAAGTCCCGGCGATGCGCGCCGCGTTGCCGACGCTCGTGTTCACCCTCGCCGCCTGTGGGGAGCGCCGCGAGGCCCCACCGTCGCCGCCGGCGGTCGCCGCCGACGCCGCGGTGACCGGGCCCGACGCCGCGCCGCCGCCCGACGCCCTGTTCGAGGACGCCGCGGTCGCGGTGACGCCCGAGGAGGCGGCCGCCCGCGCCGACCGCGCGACCGGCCTGCCGGGGGCCGGCCCGCCCCAGGTCGTGACCGAGATCCTGATCGTCGCGATGGGCACCGGCCGCGCCGAGCGCCGCTACCTGGTCGACCCGGCGGCCGGGGTCTGGGAGGTCACCCTCGGCGCCGCCCCCGGCGACGATCGCGCCGAGCGCCGCTGCGGCGCCGCCGCGGCCCAGCTCCTCGACGACAACCTCGGGCGACTGGTCGATCGCCAGATCATCGGCCGCGCCGCGGTGACCTGCGACAACCAGCGGGCCACCGCCGCCGCCGCGCCCCCCGACCCGCGCGCGGGGCTGGGCCGCCACATGCTGTGCGCCTCGCCGCCGGCCAACGCCACCGACGACGGCTACGCCTTGCTGTTCGCGCCCGACGACGACCGCGGCGCCCGCCTGGTGGCCGCGGTGCGGACCGCGCCCGGCGCGCCCCTCGAGCGGGCCTGGCCGCGCCTGGCCCGGGCCCTGGCCCGCCCCGGTCGGCCGTGCCGGTAGCTCACTGTGACGCCGATCGCGTGCACCGGCCGCCCGCGCGGCGCTATGCTTGAGCGATGGCGAAGTCGCGCTGGATCTCCGTGATGGTGGTAGGGGCCCTCGCCGCCGGGGCGGACGCGCAGCCCGCGCCCGCGGTCGAGGCCGCCGCGCCCGTCGAGCTCACCGCGCCGCGGGCCGACAGCCTGTCGGGCCGGCTGTTCCTCGCCGACACCGCGGTCCTGACCCCGGCCGCCGCCACCCGGGTGACCTGGCGGCTGTTCGAGCTCGGGTTCCGCCACGGCGTGACCGAGCGCCTCGAGCTCATGGCCGGCGCGATGGTCGCCCCCGGCGATGACGGCAGCGTCGGCGGGTACGGTCAGCTCAAGCTCGGCGTGCTCCAGCGGCCGCGCCTGGCCGCGGCGCTCACCCTCGGCGTCGGCGTGGGCCCGTCGGGGTCGCACGAGCTGTTCGGGGTCGGCGGCGCCGCGATCACCGCGTGCCTCGATCGCCAGTGCTGGGTCCTGGTCAACGCCGGCGCCCACCTGACCCAGACCGCGGATGGGCTCGGCCCGATCGCGCTCGGTGGCGGGCTGTCGGTCGGGCAGCGGGCCCGGCTGGTGGTCGAGTACCAGCGGGCGCTGCGCCGCCCCAGCGACTGGTCGATCGAGCTCCCCCAGGACGTCAGCTACCTGGGCGGACGCTACCGCCGGAGCTTCTGGCAACTCGACCTCGGCGTCGGCGCGATCGGCCGCGACGAGATGTGCATCGTCGCCGATCCGGGGTGCGCCGAGCGCTCGACGGTCCTGGTCCCCCTCGGCGCCGCGTCGTTCGCGCTGTAGCGCACGCCGTCGCGAGACGCGGACGTGTGAGGCGTTCTAGCGCACGCTCAGGCCAGCGCGGCGCGGGCCGCGTCGTACTCGCGGCGCAGGCGCGCCACCAGCTCACCGGCCGGGACCACCGCGTCGATCGCGCCGATGCCCTGGCCGCAACCCCAGATGTCCTTCCACGCCTTGGCCCCGGCGCCGCCGAAGTCCATCTTCGACGGATCGCTGGCCGGCAGCGCGTCGGGGTCGAGGCCGGCGGCGACGATCGACGGCCGCAGGTAGTTGCCGTGCACGCCGGTGAAGAGGTTGGTGTAGACGATGTCGGCGGCGTTGCCGTCGACGATCGCCTGCTTGTAGGCGGCGGCGGCGTTGGCCTCGCGAGTGGCGATGAAGGCCGAGCCGACGTAGGCCAGGTCGGCGCCCAGGGCCCGAGCCGCCAGGATCCCGCGCCCGGTGGCGATCGCGCCGGCCAGCACCAGGGGCCCGGCGAAGAACTGGCGGATCTCCTCGACCAGCGCGAACGGCGACAGCGTGCCGGCGTGGCCGCCGGCGCCGGTGCACACGGCGATGAGGCCGTCGGCGCCCTTGTCGAGCGCCTTCTTGGCGTGCGTGACGTTGATGATGTCGTGGAGGACCACGCCGCCCCAGCCGTGGACGCGGGCGTTCACGTCCTCGCGGGCGCCCAGCGAGGTGATCACGATCGGCACCCGGTGGCGCTCGCACACCTCGAGGTCGTGCTCGAGGCGCGGGTTCGAGCGATGGACGATCTGGTTGACCGCGAACGGCGCCGCCGGCGCCTCGGGTTGGGCGGCGTCGTGGGCGGCACAGGCCGCGGCGATCTGGCTGAGCCAGGTGTCGAGGAGCTCCGGCGGCCGGGCGTTGAGCGCCGGGAAGGCGCCGATCACGCCGGCGGTGCACTGGGCGATCACCAGCTCGGGGTTGGAGATGATGAACAGCGGCGAGCCGATGACCGGCAAGCGCAGGCGGGCGACCAGGGACGACCAGGACATCGAGGGGACCATGCCACGAGTCGAGGGACGGCGTCGCGAGGCGGAGACGGAGGCGGAGGCCGAGACCGAGGCCGAGGCCGAGACCGAGGCGGAGACCGAGACCGAGACCGAGGCCGAGACCGAGGCCGAGGCCGAGACCGAGGCAGAGACCGAGACCGAGGCAGAGACCGAGGCGGAGACCGAGGCGGAGACCGAGACCGAGGCGGAGACCGAGACCGAGGCCGAGGCGGACGCGGAGCGCGGAGGCGCTACAGGTAGCCGCGCTTCGCCTGATCGCGCTCGATCGAGCGGAACAGCGCGCCGAAGTTGCCTTCGCCGAACGACAGGTGGTTCTTGCGCTGGATGATCTCGACGAAGATCGGGCCGATCAGGTTCTTGGTGAAGATCTGCAGCAGGTAGCCCTCGGCGTCGCCGTCGACCAGGACGTTGCGCCGCGCCAGCTCGCCGCGATCCTCGGTCACGCCCGGCACGCGGTCGAACACCGAGGCGTAGTAGTCGGCGTCGATGTCGAGGGTCTCGATGCCGCTGCCGTCGAGCGCCCGGAGCGACGCCAGGATGTCGGCGGTCAGAAACGCCAGGTGCTGGACCCCCGGGCCCTTGTACTCCTCGAGGTACTCGTTGATCTGGCTCTTGGCCTCGGTGCCCTCGTTGATCGGGATGCAGAAGCGGCCGCACGGCGAGCGCAGCGCGTAGGAGGTCAGGCCGGTCTGGACCCCGCGGATGTCGAAGTACCGGACCTCGGTGAAGCCGAACACGTCCTGGTAGAACCGACCCCAGGTCGCCAGCTCGCCCTTGGGGACGTTGTTGGTCAGGTGATCGATCGCGAGGAAGCCCTTGTCGGCGACCACCACCGGCTGAGGATGAGCGACGAAGCCCAACGCGGCCCAGCGCTCGGCGGCGCGGTAGCCGTCGACGAAGTACAAGAGGCTGTCGCCGATGCCGAACACCGCCGGCACCGGGCGACCGTCGCGCGCCAGATCGCCGTCGGCCGGTCGGGCGCCCCGGGAGACCGCGGCGGCGGCCGCGGCGGCCGCGTCGCTGGTCCGCCAGCCCATGCCGGTGATGGCCGGGCCGTGGGCGGCGGCGAACCGCGTCGCGAAGCCCGGGCCGCGATGCAGGAGCATCGTGATGTCGTGCTGCTGGTACAGGTCGATGGCGCGCCGCGGGTGGTGCATCGTGCGCGCGAAGCCGAAGCCGACCAGCAGGCGGTGCAGCGCGTCGGGCTCGGGGCCGGCCAGCTCGACGAAGTCGATGCCGTCGAGGCCACAGGGGTTGGTCGAGGTGAACGCGGCGGTCATGTCACTTCTCCTGCCAGGACTTCCAGTAGTCGACCTGCTCGACGGTGGTCGCCGCCGGGCTGGGGTGGAGCGGCCGGCGGGTGTCGATCATCACCGCCACCTCCTCGGTGCGGGTCAGGTCGCGGGTCCGCGCCTCGGCCTTGGGCTGCGGGCCGTGGTGGATGCCCTGGGGATGGAACGTGGCCATGCCCGGGGCGATGCCGGCGCGGCTGAAGAAGTCGCCGGCGTGATAGAAGAGGACCTCGTCGTAGTCGATGTTGGAGTGGTAGAAGGGCACCTTCATCGCTCGCGGATCGCCGGTCTCGAGGCCGCGGGGCAGAAACGAGCACACCACCGCGCCGTGCATCGCGAAGGTGGTGTGGGCCGACGGCGGCAGGTGGTAGCGCTCGCTCATCACCGGCCGGATGTCGGCGACGTTCAGGCGCCGCGGGGCCAGCGTGCCCTTCCAGCCGATCACGTCGAGCGGATCGTGGCGGTAGAACACCGAGGTCAGCGCAGCCTCGCGCTGGATCACCACCCGGTACTCGCCGCGCTCGTCGGGCGTGAGGCTCGAGCCCTCGCCCGGGGTCGGCACCTCGATCACCGCCGGATCGAACAGCGCGTGCTGGCCGAGCATGCCGCGATCGGGGAAGCCGATCTCGCTGGCGGCCTCGACCACCAGGAGCTTGGTCGGCGAGGTCGGCGCCAGGCGGTGGACGGTGCCGCGCGGGATGAGCAGGTAGTCGCCGCTCCGGTACGCCATCGTCCCGAAGTCGGTCTCGAGCCGCCCGGCGCCGCCGTGGACGAACAACAGCTCGTCGGCGTCGGCGTTGCGGAACAGGTACGGCGCCGCCGCGGTCAGGGTGGCGTAACGGATCTTGACGTCGGCGTTCTCGAGGACGACGTGGCGCGCCGACAGGTAGTCGGCGCCCGGGGTCAGCTCGCGCAGGTCGTAGGCCCGCGGCCGCAGCGGCCCCTCGATCCGGGTCCACGCCACCGGCGGGTGCGTGCGGTAGAGGTGGGCGTACTGCCCGAAGAAGCCGTCGCGCGCGAACTCCTCCTCGACCGTGCCCTCGGGGACGGCGACGTGGGCCTGGGCGGCGACCTGACCGCGGATGTAGGGGATGTCCATGGCCGGACGTTGGCAACCCGGCCTTGGGAAGGAAAGCACAAAGTTCTGCACTACAATGTCATCGCCATGAACAATGTCGCCGGCCCCATGGCCATCACCCTCGAGTGGGCCCGCGCCCTCGACGCCCTCGACCGCGCCGGGACGCTGGTCGGCGCGGCGGCCCAGCTCCACAAGGGCCACACCGCGGTCTTGTACGCGCTCGGCCAGCTCGAGGCCCAGACCGGCCTCGCGCTGCTCGATCGCCGCGGCTACCGGCTGCGCTTGACCGGGGCCGGGCGTCGGGTCCTCGAGCACGCCCGCCGACTCCTGGCCGTCGAGGCCGAGCTGGTCGCCGCCTGCCACGAGATGCGCACCGGCTGGGAGCCCGACCTGCGCGTGGTCTACGACGGCGTCGTGCCCGACGCGCCGCTCCTGCGCGCGGTCGGGGCCCTGGTGGCCGAGGCGGTGCCGACCCGCCTGCGGGTGTCATCGGCCTTCCTGGGCGGGGTCGAGGCCGAGTTCGACGCCACTCTGGCCGATCTGATGGTCGCGGTGGTGCCGCCGCTCGGCCGGACGCCGCTGGTCGCGACCCGGCTGCCGCCGATCACGGCCCACCTGGTGTGTGCGCGCGCGCACCCGCTGGCGCGGCGCCGCGGGACGATCACCGCCGACGAGCTGGCCGGCCACGTGCTCCTCACCGTGCGCGGCGGCGACCCGCGCCTCGAGCTGCCGACCGACGGGCTGCCCCGGCGCGCCGCCGTGGACCTGAACGACTTCCACGCCAAGCGCTCGGCGATCGGCGCCGGCATCGGCTACGGCTGGTTGCCCGATCACCTCTGCGCCGACGACCTGGCCGCCGGTCGCCTGCGCGCGGTGCGCTACGTCGGCGGCCATCAGCACCGGTTCGCTCCGCGGCTCTACACCCGCGCCGGGGTCCGCCCGGGCCCAGCCGCCCGCCGGTTGATCGAAGCCCTCAGCGCGCCATAGGGGCCCTCGGTCTCGGTCTCGTCCTCCGCCTCGGTCTCTGCCTCCGCCTCGGTCTCGGTCTCGGTCTCGGCCTCGGTCTCGGTCTCGGTCTCGGTCTCGGTCTCGGTCTCGGTCTCGGTCTCGTCCTCGGTCTCGGTCTCCGCCTCGGTCTCGGTCTCGGCCTCGGTCTCGGCCTCGGTCTCGGTCTCGGTCTCGGTCTCGGCCTCCACCACCGAGCCGGACTCGCCTCAATCCCGGCAGCGCTCGTCGACGACCGGCGCCGCGACCGGGAAGCGCTCACCGCGGGCGTAGGCCTCGCGATGCGCGGCGAAGTAGGTCCACGAGGTGACGTTGCGCTCGTCGACGACGCAGGTCGGCGCGGCGCGAAAGCGCGGCAGCCGCTCGAGCTCGGCGGCGAAGAACCCGGGCAGCTCGTCGAGACCTCCGACCTTGCGGCCGGTCGCGCGGTACAGGAGGTAGCCCGGGCGATCGCCCTGCCCCATCCACGGCAACCACGGCCCGACGCGGTGCCAGACCAGGTCGAGGCTCGCCACCGACGGGCCGGCCGCAAGCTCCGCGGCCGGCGCGCCCAGAACGAAGAACTCGCCGCCCTGGTAGGTCGGCCCACCGCCGGCGGGATCGGCGGCCAGCGGGTTGGGGTAGAACAACGGCACGTCGATGGCGACCGTGGCACGGCCGTCGGCGACGGTGAGCGGCGCGCCGCCGGCGAGCCGGGCCTGGACCAGGTGGTTGGCGACGTGGACCACCGGCACCTCGACGTCGGTCCACGGGTTGCGCCAGCGCTCGAGGGGGCGCTCGCCGCCCGGCGCCAGGTAGTACATGAGCTCGCGCGAGGTCAGGTGCCAGGCGCCGTCGTGGCGGACGCAGCGCGCGACGTTGAGCCCGACCACGTCGAACAGCGCCACCGGCGCGTCGCCAGCCGGGTAGCCGTAGACCGTACCGGTCCAGGTGGTGAGGACCTGGCGACCGTCGTGGGCGCACCGCAACCGGACCAGCTCGTCGACGGTGATCGGCCGGGTCGACGGCGGAACCACGAGGCGCGGCGCCGAGGCGGTCGCGCACGCCGCCGCCAGGCCGACCGCGATCACGGCCGCGCGCGCGCTCACGTCCCGGCTCGCCGACGGCGTGGCGCGCGCGGCGCCGCCACCGGGCGCCCCCACAGGACGTCGAGACAGGACTCGAGCCCGCGCAGGAGGGCCCGCCGCTGGTCGCGATCGAGGCCGGCCAGGAGCCGGCGGTTGGCGGCCCGCCGCAGCGGCTGGATCTGCTCGATCACCGCATGACCGGCGGCGGTGACCGCGAGGCGCCGCCGCCGGCCGTCGGCGTCGTCGACCTGTTCCTGGATCAGGCCGCGGCGCTTGAGCGCGGCGATCACCGCGCTGACCGTGGCCCGGGTGACGCCGCGCGCCCGGGCGATCTCCGACGGCAACGGCGCGCCGGCCTGGCCCGCCGGATCGCGGAAGTTGGGATCGCCCGAGATCTGCAAGAGCACCAGCCACTGCTGGGTCGTGAGCCCGGCAGTGGCGGCCAGCGCGTCGCCGCGCCGGACCAGTTGGTTGGCGAGGTCGAACAAGGCGAGGACGATGGCCTCCTCGACGGCGGCGGTGCGCGCGAGGGGGCCAGGCGGTGCGGTCACCCGCCGAGCATCGATCGGAACCGCGGCCGGCGCGAGGGCGGTCACGGCGAGATCCGCTGCCAGTCGAGGATGAAGCCGGGCGAGGTGTCGGCGCCGATCTGATCGACGACCACCCAGAAGGTCGCGGTCGTGGTCGGCACACCGCCCAGGCTGGTCGGGTAGCGGACGTCGAGGACCGCGGGGTCGCAGCCCGACGCCACGCCGCAGAAGCCGACGTTGTACTCGTTGCCACCACACGCGCCGGTGCCGTCGAAGTCGGGCCAGCTCCCCTCGGGGCAGGTGTCGAGGAGATACATCCCGACCTGGCGTCCGTCGGCCAGCTCGGCGCGCAGGCGCAGGCGATCGCCCGGCACCAACGTGATCGAGAACACCCGCTCGCGGCCGCGGGCGTCGTAGACCACGGAGCAGGCCGGCGGCCGACCGGCGCTGGTCAGCGGGTTGTAGTCGTCGCTGGCGCCGAAGCTGGTCGCGACCCGGTGGGTGTAGGTGGCCAGCGGCGACGGGCTCGAGGACGAGAGCAGGTCGAGGGCGGTGGCGCACCGCTCGCCGTCGCCGGCGGCGGCGTCGGTGGCGATCGCAGCGTCGGTGGCGGTCGCGGCGTCGGTCGGCATCGCGGCGTCGGCGGCGCCAGCGTCGAGCGCCATCGCGGCGTCGGGCATGCCGGCGTCAGGTCCAGGGCCGGTCGCCGCGCACACCGGGTTGGCCTGGCAGGTGCCCTGGCAGTAACCCGACCCGCACTCGTCGCCGCCGCTGCAGGCCGCGCCGTCGGCGCGCCGCGGCTCGCAGCGCTTGCTGCCGAGGACGTCGCACCAACCGTCGGCGCACTCGCCCAGCAGGTTGAAGGCGTCATCGGCGCAGGCCTGGCCGTTGGCCAGCGGCGCGGTGGCCGGCGGCCGGCAGCGATCGGTCGCGGCGTCGCAGTCGCTGCCGGTGGCGCAGAGCTGTAGCGGCAACGCGGCCGAGCAGGCCTGACCGACCGCCGCCACCGCCTGGCACGTCCCGGGGCGCGGCACGCCGCCGGAGCCGAAGGGGAACTGGCAACCCGTCGCGCCCGCCGCCTGGTAGCAGCAAAACGCTGCCGTCGGATCGCAGGTGCCGTAGAAGGTGGCGCCGATGCCGTCGCGGATCGGCCCACAGGCGGCGCCCGCGGTCGCGGTGCGGGCGAACATCCGCCGTTGCTCGTCGCCGCCGGCCGGCGCGGCGTAGGCGAAGCACGTCGAGTCGTAGAGCGCGGCCCGGGCCGGCGCGCCGCACGCCGCCGCGGACAGCTCGGCGACACAGGCGTCGGTCTGGCTCGGCAGGTAGTCGACCCGGCCGGCCTGGACCTCGCGCACCCAGTCGGCGAAGGGCGCGACGTCGAACATCTCGCGCACCACCGCGCGGCAACCGGCCTCGTCGAGGCTGGCCCGCGGCGGCAGGCGCGGCGCGAACGCCGCCAGGCGCTCGTCGGCGGCGAAGGGCGCGAAGTAGGTGACGAGATCGTCGTCGCAACAGCGAAACAGCGCCGCGCACACCGCGTCCGCGGCCCGGGTGGTGAGCTGGCCGACGCCGGGCCCGGGGGCGGCGTCGATGGTGGCGGCGTCGGTGACCGGCGCGTCGGCGACCGGCGCGTCGACGGTGGTGCGGCCGCCGTCGCCGCACGCGAGGGCGGCGCCGAGACCGAGGCTGACCAGGAGGTAGCTGCGCATGCCGCTCGGGTACCGCGACCGGGCCCGGGTCGTCCATCAAATTCGTTCGTCGAACTAACTATCAGGCCAGCCGACCCGGTCCGACCGCGGCCGCTGACGCGCCCCGGCGTCTGGGGTATCGTCGAGCGAACGTGCGGCTCGTCGTCTCGCTCGCGCTGGCCACCATCGGCTGCAATCCGATCTTCGGCCTCGACCCGCTGACCGGCCGCACGGACGCCGACCCGACCGACGCCGACCCGACCGACGCCGACCCGAGCGACGCCGTCCCGACCTGTGGCCCGGCGATCGGCACCAACCCCGGCGGCGCTCGCGTGATGTCGGCCGTCGGCTGGACCCTCGAGCCGCAGGCGGCGGTCCAGCTCGGCTCCAATCGGGCGCTCGCCGGGGTCGCGCGCGCCGTCGACGCCCTCGACGGCCTCATCATCCGGCGGACCGGCGCGACCACGAACGAGGCCTGGCGGATCGGCGGCACCGGCGGCGAGCTCCTGGTCTCCGCCGCCAGCGACGGCGCCAGCATGCTCGCGGTCGGGACCTCACGCACCGGGGTCCCGGTCGGCGAGCCCGATCGCGCGCTCTTGACGTTCCTCCCAGTCAGCGGCGCGCCAGTCTCGTATCAGCTCCGTCACTCCACCGACAACCTGGCCGCGACCGCGGTCGCGACCTCGCCGGCCGGCTGGGTGGTGGCCGGCCGCCTGCGCGGGACGGTGGGCCCACCCATGACGTCCGCGGCCTGGATCGGACTGGTCGGCCCCGACGGGACGATCGACCGCGGGATCGGGCTCAGCATCGACCCAACCCACGACCTGCGACCGCGCTCGATCGTGACCGACGCGGGCCGCGCCTACGTGGTCGGCTCGAGCAGCAACACCACCGCCCTGGTGTTCGCCTACGACCTCACGACCGGTACGGTGCCGTGGGCGACCACGCTGCCGTTCCCGGTGGTGGCGGCGGCGCTAGACGACGGTCAGCTCTTGGTCGGCGGCAATCTCGGCACCGCCGGCATGTTGGCTACCATCGCCCCGACGACCGGCACCGTGGCGACGGTCAAGAGCTTCGCCAACGCGCAGCTCCACCGCTTGACCTCGGTCGCCGGTGGCGCGCTGTGGGTCGCCGGGCCAGGGGTCGGCGGCGTGTTCGCTGGCCGCCTCACCGGCGACTGCCTGACCGCCATCCTCCACGGCGACTTCGTCGTACCCAGCGCGTACCAGGTGCCGCAGCCGCTGGTCCCCAACGCCACCGGCGCGGTCCTCTACTCGCCGCGCAACGCCACGATCGTCGAGCGCACCCTGGACGAGGTCGGCTCGTCGACCTGCGCCGTGTCCGGCTTCAGCAGCGTCGGCGCAACGGTCGCGGCGACCGCGACCACCCTCGTCAACCCGACGACCGAGCGCGTCGACGCCACCGAGCTCAACCTGACCGAACTCACCGACCTCGCCATCACGACCACCGTCAACTGCCGGTAGCCAGCGTCACTCGCGCACGCAGTCGAAGGTCAGGTCGATCGGCGGGCCGTGATCGATCACCTCGAAGTCCTCGACCCGCAGCGCCGCCAGATCGCGGGGCCCGAGCAGGCCATCCCACCGCGCGGTGGTGTAGCGGTCGCTCTGGGCGGTGAGCGCGATCTGCCCACCGTCGGCGTGATACATGCCGTAGCGCTGGAGCGCCCGGGCGACGACGCGCGCGCCCTCGGTCGGCAGCGACGCCAGCGGATAGTCGGCGCGCAGCCGGAGGTGGACCCCGTAGTAGGGGGCGGTCGCGCCGCCGGTGGTGTTGGTGCCGTGGGTCGCCGGCCGCACGTAGCCGCGGCGCACGCGGTCGTTGGGCAAGATGAAGCGGATGGCGTGATCGATCTCGCCGGCGGCGACCTCGTCGGCGGTGAACAGGAGCGGCGCGATCGGGAACCCGGCGGCGTCGGCGCTCGTGCACTGCTCGCCGCGGCCGGTCGGGCCGTAGTTGCCGCTGGTGTCCCACACCGCCAGGCAGCCGCCGTCGAAGTTCGCGCCGACCAGGTTGGCGCGCCACATCTCGTACAGCTTGCGCTCGTCGGGCGCCCACACCAGCAAGTGACAATCGCCGTCGTTGGTACACTCGTAGCCGGCCTCGCCCTCGAGGTTACCGCCGGGCGGCACCGGCATGGGCACGTGATCGCAGTCGGGCTCGTAGAAGTCCTCGGTCGGCGTGAAGGTCCGCTTGGCCGGGCTGGCGCCGTCGACGCGCAGGACGTCGAACGAGAAGTCGATCTGAAAGCGATCGCCGTTGCCCCAGCCGCCGGCGGCGCGCAGCGAGGCGATGATGGCGTCGGAGTTGGCGGCCGGCGCGCTGGCCGAGACGTCGCGATCCCAGAACCCGCCGGGCGGAAAGTACGGCCCCCCAGCGCCGATCGGCGGCGCGGCGTCGACGCCACCATCGCCGGTCGGATCGCCCGAGCCGTCGCCGCCACAACCGAGAACCAGACTGGCCGCGAGGGCCACCGCAGGGATGCGCATGGCGCGATCCTGCCACCCTAGGCCGCGGCGCGAAAGTCGGGCGCGCCGACGGCCCTCGCTCGCGGCCGGCGTTTCAGATGAGCAGGCTCTCGCGGACCAGCGCGCCGTCGGCGAACCGGGTCGGCCGGAGCGGCGTGCAGTCGACGGTCTCGAACCGCCGCGCGGTGCACAGCTCGGCGGCGGCGCGCCCGGCGGCCCACGACTGCATCGCGCCGCGGCCGGTGAACCCGAAGGCCTCGACGATGCGCTCGTGACCCGGCGCGAACCCGATGATGCCGCACAGGTCGGGCGTGTACTCGTAGAGGCCGCTCCAGCCCGAGCGGTGGCGCATGCGGGCGCACCCCGACATCCGCGCCGCGAGGGCCGGCCAGATCCGCTCTTCGAACCAGCTCGGGCCGTCGTAGTTGAAGCGGTAGTCCGACGGCTCGTCGGGATCGGCCCAGCCAGCCAGGATGTGCGTCGACTCGCGGTGAAAGTAGACGCCCGACGGATCGACGAACATGCCGTAGGGCCGCAGGTCGACCTCGGGCGCGTGGGCGATCGCGATCTGGCGGCGCACCGGCCGCACCGGCACCGCGTGGCCATACAGCGGCGCGACCCGCCGGGCCCACGCGCCGGTGCAGTTGACGATCACGTCGGCCGCCAGGTTCACGCTGGCGGCGTCGTCGGGCGGCATGGCGTCACACAGGATCGCCTTGATCGCGGCGTCCCCGGCCGGCGAGAACTCCTGGAACTTCAGCACCCGGACCACGACCTTGTCGGGATCGACGTCGATGCCGGTGACGCAGGCGTAGTTCTCGAGGCGCAGGCCGCCGCCACACAACCGCCGAGCCTCGCGCCGGTACAGCTCCTTCACCAGGTTGGGGTTGAGCAAGCCGTCTCGGGGCGAGAACGTCGCGCCGGCGACGTCATCGAGCTGATCGAGGTACGGGCAGTGAGCGGCGATCTGCTCCGGCGTGAGCGCCACGACCCCGAGGCCGTGGGTCCGGTTCTGCCACTCCATCGCCTCGAGCGCCGCCGGCCAGGTCTCGGGGCCGTACATCCACAGGTAGCCCTTCTGATCGAACGCGATCTCTTCGGCCACCGAGGCGAAGAACTCGATCGACGGCCGGGCCAGCGCGACGTTCATCTCCGACCGCCAGGTGGCGCGAACCCCGCCGGCGTTGAGTTCGGAGCTCGAGTAGCGACCGCCGAGGTCGACGTCGAGGACCGCGATCGACTTCACGCCACGCGCGGCCAGGTGCATGGCGGTGGCCGAGCCGAGCAGGCCGCCGCCGAGGACGATCACGTCGAAGCGCTCCACCCCACCATCGTAGCCTTGGCCCCCATCGCCCGTCACGTCCACGAGAGCACCGAACGGTTTGAGGTGCCTGCTGCGCCGTCTCGGTCTCCGCCTCCGTCTCTGCCTCGGTCTCGGTCTCCGTCTCGGCCTCGGTCTCGGTCTCGGTCTCGGTCTCCGCCTCGGTCTCGGTCTCGGTCTCCGTCTCGGCCTCGGCCTCGGTCTCCGTCTCGGCCTCCGTCTCGGCCTCCGCCTCCGCCTCGGTCTCCGTCTCCGCCCCCGCCTCCCGTCCCTACCCGTCAGTACCCGTCGGACCGTCCTCCGCGCACCTCACAGGCCACGGTCGGATCATTGGGGTGGTTGGTCGAGCAGGTCGCGGCGATCGACACCTTGGCCGAGTTGGCGGTGGTCTTGGCCGCGCCCTCGGCGGTGATCTTCTTGGCGAACGCCCACACCGAGACCCGGTACGAGCCGAGCGACTTGGCCTTGGCGCGGAAGGTCTTGCCGCCGATCGTGGCCTGCACGGTCGGCCGCGGGTTGGCGTCCGAGCGCCACGCGATGTCGGGGCCGCGCACGATCTGGCAGTCCATCGCCGCGCGCGACTCGCTGTCGAGGTTCTTCTTGCACGAGGTCTCGCTGGCGGCGCCGCCGCTGACCTCCCAGCCCTTGTCGGCCGACCACTTGGCGTTGACGCTGGTCGAGTCCTTCTCCTGGCAGTCGGGCTTGTGCTCGACGGTGGAGATGAGCTGTTGCTCGCCGACCCCCGACACCGAGCAGCCGACGCCGCCGACGGCGTAGCAGTCCCACGGGGTCTCCGAGGACACCGAGAAGCCCCAGGTGCCGGAGTGCTTGGCCACGCAGCGCAGCTCGGCGGTCTGGTGCGCCTCGCCCCACAGGTTGACGCCGGCCGACAGATCGCCCGGGCAGCTCTTGGGCTTGGTCGCGTCGAGGGCCTCGGTGGTCATGACCACCGTGCCCGTGACCTCGCGCTTGCCGGTCTCGTGGGAGTCGGTGTCGGCCAGGCAGGAGTCCGACGCGAACAGGTTGTAGCGCCAGATCGTGCCGCCATTGGCGAAGAAGTCGGCCACCGAGCCGCCCCACTTGGCGCGGGTGGTCTCGCCAGCGTACTGGCCACAGAAGCTGTTGCGGGTCTCGTCCTTCGACGAGGTCTCGCGCTTGGTGACCATCAGGCTCAGCACGACCTTGCAGTTCCAGCCGTCGCCGCAGGCGACCGGGTCGCCGGGCGCGCGCGCCAGGTCGGACGCCGGCGGAGTCAGCCGGGGCAGCCCGAGCGCGTCGGCGTAGCGATCGAGTTGATCGCGGTCGCCGGTCGACAGCAGGCCGGCCTCGGCCCACCCGGCGATGTCGCGCTCGGGGGACAGCTCACCGGCGACGTAGCGGTCGAAGGTGTCGGGGGACACCTCGATCATCCCGCTCGGCAGCACCACCGGCAGGAACTCGGGCGGCACCGCGCCGACCGGTTCATCGCTGGCGACCTGGCGATCGATCGCCACCGCGGCGGCCTCGCCGTAGGCGGCGACGATGGCCGGCCGGATCTCGCGGTAGGGGCGCAGGCGACCGGCGTCGATCGCCGCGGCCAGGCGATCGGCCGGCTGGGCGGCCGGGTCGAGGCGCGGCGCACCGCGCGGATCGTCGACGAGCTCGGCGCAGGCGCCAGCGGACAGCGACAGGGTGAGGAGCAACGTGGTGATGGGGCGCATGGCACTCTCCTTAGCGACGGGTGGCGCGCGCGGTCGGCGCGTCGGTGGGGGTGGCGATGACGCAGCTCGGCTGGCCGACGCACGCGCCGGCGGCGCAGGCGTCGCCGACGGTGAGCGCATCACCGTCGTCGCAGTGCGTGCCCTCGGCGACCGCGACCGCGGTGCAGCCGAGCACCGGATCGCAGGCGTCGGCGGTGCACGGGTTGCCGTCGTCGCAGGTCACCGGCGTCGCCCGGCAGCCGAGGGACGGATCGCAGGCGTCGGCGGTGCACGGATCGCCGTCGTCGCACGTCACCGGCGTGCGCTGGCAGCCGGTGGCCGGGTCGCAGGCATCGGCGGTGCACAGGTCACCGTCGTCGCACGGCAGCTCCGCGGATTGGCAGGTGCCGTCGTCGCCGAGGTAGCCCAGGGTGCAGGCGTCGTCGTCGGCGCACTGCGCCGGCTCGCAGTCGGGATCGTCCTCGACGCCCGCGGTGCACGCGCCGTCGGGATCGGCCAGGCCGGCCGCGGTCGAGCACACCGGCGACTGGGTCGAGATCGTGAAGGTCTGACCGACCACGACCTCGGTGGTGGCGACCCCGCCGGGCCCACCCGAGCCCAGGCCATCGCCGCCTCCCGGCGCACCCTGCGGGCACGCGTAGTAGCAACGGCCGGTCGGGCCGTCGACACCGTTGGTGCAGGCGCCGTTCTCGCGCAGCTTGGTCTCGGCGGCGTCGAAGGTGCAGGTGCGGCCGTCGAAGACCGTGACCGCCGGGCAGGCGGTGACGCACGGCGCGCCGTTGTCGCGACACACCTGGACCATCGCCCCGCCGACGATCGGATCGCGTTCCTCGGACGGCGCGTTGCCGCAGGCAGAGAGCGCGACCGTGGCCAACGCGACGGCGAGCCGCCGCAAGGTGCCGACGCCCGCGCGCGGCAGTCGAGAAGAGATGACGAGCATGAGTTCCTCCTGGTGGATGTCCCGGGGCGTTTGCAACGCGAAGGCCGCGCGGCGCGCCAAGCGCGACGCCTACTTGCCGTCCGCGCTGCCAAGCCACGGTGGCGGCGGCCGCCCGCGGCCTTGGCGGTGGCGACCGATGCCCGGACGGAAGCGCCGATGCGGCGGTGCGGGGGCCGACCTGCAGCGATCGTCCCCCGGGGTGCGGGCCGGCGCCTGCACCTGGCCCGCAACCGGCGGGAACTTCGCGGTGGCGGCCCTGGCACGTCGGGTGCTGAAGGCTCGCCCCGAGTCGGCGGCGATCGCCGACCGGTCCGGGGCGCGACCTCGCGCGTACGGCCAGAACGAAGAGGAGACCGCGCCATGACCTTGGTCCGCCCGACGACGCCCCTGTGCCTGTGCCTGCTCGCCGCTGCCGCGTGCGCCACCAGCGACGATCCGATCGCGCCGATCGCCGACGACACGCCGACCGACGAGCCGGACCGGTCGCCGACGATGGGGCTGCCCGACGATCCGCTGGCCCGGCGCGGCGGCCCCGACGGCAGCAACTGCGCCCCGGCGCTGCCGACGATGGTGGACGCCAGCGGCGCCCTGCGCCCGTTCCCCAGCGTGGTCTCGCATCTCTATCGCGCGCTCACGCTCGAGCGCGCCGAGGTCGAGGGTGAGGTCGTGCTGGTGGCCGAGCTGCCGCCGCCGTATCGCGACTCGCCGAGCCACGTCGGCTCCCTCGGCAAGGTGATCGAGATCTTCCAGCCGCCCGAGGCCATCGGCTTCGCGCGCCACGGCTACATCCAGGGTCGGTTCGGCTTCGGCTGGGATCTGGGCGAGCCCGGGGAGGCCACCTGCGCGCCGCTCGATCTGAACCACTGGCGGGGCCTCGGGCTCGCGGTCCACACGGCGCTGTCCCAGGCCGGGCGGTGCGGCGAGAACCGCGACGGCACGCCCAAGTACTGGGAGGTCGCGCCGCTGTTTCTGTTGATCCCCGGCGAGATCTACGACGCGCGTCGGTTCGTGTCGCTCGGGCTAGCCGAGTGGGTCGCCGAGGCCGAGCCCGAGCGCTGCATCATCCCGGCGCGACGCCGCGGCGACGGGTTGTCATTCGAGGCGCTGGCGATCGAGCTGAAGGACACGATCCCGTGCGAGCTGGCGTGGCGGCAAGACGCGGTCACCGAGGGCGTGGTCGAGCTGGTGCCGTCGAGCGCCGAGGTCGACGACCAGCCGCTCGGGGTCCGGCCGTTCACCGCCGCCGGGACCCGGCCGATGCCCGGCAACCTGGCATCGGTCCGCAAGGTGCTGCGCGATCCGTGGCAGCGGGCGATGGCCGCGGTCGGCTGGCCGACCCTCGAGCTGCTCGCCCCCGGCGATCCCGATAGCTACTGGGTGCGCGTCGCGGGCCACGCCGTCGGCCCGGTCCAGGCGCCGAGTGAGCTGCTCCTGCCCGAGGAGCGCGCCTGGGTCGAGGGCATGGTCGGCACGTATCGCGAGCGCTGCTGCCGCGAGGTGTGCGGCGCGACCGCGCGCGCCGTCGACACCGGCTCGCCGCCCGGCCCGCCGCCGCCGCCGACCTGCACCACGGTGTGCGAGCCCGAGGGCACCTGCGTGAGCGGCTTCTCGACCGGGCTCATCACCATGGTGTCGCCGGTGACCTCCGCCGAGTGTGCCGGCGACTGCCCGCACCCGGCCGAGGCTCCCCCGGCCGAGGCCCCGACCTGCAATGGCCCCGGCGCGCCGCCGCCTGAGGCGCCGTGATCGTCGGCCAGCGCCGGGCGCGGGGCGGCACCGCTGAGATCTGGTCGCTGGTCGACGCCCCGACCCGGGTGGCCAAGGTCGCGCATCGTCGCGGCCGCGCCGAGGCCGCGCTGGCCGACGAGGCGAGCGCGCTGACCGCCTTGGCCGCGACGGGCGTCGTGCCCGACCACCGCACCGGTGAGCTGGCCGGGCGACCGGCGCTCTTGCTCGAGCGCTTCGACGGCCCGGACCTGGCGCGCTGGCGACCGACCGATCGCGGCGCGGCGCTGGCGCTCGTGGCGGCGCTGGCCGAGCAGGTCGCGGCGCTGCACGACGCCGGCTGGATCCACGGCGACCTGTCGCCGCGCAACGTGATCGTCGTCGACGTCGACGGCGGGCCGCGGCCGCGCCTGATCGACTTCGGCGCCGCGACCCCGATCGGCGCGCCAGCGCCCGCGCTGGCGACCCGCGGCTACCTGGCGCCCGAGCGCCTCGCGCCGACGATCGCGACCGCGGCCCTGGACGTCTACGCCCTCGGCGCGATCGGCGTCGAGGTGCTGACCGGGCGCCCGGCCTTCGGCGAGGGCGGCCGAGCCGCGGCGCTGGCCCACCGCGATCGCCGGGTGCCAAGCCTTGCGGCCTGGGTCGACGCCATCGGCGACGACGCGCTGCGCGCCGCCCTGGCCAAGGAGCCGGCGCGACGGCCGACCGCGCGAGCCCTGGCTTCGGCGCTCGCGGCGGCGCGGCCGATCGACGCGCCCACGCCCGCCGCGCCGGCCGTCACGCGGCGCGCCCCCCGGCTCGCCCGTGGGACCCGTCCGCCGCGCGCGGTCGCGCCCCCGCGTCCTCAGGCCGCGCTCGTGGGACGGGACGACGAGCTGACCGCGCTGATCGCGGCCTTGACCGCCCCGACCGCAACGCCGCGCCTGATCACCGTGATGGCCGACGCCGGGCTGGGCAAGTCGGCGCTCCTGGCGGCGGCGGTGGCGGCGGCCGCGACGCCGGTGCTCGTCCTCGACGGTAGCCGTCGGTTGGCGACCGTCGCCGCCGGGCTGCCGCCGGCCGGCGAGGTCGACGATCGCGCCGCCCTGGCCCACGCCATCGGCGGCGGCGACGCCCCGCGGTCCGCCCTGGCGCCCGGTGCGCTGCGACGGGCGGCCAGCCGAGCCCTGGCCGCCGCGCTGGCGACGACGACCGCGATCGTCGTCGACGATGGCCACGCCGCCGACCCGCTCCTCCTCGACGCCCTCGAGCTGCTCGCGGGCGAGGCGAGCTGGGCCGGGGTGGTGATCGTCGCCGGGCGACCGAGCTTGCTCCAGACCCGCCCGCGCTGGGGCCAGCGCGCGCCGGCCGCGACGACGCTGACCTTGACGCCGCTGGCGCCGGATGCGGCGGCGGCGTTGGCCCGCGCGCTCATGCCCGACGTGCTGGCGGTGCCCGAGCAGGTCTTGCGCCGACTCGTCGAGCGCGCCGGCGGCAGTCCGCTGGTGCTCGGCGAGCTGATCGCGCGGCTGCGCGCCACCGGTCGCCTGACCCGCGACGCCGACGGGGTCGTGACCCTGGCCACCGACGGTCTCGACCTGTCGACCGACGGCGACGTCGTGGCGTGGTCGGTGGCCGGGACCCTCCGCCAGCTCCCATCGGCGCTGGTCGCGATGGCGCAGGCGGTCGCGATCGCCGGGCCGCTGCCGCTCGCCACCCTGCGCGCGGTGCTCGACGACCCGAGCCTGGCGCTCACCCTCGACCCGACGATCGCCCTCGAGCGCCTGACCCGGGCCGGCCTGCTGGGCGGCGCCGCCGAGCCGCGGTTCCGTCACGACCTGGTGCGCGACGCCATCGCCGCGACCGCACCGCCTGGCCTGGCCGCGGCGATCCACCGCGCGGTCCTGCGGGTCGGCGATCGCCTCAGCCTGGCCGAGCGCGCCCACCACCTGACCGGCGCCGGCGACGACGCCGCCCTGGCCTGGTGCGCGTTGACCGACGACGCCCTCGCCCGCCACGACTACCTGACCGCCGAGCGCGCGGCGAGCGCGGCGCTGGCCGCCGGCGCCGACGGTGTGTCCGTGCGCCGGGCCCGCGGTCGAGCCCGAGCCCGCCTCGGCCACCACGCCAGCGCCCTTGAGGATCTCGATCGCGCGGCCGACGCCGCCGACGGCCCGACCCGGGCCGCGCTCCTCCTCGAGGCCGCCACCGCGCTCGACTGGCTCGGTCGTCACCGCGACGCCGAGGCGCGGACCACGGCCGCCGTCGCCGCCGCCGGACCGCAGCCGCCACCGCCGGTCGCCAGCGGCCTCGACCTGGCGCGCGGTCGCGCCGCGTGGCGTCGCCGCGAACCGACCGCGGCGCGCGCGGCCCTCGAGCAGGTCCTGACCATGACCCCGCTGCTCGCCCCCGCCGATCGCTACGAGCAGGAGCTCGCGGCGCGGCTGATGCTGGGCTGGATCCTGCCCGGCCTCGGCGCGCTCGATGAGGCCGCCGATCACCTGGCGCGCGCCGAAGCCCTGGCCTCGGCTCACGGCGACGAGCTGCACCTCGCCGCGGTCGCCAACAACCGCTACGCGCTCCACGCCGCCGCCGGCGACGAGGTCGCCGCGCGTCGGGCCCTCGCCGACTTCACCGCGCTGGCCCGGCGCCTCGGGCTCGACGCCACCGAGTACCGCGGCCACTACGGCCAGGCCATCGTCGCCTGGTGGTGCGAGGACCACGAGGCCGCCACGACCCACGCCGCCGCCGCCCTCAGCTTCGAGCGCGCCGCGCCGACCCGCTTCCGTCGTCCCCGGGCGGCGTTGCTCCTGGCCGCGCTCGCGCTGGGCGCCGGGGACCGCGCTTCCGCGACCGCGCACGCGGCGGCCGCCCGGACCGCGATGACCAGCGCGCTCGACGAGGTCGGCGCGACCGGTGACCACCTGACCCTGACCGCGATCGAGCTAGCGCTGGCCGCCGAGCTCGACCGCGATCGCGTCGAGCCGCTGGCCGCCGCCGCGCTCGACGCCGGCGACCCCGAGCTGGCCTTCGAGCTGTGGACCCTGGCCGCCCAGGTCGCCGGCGCGGCCGGGCGGCGCGCCGAGGCAGCGGCCCTGGCCCACCGCGCGCGCACCGTGTCGCCGGCCCTGCCGACCTTGATCGTCAACCGCCGCAGCCGATGGGAGTCCGCCGATGCTTGATCACGAGACCGAGGATCTCGGCCGCCGCGCCGGTCGCCCGGTGACCCCCGCGACCCTGGGACCGGGCGCGGTGCTCGGCGCCTGGCGCCTCGACCACCACCTCGCGGCCGGCGGCTGCGGCGCGGTCTACCGAGGCCATCACCTGGTGCTCGGCCGCGACGCCGCGATCAAGGTCCTGCATCCACACCTGGCCGACGATCCGGCGATGGTCGCGCGCTTCATTCGCGAGGCCCAGGCGATCAATCGCATCGGCCACCCCAACATCGTCGACGTGTTCGACGTCGGCACCTGCGGACCACACACCTACCTGGTCATGGAGCTCCTCGACGACGCCAACCTCGAGCAGCGCCTCGATGGCGACGGCCGCCTGACCCTGCCCGAGTGCCTGGCCGTCCTGGCGCCGGTCGCCGACGCGCTCACCGCCGCCCATCGCGCCGGCTTCGTCCATCGCGACGTCAAGGCGCGCAACATCGGCTTCACCCGCGCCCGGCTCGACGACCCCGGCGGCGAGGTCCGCCTCCTCGACTTCGGCATCGCCAAGCTGCTCGGCGACGGCGGCGTCGGCTCGAGCGCGACCGTGCGCATGGGCACCCCGCACTGCATCGCCCCTGAGCAGATCCGCGGTGAGTCGATCGACGCTCGCACCGACGTCTACGCGCTCGGCGTGCTGCTGTTTCACCTCGCGACCGCGGTCTACCCGTTCGACGGCGACGACTCGTCGGAGGTCGAGCGTAAACATCTCGACGCGCCGCCGCCGCGACCGAGCGACCTGGTGCCAGAGCTGGCGATCATCGACGACCTGATCGCCTGGGCGATGGCCAAGGCGCCCGACCGACGACCGGCGACGCCGCGCGCGGTGGTCGACGCCCTGCGCGCCGCGATCAACGGGACCCGCGTCCGGCGCGCACCAGCCAGGCTCGCACGGCCCGCGCCTCGCCGAGCGGCAAGCCTCGCCACGCCCAGACGTCGTCGCGACCGTCGGCCCGGCGGATGACCCGGGCGCGCGCCGCGAGCGCCAGCCCGTCGTCGGTCACGATCGCCAGCGGCCGATCGCTGGCGTCGGCGAGGCCGGCGCTGCCACGGACCCGGACCCCGCCTTCGCTGAGATCGATCAAGCGCGCCCGCCGGCCGAGGTCGAGCCAGGTCACCCAGCCCCGCGCGGCGCGCCGCGGGCTGGCGCGCGTCGGCTCGCCGGCCAGGTAGCGGATCAACGCGGCCAGCTCCCCGGCGGCGGCCGCCCGCGGCCGCAGCTCGCGATCGACCCGGGCGAGGCGCGCCGTCGTGACCGCGACGATCGTCGCCGCCCGGCCGTCGGACCGCAGCGCGTCGACCAGCCCGGCCTCGGCCAGCGCCCCGAGCAAGACCACCTCGGCCGGCCCGTGACCGAGCTCGGTCCACAGGGCGGCCGCGTCGCGACACCAGGTCACCGATGCGGTCGACGCGGCCGGCACCGGCGGACGACCGGCGGGCGACTGGCCGGCGACCAGCCAGCGCGGACGCGCCGCGAACGGCGCGGAGAACGGGATCGTCGGGGCGAGCATGGCGGCTCGAGCTGCACACCGCGTGCCCGGCGCGCCTCGGTCGCGGCCGCGCCTCGGGCGACCTCGAACGTCGCGCCGCCGTCAACACCGTCGCGGTTCGTGCGACAGTCGGCGGGCGATGTCTGCGCCGTCGGATCCCGGCCGCACCGAGCAACTCCCGCCCGCGGCGGCGGCGCTGTCGGTGCCGCGCTTTCAGCTGGTGGTCGAGGCCGGCCCCGATCTCGACCGCGCGGTCCACTCGCGCGGCGCCGCGCTCGTGATCGGCTCCGACGACCGCGCCGAGCTGGTCTTGACCGATCCCGCGGTGTCGCGCTTTCACTGCGAGCTGCGCGTCGACGGTGGCGTCGTGCGGATCCGCGACCTCGGCAGCCGCAATGGCACGGTGGTCGACGGCGTGACCGTGGTCGAGGCGGTGCTGCACGCCGGCGCGGTCGTGACGGTGGGCCGGACCCGGATCCGCTTCGCGCCCGACGGCGAACACCTGGCGGTCCCGCTGTCGCCGCACCCCGGCTTCGGGCGCATGGCCGGCGCCTCGCCCGCGATGCGCGCGGTCTACGCTCTGCTCGAGCGCGCCGCCCCGACCGAGGCCACGATCCTCCTCACCGGCGAGACCGGCACCGGCAAGGAGGCCGCGGCCGAGTCGATCCACGCCGCGAGCCCCCGCGCCGACGGGCCGCTGGTCGTCGTCGACTGTGGCGCGATCCCACCGACCCTCCTCGAGGCTGAGCTGTTCGGCCACGACAAGGGCGCGTTCACCGGCGCGGTCTCGGCCCGGGCCGGCGCCTTCGAGGCGGCGCGCGGCGGCACGATCTTCCTCGACGAGATCGGCGAGCTGTCGCTCGACCTCCAGCCCAAGCTCCTGCGCGCCCTCGAGCGCCGCGAGGTCAAGCGGGTCGGCGCCGATCACTATCACCCGGTCGACGTCCGGGTGCTGGCCGCGACCCACCGCGACCTCCGGGCCGAGGTCAACGGCAAGCGCTTCCGCGCCGACCTGTACTATCGGCTGGCGGTGGTCGAGGTCACGCTGCCACCGCTGCGCGAGCGCGCCGACGACCTCCCGGCCCTGGTCGCGCGGCTGGTCGCCGACCTGCCGCCGTCGACGCGCGCCGAGCTGACCGCGCCCGGCTTCGTCGCCGAGCTGGCCCGCCACCGCTGGCCCGGCAACGTCCGCGAGCTACGCAACTACCTCGAGCGGTGCGCCGCCCTGGGCGCGGCGCTGGCGCCACCGCCCGCCGCGCCGGCGCCGACCGAGGCCGGGCCCGCGGTCGATGCCAGCGGTCCGTTGCGCGAGGCCCGCGAGCGCGCCACCGCCAGCTTCGAGCGCGCGTACCTCACCGATCTGCTGCGCCGCCACGGCGACAACCTGACCGCGGCCGCGCGCGCCGCCGCGATCGATCGCGCCCACCTGTATCGTCTGCTGTGGAAGCACGGCCTGCGCTGACCTCGCCGGCGCTCATCCGGCCTCGACCAAGGCGCCCGCGGCGTCGCGGTCGCGCCAGCGAGCCAGCTTCTGCTGCAGCGCCTGTCGGCTGATCCGCAGCGCCGCCGCGGTGTGGGTGCGGTTGCCGCCGTGGTGCTCGAGCATCCGGCGCAGGATCTCGCGTTCGCAGAAGTCGAGGATGTCGCGCAGATCGGGCGACGGCAGGGGCGACCCTGGCAGCGCGGCGTCGTCGTCGAGCGTCAGCTCGGCCGGCCCGATCACCGCGCCGTCGTCGGCCAGCGCCACGGCGCAGGTGACGACGTTCTCGAGCTCGCGGATGTTGCCGGGCCAGGCGTGGTCGCGCAGCCGCCGGCGCGCCGAGCTCGACAGCGCGATCCCGCGCCGTCCGAGGCGCCGCTGGGCCGCGCCGAGGAAGTGGTCGATCAGCAGATCGAGATCGCCGAGCCGATCGCGCAGCGCCGGCAGCCGCGCGGTGACCACGCTCAGGCGGTAGAACAGGTCGCGCCGGAACATCCGCGCCGCCAGGTCGGCGACCAGGTCGCGGTGGGTCGCCGCCACCACCCGGACGTCGACCGCGATCGGCTCGCCGCCGCCGACCCGCTCGATCACGCGCTCCTGCAAGGCGCGCAGGACCTTGGCCTGAGCGGCCAGCGGCAGATCGCCGATCTCGTCGAGGAACAGGGTGCCGCCATGGGCCTGCTCGAACCGGCCGATGCGGCGCCGGATCGCCCCGGTGAAGGCCCCGGCCTCGTGACCGAACAGCTCGCTCTCGACCAAGGCCTCGGGCAGGGCCGCGCAGTTGATCGCGACGAACGGGCCGGCGCACCGGTTCGACCCGGCGTGGACTCGCCGGGCCGCCAGCTCCTTGCCGGTGCCGGTCTCGCCGAGGATGAGGACCGGCACATCGGTGGGCGCGGCGCGGGTCAGGACCTCGAGGGCCCGGGCCAAGGCCGGGCTGTCGCCGATCACGACCGGAGACAGACACGATGCGGTGCGCGATGGGTTGGGATTGGTCATGACCGCCGAGACTGCACGGCCCGTGCCCGCGCTCATCGACGCCACCGCCGCGCCGCGGCCGGTCGCGCTGTCGCGCGCCGATCAACACCTGTCGCGTCGCCGGCGACGGCCGAGGATCGACGCCAGCACGACCGCGAGCAGGCCGGTCCCAGCCGGGCCTCGGGACCCGGCGCAGCCACAACCGGCGTCGACCGCCTGGCAGCGCTGATCGCGGCCGCGATAGATCGCGCACAACCCGGCCAGCTCATCGTCGAGCGGCGTCTGGGGCCCGAGGTCGCGCGGTCGCAGGTACGGGTACATCGTCGCGTCGCGCACCTCGGCGGGTAGCGCCGCGGTCGGGAAGCACCCGGGCACGGCGCGGCCGTCGTCGTCGACGCTCGGCGCCGCCCCCGGCACGGTCTCGCAGGTGTGATCGAAGCCCAGGATGTGGCCGACCTCGTGGACCAGCGCCGACAGGACGTCGAAGCCGTCGCCACCTGGCGTGGGCGCGAAGGGCTGCGCGCCGTTGATCTCCAGGTCGGTCTCGATGATCTCGCCGGTGCGCGCGCCGCGATCGTAGTAGTAGGTCGTGGTCACCGCCGCGACGTTGGGGGACAGGCAGACCTCGTCGTCGGCGTGGTCGGGATCGCGGCACCACTCGGCCGGCCGCCACACCACCGTGCTCTCGTAGTCCTGGCCGAGCTCAGCGTCGGCGTCGCCGGTCACCGCGGTCACCGGCGGCACCGCGCACGCCCCCGGCGCCTGCTGCCAGGCCGCCGCCGCGCGATCGATCAGGTCCTGGAGCCCGGCGACGTCGTAGGGCGCCGGGCCGCCGACCCGCACCACCAGCGAGGGACAGCCGCCGCCCCACGCCTGAGGCGTTCCGTCGGAGGTGGTCTTGCGGACGTAGGCGACCGCCGGCGCGACGGCCGCGCTGGTGACCGCCACGACGAGAGCGAGGGTGCGACGCGACATGGCGGGCGCTCTTGCACCGATCGTTCCCAGCCGCGATCGCCGCCGCCGCAACGCCGACGGGCCCTCCCGCCCGCCGACCGCCAAGCCGCGGTGGCGGCGGCTGTCGCGACCGCCGGGCAGCGCCCGGGCTGAGCGCCGCGCCGATCGCGTCTCGGCGTGGCGTCGACCTTGCAGCGACGGCGGGCATGAAGCACCACCTCACGCCTCTGGTCCTCACCCTCGGCCTGGCCGGTGCCGCGGCGCCGCCGGCCCACGCCACGACCTTCGTCGAGCTGCCCACCGTCGAGCTCGCTCGCAGCGCCCACCAGATCGCGGTCGGCCGCGTGCTCGCCACCGAGTCGCGGTGGGTCGGCTCGCGCATCGTCACCCGGGTCGCGCTGCGCGCGGACGACGCTGCGGTGCCGGTGGTGTGGTTCGAGCACACCGGCGGCTCGGTCGACGGCATCACCATGGAGGTGATCGGCATGCCGCGCTTCGCCCCGGGCGAGCGCGTCGTCGTCCTCCTGCGGCGTCAGCGCGAACGCCTGCGCTTGATCGGCCTGGGCGAAGGCAAGCTCGCGATCGAGGTGATCGATGGCCGCGAGCTGGTGCGCCTGCGCGCCGGCCGGGCCGCGGCGATCGCCACCGCCGTGCCGCTGGCCGACGCGGTGCGCACCTTGACCGCCGCCATGGCGCTCGACGGGAGCGCGCCATGACCGCCGCAGGCTGGACCTTGGCCGGCTGCGCCGCCCTCGTTGGCTGCGCCGCGCCCCTCGAGCGCGACCGCGATCACAGCGCCGTGGTCGAGGAGATCGGCCAGACCTTCACCATCGCGGCGCCGCTGCCAGCGACGGTCTACGTCGACTACCGGGCGGTGTCCTACGCCGGCCGAGTCGTCGAGTACGGCGTCCTCGTCGACGACCGACCGCTCGTGGTCACCTACGGCGTCGAGCCAACCGCGCCGCTGCCCCTGGCCACCCGGGTGTTCGACGGCGTCGACGGGGCGCCGCTGGTCGCGCTCCTCGCCGACGATCGCGCGCTCGACGTCCACATCGGCGACGACGCGCTGCCGATCCGCGTCGCCGACTACCTGACGACGCTGGCCACCCCGGGCCCCGCGGTCGCCCTCGGTGCGATCCCGACCGAGCTACGCCCGCTCCTCGACGCGGTCTTGCCGGCGCGGGCCGAGATCGCGCCGGTGCCGGCGTTCTGGCGCAACCTCGATCAACCACCGCCGCCGGGCGGCGACCTCGGCGCGTCGTCATCGGCCGGGCGCGCGCTCTTGCCGAACTGGTCGGCGCCGCTGTCGCTCCTGGGCGCGCTGTTCGTCCAGGGCCCGTGCGTGCGCGACGATCGCTACCGCTGCCCGTGCATGACGGTCGAGCTCACCACCGTCGGTCGATTCTCGACCTGCGCCGCCGACGCGCTCGATGACCGCAAGCCGGACTGGCGGTCGGCGCCTGCGCCGCGCGACAGCGACGCACCTAACCGCTCGGAAGTCGGCGCGGCGATCGCGGCCGCGCCCTTGCAATGACCGCAGTCGACCAAGGAGAGCCCCATGACCAAGTCGATTCACGTCGCCATCACCCTGAGCATCCTCACCGCCGCCGCCGGCTGCGCCGAGCCCCTCGAGCGCGACTTCTTCCACGTCGAGTGCGGCCCCGATCAGGTCGGCTGGTTCGACGAGGACGGCGATGCGACCTGCGCCGAGCTCGACGCCCCCGACTCGCGCGGCGAGCCCAACGAGCCGCCCGAGCCGCCGCCGGCGCCGGAGGCCGGCGACCTCGATCCGCTGTGCGTGAACGAGACGCCGATCGAGCCGCTGCCCGATCCGATCTACGACGATCGCCGCCCCGAGCGAGCGCTCGATCTGGCGCGCGCGCCGGCGCCCGGCCCGGTGTGCCCGGCCGACCAGTACCTGACCGACATCCGCTTCTTCAGCGGCCCGCTCCTGGTCGGCGGGCGCCGCCTGGGTGAGCACTCGGCGACCCGGATCACGCAGTGGAAGGCGACCTGGGACGCCACCCTGAAGAACTACAAGGTCGCCGAGGTGAAGCACAACGACCACGGCAACCACGGCCCGGGCCCCGACGACGGCAACATGATCATGTACCGGGTGCCGATCGTCACCGGCTGGACCGCGGCCGGGGGCCTCGGCGAGACCGCCTACGATCGCACGATCAACAAGTACTGCCCGTGCCCGGGCGAAGGCCCGCACCCCCACGCGACGTGGAAGGACTCGTGCTACGGCTACATCCCCAACGATCACGTCTGCCACAGCGACACGCGCTACCAGGAGATCATCTTCCGCAACGTCTCGGGCAACGGCATCGTGCCGCGCAACGAGTGCGGCACCGGCCTGTGGACGCGGTTCGCGCCTTGATCGCCCGCGCTCACCGCCCGGCCAGCGCCCGCGCCGCCACCACTGCCGCCAGCGCCGGGCGCCACGACGGCATCTCCACCCCCAGCGCCTCGGCCCGCGCCGTCGCCAGCACCGCGAACCGCGGGCGCGGCGCGGCCTGGGGATAGGCCGACGCCGGGACCGCCGTGACCTCGGCCGCGACGCCGAGCGCCCCGACGATCGCCTCGGCCAGGCCGTGCCAGGTGGTCGGCTCGGCGCCGGCGACGTGGTAGACGCCGACCGGCGCCACCGCCAGGGTGTCGATCGCCGCCGCCAGGTGCTCGACGCTGGTCGGCCGACCGTGACGATCGGCGATCGCGCGGATCACCTGTCCGGCCCGGGCGGCGCGCACGATCGCCGGCACGAAGCCCCAGCCGTCGGGGGCGAACAGCCACGAGGTGCGGATCACGGTCGCGCCGGCGGCGCGCGCGGCGCGCTCACCGGCCAGCTTGCTGGCGCCGTAGACGTTGACCGGCGCCGGCGGCTGGTCCTCGTCGATCGGCTGATCGCGCTCGCCTGCGAAGACGTGATCGGTCGAGACGTGGACTAGCCGGCTCGACCGCGCCGCGCACGCCGCGGCCAGATGACCGACCGCGGTCGCGTTGACCGCGAAGGCCGCGAGCCGCTCACGCTCAGCGCGATCGACCGCGGTGAAGGCCGCGGCGTTGATCACCAGCGACGGCCGATGCGCGTCGAGAGCCGCCGCGATCGCGTCGGGGTCGGTGAGGTCGAGGTCGGCCCGCGTCAGGCCGACCACCGGCAGCCCCGCCACCGCGCCGCGCCGCACGAGCGCGCGCCCGAGCTGCCCGCCGGCGCCGACCACCAGCGCGGTCATGGCAGCTCGGCCTCGGCCCAACGCGGCGCCGCGGCGTCGCGCGCCGACACCACCGCCGGCGCGACTGGCCACGGGATCGCGAGCGTCGGATCGTCCCAGCGGATCGCGCCCTCGTCACCCGGCGCGTAGGGCGCGGTCAGCTTGTACAGCACCACCGCGTCATCGTCGGAGATCGCCTGCAGGCCGTGGGCGCACCCGGGCGGCAACCAGAGCTGCGCGCCGGGGCCGAGCTCGACCGCCGACCACCGGCCGAAGCTCGGCGAGGCGCGGCGAAGATCGACCGCGACGTCGAAGATCGCGCCGGCCACCACCGTCACCAGCTTGCCCTGAGGCGCGCGCCGCTGGTAGTGCAGCCCGCGGACCACGCCGCGCCGCGTGACCGACAGGTTGTCCTGGACGAAGGCCACGCCCAGCTCGTCGGCGCGCCCCGCCGGGCACACCTCGGTCAGCGCGCCGCGGTGATCGGCGTGGACCGCCAGCTCGAAGCGCCGGACGCCGTCGATCATGCTCGACCGTCGCGCACCGCCTCGATCCACCCGGTGCCGAATCGGGTGTCGGGCTCGAGGTAGTGGCCCTCGCTCCACTCGTTGAGCGACGCGACGAACACCAGGGCCTGGTCCGACGTCGGCGCGCTCGCCCGCGCGTAGGCCACCGCGCGCGCCACCGCGGCGCGGAACCGCTCTGGGTGCTCGCCGGTCACCACCGGCGACCACGGGTACTTGTCGGGGCGGCTCGGCCCGAAGTCGGCGCCGCGCGGCGACGCGTCCCAGCCCGGGGTCACCGCCGGATGGTACGGCAGGCCGGCGGCCGCGGCGATCCCGGGCCACTGCGCCACCCGCCGCTCGACGCAGGCGTCGTAGTCCTGGAGGAACTCGCCCTTCCACTCCGGCAGGAGCACGTAGTTGGTGACCGCGTCGAAGCCGATCGCCGCGACCTGACCGATCACGTCGGCGTTGGGCTCGATCGCCGTCAGGTACATCCCGGGCAGGCCGGCCGACGCCAGCATGGCCCGGGCCGCGGCGATCGCGGCGCGCGCGCCGTCGACGCCCAGCTCCTTCACGAAGTAGGTCGCGTCGAAGATCGAGAAGTACGCGCGACCATCGACCCGCAGGTAGTTGGGCCGCACGAAGTAGCGCTCGGCGACGTAGCGCACGAACGCCACGAAGTCGTCGAGGTCGGACGGCACCAGGCGGTCGGCCTCGATCACCGGCAGGTCGACGCGGCGGACCGGCAAGACCCGGCGCGGCATGCGGTTGGCCCACATGAGCGCGAACGGATAGCGATCGCCCGACGGCGCCCCCAGGAAGCCCTGGTCGAGGGCGTCCTGGAACACGCGCTTGCCGCGGCACCAGAAGAAGCCGTAGACCCAGCCGTCGACGCCGTGGTCGCGACACAGCGCGATCCGCCGCTCGACCGCGACCGGATCGCGATCGTCGTAGCGGCCCCAGGCCGGCAACCGCGGCTGGACGTGGCCGGGGAAGCGCGGCGGCGAGTCGTAGACCAGGTCCCACTCGGTGAAGCCGGGGTAGAAGCTCGCGTCGCGCTCGGGGATCGGATGCCAGCCCGGATAGACGTAGGCGAGGACGCGCACGGCCGACCGACCCTACCGCGCCCGACCTATATATAGTGCGGCGTGGCCAGCGATCGCCCGTCCGGCAGCGGCGACCAGACCCGGCTGTTCGCCGGGCCGGAGCCTCCGACCGCGTCCCTGGCCGGCGAGCTGGGTCGCATCGTCTACCGCAACCCCGAGACCCTGTGGACGGTGGCCCGCCTGATCCAGGCCGACGGCACCGAGGCCACGATCGTCGGCGAGCTGCCCGAGCTGCCGCCGGGCATGCCGCTGACCGTGCGCGGCCAGTGGGTCGACGACAAGAAGTTCGGCCGCCAGCTCAAGCTGGCCGGCTACACCACGCGGACGCCCGAGACCCTGGCCGGCATCGAGCGCTTCCTCGGCTCGGGCATCATCCCCGGCATCGGCGGCGAGCTGGCCCGGCGGATGGTCGCGCACTTCAAGATGGACACCTTGAGCGTGATCGAGGGCGCCCCCGAGCGGCTCACCGAGGTCGACGGCATCGGCCGCGCCCGCGCCGACAAGATCGCGGCTGCGTTCGCCGAGCACCGCTACGTCCAGGACGTGATGGTGTTCCTGCTTGGCCACGGCGTGTCGATCGCCTTCGCCGCGCGCATCGTCAAGCGCTACGGCAAGGACGCGATCCGGATCGTCAGCGACAACCCGTACCGGCTGGCCCTCGAGGTCTGGGGCATCGGCTTCCGCACCGCCGACGCGATCGCCGAGCGCCTGGGCCAGGCCAAGGACGCGCCGGCCCGCCTCGAGGCCGGCCTGGTCCACGTCCTCGGCGAGCACGTCGAGGACGGCCACGCCCACGTCCCCGAGGACGTGCTGGTCGAGCGCGCCGGCGAGCTGCTCGCGGTGCCGCGCACCACGCTGCCCGACCGCCTCGAGGATCTGCTGGCCCGGGGCCTCATCACCCGCGAGATCCTCGGCGCGCGCGGCCGGTGCATCGCCCTGGCCGCGATCACCCAGCTCGAGTCGGCCGCGGCCGCGGCCTTCGCCGAGCTGGTCGCGACCCCGACCCGCATCACCGTGCTCGACGTCGACGCCGCGATCGGCCAGTTCGAGGTCGGCTCGGGCCTGACCCTGGCGCCGCAGCAGCGCCAGGCGGTGGCCGCCGCCGCGGTCGACAAGTGCGTCGTCATCACCGGCGGTCCCGGCGTCGGCAAGACCACGATCGTCAAGGCCATCGTCGGCCTGGCCGCGCGCAGCCGTCGGCCGATCGCCCTGGCCGCGCCGACCGGCCGGGCCGCCAAGCGCCTGGCCGAGTCGACCAAAACCGAGGCCGTCACCCTGCATCGCCTGCTCGAGTATCAGCCGCAGCTCGGCAGCTTCGCCCGCGATCGCGACAACCCGCTCGACGCCGACGTGATCGTCATCGACGAGGTGTCGATGGTCGATCTGGCGCTGTTCCACGCCCTGGTGGTCGCGGTCCGTCCGACCGCCCAGCTCATCCTGGTCGGCGACATCGATCAGCTCCCGTCGGTCGGCGCCGGCGCGGTCCTGGCCGACGTCATCGCGTCGGGCGCCGCCACCGTGGTTCGCCTGACCGAGATCTTCCGCCAGGCCGCGGCCTCGCGGATCGTCACCAGCGCCCACCAGATCAACCGCGGCGAGGTTCCGGATCTGACCGCGACCCCCGACGCCGACTTCTACTTCATCGCCCGCGACGAGCCGGCCGCCGCGGTCGCCACGATCGTCGAGCTGGTCGCCGAGCGCATCCCGGCCCGGTTCGGCCTCGACCCGACCACCGAGATCCAGGTGTTGGTGCCGATGCACCGCGGCGAGCTGGGCACCACCGCGCTCAACGCGGCGCTGCAGACCCGCCTCAACCCGCCGCGCGACGGCGCGACCGTGATCGTCCGCGGCGACCGCACCTTCCGCGCCGGCGACAAGGTCATGCAGCAGAAGAACGACTACGACCGCGCCGTGTACAACGGCGACATCGGCGTGATCGACTCGATCGACGCCGACGGCGCCCGGCTCAAGGTCAGCTTCGGCGACGGCCGGGTCGCAGACTACGAGCGCAACGAGCTCGACCAGCTCGTCCACGCCTACGCGGTCTCGATCCACAAGAGCCAGGGCTCGGAGTACCCGGCGGTCGTGCTGTCGCTGTCGACCCAGCACTTCGTCATGCTCGGCCGGTCGCTGCTCTACACCGCGGTCACCCGCGGCAAGCGCCTGGTCGTCGTGGTCGGCTCGCGCCGCGCCATCGCGCTGGCGGTCGGCAACGCCACCGCGCGCGCGCGCTGGACCTACCTGGCCGAGCGGATCCGCGCCGAGCTCGAGCCCGGCGACCCGGCGTGACCCACGTGACCCGCGCCGCGCACGCGGTCGCGCGCGGGCCAGCCGACCTGGCAAACTCACGCATCACCCGAGCGGGGTGACGTCCAAGTCCACCGCTCGCTCGTATCATCCCGCGATGGATCTCGAAGGCAAGCGCCCCAACGCCGGCTCGGCCCCGAGCGATGGCCCAAGCGCGGGCGGGGTCCCGGGTCGACGCGACCGGGTGGCGGCCAGCTACCCATCCCTCGCCCGCGCGCTCCGCCCCGACGGCGACGGCGACGGCCCGACCATCCACGACGCTGCCACCGCCGCGGTGGACGGCAAGGGCGGCGGCCGCCCGGTCGACGGCGCGGTCGCGGCCCAGGTCGGCGCGCACCTCGGCGCCGACTTCGGCGCGGTCCGGGTCCACGACGATCCCCTGGCCCAGGAGGCCAACGCCGCGATGGGCGCGCGGGCCTTCGCCTACGGCGGCGACGTGTTCCTGGGCGCCGGCGAGTCCGACGGCGACCTCGGCCTCATGGCCCACGAGCTGACCCACGTCGCCCAGCAGGGCGCGGCCGGCCAGCGCCTGCCGCAGCGCCAGGTCGAGGTCGGCGCCGCCGACAGCCCGGCCGAGCGCGAGGCCGACGCGGTGGCCGGCGCGGTGACCGCCGGAGCGCCGCCGGCCGGCCTGCTCGTCGACGACGGCCCGGTGGCCGCCGGGCAGATGCTGAAGAGCACCTTCATCGCCCAGCTCCGCGCCGAGGTCACCGCCGCGGCCGACGCCGAGCTCGGGCCGATGTACTCAGCGATCGGCTGCCCGTACATCGATCAGTACTTCCGCCGCTACGCCGATCGCCCGGCGGCCGACGGCGAGGCGCTGCTCAAGCGCTTCGCGCCGGCGACCCGCGGCGCCCGCGCCGCCAGCGACCTGATCCCTGCGGTGGTGGCTCGGGTCCGGCAAGGCGTGCAGCACTGGCGCGCCACCGGCGGGATGCCGCCCGACCTGGTCGGCCTCGAGGAGGGCGGGCCGGCCGCCGCCGCCACCACCACCCCGGCGACCGGCGCTCACGCCAAGGCCGCGCTGGGCGACGGCGCCGCTCTCGACGCTCGCCTGGCCGGCGCGGTCGGCGACGCCTACGGCACCTCGGTCGATCACGTCCGGGTCCACACCGGCGACGCCGCCGCGCAGCTCGCCCGCGCCCACGACGCGCCGGCGGTGGCCTTCGGCAGCGACCTGGCCTTCGCCCCCGGCGCGTACAACCCCGGCACCCCCGAGGGCGACGCCATGATCGCCCACGAGCTGGCCCACGTCGTCCAGCAGCGCGACGCCGATCCTCACGCCCAGCTCGCGCGCAAGGACGACACCGCCGCCGAGGGCGACGCCAACCGCGCCGCCGGCGGCCTCCTGGCCCGGCTGTGGGGCGGACGCGACCGCAGCGCCGCGATCGACCGCCCGTCGGTGCGCGCCGATCTCTCGCTCCAGCGCTGCACCCCGGCGTCGTGGGTCGAGACCCCGGGCATCGGCGCTCGCCACGGCGTCGGCATCGTGCTCACCCCGACGCCGTCGACCGAGCATCCGGCGATCGTCGGCTCGTCGCCGCAGCTCGCGCTCACCGACGGCGCGCTGGCGCGCAGCGTGATGGTCTACCGCTGGGAGGCGGTCGATCCGCTGGGCCGCCTGACCTTGTCGGCGCCGGGCGAGACCCAGCGCGTCTTGATCGGCGCCGCCGGCAACTGGACCGTGCGCGCCAAGATCGGCCACCTCGAGAACAACACGATCGAATGGGAGTGGATCGAGACCACGTTCCCGGCGGTCACCGCCGCCAACCGCGCCACCGCGGTCCTGGCCGGCACCACCGACGAGTCCCTGGCCTCGCACCGGGCCATGCAGGATCTCGGGCTGGCCCTGGTCGCGCCGACCAACGACACCACCGCCGCCACCCGCGTCCGCGGCACCGCCCCCAACCCCCAGACCGTCAGCGACCCGGGCGGCATCATGATGTTCGAGCTGGTGCGCCCCGACGCCGCGCCCGCCGACGAGACCAAGCACTGGTATGCGGCGCCGCTGTCGTGGGACGGCATGCCGGCCCAGCTCGACGGTCACGCCCGCACGACGATCAACGGCGTCGAGATGTTCGATCTCGGCACGACCGACGTCGCGCAGTTCCGCGCCCGCTACGCCAACACCTACGCGATCACGTGTCACGTCCTGCGCGGCGGCCAGAAGGTCGCCGAGCACAACTACACGCAGTCGGTGCAGTCGCAGCAGACCATCGACGCCGCGCGCCGCCTGCGCGATGAGCTCGCCGTGGTCGACGCCGCGACCGCCGAGTTCGAGACCACGACCAGCGACGGCCGGACCCGGCCGCTGGCCGCCCCGGTGACCGCGATCCACGTCAACGCGACCACCGGCGCCGAGACCCGGCTCCACCTGTACCTCGGGCGCAAGGCCGCCGACACCTCGCGCTACCTCCTGGTCCACGCCACCGCCGGCCTCGACCCCAGCCACGAGACCCTGCGCTTCGAGGGCGGCTCGGTCGACGATGTCCTCGGCCAGTTCGGCGATCGCAACCACCTGCCGACCGGCGACGTCGCGCTGCGCGTCGCAGGTGGCGTGGTGCCCGGCGTCGCGGCCTCGACCCGCACGATCCACACCACCGGCAACTCGTCGCTCGGCACCGCCGCCGGTCTGCTCGGCGGCCTGGCCCTGGTCCTGGGCGTCGCCGCGATCCCGTTCACCGGCGGCGGCTCGATGGTCGCGACCGCGCTGATCATCGGCTCGGGCGTCGCCGGCGCCGCGGCCGGCACGCTGTCGCTCATCGATCACCTGCAGAACTCGCGGCTCGACACCCTGGCGATCTCGATCGACGTGGTGTCGATCGCGGCCAGCTTCCTCAACACCCGGGCCGCGTTCATGGCGATGCGCGAGGGCCCGGTGGTCCTGACCGCGACCCGCCAGGGCCAGTTCCTCCTGTGGAGCGCCTTCACCACCGACGTCATCTCCGGCGTCCTGGTGTCGGTCGACGGCGCCCGCCAGATCTCGCAGATCATGGACTCGGGCCTGTCGGGCGAGGACAAGACCCGGGCGATCGCCTCGGTGGTCGCCAACCTGATCCTGACCGGCGGCCTCCTGGTCTTGTCGGTGCGGCAGATGACCCAGATGGCCGAGAAGGTGCGGACCGGCGTCGGCCCCGACGTCGAGGGCCAGCTCACCAACTCGACCCGCATGACCTTGTCGCACTTCGACGCCGACACCCTGCGCGCGTTGCGCGGCGCCGACGCGCCTCAGCTCGAGCGCCTGGTCGCGATGATGCGCGACGATCCGGCGGCGCTGACCCGCCTGATCCAGCGCCGCGCCCACCTCCTGGGCGCGCTCCAGCGCACCACCGGCCACTCGATCGTCGAGCTCGAGGCCGAGCTGGTGCGCGCGCGCATGACCGGCGATCTCGGCCTGGCCCCCGAGCCGGCCGGGCGGATCGCCACCGCGCTCCGCGAGTCGGGCCTGTCGGGCGCCGCCCTCCACGGCCTCGACGACGCCACCCTGCGCCGGCTGCACACGATCGACGAGCACATCGCCGCCAACCGCATGCCCGAGGCGATGCGCGAGATGGACGGCCTGGCCGGGATCGCGCCGGCCCACCGCCAGACCATCGAGAGCGCGCTGGCCCGGGCCCACGGGCGCCCCGACCCGCACTTCGCCCGCGATCCCCGCGCCGCCCTGCGCGCCAAGTGGCCCGATCGCCCCGAGACCTTCTGGACCCGCCTGGCCGGCCTCGACGACGACGCCCTGCGCGCCCTCGAGCGCGCCAGCGCCGCCCAGCTCGACGGCGTCGCTCGGGTGTGCGATCTGAGCCCGGCCGGCGCGTCGGTGCTCTTGAAGAAGGTCGGCCTCGACTTCCTGCCCCACCGCATCGAGGCCGGCGCCGGCGGCCAGCTCCGGATCAACGGCCAGCTCGAGATCCACCCGAGCCGGCTGGCCGAGGTCGACGCCGCCGACGTCAGGACGATCCTGGAGGCCACCGGCGCGTCACCGGTCGATCAGGCCCGTCTCACGCCGTTCACGCGCTCGGGAAGCTATCGCTTCCGCTTCCAGTTCCAGCTCGACGGGAACGCAACCTGGTTCACGACCAACGTCAACAACCCGTCGGTGTGCAACACGCCAGCCCGGCAAGCGACCGCTACGCGCCTGGAAGCGTCACTAGGGACCGACGCGCGCAGCCTGGCCCGATTGACCGATCTGGTGAACGCGCAGCTTCCGGGCGGCGTGGCGACGGCCCTCCGCGAGCGCGCCGCTGGCTATGCGCTAGACCGCAACCCCGCCAACGCTGCCGAGTTCGTCAACCAGTTCGAGATGTTCGTCTCGGAGTACATGCGGCGGCGCGCCGATCTGGACGCCCAGATACGTGCGAGAACTACCGCGTTGACCACCGGGACTCCGCCGCTCAGCCGGGCGGCCGCCGAGCGACAGGCGAGCACAGAGATCCTCGGACGACCGGTCCAGGGCTTCGGCAACGCGTTCAATGTTGCCGTCCTTGAGGGCTCCCCGGGATCCAGCTACGCGGGGGTCAGCGACGCTGCTGTCACCACACGGGCGACGACCCTCGCCACAGACCTCGCCGGTCGTGCCGGCGCGACGCCGCTAGGGGCCGCGGTCGATCCCGCCCGCTTGGCGAGTCAGGTGCAGGCCATGCCGAACCTACAGTTCGGCAGCGAGTCGTCGGCCACCTACCACGCCAACAAGCACTACCGCGAGCTGCCGTCGATCCATCGCGATCCCGGGTTTGGTTCCAACGACGTCTCGCGCTATCTGCGCTCAGCGTCGGAGACGATCAGCGGCGGAACGTCGACGATCGCCCACAACCAGGATGGGAGTTACAGCGTGATCTTTGCCCGCACCTACGGCGATAGGCCGATGCGGGCCATCGTTCGTGTCAACACCGATGGTACGGTCGTGCTCGCGACGTACATGTCCGGCCAATAGACGAGAGCCTCGATGACTGACCACGCCACCCACGTGCTGGACGCGCTTGCCGCCTTGCGAACCGCCATCGCGGCCGACGTGCCCGAGCAGGAGCTCACGCCTTTCCTGGACGTCGCGGTCGCGATCGTCCGCGGCGAACCCGGCTACGATCGCGAGGCGATGGTCGCAGCGGCCGCCCCCCTCGTGGCGGACAACGAGGGCGGGCTCGCGGCGGCACTCAATGCCCTTGAGGGTCTGCTCACGAGCACGTTCTACGATCAAGAGTGGCGCTGGGCCTGCGAGCGGCGCTCGAAGCTCGAAGCGGTCCGGACATTGTGGGCCGAGCAACTCGGCGGCCCCGGGGCGCCTTACCTCGACTGTGAGGGCGTCGACGATCTGCTCCGACGAAAGGGCGATCACGAAGGCGGCCTGCGCCCCGAGCAGATCCCGCCGGGCACGCCGACCTCGCACTGGTGGTGGTGGTACCCGGCGACGCCGCCCGCATGACCGCGAGTCCTGCGTCAACGTCCACGTCGCGCGACGCCGCTTCCGCCCTCGCGACCCTACGCGCGGCCGCTACGATGGAGAGGCCCAATGCGGAACTCGAGCCCTTCCTTGGCTACGCCTGGGCACTCGTGCGTGGCGCGCTGCGAGATGATGAGTTCGTCGGCAACGCCGCCCCGTACGTCGACGCGGCGCGCTCCGCATTGGTCGAGTACATGTTGTCTCTCGATGAACTCCTGACGACGACGTTCTACGGCGACGAGTGGATCGCCGCGTGTGAGCGCCGGTCGCGGCTCCAGGCTGCGTGTTCGCTGTGGGCCGAAGAGCTCGGTGGCCCGGGCGCGCCGCACCTAGACTGCGAGACCGTCGATGATCTGCTCCGGCAGAAGGGAGATCACGAGGGCGGCCTGCGACCGGAGCAGATCCCGCCGGGCACGCCGACCTCGCACTGGTGGTGGTGGTACCCGGCCCCGCCGCCGGCCTGAGCCAAGAGGACTGTCGGTGTTTTCGGCTCACGAGGCCCTGACGGCGCTGCGCAACGCAGCCGCGAAGGACATGAGCGCCGCGACCGACCTCTGGCCATTTCTCACCGTCGCGGTCGCGATCGTCCGCGGCGACGCCACCTACGACCGGGTCCCGTTCGTCACCGCCGCAGCACCACATATCGCCCCCGCTGAACTCGCGATCGCCGGCTGTGTGGACCGTCTCGAGAGCCTGCTGGTGTCGACGTTCTACTCCGACGAGTGGCTGAGCGCCTGCGAGCGGCGGTCCCAGCTCGAGGCCCTGCGCACGTTCTGGCCGCAGGCCCTCGAACAGATGGGCCTGCTGTTCTTCGACTGCGAGGGCGTCGACGATCTGCTCCGACGAAAGGGCGAGCACGAGGGCGGCCTGCGCCCCGAGCAGATCCCGCCGGGCACGCCGACCTCGCACTGGTGGTGGTGGTACCCGGCCCCGCCGCCGGCCTGAGCCACGCGCCCTCGGATTCGGCGCGCGGGACGCAACCGCGGGCACCGGCCGGCCGATACCGGGGCCATGACCTCCTCCACCGTCGATCCGCTCCGCGCCACCGTCTACGGTCCCGCCGTCCTCGCGACGGTGCAGGTCCAAGATCCCCAGGCGGTCGCGGCGCTGGCTGCCCTGGCCGCCCCGGCGGTGCCCCGCCCGGTGTTCGCCGCCCCGCCCGCCCCGCCCGCGCCCCCCGCCCCACCGCCGCGCGCGCGCCTGGCCACCGTCGGGCTGGTCCTGGCCTTCGCCCTGCCGCCGCTCGGCCTCCTGGTCTCGGCGGTGTCCCTGACCCAGATCCTCGAGGCGCGCCCGCGCCCGCCGGGCGAGGCCCACGCGGTCCTGGGGGTCGCGGTCGCGGTCATCGCCCTGACCGCAGCGCTGGCGCTCGTCGCGGGCTAGATCGACACTGCCGGCATGGCCGGCAACCCGCTCTTCGACGACCGCGACGTCGCGCTGCTCATCGACGACGCCTTCGACCTGCCGGGGCTCACCGCCCTGCCGTACTTCGCCGACCACGATCGCACGACCTTCGCCGCGGTCCTCGACGGCGCGCGTCGGGTGGCCCGCGAGGTGCTAGCGCCGGGCTACCGCGCGATCGACGCCGAGCCGCCGCGCCTGGAGGCCGGCCGGATCCGCGTCCACCCGACCTTGCACGCGCAGTTCCGCACCCTGCGCGACCTCGACCTGATCGCGGCGCCGCGCCCGGCCGCGGTCGGCGGTCAGCAGCTCCCACTCGCGGTCTTCACCCTCGCGACCGCGTACCTGATGGCCGGCAACGCCGCCGCCTACGCCTACCTCGGCCTGACCCAGGGCGCGGCCCACCTCCTCGAGGCCTTCGGCGACAAGACGCTGCGCGCGACCTACATGGCGCCGATGTACCGCGGCACCTGGACCGGGACGATGGCGCTGACCGAGCCCCAGGCTGGCTCGAGCCTGGCCGACGTCGCCACCGTCGCGCGGCCGACCGCCGACGGTCACTACCTCCTGACCGGCGCCAAGATCTTCATCAGCGGCGGCGACCACGATCTGACCGACAACGTCGTGCACCTGACCCTGGCGCGCATCGCCGGCGCGCCGCCCGGCATCAAGGGCGTGTCGTTGTTCTGCGTGCCGGCCCGACGCGTCGAGGGCGACGCACTCGTCGACAACGACGTCGCGGTGGCCGGCATGATCCACAAGATCGGCTGGCGCGGCCTGCCCAGCCTGGCGCTGTCGCTCGGCGAGCGCGGCGACTGCCGCGGCTGGCTGGTCGGCGAGCCGCACCAGGGCATCCGCTACATGTTCCAGATGATGAACGAGGCCCGGCTGATGGTCGGCGTCAACGGCGTGGCCACCGCGTCGGTCGCCTATCACGAGGCCGTGGCCTACGCGCGCGAGCGGCCCCAGGGTCGGCCGCTGACCGCCAAGGACCCGAGCGCGCCGCCGGTCGCGATCACCGCTCACGCCGACGTCCGCCGCATGTTGCTCCGCCAGCGCGCGATCGTGGTCGGCGGTCTGGCGCTCCTGGTCCGGACCGCGCGCTACGCCGACCTGGCCGGCCACGCCGTCGACGGCGCCGCCCGGGCGCGCGCCGCGCTCTTGCTCGACCTGCTCACGCCGATCGCCAAGAGCTTCCCGGCCGAGCGCGGCTTCGAGGCCAACGCCCTGGCGGTCCAGGTGTTCGGCGGCTACGGCTACTCGAGCGAGTACCCGGTCGAGGCCTGGCTGCGCGATCAGAAGCTCAACTCGATCCACGAGGGCACGACCGGGATCCAGGCCCTCGATCTCCTGGGCCGACGCGCGGTGGCCGGCGGCGGCGCGGCGCTGGCGGCGTGGCGCGCCGAGGTCGAGACCACCTGCACCCGGGCCCGCGCCCACGGCCTGACCGCGTGGTCCGACGAGCTGGTCGCCGCGGTCGCCGACGTGTTGGCGGTCACCGGCGAGCTCGCGGCCCGCGGCGCCGCCGGCGATCCCGAGGCCATGCTCGCCCACGCGACCGACTACCTCGACCTGTTCGCGACCGTGGTCGTCGCGTGGCAGTGGCTCGAGCTGGCGGCGGCGACCCGCGATCGCGCGGCCCGCGGCGCCGACGATGCAGCTCACCGCGCGGTGACCGACGCGTGCGCCGGCTACTGGTTCGCCACCGAGCTGCCGCGCCACCACCACCTGGCCACGCTGTGCCGCGGCGACGACCGCTCGTACCGCGACCTCGATCCGGCGTGGCTGTGACGGGTGGCCGCGCCGGCGGTCAGCCCCGACGCGGCGGTCGACGGAAGACGATCGTCGGCAGGTCGCGCCAGGTGGTGTGGGCGACCTGGCGGAAGTCGAGCTTGGTCGCGACCCGCAGCGACGCCACGTTGGCGGGGTCGATGATGCAGGCCAGCTCGGGATCGTCGAGGTTGGCCTCGACCCACGCCAGCGCGCCGGTCACCGCCTCGGTGGCGTAGCCGCGCCCCTGTTTGTCGGTGGCGATCGCCCAGCCGGCCTCAGGTACGCCCTCGATCGAGGGCTGGAGATCGCGCTTGAAGTCGGCGACCCCGACCTCGCCGACGAAGGCTCCGGTCGCGCGCTCCTCGACGAGCCAGTAGCCGTAGCCGGTCAAGGCCCAGTGACCGCGGTACTGCATCATCCGCATCCACACCGCGTCCTTGGCCGAGGGCTGGCCGCCGATGTAGCGGACCACCTCGGCGTCGCTCCACAGCGCCAGGCAGGCCGACAGATCGTCGGCGCGATGGGCGCGCAGCCGCAGGCGCGCGGTCTCCAGCGTCGGGACCTCGATCGCAGGCGGGACCACCATGGCTGCGAGGATCGCCTAGGTTCCGTGCGAACGGAAGCCCCGGCTATGACCCCGCTGGGGTGAGCGGCTCAGTCGATCTCCTCGAAGACGTCGGCCAGGTCGCGGCGGGGCGCGATGCGCTCGACCGGCGGGGCATAGCCGAAGCGCACCACCATCTGCGGCACGCGGTCGGGCGGGAGCATCGTCGTCACCGCGGCGTGGAGGTCCTCGAACTCGAGGAGCTGATCGACGAAGGCCGCCGACAGGCCGAGCGCGGTCGCCCGCAAGAGCACCGCCTCGAGGGCCTGGCCGCAATCGACGTAGTCGAGGTCGTCGTCACCCGAGGTCGCGAACACCGCCACCATCGGCGCCGACACCACGCGATCGCGCTCGATCGAGCCGACGTGCTCGCCGAGCGCGGGCTCCTCGAGAGTGCGGCGCAACCCGAACCACGCCGACGACCCGTACTCCTTCTCGGCGAACGGGATGCCGTCCTTGCGCCAGCGGCCGGCCGGCACCAGCCACTCGCCGACCTGCTCGCGGTAGGTCGCTTCGCCAAACCGGCGGCGATCGCACTCGGCGACCAGCTCGGCCAGCTCGCGCTTGCGCACCGGACTCAGGCGCACCAGGGTCGTGCGCTCGGCGCGCGCGGCGTGGATCAAGGCGTCGCTCACGTCCTCGCCGACCGGCCGATCGAGGAACGGCCGGCGGTTGGTGTGGCGGCGACCCACCGCGTCGAGCAAGGCCCGATCGTCGTCGGTCGGGCTGCGCGCCAGGCCGAGGCGGAGCCGGGCGATGAGCGCGGGGTCGGCCGGGTCGGGAAACAGCTCGACGAACCCGGCGTAGCCGGCGGCGCGCAGCGCCACCCGGGCGTTATAGAGCGCGCAGCCCACGCTCACCAGGAGCTGGCGCTTGAGAGGATCGATGACCTCGAGGTGGCGTTCGAGATCGGCGCGGATCTCCAGCCGATCGCCGACCCGCCGGAACCGCCAGGGCTGGCTGTTGTGGGAGCTGGGGGCCTGGATCGCACAGGCCACCGCGCCGCGGAGGATGTGGATGGGCTCCATCGTCATGGCCGATGGCTCTGCAAGGCGCTGGCCGGGCGATCGACGGGGCGATCGACGGGGCGACCGCGCAAGGTCTGCGAGAGCTCGGGCACACCGGTCCGGCCGGCGCAACTTGTGCGGGCGGCGCTACCGACACGCGGTCGGATCGTCGTCGCATTCGGTGGCGGACGAGAACGCCCCCGACGCCAGGCACTGCCGCTCGATCTCGGCGGCGCGGCGCGTCGAGACCCGGCGCATGGCGCTGCGCGCGAGCGCTGCCTGCCGGGTCGCGCAGAACATCCGCCCGCACAAGGACCACAGCTCGCCGTCGCGGGCGCCGCTGGCCAAGAGGCGACGACAGGCCTCGGCGGCCTCGCGCGCGCTGCGACCGGCGGCGGCCCGGACCTCGTCGAGCGGCGTGCGTGGCCGCGTCGCCAGCACCCCGGGCTCGACCGGTGTCGGCGCGACCGGCCCGGGCTCGGCCGGCGTCGGCGTGGCCGGGTCGGGCTCGGCTGGCGTCGGCGCGCCCGGGTCGGGCTCGGCTGGCGTCGGCGCGACCGGGGCGGCCGCGATCGCCGGCCCAGCGTCGGTGACCGTCGGGGCCAGGGCCGGCGCGACCGCCGCGGACCCGACCGCGGGCGTGGCAGGAGCGGGCGCGACCGCCGCGGTCGGCGCCAGCGCGGGGCCCTCGACCGGACCACCGTCCGCCCCACCCGAGACCGCGACCGCGATCGCGATCGCGGCGATCGACGCCCCGGCGACCACCGCGATCCACGGTCCGGCGCGGCGCCGAGCCACCGGCGGCGTCGGGATGGCCCACGCTGCGGACACGCTCGCGGTCGCGTCGCGCGACGGCGGCACGAGCGGCCCCACCGACGGGGCGCTCGATGGAAAGAGCGCGAGCGACAACGGCGCGTTCGGCGCCGCCACCGATGGCGGAGGCGACGGCGCGAGCGACGGCGGCACCACCGGCGCCGGGGCCGGACCGGTCAGGGTCGCCCGCGGCCCGATCGCGGCAGCGACCACCGGCGCCGCCGGCGCGGCCTCGGGTCGAGGTGGTCCCAACGCGGGCGCGCTCGGCCGGAGCGTCGGCGCTGCCGCCTCGGTGGTGAAGGTCGCGACCACCGCGCGCTCCGCCAGGACGGCCGGGGACGCGAGCACCTCGGGCGGCCGCGCCGGCGAGGGGAGGGGACGCAGCCGCGCCGTCGGCTGCACGCTCATCGGCAGCGCGACCGGCACCGCGCCCAGGTCGCCATCATCGGGCTCCACCAGCAGGTCGTCGACCGACAGCTCGCCGATCGAGACGACGTGGGTGTCGGTCACGTCGACGTCGCCCTCGAACCACGGCAGCGGCGGCGAGCCGAACAACCCGCGGACGTAGTCGGCGACCCGGTCCGGGCTGGTGTCGAGCCCCAGCGTCGCCGCGACCGCGCGCAGCTCATCGGCGAAGGCGGCCGCCGTCGGGTAGCGGCTGTCGGGCTCCCGCGCCAGGGCCCGCAGGATGATCGGATCGAGGGCCGGCTCGACCCCGGGCGTCTGCGACGGCCGCGGCAGCGGCTCCTCGATGATCGCCCGCATGCTCTCGTAGTCGCTGTCGCGCTTGAACAGCCGGCGCTGGGTCACCAGCTCCCACGCGCACACCCCGAGCGCGAAGACGTCGCTGCGGCGATCGAGGGCGCGCAGCAAGCACTGCTCGGGCGACAGATACGCGATCTTGCCCTTGACCGTGCCCGAGCGCGTCTCGGTCATGCGATCGGCGGCCTTGGCCACGCCGAAGTCGACCACCTTGATCGTGCCGTCGTAGGCGACCATCAGGTTCGACGGCGAGACGTCGCGATGCACGATCTCGAGCGGCGAGCCATCGCGACCGCGGGCCTCGTGGGCGGCGTGGAGCCCGGCGGCCGCGCCGAGCAGGATCGCCACCGCGACGCCGGTCGGGATCCGCCGCCGGGTCTGGCCCGAGCGCTGGAGCACGTCGCGCAGGTTCTGCCCGTGGACGTACTCGAGCGCGTAGAAGTAGGTGTCGCCGGTGCGACCGACGTCGATCACCCCGGCGATGTTGGGGTGGTGCAGGCGCGCTGCGAGGCGCGCCTCGTCGAGGAACATGGCGACGAACGCCGGGTTGCGCGCGTGGTCGGGCAAGATCCGCTTGAGCACGACCCAGGGTTCCCCGGCGGCCGCGCCCGGCGCCCGCGCCAGGTACAGCTCGGCCATCCCGCCGGTCGCGAGGTGACGCACCAGCTCGTAGGTACCGCGGCCGACGGCCACGCCTAGAACGCTCCCGCGTAGCCCACGAGCAGCCCGCCGCTGCCGACCGACACGGTCGGAGCGGTCGAGCTCCGACCGGTCAGCCACAGGTAGGTCGCGCCGACCACCGCCGCGCCGCCGCCGAGCATGAGCCCGACGCCGAGGTTGGCGGTGGCGGTGCCATCGGCGTGGAGCTCGCTGGCCCGCGCGAAGCGCTCGTCGCCGGCGCTGGGATCCAGAGCCAGGTCTTCAGCGTCGGCGCGATCACCGAGGCCGATCGCCAGCGCCGCCGCGCCACCGACCACCGCGGCGAGCCCGACGCCGCCCACCGCGTAGGCCGCGATCCTCCGACCGGAGCCCCGCGGCGCCGGACGCGCCGGGGACCGCCGAGAGGTCGACGCCGCCACGACCTCGATCGGCGGCGCCTCGAGGACCAGGGCCTCGCCTTCGGCCAGGACCACGGTGCGTTCGATCGGGGCGCCGCCGCTCCAGGTGATCGTGAGGACCCGGGGACCGGGATCCACCGGGGTCGGCGCGGTCGGCGACGCGACCGCGGCCCCGTCGATCGCCAGCGCGATCGTACGCCCGGCCGGGACCCGGGCCACCACCGTCGGGATCCGCGCCCGCAGCGCCGCGAGATCGGCGCGGGCCCGGGCCAGCTTGGCCGACTCGCCGAGGGCGGAGGCCCCGGCCTCGGCCTTGGCCAGGAGCTCGACCGCGGCCAGGAGCTGACCGGCCCGCGCCAGGCACGGCGCCAGGTTGAGCTCGGTGCCGACGGCCGGCGCCAGGCGCTCGCTCTCGCCGAAGGCCGCGCACGCGCCGTCCCAGTCGCCGGCCTTGAGCAAGGCCCGACCGCGATCGAAGGCCGCCGCGGCCTTGACCTCGTCGGCGCTCTGGCGGCGCTGACCGACCGCAGGCGCGGCGAAGCCGATCACGACCAGCCCGGCCGCGATCGCCACGGCCCGCGGCGACCGAGCGCGGCGCGGCGACGACCGACCAGCGGACGACGGGACCACGATGGCAAGCCTAGCAGGATCGCGCCGGCGGTTGGAACCGACGCGGCGGCGAGCCACCCTCACCCGCGGGTCACCAGCCACACGCCGGCGGCCGCGATCGCCAGCCCCAGCCCGCGGCTGGCGGTCAGCGACTCCCCGAGGACCACGACCCCGAGCACGGCGAGCGCGGCGATCACCGCGGTGTTGGTCAGCGCGGTCGCGTGGCTCATGGCCACCCCGGAGCGGTAGGCCCACAGGTAACCGCCCTCGATCGCGATCAGCGCCACCGCCAGCACCGCGGCCACCGCCAGGGCGCCCCCCGGCAAGACCGCCGCGGCCCGGCCGCTGCGCCACCACAGGCCGCCACACACCAGGAAGGCCAGGCCGTAGGCCGGCGTGAGGATCGCCCACGGCGACGCGGCGGCCGCCGCGCGCAGGGCCAGGTGGTAGGCGACGCCGCCGCCGATGACCAGGGCGAGAGGGAGGACGAGCGGGAACATGCGCGCAACCTAGCGATCCGCGAGCGATGCGTCCATTGCATGTTTATCATCGTCCCATGCGCGTGACGCATGGCTGAGGTACCCTCGCGACGATGCAACCCCTGTCGCAAGATCAGCTCGCGGCCTTCGCGGCGGTGGTCCGCGCCGGCTCGTTCACCGCCGCCGCGCGCGAGCTGCACCTGACCCAACCGGCCCTGTCGCGCCGGATCGCCAACCTCGAGACCCACCTGGCGACCGCGCTGATCGTCCGCGGCCCGCGCCACTTGACCCTGACCGACGCCGGCCAGCGCCTGCTCGGCTTCATCCTGGCCCAGCGCGCCCTCGAGGACGAGCTCCTGGCCGAGCTGGCGCCGCGCCCGGGCCAGGTCCGCGGCGTGGTCCGCCTGGTCGGCACCTCGTCGCTGGTGCCCGATCAGGTCGTGCCGGTGGTCGCGCCGTACCTCCTGGCCAACCCGGCGGTCCAGCTCGATCTCCACCACGTCGACGACGACGCGCGCGGCGCCACCGTGGCCCGTGGCGCCGCCGACTTCGCGCTGTCCTACGACGAGCCCGATCATCCGTCCTTGGTCCGGGTCGCGATCGGCGTCGAGGAGTACGTGGTCATCGAGCGGGCCCGCGGCCCGGCGCGGCCCGACGTGTTCCTCGACACCTCGACCGCCGATCGCGCCACCGACTGGTTCTTCGCCCGCCAGCCGGCCAAGGCCCGACCGCGCCGCTGGCAGCGCTCGTTCCTCGACGACGACGCCGGCATCTTGCTCGGCGTGTCCCTCGGCCTCGGGCGCGCGGTCATGCCGCGCCACAGCGTGCCGCGCGGCGGCGCGGTCCGCGTCGATCCGCGGTTCAACGCCGTGACCCGCCCGGTCTATCTGTACTACCGGCCGCAGCGTCACTACGGCCGGCTCCACGCCGAGCTCGCCGCGCTGCTCGAGCGCGAGCTCAAGGCCCGGCTGGCCGCGGCCGCGTCCGCGCGCTAGTCAGCGCCGGGCCGGGAGGCAGGCCAGGACCGACGACAGGTCGATCAGCTCGGACCGCTCGCACGCCACCCGCGACACCACCCCGCGATCGTCGTTGGCCGTGACCACCACGCCGTCGCGGTCCGCCGCGATCACCACGTCGTAGTCACCGAAGCCGACCAGCTCGAGGTTCGCGACCGGGATCTCGCGCGCCAGCGGTTGCGCACCGAGCCAATGACGGGAGCCAGGGGGATCGACGCGGGTGGCCATGTCGGGAGGGTCGACCTCCCCCAGCCCCGGAACAGGTCGCGGTGGGGTAGCGGCCGGCGCGGCGCTCGGTCGCACGTCACCACCCGCCGCGCGCGTACAGGGTCACGTAGACCCCGAGGCCGAACGCCGCCGCCACCACCGCCACGAACCGCGCGAGGTCGCCGCCGGTCGCCGGCGGCGGGTCGACCTCGTCGAGCGAGATCGGCGGCGGGGTCGGCTGCGGCGGGTGAACCACGTCGGGCACGAACTGCGGCAGGACCGGTACCGCGCCGGAGCTCGACGGCCGGGCCGCGCGGATCAGCCGATGCCGCTCGGCCAGATCGTCGGCGAACGTGTCGCGCACCCAGCGCGCGATCCGGGTCGGCGCCCCGAGCATGCCGGCCGTCAGCGCCGCCGCCCGCAGGGCCTCGGCCATCGCCCCGGCGCTGGGGAACCGCTTGTCTGGGTCACGGGCCAAGGACCGCAGGATCACCTGATCGAACACCGCGGTCGGAGCCAGGCCGATCGCGCTCGGCGGCGGCACCTCCAGGTGCAAGACGCGCTGCACGGTCTCGGCGTCGGTGTCGCCGCGAAACAGCGCCCGTCCGGTCAGCGCGCTCCACAAGACCGCGCCGGCCGCGAACTGATCGGCGCGGTGGTCGACGCGACCGCCGGCGCCCAGGAGCTCGGGGGCGCAGTAGCACAGCTTGCCCTTGATCATCCCTGGCTGGGTCGACGTGATGCGAGCCTTGGCCTTGGCCACGCCGAAGTCGGTGATGCGGGCGTCGCCGTCGATGCCGATCAGCACGTTGTGCGGTGACACGTCGCGGTGGACCAGGCCAACCGGGCGACCGTCGTCGCCCTCGAGCGCGTGGGCGGCGTGCAGGCCATTGAGGGCGCCGATCAAGATCGGCACCAGCAAGCTGGGCGGGCGATAGGTCGGGTTGCGCGCCAGGAGCTGATCGAGCGAACACCCCTCGACGTAAGGCATGACCAGGTAGTAGCCGCGCTCGGACTTTCCCAGCTCGACGACGCTGGCGACGTTGTGGTGATGGATGCGCGCGGCCAGGCGCGCCTCGTCGAGCAGCATGGTCACGAAGTCGTGATCGGTGGCCAGGTGCGGGTGCATCTCCTTGACCGCGAACAGCCGCTCGAACCCGGCCTCGCCCGCGCGCCGGCACAGGTAGACCACGCCCATCCCACCGCGCGCGATCTCGGCGATCACCTCGTACGGACCGATCGCGCCCGCCGCCATCGGCACCCCGCGCCCCGGGGTCGTGACCGCGTCGACGGTGGCCGAGGTCGCGCCCGGCTCGGTGCGCGGCCGGCCGGGCGGCGGCGGCGGTGGCCGGCCTACCGATCCCACGGCGACCCCGCCATCGGCGGCTCGAGGGTGATGTCGACCGCCGACGCCGGACCGAGGGTCGTGATCGTCACCGCCGCCGGACTCAGGTAGGTACCGAACGCGCCGCCGGGATCGGTCCGCGGCCGATAGCGATCGCCGTCGTCGGGGTCGCCGTCGACCATGGCCAGGACGAAGTAGCGCCCCGGCGGCACGCCGCGGACCTGATAGGCCTGCGGGAAGCGCGGCTCGTCGATCGCGACCTCGGCGATCGGCTCGCCGACCGGCGGGAACGAGGCGAACACCGCGACCCGGAGGGTGCCGGCCGCGGGCCGGGCGTAGTCGACCACGCCGGTGATCGTGCCGGGCGCTTCGCCGGGCGGGCCCCCGCCCGCGGCGCAGGCGCCGGCGAGGGCGACGATGCAGGACAGGCGATAGCGAGTCATGGCGAGATCCTCCCGACCGGGTCGCGCAAGAGATAGTCGACCGCCGGTCGCTCGTGGCCCAGAGACAACACGTAGTGCGTCAGATCCCAGCGCTCGGCCGGGGACATCGCGGCGCCGAACGACGGCATGGGCGTGCCGCCCAGGCCGGTCGAGATCGCCCGGTAGATCGCGGCGCCACAACAACCGCCCTTGATCCGCCCGCGCGTGAAGTCGGCCGGCGCGATCTTGTGGCCCCAGTCATCCTTGAGCGCCGCGGCGGCCGGACCGTCGCCCGCGCCGCGCTCACCGTGGCACGTCGCGCACTGCATCTTGGCGTACAGCGCCTTGCCGCGCTCGACCGACGCTAGATCGTAGGCCGGCTCCGGCGGGATCACCAGGAGCTCGGGCGGCGGCGCGCCCGTCCAGAACGGATCCGACAGCGTCGTGACGTAGCGGGCCAGGGTCTCGATCTGGGTCGGGGTCAGCTTGCCCTTCCACGCCGGCATGTGGGTGCCGCGGACGCCGGCGTTGATCGTGCGGATCAGGTCGGCCTGGGTCGGCGGCGCGCCCACCGGCGTCATGCGGAACTTGAACGTGCCGCGGGTCAGGTCGCGCGGCGGCGTGGTGGTGAACTGCGCCGACGGGCCCCGGCCATCGCCGCGCTGGCCGTGGCAGGTGGCGCAGAACTTTCGAAACAGCGGCGCGCCCTCGCGGGCCAGGCGGCCGCGCTCGTCGGCGCGCTGCCGCGCCTCGAGCTCCTCGACCGCGGTCTTGGTCGCGGCCAGCGCGTCGCGCAGGGCATCGGTCGGCGCCGGCTTGGCGTCGTCCTCGAGCTCCTTGAAGGTCAGGCTGACCGCCGCGTCGACCCCGGCCGCCACCGTCACCCGCTGCTCGACCGCGCCGAGCGACTCGTGCCAGGCCCGCAACCGGTACTCGCCGGGCGGCACGTCGTCGAGGGCGAACCGACCGTCGGGCGCCGACACCGCGAAGAAGCGGTGCGGCACCACCGCGACGTAGGCGCTCATCCAGTCGTGGCCAGAGTCGCAGCGGATGCGCAGGATGCCCGACTGCTCGAGCTTGCGCGGCACGGTCTTGCCCGGCACCGGGATCGCCAGGTTGAACGCGGTGCGCTTGCCCAGGAAGGCGTGGACGTTGTGCAGGACCGGGTCGCTCGAGGTGATCGCGAGCGTGGTCCCGAGCGGCACCGCCTGGACGTGCGGCACGAACCGGCACGCCTTCTGGTCGAGGGTCGCGGTGGTCGGGCTCGGCGGCGGCGCGGCCGGCACGCCCTGCAACACCACCACCACGTTGGCCAGGCCACCCGCGCCATCGACGAGCAGGCGCTCGTCGATGAGCGGCCCGCCCTTGGCGCACACCTCGGGATCGTGGTGGGCGTGGAGCTCGGCCGGCGGCGGCGCCGTGCCGGCGAACCGGACCTGACCAGCGATCCGGCCGACCGCGGGCGCCGTCGGCGCGGCCGGCGGTTCGGCGTCGTCGGCGACCGCCTGGCCCAGCACCACGGCCGAGGCCACGAGCGTCGCGGCCACGAGCCAGCGCGCACCCGAAAGCCTGCGAGAGATCATCGGGGAGTTCACGATCGGCTCCTACATGAACAGGTGGGTGAAGAACACCGCGTCCCAGGCGCCACCGGTGGCGGCGGTGTCGCTCCAGGTCCGCCGCACCATCGCGCGCAGCTCGGTGAACGGCCACGGGAAGAACTCGACCACCAGGCCGGCGCGCATGGTGGTGTTGTCGACCAGGTCGAGATCGGGGTCGGCGAACTCGAAGGTCCCGATCACATCGAGCCCCTGGGTCGGCAGGAACGACAGCTCCTGGTAGCTGGTGTAGCCGGACAAGCTCGGTAGCCGATCGCTGGCGAAGCGGTCGCGGACCCAGACCAGATCGGCCAGGTAGGTGAAGCGGCCGAGGTTCGCGGTGACGAAGCCGCCCAGGCGCAGCTCGTCGACGCCGGCGCCGACCTCGGCGGCGTCGGCCGGATCCACGCTGCCGGCCAAAAGCGGGTTGGCCTGGTTGCCGTTGTCATTCCAGTACGCCGACAGCCCGAGCTGACCGCGGGCCCAGCCGGCGTCACCGCGCGCGCTCAGCCGACCGACCACCGCCTTCTCGAACCGGGTGCGCTCGCTGCCGTGACTATCGAACCCGGTGTCGCCGAGCGTGCCGTTGAGCAGCGACACCATCGCCGTCATCGGCCCGGCGTAGCCCGTGACCTCGATACCGGTGTCGCGATCGGTCTGACCGAGCCCAACCCCCTCGCGGGTGAAGAGCTGGTGCTCGACCTCGCGGATCCCGAACGCCGGCATGAACCGCCCGACCTTCACGAGGACGTCGTAGCGCGCCGGTTCGGGCTTGCGATGGAACAACGCCCAGGCCTCGAAGCCCGAGTACGCGCCGACGTCGAGCACGGTGGTGACGTGCTCGTTGAGCGTCATCGCGTGATACAGGTCGGCCTGCATCAGGAAGAACGAGCTGACGACGTCAGGGTCGGCGTCGGGAGTGCGGCCGCGATCGGGGCGGATGTAGATGAAGGCAGCGCGCAGATCGCCGCCCAGCACCATCCACTGATTGATCTCGGGATCGAACACCACCGGCTCCGGCGGCGGCGGCGCAGCCGCATCATCGCCATCGGCGCCATCGGCGTCGGCCGGCTTGACCACGTAGTCGTCGGCGGTCAGGCGGCCCGTCCGCGGCAGCCAGGTGCGCTCGAACACGTTGCGCCCGTAGGCGTTGCGGACCCCACCGCCGCTCGGGCTCACGTGGCACTGAATGCACTCGTTGCCGTTGCGCGCGGCGAAGCGCGGGATCGCGTGGGCTGGCGACCAGGCGGCGGCGACCGCGAGGGCGGCGAACAGGAGCGTGGCTCTCATGGGTTCTCCGTGGGCGTGAGCACCGCGCGCAGGGCGCGGCGGCCAGCGGGTGACCAGGTCAGCTTCGCCGGCGCGTGGCCGTCGAGCTCGAGGCGGATCACCACCGGGGCGGTATCAGGGAGGTACACGGTCAACGGCGTCACGCCCCACACCGCGCCAGCGATGCGCACGGTGGCGCCCTCGGGCTCGGAGTGGACGTCGACCTCGACGAGCGCGCCGGTGCCGGTCGGGGTCGGATCGGCCGGGGCCGCTCCGGCGTCCGGGCCAGGCGCCGCGACCCCGGGCGGGGTCCGCGGCGGGCGCTTGCGACGTCCGCTGGGGGGGGGCTCGACCGTGGGCGGCGGCTCGACCGCGGGCGGCGGCTCGACCGCGGGCGGCGGCTCGACGGTGGGGAGCGGCGCGACCGCCGGCGCCGGCCCAGCCGCCGGCGGCGCAGCGGCCACCGAAGGCGCCAGCGTCGTCGATGGCGGGGTCGGCGCGGGCGCGGTCGCGGTCGACTCGCCGCTGCCGTCACCACCCGAGGTCCACAAGAGCGTCACGATCACCCCGGCCTGAAAGCCGGCGAGCGCTCCCAGGACCAGGGTCCATGGGTTGCGCCACGACAGCGGCCGCGCGCGGCTGACGCCACGCGGCGGCGTGGGCGCCGCGGCGCGGCGGTCGGGGGTGCCAGTCGGGGTGGTCATGGCGCGACGATCACGCGATAGCCGTTCATCTGGTTGGCGTGGGGCCGACAGAAGTAGATCGCCGTGCGCGGCGTGCAGAACCGGTAGGCCCAGCGCGCGCCGGGCGCGAGGTCGCCGCTGTCGAAGCCGGCCGGCGGAGGCTGCGGCGCGCCGGGCACGCCGGCGGTCACCGTGTGGGTCATCGTGTCGCCGTTGGTCCAGGTCACCACGTCGCCGACCATCACGTTGACGATCGGCCGATCGACGTTGAGCGTGGTGAACGCGATCTGCGGCCCATCGCTGGTCGGGGTGGTCGCCCCCTCGACGCAGGCGGTCGCGCCGTCGCCATCGGCGTCGACCGGCGTGGCGTCGACCTCGACCTCGGGCGGCGGGACGCGAAAGCCGAAGTCGACGCAGCCGACCGACAGCGCGAACCCGAGGGCGATCGTCGTGACAGTGGTGAACCCGGTGCGCATCAGCATCCTCCCCACGGGCAGGCCGCGTCGGCGCCGCCCAGCACCCATTGCCGCAACAGGCGGTTCTGAGAGCTGGTCAGGCACGCGCGGCACGCGCCGCTGGTGGTATCGGCGGGCATGTCGCAAGCGTCGACCACGTCGAGCAGCTTGCTGCCGGCGTCGCACGGCCGGACCTCGCCGTCGTTGGCGACCGCGTTGGCGTAGCTGTCCCAGCGGATGCCGCGCGGCGGGTTGCTGCCGCTGTGACAGTGGACGCACCGCGCATCGAACAGCGGCTGGATCACGTCGTCGTACGCGAAGCACGCGCCAGCCGGCGTCGCGCACCGCGCCACGGTGTTGCCATCGCGGTTGCCGGCCAGGTCGCGGGCCCGCACCGCCAGGCAGGTCTGCTGGCCGGTGGGCACGGTGACCGCGAGGCAGGTGGCGCCACCGGCGACCGCGTAGGGCGCTGCGCGGTTGAAGGCGATGCCGGCCGCGGTGGCGCCATCGTAGACCTCGTAGACCACGCTGTCGGCGGCGCTCCCGGCGTCGCTCGCCGGGCTCCAGCACACCTCGATCGTCGTGGCCGAGGTCGCGGTCGCGGTGGTCGCCCCGGCGAAGCTCGGCGCGGTGGTGTCGCCGCACACCGCCGGGTCGGCGCAGGTGCGCCGCGCGCCGCTGTCGATCCAGGCCTTCAAGAGCGATCGCTCGGACGCCGCGAGCCACGGTGGCCCGTCGGCCGGCATGCGCGCGCCACACGCCGCGCCCGCGGTCTTGGTGTTGAGCAGGCTGCCGGCCCAGTCGCAGGCGTCGACCGCGTCGCGGATCGCGCCGCCGGCCAAGGCCCCGCCATAGGTGCGCAGATCGAGGAACCGCGGCCCGTCCTCGCCCTGGTGGCAGTGGGTGCAGCGAGCGGTCAGGATCGGCTGGATCAGCGCGTCGTACTCGACCGCGCAGGTCGCGGCCGCGGTGGTCGCGCAGCGCTCGACAGTGTTGACGCTGCGGTTGCCGGCCAGGTCGCGGGCGCGGACGACGAAGCAGGTGGTCGAGGCCGGGCCGACCCGGACGTCGGTGCAGAGCTGACCGACCACGCTATCGGCGGGCGGCAGGCTGTAGTTCTCGCCACCCGCGGTCGCGCTCTGGTAGACGTCGTAGCGCAAGGACGCCGCCGCGGTCACGGCGTCGGTGGCCTGGGGCCAGCACACCCGGACCGTGGTCGAGTCGACCGCGCTCGCCGACGCCGCACCGATGAAGCTCGGCGCGGTGGTGTCGCCGCAGGCCGCGGGCTCACCGCAGGTCCGCTGCGCGCCCTGGTTGATCCACTGACTGACCATCGCGAGCTGCGCGCTGGTCAGGTACGGCGGGCCGTCGTAGGGCATGCGCCGTCCGGCGGTCGGCGTCGCGCCGATCTTGTTCACGATCAGGCTCGCGCCGGCGTTGCACGCGGCGACCGCGTTGCGCTTGGCGCTGCCGGCCAGCGCGTGATCGTAGCTGTCGAGCCGCAGCCACTGCGGCGGACGATCGCCAGCGTGGCACCGCGTGCAGTTGCGATCGAACAGCGGCTGGATCATCGTCGCGTAGTCGACGCACCCCGGCGGCACGGCCGGCGTGGTGACGCAGCGCTCGACCCGGTTGCTGTCGCGGTTGCCGGCGCCGTCGCGGGCCCGGACCACGACGCACTGCTGGCTCGAAGGACTGAGCGCGTCGATGCGGACGCAGGTGGCGCCGGCCGCGCTCGACTTGGTCGGCGCGCCGGTCAGGGCCTGGCCCCCTGGCGCAGAGGCGGTGTAGGCGTCGTAGATGAGCCCCGCGGCCGGAGTCAGGTTGTCGCTGCCCGGCGCCCAGCACACCTCGATCGTGGTGGCGTTGATCGCGGTCGCGGTGGTGGCGCCGGCGAAGCTCGGCGGGGTGGTGTCGCTGCACGGATCGGGAGCGCCACACGAGCTGCGCGCGCCCTCGCTGATCCACTGCTGGATCGCGCTCTGCTGCGCCGCGGTCAGGTACGGCGGCCCGTCCGCTGGCATCCGAACCCCGACCGGCGGCGTCGCCATCGACACCTTCTGATACAGCAAGCTCGACGACGGCTGACACGACACCACGGTGTTGCCGGTCTGGCCGCCGGCGATCACGCCGGCGTAGCTGTCGAGCCGCAGCCCGCGCGGCGCCGCGGCCCCGGCGTGGCAGTGCACGCACTCGGCGTTGAACACCGGCTGGACGACGGTCGCGTAGTCGATGCAGCTCGCGGTCGGCGTGGTGAGGCAGCGCTCGACGGTGTTGCCGTCGCGATTGCCCGCGCCATCGCGCGCGCGGGTCACCCAGCAGTATTGCTGGGCGGGCGTCAGCCCAGCGACGTCGACGCAGGTCGCGCCGGGCGCGGTCGTGGTCTCGGGCGGCGACGTGAACACCTGACCGCCGGGCGCGGTCGCCTGGTAGACGTCGTACAAGAGCTGGCCGGCGGGGGTCACGTCATCGGCGCCGGCGGCCCAGCACAGCCGCGCCGTGCTGTCGTTGGTCAAGGTCGCGCTGGTCAACCCGGCGAAGGTCGGCGCGGTGGCGTCGCTGCAGGCGCCTGGATCGGTCGGACAGTCGAGGGGCGCGCCGCCCGCGATCCAGTCGTGGATGGTCTGGATCTGCGCCGCGCTCAGGTACGGCCCGCCCTGCGGCATGCGCACCCCGACCGGCGGCGTGTCCGACGACACCTTCAGATAGATCAGGCTGGCCGTCGGCTGACACGCGACCACCTCGGTGCCGGTGATGCCGCCGGCCAGGACGTTGGCGTGACTGTCGAGCCGCAGCCCGGCTGGCGGCGCCGAGCCGCTGTGGCAGCCGAGGCACCGACCGTCGAGGATCGGCTTGACGTCGGCGGTGTACGACACGCACGCGCCGGCTGCCCGCGGGGTCGCCGAGCGCTCGGTGGTGTTGCAGTCGATCTGGCCGGCGGCGTCCTCGGCGCGGACCACGACGTGGTAGGTCGTGCCGGCGGTGAGCCCGGTCAGGCGCGCGGTGGTCTGGCCGACCACGGTGGTGGTCGGCGCCGTGAGGTCCTGCGCCCCGGCGGTGGTCGCGACGTACACGTGGTAGCGGAGATCGGCCGGCAGGGTCTCATCGGCGGCCGCGATCCACGACACCACCACGGCGTCCGCGCCGTCGGCGCTGGCCTCGGCCGCGCCACCGAACAGCGGCGCCATGTCGGCCGCGGTGCCCGTCGAGCAGCCGACCATCGCCCCGTCGATCCCGCCGTCGACCTCGTGGCCGTGCCCCCCGTCGACGTCGTCGGCGCCGCGGCAGAAGCCCATCCGACACCACTCGTCGGCCTCGCACCCGACCTCGACCCCGCCGACCACCGCGCACTCCTCGCCGACCACCGCGCCGACCCGCTGCGCGACCTCGCGCGGCACGCACCGATCATCGCCGTAGCAGACCTCGCCGTCGCCGCACTCGCCGTCCCGGGTGCAGGCCTCGCGACTGGACTCACAGGTACAACCCGAGAGTCCGGTGAGCCCGGACAGCCCAGCGCCGAGGCCGGCGACGACCACGAGCGCGAGGCGAGACAGCAAGCGAGCGGCGATGGACACGAGGACCTCCGGCGAGCGAGCTACTTGGCGAGGCTGCGGATGTGCGTGACCAGCGACTTCACCTGGGCCTCCGTCAGATGACCGAAGGCCGGCATCAGCGGGCTCAGGCCGTTGGCCGCACCGCCACCCTTGATCACCGCGGTCAGCTTGGCGTCGGTCAGCTTGCTCATGATCGCCTTGTCGGAGAACTTGCGCGGCTTGGGGTTCAAGCCGGGCGAGGCCGGGCCGTCGCCGTCGCCCTTGGCGCCGTGGCAGGTGGCGCAGTTGGTCGTGAACAGCTCGGCGCCGCTGTCGGCGAGCGCGATCGGCGCCGGGCTGGGCGCGCGAGTCTCGGCGGTGGCGCGCGGCGCGCGCAGCGCCAGGGAGCCGAGAGCGAGGCCGACGCCGAGAGCGGCGACGGTGAGCGTGCGAGCGAACGAGACGTGCGACATGGGTCTTCTCCTCGATTGCACGCGACCGGCGTGCGTGACTGCCGAGCTTTGCAACGCCGGGACCAACAGCGCCGCGCGCGCGGGAATATCGGTTGCACGGGTGATCGATCGCCATGAACCGCATCCTCACCCTGTCGTTCGCGCTGCTCGTCGGCGCGTGTGCGCGTCAACCGATCTGCAAGCCGTGGTCGCCGACCACCGCGGCCAGCGCCGCGCCGACCGCCGCGCCCGACGACGGCACGATCGCGGTCGCGGCCGCGAGTCCCGACGAGACCTGGACCTCGGTGGTCGGCGAAGGCGCGATCGCGAGCGCCGACGCAAACGATGCGTCGCGCGCAGCAGGTCCTGCGCCCGGGCCCCATCGGCACGCTAAGCCCGCGACCCGGCCAGCCGATGAGCACGCGGACCACGTCGCCGCGACCAAGCCGGCCGCATCGCCTGCCGACAAGCCGGCAAAGCCTGCGGCCAATCCGCTCTTGCCCGACGCCAAGAAGTTCTACGCCGGGCGCTGCGTGCCCTGCCACGGCGCCTCCGGCAAGGGCGATGGCCCCACCGGCGTCGCGCTCACGCCCAAGCCGCGCAACTTCACCGATCGGTCGTGGCAGCGCACGGTCACCGATCTCCACATCGAGAAGGCGATCCTCCAGGGCGGTCCCGCGGTCGGCAAGAGCCCGCTCATGCCGCCCCACGGCGACCTGTCGGGCAAGCCCGAGCTGCTCGCCGCCATGCGCGAGGTCGTCCGCGGCTTCGGCCGCTGACTCGCAGCCCTGCGAGCCGCCCCGGATCGGCCTCGCAACCCTGCGAGCTGGGCTCGAGGGCTCCCCGGCCGGGCCGCCGTGCCAGCCCGACGCACTCCCTCCTGCCCCTGTACGATGCCTGCGCAGCGCGCTCGGTTTCACCCCGCCACGTCTCGGCCTCGGTCTCGGTCTCGGTCTCGGTCTCGGCCGCCGCCTCGGTCTCGGACTCGGTCTCGGTCTCGGCCTCCGCCTCGGTCTCGGTCTCGGCCTCCGCCTCGGTCTCGGTCTCGGCCTCCGCCTCGGTCTCCCCCTCCGCCTCGCTCTCGTCACGCCGCCACGCCGCACCGCGGCCCCGGTCCCCGCCCTCCCACGCCGCCTCACTCGCCGTCGTGCAGCGCGTACTTGGCCAGGCGCCGATAGAGCGTGGCCCCGTCGACCTCGAGCATGGCCGCGGCGCGCTCGCGGTTGCCCTCGGCGGCGCGCAGCACCCACGCGATGTGGCGGCGCTCGAACTCCTCGACCGCGGCCTTGAGACCGGTCGGCGCCGCGGTCGACTCGACCAGCTCGGTCGGCAGGTGCTCGAGATCGAGCGTCTCGCCGTCGCACAGGATGCACGCGCGCTCGATCACGTTCGACAGCTCGCGGACGTTGCCCGGCCAGGCGTAGGCCATGAGCCGCTTCATCACCTCGTTCGACGGCACCGGCCGGCGCCGCCCCAACCGTCGGCCGTGCAGCTCGACGAAGTGGCCGACCAGGGCCGGGATGTCGTCGCGGCGCTCGCGCAGGGCCGGGATCTGGACGCGGATGACGTTCAGGCGAAAGAACAGGTCCTGGCGAAACCGCCCGGCCCGGACCTCGGCCTCGAGCTCGCGGTTGGTCGCAGCCAGCAAGCGGAACTCGGCCTTCTCGGCGCGATCGGCGCCGACCGGCAGGATCTCGTGGGCCTCGATCGCGCGCAAGAGCTTGGCCTGGGCCGACAGCGGCATCTCGCCGACCTCGTCGAGGAACACCGTGCCGCCCCGCACCGCGCGCAGGACGCCATCGCGCCGGCGGTCGGCGCCGGTGAACGCGCCCTTCTCGTGGCCGAAGAGCTGGGCCTCGATCGTGTCGCGCGGCAGGGCCGCCATGTTGAGCGCCAGGAACTCGCGGTCGGCGACCTTGGACTGGGCGTGGAGGGCCCGCGCGACCAGCTCCTTGCCGGTGCCGCTGTCGCCGGTGATGAGCACCGTGGCGTCGGTCGGCGCCACCCGCTGGACCAGCTCGAACATCTTGCGGATCGCCGGGCTGCTGCCGACGATGCCAGCGAAGCCCAGGCGCTCGCGCAGATCGCGGCGCAGCCGGACCACCTCGTCGCGGAGCGCGCGCAGCTCGAGCAGCCGCGCCACCCGTTGGGTCAGATCTTCGAGGCTGACCGGCTTGAGCAGGTAGTCGTGGGCGCCCAGCCGCAGGGCCTCGATCGCGGTCTCGACCGAGGCGTAGGCGGTCATGATCAAGACCAGGGTCTGCGGCCGCGCCGCGGTGACCTTGGCCAGGACGCCGATGCCATCGAGCTTGGGCATGCGCAGATCGGTGATGACCACCGCGTAGTCGTCCTCGAGGATCTTGGCGGCCGCGGCCTCGCCGTCGGCGACCGCGTCGACCTGGTAGCCAGCCTCGCGAAGGGCATCTCGGACGTTGGCGCGCAAGACGGCCTCATCGTCGGCGATCAGGATGCGAGCGGTCATGGATCCTCCACCGGCACCGCCGGCAGCTTGATGATGAAGGTGGTGCCGGTCGGCCCGGTGGCCTCGAGCTCGAGCTCGCCGCCCAGCTCGTCGATGATGCGCTTGGACACGAACAGGCCGAGGCCGGTGCCGCGGCCCGGCGGCTTGGTGGTGTGAAACGGCTCGAACAGCCGGGCCAAGGCCTCGCGGGCGACCCCGGGGCCGGTGTCGCTGACCCGGACCTCGACCCGATCGCCAGCGACCCGGGTGGCGAAGGTGATCGTGCCGGCCCCGCCCAAGGCGTCGAGGGCGTTGAGGCCGAGGTTCAAGAGCACCTGGACCAGATGATCCTCGACCAGCCGCACCCCGGGCAGCGCCGGCGCCAGGTCGCGCGCGAGCTCCACGTTGCGCGCCCGCGGATCGTGCTCGATGAGGCGGACCACGTCGTCGACGATCTGGTTGGGCGCGGCCAGCCCGACCTTGTCGCGCTTGCGCCGGGCCAGATCGACCAGCTCGCGCAACATCCGCCCCATGCGCCCGACCTCCTTGCGGACGATCGGCACCGCGGTCGCAGCTCCGGCGGGATCGCGCTCGGCGCGCTGGAGCTGGGCGTCGATCGACGCCAGCGGGTTGCCGAGCTCGTGGGCGACGCCGGCGGCGAGCTGACCGAGCGCCGCCATCTTCTCCTGGAACGCCAGGTGAGCCTGGAGCTGCTTCTCGCGGCTGGTCACGCGGCTGATCGCGATCACCGAGTCGACCGCGCCGCCGTCGCTGCGCACCGGGTAGGTCTCGATCGACAGCGGCTCCTGGCCGTTGACGGTGTGCTGCGAGCGCTCGGCGGTGGCCGGCGCCCCGGTCGCGAAGGTGTGCGCGGCCGGGCAGTCCTCGCATGGGCTGGTCCGCCCCTCGAAGCGCTGGTAGCAGACCGCGCCGACCAGCTCGTCACCGTGCATGCGCTCGGCGGCGTTGTTGGCCTTGACGATGCGGTAGTCGCGATCGGTCACGACCACGCGCTGATCGATCGAGTTGAGGAGCAGCTCGAGGAACTCCTCGCTATCGCGCAGCTCGCGGGTCCGGGCCGCGATGCGATCGGCCATCGTGTCGTGGGACTCGCGCAGCGCCAGGCTCATGCGATTGAAGGCGTGGGCCAGCTCGATCAGCTCGCGCGGCCCCGAGGGCGCCACCGTCGCACCCGCCGCGCCACCGTCGGCGATCCGCTCGGCCGCCGCAGACACTGCGCGCATCGGGCCGACCAGAGTCCGCCAGGTCAGGAAGATCGCCAGCGCCGCGACCAGGACCAAGGTCGCGAAGCCGACGAGGGCCTGGCGCTTGAGGGCCTCGAGGTCGGCCAGCGCGGCGTCGACCGGGATCGCGACCACGATGGCCCAGCCGACCCGCGGCACCGGGCTGTACGCGATCGACAGCGCCGCGCCGTCAGGACCGCGGCCGCGCGCCGACCACGCCGTGGCCGCCGCGGGTCGCGGCAACCAGGCCAGCCGCTCCCCGGTCGCCACCGCCACGCCGGCCGGCGCGGCCGCGATCACCCGGCGGTCCTCGTCGAGGAGATAGCGGACCGCGACCGCGCGGCCGCGGCTGAGCGTGGCCAGGAGCCGCTCGTACACCGCGAACCGAAAGCGCGCGCAGAACACCGCGCCGCCGGCCACCGGCGTCGCGACCAGGAGCTCGGGCGGACCATCGCCGCGCTCGAACCCGACCACCGCCGGCTGCGTACGACCGCGCCCCAGGCACAGCGCCGCCGCCAGATCGGGCCCCGTCACCGCGCCGCGCGACGACGCCAGCACCTCGCCGCCGGCGCCGACCACCTGCAGCTCGTCGAGCTCCGGCACCCCGGCCACCCCGACGCGGAGCTGCTCGTGGAGCCGGGTGCGCGCCGCCCCCGCGTCGGGTCCGGCCGCCGCCCCGATCAGCTCGACCATCCCCGGCGCGCCGCTGACCAGGGCCGGCACCAGCTCCGCCGCCTGGCGCACGAAGTCATCGGTGGTCGCCGCCTCCACCGCCGCCACGTCGCGCAGGTTGCGCTCGGCCGTCGCCGTCAACGCCCGCCGCGTCTTCAGGTAGCCCCACAGGTTCGAGATGAACAGCGGCCCCACGAACAGCACGGCCACCAGCACGATCAACCACTGGCCGACCGTGACCTTGCGGACCCGGTCCAACGCCGGGGCGGGCTCTCCCATAGGATCATGGCCAAGCACGATCCGCGCCAACCCCCGGGAGCGCGTGCGGCGAGACCGAGACCGAGACCGAGACCGAGACCGAGACCGAGACCGAGACCGAGACCGAGAAGAGACGGAGTCTGGGTCCGAGTCCGGGTCCGATCCCAATCCCGCGCCCGGTCGCTTCGTCATCGCCACGCCTCCAGATGCGGCGCGCTCGAGGCCTGGATCGAGGAGGCCCGCGCGCTGGCGATAGCGGCAGGACGCCTCGCGGTCGCCGACCTGCACATCGGCAAGGTCCTCGCCGCCTCGCCGAAGGGCGAGGACGGCCACTGGCCGGCCGAAGCGGTGCGAGACGCCATCGATCGCACACGGAGCAAGGAACTCGAGTCAGGCTTCAGGACCGGCGTCTACAACCGGCGCGGCGTCACGACCCGCGGTCTCGACGACGGCGGCGCCCTCGAACGAACCGAGGCCGCCCGCTACCGGGCCTGGGCCGACGCGGTCCGCCGCACCCACCCGCGCACCGGCGCCGTCCTCGAGGCCATCGCCGACCGCTACGAGGCCGACGCCGCCCGCCACGACGACCGCGCGGCCGAGCGCGACTGGGAGTACTGACCCGGCCCCGCCGGTCGGTCCTGCGCGGCCCGACGGAGTGTGGTAAGCGCGATCCATGGCCAGCGCCAAGGTCGCCATCCTCCGCACCACTCCCGCCACCGTCCTCGCCGACTACCACCGGGCGATGAACCTGGCCGGCTACCAGGACGTGATCGCCAAGGACGCGGACACCGCGCTCAAGGTCAACATCTCGTGGCACTTCTTCTACCCGGCGTCGTCGACGACGCCGTGGCAGCTCGATGGCGTGATCCGGGCGATGAAGAAGGACGGCTACCGCGCCGACCTGATCCACGCCTGCCACAACCGCACGGTGGTGATCGACGCCCACCTGGGCGAGCGCGAGAACAAGCAGCTCGACGTCGTCCAGGCCCACGGCCTGCGCAACGTCCACCTCTACGAGGGCGAGGAGTGGGTCAACGTCCGCGACGCGGTCGGCGACCTGACCAAGGACTTCCTCTGCCTGAACGAGGTCTACCCCAAGGGCTTCTCGATCCCGCGCCGCTTCATCGGCGAGAACATCATCCACCTGCCGACGGTGAAGACCCACGTCTTCACCACCACTACCGGGGCGATGAAGAACGCCTTCGGCGGGCTGCTCAACGAGCACCGCCACTGGACCCACCCGGTCATCCACGAGACCCTGGTCGATCTCCTGATGATCCAGAAGAAGATCCACCGCGGGGTCTTCGCGGTCATGGACGGCACCTTCGCCGGCGACGGCCCGGGTCCGCGCTGCATGATCCCCCACGTCAAGAACGTGATCCTGGCCTCGGCGGATCAGGTGGCGATCGATGCGGTGGCCGCCAAGCTCATGGGCTTCGACCCGCTGACCGACTGCAAGTTCATCCGCCTGGCCCACGAGCGCGGCCTGGGCTGCGGCGACGTGAAGGACATCGAGCTGGTCGGCGACGTCGACGCCGCCAGCCAGTCCTGGCACTTCGAGGGTCCCTTCAAGAAGATGACCTTCGCCTCCAACATGCAGCACAAGATCTACTGGGGGCCGCTCAAGAAGCCGATCGAGTGGTCGCTCAAGACCTGGCTCGCGCCCTGGGCCTACGTGGCCTCGGTCGCGTACCACGATCTGTACTGGTACCCGTACGTCGGCGAGAAGCGCATCAAGGCCGTCCTCGAGAGCGACTGGGGCCGCCTGTTCGCCAACTGGGGCAAGGTCGCCGCCGACCCCGCCGGCCACGGCTTCCCCGAGGTCGGCGCCGCCAGCCCCGAGCTCACCCGCATCGGCCTCGACCACTTCCGCGAAGGCCTGCGCCTGGTCGGCATGGCCGTCGCCGAGTCCCCCGAGGTCCTCCAGCGCATCCGCCGCGCCACCGCTCGGAGCTGACCCTCGGCGCCAGCGCTTCGCGCCTCGATGGGTCGACAGAGAAGGATCCCGATCGAGTCGAGGTACGGGAGGAGGACGTCACCTTTCACTTGCGGGAACCACTTCGAGGAGACTGCGCCCCCGGACGCTGCAAGCTGATGGTTCAGGTTCTCCGCTTCGAGCGCGTCCCGCGGTTCGGATCACGGTCGGCTGAGGTACGCTTGGCGACCTCGATGGAGGCACGTTGATGCGCGCGGTATGGTGGAGCGTCGGGTTGGTCGCGGTGAGCGCCAGCTTCGTGGCCGGGGTCATGACGCGAGAGAAGAAGGGCGCGGACGATGCGGCGTTGGCTGCAGGGGAGCCCACGATCGCGGGCACGGAGGACCAGGGGCCGAGGTCCTCCGGCTCGGCGGCTCGGCGGCCTGAGGCGCGGTTCGCGCGTGGGGCGGTCCGAGGAGCGAACGATGGCGGGTCTCACGACAAGGTTCGCGAAGCGATGGCAGCCGGTCAACGAGTGCAAGAGATCTACGACGCCCAGCGCCGCGATGAGGCCTGGGCGGAGCCGGTCGAGACGCATATCCGGGCCGAGTGGGAAGCGATGATGCCGGTCGTGCTCCCGCAGGCGTCGAAGCTCGAGGTCCACTGCAAGGAGACGCTGTGCAAAGTGTCGTTCGAGGTGCCCGAAGAAGCCACCTCCTCGGCCTATATGCGATCGCAAGCGATGGTGGTGGCCGACGGCGTGTCGCCGACCGCGGAGCGATCCGAGGAGCCGGGCACCTGGCGTGTGGCGGCCTACGCTCGCTTCGCTCCCGAGTGGCGCGACGTCGGGACGCTCATCACCCGATGGCGGGTCGAGATGGCGGGGCGGTTCCCCGGTGGCCTCGAACAGATGCGCACGTTTCTCGACGACGTGGACCGTCGTGACGAGGCCGAGCGATGAGCACGACGCTGCGGGTGGCGGTCATCCTGGGCGCGAGCGCCGCGGCGTTCGTCGCGGGTCGGGCGTGGCCCGGCGCGCCGGCCCGCTCGCCCCAGGCCCGGGGGCTCCCGACGCCACCGGCGACGCCCCTGGTGGGCCCGGCGGACGACGCCCGAGGGGACCGCGACGCGGCGAGGCCACCGACCGGGCCGGGGACCACCGCCGCGGTCCCTCGTCAGGACGACCAGACGGTCACGCCGTTCATCGCGGCGTGGCGTGACGATCCGGACGCCGCTGAGACGACCAAGACCGCGGTGATCGCCGCGCTCGAGGCGCGGCGCCGCCAGGTCGATGCCGACGTGCGGGCCTGCGCCCCGCTCACGAACGCGCTCTTGCGGGTTCGGCTGCCCGTGGCGGTGATCTCGACGGCGGAGCTCCTGGTCATCGGCGACCCGCAGCCCGGTGAGGTGATGGAGGGGCCGCCGCTCGACGACGCCGCGTTGGCGTGTGTGGCCGAGGTGCTGCGTGGACGCGACGAGGTCGCCGCGACGACGGAGCGTCGACCGTTTCTGGCGGCGTACGAGGGCGTCGTCGACTACACGATGGCGATCGCCTACGGGCCGTGACGGACGAAGACCGCACGATGCCCGCCGCAGAACGACAGCCATCACCCCGACGGGGTGAGGCGGGATCGAGGCGGGCCCGGTACTGTGCGCCTCATGGTGAGACGATTGGCTCCTCCGGGGTCTAGCCGGCCCGCTCGCCGCGTGAGCCTGACGACCTGGGCCGCGGTCGGGTTGTCCTTGCTGCTGGTGTGCCGGTCGACGACGGCGCCCCGGGCCGATGATGAGTCCGACCGGCGTCGCTACCTGGCGGACATCGAGAGCAAGCTCGGGTCGGCGGCGAGTGAGCTGTCAGGCTTCGAGAGCGACTCGGACGCCGGCGATCTGGACGACGCGCGCAACTACATCCGCGAGGTCGAGTCGCTGGTCGACCGCCTCGACGACGTGAAGGGCGACGACAGCCAGGCCAAGGAGGTGGCGTCGCGCTACCCGCGCTACGTCACCGACTGGTACGAGGCCGCAGGCTATCTGCGCCAGCTCAAGGACAAGCAGCGCGTCGCGGCGGGCTACGTCACGTCGTGCAAGGCCTGGGACGAGGCCATGCGCGAGCGCGCGCGCACCGCGAAGGACGCACCGAACGCGGCGGAGGAGCTGAGCTCGTTCGCGAAGTCAGTGGGTCGCCAGGGCGAGGACCTGCTGAACGACGCCCGGCGGCTGCGCGACCAGCTCGAGGATGCGGCCGACGAGGTCGACGACTTCTCGGTGAGCGACGGCGGCTGGTCGAAGGTCACCGACGTGACGCGACGGAGCGGCGACGCGATGTGGCGAGGCTGGGACCGCGACTACCAGGACGCGGTCAAGGCCTGCGAGCAGGTGGTGCGCCGCGAGCGCCACAGCGCGATCGAGGAGGCCCTCGGGCGGTTGGCCAACAACACCGCGGGGCGCGCCGAGCTGCGCAAGCGGCTGGGTGAGATGCTGGCGCTGATCGCCGACCGCGTGAACGACGTCGACTCGCACTCGAGCGAGTCGAACGTCACCGGCGCGATCGAGCTGACCCGAGAGGTCGGGTCGCTGCTCGAGCGCCTGCGCTCGGCCCAGGGCGACGACGCGGAGGCCAAGCGGATCGCAGCCGAGTGGCCGGCCTGGAACGAGGAGCTGCGAGTGGCGCTCGAGGGCCTGCGCGAGGCCAAGCGACGGCAGCGCGGCACCGACGAAGGCGCCAGCAAGTGCCAGGCGGCCGAGCGCGAGCTGCAAGAGCTCATCAAGACCATCTTGTCGACGCCGACCCGTCACGCCGGGGGCGCGGCGGAGCTGACCGCCTACGGCAACCGCCTGCGGTCCGAATGGCAGCCACGGCTCGAGAAGGCTGAGCAGGGAGACCGCGAGCTGCGTCAGGGCCACCAGGTCGCCGTGGCGTTCCGTCGCGACGACGGCCCCTGGCGCGCGATCCGCGATCGCCTCGAGAGCTCGGCCAACGACATCCTGAACCACTGGAAGACGAACTACGGCGCGGCGGTCGCGGCGTGTGGGCCGCTGGCGCGGGGCCCCGAGAACCCCGATCTGGCGGCGGCGCTCACGCAGCTCGGCCGCGACCTATCGAGCGTCAGCCAGAAGTCGGGCGCGTTTTACGCCGAGCTGCGCGACTGGGAGGCCGAGATCCGGACCCTGCGCGACTGGAGCGCGCGCGACGTCGAGGACATCCGCCAGGCCTTCTGCCGCGCGCCCGACGCCGGCGAGTACGAGGAGGTCTACGCGGTGGCCGATCGGTGGGCCTCCCAGCTCAACTCGAAGTACGGGACGATCGCGGGGCGCGCCGGCCAGCTCAAGAACGCGGCCGACGACCTGATCGGCCGGGGCCGCAGCCGCGACCGCATGGAGAAGGTGAAGGCGCGCATCGACGCGACGATGTCGAGCCTCGACAAGGTCCGCGCGCACCAGCTCCAGGGCGCGAACAACCCGCTGCTCAAGGCGTATGCGTCGTACGGCCAGGCCGAGCATGGACGTCGGCAGGGCTCATGCGACGCCAAGGAGATCCTGATCCAGGGCGACTGCGACAACCCGCATCCGAAGCGGACGGACTGCAAGCTCGACTGCATGCGGGGCTGTACGGTGGTCGAGATCAAGCCGGACTCGCAGGAGGACCTTGGCTTTCGGCAAGCGAACGCCTACCGCACCGCTTTGATCCGCAAGTACGAGCGGGACAAGGATGCGATGTTTCGAGGCAGCCTGAGCTACTTCGCGCAGTGCGTATCGAATGGACGACTCGTTCTGGACGTGAACGTCGACGACTACCCCTTCTGCGCCGGCATCACGGCGGAGACCCTGGTCGCCCCGGTGCCCGAGCCTGCGGTGGCGGCGGAGGCCGGCGAGTGATGGCCTTCGCGGGGTTCGGCGCCAACCACGAGCGCTCGGCCTGGGACGACGAAGGCGTGCGGGCAGCGACGCTCGATCTCCTGACGCTGGGCCACTGGCACGCGCAGCTCCGCTTCCTGTGGCTTCTGATCACCCCAGGCCAGCCGCGACCGCGGCGGCCCGGCATGATCCCGGCCAAGAAGCTGCGCGAGGAGCTGACCGCGCTCCTCACGACGAACTCGACTTGGTCCCTGACCCTCTGCACCGCGCGCGAGACGCGACCGGACTCCGAGCTCTTCGAGTTCGAGGCGCGACTCGACTGGGGCCCGCCGGTCGTCCATTGCCATGGCGTCCGCGCCCACGCCGAGGCCGGCACCGACGCCTGGGTGAGCGACGTGCTCACCTACTTCGATCGGACCCGGAGCGTGGCCGGCGTGGTGACCTCGCTTCCGACGCGCGCCGAGGTGATCACCGAGTGCTCGACCGGCAGCATCTCGCGCGACGGCGTCCCCTGTCACCCGTGGCCAGAGGAGGCGAAGCGCATGAAGTTTCACCTGCACGACATGGGCACGCGCTACATGCGCTTCCCGCGCTGGGGGACGCTGGTCGGCCATGCGCACCTCGCCGCGCTCGGGGGCCGCGCCGCGATCGAGGCGGCGGTCGAGCCGGCCAAGGTCGTCGAGCTGTCGGGTGGCCTCTACCTCCAGCTCACCGAGAGCATCGCCACGGCGGGCTCGCCCGAGGCCCTCGCGAAGCAGGACGCCTTCCGCGCCCTGGCGACGCCGCTCCTGCCTCCCGAAGGCCGCCCGTAGCCGCTGCATCGCGAGCCCGGTCTCGGTCTCGGCCTCGGTCTCGGTCTCGGCCTCGGTCTCAGTCTCGGTCTTGGTCTCGGCCTCGGCCTCGGTCTCGGTCTCGGTCTCGGCCTCGGTCTCGGTCTCCGCCTCGGTCTCGGTCTCGGTCTCCGCCTCGGCCTCTGCCTCGGCCTCGGTCTCGGTCTCGGTCTCCGCCTCGGCCTCTGCCTCGGCCTCGGTCTCGGTCTCGGTCTCCGCCTCGGTCTCCGCCTCGTCTCCGCCTCGGCCTCGGCCTCCCTCCCCCCTCTCTCGCCCCGCCGAGCCTCGCCGTAACGTCCGAGATTCCCTCAGATCGCAGCGCCCGACGGGGCGGGACGACGTGCGTCACGCCGCCGCCGCATTGCTGTCATCGTTTGCTTGTACTCCCGGGGGCGCCGTAATAGCTTGCGACCATTGCCTTTGACGCGGTACGCCCAACAGCGACCGCGGCCGACCGTGACTCTCTAGCCTCACCTTCGAGCGACCCCTTGGCCCCCCATCGTCGACGGGCAATCTTCCTCAGCGCGATCGCGGCGCTCGCGGTGATCGCCGCGGTCATCGGGCTCGCGAGGCGATCAGGGAGCTCGGGGCGGCGCCAGGCTGCGACCGCCGCGCCGCCCGCGGCCGATCCCTGGGCGACGCCGGCGGGCGCGACGGCACCTCGCGCGGCGGCCGCGGGTCCGATGGGGCTCCGGTTTCGCGCAGCCGGACCGCCGGTGACGGTGACCGGCACCGTCCGGCTGGCGGGGGCCGGCACGCCGGTTGCTCGGGCGGAGGTCGCGTTCATGAACGAGACCGGCGAGAACTCCGTAACCGCCGATGATTCCGGACGCTACTCGATCCAGGTGGGCTCGGGGGTGCGGTGGAAAGTCCACGCTCGGACCGACGCAGCCGTCGGATATCCGGAGGCGTTCACCCCGAGCGCCGAAAACTCGACGCGCGACCTCGAGGTCCAGCCGACCGCGACGATCGCGGGCTCCGTGATCGACATGCGCGGCGCGGCGGTCCCCGGCGCGATGATCTCGATCGAGGTCGACGCCGCCGATCGCGGGCTCCTCGAGGGCGCCCTGCCGATGTCGACCACCGCCGACGACGCCGGCCGCTTCGAGCTGGCGACCATCCCCGGGACGTTCAAGGTCAAGGCGGCCCGCGGCCACGCCCAGGGCGCCGCCGAGGTCACGGCGCTGGCGCCCGGCGGCAGCCTCACGCTCCAGCTCCAGGTCCGCGATCCCGTCACGCTCGCGGGCCGCGTGGTCGACGCCGAGGGCGCCGCCGTGCCCGACGCCAAGGTCCTCGTCGCCGCGACCATCGCCAACGGCGGCCCGACGGAGAAGTTCACGTTCTCGACCGACGCCGCCGGCACCTTCGCCGGGACGTCGCCGGCGGGCTGGATCCGCCTCGAGGCCAAGAAGGGCGACGCCCTGTCGCCGGCGACCGCCGCCTGGTACGGCTCGGGCGAGCGCCACGACGCCCTGGTCATCACCGTCGCGCCGCCGGTCGCGCTGCGCGGCAAGGTCATGACCTCCGACGGCACGCCGGTGGTCGGGGCCAAGGTCCGTCTGGTCGCGCACGCGGTCTACGACGGCGCCTCGGGGTCCGACGGCAGCTTCGAGATCGCCGCCCCCGGCGACCAGGCGTACCTGATCAAGATCAAGCACTCCGACGGCCAGCTCGAGCGCCAGCTCACCGGCTGGGCCGGCGAGCCGACCTTCGTCCTGCGCCGCTTCGGCAGCCTGACGGTGAAGGTCGCCGGCGCGGGCGAGGTCACCGCCGCGGTCGAGAGCTTCCTGCCGACCGGCGAGGCGGCGCCCCGCGCGCCCGCGGTGGGGCGGTTCCGCGGCGGCAGCGGTACCGTGACCCTGCCCGACCTCGAGCCCGGCACCTACGATCTGACCATCAGCACCGACGGCGCCGGGGCGACCCGCGTGCCGCGCGTGATCATCGAGGAGGGCGCGAGCCGCACCATCGACGTCGCGCTGGCCGCGCCAGTCGCCGTGCGCGGTCTGGTCCGCAGCAGCGGCCAGCCGGTGGCAGGCGCCCAGGTGACGATCGGAGCGCGGGTCGCGTTCACCGACGCTCGCGGCCGCTGGACCATCGCCGACGTCGCCGCCGGGCCGATCGCGATCGCGGTCACGAAGACCGGCTTCGGCAGCGCCTGGGCCGGCGCGGTCGCCGACGCCGACGCCAAGCCGATCGAACTCGAGCTGCGGGCCACCGGCGCCCAGGTCGACGGCATCGGCCTGGTGCTCGGCCCGGCGCCGCGGGGCGCGATCGTCGCCAACGTCCTGCCGGGCAGCCCGGCCGAGGGCAAGCTCGCGCCCGGCGACGTGATCGCCGAGGTCGACGGCACCGACGTCGCGACCGCGGCCCTCGACGACATCGTCGCCCGGCTGCGCGGCACCGCCGGCTCGTCGGTGTCGATCACCGTGGTGCGCGGCACCGACCGGTCGACGGTCGGCCTGGTGCGCAAGCGCCTGGTCGTGCCCGACGGCACCCCGGCGGTGGCGGCGCGCGCGCCGCGGCGGGAGGCGCGATGCTGAACAACGCGCTCGCCATCCTGCTCCAGCTCCTGGGCGCGGTGCTGTTCTTCAACCGGTTCGTCGCCGGCGTCATGCTGCGCTTCCTCAAGCGCAAGGCCTTCGACGAGGCCGACTACAGCTACCAGCCGACCGTGACCGTGGTCGTGCCGATGTTCAACGAGGGCGAGGGCATCCGCCGCACGATCGAGAGCCTGCTCGGCCTCGAGTACCCGGCCGGCAAGCTCGAGATCGTGGTGGTCGACGACTGCTCGACCGACGACAGCTTCGCCCACGCCCAGGCGGTCGCCGCCGCCGCGCCCATGCGCGTGCGGGTCCTGCGCAACAAGCACAACCTGGGCAAGCGCCGGTCGATCAACCGCGCGGTCCTGCAGTCGCGCTCCGAGATCATCGTCTCGGTCGACTCCGACGTCGTGGTCGATCGGGTCGCGGTCCGCGAGCTGGTCGCGCGCTTCGTCCGCCCCGACATCGCCGCGGTCGGCGGCTGGGTCGACGTCCGCAACAAGGGTGACAACTGGCTCACCCGGATGCAGACGATCAAGTACTTCTTCTCGTACCACTTCCTGAAGAACCTGGAGTGGGCGTTCCGCCGCGTGATGTGCCTGTCCGGCTGCCTGACCGCCTACCGGCGCGACGTCCTGGTCGAGCTGCACCCGATCCTCGAGAACCGCGCCATCTTGGGCGTGCCGATCAAGTACGGCGAGGATCGCTTCCTGACCCGACAGATCGTCAAGGCCGGGTACCTGACGACGATGACGCTGAAGGCGGTGTGCTGGACCGCGGCGCCGACCAAGCTCGAGGACTACTTCTCGCAGCAGCTCCGGTGGCGGCGGTCGAACATCGTCGACTACGTCGGCGCGCTGTCCCACGTCTGGCGCCTGAACCCGGTCATCGCCGTCCACTACTTCTCGCTGTTCGCGATGCTCCTGGCCTACCCGGCCTTGCTCATGACGGCGGTCATGAAGGGCCAGCTCTTCCCGATGATCGTGCGCCAGGTCATCGTCGCCGCGCTGATCGGCGTCGGCTACTGGTGGAAGGTCCGCAAGCTCCCCATCGAGCGGGTCAACCCGCTGTGGTTCGTCCCGATCGCCTTCGTCTTGCCGGTGATCTACGCGCTCATGACCCCGCTGGCGCTGTTCACGCTCGACTCCGGGAGCTGGGAGACTCGCCACCACCACGACGACGGCGAGCCCGAGCCCGAGCCCCGCGGCACCCGCGACGACGACGACGCGACCACCGACGCCATCCCGGCCCGGCCCATGCTCGACCCGGTCACCGTCACCTCGTCGGCCGTCCCGGTCGCCTCGACCGCCGTCGCGGCCACCGCCGCGTCCGCCGCCAGCCCGGCCCACGCCGAGCGCCCGGCCGCCTGACCCGAGAGCCGGCGCCACGGGCGCGCGAATCGATCGACTTGGCCATCGGCGGGCCCTAAGCTCGTCGGGTGGAGCTGGCAGCCACCATCCGCGGCGTGCGCTACCGCTTCGACTCGGTCAAGGAGCTGCTCGGGCGCGCCAACCCGCCCAAGAGCGGCGACGATCTGGCCGGGGTGTCGGCGCGGAGCGCGGTCGAGCGGGTGGCGGCGCGCGCGGTCCTGGCCGACCTGACCCTGGCCGAGCTGCGGGCCCAGCCGGTGGTGCCCTACGAGGTCGACGAGGTGACCCGGGTGGTCGAGGACGATCTCGATGACGCGGCCTACCGCGCGGTCGCGCACCTGACGGTCGGGCAGTTCCGCGAGTGGCTGCTCGAGACCACGACCTCCGGCGCGACCCTGCGCGCGGTGGCGCCCGGCCTGACTCCTGAGATGGCGGCGGCGGTGTGCAAGCTGATGTCGAACCTCGACCTCATGACGGTGGCCGCCAAATGCGAGGTCGTGGTGCGGGCCAACAACACGCTGGGCCTGGCCGGGCGGCTGTCGTCGCGGGTCCAGCCCAACCACCCGTCCGACGACGTCGCCGGCATCCTGGCCTCGGCGCGCGAGGGCCTGGCCTACGGCTGCGGCGACGCGGTGATCGGCGTCAACCCGGCGACCGACACCCCGGCCTCGACCGCGGCGATCTTGACCGCCCTCGACGAGGTCTGCCGCAAGCACGCCATCCCGACCCAGCACTGCGTGCTGTCCCACGTCACGGTGCAGATGAAGGCCCTCGAGCTGGGCTGCCCGATGGACCTGATGTTCCAGTCGCTGGCCGGCACCGAGGCCGGCAACCGCGCCTTCGGCGTGTCGGTCGCGCTCCTCGACGAGGCCTGGGCCATGATGAAGGCCAAGGGCACCGCGGCCGGCCCCAACGTCATGTACTTCGAGACCGGCCAGGGCTCGGCCTTGTCGAGCGCGGCCCACCACGGCGCCGATCAGCTCACGATCGAGGCGCGATGCTACGGCCTGGCCCGTCGCTATCGGCCGTTCCTGGTCAACACCGTGGTCGGCTTCATCGGCCCCGAGTACCTCGAGGACGGCCCGCAGATCACCCGCGCCGCCCTCGAGGATCACTTCATGGGCAAGCTGCTGGGCCTGCCGATGGGCTGCGACGCCTGCTTCACCTATCACGCGCGCATGAGCCAGGACGAGCTCGAGAGCGTGAAGGTCCTCCTGGCCGCCGCCGGGTGCAGCTACCTCATGAGCCTGCCGGTCGGCGACGACATCATGCTCAACTACCAGTCGACCAGCTTCCACGACCTCCCCAGCGTGCGCCGGCTCCTGGGCAAGCGACCGACGCCGGAGTTCGACGCGTGGTGCGAGGCCAAGGGCATCACCCGCGACGGCGCGCCCGGCCCGCGTTTCGGCGACGCGACGGTGGTGGCGTGAGACCGATCGTGGCCCGGCCGACCGCGGCCAGCCCGACCCGGGCGATGATCGCGGCGCTGCGCGCCCGCCTGGGCGCCGCCGATCCGGCGCCGCCGCGGATCGCCTTGCCGCCGGTGGTGGCGCCGCCGGCGCGGGTCTACGCGCCCCGGCGCGCGCCGCTGACGCCGGGCGCGACCGCCGCTCACACCACCGCGCTCCTCGGCATCGGCCACGTCGGCACCCGCTACGCCACCGACGTGGTCTTGCAGTTCCAGGCCGAGCTGGCGGTGGCCCACGAGGCGGTGGCCGCCGAGCTCGACGACGGCTGGGCCAAGGATCACGGCTTCCTGCCGCTCCAGACCCGCGTCGCCGATCACCGCGAGTACCTGCTGCGTCCGGATCTCGGACGTCGCCTGGCGCCGGCGTCGTTGGCCGAGCTGACCGCGCGCGCCACCCGCGGCGTCGACGTCCAGCTCATCCTGGCCGACGGCCTGTCGGCCCGCGCCTGCATGGAGTCGGGGCCGGCGCTATATCACGCCACCGCTACCGCGCTGGTCGCCCGCGGCCTGACCGTCGGCATCCCGGTGTGCGCGCGCTTCGCCCGGGTCTGGCTCGAGGACGAGATCGGCGCGGTGGTCGGCGCCAAGGTCGCGATCATCCTCCTCGGTGAGCGCCCGGGGCTGGGCACCGGCGACGGCCTGTCGGCCTACCTGGTCCACGCCCCGGCGGTCGGCAAGACCGACGGCGATCGCAACATGATGTCCAACCTCCACGCCCGCGGCACCCCGCCGGCCGAGGCCGCGCCGCGCCTGGCTGCCCTGGCCCACGCCATGATCCGCCAGGGCGTGAGCGGGGTCGGGCTCGATCTCGATCAGGTCGACGCCGTCCTCGAGCGCGGCTACCGTGCCCCACAGGTGCGGCAACGCCTGGTCGAACGAGGTCCGCGATGAGCTTGCTCGAGCCGATCCTCCCCACGCTCCTGTCGGTGCGCCGGCTGCCGGCCGCCGATCCGGCGGTGCTCGCCGCCTACGGCGCCGATCCCACCCGCCACACCTCGCTCGGCCTGGTCACCTGCGATCAGGACGACGCGCTGTACGTCGCGCTCGACGAGGCGACCAAGCACGCCGCGGTCGACGTGGTGTTCGCCAGGAGCTTCTACGCCGGCGCGGCCCACGCCTCGGGCCGACTGTCGGGCGAGATCCTCGGGGTGCTGGCGGCCGCCGAGCCACAATCGATCGAGGACGGCCTGGCGGCGCTGACCGCGTGCCTGACCCACGACGCCTGCTTCTACGACGCCGACGGTCGCCGCGGCGTGACCGTGTTCCCGCACGTGATCGGCTCCCTCGGCCACTACCTGGCGCGCGAGGCTGGCCTGCCGGTCGGCGAGGCCATGGCCTACCTGGTGGCGCCGCCGCTCGAGGCCACGCTCGGCTTCGACGCCGCGCTCAAGGCCGCTGACGTCCGCGCGGTCAAGCTGGTGACGCCGCCGACCGAGACCAACTTCGCGTGCGCGTGGCTGACCGGCGTGCGCCCGGGCGATCTGGCGGCGTGCGCGGCGGCGGCGGCGGCCTTCGCCGAGGCGGTGGTCGAGGTCGCGGCCCGGCCCCACGGCCGGTGACCCGCGCGCTACTGCGGCGCGATCGGGAACTCCGCGGCCTGGCCCTCGAGGGGCGGCGGCGACGCCAAGCACGCGGTCAGGGTGTCCGTCGGGGTCCAGCCGCACGCGCCGTCGGGCTGACGCTCGCAGGTCGCCTCGCGATAACAGGCGTACTCGGCGCGGAACTCGCAGGTGGTCATCCCACCGGCGCCCTCCTCCTCGCAGAGCTGGCCGCTGCACCCGCCCTTGACGCACGCCGCGGCCTGCGGCGGACCGGGCGGCAGCGGGTTGGACTTGCTGCCGCAGGCGGCGGCGGCGGTGAGGACGAAGACGAGGGCGAGGGCGTGACGCATTGGCCGTATATATACGCCGCACGCCCGCCGATGTTCACCCCACGGGCCGCCCCCCGCGCGCGGCCGCTCAGCGAGCGTCGTCGTCGACGCCGTCGCGCTCGACCACCCGGGCCGGCGGCACGACCTCGTCCGTCCGGCCCGGCGCCGGGCTGGCCCGCTCGGCGCCCATGCCCAGCCGGCCCAGGAGGTGCGAGCCGGTCCGCCGCCACCAGCCGAAGCCCTCGCCGATGTCGTTGACGATCAGGTAGAAGCACGGCACGACCAGCAGGGTGACGAAGGTCGAGAAGATGATGCCGAAGCCGAGCGAGATCGCCATCGGGATCAGGAATCGCGCCTGCATCTCGGTCTCGAGGATCATCGGCGCCAGGCCGATGAAGCTGGTGACCGCGGTCAGGATGATCGGCCGAGCCCGGATCGAGCCGGCGTCGATCGCCGCGACCTCGGGGCTGGCGCCTTGGTCCCGTCGACGATTGATCGCGTCGACGTAGACCAGCGAGTCGTTGATGGCCACGCCGGTCAGCGCGATCACGCCCATCCAGCTCATCAGGTTGACCGTGTAGCCCATGATCATGTGGCCGACGATCGCGCCGATGATGCCGAACGGGATCGCGAACAGGACGACGATCGGCTGGACGTAGCTGCGGAAGACGATCGCCAGGAGCACGTAGATCGCACCGACCGCGAGCAGCATGCCGCGCCCCAGGGCCCCCATCATCTCGGCCTGCTCTTTCTGCTCGCCGCCGATCGACCAGGTGAGCTGCGGGTAGTCGGCCATGAGCTCGGGCAAGACCGTGCGCTCGAGGTCACGCATCACCTCGGTCGGGTTGGCGACCGCCTCGTCGACGTCAGCGGTGACGTCGACCGCGCGTCGACCGTCGACCCGGGTGATCGCGGTGTAGCTGCGGCCGCGCTCGATCTCGGCCAGGGCGCCCAGCGGCATCTCGGTCACGCCGATGAGCGGGTTGCCGACCGGCACGATCAGCTCCTCGAGGGCGCGCTCGCTCCGGCGCTCGTCCTCGGGCAGCCGGACGTAGACCCGGACCTCGTCGCGGCCCTTCTGCAGGCGCTGGGCCTCGGCGCCGAAGAACGTCGCGCGCAGGGTGTTGGCCAGATCGATCGCCGTGAAGCCCGCGGCGTTGGCCTCGAGCGCCAGGCGCAGGTTCAACTGCGGCTTGCCGGCGGTGAAGCCGTCGTCGATGTCGGCCACGCCCTTCCACTCGCGCAGCCGGGCCGACAGGTCGCGCGCGGCCTGTTGCAAGGTCCCCAGGTCGGGGTGCGAGAGCTGGATCGACAGCGCTGCGCCGGCGTCGAAGCCGGTCTGCCAGCGCAGCTTGACCTGCTCGACGCCCGGGTAGTCGACCAGCTCCTCGCGCCACAGCCGGGCCAGCTCGTTGGCGCGCAGGGTCCGGCGATCGATCGCAGTCATGTAGACCATGACCTCGACCAGGTGGCCGCCGCCCTGGCCGAAGCCAGCCGAGATCCGATCGCCGCCCGAGGCGGTGCCGATCGACGAGAAGATGCCGCGGACGTTGCGCTCGCGGCCGCCGTGGGTCGCGATCACGCGATCGAGGGCGGACACCATCGCCGCCTCGAGCGCGACGCTGCGCTCGACCGCGGTGCCGTAGGGGAGCTGGGCCTGGAAGGTCACCAGGTCGCTCTCGATCTCGGGCATGAACGACTGCCGGACCCGGCCGCCGGCCAACAGGCCAAACACCACGATCAGCGCGCCCAGCGCGCCGCACAGCGTGACGTAGCGGAACCGCGTCGCGACCTTGATCGTCGGTACGTAGGTCTTCTGGATCAGCCACTCGAGGCCGTCGGCGAGCTTGCGCTGCTGGCGGTCGACCCAGCGCAGGACCCGACCGCGGCTCTCGTGAGAGTGCGCCAGGTGGGCCGGCAGGATGAACAGCGACTCGAGCAGCGAGATGAACAGCACCCCGAGGACGACCACCGGGATCTGATAGAAGAACTTGCCGCCGACCCCGGGCATGAACAGCATCGGCATATAGGCCAGCATGATCGTGCCGATCGCGAAGGTCACCGGCACCGCGACCTCGCGGACCCCGAGGATCGCGGCGTCGACGCGGCTCTTGCCCTCGTCGCGGTAGCGCTGCACCGCCTCGCCGATGTTGATCGCGTCGTCGACCACCGAGCCCAGGGCCAGGATGAACGCGAACAACGACAGCATGTTGATCGACACCCCGGCGGGACCGAGGAAGATCGCCGAGCCGAGGAACGACACCGGGATGCCGAGGGTGACCCAGAACGCCAGGCGCAGCTCGAGGAACAGGCCGATGACGAGGATCACCAGGACCAGGCCCTGGAGCGCGTTCTCGCGCAGGAGGTTCATGCGCCCGGCGTACAGCTCCGACATGTCGAAGGCCGAGGTCGCCGCCACCCCGGGCGGGAGCTGAGCGTTCAGGCGCTCGGCGTAGGCCTTGACCGCGGCCGCGACCTCGAGCGGCTTCTGATCGCCGACCCGAAACACGTTGATCATGACCGCGGGCTTGCCGTCGTAGGACGCGCTCTCGTCGGTGTCGGCGAAGCCGTCGACGATCGTGGCGATGTCGCCCAGGAGCACCCGGGTGCCGTCGGCCCGGCTGACGATCGGCACCCGCTCGAGCTCGGCCTGATCGTCCTTGCGCTCGGTGGTGCGGACCAGCACGTCGCCGGCGTCGGTCTTCATCCGCCCGCCCGGCAGATCGATCGAGTTGGCGCGGATGATCCCGGCGACCTGATCGAGGCTCAGGCGGTAGCGGCGCAGGGTCTCTTGCGGGATCTCGATCGAGATCTCGCGCTGCCGCACGCCCGACAGCTCGACGGTGGTGATGGTGTCTTCGGCCAGCAGATCCTCGCGGGCCCGCTCGGCCACCTCTTTCAGGGTCTTGGCCGGAACGTCGCCGTAGACCACCAGCGAGATCACCTGGAAGCGGTTGGTCAGCTCGAACACCTGGGGCTTCTCGGCCCGCTCGGGGAAGGTGGTCACGCGATCGATCGCGGCCTGGATCCGGCTGCGGATCTGATCGGCGTCCTCGCCGACCTGGAGCTCGACGAAGATCGCGGCGCCGCCCTCGGACGACTGCGAGGTCACGCGCTTGAGACCGTCGACCGAGCGGATGGCCTCCTCGGCCGGCAGGGTCACGCCCTGCTCGACCTCGTCGGGGCTGGCCCCGGGGTACGGCAAGGTCACCGCGATGATGTCGAGCTGGACCTCGGGGAAGACCTCCTGCTTGGCGCTGCGCAGCGAGAAGAAACCGACCAGCATCACCAGGATCACGATCACGTTGGACGCCACCGGGTTCTTGCAGAACCAGGCGAACAGGCCACGCTGGGTGTCGGTGTTGCCAGTGCCGAGGGTGCGGGGGCCGCTCACGGCGCACCTCCGCTGCCCGCCGCCGGGGCTGGCGCCGGGGCTGCGGGCGCCGCCGGGGCCGCGGCCTCGGGCGTCGCCGGGGGCGTCGGCTTGCGCGCGCCGGGCTCGACCACGCGGACCTTCATGCCGTCGGTCGCGCCCGGCACCGGCGACACGATCACCTGCGTCGAGCCGGCCAGGCCGCGGACGATCACCGAGCGCGGCCGCCGCCACACCACGTCCACCTCGAGCATCTTGAGCTCGCCGTCGACCACCGCCCACACCCGGCCGTCATCGCGCAGCGCCGCCCGCGGGACCTCGGCGACCGCGTCGACCAGGTCGCCGGCCAGGTGCACCTCGACGAAGGAGTTGAGGAGTAGCGGCGGCTGATCGGCCGCCAGCGGCTCGGGGATCTCGACCAGGAGCCGGGCCATGCGGCCGACTGGATCGACCTCGCCCGACAGCCGCACCACCCGGCCGAGCCGCTCGACCTGACGCTCGCCCAGGGCGTAGACCACGCGGGCCGGCGAGCCCTGCTTGGCGCCGTCGATGCCCGGCACGTCGATCCAGCTCAGGCGCTCGACCGGGATCGCGACCTCGATCCAGTAGGCGTCGGTGCCGACCAGGGTCGCCAGCGGCGCACCCGGCGCGACGATGTGGCCGAGATCGACGCCGCGAGCCACCACCATCGCGTTCCACGGCGCGGTCAGGCCGGTGCGCGAGATCGCGAGCTGGGTCCGCTGCAGGCTCGACTGCGCCGCCTTGACCGAGGCCTTGGCGGTCTCGAGCTGCGGATCGCGCAGCGCCAGCGAGCCGGCCTCGGGCTGCTTCTCGCCGAGGAGCTGCCACTCCTTCTCGGCGACCCGCTTGCGGCTCTCCTCGACCGCCAGCTCGGTCTGCGCCATGCGCACCTGCGCCGCCTGCTGCTCGAGGGCCAGCTTGTAGTCGCGGCCGTCGAGGCGGATCACCGGTTGACCGGCCTTGAACCGTCCACCCGGCACCAGCTCGGGCGACATCCAGATGACCTTGCCGCCGACCTCGGAGCCGACCACGACCTGGCGGGCCGGACGCACCGTGCCCGACGCGATCACGTCGATGCGCTCCTGGCGCGGCGCCACGGTCAAGACCTCGACCGGGGTCGCGACCTTGGTCTGGCTCTCCTTGGCCGGCTTCGGCTTGGTGCCGACCAGCCAGCCGAAGATCGAGAACGCGATGCCCAGGAGCCCGAGGCCGACCAGCGGCGCCAGGATGATGCCGAGCAGGTGGGGGCGACGGGCGGGCGTGGATGGGGTCGACTCACTCATGGCGTCCTCGCAGCGGCAGCGCGGCCGGGGCCGGCAGGGCGCGCGCCCAGGTGCCCCCGAGCGCGCGGTACAGGGCCAGGCGCAGGCCCAGGTGTTGACGGCGCAGCTCGATCGTCGCCAGCGCCAGGCGCTGCTCGGCCTGGATCGCGGACAACACCGGCAGGTAGTCGATCTGGCCGTCGCGGTAGCGATCGCGGGCGGCGGTCAAGGTGGCGCGAGCGAGCGCGAGCTGCTGCTCGGTCTCGGCCACCAGGATGAGGAGCGAGCGTTCGCCGGCCAGGGCGGTCTCGACCTCGGACGCGGCCGACACCAGGGCCTTGGCCAGCCCGGCCAGGCGCTCCTGCACCACCGCGCGCTCCTGCGCGACCTTGGCCTTGCGCCGACCGCCGTCGAACAGCGGCGCGGCCAGCGACGCGATCAGCGAGTACACCGGGGTCTCGATGAGCTGGGCGATCGTGTAGCCCGACAGGCCGACCGACCCGGCCGGGCGCAAGGTCGGGTAGCGCTCGCCGACCGCGGCGGCGACCCGATAGTCGGCGGCCTCGACCCGACGCCGGGCGGCCGCGACGTCCGGACGCCGGACGAGCAGCTCAGCCGGTACGCCGACCGCCGGCAGCGGGGGCACCTCGGGCAGCGACGGTGCGGCGGCGTCCAGATCGGCGGTGAGCTGGCCCGGCGTGGTGCCGCACAGCGCCGCCAGCCGCGCCGCGATCGCGACCTCGCCCGCGGTGGTCTGCGCGGCCTGGCCGCGGAGCTGGGCCACGAGGCTGCGCTGCTGGAAGATGTCGAGGGCGCTGGTGCCCAGGCCGGCGCGCAGGCGCTCCTCGAGGAGCGTGAGCTGGGCCTCGGTCGTGCGGAGCTGATCGGCGAGGGCCGCGGCCTGGGCCCGGGCGGCCCGCAGGTCGAGCCAGGCCGCGGTGACCTCGGCCGCGATCGTGATCGCGATCGCCGCGGTGTCCTCGAGGACCGCGGCGCTGTCGCGGCCGACCGCGTCGCGCTGGGACGCGAGGCGGCGGAACAGATCGACCTCGTAGCCGGCCTCGAGCTGGACCCCGAAGCGATCGCTGGTCGAGGTGCTGCCGTCGGGGAACAGCGGGTTGGCCGGGATCGCGGCCCGCGAGCGCGCCGCGCTAGCGCCGACCGAGACCTCGGGCCAGCGCAGATCGACCTGGCGGTTGAGGGCGCCGAGCTGCTCGACCCGGGCCCAGGCCGCGCGCAGATCGAAGTTGCCGGTCAGCGCGCGCTCGATCAGGCGGTCGAGGGCGGGATCGGCGAACGCGGTCCAGAAGCGATCCGGCGCCGCGGCACCGTCGACCGGCGCCGCCGCGAAGGTGGCGGGCAGCTCGACCGGCGGCAGCGGATCGTGCACGACCTTGTGCGGGCGACAGGCAGCGACCGCGAGCCCGAAGGCGATCACCAGACGAGGACACACACGCATGAGAAGCACCTGGCTGCGCGGCCGTTGCACGATTCGCGCCGGCAAATCATGGCCCGCCGCATCACCCTAACCGAGATCGCGACGCGCTGCGACGGCGCCGCATGCGACGATCCGTCGTCGCAGGTGTCGCAGCCGCCCCAGGGTTGCGATCGGCGGGGTGCGATCAGCGACGGTGCTGCCGAGCCGGGCGGCGCGCCGCCGGGGGTGGGCTCCACGCGAAGTGATCGACCTCGGTGACCCGCGGCGTCGCGCCGAGTCGCAGCACCACCACGCCCTCGCGATCGAGGGCCCGGGCCTGGGCGGTGACGCCGCCGGGCAGGGTGTCGAGGAGCGCGCCGTCGTCGCGCACCACGCGCCAGTACGGCGCCACCGGCCCACGGCCGGCCGCGCGGTCCTCCTCGGCCGCCTCGGCGACGATGTCGAGGAAGGTCGCGGTGGTCGACGGGCAGGTGTAGTCGGCGCGGTGATCGCGCGCCAGGGCGGCGCAGAGCGCGCTGGTCGTCACCACCCGCCCCTCGGGGACCGCGCGGATGATCCGCTCGACCGCGAGCGGAGACGCGATCAACCTGCGCCCGACCGGAGCTCCCGGCTCGGCCACGGTGATGACCTCGACGCGCGGCGGCGGGGCCTGGTCGCGTTTGGCGATGGCGGTCTTGGCCACAGTGGGATGATCGTCGGGTCGCCGCCGCGGCGCAAGTCGCTGACGGCGGGACGGCCCGCGGCCCCAGGGAGTAGAGTGACGGCGATGGCCCTGACCGCGACCATGCGCCGCTTCACGATCGAGCTGGCCGACAGCGATCGCGGGATCTACGAGACGGTCGACTGGCGGGTCGCGCAGCACCCGTCGGAGAGCGACCGCTACCTGGTGACCCGGGTCGTCGCCCGCGCTCGCGAGCACGCCGAGGGCCTCGACTTCACGCGCGGCCTGGCCGCCGACGACGAGCCGGCGCTGTGGCAGCGCGATCTGCGCGGCGATCTGCAGGCGTGGATCGAGGTCGGGCTGCCGGCCGCCGACCGCCTGCATCGCGCGGCCAAGCAGGCGCCGCGGGTCGCGGTCTACGGCTGGCGCAACCTGGCGGCCCTCGCTGGCGAGCTGCGCGAGCGCAAGGTCCACAAGGCCGAGGCCATCGAGCTGTACGAGCTGCCGGCCGAGTGGCTCGACGCGGTGGCCGCGACCCTCGACCGCAACAACCGCTGGTCGTTGGCGATCACCGGCGGCGAGCTGTACCTGTCGACCGGCGGCGCCGAGCTCGCGACCCCGGTCACGGTGGTGCCGGTGTGAGCGGCGCCAGCGCGTGCGCGCCGCTGCGGTGGAGTAGCATCAGGGGATGCGCTGCGAGTTCGCGCTGCTCGGCCTGATGGTGGCGGCCTGCAACCCGATCTTCGGGCTCGACGAGGTCACCCCAGGTCGAGCCGACGCTGACGCCACCGACGCCCCGGACGCGGTCGGGCTCGACGGGCCGACGATCGACGCCGACGATCTCGACCCCGATGGAGACGGCGTGGTCGGCGCGGCCGACAACTGCACGACCGTCGCCAACCCGCGCCAGCACGACGAAGACGGCGACGGCCGCGGCGACCCATGTGACCCGTGTCCCCTCGGCGGCGGCGCGGCGGACCTCGACAGCGACAGCGATGGCGTGGGCGATGGTTGTGATCGGAACCCCGACCGCTTCGACTGCGTGGTGTGGTTCGACTCGTTCACCCGCGACACCCGCGGCGCCTACACCTTCGGGCCCAGCCAGCCGTTCGGCGCGTGGACCGTCGACGTGGGCGCCGGCCAGCTGGTCCAGAGTGATCCCGACGCCGACCGGGCGCTCGTCCTCACTCCGGGCGGTCTCCGCGAGCCGTCGGTCCTGACCCGGGGCACGATCGGCAGCTTCAGCAACAGCGGCCAGGCCTTCGGCCTCGGCGCGTGGGCGCCCGCCTCATCGCTGGCCAGCGGGGCCGAGGTCCCGACCGGCTGCCTGGGCGGCGTCCAGCAGGGCGTGGCCGACACGGCCGTCGCGACCATCACCGCGTCGACGGGGTCGCTCGCGCAGCTCGGCAGCGCGACCCTCGAGGTGCGGATGACCAGCGGCGTGGTGGTCGAGCTGGCGGTCGATTCCGCGGACGACAAGCGTGTCGCGGTCCGCTTGAACACCGTCCCCACGGTGACGGTCAGCGCCAGCCCGCCGGCGCCCTGCGGCGCTGGCGATCGCGCCGGGCTGCGCACGCGCAACCTGAGCGCGCGCTTCGACTACCTCCTGGTCACGTCGAGCTGCCCGGGCGCGACGGCGTGTACCTGCCCGCCCCCGGTCTTCGGCGATTGAGCGTGACCTCTCACGAACGCTGGGCCGCCGCGCTCACCGAGCGCGCCGCCACCTACTGGACGCCGGCCCGCACCGACGACCTGCTCCGCGGCAAGGCGGTGGCGATCCGCCCGGCCGAAGGCGCGGTGGTGCTGCGCGCCCTCGGCATCCTCGACGGTGACGGCCAGCTCCCGCCGCAGCGGGTCGGCAAGTACTTCCAGGTCAACCACATGATCGGGACGCTGGCGCCGACCTTGGCCGACCTGCGCGCGCGCCACCCGCGGCTGGCCGTGATCGACGCCGGCTGCGGGCGCTCGTACCTGTCGACCGCCCTGGCCTGGTGCGGCGCGCAGGTCTGGGACTACCCGCTCGAGGTCCTGGGGATCGATCGCAACCCGGCGGTGATCGCGGCCAGCGCCGAGCGCGTCGAGCGCGCGGGCCTGACCGATCGCATGCGGTTCGCGGCCGCGGCGGTCGACGGGCTCGACCTCGCCACGACCTGGCGCGCGCGGTTTGGCGCCGAGCTGCCGTCGGCGATCGCGGTGCTCGGTCTCCACGCCTGCGATCGCGCGAGCTGCGACGCGATCGCCCTGGGCGTCGCGGCCGGGGCTGAGCTGATCGCGGTGGCGCCGTGTTGTCAGGCCGAGCTGGCCGCCGGCTGGGCGGCGCTGGCCGAGGCCCGAGCCGATGGGGCCCTGGCGCCGCTGTGGGGCGCGCCGCACCTGCGACGCGAGACCGCGGCCCACGTCACCGATCTGATGCGGCTCCTGCTCCTGCGCGCCGCCGGCTACCGCGCCACGGCCCTCGAGTTCGTTCCCCACGAGCACACCCGCAAGAACACCCTCTTGCGGGCGGTCCGCGACCGGGCCGATCCCGACGCCGCCGCGGCCTACCGCGCGCTGTGCGCCGCCACCGGCGGGGTCGGCCTGGCCCTGGCCGACACGTTGCAGCGCCGATCACAGTCCACGTACGGCGACCCGAGCTGTGGTAAGTGTCCGGCGCCATGACCACCCCCGCCTCGCGAGCCCAGCGCCCGCGGCTCGCGCTCCAGCCGCTGCTGGTCAAGCTCTACAAGCTGGCCGGCATCGCCGCGCTGGCGTTGATCCTGGTCGGCATCGTCGCCTACGTGGTCGTCAACATCTTCTACTTCTTCAACACGAGCTGGGTCCGGCCGGTGATCCTGTCGCCGCGCCACCCTCAGGTCGCCGCCGCCACCACCGAGCTGACCACCGCCGAGGCCCGCCTGGCCACCCTCGAGGTCGAGCGGGCCCGGGTCGCCGCCGAGCTCAACCGCACCGCGCGGGTGATCGCCTCGGCCCGGCAGTTCGTCACCGATCACCGCGCGGCCATCGAATCGGCCGGCCACACCGCGGCCGCCGCCTCGGCCCGGCGCGAGCTCGATCGCGCGCTCCTCGACGAGCAGTCGGCCACCGACGACCGGGTGGCCGCCGAGCTGGCCGCCACCACCCTCGACCGCGAGATCGCCAACGCCAAGGCCCTGGTCGCGCGCCTGTCGACCTCGTACTACCTGCGGGCTCGCAGCGAGCAGGTGGTGGTCGGGTTCGTGCCGTACGAGAACCTCGCCGAGGCCAAGCCCGGCACGCCGCTGTATCGCTGCACCTGGGGTCTGGTGCGGTGCCGCGCCGTCGGCAAGGTCGTGGCGGTCCTCGACGGCGAGGTCACCGAGCACCACCCGCACAACGGCGCGACCAAGCGCGGCGTCATGCTTGAGCTGCGACTGACGGACGCCAGCGCCGGCCAGGACGACGTCCTGTTCGCCGGCGGCAAGCCGTTCTGGCTGTTCTGAATTCTCTGGAGAGGTTTGTCACCAAACCTCTCCCCGTCGGGGCCAGGTCCCCGACGGGTCCCCTCTCCGAGACGCCTCCAGATTTTTTGGGAGAGGTTTGTCACCAAACCTCTCCCCGTCGGGGCCAGGTCCCCGACGGGTCCCCTCTCCGAGACGCCTCCCGGGTTCTTTGGAGAGGTTTGTCACCAAACCTCTCCCCGTCGGGGCCAGGTCCCCGACGGGTCCCCTCTCCGAGACGCCTCCCTCCGGTCGGCTGGCGCCCCTCCGGGGCGCCGCGTGCTGCAGCGAACGTTCGTGTGACCTCCCTCGTTCTTTGGGAGAGGTTTGTCACCAAACCTCTCCTCGCCGGGGTCACGCCCCCGGCGAGCCTCCTCTCCGAGACGCCTCCCGGGTTCTTTGGAGAGGTTTGTCACCAAACCTCTCCCCGTCGGGGCCAGGTCCCCGACGGGTCCCCTCTCCGAGACGCCTCCCTCCGGTCGGCTGGCGCCCCTCCGGGGCGCCGCGTGCTACAGCGAAAGTTCGTGTGACCTCCCTCGTTTTTTGGAGAGGCGGACGCGCGCTCTGGCTCGGACGCGGGCTGGGACGCGGGCGCGGGCTCGGACTCGGGCGCGGGCTCGGACTCGGGCGCGGGCTCGGACTCGAGGTCGGGCGCGGGCGCGGAGGCGGAGGCGGAGGGCCGGCTGGCCGGCGACTCACCGGGCGCGGGGCGAGCGGGTCACATCACCAGGCCGCCGTCGACGTCGATCGTGCGGCCGTTGAAGTAGTCGCACTCGAGGACGAACTTGACGGCGACCCAGATGTCCTCGGGGAGGCCGATGCGGCCGACCGGGATGTTGGCGACCAGAGCGTCGCGGGCCTTCTGGTTCATGCCGGCGGTCATCGGGGTCTCGATCATGCCGGGGGCGACGGCGCCGACCCGGATGCCGAACGGGCCGAACTCGCGCATCCAGGTCGTGGTGTTGGCGGCCAGCGCGGCCTTGGCCGCCGAGTAGTTCGACTGGCCGCGGTTGCCGTGGCGCGCGATCGACGACATGTTGACGATCACGCCCGGCCGCTGCTCGGTCTCGACCATCTTGGCGACGACGTCGCGGACCATGTAGGTCGCGCCGGTCAGGTTGACGGCGATGACCGCGTCCCACTGGGCCTTGGTCAGCTTGGTGATCGCGCCGGTGGTGCGGTCCTTCTTGACCAGGAGGCCGTCGCGCAGGATGCCGGCGTTGTTGATGAGGCCGTTCAGGCCGCCCATGGCGCCATGGGCCCAGTCGACGAACCCGGCGACGTCGGCCTCGTCGGAGACATCGAGGCGGCGGGCGTGGACCTGGCCCGGGAGACCGCGGGCGGCCTCGACCACGGCGGCCAGGCCGTCGTCCTTGACGTCGCCGACGGCGACCTGAGCGCCGGCCTCGGCCAGGCGGTGAGCGAAGTGGGCGCCCATGCCTTGGGCGCCGCCGGTGACGATGATCTTGAGATCAGAGAGCTTCATCGGAATCCTCGAGGGGACGAGTGGTGAACGGACCCGAGGGGGTCCGGGTATGAACAGGGGCGCGATGATCGCGGGCGAGGCGCCGGATGGCAAGGCGCGGACCGCGAGGCGCGGCGCCGACGCTCGGCAGTGACGCCGGCGCAGCGCGCCATCAGGAACGCGGGGCGGTAAGAGCTGGTCATCTCGGACTCGACTCGGACTCGGACTCGGACTCGGACTCGGACTCGGACTCGGGTTCGGGTTCGGGTTCGGGATCGGGTTCGGGATCGGGATCGGGATCGGGGTCGTGGGTCGGGGTCGGATATCGGGTTCGGTCTCGGTCTCGGACTCGGTCTCGGGTTCGGACTCGGACTCGGACTCGGACTCGGTCTCGGTCTCGGTCTCGGTCTCGGCTTCGGCTTCGGGTTCGGTCTCGGTCTCGGACTCGGTCTCGGGTTCGGACTCGGACTCGGACTCGGTCTCGGTCTCGGTCTCGGTCTCGGACTCGGTCTCGGTCTCGGTCTCGGACTCGGTCTCGGTCTCGGTCTCGGCTTCGTTCTCGGCCTCTAGAGCACCGAACGGTCTACTTGCCGTCGCGAGACGTGGACGGGCCGAGGCAGATCCGGGCGCACGCCCGAAGCGCAGCGAGGAGTGTGGTCAACGACATGGCGAGCGAGCGTCGGACGTACGCTCGGAGGTGCCCACACGGCCGCGTCGCAGCAGGCATCTCAAACGGTTCGGTGCTCTAGGCCACCGCCAGCCGGGCCTCGAGCCAGGTGGCCAGGGCCGGATACAGCTCGCGGGCGGCGCGGCTGCCGACCACGGCGCCGACGTGGCCGCCCGGGACCCGCAGCACGGTGGTGTCGCGAGTGGCGACGTGATCGAGGAGCGCCGTGGCCGCAGCCGGCGGGCAGATCGTATCCTTGTCGGCGACGATCACCGCGGTCGGACAGGTGATCGCGGCCAGCGACACGACGCGGCCGAGCGCGCGGTGGGTGCCGGCGACCAGGCGGTTGTCCTGATACAGCTCGCCGATGTACGTGCGGTAGGCGGCGGCCGGGAACGCGATGTTGTCGCTGGCCCAGGCGTCGAGGGCGCGCAGGGCGTCGTGGGCGGACCGGTCGAGCATCAGCTCGGGGGCGCCGACCGCCTTGGCCAGCTCGAGGGTCGGGCGCAGGGCCGTGAACCCGGACTGCATCTGCTCGGGCGAGACGTTGCCGGCATCGGCGATCGCGTCGGCGTCGAACCAGCGCCGATCGACCATGGTCCGCAACATGCCGCCCTTGGCGAAGTCGATGGGCCCGGCCAGATCGACCAGCGCCGCCACCCGGGTCGGGTGGAGGGCGCCGTAGATCGCGGCCAAGGTCCCACCCATGCAGTAGCCGACCAGGCCGAGCTGCGTGGCGCCGGCGGTCCGCAGCGTGCGGCGCACCATGCGGTCGAGGCGCCCCAGCACGTCATCCCAGGTGCGGTGCCGGTCCTCGTCCTCGGGCGCGCCCCAGTCGAGGCAGAACACGTCGAGGCCGGCCTCGACCAGGGCCGCCACCAGGCTGGCGCCGCGGCGCAGGTCGAGCACGTACCACTGGTTGATCAGCGACGGCACCAGGAGGACCGGGCGGCCGCGCCGGGTCACGCCGGCGGGCGGCGCGAAGCGGTACAGCGCGGCGGTGCCCTCGCGGGCGATCACGTCGCGCGGGGTCGGCACGAGGGCCGGCGGCGGGCGGACGGCCGCGGCGCCGCTGGCGTCGGCGACCGCCCCGGTGGCGATGGCGGTCAGGTCGCGGACGAGCTGGCTGGCGATCTGAAACGGAGCTGGGATCATGGCACCTCGGGGCCGCGCTGGACGCGGCTTGTGCGATGCGAAGGGCGCGCCCTGAGGACGATCCGGACGCGCGGCGCGGCCCGCCGGCGTGGACCAGACCGGTCCGAGCGGGTCGACCGCCCGGCCGAGGAGCGGCAGGGCGCTGGGCGAGCGGTGGAGCGGCGGAGGTCCCGCGAGGACGAACTCGCGTGGCGCGCGGGCCGGCCGTCGTGGGCCCGCGCGCGCGCAAAGCGACCTTCCGGCTCCCGACGTCCTCAGGCCTTGGGGGTGAAGGCGTCGACGGTGCGCTGCATGGCCTCGAGCGACAGCTTGCGCCACTCGGCCGAGAGCTGGCCGACGTAGGTGATCGAGTCGTTGGCCAGCCGCGACAGCTCGTCGACCGCGGTGCGGGCCCGGGTCACGGCCTGGCCCTCGTAGCTGGCCAGCTCGCCCATGACCGCCTGGGTCCGGGCGATCTGGTCGCGCATGAGCTGGGCGAAGGCGTCGGGCATCATCGGCATGGCGAACGGCAGCTCGAACGGCGAGCGGGCCTTCGACGAGGTGGAGTTGGAGGTGGCGCTGGCGGTGGTGGTCTCGGCTTGCTTGCTCATGGTGGGTATCTCCTTGCCCGCCACACTAGGCACGCGCGCGGGTCAGGTCAAGCTCGATTTTGTGCATTGCACAAGATCGCTCCGGGATCGAAGCGGGCAACGGCGCATATTCAGGCACTTGCGAATCGCCCGGCGTTCAATCTTTTTTGCATGGCGGCACACAGGCCCTGCACTGCACCACGTTCGCCTGCGGCGACCGCGCCCGCGGCCGCGCCGAGCCGCGCGGCTTCGCCGGGCGACCTTCCGCCGGCGAGCGCCGCGACCCGCGTCCTCGCCCACGCGGCGAGCCCTCGCTCGACCTCAGTCGCGCCGCGGCTTGCGCTTGGCGCCCGGCTTGCCGACCCCATCGCCTCGCATCGCGCGCTTGAGTTCATCGAGCTCGCGGCGCATCGCGGCCAGGGCGTCGGTGGGATCGGCGCCGGCCGACGTCGACGCGGGCGGGGGCGGCGGCGGCGGCGGCTCGGGCTCGTAGACCGGCGTCGGCGCCGGGCCGCTCGACGCAAACCCGGGCGGAAAGCCCGGGAAGCCACCGAAGCCCGCGAGCTGGGCGAAGGGCGACTGCATCCACATGCGGGTCACGGCGTCGGTGGCGTTGACCGGCATGCGCATGAGCGGCGAGGCCTGGGTCAGCGACTGCACGCCGCGCTTGGCGGTGAGGTACAGCTCGAGGGCGCTGGTGACGTAGCGACCGAAGAACTCGACCAGCGCGTCGTCGTCGAGGCGGATGAGCTGGGTCAGGAGGCCGACCGGCAGGGCCCGGGCGGCGTGGGCGTTCTCGAGCACGAGCTGGGCCAGGGTCGCCTGGGTCAGATCCTCGCTGGTCTTGGCGTCGACCACCCGGACGTCGACGCCGCGCTTGATCGCCGCCGCCAGCTCGTCCTGCGTGATGTAGCGGCTCTCGGCGGTGTCGTAGAGACGACGGTTGCCGTACTTCTTGATCAGGACCGGGGGCACGGGGGCACGGTAGCCGGCCGGTACCGACGGCGCAAGACGCGATATTGTTGCATCGCAAAAATCCGATTGACACCGGCGCTGGCCAGGCGTAGTTTGCGCTGGCCTCGAGGCCCCCTCATGCCCCGTTTTGCTGCACAGCACCACGCCGCCGCCGCGCTCGCCCTCGGCGCCCTCACCCTGGCCGCTTGCGCCGGCGCCGATCCGGACCGGTGCGACGTCCCCACCGACTGCCCGAGCGGCTACTGCCGGGCCGACCACACCTGCGCCCCGGTCGACGAGGCCGACGCCGGCGTCGACGGGACTGGTGGACTCGACGCCACGCTCGGCTGCCAGCCCGATCACGACGGCACCGTGACCCGCGCCGAGCTGCCGATGATGGCCGGCCAGACCGCGCGGTTCCGCATCGCCACCGACGCCACCGTGAATACCGCAGGGCAACAAGGCGGCGGCGGCGCCCGGACCTGGACCCTGGCCGCCGGCCTACCCGGCGACCGCGATGTCGCCACCACCCTGCTCGCCCCGACCGGGACCTGGTGGGCCGCCAGCTTCCCGACCGCCAGCTACGCCGCCCGCCTGTCGATCGACAGCGAGCTGCTCGGGGTCATGCGCCTCGACGGCAGTGGCCTGGCGCTCCTCGGCGTGGTCTCGCCCGAGGCCGGCCTGACCCGGACCGAGCTGACCTACGATCCGCCGGTGCCGCTCCTGCCGACGCCGCTGGGCCCGTCGGCGAGCTGGTCGACGACCGCCACGGTCTCGGGCCTGGCCCTCGGCGTCGCCAGCTTCTACTCCGAGCGCTACCAGGCCCGGGTCGACGCGGTCGGGACCTTGGCCACGCCGTTCGGCGAGTTCCCGGTCCGCCGCATCGCCACCGATCTGACCCGCACGGTCGGCGCCGTGATCACCACCAAGCGGACCTTCGGCTTCGTCGCCGAGTGCTACGGCACGGTCGCGACGATCACGTCCCAGGACTACGAGAGCGGCGCCGAGTTCACCGACGCCGCCGAGGTGTGGAGGCTGACGCCGTGATCGGGCGGGCCGCGCTGGTGGCCGCGGCGCTGGCGCTCGGCGCCTGCCCGTCGTTCCATGCCGGCCGGTTGCCGGGCGCGCCGGCCGACGCGACCTTCGCCGAGGTCGACGGCGTCCACCTCCACTACCGCGCGGTCGGCTCGGGCCCAGCGGTGGTCATGATCCACGGCTACGGCGCGTCGCTCGACCTGTGGCGGCCGGTCCAGGACGCGCTGGCCGCCCACCACCGGGTGATCGCGGTCGACCTGAAGGGCTTCGGCTGGAGCAGCCGTCCCCCGGGCGACTACTCCCCCGAGGCCGAGGCCCAGCTCGTGTGGGGACTGCTCGATCAGCTCGCGGTCGATCAGGTCTCGATCGTCGGCCACTCGTGGGGCTCGTCGGTCAGCCTGGCCATGGCGCTGGCCCACCCCGAGCGGGTCCGCCGCATCGCGCTCTACGCCGCCTACGTGTTCGATGCCCAGAAGCCGGCGTTCTTCCGCTGGGCCGGCCTCGACGGCGTCGGCGAGGTGCTGTTCGCGCTCAACTACCGGGCCAACGTCGAGGAGCGCATCGGCCTCGCCTACCACGACCCGCGCTTCATCACCCAGGCCCGGGTCGATCACGTCGTGGCCGAGCTCGGCCGACCGGGCACCACCGCGGCCGCCCTGGCCGCGGCCCGCGATCACGAGCTGTCTCGTCTCGAGCGCCGCTACCGCGAGATCGCGCAGCCGACCTTGCTCCTGTGGGGCGACGACGATCTGGTGACGCCGCTCAGCTTCGGTCAGCGCCTGGCCAACCTCCTGCCTGACGCCACCCTCAAGGTCTACGCCGCGTGTGGCCACATCCCGATGGTCGAGGCGGCGACCGCGACCACCCGCGATCTGGTGGCGTTTTTGGCCGCCGATCGCGCGACGTCCACGACCGGTGCAGAGCTCGCGCCGGCCGCGACCGACGCTGGCGCCGCGCCGACGCCGGAGGTCCCGTGAGCGCCCGGCGCACGACCGCCGCTGCGCTCGCGTCGCTGGGCATCGCGGGCATCACGGGCGTCGCAGGCATCGCAGGCGTCGCCGGCAGCGCGCGCGCCGATGGCCCCCCCGCCGACAGCGGCGTCGAGCGCGCGGCCGAGCTGGCGCCAGGCGCGATCCCGGATCTCGCCGCCCTCGGCGTCGAGCTGACGCCGCGGGCCTTCGCCACGCCGAGCGAGCGCACCCGGGTCGAGCTCCACGGCTACCTGCGGATCCGCCAGGCCGCGCTCGTGAACCTCGACCTCGATCGCGGCCTCGATCCGAGCGGTCAACCGCTGTACCCGGTGCCCCTGGCCGGCGGCCAGGTCCTCGACGGCGGCGATCTGCGCGCTCGCACCGACCTCGCCATCTACCCCCGCGGCACCGGCGTCGCGATCAAGGCCCGCATCGATCTGCTCGACAACCTGGCCTGGGGCGGCACGCCCGAGGTCGGCACCGGTCGCTCGCCGACCCCGGCCGCGAGCGCGGGCCAGGCCGCCCACACCGCGATCGCGATCAAGCGCGCGTGGGGCGAGGTCCTGACCCCGCTCGGTATCTTCGCCGCCGGTCGGATGGGCGCCCACTGGGGCCTGGGCATGGCGGCCAACGGCGGCGACTGCGAGGAGTGCGACGGCGGGGACGCGGCCGATCGGATCGCGCTCGTGACGCCGCTGGCCGGTCACTTCCTGGCCCTGGCCTGGGACCTGACGTCGAGTGGACCGTTTCGCCGCCGCGCCGCCAGCGATCGCCCGATCGATCTCGAGCCGTCCGACGACGTCACCACCGTGACCGCGGCCTGGCTGCGCACGGCGTCGCCCGCCACTCGCCTGCGCCGCGCCGCCGCCGGCCGACCGACCTTCGAGTACGGCGTGTTCGCGTCGCATCGCTGGCAGGACCGCGACGTGCCCGCCGACTACCTGCCGGTCGCCGGCGCGACCCCGACCATCGACGCCGCGCAGCTCATGGCGCGCGGCTTCAGCGCGACCTCGTTCGGCGGCTGGGCGCGGATCACCAGCGCGCGGATGCGCCTCGAGGTCGAGGGCAGCTACGCCCACGCCCGCATCGAACAGCCGTCGCTCATCCCCGGCGTGCTCCTCGATCAGGCCGCGACCTCGGATCAGTTCGGCCTGGCCTTCGAGAGCGACGTCGCGCTCGGCCGCCACCGCGCCGGCCTCGACGCCGGCGTGGCCTCGGGCGACGACGCCCCCGGCTTCGGCGCGTTCCCGGTCCCGGGCGCGGCCGCCGCCCGCCCCGGCGACCTCGACGGACCGCAGGCCGATCCGCCGGGCGACACCACCGTCGACAACTTTCGCTTCCACCCCGACTACCACGTCGATCGCATCCTGTTCCGCGAGCTGATCGGCACCGTCACCGACGCCGCCTACGTCCGGCCCCACGCCGCGGTCACGCTGGGCGATCTCGGCCACGCCCGCCTGCGCCTGACCCTGGCGGTGATCGCGTCGTGGGCGATGGCGCCGACCTCGACCCCGAGCGGGGCGCGCCACCTCGGCGTCGAGGTCGATCCCAGCCTGGTCTATCACAGCGACAGCTTTCGCCTCGCCCTCGACTACGCCGCGCTCGCGCCCGGCGCCGCCTTCGACCACCCGACCACCGGCGCCACGGCGCGCGCCGCCCAGCTGGTCCGCCTGCGCCTGGGGTTCCACTACTGATGCGCGCCCGGTTCGCCATGATCGCCGCCGTCGCGGTCGCCGCCGCCTGCGGCGAGAACGCCACCCCGGTCGAGGCGCCGCCGCCACCCTTGGTCGCGTCGTGTGTCCCCGATCTCGACGGCGTCCTCACCGCCGCCGAGCTGCCGGTGGTCCTCGACCAGCCACTGCCGGTCCGGCTGTCGACCGACGCCGCGGTCGACGTCGCGGGCCGCGGCGACGGCGCCGACCGGCGCTGGGACTGGAGCGCCGACGACGCCGGCGATCAGTTCGTCGATCAGCTCGCGGTGGCCCTCGACGACCAGTGGTACGCCGGCGACTTCCCCGGCGGCCGGTTCGTCCTGCCCTTCGACGACGCCACCGACGCGATCTACCGCGCCGACGAGCGCGGCGTGGACCTCCTCGGCCTGGCCTCGCGCGAGCCGGCCCCGGCCGGCGGCCGCACGCTCCTGCCCTACGCCGCGCCGGTCGCGGTGATCCGCCTGCCGCTCGCGGTCGGCGATCGCTGGACCGAGACCGGGACCATCACCGGCGGCACCCTGCGCGGCCTGCCGTACAACGGCAGCGATCGCTACGACCTCGCGGCCGACGCGGCCGGCGAGCTGCACCTGCCCTACGTCCGCTTCACCGCCGCGCTGCGCCTGCGCACCACCGTCACCAGCACGCCCGCGGTCGGCGGCGGCGCCACCGTGGTCCGCCAGGCCGCGTTCCTGTCGGAGTGCTTCGGCGAGATCGCCCGCGCCACCAGCCGGGTCGGCGAGCCGAGCGACGACTTCACCACCGCGGCCACCGTGCGCCGCTTCGCCCTGTAAGGAGCTCACATGAACGTCTGGGACACCTGGAAGAAAGGCTTCTCCGCGTGGGAGGCCGCCACCGCGTCGTACCTCGAGCAGGTGCTGGCCAACCCCGCCGTGCTCGGCCCGACCGGCACGATGTTGACCTTGGCGATGAAGACCAAGGCCGCGACCGACAAGGCCACCGCCGCGTGGTGGGCCTCGCTCGGCCTGCCGACGCGCCGCGATCAGGAGCGGTCGCTCCACAAGCTGAACCAGCTCGAGAGCCGGCTCGCCGATCTCGAGGAGCAGCTCGCCGACGCGCGGGCCGCGCGCTGACGGAGGTCGCCATGGACGTCACCGGGCTCACCGACCTGCGCGCCGCTCCGCGGATCGCTCTCGACGCCGCCGCCGCGACCCCCGACCGAGTCCGCTTCCAGGTCCGCCGCACCGACGGCGGCTGGACCCCGGTCACCTGGCGCGAGTTCGGCCGGCAGATCCGCGCGGTCGCCGCCGGCCTGATCGGCCGCGGGATCGCTCCCGGCGATCGGGTCGCGGTGTTCGGCACCAACTCGGTGGCGTGGGCAGCCGCCGCCCTCGGCGCGCAGGCGGTGGGCGCGACCATGGTCCCGATCTATCCAGCCTCGACCGGCGAGGCCGCGCGCTACGTCCTCACCCACGCTGACTGTCGCGCGGTGTTCGTCGCCACCGGTCAGCGCCCGGCCCTGGCCGCCGCCGAGCTGCCCGAGATCCGGGCCATCGGGCTCGACGACGGCACCTGGTCCGACTTCCTGGCCGGCGGCGAGCACGCCGATCGCGCCGACCCGTCGATCGTCGACGCGCGCCTGGCCGCGGTCGAGCTCGATCGCCCCGGCCTCATGCTCTACACCAGCGGCACCTCGGGGCCACCCAAGGGCGTGCCGCTGACCCACCGAAACGTCGGCGAAAACGGCGCCGCCTGGCTGCGCGCCAACGCGCCGCTGCTCGAGCGCGGCGATCGTGACGTGCTGTGGCTGCCGATGTCGCACATCTTCGGCTGGGGCGAGATGACCAACGGCAACCTGCTCGGCTGGGAGTCGTGGATGTGCACGCCGGCCGAGGTCATGGCGGTGTTCCCCGAGGTCGCGCCCCAGGTCTTCATGAGCGTGCCGGCCTACTGGGAGAAGCTGGTCCGCGCGGTGGACGCCGCCGCCAGCTCGACCGAGCTGGCCGATCGCCGCGCCGCCTTTGGCCGGATCACCGGCGGTCGGCTGCGGTTCTGCCTGTCGGGGGGCGCCGGCCTGTCGCGGACGATCAAGGACGAGCTGCTCGCCCTCGGCGCGCTGGTGATCGAGGGCTACGGCCTGACCGAGACCTCGCCGACCTTGACCCTCAACCGCCCCGATCGCTACCGCTTCGACTCGGTCGGCCTGCCCCTCGACAACGTCGAGTTGCGGCTGGCCGACGACGGCGAGATCCAGGCCCGCGGCCCCAACGTCTTCGCCGGCTATCACGCCGACCCCGACGCCACCGCCGGCGCGTTCACCGCCGATGGCTGGTTCTGCACCGGCGACATCGGCCGGTTCACCGACGACGGCTTCCTGCAGATCGTCGACCGCAAGAAGGACATCCTGGTCACTGCCGGCGGCAAGAACGTGCCACCGGCCAACCTCGAGGCTCGCTTCGTCGGCGCGCCGGCCATCGATCGGGTGGTGGTCTACGGGGATGGCAAGCCGTACCTGGTGGCCGCAGTGTGGCTGACCGCCGACGGCGACGCCGCCGCGGCCGCCGCCGCGGTCGAGCGCGTCAATCGCGACCTCGCCAAGTTCGAGACCATCAAGAAGTTCTGGATCGCCGACGAGCCGCTCACGATCGAGGCCGGGCTCCTGACCTCATCGCTCAAGCTGCGCCGCAAAGCGGTCTATCAGCGCTACCGCGATCGCTTCGAGGCGTTGTATGGGTGATCGGCCATGACCGCCGACGAGCGCTCCGGCGCGGACCGACCTGGCGTGTGGGCGTCCCTCGCGGCGCTGGCGGCGCGCGTGCGGCGCGGCCCACCGGCGGTCGGCCTGACCCCGGCTGACGAGATCTGGCGCGAGAACAAGTGGCGGCTCCTGCGCTACCGCCCGGTGCGTCCGGCGGCCGAGCGCTGGCGCACGCCGATCCTGCTCGTGCCGTCGCTCATCAACCGCTACTACGTCCTCGACCTGGCGCCCGGCCGCAGCTTCGTCGAGTACCTGGTGGCGGCCGGTCACGACGTGTTCATCATCGACTGGGGCACGCCGGGCGCCGAGGATCGCTACCTCAGCTTCGACGACGTGTGCCACGGCTACCTGGGGCGGGCGGTGCGCAAGGTCGCGGCCCACGGCCCCGACGGCGAGTGCCACGTCCTCGGCTATTGCCTGGGCGGCACCCTGGCGACGATCTACGCCGCCGCCGAGCCGGCCCAGGTGGCGTCCCTGATCGCGCTGGCCGCACCCATCGACTTCCGCCACGGCGGGCTGCTCGCGACCTGGACCCAGAGCCCGGGCTTCGACGTCGACGCCCTGGTCGAGGGGTTCGGCAACGTGCCGTGGCCGCTCATGCAGGCCAGCTTCCATCTGCTCAAGCCCACCGCCAACCTGGCCAAGCTGGTCGGCCTGCTCGATCGCGCGTGGGACGATGAGTTCCTCGACGGCTTCCTCGCCACCGAGCGCTGGGGCAACGACAACGTGTCGTTCCCCGGCGCGTGCTACCGCCGCTACATCGCCGAGCTGTACCGCGGCAACGCCCTGGTCGCCGACACCATGCGCCTGGCCGGCAAGCCGGCGCGCCTGGGCGACCTCGACTGCCCGGTCCTGGCCGTGACCTTCGCCCACGATCACATCGTGCCCGAGGCCAGCGCGACCGCGCTGATCGAGCGGGTCGGCTCGCCCGACAAGGCGGTGCTGCGCCAGCGCGGCGGCCACGTCGGCGCGGTGGTGTCGCGCAAGGCCGCCGACGGACTGTGGCCAGCGCTGTCGCGGTGGTGGGCGGCGCGCGACACCCGCGCGGCCCGCGGCCTCGACGACGAGACTCCCGCGCCGTCGCCGTAACACGCGGCCGACCTCGCACTCGGCCTCGGTCTCCGCCTCGGTCTCGGCCTCCGTCTCCGCCTCGGTCTCGGTCTCGGTCTCGGTCTCGGCCTCGGTCTCGGTCTCGGTCTCGGCCTCGGTCTCCGCCTCCGCCTCCGCCCGCCGCTTACCCATCGTCCCCGGCGCCGTCGAGATCGGCGATCCGCGTGATGACCAGGGGCAGCTCGGGGCCCGAGCGCAGGGTCGCGCGCTGCGGCGGGAGCCGATAGTCGACGACCTCACCGCCGGCGTCGGCGCTGGCGGTCTTGTAGCCGACGACCTGGACCTGATCGCCGACGTCGAGGCAGCGCTCAGCAGCGCGGATACTGGCCAGGCCGCGGCGCCGGGCGAGCTGGCGCATCACCGTCGGCACGCCGTCGTGATCGAAGCGCGCGATCGGGTAGGTCCACGGCTCGCGCCGCTCGACCATCCACCGCGCCCCGCCGGCCTGCACCAGCACGCGGTGGCCAGCCTCGTCGACCAGCGCGAAGTCGACCGCGGCCTCGCTGACCCACGGGCCATCGGGCTCCCACACCATCCGGCGATACACGCACGCGGTGTCGGTCAGCCAGCCGCCGATCGGCGCCGCCGCCTCGATCCGGCCGCGCACCACCACCAGCTCGCCCTCGTCGCGCGCCGCCAGCTCGGCGAGCGGCAATTCGCCGCGCGCCAGCCGGCGCAGGCCGCGCTGAAAGACCGCGCGCCCGACGCGCTGCCCCGCCACCGCCAGCCCCGCGCCGGCCAGGACCACGCCCTTCCACAAGACCACCAGCGCCGGGGCCGCGATCAGCGCGCCGCCCAGGACCACCGCCGAGCCACCCCACACGGCCGCCGCGGCCGCCGCGCCCGAGCGCCGGATCGCCGGCGGCAGCCAGGCCTGATCATCGGCCAGGCGATGGGTGCGGAGCATCGCGACCACCGGTCCACCATGCCACGGCCGAGCCGTGTAGTGTCGGGGCGTGGATCACCAGCTCGTCGCCAACGCCCCCACCGCCCTCGCCAGCTTCGCGCGCCCGACCCGCCTGTCGGTGCGCCAGCGCAAGCGCTGGCTCGAGATCCTGACCTCCCTCGACGCCCGCAACAACTACGCGGTCTACGACGAGGCCGGCAACCCGGTCTTGAACGTCCAGGAGCAGGGCTCCGGCTTCGGCAACCTGATGAAGCGGCTGTTCTTCAACTCGCTGCGCTGGTTCACCGCGTCGGTCGACGACGTCACCACCGGCAAGCCCATCCTGTCCTTGCGTCGGCCGTTCCGCTTCATCTTCGCTCGCCTCGAGGTGTCGACGCCCGACGGCCAGCCCCTGGGCGCGCTGCAGAAGCGCTGGACCTGGTTCCGCCGCAAGTACACCGTGCTCGGCCCCGACGGTCAGGAGCTGGCGACCTTGTTCGGCCCGTTCTTCCGGCCGTGGACCTTCAAGATCCAGCTCCCCGGCTCGGACCAAGAGGTCGGCCTCATCCAGAAGAAGTGGAGCGGCCTGGCCAAGGAGATGTTCACCCAGGCCGACAACTTCTGGATCGAGTTCGGCCAGGTCACCGATCCACACCTGCGCACGCTCCTGTTCTCGTCGACCGTGTTGATCGACGTCGTCCACTTCGAGCGCGGCTGAGCACCGACACCGCCTGCGCCACCCCAGGGGGGTGATTATCTCGGGGGCTCGGCGCGCTACACTCGGGGCGCGCCGACGGGGTCGACCCGCCGGCCTTGTGCCCGAGGTGCCGCATGGATCGGATGCGAGGTGATCGCGACGTGTCGGAAGCCGAACCCACCGCGCCGAGGCCAACCGCCGGACGCGGCGAGCGGCTGGCCGCGCGCTACGGCGCGGCGCTGGCCCAGGCGTTACCCGAGCGCGGCGACCGGGCGCCGACCATCCACGACGCTGCCACCGCCGCGGTCGACCACCGCTCGGCCGGCCGCGCTGTCGACGGCGACGTCGCCTCGCGGGTCGGGGCCCACCTCGGCGCCGACCTATCGGCGGTGCAGGTCCACGACGACGCGCTCAGCCAGCAGGCCAATACCGCGATGGGGGCCCGTGCCTTCGCGTACGGGGCCGACGTCTATCTCGGCGCTGGCGAGTCCGATCGCGACCTCGGCCTCATGGCCCACGAGCTCACCCACGTCGTGCAACAAGGCGCGGCCGGCCGCGCGATGCCGCAGCGCCAGGTCGAGGTCGGCGCGGCCGACAGCCCGGCCGAACGCGAGGCCGACGCGGTCGCGGCCGCGGTCACCGGCGGCGCGACTCCGGCGGCGCTCCTGGTCGACGATGGACCGGTCGCGCCGGGGCAGATGCTCAAGAGTTCGTTCCTGGCGCAGCTCCACGAGCAGGTTCACGCCGCCGCCGACGCCGAGCTGGGATGGCTGGAGTCGACGCTCGGCTGCCCGTACATCGACCTGTACTTCCAGCGCTACGCCGGCCGACCGGCCGGCGACGCCGAGGCCCTGCTCAAACGCTTCGCGCCCGCGGCCCGCTCGGCGCGCACCGCCACCGACCTGCTGGCGCCGGTGGTGGCCCGGGTTCGCGAAGGGGTTCGCCACTGGCGCGATCGCGGCCAAGCCCCACCGGAGCTCGCCGCCCTCGACGGCACGGCCGCCGCGCTAGCCGAGTCCCACGCCCAGGCCGCGCACCCACCTGCCGAGGCGACCACCGACGGCGAGGAGACCGCGTTGGCCGCGCGCGCGCCGTTGCCCGGGCAGCCAGAGGAGCTGACCGCCCGGCTGGGCCCCGGCGTCGCGCCGACCGGCCGGGTGGCCGAGATCGCTGACACGCTCGGGGTCTCGGCCTTGCGCGTCCACGACGGCCCCGCCGCTGCCGCCCTCGCCGAGCGCGCCGACGCTCACGCCTTCGCCCTCGGCTCCCACGTGGTGTTCGGGGCTGCCGCGCTGCGGCCGGGGACCGTCGAAGGCGACGCGCTGATCGCCCACGAGGTCGCCCACGTCGCGCAGCAGACCGGCGCGGCCGGCGCGGCCAGCGCGGGCGACGCGGTCGACGCCGAGGTCGGCGGCCAGGCCGAGGCGGTGCTCCCCGGTCGCGCCGGGGGCGAGGGCGACGCCGATCGCGCAGCCGGCGGCGTCCTGGCCCGGCTCTACGGTGGCGCGCGCGCCGCGGCCTCGACGGTCTGGGCCGGCGCGCGAGCGCCCGTCGAGCTGGCCCGGTGCAGCAAGTCCGACAAGAAGCCCGAGGTGAAGGGGCCCGAGATCGAGGCCACCCGCGAGGCCACCGGGCAACACATCGTCGACGGCATGGGGTCCCTCAACACCGGGGGCAGCCTCGACACCGGCATCCACTATTCGCACAACTACGAGGCGCGGTGCCGGCGCGAAGATCCGTCGCGGTGGAAGGACGACTACCGCAAGGGCTACGCCAACCCGACCTACTGGACCCGCACCGGCTTCATGCAGTGGAAGCTCAAGCCCGGCGTGTCAGCCTCGGCCGCGGTCAAGGACTGGCTGACCGGCCTGACCATCGCCGAGTGCCTGTCGACCGTGCGCGTGCTCCAGGTCGACGCCATGCGCGCGACCCTCGGCGACACCCGCTTCGATCAGCTGTTCGGTGGCGTCGAGGGCACGCCCGAGAAAGAGCTGTTGTCGATCGGCGTCGGGCAGACCACGATCACGGACTACCGCGAGAACGTCGCGCCGCCCGAGGCCGGCACGATCGGCGATCGCCCGGCGGTGCTCGGCGGGCAGTACTACTTCACCAACCACCCGAAGTACCTGCTCAAGCACCCGGGCGGGGCCTGGCAGGGCGAGAACGCGGTCTACCTCGGCAAGCAGGGTGGCGTGCAGAAATGGTCGGGGTTCGGCGCCGACGCGGTGACCGAAGACGGCATGCTCGACGAGATGGTGCGCGCGTACAACCGCGCCCGCGATGCCAACGATCAGCGTCGCCTCGATGAGATCAAGAGCGCCAACGGCGGGACCCTGCCCGCCGAGTACGACGTCGGTGGCTTCCCCGATCAGATCACCAAGGCTGACATCCTGTCGGCGCCCGCCTATACGATCGGCTCGACCACGCGCAAGGGCGGCTTCAACGCCGGCAACGGCCTGGCGCTCGACCTCGACAAGGTCAAGGGTCTGGCCAAGTGAGCGTCGGCCGCGCGACCCTCGCCCTGTCGCTCGTCGCCGCGTGCTCGCGGACCTCGGGCACCTCCGCCAGCGGGCCGCGCGACGCGCGCGGCCAGGATGACGCCGCCATGACCGCCCCCGCCCCCGCCGCCACCACCGCCACGCCGTCGCCGGAGTTCTCCGCCACCGTCACCGCCGAGGTGGCGCGCCGACCGCCGGTGGTCGAGCTGCGGCTCGACCTCCGCCTGCACAACCCGAGCGCGGCGCCGCGCTGGTACCTGGTGCCCCGCGACGTCGATCAGCCGATCGGCGGCGGCGGCGTCGACGTGCTCGAGCCGATGCGCTGGACCGACGCCGCGGACGGCTTCACGGTCGGCGCGTTCCAGGGCACCGGCGGCTTCTTCGCGCTCTTGCTCGGCCCGGGGGCGGCGGTCGAGCTGCGCGGTCTGGGCCTGCGCTGGTTCCGCGACGGGGACGCCCCGCGGCCGACGATCACCGCGATCGCCACGCCCGACCTCATCATCGGTGGGCGCCCGGCGGCGGCGTGGTTCCCGACGCCGCCGCTGATCACCGGCCCTCGGCGCGGCGAGCGCGGCGAGGTCGCGGGCACGGTGCGGTTCCAACCCGACTCGCGCGAGGTCGCGGTCGACCTCGGCGCGGCGAGCCGCGTGCCGCTCGCGCTCTGACCTGCGCGCCGCGGACGTGCGCGGTCAGTCGGCGCGGGCCTCGGACGTGGACGCCGGGGCGCCGAGCGGACGGCGGCCCGGCCCCTCGACGTACTCGACGGTGTCGGGGCACGACAGGCTCTCGAAGGCCATCAAGGTCTCGGCGTCGGTGAAGACCGCCGGGCACTCGGCTAGACACGCCGCGCGCAGCTCGTCGTCGCCGCCGCGGCAGCCGACGTAGTGATCGCAGGCGCCGGTGCAGGTGCCGGTCAGGGTCGGGCCGCGCAGGTAGCGGACCACGCACCCCGACAGCACCGCCGCCAGCGCCGCCGCCAAGAGCCACCTCACGCCGGCTCCCCGTGGCGCCCCGCCCCGCCGACGAACCGGGCCGCGCCAGCCACGCCCTCGGCCAGGGCTCGTCCGCCGTGGGTCAGCTCGTTGGCGAGCGCGGCGTCGGCGTCGAGATCCCACTGCTCGTAGGCGCTCAGGCGATCGCCGCGCAACGCCGCCTGGGGCAAGGCCGCCAGCTCGTGGGCCAGGGCGATCGCCGCGGCCCGGGCCTGGCCGGGCGGCACCACCCGGGTGACCAGCCCGATCGCCAGGGCCTCGTCGGCGGTGACCGCGCGCCCGGTCAAGATCAGCTCGAGGGCGCGACCGTGGCCGATCAGGCGCGGCAGGCGCATCGTGCCGCCGTCGATCAGCGGCACGCCCCAGCGCCGACAGAACACGCCGAGCACCGCGTCGGCCTCGGCGATCCGCAGGTCGCACCACAGCGCCAGCTCGAGCCCGCCGGCCACCGCTGGCCCGGCGATCGCCGCGATCACCGGCTTGCCGAGCACCATCCGCGTCGGCCCGAGGGGACCGTCGCCGTCGACCGCGACCCGGTTGCCGCGCCCGGTGGCGATCGCCTTCAGATCGGCGCCGGCCGAGAACGCGCCGCCAGCGCCGGTCAGGACCGCGACCGCGGCCGCGGCGTCGGCGTCGAAGGCGCGGAACGCCGCCGCCAGGGCCTCGGCGGTCGGGCGATCGATGGCGTTGCGCACCGCCGGGCGATCGATCGTGACGATCGTGACCGGGCCGTCGCGCTCGATGATCACGGACACGCTCCGACTGTGCCACAACCACCGGCCCCGGCCAGGGCGCGCATGGGCTACCCTGACGGCGATGGCCAGCCTAGAGCGCATCGCGATCCTCACCAGCGGCGGCGACGCCCCCGGCATGAACGCGGCGATCCGCGCCGCGACCCTGGTCGCCCGCGGGGCCGGCATCGACGTGGTCGGGATCGAGCGCGGGTATCGCGGCCTGCTCGACGACGCCTTCGTGCCGCTAGGGCCGACCGAGGTCGCCGGCATCTTGCGCGAGGGCGGCACGATCCTCGGCTCGGCGCGGTGCAAGGAGTTCCATCGCCGCGAGGTCCGCGATCAGGCCCGCGCGATCCTCCACCGTCGCGGCGTCGACGGGCTGGTCGTGATCGGCGGCAACGGCTCGCTGACCGGCGCGGTCCACCTCGCCGATCCCGAGGAGGCCGGCGGCCTGGGCCTGCGGGTGATCGGCGTGCCGGCGTCGATCGACAACGACCTCGGCCTCACCGGGCTGTCGATCGGCGTCGACACCGCGATGAACACGATCGTCGAGGCGTGCGACAAGATCGCCGACACCGCGACCGCCCACGATCGCACCTTCATCGTCGAAGTCATGGGCCGCGACTGCGGCTACCTGGCGATGACCTCGGCGATCGCGGCCGGCGCCGACCTGGCGCTGTTCCCCGAGGCCGGGCGCGACGAGGCCTCGATCGTCGAGGCCATCGTCGACACGGTGATCGCGGTGCGGCAACGCGCCCGCCGCTCGCGCCGGGTCATCATCATCAAGGCCGAGGGCGTGGCGATCGCGATCGATCGCCTGAAGGCCCAGGTCGACGCCCGCCTGGCCGAGCGAGTGCCGGGCACCGATCCCTCGGCGATCGAGACCCGGGTCACCGTGCTCGGCCATGTCGTCCGCGGCGGCCGGCCGTCGGCCTTCGATCGCCTGCTCGGCAGCCGCCTGGCCAACGTCGCGGTGCGCGGCCTCCTGGCCGGCGCGACCCACAAGATGGCGGCGTGGATGCCGGCGGTCGACCTGCCCGAGGAGATCGGCGTGCGCTCGCCGGCCGATCCGTACTGCTGGCTGGTCGACCTGGGCGCCGTCCTCGCCGAGACCGAGAACCTCCTGGCCGGGCGCAGCCCGCTGGCGCGCTGGCGGGCCGGGGCCTTCGACGACATCGAGGACGCGCTCCTCATGTAGCGCGTCGCAGCGGCGCGCTACTGATCGCTGCCGTGGACGCCGATGGCGTCGTCGAGCTTGTCGCGCACGGCCGTGAGCTGCGGATCGCCCGGGCCGATCAAGCGGACCCCATCGACCACCGGCGCCGCCTCGAAATCGAGCCCCTCGACCACGGCGTCGAGCTCGACCCGCACGACGATCGCGGTCCGCACCCCGGGCGCGGCGTCGATCGCGAAGTCGGCGTCGATCGCCAGCGGCGCGGTGTCGCGGATCGCGAACGGCTCGCGCTCGTCGTCGTCGGTCGCGACCGTCCCGGTCAGCTCGAAGGCGAAGGGCGCCGCGCCGCGATCGAGATCGCTCAAGAGGCGCGCGTACAGCCCCGGCGGGGCGTCCGGGAACGCGACCGGACTTGGCGCTGCGCCGGCGCGCCAGATCAGATCGACGTTGGCCATGGTGGTGCGCGGATCGCCGGCGCCGGCGTCGCCGACCAGCCGGAGGTTGCGCAGGTGCAAGGTCGCCGAGGTCAGGTCGAGGTCGGGGTCGACCGGGCCGGGCACCGTGGCCGGGCGCGTCACCCAGCGCAGCTCGACGCCGGCCGAGGTCGCGGCGTCGGGCCCACCGACGTCGTCGGCAGGACAGCCGGCGACCAGCGCGACGGTGAGGAGCCCAAGGGCCAGACGCATGGCACAGTCCTTGTTTGCAACCGCGGTACCAGTGATGAGTCTAGCCCAACTTCTCGGATCTCCGTCCCGCGAACCGTCGCGGTCGCGGCGCAGGGTCTTGCGCTGTGCACCGATCGTACACGCCAGCGGACACCCCTCATGACCAGCCCCGAGCTCCTCACCGACCTGGCCGGGACCTCCCTGGCCCACCCCGACGCCGCCCGGGCGTTCCTGGTCGTCCACGTCGACCTGCCCGACCGGGGCTCGAACCTGGTCGATCTGCCCGACGGCGTCGACGTCACCTTCGGCCGCTCGCGCGGCGCGGTCGTCACGGTCGACCACGCCAGCGTGTCGCGGCTCCACGCCGCGGTCCGCCGCATGGGCGAGGTCCTCGAGGTCGAAGATCTCGGCAGCCGCAACGGCACCCGGGTCAACGGCGACAAGATCGACGGCAAGCGCCGGCTGGTCCACGGTGACGAGATCGCGGTCGGCCCGATCACCGCGGTCGTGACGATCACCAGCGGCCTGCGCCGCCTCGATCGGATCGCGCCGGCCGGCGCCGGCGAGGCCCGGCTGGCCGCCGAACTCGACCGCGCGGTCCGCTACCGACGACCGGTCACGGTGGCGCTGGTCCGCGTCGTCGGTGACGCCGGCCTCGACCTGGTCGCGCGCTCCCTGCGGCCGATGGACCTCCTGGCCGAGCACGCCGGCGACGAGCACCTGGTGATCTTGCCCGAGCTCGATCGCGCGGCCGGCGAGGCCACCGTGCGTCGGCTGGTCGACGGCGCGCGCGCCCTGGGCGCGACCGTCACCGCGGCCTCGCTGGTCGCCCCCGAGGACGGCACCTCGGTTCACGGCGTGGTCGCGGCCCTGCGCGGCGCCCTGCGCACCGGCAGCCACCGCCGCGCCACCACGGCGCCACCGGTGTCGACCGGCCCGATCGTGATCGATCCGGCGATGCGCAAGCTCTACGCGATGGTCGAGCGCATCGCCGATGCCGGCATGACGGTCTTGATCCTGGGCGAGACCGGCGCCGGCAAGGAGCTGGTGGCCGAGGCCATCCACCGTCACTCGAAGCGGCGCGAGCGCCCGCTGGTCAAGCTCAACTGCGCGGCCCTGACCGAGACCTTGCTCGAGAGCGAGTTGTTCGGCCACGAGCGCGGCGCCTTCACCGGCGCCGACCGCAGGAAGGTTGGGTTCTTCGAGGCGGCTGACGGCGGCACCCTGTTCCTCGACGAGGTCGGCGAGATGCCGGCCTCGCTCCAGGCCAAGCTCTTGCGCGTCCTCGAGCGTCGGGTCATCACCCGGGTCGGCGGCACCGCCGAGATCGCGGTCGACGTCCGGGTGGTGTGCGCGACCCACCGCGATCTCGACGCCGAGGTCGCGCTCGGGCGGTTCCGTCAGGATCTGCTGTACCGGATCACCGGGTTCACGGTCGTGGTGCCGCCGCTGCGCGATCGCCCGACCGAGATCCTGCCGCTGGCCGAGCAGTTCGCGCGCCAGGCCGCCGCCGAGATGGGCCGGGCGGCACCGACCCTGACCAGCGACGCCCGCGCCGCGCTCACCACCTACGCCTGGCCCGGCAACGTCCGCGAGCTGGCCAACGCGATCGAGCGCGCGATGGTCCTGTGCGACGACGCGTTGACCGCGGCCGACCTGCCCGACTCGATCCGCGACGCCAGCGCGCCGGTGTCGGCCGCGACCGCGGTCGGCGACGTCCGCGGGCAGATCGCCGACGTCGAGCGGGCCGCGATCGTCGCGGCGCTGGCGGCCGAGGGTGACAACCTGACCCGCGCCGCGCGGCGCCTCGGGCTGTCGCGGCGCGCGCTCATCTACAAGATGGAGAAGTACGGGCTCAAGCCGCCGCCGCGCGCGTGACCGCGCAGCTCAGCGTCGGCCGGCCGGCGGCGGGTTGTAGCGCTCGGCCGGCCCGGCCGCCGGCGTGCCTCCGACCACCAGCACCGTGCCGTCGCACAGCACCGCCGCCTGGTGGCCGGCGCGCGGGGTCGCCAGGCGATCGGTGGCGACCAGGTCGACTGAGCCGTTCAGCACGTCGAGGCGAGCGATCTCGGTCGTCGCGACCGCCGCCGCGCCGGCCGCGGGTCGCCCGCCGGCCAGGAGGATCCGACCGTCAGGCAGCGGGGTCGCGGTGCCGTCGATCACCCCGGCGCCGACTGGCAGCTCGCCGACCGCGACGAAGCCGGCGTCGAGCGTGAAGCGCTCGAGGGTCCGGACCGGCTGGCCGGCGCCGTCGAGGCCGCCGATCACCAGCACGCTGCCGTCAGGCATCAGCCGGGTCAGGTGGCGACTGCGCGGCACCACGAGGCGCGGCGCGAACGTCGCCGGATCGGCCAGCGTGCCCGACAGCGGCTTCCACAGCTCGGCAACGGCCACCGGCGCGCCCAGGGCGTCGACGCCGCCGACCACCAGCACTGGCGCGCCGACGTCATCGCCCAGGCGGATCGCGGCGTGATCGCGGCGCGGCGTCGCCAGCGTCACCGTCGCGGTCCGGATCTCGGTGGCGCCGCCGACGTCGGCCATCACCGCGATCGCGCCGACCGGGTCGCCGCCGACCGGCCCGCCGCCGATCACGACGACCCGCCCGTCGGTCTGCGTGGTCGCGGTCAGGCCGACCCGGGCCACGCGAGGATCATCGACCAGCTCGAGGGCGGTCGCGCCGTCGATCAGCCGGAGGTGCTCGATGGTCGGGCTGGCCGCGCCGCCCTCGACCCGACCGCCGAGGACCGAGATCCGCATCGCCGGGCCGACCCCGAAGCCGACCGCGACCGCGCCGACCCGCGGCGCGAGGGGCGCGGCGTTGGTCAGCGCGCCGGCCCGGGGATCGAAGCGCTCGGCGAGCGCGCCCGGGTCGCCGCCGATCAGGTAGACGCTGCCATCGGCGGCGGTGATGGCCTGACCGCCGGTGCGGGCCCGCGGTCGAACGCCCGTGGTGGCGAACTTGACGTTGCGGGCGAACCACAGGTGCGGCGTCGGCGGCGCGGCGTCGGGCTCGAGCGTGAACGTGCAGGTCCGACCGTAGGCGACGTCGGTCGCGCCGATCCGCCCGGTCAGGTGGATCACTAGGTCGTCGCCAAACGGCACGTCGTCGAGGTTGGCCTCGGCGCCGGGCGCGAAGCTGACCGACAGGAGGGCGCGCTCGTCGCCGGCCCGCGCGACCGATAGCTCGACGGTGTCGAGGCCGGTGGCCAGGGCGTCGGGGTCGTCGACCGGCTGCTGGTACACCGGCCGGACGGTCACGCCGTCGCTGCCACAGGCCGCGACCGCGAGGACGAGCGCTGCGCGCGCCAGCCGACTCACAGCGTCCCGCCTGGCCCGACGATCGTGGCCCCGGTGGCGCCGCCGTCGCCGACCGCCCAGATCGTCAGCGGCACCGCGATCGCGGCGGCCAGCCCGGCGGCGCCCGCGGCCCACGCCCAGCGCGACCGGTACCATGGCGTGGCGCGCCCGCGCGGCGGCGGCGCCAAGAGGCCCGCGACCGCGGTGGCGATCGCGTCGGCGCCGGCGGCCCGCGCCACCGTACGCTCGGCGTCGACCTGCCCGGTCGCGGCGAAGCGGCGGACCCGGATCACCTCGCCGCGGAGGTCGACCGCCAGGAAGCCGGCGGCGCCGCTGGCGCGCGCGGTGACCAACAGGGCGTCGTCGTCGGGCGGCTCCGGTCGCTGGGCAGCGATCGCGATCGTCGCGGTGGCGCCGATCAAGGTCGGCCGCGCCACCCACGGCTCGGCGCCCGGGCATTCGGCGCGCAGCCAGTGCGGGCCGACCGCGACCGAGGCGGTGGCGCCGATCGGCGCGCCGTCGAGGGTGACCACGCAACCGTCGCCGCCGGTCACGGTCAGCGCCACCGGCGGCGCCGCGGCGATCGCGGCCCGGGCCCGGGCGTGCTCGGCGAGCACCTGAGGCGGGAACCGGCCGGGGTCGAGGACGCGGCCCGGCGCCACCACCGCCGCGGCGATCCACTCGTCCCAGGCCCCGGTGACGTCGCCGCGCTGCGTCCGCACCAGCGCGCGGTACACGAACAGATCCGCGAGCTGAGCCGGCGGCAGCGCCGCGCCGGTGGCGTCGACCGCGGCCCGGGCCCGCTCGAGGGCGTCCCACGCCTGGTCGAGGCGCAGGGCCTCGTAGGCCTCGATCGCGACCGCGAGCTCGCCGATCACCACCGGGGGCGGCGCCGCCGGCGTGCGATCGACGAAGGCGACCCCGGCGCGATCCGCGGCCGCCGCGACCGGCCCGCGCTCGATCCCCGGCAGCCACGCCACGACGAGCTCGACCGGGGCCGCCGCCGCGACCCGGGTGGTCGCGGCGAGCACGACGGCGAGGGCGACGGCGAGACGCACGGCGGCGATTCTCAGGCGCCGCCCCGGCGCGGTCAACCGCCGGCGCCGTCGGCGCCGCGCCGTCGCGTGGATGCTATCGTCGACGTCCCCGTGACCAACCAGGTCCGCGCCCTGGGCCGCTACGAGCTGATCCGCCCGCTCGCGCGCGGCGGCATGGCCGAGGTCTACCTGGCGCGGCGCCGCGCCGCCGGCATCGAGAAGCTGCTGGTGGTCAAGCGCATCCGCCCCGAGCGCACCGGCGACGTCCGGTTCCTCGAGCTGTTCATGCGCGAGGCCCGGCTGTCGATGGGCCTGACCCACGGCAACATCGTGCCGGTCTTCGACTTCGGCCGCGCCGGCGATCAGGTGTTCCTCGCGATGGAGTGGGTCGAGGGCCGCGATCTCGGCTCGAGCCTGGCCCGGGCCGCGACCCATCGCCTGCCGCCGCTGTGCGCCGCCTTCGTCGCCGCCGAGTGTTGCCAGGGCCTGGCCTACGCCCACGATCGCAAGGACGCGAGCGGCGCGTCGCTCGGCGTCGTCCACCGCGACGTCACGCCGCGCAACGTCCTGGTCGCGTGGTCGGGCGAGGTCAAGCTGACCGACTTCGGTATCGCCGGCCTGGCCGGCGATCGCCCCGGCCAGGTGGTCGGCACGCCGGGCTACCTCGCGCCCGAGCAGGCCCGCGGCGAGGCCACCGATCCCCGCGCCGACGTCTACGCGGTCGGCGTGGTGCTGCGCGAGGCCCTGACCGGTCAACGGCTGCGCCCCGGCGACGAGCGCGACGGGGTCCTGGCCCTGGCGCGCGCCGGAACCCGGCCCCCGTGGCCGACCGAGGTCGAGCTCGACCCGGCGCTGGTGGCGATCGTCGACCGCGCCACCGCGCCGGCGCCCGCCGATCGCTTCGCCGACGCCCACGCCCTGGGCGCCGCCCTCGACGAATGGCTGGTGGCCGAGCGCGCCGCGGTGCGCGGCCCGGCGCCTGGTCAACAGCTCGCGGCGTGGATGGCCGAGGTCTGGGGCGAGGAGCGCGACGCGCCCGCGGTCGGCGCGATCCCGGGGGGCGCCGAGTTCGCCAGCTTCCTCGACGACGGCGCGCTCGGCACCGGCACCGCGCGCTCGCTGGTCGCGACCGCGGCCGATCATGATCCGCCGCCGGCCACCGCCGCGGCGTCACCGTCGATCGACGCGCTGGCGTCGACGATCAACCAGCCGTCACCGACGACCCCGTCACCGTCGCCGTCACTACCGTCACCACCGTCACCGACGTCACCGCGCGGCCCGCGCCGGCGCGCCGCGATGATCGGACTAGGCGCAGCCGCCGTGGCGCTGACCGGCGCGCTCGTGGTGTGGCCGCGGGTCCGCCCGGCGGCGGTCGCGACGAGCGATCGCGCGGACGCCGCGGCCCTCGACGCCACGCCCCTCGACGCCACGCCTCTCGACGCCGCGCCCCTCGACGCCGCCGCCCCCGACGACGCGGCCCTCGCCACCGACGCCGCCGCCACCGATGGGCCCAGCCCGACGCCGCGCGATGGCGGGCGCCCGCTCCGGCCGCGTCCAGCCGACGCCGGCGCCGCGGCCCCGGACGCCGCCGCCCCGCGCCTGCGCACGGTCCGCATCAACGCCCGGCCGTGGGCCCTGGTCACCGTCGACGGCGGCGGCCCGCCGCGGGAGACCATCGCGACCTTCCAGCTCGCGCCCGGCCCGCATCGCGTCCACTTCGCCAACCCCGCGCTCGGCGTCGAACGCACCGTCACGATCGACGTCCCCGCGGACCGCGACTACGACTTCGTCCTCGACCTGCGGCCGTAGCCCCCAGGCGCCTCATCCGCCGTGCGGCACGCACGCGCCGTCCTCGCACTCGAGTCCGCCGCCGCAGTCGGCGTCGAGGGTGCACTGCCCGGCTCCGGGGCCGTCGTCATCGCCCGGGCCGTCCTCGACGCCGTCGCCGCCGTGCGGCACACACGCGCCGTCCTCGCACTCGAGCCCGCCGCCACAGTCGGCGTCGAGCGTGCACTGCCCGGCCCCGGGGCCGTCGTCGTCGCCCGAGCCGCCGTCGGCTCCGGGGCCGTCGTCCGAGGTGCCGTCGCAGGCGCCGCCGTGACGCTTGCAGGCGCCGTCCTCGCACTCCTCGTCGGCGGCGCAGTCGGCGTCGGCCGCGCAGGTGAGGCCCGAGCTCGGGCAGGCCGCGGTGCCACCGCCGCGGCTGGCCAGGCTATCGTCGCCGGTATCGAGGGCGGTGCAGGCGGTGAGCAGGGCGAACGACAGGATCGCGAAGCACTTCATGACAGACTCCTCAAGCGAGCGGTGGGCGCGGTCTTGCGCGCACGCCGCGGGGCCGCGTCGAGCGCGGGCCCACTCGGACCCGGCTCAGCCGACACAGGTGGCTCGGTCGCGCGGCCAGCGAGGGCTCGGCCGATCGACTCGATGACGCGGACGACAGTCACGCCGCTCGCTATAGCGAACGTGATGCCAACCTCGCCCGACCGCATCTCAGGCGGTTGGCCGCGTTCGTCGCCCGCCGCGACCATCCGTACACACCCGGTGCGCAAGCCACGGACACCGCGCCACCTACGCCCTCGCCGCCCGACCGCTCAGCACCCGTCGATGAACGAGTCCGAGAAGTCGTCGTCGATCCGGAAGCTCCACTTGCCGCCCGCGTAGCCGTACCACAAGGACGCGTACGCGTTGTCGCCGGGCGCGCCCTTGGCGATCGCCTTGGCCCAGATCTCCTTGGCCGAGCACGCCGGCTTCGGGATCGGCTTCTCGCACGAGAAGCCCTTCATCGGGATGACCATGACCTCGCTGGCCTTCACGTAGATCTGCACCATGCACATCGCCTCCCACTTCACGCCCTTGGGATGGTCGGCCGGCGGCTTGCTCGCGCTCGGCGAGGTGAACCGATAGAGCACGGTGAAGTCGTCGGACAGCTTCAGGTGCGACCGGCCGTCGGGGCCGACGCCATCGGCGTCGATGCGCGAGAGCTGGGCGTCGGGCAGCACCTTCTTGGCCTCGGCGTGGGCGCTCGGCAGCCAGGCCATGAAGTCGAAGGCCGCCGGGTTGAAGCCGCTGATCCGGATGTTGTACGGCCGGTCGGGCGGCAGCGGCGGATCGAGATCGGGGAGCGGATCGCCGCCCACCGTGGTGCCGCCCGGCGCGATCTTGGGCGCCGGCGGGTACTCGCACGCGAACTGCTTGAGGGTCGACCGCATGCTCGACGCGCCCTTGCTGCATCCGTCGACGGTCGTCTGCCGCACGTCCGGCGTCATCTGGCCGAACTGGCCGTAGGCCTGCATCATGCCGACCGCGCCCGAGCGCATCTGGTCGGCCGAGCTCGCGAGCTTGTCGCACTTCGACATCGCGTACATGAGCCGCACCATGTCGTCGCACGCCGGCTCGCCGCTCGAGAACGCGGCGATGCGCTTGTCGAGATCGCTGGCGCCGGCCGGCGCCTTGGCGGTCGTGCCGCCGGCATTGCCGCCGGCGTTGCTGCCGGCGCCTACCGCCGGCCCGCTCGAGCCCGAGCCAGCGCCGTCCGGCTTGGTGCCGATCGTCGAGCGTCCGGCGCTGCCGCTGCCGCTGCCGGCCAGCTTGCCGACGGCGTCGGGGTCGAGGGCCTCGAGGGCGGTGACCGCCTGATCGAGCTTGTCGAGCTTGGCGAGGACCTTATCGGGGTCGACAGGCTGCTTGGGCGGCCCGTCGTCCTCGACGTCCTTCACGTCCTCGCCGCCGCCGAGCGCGACGCCCGAGCCCCCGGCGATCACCGTCGGCACCGGCGCGCCGCTGCCCCCGCTGGCCGAGCCGACGGTCGCCGAGCCACTGCCCGCGCCAGCCCCCGCGCCGTCGCCGCCGGCGCCGATCACCACCGCCGCCACCGCGCCGCCGCCGACCAGCGCCAGCCCGGCCAGGGCCAGGACCAGGCCCTTGCTCGAGCGTGGCCGCGCCTGCGGCACCAGCTGCCCCGCGGCCGAGGCCATCGACGGTGAGGTGCCGGGCGGATAGCTGCCCGGACCACCTTGATACATCGGCATCGGCGTCCCGCCGTGCATCATCGGCGGCCCACCGGGCGCGGTCGCGCCGCCGGGCAGCGGCGTGCCGGGGTGGACCATGCCGGGCGGCCACGACGCCGGGGTCTGGTCCCAGGTCCCAGCCGCGCCCTGAGCGCTGACCCGCGCCAGGCTGGCCGGCGACACGGTGGTCCACGCCTCGGGCGCCAGGCCGTGGGTCGACTGCATGAGCGCCGCCGCGAGCTCGCCGGCCGAACCGAACCGATGATTCGGATCCTTGGCCATGGCCCGCAGGATCACCTGCTCCATGGCCGGCGGCAGATCGGGCCGCAGGGCGCGCGGCGGCGGCGGCGGCTCGTCGATGTGCTTGCGCAGCAGATCGAACAGCGAGTCGCCCGCGAACGGCCGCCTGCCGGTCGCGCACTCGAACAGGATCACGCCCATCGCGTAGATATCGGTGCGCAGATCGACCGGCTTGCCGAGGGCCTGCTCGGGCGACATGTAGTGCGGCGTGCCGAGCAACGAGCCGGTCTGGGTCGCCGACCCGCCCAGCTCGGGGCGCAGCTTGGCGATGCCGAAGTCGAGGACCTTGGCCCGTCCGCCGGGGGTGACGTAGATGTTGTCGGGCTTGAGGTCGCGGTGGACGATGCCCTTGGCGTGAGCCGCCCCCAGCGCGTCGAGGGCCTCGCCGACCAGGCGGGCCAGGCCGCCGAGCGGCAGCGGCCCGCGCTTCTCGATCAGGTCGGCCAGGGGCGCGCCGTCGAGATACTCCATGATGATGTACGGCCGGCCGTCGTCGAGCTGGGCCAGGTCGAGCACGTTCACGATGCTCTCGTGGCGGATCAGGTTGACCGCGCGGGCCTCGGAGAAGAAGCGCTCGACCAGGTCCGGACGATCCGAGCACTCGCGCGACAGCACCTTGATCGCGACCCGGCTGCCGATCGTCGGGTGGACGCCCTTGTAGACCCGGCCCATGCCGCCGACCCCGAGGAGCTTGGCCACCCGGTAGACGCCGACCGTGGTGCCGACCAGGGTGTCGTCACCGCGCGACGCCAGCGGGGTGTGGTCGGACGGGCACGAGCCGGGGTGGAGCTGGACGTGACCGCAGTCGGGGCAGACGAACATGGCGCGGCTAGGCTAACACCGCCGGAGGCGGCGCGCCGGTGATCTCTCGGGGCAGACGCTGGCCGGCGCCGGACACCGGCCGCCGTCCGAGCTTGGCCGGATCTCGGCCGCGGCCCGGACGGAATGTCCGGTTTCCGGACACGGCGCACGGCGGTCCGCGCGGTTGCGCCTGGCCCGGCGGTTGCTGTGGTCGCCGGCGATGGACGCCCCTCCTGCCGCCCCCCTCGCCGATGGTCTCCCGCGCCCGCGCGAGCGGATCTGGTCCCAGGGCTCCGACGCGGTCAGCGACGCCGAGCTCCTGGCCCTGGTGCTCGGCACCGGCCGCCCCGGGCGCTCGGCGGTCGCGATCGCGCACCAGCTCCTGGCCGATGCCGGCGGCGTGGCCGGCCTGGCCCGCGCCTGGCCTCACGATCTGGCCGCCGCCGACGGCGTCGGCCCAGCCCAGGCCGCCCGGATCGCCGCCGCGGTCAGCCTGGGGGCGCGGGCGGTCGACGCCTCCCGCCCCGGGCGCGACGTCCTGACCTGCGCCGACGACGTCCGCCGCCGGCTGTGGCCGCGGCTGGCCGGCCTGGCCCAGGAGGTCTTCGTCGTCATCGGCATCGATGCCCGCAACCGGGTGATCGCCGAGGTCGAGGTCGCGCGCGGCCACCTGACCGGCGTCGACGTCCACCCGCGCGAGGTCTATCGCCCGCTGATCCGCGCCGGCGCCGCCGGCGGGGTGTGCGCGCACAACCATCCGTCGGGCGATCCCTCCCCCAGCCAGCAGGATCTGCTCCTGACCGATCGCCTGCGCCGCGCCGGCGAGCTGCTCGGCGTGCCGCTGGTCGACCACGTCGTCCTGGCCGACGGCGGCGCGGTCTCGATCACCGAGTGGATGGTCCACCACGACCTGCCCGTGATGGACGACACGTAGCCACGCTCGCGAGGATCATCGCGACGGCCGTTTTGTTGCGCCCCGGCGATCGGGCTGGGAGTCTCCGGCCCATGCGTCCTGGCACCACCCTCGTCTCCCGGGCCGCCCTCGCCGCGGCCCTGGCGAGCGCCGGCGCCGCCCGCGCCGATCTGGTCGCCGACGGCCTGGGGCCGCGCGAGCTGGCCACCGGTGAGGCCCGGCGCGCCGAGGCCACCGGCGGACAGGCGGTCAGCCTCAACCCGGCCGGCCTGGCGCTCAACCGCGAGATGGCGTTCGAGGGCAGCTACGGCTACCGCCAGAGCGACCGCGCATCGCTGGTCGGGCTGTCGGCCTGTGACTCGACCAACCTCCTGCCCGGCTGCTTCTACTACCGGTACGCGGGCGGCGACACCCCCGACGACCGCCACCAGCGGTCGCACGTCGCCGGCATCAGCCTGGCCCGCATGATCGGCAGCCGCGGCGTCCTCGGCGTCGACGCCCGCTACGTCAACATCGCCGGCCAGGCCGCCGACGGCAGCGAGGACGTGAAGGGCATCAACGCCGACCTCGGGCTGACCCTGCGCCTGACCGATCAGCTCACCCTGGCCGGGGTCGGCTATCACCTGGTCGGCACCCGCAACGCCTCGATGCCGCGCACGGTCGCCGCCGGCATCGGCTTCCGCCCGCTGCCCGATCTGCTGGCGGCCTTCGACGCGCGCTGGGACCTCGACACCGACGGCGAGACCGGGCGCTACGGCGGCGGCGCCGAGTACTTCCTGGCCACCGCGTCCGGCCAGACCGGCTACCCGGTGCGCGGCGGCGTGGTCTACGACGTCGCCGGCGGCACCTACGTCACCGGCGGCCTGGGCCTGGCGACGGTGAAGTTCGCGATCGACGTCGGCGCGCGCAAGCAGGTGGCCGACGGCGACGAGCTGCAGGTCATCGGCAGCCTGCGGGTGTTCGGCCCGCGGATGTGACCGGGCGGGATCGCGACGGATCCCAGGGAACCGCGGGCGGTGGACGGTGTCGATGGCCGGGGCTACCGCCGTTTGGCGATATGCTCGCCCGCCCATGACCACGCGCGACCGAGAGCTCGTCCGCCGCCTCCGCGAGCGCGACGAGCGCGCGTTCCGCGAGCTGGTCGCCGAGCACCGCGATCGGGTCTACAACCTGACCTACCGGATGCTCGGCAACCGGGCCGAGGCCGAGGACGTCGCCCAGGAGGTCTTCATCTCGGTGTTCAAGACCGTCGACAGCTTCCGCGAAGAGGCCAAGCTGTCGACCTGGCTGTACCGGGTCACGGTCAACCACTGCAAGAACCGGATCAAGTACCTGGCCCGCCGCCACGATCGCAGCCAGGACGAGCTCGACGAGAGCGCCGGCGCGGTCGCCGCCCAAGGCCCGGCCGGCCCGCTGCCGCGTCCCGATCGCGCCGTCGAGGGCGCGCAGATGGAGAAGGTCCTACAAGAGGCCATCAACTCTCTCGATGAAGATCATCGCGCGGTCGTGATCTTGCGCGAGGTCGAGGACCTGTCGATCGAGGAGATCTGCGAGATCACCGGCCTGCCCGACGGCACCGTGAAGTCGCGGCTGCACCGCGCCCGCCTGGCCCTGCGCAAGAAGATCACGCGCCACGTGAGCTGACCTATGCTGGAGCTGCCATGACCGACCCCGCCAGCACCGACGAGCGCCTCGCCGCGATGCTGTCCGACTACGTCGACGGCACCCTGGCCCCGGCCGACCGCGCCGAGGTCGAGGCCGCGCTCGCCGCCGATCCGGCGCTCCGGGCCGAGGTCGACGAGCTGCGGGCCAGCGTCGGCGCCCTCAAGTCGCTGCCGCCGACCGCGGCGCCGCCCGATCTCGGCAAGAGCGTCGAGGAGCGCATCCATCGCCGCTCGGCCGGGCGGTTCTTCGCCCGTCGGACCCTGGGCGACCGAGTGCCCTTCGGCGTGCTCCTGATCGTGGCCCTGATCGCGCTGGTGATCCTGCTCGCGGTGCTGTGGTCGTCGCCGACCGGCTCGCTCAAGCGCCCACCGCCGGCCCCGCCGGAGCCCCCGGCCGAGAGCCTCTTGCCGCGACACCAGGCGCCGCCGTGATGACAGTGCCCTGCGTGCGCGTCACGACCCTCGCCCTCGCCCTCGCCGCGGTCGCGGTGCCCCGCGCTGTCACCGCGCAGCCCGCCACCGCGCAGCCCGTCACCGCGCAGCCCGTCGCCGCCCAGCCCGCCGCGACCTGGGCCGACGCGCCGGCCGCGATCGCCGCCGGCATGGCCCCTCACGCCGACGCGATCCGCGCCTGCGGCGTCGCGGCGCCTCGCCGCCTCGGCGTGATCGTCTACCGCGAGCGCGGCGGCGCCACCCGCGCCGCGATGCCGATGCCGCCGGTCGGGGCGCGCGGGCTGACCCCGACCGAGCGCTGCCTGGGCGCCGCGATCGCGGCGATCGCGGTGCCACCGCTGCCGCCGCTCCTCGAGCGGCTCTCGTTCGTCCACGTCGTGACCGCCCCAGGTGCGCCCGCGCCGCCGGCCGATCCCGACCTGACCGTGTGGCGCGATCCCGCCGCGACCATCGCCGCCGTCGTCGATCCCGCCGCTGCCGAGCTGGCCGCGTGCGCCCGCGCGCCGCGCACCTTGCGGCTGGTGGTCGACCGACGCCGCGGCGCGACTCGGGTCTGGCTGCCGGCCTGGCAATTTCACGATCGCGAGGGCCGCGGCACCACCCCGCCGCGTCAGAAGGCGATCAAGACCTGCCTGGCCAAGGTCGTGCGCGGCTGGCGCCTGCCGCGGCTGCCGCGCGACCTCGGCGACCTCCACGTCGCTGTGACGATCGGCGAGTGATCACGGGGCTGAGGGATCGAGACCGAGACCGAGGCGGAGACCGAGACCGAGACCGAGGCCGAGACCGAGACCGAGACCGAGGCCGAGACCGAGACCGAGGCCGAGACCGAGGCCGAGGCCGAGACCGAGACCGAGACCGAGACCGAGACCGAGGCCGAGGCCGAGACCGAGACCGAGACCGAGGCCGAGGCCGAGGCCGAGGCCGAGACCGAGACCGAGGCCGAGAGCGAGACCGAGAGCGAGACCGAGGCGGAGACGGAGGCGGAGACCGAGACCGAGGCCGAGGGCGACCCGCGGGCTCGTGCGACAATCGCCCCATGGACCTGTCCCTGACCGATCGTCACGTCATCGTCACCGGCGCCAGCGGCGGCCTCGGCAGCGCCGTCGTCGAGCACCTGGTCGCCGCCGGCGCGCGGGTGTTCGCGCCGCTGGTCGAGCGCGAGCGCCCGGCCCACGCCACCTGGCTGGCCCACCCGCGGGTCGAGCTGACCGTCGACGTCGACGGCGGCAGCGAGGCCGCGCTGGCCGGCTTCTTCGCCAGCGTGCCGACCCTGTGGGCCTCGATCCACCTGGTCGGCGGCTACACCGGCGCGGCGCTGGTCGACACCACCGCCGCCGACTTCGATCGCATGATCGCGATGAACGCGCGCACCTGCTTCCTCGCCACCCGCGAGGCCGCGCGCGCGCTGCGCGGCCGCGGCGGTCGGATCGTCAACGTCGCGGCGCGCCCGGCCCTGGTGCCGACCGCCGGCCTGATCGCCTACAGCGCCAGCAAGGCCGCGGTGGTCGCGATCACCCAGGGCGCCGCCGCCGAGCTCGCCGCCGACGGCGTGTTCGTGAACGCGATCGTGCCGTCGATCATCGACACGCCGGCCAACCGCGCCGCCATGCCCGACGCCGACTTCACCCGCTGGCCCAAGCCCGCCGAGCTAGCCGCGACGATCGGCTACCTGGCCAGCCCGAGCAACGCCGTCACCTCGGGCGCCCTGGTGCCGGTCTACGGTCGCGCCTGACGGGGAGGCCCGATCCTCGGGCTTGCGTTTTATTGTGTCCATGCGACACTAACGACATGAGCCCGACGAGCGAGATCGTCCTGCCCGGCCGCGGCCGCCCGTACCTACCCGGCGACAGCCTCGATCACAGCGCCCCGCTCGCGGTGTGGATCGCCGAGCTCGTACCGGCCGCCACCTGCGCGGCGCTGATCGCGCGCATCACCGCCCTCGGCCCGGCCGCGGCCCCGGTCACCACCCATCGCGGCATGGTGATGATGCCCGACGTCCGCAACAACGAGCGCGTGATGTTCGACGATCGCGAGCTGGCCGCGACGCTGTGGGCCCTGGTCGCGCCGCTGGTGCCGGCGACCTTGTGTGAGTCGACCGCGGTCGGCTTGAACGAGCGCTTCCGCGGCTACCGCTACCGCCCGGGCCATCGCTTCGCGCCGCACTACGACGGCGCCTTCGTGCGCGACGACCGCGAGCGCAGCCTCTTGACCCTGCTGCTCTACCTCGACGAGGGCTGCACCGGGGGCGCGACCAGCTTCCCGCACCACGGCCGCGCGATCGTCCCGCGCCGCGGCGGCGCGCTGTGGTTCCAGCATCACCTGTGGCACGCCGGCGACGAGGTCACGGCCGGCGAGAAGCACGTCCTGCGCACCGACGTCATGTATCGCGCGGCGTGACCGCCGCCGCGACGCGGTCCCCACCGGCCCACCACGCCCGCGACCGCTCGCGGCGCCGGGTCAGCGGCTGTCATCGCCGACCGCGCCGGCCCGGAGCCCACGGCGGTACGCTCGCCGGATGCGCCGCACGCTCCTCCCCTGGCTCCTCGGCGCGCTGGCCTGCGGCGGCGCCACGCCCGCCCCGGTCGACGGCGATCCTCCCGGCGACGGCGCGGTCGACGACGGCGGCCCCGGACCCGACGCGCCGCCCGACGACGGCGGCGCCGCGGCCCTGGCCGAGCTGATCCCGCGCGCCCGCTTCGACGAGCTGTTCGTGCACCGCGGCACTCCGCCGTGTCGCGGCGCCTTCTACACCTACGACGCGTTCCTGGCCGCGGCCGCGCGGTTTCCAGCCTTCGCCGCCACCGGCACCGACGCCGAGCGACGCCGCGAGGTCGCCGCGTTCCTCGCCAACATCTCCCACGAGACCACCGGCGGCTGGGCCACCGCGCCCGACGGCCCGTACGCCTGGGGCCTGTGCTGGGTCACCGAGGGCGGGACGGTCGCGCCGGCCCAGCTCCCCGACTACTGCGTGGCCTCGACCGAGTGGCCGTGCGCGCCGGGCAAGAAGTACTTCGGGCGCGGGCCGATCCAGCTCTCGTACAACTACAACTACGGTCAGGCCGGGGTCGCGCTGGGCGCCCCGCTCCTGGCCCAGCCCGAGCTGCTCGAGGCCGATCCGACCCTGGCCTTCACCACCGCGCTGTGGTTCTGGATGACGCCGCAGTCGCCCAAGCCGTCGTGTCACGCGGTCATGACCGGGGGCTTCACGCCGTCGCCGGCCGACCTCGCCGCGGGTCGTCAGCCCGGGTTCGGCCTGACCGTCAACATCATCAACGGCGGCCTCGAGTGTGGGCGCCCGACCCCGCCCCAGGTCGCCGATCGCCTGGGCTTCTACCAGCGCTACGTCGCGATCCTCGGCACGACCGCCGGCGACCACCTCGACTGCGCGGGCATGACGCCGTATTGACGCGCAGTCGCGGCGCGCCTGGCGGGATTCGCGACGGCGTCGCCGATCTCCACGTCGAACGAAGGGACCCACCACCGTGATCTCGAGCGCTTGGCCAGGCACACCGGTTGCTCTCCGTCCGGCGATGGTTCGCTCGCGCTCTCCGCTGGCCGTCCTGGCCACGCTCCTGGTCATGACCGCCTGCGCCGACGATCCTGGCGCCGCCGAGCCCGACGGCGGCCTGGTCGACGCCAGCCCGGACGCCCCGGATCTCAGCGCCGCGCTGTTCGCCCGCGATCACGTCGTCGAGGTCGCGATCGAGCTGCCGGCCGCCGACTGGGACGCGATCCGGACCCAGACCCGCCCGGGCGACACCCTGGTCGGCGCCGACTGCCAGGACGCGCCCTTCGGCAGCCCGTTCACCGCGCGGATGGCTACCGTCACCGTCGACGGCCAGCGCCTCGAGCAGGTCGCGGTGCGCAAGAAGGGCTTCCTCGGCTCTCTCGACGACGACAAGCCATCGCTCAAGCTCAAGTTCGACGAGGTCATCGCCGATCAGGAGGTCGCGGGCGTGCGTGGTCTGACCCTCAACAACAACCGCCAGGACCCGAGCTTCCTCCGCCAGTGTCTGGCCTACGATCTGTTCAGCGCCGCCGGGCTGCCGGCGCCGCGCTGCAACCTCGCCCACGTCACCGTCAACGGCCGCGACCTCGGCGTCTTCACCAACGTCGAGTCGGTGAACAAGCGGTTCCTGGCCCGCCACTTCGCCAGCGCCGACGGCCGGCTCTACGAGGGCACGCTGTCCGACTTCCGGACCGGGTGGCTGGCGACCTTCGAGCCCAAGACCGACGAGGCCAACCCCGATCGCAGCGACCTCGAGGCCCTGGCCGCCGCCGTCGCCGTCCCCGACGCCCAGCTCCTGGCCGCCCTGGCCCCGGTGGTCGACGTCGAGGAGTTCCTGACCTTCTGGGCCATGGAGACCTTGCTCGGTCACGGCGACGGCTACGCCGGCAACACCAACAACTTCTTCGTCTACCGCGAGCCCGGCAGCGCCCGTCTCCACTTCCTGCCCTGGGGCGTCGACGGCGTGGCCCAGCCGGCGCCCGCGACCCCGCCCGACAGCGTCGTCATGGCCAACGGGGTCCTGGCCCGGCGCCTGTACCTCCTGCCCGAGACCCGGGCCCGCTACCTGGCGCGCATGCAGCAGCTCCTCGATCAGGTGTGGGACGCCCCGGCGCGGGTCGCGGCCATCGATCAGCTCGCGGCCCTGCTCCTGCCGCGCATCGGCAACGACCCCTTCGCGGCCGGCCAGGACGTGCCGGCCGCGATCGACGAGCTGCGGCGGTTCTTCCGCGAGCGCCCGCGCCAGGTCGCGCCGACCATCGCCAACGCGCCGCCGTGGACCCGCGCGCTGCGCGCGTCGTTCTGCTTCATCGAGCTCGGCCCGATGGCCGCGACCTTCTCGACCACCTTCAAGACCGCCGACCCGCCCGACGTGTTCGCCGCCGGCACCGGCACCTTGACCGGCACCCTGGGCGGCGTCCTGGTCACCGCGTCGCGGATCGGCTCGAACGCCAAGCTGGGCGACGGCGGCGCGGTCGAGGTTCAGCTCTTCGCCCTGGTCGCGCCGACCGAGGTGCTGGTCGCTGTGGTCCAGGTCCCGCCGGCGGCCTTCGCCCCCGGGCCGCCGCGGCCGATCCCGATCTTCTCGTCGTTCCTGTTCCGCTTCGACCCCACGACCGGCGTCGGCGAGATCATCGGCACCCTGGTCGGCGGCACCCTCGAGCTGACCCAGGCCGCGGTTCGCGACGGCGCGCCGGTGGTCGGTCGGTGGAGCGGGACCGTGTACTCGTCGCCGTTTTGAGGGCCCTGGGGGCCGCCGCTCACGCCAGCGGGAAGTGACGGATCTGGGCCAGCGTCCGGCGCAGCTCGCCGCGGTGATCGGGGTGGGCCAGCTCGATCAACGCCTGACCCCGCTGGCGCAGCGACAGGCCGTGGAGGTTGCGGGCGCCGTATTCGGTTACGACCCAGTGGACGTGGCCGCGGGTCGTGACGACCCCGGCTCCGACCGCGAGTTCGACCGCGATCCGCGACACCTGGCCGCCGGCCGCCGTCGACGGCAGCGCGATGATCGGCTTGCCGCCGCACGACAGCGCCGCGCCGCGCAGGAAGTCCATCTGCCCGCCGATGCCCGAGTAGATCTTGTGGCCCAGCGAGTCGGCGCACACCTGGCCGGACAGATCGATCGCCAGGGCCGAGTTGATCGCGGTGACCTTGGGGTTCTTCCTGATGAGCGCGGTGTCGTTGGTGCGATCGCAGGCGTGGAACTCGACCGCGGGGTTGTCGTCGATGAAGTCGTACAGCCGCGGCGTGCCCATCACGAACGACGTCACCGAGCGCCCGGGGTGGACCGCCTTGGCGCGGTTGGTGATGACCCCGGCCTCGACCAGGGGGACGACGCCATCGGAGAACATCTCGGTGTGGACCCCGAGGTCGTGGTGGTTGCCCAGCCGGGCCAGGACCGCGTCGGGGATCGCGCCGATGCCGGTCTGCAACGTCGCGCCGTCCTCGACCAGGGCCGCCACCAGCTCGCCGATGCGATCGATCACCGGCGACGGCGGCTCGGGATCGTGGCGGGCCAGCGGCCGATCGGTGGCGACGAAGGCGTGGATCCGGTCGAGGGGCAGCGCGGTGTTGCCGAGGGTCCGCGGCATGCGGTGGTTGATCTCGGCGATCACGATCGCGGCGCTGTCGACCGCGGCCCGGGCCACGTCGCACGAGGTGCCGAGCGAGCACAGGCCGTGTCGGTCGGGCGGCGACACCTGCACCAGGGCGACGTCGAGGCGGACCGTGCCGCCGGTCAGGAGCCCGGGGATGTCCGACAGGAACACCGGGATGAAGTCGGCCCGGCCCTCGGCGACCGCGGCCCGCGCGTCGGCGCCGACGAAGAACGACACCGAGCGCAGCCACGACGACACCGTCGGCTCGAACAGCGGCGCGGTGCCGGTGGTGTGCAGGTGGAAGACCTGGACGTCGGTCAGGTCGGTGCGAGCGACCAGGGCGTCGACCAGCGGGGTCGGGGTGGCGGCGGCGCCGTGCAAGAACACCTGGGCCCCGGGGCGGATGGCGGCGATGGCCTCGGCGGCGCTGGTCGCGCGCGCGGTCCAGTCGGGCGTAGACATGGCCCCATCCTGGCGGAGACCGGACCGCGCGGCAACGCGACGCGGGCTCACGATCGATCGGTCGAGACCAGCAGCGTGTCGGCGGTGGCCCGCGCGGCGTGATCGCCGTACAGCGCGTCGAGGATGGCGTCGGCGCGCTCGACCACGACCCGGTGGAGCGGCGGGTACCGCGGATCGCCGCGCAGCCGCGCCAGCGACGGGCAGCGCTCGAGCCAGTGGCGATCGATCAGCCCGTGCTCGACGGCGAAGGCCAGCATCGTCGCCGCGGTGTCGAGGTCGCCGAACCCGGCCGACGCCTCGGCCACGAGCTGACCGAGGAAGGCGCGGCGGCGCGAGCTGCCGGCGCCGGACGCGGTGATGGTCGCGACGACGCGATCGCGCATCGCCGCCCACTGGCCGTGGAGCATCGCGTCGGTCACCGCCAGGATCAGGTTGCGCTCGAACAGCGGACCAGCGGCCGAACGATCGATCTCCCGTCGGATCATGGCGACCTCGGCCAGGTCGCCGCGCCACCCTGCCGTGCGCAGCCGGCTGGCGTAGCGGACCGCCAGGCTGGCGCCGCGGCGCTCGAGCTCGGCGACGTGGGCCTCGTACTCGGCCCACTGCCCCTCGAGGGCGTAGGCCCGGGCCAGGTCCCAGCGCGGCATCTCCAGGCCGGGATCCATGTCGAGGACGTCGCGGACCCGGGCCATGCCGTCGACCAGGAAGCCGGCCTCGAGGAGCAGCCGGCCCAACCACTCGTGGGCCTCGGCCAGGTACGGCGCGCGCGCGATCGCGGCGCGGAAGTGCCCGGCGGCGGCGACCGCGTCGCCCGAGTGGAACCGGACCCGACCGTAGGCGAGCTGGGCCTCGGCCTCGTGGGGCGCGGCGGTGATCGCGGCGGTGGCGTAGGCCTCGGCCCGCACCATCTGCTGCGGATCGGTCGGCTCGGAGAAGAACGCGGCGCGGACCTCGCCGATCGCCAGCCCAGCCATGATGCGCGGGTCGCGCGGCGCCAGGGCCGCGGCGGCCGCGAACTCAGCGTGAGCGGCGAGCCGGGACACCCCGTCGATCCGACCGAGATCGCGCCCGCGCCACAGGAGGCCGCGGGCCGCGGCCGGCAACGGCGGATCGTCGACGCCACGCTCGGCGCCGGCACCGACCGTGGTCGCCACCAGCCGGCTGGCCAGCTCGGCGGCGGCGACCAGCGCGTCGACCTCGAGGGGCGCGGTCACGGTGACGAGGTCGGCGCGGCCGGCCACCCAGGCGGTGATGGTCGCGCGCTCGCCGCCGGCCAGCTCGACGTTGACGACGCCGGGCGTGCCCTCGGGCTGACCGCGGCGCAGGAGTCGCAGCCGCGCCCGGCGCGACAGCCGGCGCAGGAGCTCGTCCTGGAGTCCGTAGATCAGATAGCCGGCGTCGCCATCGGCGCGCGGCGGCAAGATCACCGCGGTCGGCAGGTCGCGGCCGCTGGCCGCGCCGACCCGGCTCGCCCCCGACGACGCGACCTGAGGCTCGGCGCCCAGCGCCTGCGCCAGCCGACCGACGTCGGGCCAGCGCTCGGCGGGCGCGACCGCGATCGCCCGGGCGATGATCGCGCGCAGGCCGGGCTCGATCGCGGCCAGCCCGGTCGGCGCCCAGCTCGGATCCTGCTTGGCGTCGAGGACCGTGCCGACGCCGCCGACGAACGCCGGCGTCCCGGTGACCATCTCGTACAGCACCAGGCCGAGGGCGTAGACGTCGACCGCGGGCGTCGCGGCCTCGCCGCGGGCCTGCTCGGGCGCCATGTAGCGCGGCGTGCCGCTCGACACGACGTCGTCGGCGGCGACCAGGGTCGCGACCCCGAAGTCGGTCAAGACCACCCGCCCGTCGTCGGCCAGGAGCACGTTGGCCGGCTTGAGATCGCGGTGGATCACGCCGACTGCGTGGGCCGCCGCCAGCGCGTCGCACAGCGCCGCCGCGACCGCCAGGGCCTCACCGACCGGGATGGCGCCGCGGGTCAGCCGATCGGCCAGCGACACCCCCTGCACCAGCTCCATCGTGAAGAAGGTCAGGCCGTCGGCGTGGCCGAGCTCGAAGGTCCGCGCGACGTTGTTGTGGGTGACCCGGCGCGCCAGCTTGACCTCGGCCCGGAACCGCGCGAGCACGCCGGGGATACGAGCGACCTCGTCGCGCACGATCTTGAGCGCGACCGCGTCGTCGAGCTCGCGGTCGAGGGCCCGGTACACGTCGCCCATCCCGCCGCGCCCGAGGAGCTCGACCAGCTCGTAGCGGTCGGCGATGGTCGCGCCGACCAGGCCAACGTCGGTCGCGGCGGTCATCGGCTGGCGAGTGTAGCGCCGAACCCGCCGAGCGCCGGCCGGCTGGCGTGCTCGACCGCACGTTTCCCTACCTTGACACTCCGTCGGCGGGGTCGGATCCTCGCGGGGTCGTGCTCGGCACTCTCGTCGGCAACCACCGCATCACCGGCCAGCTCAGCCAGGGTGGTATGGGCGCCGTGTACCGCGCCGAGCACGCGCTGCTCGGCCGACCGGCGGCGGTCAAGGTGCTGCTGCCGCAGTTCTCCCACGCCCGCGACGTGGTGGCCCGGTTCTTCAACGAGGCCCGCATCACCTCGGCCCTGCGCCACCCCAACATCGTCGAGATCTACGACTTCGGCCACCTGCCCGACGGCCAGGCCTTCATCGTCATGGAGTTCGTCGCCGGTGAGACCCTGAGCCAGCGCCTGGCGCGGGCGCTCATGGGCGAGGCCGAGCTGATCGAGCTGGCGCGGCAGATCGCGGGCGCGCTGTCGGCCGCCCACGACGGCGGCGTCATCCATCGCGACCTCAAGCCCGACAACGTCATGCTGGTCGCCGATCCCGAGCGGCCCACCGGCTGGCGCCCCAAGCTCCTCGACTTCGGCATCGCCAAGCTGGCCGACCCCGGCGCCGGCGCGAGCCACACGACCACCGGCGCGATCCTCGGCACGCCGATGTTCATGTCGCCCGAGCAGTGCCGCGGCGCCGGCCACATCGATCACCGCGCCGATCTGTACTCCCTCGGCTGCATCCTCTATCAGGCGGCGTGTGGCCAGCCGCCCTTCGTCGCCGACGGGCCCGGCGAGGTCATCGCCGCGCACCTGTTCTCGACCCCGGCGCCGATCGCGGAGCGAGCCGCGTTGTCGCCGGCTCTGGCGGCGCTGATCATGGCGCTCCTGGCCAAGCGCCCCGACGATCGACCGGCCAGCGCCCGCGCGGTCCTCGAGCACCTCGATCATCTGCCGATCGCGGCGGTCGGCCCGGCGATGGCGCCAACCCTCGCCGCGACGATGGCGCCGGTGCGCCCGATCACCGGCGTGCCGCAGCCGACCACGCTCGGTGGCGCCAGCGGTCAGACCTCGATCGCGGTCGAGCTGCAGCCCCGGCGCCGCTGGCCGATCGCGGCGGCCGCCGGCCTGGTCGCGACCGGGGCCGCGGTCGCGCTCGCGATCGCCCTCGGCGGCGGCGGTGAGGTCGCGGCAAACCGTCCGGCGAGTCCGTCGGCGACGCCGGCCGCGCCCTCGAGGCCCGTCGAGCCCCCGCCGGTCGTCGCCCCGCCCGTCGAGCCTGCACCCGCCGTCGCCCCGACGCCCGTCGAGCCTGCGCCGGTCGCCCCGGCCCCCGTCGAGCCTGCACCCGCCGTCGCCCCGACGCCCGTCGAGCCCGCGCCGGCCGCCCCGCCGGTCGCGACGCCGCCGCGCCCGACCAAGCCGCGCTCGACCAAGCCGCGCCCGACCAAGCCGACCCGCCCGCGCTCCGGCCCGGTCGTCGATCCGAGCGACCTGTGAACCGGCTGTCCGTCGCCGTCGCGGGTGCCGCGCTGCTCGTCGCGATCGCGCCCGCCCACGCCGAGGACGAGGCCGCTCGTCGCGAGGCGCGCGCCCTGGTCCGCGAGGGTAACCGCCTGCTGCAGGAGGCCCGCGATCCGGCCGGCGCCCTCGAGCTGTTCCTGTCGGCCTACGCGAAGTTCCCGTCGCCCAAGATCCTCCTCAACATCGGCAGCGCCGAGCGCGAGCTCGGCCACACCGCCGCCGCCGCCAACGCCTACGCGCGCTTCCTCGCCTCGCCCGACGCCACCGGCGCCCTGGCCAAGGAGGCCAAGACCCTGCTCGCCGAGCTCGATCGCCAGCTCGGCCAGCTCGCGATCCGCACGACGCCGAGCGCCGCCGAGATCCAGCTCGACGACGGCCGGTGGGAGCCCGTCGACGCCTTGCCGACCTGGCGCGCCCGCCCCGGCGCGATCGACGTCCGGGCCCGCGCCGCCGATCACGACGTCGCGACCACCCGCGCCACGGTCCGGGTCGGCGAGGTGGTCGAGGTCGCCTTGGTCCTGTCGCGGACCGCGGTCGCGCCACCGCCGATCGACGCCCCGCCCATCGACGGCCCACCGGTCGACGCGCCCGCTCCGGTCGAGCGCGCGCGCCGCGCCGGCCGGTTCGGTGTCCGCGGCGCGGTCGTGATCGACGGCGCTGGCCGCGGCGCCGGAGGGCTCCTCGGCGGCGTGCTCGGCCTCGGCCCGGTCGCCGTCGATCTCGGCGCGATCGTCGGCCCCACCTTCGGCGCCTACGGCGGCGTCCACCTCGGCTTCGGCCGCGGCCGGCTGCGGCCGATCGTCGGGCTCGGCGTCCCGGTGTTCTTCGACGACGGCGCGCGGATCGGCGCCCGGGCCGCCGGCGGCCTCGAGTACCACCTGTCGCCGCGGCTGCGCATGTCCCTCGAGGTCGGCGCCGAGTACATGGTCACCCGCGCCGATGACATCGATCGCTGGCTGCTCGCGCCCGCGGTGGCCGCAGAGGCTCGCCTATGACGATGAGACGCCTGCTCGTGCTCGCGCTCCTGATCGGCTGCGGTCGGTCCCCCGAGCTGGGCAGCCGCGAGGCCGCGATGTCGATGTCGCCGCTGGCCTACGACTTCGGCGCGGTCACGGTCGGCGGCAGCTCCGGCGCGCGCAACTTCCTCATCACCGCGGCGATCGACGAGGACGACTTCCTCACCTCGATCACCTCGAGCTGCGCCGCGTTCACCGTCGACACCAGCAGCCTCGCGTTCCCGTACAACGTCTACCGCTACTGCGAAATGGACCCGCGACGGCGGGCGCCGTGCGATAGCCAACCGGCGACCTTCTCGGTCACCTTCACGCCCAGCTTCGCCGGCCCGCAGAGCTGCGCGATCCAGGCCAACTTCGAGTTTCGCGCGCCGCTGGTATCGACCGTGAGCGGCACGGGCATCGCCCCGCCGCTGGCCCAGCAGGTCATCGCGCCGACCGACGGCACCCTGGCCTTCGGCGAGGTCGTGGTCGGGACCAGCAGCTCGGACCGCTCGGCGATCCTGCGCAACGTCGGCGCCGAGCCGATCGACGTCTCCGACGCGACCCTGACCGGTCCCGACGCCGCGGCGTTCTCGGTGGGCCCGGCCGGCGACAACCCGCTGCCGGCCGGCTCCGACTACGTCTGGAGCCTTCGCTGCACGCCACCGGCCGCTGGTGCGCTGGCCGCGACCCTCACGCTCACCACCACCGCGCCGACCTCGCCGGTCGTGATCGCCCTGACCTGCACCGGCATCCAGTCGGACCTGACGGTCACGCCGAGCCCGCTGGCGTTCCCTGAGGTGTTCGTCGGCGAGTCGGCGACCGAGACCCTGCGGCTCACCAACAGCGGCACCGCGCCCCTCGTCTTCGGCACCCCGACCATCACCGGCGTCGGCTTCACTCTGGGCGCGCTCTCCGACAGCAGCATCCCAGCGGGCGAGAGCGCCACGATCGACGTGACCTTCGCGCCGACCGCGGCCGAGGCCGATCAGGACATCGCCGGCCAGGTCACGCTGCCCTTCGCCGACGGCGTCCGCACGATCGATCTGGTCGGCCCGGCCCGCACCGCCGACCTCGCGCTCACGCCGAGCACCGCGGTCGACTTCGGCACGATCTGCGTCGGCCAGTCGCGAAGCCAGGAGTTCCTCGCGGTCAACCCCGGCTCGGGCACGACCACGCTCACCGACCTGGCGATCACCGGCGCCGGGTTCGAGGTCGCGGTGGTCGAGCCGGCCACCTTGCCCGCGCCGCTGCCGCCGGGCGGCCTCGCACCGGTCACCTTCGCGGTCACCGCCGCTCCCCCGGTCGGCCCGTCCACCGGCACCCTCACGGTCACCGCCGGCCTGGCCGGGCTGCCCCCGGTCACCGTCGAGCTGTCGGCCACCGGCGTGGCCAGCGGCGTCGCCGCCAGCCCGAACGCGGTCGACTTCGGCGGCGTCGTGGTCGACGAGGCCTCGATCGCGCGGATCGTGCGGGTCGACAACTGCGACGCCGCGGAGGTCGCGATCGATCGCCTGACCGTCACCGGCGCCGACGCCGCCCAGTTCGTCGCCACACCCGACGTCGGCGCCAGCCTGCCGGTCACGATCGCGCCCGGAGGCGCCGCCACCTTCATCGTCGTGATGCGGCCGACGACGTCGGGCGACAAGACCGCGACCCTCGAGCTCGGCCAGGGCGCCGCCGCGACCTTCGTCCCGCTGTCCGGCGTCGGCGTCGGCGAAGATGAGCTGCCCGGCGACGATCCTCGCGGCAGCTACTACGCCTGCACCACCAGCCGCGGCGGCCTGGGCGGCGCGGTCGCCCTCGGCCTCGGCCTGGCCCTGGTGCTCCGGCGCCGCCGTCGTCGCTGAGCCCTCCGCCTCGGTCTCGGTCTCCGCCTCCGCCTCGCCTCGGACTCGGACTCGGCCTCGGTCTCGGCCTCGGTCTCGGTCTCGGTCTCGGCTCCTCACGCCGACCGCGCTCGCTCGCTGCGCGGGGCGCGGTGCGACCGCGCCTCGTCGGTTGCCGCTCCCTGCCATGTAACGCCCCCCGACCACGCCACTCGGAAGGGGCGATGAAACCCACCCTCGTCGTCGTCACCGCCATCCTGGCAAGCGCCGCCGCGTCGCCCACGCGCGCCGATGTCATCGCTGACTTCAGCTCCGGTGCCACCGTGACGGTCGGCTCGGCCACCGTCGATCTCGGCACCGGCCCTCGCACGTCGTCGGGCACGCGCGCGGTCCGCAAGCTGCCCGACTCCCTCGACGTCACGCTGTCGGCCGCCGATCTCGGCCTCGCGCTGCCGATCACCGTGCACCTGCGCGGCGCGCTCCTGCGCGACGGGCACATCGAGTACACCATCGACGACCGCTACGATCCCGGCGTCGACCTCGGCGCTGGTGAGCGCCTGCAACAGCTCACCGGCCGCCTGATCATGATGGCCACGCCGGTGCCCGGCCTCGCCACCCACGCCGACGGCAACGCCTGGCTCCGCCTCGTGGGGCCCGGGTCCCTCGACGCCACCGGCACCTGGGGCACGCTGCGCGTCGCCGTCGATCGCCTCGAGCTGTTCGGCGGCGTGGCCCAGCCGCCGCTGGCGGGCTTCCGCGATCCCAGCCGCACGACGATCTGCTCGGGGCGCGAGCGCACCACGCGGATCCTCGAGGTCACGCTGACCGACGCCGCGCGCGGCTCCGGCGCCGCGGTCGAGCTCGGCAGCGCCGATCACGACGCCGTGCACCTGCCCAAGCACATCATCGTCCGCCCCGGGCAGCGCGTCGCCCGCGTGACCGCCCACGTCGGCGCCGGTTTCGTCGGCACCGTCGCCGTGACCGCGGCCGCCGGCGGCATCGCCCGCCCCATCGAGCTGGTCGTCCAACCGGCCAGCGCCTGTGCGCGCCGCTAACCCGGTCCTCTCCTCGCGAAAGGTCAACGCACCATGCGCTCCTACCTCCTGATCCAGAGCCTCGCCCTCCTCATCTCCCTCGCCGCCTGCAAGACCGACCCGCCCGGCGCCGGCACCGAGGACAACCCATGTCGCACGAGCTTCTGGTCGAGTGCCTGCGACGAGGGCTTGACGTGCAACGACGGGACCTGCGTCGCGTGCGACAGCTACGGCGACGATTGCTGCTCGGTGCCGGGCGGCTCCAAGTACTGCGGCGACGGCTTCGCCTGCGCCGGCATCTACGCCGACGAACAGTTCTGCCAGGACGACTGCGGCCTGCCGGGCCTACCGTGTTGCCCCGGCGGCATCCACAACTACTACTGTCCGGGCAGCGGCGGCGAGTGCAACATGGACACGCTGCTGTGCCCCGGCGAGCCGGCCGGCGGTCCGGGCGATGAATGCCAGAGCGGGAAGTACGCCTACTCGGTCTGGGTGGTGGATGAGGACTGCGATGGCCGCGAGGTCATCTTCCACGTCGACACCGCCGAGGAGGCCGAGACCTGCCGCAAGCACCTGGTCGACGAGGCCCTACCGATCGAGGAGATCTGCGCGGTCGGGCAGATCCCCGATGAGACGACGGTCTGTCGCGACGGCGGCATCCTCCTCGAGCCGATCACCGTGCCCAACTGCAGCGACGACAAGCTCGAGAAGTGCATGGCGCTCAACTGCGTCGCCCCCGACTGCACCTGGACGAAGAGCGACTGCGCGCCGCCACCTCCGTGACGTAACCCCCGCGCCGCGGACGGCCTCGGCGAGCGACGAACGCATCGCTTAGGGCCCGCGAATGAACAAGTCGGGCGAAGATCGCGGTCGAGGCGCCCGGATGGCAAGGCGCGAGGAGCGGCGCACACTCTCGGTGTGAAACCGACGAGCAACGCCGCCAGCCGGGATGGATCGGCCGCGAGATCGGCTGAGTTGTTCTTTC